>NZ_FODV01000004.1:86107-438186 GCF_900110465.1 Halogranum amylolyticum
ATCGCGGGTCACCTCTGTCGTGGTGACCGCCCGGAGTGGCGAAGAACAGTCGTCACTCATCGCGGGTCACCTCTGTCGTGGTGACCGCCCGGAGTAGCGAAGAACAGTCGTCACTCATTCGTCAGCACCCGGCAGCACGACGACCGGTCGATCGCTGTCCTCGACGAGCGTGTCGCGCGCCTCGTGGCCGAAGATGTCCCACCACTTCTTGCCCTCGCGTGGCGTGAATACGATGGCGCTGGCGTCCTCGTCGCGTGCGGCGTCGAGGATCGTCTCGCCGACGTCGGTTCCGTACAGCAGTCGCGTCTCGACGTCGACGCCGGCTTCGGCGGCCCGTTCGCGCACTTCCTCGAACAGCTCTTCCGCCAGTTTCTCTCGCTGTTCTACCGACGCCTTGTCGGGCGCGCCGCCGGCCTTCTCGACGACGTGGACGACAAGCATTCGTCCTCCGGCGTCCGCGACGTGCGGAAACGTCGCCGTACACGTCGCGACGGCGTCGTCCTCGTTGGCGACGGGTACGAGCGGTGCGTCGAAGAGGGATCTAACCACGGACGCCACCTCCCGACGGGCAGGACGCAGCGAACGGCCGGTTTAGACACGTCTGTGTCGTTCCTCGTACCAGATTCATACGAGTTGCTTTGTCAGCGTCGGGCTTAGTTCGTTCCCCTCGCGTCGGCGAAGCTAACGAACGTTCGTGAACTATCTCAGAGCGCGACGACCCACGCACGGTAGTGCTCGTCCCGCCCGTAGACCTCCTGGAACAGCCGGTCGACGAACCCCGCGAGGCGGTTGGCGTCCGAGCGGGCGGAGACGCGGACGTTCGTCCCCTCGGCGGTCTCGGGGCTCTCCAGTTGGTCGATGCGGAACTCGGGGAACTCCTCGAGCATCGCCTTCAGTCGGTCCAACTCGTCGTCGGTGACGTCGAAGTTGAACGTCTTCTCGGAGAACTGGACCCACGCGGTCGGCAGCGGGTCGCCGTCCTCGTCGGTGCCGTCGAGCTCCGGGTCGGGGTCGGCTTCGATCGTGAGGTAGGCGCTGCTGCGGTTGCGGTGGGCGACGATGCCGTCGGCGAACAGTTTCCGACGTTCGGCCGGCGTGTCGGCTTCGAATCTCGTCATACCTCCGGCTACGCGGTCGGGGATGAAAAGCGGGGCGACGAGGCCGACGTCGGGCCGACGAGCCCGAGTCGCCGACGACCCGCCAGTCTGGGCGTCAGAACAGCGTCGTTACGGCGACGAGCGTGAGCGCGCTCACCCCGAGGAGATGGACGAGGACGACGAGCACCGGCGTCAGTCCCGTGTCGCGCATCTTCGCCAGTTGGATGTCGAAGCCGAGGCCGACGAACGCGAGCGTGAAGAGCCAGTCGGCGACGGTGTCGATGGAAGCGAGCGTCGCCGACGAGAGCGCGCCGGTGTTGGCGACGGCGGCGACGACGAGGAAGCCGACGAGGAACTTCGGGAACTCTGTCCAGATCTGTCGGAGCTTCGTGTCCGACGTCCCCTCGTCCGTGGCGTACCGGGCCGCGTAGCCGACCGCGACGACCCCCAGAAGCGAGTTGCGGGTGAGTTTCGTCACCGTCGCCCAGCGACCGGCCACCGGCGAGTGAGCGAATCCGGCGGCGGCGACCGGGCCGGTCGAGAACATGCTCAGTCCGGCCCAGACGCCGAACTGCTTGCCGGACAGCGCGAGCAGGTCGCCGGCGACGGGGAAGACGAGGAGCGTCACCGCGTCGAAGAGGAGGACGGTCGCGACGACGTGCGTCAGTTGGTCGCCGTCGGCGTCGATGGTGCCGGCGACGGCGGCCGCAGCGGAGACGCCGCAGATGCTCGACCCCGCCGCCAGCAACGACGCCATCTTGTCTCGGAGTCCGAACCCCTGCCGCGCGAGCAGTTCGACGCCGACGACGCCGGCGCCCACCGTGAGGACGACGAGCAACACGACGAGCGGTCCCGACTCGCGGATCTCGGCGAGCGACACGCTCGCACCGAGGAGGACGATACCGACCTCGAGAAACAGCGACCCGGTCGCGACACCGCCGGACGCCCAGTCGGGGGTGCCGACGGCGTTGGCGACGAGCGCGCCGAGCGCGACGGCGACGATGAGGGCACTCACACCCGGAACCACGCCGGCGAGGACGTGTGCGGCGACGGCCAGCACCGCCAACACCGCCACGCCGGGGGCGACGTCTCCCAGTGTGGTCCTCGCCATCAGGCGACCTGCAGCAGCGCGTGAACTACGACGACTGTGAGACCGAGCGCCGTCGCTCGCCATCCGCGGTCGAGGGAGACCCAGTAGCTTGCGACCGACTCGACCAGTTCGGCGTCTCGGGGCGACCGAAGTGCGTCGTCCACCATGGCAGCTATCTCGGGCGACGGGAAGCCCGGAGTTGAAACTGTCGCTCTGCGTCACGGGTAGCAGACGGTGTTGCCGCAACCGAAAGATGGTCGCACCGGGCGAACGTTCTCTCGCAACAGTCTCCCGGAGAGGAACCGGAAAGGAGTTCCTGCTTATCGGCCGCCGCGTTCGACGCGTGACGTTCACGACAAACCCGCGTGTTTCTACAAGATTTTAACCCCGGAGCGGGACAGGTAACGTATGAGCGACGAACACGTGCTCCTGCTCGGACCGCCGGGTGCAGGTAAAGGGACGCAGAGCAAGCGACTCGCCGCCGAGTTCGACCTCGAACACGTCACGACGGGTGACGCGCTTCGGGAGAACAAACACATGGAGACCGAACACGGGACGCCCGCCTCGTACATGGACGAGGGCGAACTCGTCCCCGACCCCGTCGTCAACGAGATCGTCGAGACGGCGCTCGAAGACGCCGACGGCTACGTGCTCGACGGCTACCCGCGGAACCTCTCGCAGGTCGAGTATCTCGACAGTGTGACGGACCTCGACTACGTGTTCTACCTCGACGTCGACGAGGAGGAACTCGTCCGCCGACTCACCGGCCGTCGTGTCTGTCCCGACTGTGGCGCGACTTACCACGTCGAGTTTAACCAACCCGAGGAGGAGGGGGTCTGCGACGAGTGCGGTGCGGAACTCACGCAGCGCGACGACGACACCGAGGAGACCGTCCGCGAACGACTCCGCGTCTACCACGAGAACACCGAACCCGTCGTCGAACACTACCGCGAGGAGGGGACGCTCGTCGAGATCGAGGGCGAGGGCACCCCGGACGACGTGTTCGACCGTCTCGCCTCGGAACTGCGCGAATAAACTGAACGCGGCCACCGTCTCGTTTCTGCGGTACCAACACCCGGACGTGAGCGGCGTACTCCTCGCGAGCGATGCACTATAGTGCGAAAGTACGCACAAAACGGAGTCCGTGGTCGAACACGTCGAAACTCCGCGACGAGACGGGTCTCCTTCTCGAGTCGAGTCACGCCGTGTGAGGCAGCGACTCCGCGGGGGGGCGGTCCACGGGCGGTTGGTCCGGGCGGGAGTGTCTCGAAGTCGCGAAGCGACTCAGCCCTGGTATGCGACCTGGGTCTGACTGCTAGATTGGGTCTGGCTCGCAGAGTTCTTCGAGCCTTTCTGGCTCGACTGCTGGTCCTGCTTGCTGTCCTGCTTCTGGTCGACGTCGTTGTACTTTCCGACCTGCAGAGCGCCCTGGTTCTGGTCGTTCTTCTGCGTCTGGTCGACGTCGTTGTACTTGCCCTTCTGGCTGGCCTGCTGGCGCTGGTCGTTCTCCTGCTTCTGGTCGGCGTCGTTCTTGTAGCCGGCCTGCAGCGCCACCTGGTCCTGGTCGTTCTTCTGCGTCTGATCGGCGTCGTTGTACTTGCCCTTCTGGCTGGCCCGCTGGCGCTGGTCGTTGTCCTGCTGCTGGTTCGCGTCGTTGTACTTGCCGACCTGCGCGGCCCACTGAGCCTGTCGGTTCTTCTGGCGTTGGTCGAGGTCGTTGTTGTATCCGACCTGTTGTGCCCAAGCGCTTGCGTGACTCTGCTGCCGTTGCTCGGCGTCGTTCTTCTCGTCTTTGTCCTTTTTATCGTGGTTGTCGTGAGCGGCTGCCACACCGGCGAAGCCGCTGAGAGCGATGGTCATCACGACGAACACCACGAGCACCTGTCTTCCGAATTTCCCTACCATTGGTTTATCAGCCGGGGGTCTCCCGACGAAACCAAATCGTCGAATACAGACTTAGTTACCCATCTCAATCCCGAATTAAATCGGAATATTTTATGCTATATCTATTCGGAATGACGAATTTTACCGAACGTTTGCCTATCAAACCTGTGGTGAGACTACCGTGCCCCCACGTGGCCGCAGTCGCTCGGTTAAATAGACACTTTTCTGAACTGTCGATCGAACAGTGTGGTTCGACAGGTCGACGGCGAAGACAGTCCGAGCGCAACGATACCCGTGGGACGATAGTTTAGTAGCGAGATTTCGACCTCGCTGTGGGAGTGACTGAGCGTTTCGTGCGTACGAACGTCAGAGTAAAAGCTTGATAAACGGTGGTTGCCAACGGAGAAGTAATGGCACGTATCGAATCGAAGGTTCGGTCGCTCGTCTCCAACGATCCGGAGATGCGAGGGGCCATCGAAACCGTCCTCGCCCGCTCGGAGGACGGCGAGGTCAAGTGGGTCGACGTGAAAGACGACATCTCGAGCGGACAGTGGGGTCGACTCATCGAGAAGGGCGTCCTCGTCGACGGCGACGAGGGGTTCGCGCTGGCCGACCCCGAGGCGACCCGGAACGCACTCGAAAACGACGACTCGACGGCGAGTGCTGCGAGCGCGACGAGTTCGTCCGGCGTCGACGACGTCGAGGGGACGACGTGGTCGAAGTACGACAAGGGTGCGGCCCTCGTGACGGTCGGTCTCTTCCTCGGTTACTCGGTCACACAAGTCCGAAACGTCATCGGCGGTGCGATGGACGTCCTGCTCGGTCCGCTGGCCGAACTGCTGCCGTTCTACGCCGTCGTGATGGTGCTCGCGCTCGGTACCGGGCTGTACTCGACGCTCCTGCAGGCGAACCTGATGAACATGGAGAAGATGGGGGCGTACCAAGAACGGATGAAAGACATCCAGCAGCGCCGGAAGGACGCTCAGGAGCGCGGTGACGACGCTGCGCTCGAGGCCATCCAGGAGGAGCAGATGGAGGCGATGGGCGACCAGATGGGGATGTTCAAAGAGCAGTTCCGCCCGATGGTGTGGATCATGTTCCTCACCATCCCGGTGTTCCTGTGGATGTACTGGGCCATCGGTATCGGCGGCAACCCGGTTCACGTGGACCTGCAGAACCTCGTGTTGCCGCTGAGTGGGGAAGTCGAGTGGACCGAACAGATCCTCGGCCCCATCCAGACGTGGATCATCTGGTACTTCCTCTGTTCGATGGCGTTCACCCAGATCATTCGCAAGGGACTGAACATCAGCACGACGCCGTCGACGAGCTAACTCTCTTCGCGGTCTCGATTCTCCCTGTCGTCGCCCGCGGTCGTCATCGACTCGGAATCCTCGTGGAGAGCGTGTTTCCGTTGCAAACACCCCCACTGCCACGGAGCGGTCCGGTCTGTGCGTGGTTCGTCCGCACACGCCACGCGCGTCCGTAACGGCAACCGTTTTGAGGAGCACCGACCGAATGACGGTATGTTACTGACCGTCTCTGGCCCGCCGGGAAGCGGGAAGAGCACGACTGCGGCCGGACTGGCCGAAGCGTTCGGACTGGAACATATCAGCGGCGGCGACATCTTCCGCGAGCTCGCCGCCGAACGCGGCTACTCCCCGGTCGAGTTCAACGAACTGGCCGAAGAGGACGACCAGATCGACCGCGATCTCGACCGACGGCTCTACGAGATCGCCCAGGAGCGCGACGACGTGCTGCTGGAGTCGCGACTCGCCGGCTGGCTGGCGGCCGACGAGGCCGACATCCGCATCTGGCTCGACGCACCGCTCAACATCCGCGCCGAGCGCATCGCCGACCGCGAGGGCAAGGACGTCGAGGTCGCCCGCGAGGAGACCAAACGCCGCGAGATGAGCGAGGCCAAACGCTACATGGAGTACTACAACATCGAGATCGGCGACCGCGGCATCTACGACATCGTCTACAACACGGCCCGCTGGAGTCCCGAGGGCGTCCTCGGAATGCTCACGACGGCGGTCGACTCCTACGACCCCAACACCGACGAGGGGAAAGCGCCCGTCGAGGGCGTCGTCTACGACTTCTGACCATGCGAGGCCCGCCCGCGGACCGCGGCGTCGACGAACTGCTGAACTTCGGGGTCGTGAACCTCGACAAGCCGCCGGGTCCCTCGGCTCACCAGGTCTCCGGGTGGGTCCGCGACCTCGCCGGCGTCGAGCAGGCCGCCCACGCGGGCACGCTCGACCCGAAGGTGACCGGCTGTCTCCCGATCCTCCTCGGCGACGCCACTCGACTCGCGCAGGTCTTCCTCGAGGGAGCGAAGGAGTACGTCGCCGTGCTCGAACTCCACGGTCCCGCGCCGACTGATCTCGACGCCGTCGTCGCCGAGTTCGAGGGAGAGCTGTATCAGAAACCGCCGCGCAAGAGCGCCGTCTCCCGGCGACTCCGGACCCGGACGGTGTACGACCTCGACGTACTCGAAGTTCGCGACCGGAAGGTGCTGCTCCGAATCGGCTGCGAGAGCGGCACTTACGTCCGGAAGCTCTGTCACGACCTCGGGCTCGCGCTCGGCACCGGCGGCCACATGGGCCATCTCCGACGCACCCGAACCGACCCGTTCGACGACACCGACCTCGTCACGCTCCACGACTTCGTCGACGCACTCGCGTTCGCCGAAGAGGGCGACGAAGACCCACTCCGAGAGATCGTCGCCCCCGCCGAGCGTAGTCTGACACACCTCCCCAGCGTGACGATCGCCCCGAGCGCGGCCGAACAGGTCGCCCACGGCGCCCAGGTCTACGCTCCCGGCGTCATCGACGTCGAGGACGACGCCGCCCGCGACGCGCTCGTCGCCTGCTACACCCCCGACGACGCGGTCGTCTGTCTCGGCAGACTCGTCGGTGACCCCGACGCCGAAAGCGGCGAGGTCGTCCGTCTCGAACGCGTGCTGGTCTGAGACGTCGTCCTCGGTCGCCGTATCGTGACAGCACTTCTCGCGCGCGGCCGAAACGAAGGTCTTAAACGACAGTCGACCGTCGCCTGTAATGCGGAAAAACAGCAGACACAGCGGGACCGTAGGGTAGTGGTATCCTCTGCCGATGGGGTCGGTAGGACCTGAGTTCGAATCTCGGCGGTCCCACTTTTGCGGAACGAAACGGAACACTGAGACGAGCGGTGCGAGTCTTCGCTGTCCCACTTTCTCGCAGACGAATCGCGCCGATGCCGAGCGGAGCGCCCCCCGTCCGCTACTGTATCTCGTGTTCCAGTTCTCGTAGTCGTTCGTCGGTGCCGGCGACGACGACGGAGTCGCCCGCCGAGATGTCGGTGTCGTCGGCGGTGTAGAACGCACCGTCCCGGCGGACGCCGACGAGGACGACGCCGCTGTCGAGGCGCTCCTCCTCTTCGCTGAGCGTGTGGTCCACGAACGGTTCACCGTCGAACTCCACGAACCGGACCTGTCCGATGGGGTGGAAGATCCGGTCCCGGTAGATCTCGCTCGCGATCATCCGGGCGGTCGTCCGTTGTTCGGAGAGCGCGTAGTCCGCGCCCGCGTCGAACGCCTTCGAGACGTTCTCGTCTTCGGTCATCCGCGCCAGGATCTCGATGTCGTCGGTCATCGCGCGGCCGACGGCAGCCGTCAACAGCGCCGTGTCGTCGTCGTCGACGGCGACGACGAGCGCCGTCGCGTCCTCGACGCCGGCCTCCGAGAGCACCGTCCGCTCGCTGGCGTCGCCGACGACGTCCGCGTCGGTCGTCTCGTCGACGTCGAGCGTCGTCACGTCCACCCCGTCCGGGAGGCTATCGACCACCGACTGCCCCGCCTCGCCGAGACCGGCGACGACGACGCTCGAGTGAGTGCGTGGCGACCGGATTCCCGTCACCTGCGTCCGTATCGCGTCGAACGCCTCTTCGGGGCCGACGACCACGAGCGTCGCGTTGGACGTGAGCACGTCCTCCTCGCGCGGCGGCAGTCGGAGCTCACCGTCGATCCAGGCGGCGACGACCCTCAGCTCCGGGTTCGAGGCGATTGCGGTCTTTCCAACCGACTCACCGTGCAGCGGGCCGCTGCGGCGGACGAGCAGCTCGCGGACGACGGGTCCGTCGCCGATCACGTCCGGCGCGGTCTCGGCGTTGAACGTGACGGAGGCCTTCTCGGCCAGCCGCTGTCCGATGAGCGCCGGCAGACAGACGACGCAGTCGGCGCCGACTCGCTCGAGCGCCTCGCGTCGCTGGGGCGTCTCGGTGAGACAGACGATACGCGCGTTCTCGTTCAGCTGGCGGGCGGTGAGCACGATGCTCGCGTTCCGGTTTCGGGCGTCGACGACGACGAGTCCGGCGTCTCCGACCGACGCCCGCTGCAGCGTCTCGGTCTTCGTCGGGTCGCCGTCGATCACCTGGTAGTCGCGGTTCGAGAGGTCTAGCGCCTCCTCCTTGTCGGAGTCGACGAGGACGTACTCCACGTCGGACTCCTGCAGTTCGTCGAGCAGGACGTCCTTGCCGCGTCCGTACTCACAGACGACGACGTGACCGTCTTTGGCGGTCAACCGCTCGTCGAGGATGACCGGCGCACGCTCGAACAGCGGGATGATGAGGATTCGGAGGGTGACAAAGCCCATGATGACGCCGGAGATCTGATACCAGGCGAGCAGTGCGTTCATGATATCCGACTGCCACGGGGCGTCACCCCCGTAACCAGTGGTGGTCAACGTGTTGATGACGGTCTGCAGCGACCGCAGAAACGACCGCTCTTCGCCCTCGAAGCGTGCCATCCCGATCTGGTAGATGACGGCGTAGACGAGGATGATCGCGACCAAGACGAGGATGAACTTCAGGACCTTCCACTGTCGCTCCGAGAGGTCGCCGAGTGACTCGACAGACGAGAGACGTTTGAGCTGTTGTTCAAGCGGAGAACCTGGACGGCTTGAACTCATCTAGTTACTTCTTCGCCGTCAGACAGATTAGTGCTCTGGCTCCGATCCACGCAGGACGCCGTCGACTCCAACGTCACGCGGTCGCTCGCTTCGCTCGCTCCCTCGCAAAATGTGGATCAAAAGGGAGACAGCTCAGTCTCGCTGCTTCGCACCGGGGTTCGTCACCGCGCCGTTCGCGGCGGAGCCGAAGTCGTTGGCGTACTTCGCGAGGACGCCGGACGTGTACGGCGGGTCACGCGGTTCCCAGTCGTCTCTCCGGGCGTCGAGCTCCTCCTCGGAGAGGTCGACCGACAGTTCGCGTTCCGGGATGTCGACGGTCACCTCGTCGCCGTCTTCGAGCAGGGCGATTGGACCGCCGACGGCCGCCTCGGGCGCGACGTGGCCGACCATCGGTCCGCGCGTCGCACCGGAGAACCGCCCGTCGGTCAGCAGCGCCACGTCGTCCTCGTGGCCCTGGCCGACGACGGCGGCGGTGACGCCCAGCATCTCGCGCATCCCGGGACCGCCTTTCGGTCCCTCGTTGCGGATACAGATGACGTCGCCGGACTCGATGTGTCCTTCCTGGACGTAGCGCATCGCGTCCTCCTCACCCTCGAAGACGCGGGCGGGGCCGGTGTGGTGGAACGCGTCGTCGCCGGTCACCTTCAGCACCGCACCGTCGGGTGCGAGGTTGCCGGTGAGAATCTTGATCGCTCCCTCTTCCTGATACGGGTCGTCGACGGTGTAGATGAACTCGCCCGAGACGTCCTCGTCGTCGGGGAGGTCGAGCTGTTCGAGCTCCTCGCTGATCGTCCGGCCGGTGACCGTCATCGCGTCGCCGTGGAACAGGCCGGCGTCGACTAGCCGCCGGACGACGACCGGGAGACCGCCCTCCTCGTGGAGGTCGTTCATCACCTTCGTGCCGCCGGGTTGGAGGTTGGCGATCTTCGGCGTCCGGCGGGAGATCTCGTCGAACTCCTCGATGGAGAGGTCGATGCCGGCTTCGGCGGCGAGCGCGAGCAGGTGGAGGACAGCGTTCGTCGACCCGCCGATGGCGACCTGGATGGCGATGGCGTTCTCGAAGGACTCCTTCGTCAGGATGTCCGAGGGGCGCAGATCGTTCTCGACGGCTTCGAGGACGGCTTCGCCGGCGCGACGGGCCACGTCGTAGCGCTCCTCGGACTCTGCGGGCGGGGAAGCCGAGCCCAGTGGTGCGAGGCCGAGCGCCTCGGAGATGGAGGCCATCGTGTTCGCGGTGAACATCCCGCCGCAGGAGCCTGCACCGGGGCAGGCGTGCCGCTCCAGGTCGTCGAGTTCGTCGGCGCTCATCTTCCCCTCCGCGTAGGTGCCGACGCCCTCGAAGACGTTCTGGACGGTCACGTCGCGACCCTCGTGTTGGCCGGGCATGATGGAGCCGCCGTAGAGGAAGACGGAGGGGAGGTCCGTCCGGATGGCGGCCATCATCATCCCGGGGAGGTTCTTGTCACAGCCGGCGACCGTGACGAGCGCGTCCATTCGCTCGCCGAACGAGACGAGTTCGACGGAGTCGGCGATGACCTCCCGCGAGATGAGCGAGGCCTTCATCCCCTCGGTGCCCATCGAGATGGCGTCGGAGATGGTGATGGTGCCGAACTCGATGGGCATCCCGCCGTTGTCGTCGACGCCGTCGATGGCCGCCTGTGCGACGTCGTCGAGGTGGACGTTACACGGCGTGATGTCGGCGGCGGGGTTGGCGATACCGACCATCGGCGAGGAGAGGTCCTCGTCGTCGAACCCCATCGCGCGGAACATCGCGCGGTGGGGGGCGCGCTCTGCACCCTGCGTCACTTCCGAACTGCGGAGTCGCGGGTCTTTCTCGCCCGCGAAGGGGTCCTCCTCTTCCTGCTCGGGCGGCTGCTGATTGCTCATGCTCGGGAGTTGCGGTCGAGGCTGATAAAGGGACGCGACACGACAAGGATTGCTGTCGAATCGACGGCGTGTCGACCGATCGCACTATCCGTCGGATCGCTTATTAATTTGAGCAGTAGTATAAGATAGAATCATCTTTCTACTACACCTAGATATATGTACGAAGTCTTAGTACAACAATCGTGTATGACGGACGAAGCCACGGACGACGGGAGCAGCGGGCAGTCGCCGACGGATCGGAACGAGCGCGAGCGGCGTCGTGCATCGATGCGCGAGACCGCCAGGCGCGAAGCCGAGGCGGGAGCGGCCCGCGCGGACCCCGACGAGCGGGCACGCCGGGCCGCGGCGATCGAACGAACGCGCAACGCCGCCGAGACGACGTGGACGGATCTCCTCCCGTCGAGTGAAGCGGCCGGTACGGTCGGGAGAGACGACGCGGACGGGGCAGGCGGGCCCGGCGTCACCCGTCGGCAGGTGCTCGGCGCGCTCGGCGTCGCCGGTCTCGGCGCGGCCGGGACGGCGACCGTCGCCGACACCGCGACGGCCGCTTCCGGTGACCTCGTCGCGTTCCAGTACTTCCACGAGACGTGGCCCACCATCACGGACAACCTCTCGAAGGTCGCCGACAAGGGGTACGACGCCGTCTGGATTCAGGCACCACAGCAGAGCGATCTGACGTGGGAGGACCAGGACGGACGTAACGACCCGCCGCTCGGTTACCAACCGGTCGACTTCACGACGTTCGACAGCGAGTTCGGGACGGAGGCGGATCTCCAGACGCTCGTCGACACGGCCCACAGCGAGGGGCTGGAGGTGTACTTCGACTGCGTGATGAATCACATGGCGACGGGGTACGACTACGACTTCCCGCGGTTCAGCTACGACGACTTCCACCACGACGTCGGTTCTATCGACGACTACGACGACGACCATCAGGTCGAACACGGTGAACTGCTCGGCCTCCCGGACCTCGCGCAGTACGAGTCCTCGACGTCGGACTACGTCCGCGGCGAACTGATGAACTACATGGAGAAGATGGCCTCCTTCGACGCGGACGGCTACCGCTACGACGCCGTCAAACACGTCGAAGAGAAGTACTGGCGCGACTACGCCAACCCGAAGGCCGACGAACTGGGGATGAAACGCGTCGGTGAGGTGTTCAGCGGGAGCGTCGACTACGTCCAGACCTACGCCGACACCGGGATGGACGCGTTCGACTACCCGCTGTACTTCGTTCTCGACTCGGTGTTCGAGTACGGCGACATGAGTCGCCTCGCCGGTGCCGGCCTCGTCGCACAGGACCCGTGGCACGCTCGACCGTTCGTTCAGAACCACGACGAGGGGGCACCTTCACAGTATCATCTCGCCCACGCGTTCGTGCTCACCATCGAGGGGTTCCCGATGGTGTACAACCTCTACCCGAACGCCATCCTCGACGACTCGGACGTCAACAACATGGTGTGGGTTCGCAAGAACCTCTGTGGCGGCGAGACGTACTTCCGGCACACGAGTTACGACCTCGCAATCTACGAACGGTACAACAACCTGCTGGTCGGGCTGAACAACGACGGGTCGTCGACGAAGACGCAGAACGTCTACACCTCGTGGGCGAACACGACGCTCCACGACTACAGCGGGTCGATGGGCGACGTCACGACCGACGCGAACGGGTACGTCGACGTCACCGTCCCGGCGGAGGACTGGGTGTTCTACGCGCCGTACTGACCTACTCCTCGTCGCTCTCGCCGCGGTCGCTCGCTCCGTTCTCCTCGTCTGCCTCCTTCTCCTCGTCCGCCTCGTCTTCGTCCCGCTGCGCCAACCCGGCCAGATGGCTCCCTTCGGGGACAATGATCTCCTCGGCACCCAGTCGGGCAGCGTTCTCGCTGCCGGGTAGACAGAAGACCGTGACTCCGTCGACGACGCCGCCGATCGCTCGCGTCCCGACGACGCGCGTCCCGATCTCGTCGTAAGAGAGTCGACGGAAGAGTTCGCCGAACCCCGGCAGCGTCTTCTCGATGAGCGGTTCGGTGGCCTCGACGGTGACGTCGTCGGGAGTGACGCCCGTCCCCCCCGTCGTGACGACGACGTCGACGTCTTCTCGGCCGACCAGGTTGTGAACCTCGCCCTGTACCTTGTCGTAGTCGTCGGGCAGGAGGTTGCGCACGGTGATGTCGTCGTCGTTGGCCTCGATGGCCGTCTCGATGGCGTCGCCAGCGGGGTCGTCGTCGAGCGACCGGGAGGAGGAGACGGTGACGACGGCGTACCGGACGGTGTCGACGTCGTGGTGGTGGTGGCCGTGTTCCTCGTCGTGCGTCTTGCCGTGGTCGTCTCCGTGGGAGTGCTCGTCGTGAGTGTCGGCGTCCGCGTGGGTGTGGTCGTCCTGTTCGTGGTCGCCTTCCAGTTCGTGCTCGTCGCGTCCGTGGAGCGGGTCCTCGCTCATGCCTCCCGCTTCGGAACGTGAGCGGAAAAATCACCACGTCGTTCACTTTCGCTCCGCTCTTTCGACAGACGACGAACTACGGGCAAGACATTCTACGAAAGCTCACAGTTTTACATCTTCGGGTGAACGGACGAATTACGATGAAGGCCGTTCAATTTACGGAACACGGCGACCGCGACGTGCTGACTTACGACGAGTTCGACGACCCCGAACCGGACCGCGACGAGGTACTCGTCGACGTCAAGGCCGGCGCGTTGAACCACCTCGACATCTGGACGCGGAAGGGACTGCCGGGCGTCGATCTCGACATGCCGCACATCCCCGGCAGCGACGCCGCGGGCGTCGTCGAGGCCGTCGGCGAGGCCGTCACCCGCTTCGAGGAGGGCGACCACGTCGCCGTCAGTGCCGGCGTCGCCTGCGGACAGTGCGAGTTCTGTCGCGACGGCGATCCGTCGCTCTGTGTCCGCTTCCACATCATCGGTGAACACGTCCGCGGCGTCCACGCCGAGAAGGCGACTGTCCCGGAAGACAATCTCGTCCCGGTGCCGGACCACGTCGACTGGGAGGTCGCCGGGTCGGCGTCGCTCGTCTTCCAGACCGCGTGGCGGATGCTCGTCGACCGCGCCGACCTCGAGGCCGGCGAGAAGGTACTCGTGCTCGGCGCGTCGGGCGGGGTCGGCCACGCCGCGGTCCAGATCGCCGACTACGCCGGCGCGGAGGTGTTCGCGACGGCCTCGACCGAGGAGAAACTCGAGTACGCCCGCGACTGCGGTGCGGACCACGTCATCAACTACGAAGACGACGACTTCGCCGAGGAGATCAAAGAGCTGACCGGGAAGCGCGGTGTCGACGTCGTCGTCGACCACGTCGGCGAGGCGACGTACCAGGACTCGCTGAAGAGCCTCGCGAAGGGCGGTCGCGTCGTCACCTGCGGCGCGACGACCGGACCGAACCCCGATGCGGGTCTCAACCGCATCTTCTGGAACCAGCTGTCGGTCATCGGGTCGACGATGGCGACGCCCGGACAGGTCGACGACGTGCTCGAACTCGTCTGGGACGGCACCTTCGAACCCCGCATCCGCGAGACGGTACCGATGAGCGAGGCCGACCGCGCCCACGAGATGATCGAGAACCGTGAGGGCTTTGGTAAAGTGGTGGTAATCCCCGATAGTGAGCTCTGAGACCGACCACGACGGGAGAACAGACGGCGGCTACGTCCACCGCCCCGACGGCACCGAGGAACCGGCCAGCGACGCGTCGGCGGTCGAAGGTGGGTTCGGCCGACAGGGGTGGCTGCTCGTCGCCGTCGTCGTCCTCTCGTTTCTCGTCGTCCCCGGGAGTATCTACCTCTTTCCGGGTATTCCGGCGTCGTTCGGTATCCCCTACATCGCGGCGTTCCTCGCGCTCCCGATGCTGCCGGCGCTCGTACTCGGCCTGACGGCCGTCTGGACGATGACGGCCGCGACCAACGGCCGCGACTGAGCCGGGTGCGTCACTGCTTCCGACGAAGACCGACGGTAGGTAGTGCGTAACTGCCGAACAGGGGAAACAAGTATATGCCCTGCCACGGCGTACCACAGTACGTGAACGAACAGTACGTCAACCACGGGTTGCCCCGCCCGACGCCGTCGCTCCCGCCCGAGACGGTGGTCGAACTCCAACTCGACGCCCTCCGCGCCAACGACGACCCGTATCCCGACAGTGGCATCGAGACCGCGTTCGTCTTCGCCTCGCCCGCCGTCCGCCGCGTCGTCGGCCCGTTGACTCGCTTCTCGAAGGTCGTCAGGAGCGAGCGCTACGCACCGCTCGTCGACTTCGACCGCGTCGGGACGACTCCCATCGAACGGTACGGCGACGACGCCCGACAGGAGGTGACCGTCGTCGACGACGACGGCCACGAGACCGTCTACGAGTTCCGCCTCGCCCGTCAGCCGTCGGGCCGGTTCGTCGACTGCTGGCTCACCGAGGCGGTCGTCCGCATCGCGTAGTCCCCACCGACGTTCGACCCCCACCGCACGCAACCGCTAATACCGCCGGGTGCGCACTGGTAGCGATGAACGTCGAGACCGCGACTCCCGAGGGCTACCCGGCCGAAGATCCGGGCGAGTCGGTGTACGTCGAGACCAACGGCGTCCGACTACACACCGTCCAGACCGGACCGGAAGACGGGCCGCTCGTCGTCCTCCTCCACGGGTTCCCCGAGTTCTGGTACGGCTGGCACGACCTACTGCGACCGCTGTCGAACGCCGGCTACCGCGTCGTCGTTCCCGACCAGCGCGGGTACAACCTCAGCGACAAACCCGACGGCGTCGACGCCTACCACCTCGACGAACTCGCCGCCGACGTCGTCGGTCTCGTCGACGCCCTCGGTGCAGAGAGCGCGTACCTCGTCGGCCACGACTGGGGGGCGGCGGTCGCGTGGTGGGTCGCCCTCCATCACCCCGACCGGGTCGAGAAACTCTGCGTCGTCAACGTTCCGCACCCCCACGTCTTCGACCGGACGATGCGTCGCCACTGGGACCAGCGCTTCCGGAGTTGGTACGTCCTCTTCTTCCAGCTGCCGGTCGTCCCCGAACTGGTCTCGCGAGTCCACGGCTGGCAGCCGCTCGTCCGGACGATGCGCCGGACGAGCCTCCCGGGGACGTTCACCGTCGCCGACTTCGAGCGCTACCGGGAGGCGTGGAACCGACCCGGCGCGTTCCGTGCGATGCTCAACTGGTATCGGGCTATCGTCCGCAGTCGCCCGCGGCCGCGACGGACCCGAGTGACGGTGCCGACGCTCGTCGTCTGGGGTGAGCGCGACCGGTTCCTCCGGAAGTCGATGGCCCGCGAGAGCGTCGACCTGTGTGACGACGGCCGACTCCTGCGCTGTGAAGACGCGACCCACTGGGTCCACCACGAGGAGTCCGTCCGCGTGGCGGAGGCGCTCCTCGAGTTCTTCGCGGAGTGACCTGGGGAGTCGACGACAAAACGTTTGACGGCGACGACTCAACCGCTCGCCGTCTCCTCCCGACGTTCGCGTCGCTCGCTTCTCGATGTGGTCGCGATCGACCTGCTCGAACCCGCAGACTACCGACTCGAGATCGGCAGCGACGGGGAGAAAGCGACCGCTGTAGTCGGCTCCGAGCTGTTCGACCGCAGCGACTCGGCGACCGACGTCGCGGTTCGGGCGGACCGCGCCGTCACGGACCGAACTGTCTCGACGACCATGGGGTGTAGCCTGCTGTCCTGAACGCTCACTCGCCGAGCGTGACGCTCTCGGTGGCGGAGTTCCGCAGCGCGTCCGACCGACCGTGGGTACCGGGTGCGATGGCGAACGTCCGCATCCCGTAGGCGTTTGCGACCTCCAGCACCGGTTTGAAGTCGGTGTCGCGGGAGGCGATGGCGAACGTCTCCGCACGGCCTTCGACGGCGACGCGGGTCGCGTCGACGGCGAGTTTCACGTCGACGTCGCCGCTGGTCACGACGACCTCGTAGCCGCGGGCTTCGGCGGCCTGGATCAGGCCGGGCGTGGCGTGTTCGTCGACGTAGAGGCGGATGGCCACGAGTCGGCCCGCCTCTTTCGCGGCTTCGCGCACGTCGTCGAGGTCGACGTCGAACTCGTCTCGGAGGATGTTCGGCCCGTCGACGAACAGCGCCACCCCTTCTCGATGGCCACGTGAGTCGTCGGGACGACCGTCCAGCACGTCCATACCGTTGAAAGTCGGTGGGGACCAATATCGTTGCTGATTTCACGCCGGTGGCGTGCGCACCTTTCAAATATATTCCAGTGTTTGGCGCGAGTAATGTGATTTGTTATATACAAGAAAAAAAGAAAAAATATAAATATAGACGGTCTGCAGTACAGGTCGCATCATGTCAGAAGATGGCACCCCACATATGAAGCGAAGACGGTTCCTTCAGGCGACGAGTGCGCTCGGCCTCGCCGGCGCGTTCGGTGGCGTCGCATCGGCGACGCCCGGTCGGAACCCCGGTCCGAAGGAAGACGAGATCCTCGTCGGCGTCGCACAGGGACGCGACAGTCCCTCGGACGTCGTCGAGAGCGCCGTTCCCGGCAACGCGCGAATCGTCCACGAGAACAAGACGCTGAGCTACGTCGCGGTGCAGTTCCCCTCGGACGCCTCCGAGACAGCGCGCGAGAACTTCATCGACGCCGTCACCAAAAAAGACCGCGTCAAGTATGCCGAGCAGAACGCGACGCACCAGACGCTGTTGACGCCGAACGACCCGCGCTTCGGCGACCAGTACGCGCCGCAGCAGGTGAACGCCGACACGGCGTGGGACACGACGCTCGGCTCTTCGTCGGTCACCGTCGCCGTCGTCGACACCGGCGCTCAGTACGATCACCCGGACCTCTCGGGGAACTTCGCGTCGAACCCCGGCTACGACTTCGCCGACGACGACAGCGACCCGTACCCGGACGTTCTCTCCGACGAGTACCACGGGACGCACGTCTCGGGGATCGCCGGCGGCGTCACCGACAACGGGACCGGTACCGCGGGAATCAGCGACTCCTCGCTCATCAACGGGCGCGCACTCGACGAGAGCGGCAGCGGGTCGACCGCCGACATCGCCGACGCCATCGAGTGGGCCGCAGACCAAGGTGCCGACGTCATCAACCTCTCGCTCGGCGGCGGTGGCTACACTAGCACGATGAAGAACGCCGTCTCCTACGCGACGAACAACGGCGCACTCGTCGTCGCCGCCGCGGGCAACGACGGCTCCAGCAGCGTCTCGTACCCGGCCGCCTACAGCGAGTGTCTCGCCGTCTCGGCGCTCGACCCAGACGAGACGCTCGCCTCCTACTCGCAGTACGGCGACTCCGTCGAACTCGCTGCCCCGGGCACGAACGTCCTCGCGACGACGACCGAAGCCCGCGGCTCCTACGAACAGCTGTCGGGGACGTCGATGGCGACGCCGGTCGTCTCCGGCGTCGCCGGACTCGCACTCGCTCAGTGGGACCTGACGAACACCGAGCTTCGCGACCACCTGAAGGCCACCGCCGTCGACGTCGGACTCTCCAGCGACAAACAGGGGAGCGGTCGCGTCGACGCCGCGAACGCGGTCGGCACCGAACCGGGCAGCGGTGACGGTGGCGACGGTGGTTCGGGTGACTCGACGACCACCACGGCCTCGGGGTCGCTATCCAGTTCCTACGACTACGACGACTACTCGTACTCGTGGAGCTACAGCGGGCCGAGCAAGGTCGTCGTCGAACTCGACGGCCCGAGCGACGCCGACTTCGACCTTTACGTCAACACGGGGACGACGACGAACGCGTCGCCGAGCAACTACGACTACGCCTCCTACACGACGGACAGCCAGGAGTCGATCACCATCGACAACCCCGACGACTCGACGGCGATGCAGGTCGACGTCGACTCGTACTCGGGCAGCGGCTCCTACGACCTGACCATCACGGAGTACAAGTAACGACTCGGCCGACCGCGGACACTGTCAACCACGGTCTCCGCGACGCTGTCATCCTCTTCTGCCGCCGTTCGACCGCGAGCGGCGTCCACGGAAGCAGCTAGTCCGGCCAGTGCGAGCGATGCCGACTGCCCGTGGCCCGTGGACTTTTCCACGCGCCGAGAGTCGCTGTCGACAATGAGTTCGTGCCCGAAGTGGGCGACGCTGGACGACCGTTGGGCCGGAACGCGACGACTCCGCCGACCGACTATCGAGAGTCGAGTCGACGCCCCCGAGCAGGACGAGTCGACGCCGATCACACGACGCCGCTCCGTCCCGAGAGGCCAGTCGTGATGGCCGCCGAGGCCGGGACCGCCGTCGTCGACTCGCTCATCCTGCTGCTCTCGGTGTTCCTCATCGCGAGTGCGGTCGGGACGTTCGTCGCCAAAGTCGGACGGTTTCCCTACACGATCGCGCTTCTCCTCGCCGGACTCGGCGTCTCCATCGTCGTCGCCGTCTACGACGTCGGTGTCATCGAACAGCTGTTCGCCCGGGAGCTCCAGCTCTCACACGACCTCATCCTACTCGTGCTGTTGCCCGCGCTGCTGTTCGAGGGAGCGGCGACGACCGACCTCGAACGGTTCCGGCGGAACCTCGTTCCCATCCTGACGCTCGCGGTGCCGGGGCTGCTCATCTCGGTGACGCTCTTGGGGTTCGTCGGGACGTACGCGTTCGACTATACGCTGCTCGTCTCGCTGCTGTTTGCGTCGATGGTGCTCCCGACCGACCCCGTCTCCGTTCTCGCGCTGTTCGAGGAGTTGGGTGCGCCCGACCGGCTGTCAGTGCTCGTCGAGGGCGAGAGCCTCATCAACGACGGCGTCGGCGTCGTCGTCTTCTCGACGCTCCTCGCGCTGTTGCACGACGGAGCGAGTCCCAGCGTCCTGCTCGAACCAGGACGGGCGGCCGAAGTCGCCGCCGAACTCGCGGTCGTGAGCCTCGGCGGCCTCGTCGTCGGTCTCGTCGCCGGCTACGCGGTCTACAGCGTGATGGTGAACCTCGACGAACAGATGACCGAGATCGTCCTGACGATCGTGCTCGCCTACGGGAGTTTCGTCCTCGCAGAGCACTATCTGCACGTCTCGGGCGTCATCGCCACCGTCGCGGCGGGGCTGTTCATCGGCAACCAGGGTGCGGAGTACGCGATGAGTCCCCGGACGAAAGTGTCGGTGTTCAACACTTGGGAGACCGCAGCGTTCCTCGTCAACACGTTCATCTTCGTCGCCATCGGCGTGCGGACGCCCATCCCGAGACTCGTCGAGAACTGGCAGCTCATCGTCGCCGGGATCGTCCTCGTCATCCTCGCACGAGCGGCGATCGTCTACCCGTTGACGGCGCTCCTCAACCTCCGCGGCCACAAGACCGTCCCCCGGTCGTACCAACACGTCATGGTCTGGGGAGGCCTTCACGCCTCGATCCCGATCGCGCTCGTGCTCGGTCTCCAGACCGAGGCTCCGCCGGGCGTGCCGACGGCGGAACTGAAGGCGATGGTGTTCGGCGTCGCCGCCTTCTCGCTGATCGTCCAGGGGTTGACGATGGGACGCCTGCTGTCCCGGCTGGGCATCGTCACGCGGACCGACGCCGAGGAGCTGTACGAACTGCTCGTCGGCCGCGCCCGCGCGGTCGACGCCGCACTCGACGCCGCCGACCGACTCCACGCGAGCGGGGAGATCCCGAGCGACGTGCTCGAAGACTTCGAAGCCGAGTACGGCCGCGAGAAGTCCGACCTCGACGAGGCGATCGCGACGCTGCTACAGAACAACCCGGAACTCCGTCACGAGCAGGTGCTGATGGGCGAGCGCCGGGTGCTCCAGCGGGAGAAGGGCGCCATCATGGACGCGATGCGTTCGGGCGTCGTCTCCAGCGAGATCGGCGAACGACTCATCGAGGAGTCCGACCTCAAACTGGACCGCATCCGGTCCGGCGAGAGCACCGTCCACAAGCGAGACGAGGGCTACACGGAGTCGTGGCGACAGCGTGCCGCGGAGTTCGGGCTGTCGACCGACGTGGCCGTCGAACCGGACGACAGACCGGGGGCGGAGGACTAGTCGCCGGCGACGTCTGGGTGGGCGACCTGTAGGGGCTGACAGACGGCACGGCGGCGAACACGCGGGACGGCGTGCCGTACGGTCGCGACCCGCCCCGCGGCGTGCGTCAGATCACGCCGTCGATGGTTCCGTCACCGTACTTGATCTCTTGGCCCGAGCGACGACGCGGTCGCTCTCGGTCGTTCGACCAAAAAAAACTCGGTGTTGCGCTGGGGCGCTTACTTCTCGTGGACTTCGAGCACCTTCCCCGCGGCGATGGTCTGTCCCATGTCGCGGATGGCGAAGGAGCCGAGTTCCGGGATCTCCGAGGAGGGTTCGATGCTCAGCGGCTTCTGTGGGCGAAGGGTGACGACGGCGGCGTCACCGGCCTTGATGAAGTCCGGGTTCTCCTCGGCGACCTCGCCCGTCTTCGGGTCGATCTTCTGATCGATCGACTCGAAAGTGCAGGCGACCTGCGCCGTGTGGGCGTGGATGACCGGCGTGTAACCCGCGGTGATGACCGACGGGTGCTGCATCACGACGATCTGCGCCTGGAACGTCTCGGCGACCTTCGGCGGGTCGTCGGCCGGCCCGCAGACGTCGCCGCGGCGGATGTCGTCCTTGCCGACGCCGCGGACGTTGAACCCGACGTTGTCGCCGGGGCCCGCCTCGGGGACTTCCTCGTGGTGCATCTCGATGGTTTTCACCTCGCCGCCGGAGCCCGACGGCTGGAACGAGACGTTCATCCCCGTCTTCAGCATGCCCGTCTCGACGCGGCCGACCGGCACCGTCCCGATGCCGGAGATAGTGTAGACGTCCTGGATAGGGACGCGAAGCGGCGCGTCCGTCGGCGGCGACATCTCCGGGAGGTCGTTGAGCGCCTCGAGGATGGTCGGGCCGTCGAACCACGACATGTTGTCGGAGTGCTCCGAGACGTTGTCACCCTCGAACGCGGAGATCGGGATGAACCGCGCGTCGTCGGAGTCGAACCGCACCTGCTTGAGGAGGTTCTGGACCTCCTCTTTGACCTCCTTGTAGGTGTCTTCGCTGTAGTCGACGACGTCCATCTTGTTGATAGCGATGATGAGCGTCTCGATCCCGAGCGTGCGCGAGAGGAACACGTGCTCGCGAGTCTGCGGGGCGACCCCGTCGTCGGCGGCGACGACGAGGATGGCGTGGTCCGCCTGACTCGCGCCCGTGATCATGTTCTTCACGAAGTCGCGGTGACCGGGCGTGTCGACGATGGTGAAGTAGTACTTGTCCGTGTCGAACCGCTGGTGGGCGATGTCGATGGTCACCCCGCGCTCGCGCTCCTCGGCGAGGTTGTCCATGACGTAGGCGAACTCGAAGCCGCCCTTGCCCTTCTCTTCTGCTTCCTCGCGGTGCTGCTCGATCACGTGTTCTGGGACGGATCCTGTCTCGAACAGGAGTCGACCGACGAGTGTGCTTTTCCCGTGGTCGACGTGTCCGATTATTGCGAGATTCTGGTGTGGTTTGTCTGCCATATGAGTCACTGGCGCTGGGACGCCTAACGAGAGTGTTACGAAGCGAGAGGACAAAACGGTTCCCTCGATAACAGGTTCCCCGACTCTCCATGTTTCCGAACGGTTCGGGCTGTTCACCCACCGCGCTCTCGGTTACTAGTGCTGCATCGCCCGCGTCATCTCGGCGAAGTGAGCCGTGCGGCGAGTGGTGTCGATGGCGTCGGCGTCGTCGTGAGCGTGCGTAGAAGAGTTTGCAACAATCATAGTAAATACTACGGTCCGAATCAACTTAAAGCTATGCACGACGTCAGCCGCTGCGGTCGGGTCACGCAGTCGGTGACGTGAAGTCTCGTATACGCGTTCGTGCAAAGAGCGACGCAATAATTGACACGAACTCGCCCATATGGGCCGTCGTTAACGAGGCAGTATACACTTGTGTGTATAACACCTCCTTCACAATCGTCCGAGATACCAAAGCATTACTTCCCCCGAACCAACGCAGAGATATGGCCCTTCGTAAGCCGCCGTTGCGAGCAGTACACGACGGTCGCGGGGCGAAGTTCACGGAGTTCGGCGGGTGGGATATGCCGGTGGAGTTCGACTCCATCCGCGAGGAGCACACCGCGGTTCGCGAATCGGCGGGCATCTTCGACGTCTCGCACATGAGCGAGATTCGGGTGTCCGGACCGGACGCCACCGCGTTGATGCAACGACTCACCTCCAACGACGTGACTCGACTCGACCCCGGCGACTCACAGTATTCGACCATCACGGACGACGAGGGGACCATCCTCGACGACACTGTCGTCTACCGGCTCCCGCTCGACGCCGAGCACACGGAGGCTGACGACCCGACGTATCTCTTCATCCCGAACGCGGGCCACGACGAGGAGATGCACGGCCGATGGACGAGTTTCCGCGACGAGTGGGAGCTCGATGCGGTCGTCGAGAACGTCACCGAGGAGTGGGCGATGTTCGCGGTCCAGGGGCCCGACTCGCCGGACCTCGTCGGCGACGCCGCCGGTGACGTCGCCGAGGACGTCCTCGACCTCGCGAAGTTCCAGGCGACGTGGGCCGAGATCGAGGGCGCACGCTGTCTCGTCGCGCGAACCGGCTACACCGGTGAGGACGGGTTCGAGGTGCTCTGTCCGTGGGACGCCGCCGAGGACGTCTGGAGCGCCTTCGACTGTCAGCCCTGTGGCCTCGGCGCACGCGACACGCTCCGCATCGAGATGGGCTTCCTGCTCTCCGGACAGGATTTCGACCCCGAGTCGGAGCCGCGGAACCCGTACGAGGCGGACGTCGGCTTCACCGTCGCTCTCGACACCGAGTTCGTCGGCCGCGACGCGCTCGCCGCGGTGCAGGAGGCGGGCGTCGAAGCGACGTTCGTCGGGCTGAAACTGCTCGACCGGGGCGTCCCCCGACACGGCTACGACGTCACCGACGAGGAGGGCCACGTCGTCGGCCACGTCACGAGCGGGACGATGAGTCCGACGCTCGAAGAACCGATCGCGTTGGGCTATCTCCCGGTCGAGTACGCGGACCCCGGCACGCGCGTCGACGTCGTGGTCCGCGGTCGAGCAAAGCGCGCGAAAGTAACCGAAACCCCATTTCTGAACCAATGAGCTTCGAAGTACCTGACGACCTGCGTTACATGGAATCGCACGAGTGGACGAGCACGGACGACGACACCGTCCGCATCGGCATCACCGACTTCGCCCAAGACGAACTCGGCGACGTCGTCTTCGTCGAACTCCCCGACGAGGGCGACGAGGTGACGGAAGGCGAGGAGTTCGGCGTCGTCGAGTCGATCAAAGCCGTCTCGGACCTCTACAGCCCCGTCTCGGGGACGGTCACGGCCGTCAACGAGGCGCTGTTCGACCAGCCCGAACTCGTCAACACCGACCCGTTCGGCGACGGCTGGATGCTCGAAGTCGACCCGAGCGACGGGGGAGCGTTCGACGGACTGCTGTCGCCCGAGGAGTACCGCGAGCAGATCGAATGACGCGACACGAACGGGGGAGCCCGTACGCCCCCCACACAGCGGACGAGACGGCCGCGATGCTGGACGCCGTCGGCGTCGACAGCGAGGAGGCGCTGTTCGACATCCCCGACGACGTCGCCTTCACCGGCGAGTTCGGTATCGAGGCGCGCGGCGAGCGCGACCTCCGTGGCGAGCTCTCGCGGCTGTTCGCCAAGAACGACGACCTGACGGAGTTCCTCGGTCGCGGCCACTACAGCCACTACGTCCCCTCGGTCGTCGACCACCTGTCGCTGCGCTCGGAGTTCCTCACCAGCTACACGCAGTACCAACCCGAGATCACGCAGGGGTTCCTGCAGGTGCTCTTCGAGTACCAGTCGATGCTGGTCGAACTCACGGGGCTGCCGGTCGCCAACTGTTCGATGTACGACGCGGCGACGGGAATCGCCGAGGCCGCACGCCTCGCCGACCGAGTCCGACAGGCCTCCGGGACGACGGTGCTCCTCCCCGAGTCGCTGCGGGCGGGCAAACGCGACGTGGTCGAGAACTACGTCGACGGCACCGACCTCACGCTCGAGACGTATCCGATGGACGACGGCAACGTCGACGTCGACGCACTCGCCGACGCCGTCGGCGACGACACCGTGATGGTGTACGCCGAGAACCCGACCGTCCGGGGGACCGTCGAGGAGCGCCTCGCCGAGATCGGCGATCTCGCCCACGACGTCGACGCGCTGTTCTGTCTCGGGTCGGACGTCGTCGCGCTCTCGCTGCTGCAGGAGCCTGCGAGCGTCGGTGCCGACGTCGTCGTCGGCGAGGCCGACGCGCTCGGGATGCCGACGAGTTTCGGTATGGGTCTCGGCCTGTTCGCCACGCGCGAGGAGTACCTCCGGCAGGTGCCGGGGCGACTCGTCGGCGTCAGCGAGGACGAAAGCGACCGCCGCGCGTACACCCTCACCCTGCAGACGCGCGAACAGCACATCCGGAAGGAGCGTGCGACGAGCAACATCTGCACGAACCAGGCGTGGGTCGCGCTCCGCGCGGCGATTCACGCGGCGTCGCTCGGCCCCTCGGGGCTGGTCGACCTCGCGGAGGACTGCGTCCGCGACGCGCAGGCACTCGCCGCGAAACTCGACGAGGTGTCGGGCGTGCAGGCACCGGTCCACGACCGCCATCACTTCCGGGAGTTCGTCGCTCACACCGACCAACCGGCGGCGGCCGTCGCCGAGGACCTCGAGTCCGAAGGGTTCGCCGTCCACGTCGTCGGCAAACACGAGATACAGGTGTGTATCACGGACGTGAACGCCGACCGTGCGGACGCGCTGGTCATGGCGTGCGAGGAGGTGGCCTGAATGTACGACCAAGCACGATTCACGGAGAACGGCGAGTACGAACCGCTCCTCTCGGAGAAGGACAGTACGCAGGTAGAGATCGGCGACGACTCGCCGCTCCCGGACGAGTTGACCCGCGACTCGCTGGAGCTGCCCGAGCTCTCTGAACCCGAGTTGGCGCGACACTACACGCGACTCTCGCAGATGAACTACGGCGTCGAGACGGGGCCCTACCCGCTCGGCAGCTGTACGATGAAGTACAACCCGAAGTTCACCGAGGACGTCGCCGCCGACCCGAACGCGGCCATCCACCCCGACCGGTCGGAGCGGTCGATGCAGGGGACGCTGGCGATGCTCTATCACCTGCAGGACTATCTGGCCCGCATCGGCGGGATGGACGCAGTGACGCTCCAGCCGCCGGCGGGTGCCGCAGGCGAGTTCACCGGGATCCTCGTCGCGAAGGCGTACCACGAGGCACAGGGGAACGACCGCAGCGAGGTCGTCATCCCCGCCAGCGCCCACGGCACCAACTTCGCGACGGCGGCGATGGCCGGCTACGACGTGGTCGAACTCCCCTCCGGCGAGGACGGCCGCGTCGACCTCGACGCACTGGAGGCCGCCGTCGGCGAGGACACCGCCGCGCTCATGCTGACCAACCCGAACACGGTCGGCCTGTTCGAACGCGACATCACCGAGATCGCCGAGATCGTCCACGACGCCGGCGGTCTGCTCTACTACGACGGCGCGAACCTCAACGCGCTCCTGGGGCGGGCGCGCCCCGGCGACATGGGGTTCGACATCATGCACTACAACGTCCACAAGACGTTCGCGACGCCTCACGGCGGCGGCGGCCCCGGAGCGGGGCCGGTCGGCGTCGTCGAGGACCTCGCCGAGTTCCTCCCGCGGCCGCAGGTCCGACGGAACGACGGCGGCTTCGAACTGTTCGACCCCGAACGGTCGATCGGGAAGGTCCACGGCTTCTACGGTAACTGGCTGGTGCTCGTGAAGGCCTACGCCTACATTGCCCGTCTCGGCGACGCGGGACTCGCGGACGCAAGCGCGAAGGCCGTGCTCAACGCCAACTACCTCGGCTCGCAGATCGAGTACGACATCCCCTACGGCCCGTTCCACCACGAGTTCGCCGCGACTGCAGGCGACCAAGACGCCGCCGACGTCGCCAAACGGATGTTGGACTACGGCGTCCACCCGCCGACGACGAAGTGGCCCGAGATGGTTCCGGAGGCGATGCTCACCGAGCCGACCGAGATCGAGAACCGCGAGACGCTCGACGACCTGGCGGCCGCGTTCAACGCCGCTCACGGCGAGGACGACGAGACGCTCGCCGCCGCCCCCGAGCGCACGACCGCTCGCCGCATCGACCAGGTGAGCGCGGCGCGCGACCCGCGGCTGTCGTGGCACGCGCTCGACGACGCCGAGTAGCGACGAGCCACGCGACCGCGTTCTCGGTTCTCCCGGTATCGGACGTTCAAGACTCTAAGAAAGTCGTTTTTTACATACTGTTGCGCAAACGTCATATGGAGACGCGTCGTGAAAACAGACTATGGTCCTCGACGGAATCTTCCTCTCTCCGATAGCGCTTCTCGCGCTCCTGACGACGGTTCCCGTCGTCCTGCTCTATCTCATCCGTCCCGACCCCAGGGAGATCGACCTCCCGACGCTGCGTTTCCTGCGCGAGAAGCGAGGGGAGGACGCGTCGAACCCCGTCCTCCAGCGACTCAGTCGTAGCCTCCTCATGCTGCTCCAGCTAGCGGTGTTGATCCTGCTGGCGACGTCGCTGGCGACGCCGTACACGCTCGTCTCGGAGTCGGAGACGGTCGAGGAGACGGTGCTCGTCGTCGACGGAAGCGCCAGCATGGCGACCGTCGACGGCGACGCGACTCGGTTCGACCGGGCCGTCGCCGCCGCTCGCCGAGAGACGAGTAGCACCACGTCGGTCGTCTTCGTCGGTCGCGAGGGCGAGATGGCCGTCCGGGACGGGACGCCCGACGAGGCGCGACGGACGCTCGGCGACCTCGCGGTCACCGACGTCGAGGGCGACCTCCGCGACGGCATCGCACAGGCGGCGGCCGTCGCCGGCGACGGCGCTCGCGTCGTCGTCCTCAGCGACTTCGCCGACGAGAGCGGGTGGGAGGACGCCGTCGAGTCGGCCCGGGCCCGCGGTCTCCTCGTCGACCTGCGGCAGTTCGCCGGCGGCGGCGACGACAACGTCGGTATCGTCGACCGATCGTTCAGCGGTGCGGAGGTGACGCTGACGGTGAAGAACTACGCCGACCGCGAGGTCGAGCGGACGCTCACGTTCGGCGGCCAGCGGCGGACGCTCGCGCTCGGCGCCGGCGACGTGACGACCGTGACGCTGCCGATTCCGACCGGCGGCGGCACCGCCGAGTTGACGCCGGGCGACTCTTTCGCCACCGACGACGCCGTCTCCGTCGCCGCCCCCGAGGAGGCGACCGTCGACGTGTTGCTCCTGACGAACGACCGCAACCGCTATCTCGCGACGGCGCTCTCGGTCGTCCCCGAGGTGAACCTCACGGTGCGCTCGCCGCCGGCGAACGTCGAGGAGACGTACGACGTCGTCGTCTACAGCAACATCGAGTCGGGGCGACTGCTCCAAGGGAACGTCGACGACGGTAAACAGGCGCTGAAGCGAGGCGGCGGCGTCGTCTTCCAGGCCCAGGAGGGGATGCCGAACCGCTACTCGCAACTGCTCCCGGTCGAGGTCGGCGAGTCGGCCAACGTCACCTCCGTCGGCGGCGTCGCGGGCGACGAACTCACCCGCGACGTCAACTTCCCGCCGCCGGAGCGGGCGTTCGCCGCTCGCCCCAAGGAGGGTACCCGGACGCTCGTCGGTCTCGCCGACGGGTCGCCGCTGATCGCGACCGCCGAACGGAACGGCGGGCGCGTGCTCTACTACGGCTACGTCGAGGACAGTTCGTCGTTCAAGCACAACTACCAGTACCCCGTGTTCTGGAAACGTGCGGTGTTCCACCTCGCCGGCCGGGACCCGCTGCCGACGCTGAACCGTCCGGCCGGCGACGTCCTTCGGTTCGCGAACGAGACGACCGTGACGACGCCGAACGGAGAGGTGACCACGCGCGCGGTCCGACTCGACCGGGCGGGGTTCTACGAGGTCGGCGACCGTCGGTACGGCGTCTCGCTGACCAGCGAGGCCGAGTCGGCCGTCGTCGCCGACCCGCTCGACTCGCGCGACGACGGCGTCGCCGGCGGCCGCGAGGAGGAGCGGCGCGTCCCCGATCCGGTCACCGAGTGGGTCGTCCTCGCGGGACTGACGGTGTCGATAGTCGAACTCGGCTATCTCCGACGGCGGGGTGATCTGTGATGTGGGCGCTCGCCGTGCTCCAGTCGGGACTGTTCGACGCGTGGGAGACCGTCGTCGAGGGCGTCACCGTCGGGTTCGCGAGACCGCTGCTGTTGCTCGCGGTGCCGCTCGGCCTGCTCGCGGTGTGGGCACTCGTCTACCGGGACGCGACGGGGACGGCGACGGCGCGCAGTCGCCGACTGCTGACCGTCTCGCGAGTGCTCGTCGTCTGCTGTCTCGTCGTCGCCGCCGCCGGTCCCTACACTGTCGAGCGGTCACAGGCGACCGGCGACCCGCGCGTGACGCTGCTCGTCGACGACTCCGAGAGCATGGACGTGATGCCGGACGCGGGCGATCGCCTCGCCGAGGCCATCGAAGCGGAGGGCGTCCCGGTGACAACGGCCACCATCGGCCAGGGGACGCGCTCGCCGCTCGGCGACGGGATCGCCGCGAACCTCCGGGAGAACGGGACGGTCGTCGTCGTCAGCGACGGCCGAGTGACGGAGGGGCGGAGCCTCGCCGACGCCGGTGAACTCGCTACGTCGCTGAACGCGACGGTGGCGTCGGTGCGACTCGACCCGTGGCGGAGCGAACGCTCCGTCGACGTCTCCGGTCCCGCGAAGACCAGCGCCGGCGTCGACAACAGCTTCCTCGTCGGCGTCGACGGCGTGAACCTCGACGACGAGACTCGGCTGGTCGTCACCGTCGACGACGAGACGGTGCTCGAGCGGTCGGTGGCGGAGGCGGGTCGCGTCGAGCTCTCGCACACCTTCGAGGAGACCGGCTCACATCGGATCACCGCACAGATCGAGTCCGGCGACGGCGTCGCCGAGAACGACGTCTTCAGAAAGACCGTCCGCGTGGTCGAACAGCCGAAGCTCCTCTACGTCGCCAAGCAGGACTACCCGTTCGGCCGCTATCTGGAGGAGATCTACGACGTCGAGCGCGTCGAGTCGGTCCCCGAGGATCTCAGTCCGTACTACGCGGTCGTCGTCCAGGACGTCCCCGCCGAGGGTATCGGCGACGTCGACAGTCTCCAGAAGTTCGTCATCGACGGCGGCGGGCTGTTGATGGTCGGCGGCGACAACTCCTTCGAGAACGGCGGCTACGAGGGGTCGTCGGTGGCGTCGATGCTACCGGTGACGATGGGCGAGAGCGTCGGCGGGAGCACGAACCTCGTGCTCGCGATCGACGTCTCCGGCAGTTCGAAAAACGGGATGCGCGTCCAGAAGGCCGTCTCCCTCGACGCGCTGGAGCAGCTGGGCGACGAGAACGCCGTCGGCGTCGTCGGGTTCAACCACAACGCCTACGAGGTGGCCGACCTCGCTCCCCTCTCGGAGAACCGCGAGCGAGTGGCGGACCGCATCCGTCGACTGGAGAGCGGCGGCGGCACCGACATCGCCGGAGGCATCCTGGGTGCCGAGGAGTTGCTCGGCGACGAACGCGGCTCGATCATCCTCGTCAGCGACGGCCGCGGGTCGGTCGGCCCGGCGGCGGCGGCCGCCAAGCGACTCGGCGAGCGCGGCGTCCGTATCGTCGCCGTCGGCACCGGCAACCCCAACGAGGCACACCTCCAGCGCATCGCCGAGGCGTCCGGCGGGAGCTACTTCCGCGCGACCGACACCGACCGCCTACGCCTGCTGTTCGGCGGCTCTTCACGGCGCTACGAGGGCAACGCACTGACCGTCGTCGACCGCGACTCCTTCGTCACGTCGGGCGTCGAACTGACGGCGGACCCACCGAAGAACAACGACGTGTCGGTTCGGAGCGGCGCGGACTACCTCGTCGCGTCGAGTTCCGGCAAGCCGGCGGTCGCCTCGTGGCGGTACGGCCTCGGCCGCGTCGCCACCATCACCGCCTACGACGATCAGGGGACGCTCGACGGGTTGCTGACGGAGCCCGACTCGCTGCTGCTCACGAAGTCGACGAACTACGTTATCGGCGACCCCGAGCGCAAGGCGACGAACGTCGCCGAGGCGACCGACACGCGCGTCGGACAGTCGACGACGGTGACGTATCGCGGTCCCGAGGCACCCGCAAGCGACGACGTGTCGCTTCGGCAGGTCGCTCCCGGAACCTACCAGGCGACGGTGACGCCGTCGGAGGCGGGGTACGGATCGCTGTTCGGCGCGTCGTACGCGGTCAACTACCGCTCGGAGTACGCCGCCTTCGGACAGAGTCGGGAGCTGTCCGAACTCGTCCGAGCGACGGACGGGCGGCAGTTCGGACCGAACGACGCCGCAGAGATCGCGGCGTTCGCGCGGGAGCAGTCGACCCGCGTCCGCGACGTCGAACGCACCTGGGACTGGCTGTTCCTCGTCGTCGGACTGGCGGTCTACCTAATCGAGGTGCTAACACGGCGTATGAGAGTCTACACCAACCACACGACCAACGAGAGTGGTCTCACATGAGCTATCTCGGGCGATCGATCAACCTCGCGCTCGTCGTCTTCGTCGTCCTCGCGGTCGCGGGGACCGCCGGAGCGTCGCTGTTCTACCAGCACTCGACGGACCAACTCGACGACCAGAACGAACAGCTCCGCACGGAGAACCGAGAGCTACGACAGGAGCTGTCTGCGACGAAGGCGGAACTCGGCGAGACGCGAGACCGCCTCGAGGAGGCCAACGAGACGCTGGAGAGCACGCAGGGCGACGTCGGCCAGGTGTCGAACGAACTCGAGGGCACCGAAAAACAGCTCAGCGAGACGATCAACGAACTGTCGGCGACGCAGTCGGAGTTAGAGGAGACGGAGGCGGAACTCGACGAGGCCGAAGCGGAACTCGAAGCGGCGCGCGAGGAGCGTGACGCCGCGGCGAGCGAACGGGAGGAGTTGGAGTCGCGCGTCGAGACGCTCGAAGACGAACGGGACGCAGTCGCCGACGAGCGCGACGAACTCGCCGCCGAGGTCGACCGACTCGAGTCGCGCGTCGACGAGTTGGAGTCGGCGCTCGGGAGCGTCTGCGGCTCCATCGAGGGCGAGCGGCCCCAGGAGTGTTCGACATGAACGGCGGGTCGGACGCATCTGGGGCGACCGGGACGGCGACGGGCACCGGAACCCGAACGGCCGTCGCCGGTTCCGACACCGCGACGGGCGGTGAGCGGCTCGCCGAAACGCAGTCGCCGCGCACGGCTGTCGACGAGGCGCTCCGCGAGATCCGTCGAGAGGGGCTCAAGATCGCCGTCGTCTACAGCGTGGTCGACGCCGCGCTCGCGACGCTGCTCGTGAACCTCGCCTTTCACCTCTTCGGGACGGAGTGGCCGCTCGGACCGTTCCTCGTGGACGGCACGCTCCCCGGGACGACGCTCGTCGCCGTCGGCGTCGGCTTACTCGTCGGCGGCGTCGAGTTCGCGGTCAGACGTCGCCGTCCGATCGTCGAGCAGTTCGAGGCGGCGAACCCGTCGGTCTCCGAGCTGCTGCGGACCGCCCGCGACGCCGTCGCCGCCGACCGCGACTCGCGGATGGCTCGCGTGCTGTACGTCGAGGTGCTCGCCCGTCTCAGAGAGACCTCGAGCGTCGACCTCGTCGACCTCCGACGACTGTCGCTCACGCTCGTCGTCGTACTGGTGTTGAGCGTCGCCAGCATCCAGGTCGCCGTCGTCGACCTCGATCTCGGCGGCGGTGACTCGTCGGCGGACAGCGAGGCGGACCCCTCGTACGACGGCCTGCGAGACGGCAGCGAAGTGCTCGGCGCGGCCGAGAACGTCTCGGCGGGCGACAACGAGATCGACGCCCGCATCTCGGGGGCCGGAGAGGGCGACGCGCCGCCCGGCGGTGCCTCGTCGTCGTACGACGCCGGCGGCGTCCCCTCGGGCGACGTCGAGAGCCAGCAGGCCGGCTTCAGCGCCGCAGAACGACTGGAAGACTCCGAACTGATCCGCGACTACAACCTCGAACTCCGTAACGAGACCAATGCCTGACAACCCACAGACCAACGGCGACGCGATGGCGGCGACCGACGACCAGATCGACCGACTGCAGGAACGACTCGACCGGGTGCGCACGGAGATCGGCAAGCGCATCGTCGGACAGGAGGCGGTGATCGAACAGCTGCTCGTCTGTCTGCTGTGTGACGGCAACGCCCTGCTGGAGTCGAACCCCGGCCTCGGCAAGACGTCGATGATACGGGCGCTCTCGGAGGTGGTCGACCTCGAGTTCTCGCGCATCCAGAACACGCCGGACCTGATGCCCTCAGACATTACTGGAACCGAGATCATCCGGGAGAACGAACACGGCCGGGAGTTCGTCTTCGAGGAGGGACCGGTGTTCGCGAACGTCGTGCTGGCCGACGAGATCAACCGCGCGACGCCGAAGACGCAGGCAGCGCTGCTCGAGGCGATGCAGGAGAAACAGGTGACGGCCGCCGGCGAGACCTACGCGTTACCCCGGCCGTTCTTCGTCCTCGCGACGCAGAACCCCATCGACCAGGAGGGGACCTACCCGCTACCGGAGGCACAGACCGACCGCTTCCTCCTGAAGATCGTCCTCGACTACCCCTCGTACGACGAGGAGCGGCGGATCGTCGACCTCTACACCGAGGGGTCGGGGACGCCGGCGGTCGAGCAGGTCGTCTCGCGGCAGCAGCTCCAGACGATGCAGTCGCTCGTCCGCGAACTGCCCATCGCGAGCGACATCCGCGACCGCGCCATCTCGCTCGTCCGAGCGACTCGTGATGCGCCGTCGATCGAGTACGGGGCGAGTCCGCGGGCGAGCATGGCGCTCGTCCTCGCCGCGAAGGCGCGGGCGTTCCTCCGCGGTCGCGCACACGTCAGCTGGGAGGACGTCGAGGCGATGGCGCCGGCCGTCCTCCGCCACCGGATCCTCGTCGACTTCCGCGCCGAACGGGAGGGGACGACGCCCGACGACGCCATCGCCTCGCTGTCCGTCGACGGATGATCGACCCCGGCTTCCTCGACGAGCTCGACCGGTTCCGGTCGGCGCTGAAACGGCAGAGCTCGTCGGTCCGACAGGGCGAACAGCGCTCGAAGAGCGTCGGCGAGGGGCTCACGTTCAGCGACTACCGACGGTACGTCCCCGGCGACGACATCCGTCTCGTCGACTGGAAACTGTTCGCCCGGACGGGCGAGTACTTCGTCAAGCAGTTCGAGGCCGAGCGGAGTCTGACCGTTCACGTGCTCGTCGACGCCAGTGGGTCGATGGGCTACGGCGACGGCGACGCGTACAAGTTCGAGTACGCCGCCAAACTCGGCCTCGGCTTCGCCTACCTCACCGCCGAGGAGAACAACGACTTCCGGTTCTCGCTGTTCGACGACCGGGTCGAACGGCTGGATACCGGCCGGTCGAACCGGGGGGAGCTACTCCGACTCGTCGACCACCTGAACGACGTCGAACCCGGCGGCGAGGGTGACTTCGCAGCCGCACTCGACAGCTACGGGTCGACCGTCCGGAGTCGCTCGCTCGTCGTCGTCCTGAGCGACTGCCTCGCCGACCCGGACGCCATCGAGGCCGGGCTCGCCGGTCTCGGCCGGAGCGGCATCGTCGTCGGTACGGTGTTGTCGCCGCGCGAACTCCGACCGGATCCGACCGGCGACACGCTGTTCCGCGATCTGGAGACGACAGAGACGCTTCGGACCTACTTCGGCGGGACGCGGACCAGGTCGTACCGACAGCGACTCGACGCCCACGTCTCGGCGGTCGAGGAGCGCTGTCGTCGGTTCCGAGCCGAACACACGCTCGTCGACACCGGCGAGGACTTCTTCGACTCGTTCGGCGCGGTGTGGGTCGGTTGATCCTGCTCGTGTTCCGTCTCGTCGACCGTCCGGACTCGGCGTCTATCGTCAACAATCGTTGGAAAAAGGCGCTAAGTAGTCCGAGACCCGAGTCTCCACCATAGAATGCTCGGGTCCGGAAACCAGAACGACTCGCTCTCTTCGTGTGAGTGGTACGGGACGCAAGTGGAGTGCGAACTCTGTGGGGAGGTTCGAACGTGTACCGAACGCTGCAGTATGGTCACCTGTCGGGAGTGTCAGGCCGACCTGTTGCCGCCGACACGCGGGTAGTAGCGACGGCAGCTACGGTCTCTGTCTGTTCGAGCGGAAACGAAACGACCGCCAGCCGACCGGTTTCGGAGTCGTTCCGAACTTTCGTATCGTCGAATGTAGTGTACGAAACGGGCGAGGAGAGACGAGTCGCTCGTCGGTCGGCGTCTGGGCGTGACCAAACTTCAAAAAGAACGATCTACGCGGAGCTGTCGACGACGTCGTCGATGAGGACGAACCCGTAGTCACATTCCGTGCATCGCCACTTCGTCTTCTCGCCGAGGTGGACGGTCGTGCTCGCCGCACGGTAGAACTCTTGGGACCCTCCGCACTCCGGGCAGTCGTGTTCGATCTCTAAGCTCATACCACGAACTCCGGCGTGGGGTATGTTGAAGATGTTGATTCGACCGTTCGCCAACCTGGACCGGGAGTTCGCCCCGTAGAGACCGAGAGTGTGCGACGAGACGGTCGCCGATGCCACGAGTCGGCGAGCGCGACTCCGGAAGTCGCCGCTCGGATAAATGTCTGAGTGCGATACAGAGTTCCGTCGAGACGAACAGATAACCTATTGACGCCCGACGCGAACGCTCGACCGATGAGACGGTATCGGAACGCGTCGTTGTTCTCGTTGCTCTCTTTGGTGTGGGGGTCGGCGTTCGTCGTCACGAAGGTCGGTCTCGATTACCTCCCGCCCGCGCTCTTTGCGGCGGTCCGGTTCGACCTCGCTGCGGTCCTCCTGTTCGGCGTCGCAGCGGTGAGAGACGACCGACTGTGGCCTCGGTCGCGAGGGGACTGGCGGCAGATCGCGACCGGCGGAGCGCTGCTCATCGGTGCCCACCACGCGCTCCTCTTCGCCGGCCAGCAGTACGTTCAGAGCGCGGTCGCGGCCGTCCTCTTGGGGTTGATCCCGGTCGTCACGCCGGCGTTGGCGCGTACGATCTCGTCGTCGGAACGGCTGTCACCGAACGGCGTCACCGGCGTCTTCCTCGGGTTCGTGGGCGTCGTCGTCATCGCCGACCCGGACCCGTCGAACCTGCTGTCGGCGAACCTGCTGGGTGTGGGACTCGTGTTGGCGTCGGCGGTGGTGTTCGCCGTCGGCGCGGTGCTGACGCACGACGGCGAGTCGTCGCTGCCGGCGCTCGCGCTGCAGGCGTGGATGATGGTCGTCGGTGCGGGGTTGCTCCACCTGACGAGTGCGGTACTCCCGACCGAGTCGTTCGCGAGCGCCCAGTGGACGTTCGACGCGATCGCGGCACTGATCTACCTGAGCGTCGTCGCCGGTGCGGCCGGGTTCTTTCTCTACTTCGAGCTTCTGGACACCATCGGTCCCATCGAGATGAGCCTCATCGAGTACGTCATCCCGATGTTCGCTGCGCTCGCCGGGTGGGCGGCGCTCGGCGAGACGCCGACCGTCACCACGGCCGTCGGCTTCGTCGTCATCTTCGCCGGGTTCTCGCTGTTGAAGTTCGACGCACTCCGGCGGGAACTTCGGCGCGTCTACCGGGCCGTCCGCACTGAACGGAACGCGTGAGCGCCGGGCGGTCGCCGCTGGCCGAACTTACTTCTCCCACCCGTTCCAACGGGAGGTATGTCCATCACGCTGTACGCACTCGATGGCTGTCCGTACTGTGAGACGGTCCACGACGCCCTCGAAGCGCACGACGTCGAGTACGAGACCGACTGGGTCGAGGGGCTACACTCCGAACGCGACGAGGTGAAACGAGTGAGCGGTCAGCGTGGCGTTCCGGTGCTCGTCGACGAGGACCGCGGCGTGACGATGGCCGAGAGCGAGAAAATCGTCGAGTACGTCGAAACGAGTCTCGCATGACGATCTACACCGGTCGCGGCGACGCGGGGGCGACCGACCTTCGCGACATGAGCCGCGTCTCGAAGACGAACCCGCGGATCGAGGCGTACGGCACCGTCGACGAGGTGAACGCGCTCGTTGGGACGGTCCGACCGACCGGCTACGACGACGTCGACGAGCAGTTGACGGGGATCCAGAACCGACTTCACGTCGTCCAGGCGGACCTCGCGAACCCCTCGCCCGACGAGGACGACCCACAGATCCGCGAGGAGCACGTCGACGAGCTCGAAGACTGGATCGACGAGGCCGACGAGGAGCTCGACCCGCTTCAGTCGTTCATCCTGCCCGGCGGGAGCGGCGCCGGGGCGAAGCTCCACCACGCGCGAGCGGTCTCGCGTCGTGCCGAGCGTCGCGTCGTCGCACTGGCGGCGGAGGAGTCGATCAACGAACTGACTGTCGCCTACCTCAACCGCCTCTCTGATGCGCTCTTTACGCTCGCGCGGTTGGTCAACAAGCGCGACGGACAGCGCGAAGACACGCCGACCTACTGACGCGACCGACAGAGACCGATCTCGTCCGAGTGAGGTCGGTTCAGAAGGAGACCCGTTCGGACCGGATGATGCCCACGGTCGAACTGGGTCGGGACAGACTCGGTGTACACCTTCAGTGTGACACCGTGGTTTAGGGTAGCCTAATCTAACCCATAAACGTGTCGGTTTAGGTTTGCCTAAAAACAACTCCGTGGATGACAACCGTCCGCAAGGAATATATCTGTTGTCTACCTAAGGACGAATATGAACCGTCACTTCAGCGACGCGTGGTACTACCTGAAACGAGCGGGGTCGCACCTCCGGTCGGGGGTCGCCGAAGAGTTCGCTCCGGTCGGAGACCGGGTGCGGAAGGCCACCGGCCGTGAGAAAGAGCCCGAACCGAAGCGGATGGAGAAGGTCCAGAAAGAACTCCGACGCGCCGAAGGGAGAGGAAAGGACGCGCTGAAGGGTGCCAAAGGTCGCATCGATCAGTACCGTGAGGACACGGTTGCCGCCAACGAGTGACCGAACAAGGTAACCCTTAAGTGTCGAAGCGGGGTACGATGTTTTGCCGGGTTGGTGGTCTAGCCAGGTTATGACGGCTCCTTCACACGGAGCAGGCCGGCGGTTCGAATCCGCCCCAACCCACTCGTTCTCTCGACGCCACTGAAGGAGGAGTCGAGCGTCCGACCGAAACCGGAGCGACGACGCCGCTCACTCGGACTCCAGTAGCATCGGCGGCTGGTCGAAGTGGACGTGGCACGCCAGCCACGGGACGTTGGTGATCCGCCGACACGGCGTCCCGTCTTTGCACTCGCGATAGCAGATGTGGTAGCCGTTGCTGTCTCGCGGCGGAGATGCGTCGTCGCCTCTTGTCGCGTCCGTGTCGACCGCGTCGACGCCTAGTGTACTCGACATGCTGTTATCGAGCGCGTTTCCCGAGTTGCGAGAGCAGTTCGTCGGTGACCGCGCTCTTCCGGTGGTCGACCATGATGTGTTCGCGGAGACCTTCTCGCCGGTCGTAGTCGTGCCTACAGAGCGGACACGTCACTAGACCGACCTGTGACATATCGTCGTACGTTCTCAATTCCATCCTGGTATTCCTCTGTGTTATTCATGCGTGATAAACGTTCGTATCAGAGAGATTCGAAGACAGTCGGGCCTTCGATGGAGTCCGTCCGGTCGTCGAGAGCGAACGATCACGGCCCGGGCGGACACCGCGTGACGACTGCGTTTCGGACATAGTGGTCGATAGGGGGCGGAAACGTGTGTGTTCTCAGTAAACAGTTCTCCGAGAGGGACCTGAATCGAACCCCTGAGTGCTCATGCAACATATGCTCTCCCGAGAGTTCCCGACGAGGGAGGGGGCGACAGAACCGTCGGGGTACGGTTCGGCTCGTCGCAGCGCAGCGGTTGAACGAACGGGTAGTGAACGCCGCCGAGAGTAGACGAGCGTGTGGTCTGCAGGATAGTATGTTTGTTTAGACAACGATATACAAAGATAGATAATTATCTAAAAGTCGCCCTCGCGATTCGGCAGGAGAGCATCTCGGTCACCGGTCGAAGCGGAGACCGGACGTGGGTGACGGCGTCGTCTCCGGCAACAGGGTTCGCGGCGGTAACCCTTAACCGGCCAAGAGGGGAATAGATAGTGAATGGGACGGTCGTCTCTCCTCCGCGTCGACCTCGGTACGCAGACGGGTCGCGAAGAACCCGTGCCGGAGCGGTGGCTCCGCGAGTACGTCGGCGGCAAAGGGCTGGGCGCACGCTATCTCTACGAGGACGTCCCCGCCGGGGCCGACCCGCTCGGTCCCCACAACCGACTCGCGTTCATGCTCGGACCGCTCTCGGGGGCGCTCCCGGGCGAGACCCGGTACGCCGCGATCACGAAGTCGCCGCTGACGGGCGCGTTCCTCGACTCGTACAGCGGTGGGACGTTCCCCGAGCGACTGGCCGGGTCGCTGGGAGACAGTCTCGGCCTCCTCGTCGAGGGACGAGCGAGCGAACCGGTGGTCGTCGTCGTAGAGGACGGCGACGCTCACGTCGAACCGGCCGGCGAGGTGTGGGGAGCGGACACTGTCGAGACAGACGCGGCGTTTCCGGACGCGGCCGTCGCGTGCATCGGCCCCGCAGGAGAACGACTGGTAGAGTACTCGACGATCGCCTCCGACGGGGGTGACCACCACGCCGGTCGCGGCGGTGCGGGCGCAGTGATGGGCGCAAAGCGGCTGAAGGCCGTCGTCGCTCGCGATCCACCGCCGGGGACGCCCCCGGAGCTCGAACAGCTCCGCGAGGCGGACGACGCGGCGTTCGCCGACGGCGAAACCGGTCGATGGCTCACCGCGGGCGAGACGCTGGAGTCGGTCGACTTCGCCGACGAGGTCGGCGTCCTCGCCACCGAAGGGTGGCAACGCGGACAGTTCGGCGGGCTCGATGGGATCGGCATCGAGGCAGCCCGCGAGGCTGCCGTCGGGCGGGAGAACCCCGACGACTCGGTCCCCGGCGGGTTCCGCGTCGACACCGGCGAGGGCGAGAGCGTCCCCCGCGGTGCGGCCCCGATGACGCTCGGTGCAGGCCTCGGAATCGACGACTTCGACGTCGTCGCGACGCTCGGGGCGACCTGCGACCGACTCGGCGTCGACGTCATCAGCGCGGGCAACGCCGTCGCCTGGGCCGCGCGAGCCAACGCCGCCGACCGGATCGACGCCGACGTCTCGTTCGGCGACGGCGAGGCGGCCCGGACGCTGATCGAACGTATCGCCCGACGGGCGGACCCCGTCGCCGACGCGCTGGCCGACGGCGTCGACGCGGCCAGCGACCGCTTCGGCGGCGAGTACATCCCGACGGTGAAGTCGATGGCCGTCCCGTCGTACGATCCGCGTGGGGCCGTGGCGATGGCGTTAGCCTACGCGACGAGCGACCGCGGCGGCTGTCACCGTCGGGCGCGTCCCGTCGAGCGCGAGGCGTTCGCCCGCGACGACTGGACGACGGCCGACCGCGTCCGCGCGGTCGTCACGTCGCAGAACGCACGGTCGGTGCTCTGGAGTCTCGTCGCCGACGACTTCGCAGGCGAGACACTGTGGAGCGACCTCGGCCGGGAGTGGCTCGCCGCCGTGGGCACGGAGTACGACCCGGGGGAGCTACGAGACGCCGGGCGACGCATCTGGACGCTCGTCCGTCTGTTCAACGCCCGCGAGGGGTTCGCCCGTGCGGAGGACGAACTGCCGGCCGTGTTCCGTCAGCCGCTGGAGACGGGACCGGCGGCCGGTCGACGCATTGATCCCGAGGGGTTCGAGCGGTTGCTCGACGCCTACTACGCCGCCCGCGGGTGGGGGAGCGACGGTCTCCCGACGATGCAGACGGTCGACCGACTCGACCTCGCGGACGTCGTCGACGAGGACACGCCGCTGAGCAACGACGACGAACCGACACGCACCCCCCGATCGACGGAGCCTACCGATGACTGACCGAATCGACCTCGACGACCTCGACGTATCGGCCGACGACGAGCCCGAACCGAACCGCGGCGACTGGTTCTGGAAGGGCGAGGGAGAGCCCGAGGCGGAACCGACCGCCGAGAGCGGCGCGGAGGAGACCGACGCCGCGGCGACCGCCCGGACGGACGCGCCGAGCGAACCGGATACGCCGGACGAACCGGACGCGGGCGACAGAGAGACGAGCGGGTCGGCGACCCCGCGCGTCCCCCGCGCCGACGACGACAAGCCAGTCGGTGTCCCGATGGACGCCGGCGGCGGCGGTGGGGTGGCCGCACAGAACCGCGGCGACGACTCCGGCGAGGCACCCTACGGCGATCCGTACGGCGGGACGACCGCCGACATGACGCTGGCGTTCACCTACGAAGCGGTCCAGCGGCTCGAGATGCTCCACGCGGCGCTCGCGGACGCCGAGACGTGGACCGACTACGTCGGGCTCGTCGGCGAGGTGCCCGCCCACGTGTTGAACAAGTTCCAGCGGGACGAGCGACTCGATCTGGACTTCTTCAACGGCGGCGGAATGGGACCGGCGGAACGACTCGCGGAGGTCGACAGCCACTCGATGTTCTACGCCGACCGGATGGTCGTCGTCGGCGTCGACGGGGAGTCGTGGATCGCCGAGGAGGCCGGCTGGGAGTTCGTCGACGTGGCCGACGCCGCCGCGAAGGCCGACTGGCCGCTCGTCGACGAGTAACGTGTCCGGGAGACGGCCGTTCCCCTTCTCTCGGTTGCCACAAGCTTTTGGTCGTTGCCGTGTCACGGTCTGACTATGAGTTTTCGAACCGCGTTGAGCCAGTCGAACGTGCTCCCGTTCGCCGCTCTCGGGGCGGCCGGGTGGCTCGGGTTGACCGCCCTGCAGGTCGTCGGGACGATGCAACCGCTCTGGGGCGGCGAGAGCGTCGGGCAGACGGCCGTCACCGGACTCGTCGGTGCGATCGTCATCGCCGTCTCAGTCGGACTGCTCGTCGCCCTGCTCGGCGAACTAGGTGAACGACGGCCTGGCCCGCAGACGTGGCCGCCGGAGGAGTGACGTGACACAGTTCGAGTGCACCGAGTGCGGTCAACTCGGACGGTTCACCGCGATGGACCGCTCGTCGTTCGAGATGGAGTGTCCCGCCTGCGAAGAGCAGACGCTCTGGACCGTCGCCTTCGAGGGCGAGGGGGTGACGTTTTGATCCGTATCCCTATCACCGACCGGTTCCGCGAGGCGGCAGCCGAGTGGGGCAACGACCGTCTCATGAGCGACACGGACGCCTTCGAGGCGAAGGCCGAACAGGCGCTGCTGGAGATCGAACATCTGGCCTCCGACGCGAACGACGTCGTGTTCGAGGTCGACGCCGAGGCCGGGGTCATCCGACACGAACCGAGCGAGGACCTCGCCCGGTTCCTCGCAGCCCAGTCGGCCGAGTCCGGCGTCGACGAGGTGACGATAATGCGGCTCTACGTCGATCTCTTCTCGCGGGCGTTCCTCGACTCCGACCTCCACCGGCCGCCCGACCAGCCGGAGTGACGCGCCGGCGAGTTCGGGTTCGCGGGCCCAACGACTTAAGGAAGCGGCAGCCGAGCGTTCTGGCATGGGACACGAAGACACCGGGTGGCGGCCGAAAGGTGTCGAACCGTACAAGGGACACGACATCTGGGAGTACAAGATCGGTCCTCACGAAGTGAACGAAGGCGAGGTCGACGGTGACATTTCCTTCGACGACGTAGACGAAGCAGAAGACGAGTAGTCGGACCCCTTTTTAACGCGCCATCTGCGCGACGAGTTCGTCCTCGAACTCGACGAGTCCGCGGAGGACGAGCGCCGCGGCTCTGAACAGGTCGTGGTCGGTCTCCGCGAGCACGTCGTCGACGAAGTCGTCGACCCACGTTGTGAGATGCTCGTCGAGGAAGACCCGCTCGTAGCCGAACGCCTCCTCGGCGCCCGTCGCTTGTCGGCCGATAATCCACCGGAGGAAGGCGAGTTCGACCGCGACGAAGTCGTTCTCCTCGGCGTAGTCCTCCGGCGGTTTCCACCCCGCGGCGGCGTAACTCGCCTCGACGTCCGCCAGCCCCTGTCCGAGGTAGTCGGTGTCTTCGCGGTAGTAGCTCTCGTGGGGCAACACCGGCGGGCGCGGGCCGACGAACACGCGGGTGTACTCGACCTCCAACTCTTCGTGGACGTCGTCGAGGTCGCGTCCGCGGTTCGTCTCGACGAACTCGCCGAGCGCGTCGAACCCCTCGTCGAGAGCGTCGTTGACGCGCTGGTCCGGGACGGCGACCTCGTCGGAGAGGAGTCGGTCGACGAACGCCCGGTCGGGGACGTCCCAGAACACCTCGACGACGAAGTCGACGAGTTCCGTCCGTGCGTCGTAGACGGCGCTGTCGTCCATCACTGACCCCCCTGCTCGAACATGAGCGTCGCACGGCACTCTGCGCAGTACTCGAAGATGCTGTGGTCGCTGTCGGGGGCGATTCCGTCGACGAGATGACCGACGTCCTCCATCACCTTGTTCGCCGACCCCTGGCTGGTAAAGGGTTTCCCACAGCGGACGCACTCGAGCATCTCGCCCTCGTAGACGGTGCTCCAGCGTTCGCCGTCGCGGTTCTCCGGCAGAAGCGTCAGATCCAGCCCGTCGTGCATCGTGATGGCCGTCTCGGGACAGCCCTCCTCGCACAGCCCGCAGTTGACGCAGTCCTCGTGGTCGAACTGGAGGTTCCCGTCGTCGGTCCGGCGGATGGCGTCGGTCGGACAGAGCGTCGAACAGGTCGGCGTGAGGTTGCACGCCTCCGAGACCTCCATCCGGCCGAAGTTCTCCAGCCCGCGGATCACGTCGCGTTCGGGGGCGACGTGGTCGAGGACGGCGCGGACGCTCTCCAGCGCCCAGTCGTGGTTGTTGTACTCGGGGTTCGGCTTCTCGTCGCGGACGACGCCGGTCGACTCGTGTTCCCCGGGCGGGACGGACGTCGCCTCGAGGTCGTCGACGAACGTGTCGAGTTCCTCGACGAACTCGTGGGGTTCGCCCGCCTCGGGCGCGAGGAAGGTGACGCGTTCGCCGAGACCGAGGTCGGTCGTCGCCCGGTTGAGTCGCTCGACGAGCGCCGCCTTCGGGTCCGGGCCGGAGTGGAGACACGACGAGCCGCAGCCGACGACGGCGACCCCGTCGGCACCGGCGGCCAGCGCGTGCATCACGTGTGCTTCGCCCACCGTGTCGGTGCAGTTGACCCGGACCGGAAGCACCGGCGCGTACGAGAGCTCGTCGCCGACCGCCGACTGGCGACCGTACTCGCGGAGCGCGTCGGCCGCGTGCTCGGAGCAGACGAAGGCGACGACGGGCGTCTCGATCCCCTGCTGTCCCCGGTCGAACAGCCACCCGCTGCCGCTCTCTTCGGCGTCGAGCAGCGCCTCCACCTCGCGGGCGATCCGCCGGTTGGAGGGTTCGCGCAGCTGGACGGCACCGGTCGGACAGGAACTCGTGCAGGCCCCGCAGTTCATGCAGGCGACCTCGTCGAACTCGACCTCGTCGACGGCCGGGCGGTCGACGGCATCGTGCGGACAGGCGTCGGTACAGGCGGTACACCCTTCCTGGCTCGACTCGCCGGCCGCACAGACGTCCATATCGAGGTCAAGGAACTTCGGTTTCTCGACGCCGCCGAGGTGGTGTTCGACGCTGGCGATGGTGCCGGCGTCGACGGGACCGGTGTAGAACCCGATCCGGCCGCCGCGGGTCGCCTTCGAGGCACCGGGGTAGACGACCTGGTCGACCTCGAGTTCGCGGCGGACGCCGTCGGTGTCGATGGCGTCGGTCGGACAGCAGTCGAGCCACTCGCCGCCGGGGGCGTCCGGCGCGATGTCGACCGGGCGGGCGGTGACCGCCCCATCGGGGCCCTGCTCGACGCACTCCATACAGGAGATGCAGTCCTCGGTGACGTGCGCTTCGAGCGTGAGCGTGAACGCGCCGAACTCGCCGCCGACGCCGACGACGCGGCCGCGTTCGAGGTCGACGTCTTCGAGTCCGGAGACGCCCGCGAACTCCCGACCGTCCGCGACGAGCGTCACGTCGGCCGTGTCCGCGAGTGCGGCCGCGGTCTCGGCGTCGCCAACGACGGCGACGCGGTCGCCGGCGGTCTGCGAGACGTAGCGGCTCGACGCCTCCTCCTGCAACCCGGCGGTGGTCGCGTTGATGAGTCGTGCGGTCTTGTCGGTGGCCTCGGCCGGCGAGTGAACCCAGTCGGTGCGCTCGCGGTGGTCGACGAAGGCGGTCGCCTCCGGGTGGAGCCCCTTCTCCTCGGCGAGCGCCCGCACCCGTCGTTTGCAGCCCTCGTCGGCCGCCGTCACGACCAGTTGGTCGAGGTCGTACTCGTCGACGAGTGCGCCGACCGCGTCGAGGCCGTCTTGACAGAGCAGACGGGAGCTCGCGACCACCTCGACGTCGCGAACCCCCTCCCGAACCCCCTCCAGATCGAGCTCACAGCTTCCCCCACAGGAACAGACGAATGCACCGACGTTCATTGCCAGTCTCTCACCGCCACCACGGGCAAAGGGCTTGCGTAACGCTACGGTTCTGCCGAGAAATTCTTGCGACATTCAAAATATATTTTTTGCAATATGTAAGTAGGTAATTCCAGCCGGTAACAATCGTCGATTGCCGGTAAAAGAATTTTGGCGGCCACTACTTTGATTATCTATCCTTCTGTTGGACGCGTTAGCAGAGACGTCTTCGCGGACCCGGAATGCCGAGAAAGAATCTATGAGCACTGAACCAGTTTCACTCGACTTAGACAGGCGTTCGTTCCTGAAGGCGAGTGCCCTCGCAGGCGGTATCGCCCTCGGTGGTGGAGGAGCGGGGCACGCACTCGCGGCAAGCGACGAAGAGGCAGACGGACAAGACACCGACACAGAACTCACGAAGAGCATCTGTAACTTCTGTGCGGTCGGCTGTGGGTTCCGGGCAGAACGCGACGGCAACGCGTTCGTCGGACAGGAACCGTGGCACGAACATCCGGTCAACAACGGGTCGCTCTGTTCGAAGGGTGCCGCCATCTACGGGAGCGAGCACTCCGAACGACGGCTCAAACACCCGATGGAGAAACAGGACGGGTCGTGGCGCAAGGTCTCGTGGGACAACGCCTACGAGAAAGTCGCGAGCGAACTCAACCGTATCAAAGAGGAGTACGGCCCCGACAGCGTGATGTGGATGGGGAGCGCCCACCACTCCAACGAGGAGGCCTACGCGTTCCGCAAGCTCGCGTCGTTCTTCGGGACGAACAACGTCGACCACCAGGCCCGTATCTGTCACTCCACGACCGTCGCCGGACTGGCGAACACGTGGGGGTACGGGGCGATGACCCAGACGATCAACGACTACCGGAACTTCGATCTCAACCTCATCATCGGGCAGAACCCCGCCGAGGCCCACCCCATCGCGATGCAGCACATCCTCGAGGGGCAGCGACGCGGCGGCACCATCGTCTCGGTCGACCCCCGGTTCACCAAGACGTCGGCGCACGCCGACTACTACTACCGGATGCGACCCGGGACGGACGTCGCGCTCATGATGGGGCTCATGCGCTACCTGCGCGAGCAGGGCGAGCTCGACCAGGAGATGCTCGACGAGCGCGTCATGGGGTGGCCGGACGTCGACGAGGATCTCGACGACTACGACCTGGAGACGGTCGCCGACATCACCTGGATGTCCGTCGAGCAGATCGAGGAACTCGGCGATCTCGTCATCGAGAACAAGCCGAACGTCCAGATCGAGTGGGCGATGGGTGGCACTCAGCACAACAACGGGACGCAGAACATCCGTTCGTACGCGCTGATGTCGCTAGCGTCGGGGTCGGCCGCCCGGTCGGGCGGTGGTCTCCAGGTGATGCGCGGCCACGCCAACGTCCAGGGGGCGACCGACCTCGCCGTGGCCAGTCACATCCTCCCGGGGTACTACTCCGTCGGGTCGCCCGGGTCGTGGCAGTACTGGTGTGACGTCTGGTCGAAGAGCCCCTACACGAGCGGGACGGTCGACTTCCGAGAACTGTACGAGGAGTACGACAAGATGCCGAAGGAGCTGTACAGCCAGAAGACCTCGTACATCGACTACAAGAAGGCGGGTAACCCCGAGTCCGCCGACTCCGGCGGCAGCGACCAGACCGACGATTCGTTCCCGAGCAAGCGGTCGATGATGTTCCAGAGCGGACTGACCGTCGCTCGCTGGTTCGACGGCGCGCTCCCGAAGAAGGACCGCCTCGTCGACTCGGAGCTCTACCAGCAAAACGAGCTGAAGGCGGTCGTCATCTGGGGACACTCAGCGAACTCCATCTCCGAGATGGACAAGATGAAGGAGGCGATGGACAACCTCGATCTGGTCGTCATCGTCGACCTGTTCCCCTCCGTCGCGAGCGTCATGCCGGACCGCGACAACGTGGTCGTGCTCTCGGCGTCGAGCCAGTACGAGCACCACCGCTCGCTGACGAACTCCCACCGGGCGGTCCAGTGGAGCGACCCGGTGCGACCGCCGTCGGGCAACACCCGCCCGGACATGCAGATCATCCAGGAACTCGCCGACAGACTCGGCTTCGGCGAACACTTCGACTGGGGGTCGGGGTCCAACATCTACAACGGGAAGTCGACCTACCAAGAGGCGCTCCGCGAGGTCAACCTCGGGGTCCGCACCATCGGCTACCAGCAGGACCCCGAACGACTCGAGCGCCAGCGTGAGTTCGACTACGCGTTCAGTCCGGAGACGACCAAGTGCGAAGAGGAGGGGCTGCCAGTCACCGGCGAGTACTGGCAGCTCCCGTGGCCGTGTTGGGGGGAAGGACATCCCGGGACGCCCATCATCTGGAACGACGACATGGACCCGCGGGAGGGCGGACACGACTTTCGCGCCCGCTGGGGCATCGACGGTCCCACCCCCGACGAGTGGGAACAGATGAAGACCGACAACCCCTACCCGATGCAGGCGACCTTCGACCAGGAGGGCGAGGACGGACTCAACCTCCTCAGAGACCCGTACGAACCCGACTGGTGGGACGATACTATCCACGGCGTCCCCCAGTATCCCGGGTTCACGACGACGCTGCCGCCGGACTACACCAACCCCGACGGGCTGAGTCTCCCCATGGAGTACGCGCTCGATCCGACGAAGTCCGTCTACGACACGGCGGTCGCGATGAACGAGCAGTACGGGACGAACTACGACGAGGAGTTCTACGAGCAGTACGACTACAAGCAGCCGGACGCCCCGACCGGGCGTGGCCGGGCTCGCGCCGTCGCGTGGAACTTCATGGACCCGGTGCCAGTCCACCGCGAACCGATCGAGAGTCCGCGACCCGACCTCGTCGAGCAGTGGCCGGCCAACGGGAAGCAGACCAACTTCTTCCGACTCGACCAGAACAACGCGGTCGTCCAGAAGAAGGCCACCGCGAAGGCGACCAAACAGGAGGTCAACACGGTGCTCACCTCCGGGCGACAGGTCGAACACCAAGGTGGCGGGGCGGAGACGCGGTCGAACATCTTCACCGCCGACCTCCAACCGCACATGTACGCGGAGATCCATCCGAAGATGGCCGACGATCTCGGCGTCGACGGTGGCGACCTCGTCGTCGTCTCGACGACGGACCGCGGGTCGATTCTGGTGAAGGCGCGAGTGACCCACCGCCCCAACGAGAAGGAGACGTTCCTCCCGTACCACTGGGGTGGTGTCTGGCACGGCAAGAGTCTCGAGTCGGAGTACCCAGAGGGTCATCTGCCGTACGCCATCGGCGACTCGGTCAACCTCGTCACGGGGAAAGGATACGACGTCGAGACGCAGATGCAGGAGACGAAGGCGGCGCTGTGTCGCGTCGAGAAGGCGACGCCGGAGCTCGTCAACGAGCTGAGCATGAAGCCGATCGCGAAAGGCGGTCTCGACGACGAGGCCGACCTCTCGAAGTTGGAGTTCCCCCAGGACCGCAACGGTGTCGGCCAACAGAAGAACTTCGACGTGCGTGACAACAGCACGATTCAGTGACAATGTCGACAGAACAAGACCAAGAAGTGATGCGTGACGGTGTGATGAGCACCGGCGAGGACACGCGCATCTTCCCCGACGTGGAGGCGTGTATCGACTGCGGCGGCTGTGTCGTCGCGTGCAAACGAACGTGGGACATCGACCGAGGCAATCAGCGTATCAGCATCTCGACGATGCTGGAGGGGCAGGAGGGAGCGAAAGGGCTGAACGCCAAGAGCTCACAGGCGCTCGACCAGGGGAAATCGCCCGGTGAGACGAGCGTCCCGATGCAGTGTTACCACTGTGACAACGCTCCCTGTGTGTCGGTCTGCCCCGTCGACTCGCTCGTCAAGAAGGACAACGGGTTCGTCGAGGTTCGTGAGAACCTCTGTGTCGGCTGTCAGTACTGTCTGTCGGCGTGTCCGTTCGGTGCGCCGCAGTTCCCCGAGTCCGACGAGGGGGCGGCCCAGCTGTTCGGGAGCGGCGGGACGATGGACAAATGTACGATGTGCGAGGACCGGCAGGATGTCGGCAAGGGGCCGGCGTGCGCCGAGGAGTGTGCGACCGACGCCATCCTCGTCGGCAAGACGAGCGAGATCGCCGACGAACTCGACCGCCGTGACAGCAAGCCGTTCTTCAACGAGAAGGCGATGACCGTCATCTTCGGCGACGAAGCGGAGGCGTTCGAATGAGCGACCTCCCCGAGACGAGCGACTACAGTCGGCTGAGCATCGCCGTCAACGCGGTCGTCGCCGTCGCGGTCACCGTGGTCGTCCTCTGGTTGGCGAGCGGCTTCGCCGTCAACTTCGAGGCGCTGTTCCGCGTCAGTCCGACCGTCGAGGGCGGTGGCATCGGCGCCAACTGGGAGACGGGCAACGAGATCGGCTGGCTGGTCGCCGCCATCAAAATCGTCCACCTCGCCGACGTGGTGATGGGCGCGTTCATCCTCCTGATGGTGTTCATCCACTGGGGGGCGTTCCGCCGACTGGCCTCTCAGATGCAACCGCCGGGCGGGGCTCGCACCGCACGCGACGGGGCCGTCACCGACGGCGGTCGCGTCGACGGCGACGAAGCTCGGTCCGCGACGAGCAGTGACGACAGCGGCGCGAGCGGAGGTGACCGCTGATGGGAACGAACCTCGACCACGGGAAGTTCACCAAGATGACAACCACGTTCCACACGCTGCTCGCGTTGGACGTGTTCATCCTGTTCTTCTCGGGGTACAGTCTCATGTTCAACGACGAGCTGTGGTGGATGGTGCTGCTGATGGGCGGCAACACGGGCGTGCTCGCCGTCCACCGACTCGCCGGTGCGGGTCTGCTCAGCCTCATCGTGTTCTGGATGCTGATGATGGTGACGACCAGCACCGGGCGGAGCAACTTCCGCGAGATCCTCCCGACCAAGGGTGACATCGTGGCGTTCGTCCAGGACATCAAGTTCGTCCTCGGTCGTGCGGACGAGCGACACCCGAACGCCCGCCAGTTCGCCGGTTACAAATCGGACGACGTCCCGCTGCTGTCGTACATCGGCAAGGGCGTCGTCTTCATCTTCGCGACCGAGCTGACCCTTCTGAGCATCTCGGGAATCCTCATCTGGAGCAAGACCGGTGTGATGAGCCTCCTGGCGACTAAGACCGCCGCGACGGCGTTCGTCGTCTTCCACGGTCTGCTCGGCGTTATCATGCTGATGGGTGTGATGTTCCACATCTTCGAACACAGTTTCCACCCGGCGTTCTTCCCGGTGGAGGTCAAAGCGTTCATCTCCCGGGACAAGATTCCCGAGTCGCACGACCACGACGACGCAGAGACGACCGGTATCGAGAAACTCAGCCTGTCGCGACACTGGGGCTGGTCGACGCACGTCGTGGGAGCGATGGTCATCATCGGCATCGTCAGCGTCATGCTCGGCAGTATCTTCGACTCCGGCTACCCCGTCCCGACGGAACTAGCCGTCGGTGGGGGGCCAACCGGCCTGCTGATGACCATCGGGATCAACATCGGCGTGCTCGTGTTGTTCCTCGGGATGGTGCTGCAGATGTACGGCAACCTGCTGCGCGTGCGCTGGGAGAGCCAGCTGAGCGAACGGACCGCGCGGACGAGAGCAGCCGACGGCGGCAATCGCAGCGACGACTAATCGACACGCGGCGCTTTTTATCGACACAGACGTCTGCGGCGACTATCGACTGTCTCGGACGACGCGAAAACGAGTGGGTCAGTAACCGCCGACGAGGTCGAGACTCTCCTCGGAGAGATCGACTTCGACGTCCTGTCGCGTGTGCGTGCCGATCTGTTCGATGTTTCGGGTCAGCACCTCGAGGATGTCTTTCGGTTCGGGGTAGACGAGCATGTTGCCGTCGTCGTCCTCCATCACCAGCTGGGTGTCGGCGAGCGCGATCTGGTTGTTCTCGATGCTCGCGACGACTGCCGGTAGCGCCTCAGCGCCGCCACCGTCGCCCTCGGCGACGCGCGTGATGTAAATGCCGTCGATCCCGATGAGGTCTTTGTACTCGCGGACGCGCTCCGCACAGGAGACCATGTCACGGGTGACCGCCGTCTTCTGGGGGTTGCCGTGTTCACCCTCGTAGCAGTGCTTGCAGACCCGCAGTTCCATACGCATGCAGAACAGGACTGGGGTTCCGCGGCTAAAACAGTTGGCAACTCGGGGAGTCGCGGGAGCCAGCGGGGTGTGCCGACGCCCGGAGCTTTTTGCACGTCCGTCGAGAATCGACCGGTATGGCCGGACTCCTCAACACCGTCTACAGCGTGGGTATCCTCCTCGTCACACTGACCCTCGGGTTCGGAGCCCTCTGGGTGACGCGGGACGACGACCGACTCGTCAACGGGCTGCCGACGAGCGCGACGCTGCTCGTGTTCGGTGCGGTCGCCGTGTTTCTGATCGCGCTGGTCGCGAAGTACGCGTTCTGAAGCGTCGTTCGGGAGCGAGCTCCGTCGCCGCGAGTGGCGAGGTCACGTCGACGTCGGTGAGTGACGTTGTGTGTGTCACCGTCACACACAAGGTCGCCCGTTCCCAGTACCGTACATGGAACTCGCGTTCCGCCTACTCGTCGCAGCGTTCGTCATCGTTGCCCCCTCTGCGCTCTTCGTCGGTCTGTGGCACGGTCTGCACGCGCTCCGCGACGACCGCCTCGTCGCTCGGATGGAAGAGCACGCACGCGAATCGGAGCGTCGGTCGACTCTGACGCCGGCGTCGCTGCTCTCGCCGACCGGCGGGGAGTCACCCACCGCTCGCCCCAGTCTGGTCGACTGCGGTTCCTGTGGCACTCCGAATCCGGACGACGTGACGTTCTGTCACGAGTGTCTCTCCAAACTGCGTTGACGACAGTTATGTACTATTTCTGTTCGTTTGCATCTGTGATATACTGTCGTGAGACGAACAATGCTTACAGACCGTCGTTTCAGTGCCTTTCAATACGATCTTTCACACGTGGACAACCGTGACAAACTTGTCAGGAGAACGTAAAACTCATATTCGAGTAAACCCTCGGTGTCAATATGCACTGGACGCACAAGCGAAACCAGACGAAGGCAGAGCACAAGAAACAGGAGTCCCGCAGCGGGACGAAGTGGTCGTTCGTCGCGGCGACCATCGTCGCAGCGTAGACACCGGAGACGACGCCGTCCTTTCTCTCACCTCTCGACTTTCACCGCAGCGAGCAGTAGCTGTCGCGTCGCTCGCCGGGTGAGGTGACAAAGCAAAAGACGCAAAGAACGAACGCCGAGCGAGTCCTACAGGAAACTCTCGATGTGGTCTGCGACTTCTTCCGGTGTGTCGCCGACCGGGACGCTCGCGTCGTTCAGGGCGCTGATCTTGGACTCGGCCGTGCCGGTTCCGCTGCCGGAGACGATGGCACCGGCGTGACCCATGCGCTTGCCCGGCGGGGCGGTGCGGCCCGCGATGAAGCCGGCGACCGGCGTGTCCATGTTCTCGGCGATGAACTTCGCGGCCTGCTCCTCGTCCTCGCCACCGATCTCACCGCACATGACTACGGCTTCGGTCTCCTCGTCGGCCTCGAACAGTTCGAGGGCGTCGACGAACGAGGTGCCGATGATGGGGTCGCCGCCGATACCGACGGCGGTAGTCTGGCCGATGCCGCGCTGGGTCAGGTTGTCGACCACCTGGTAGGTGAGCGTCCCCGAACGGGAGACGAGCCCGACGTTGCCGTCGGTGAAGATGTTGCCCGGCAGGATGCCGAGTTTGGCCTCACCGGGCGTGATGATGCCCGGACAGTTCGGGCCGAGCAGGCGCGTGTCGGTCTCCGAGAGGCGCTTGTTCACCTTGGCCATGTCCTGCGTCGGGATGCCCTCGGTGATGGCGACGACGAACTCGAGGTCCGTGTCGAGCGCCTCGAAGACGGCGTCGGCCGCGAACGACGGCGGAACGAAGACGACCGAGGCGTCGGCGTCCTGCTTCTCGACCGCTTCGTCGACCGTGTCGTAGACGGGGATGCCGTGGACCTTCTGTCCACCTTTGCCGGGGACCGCACCGGCTACGACGTTCGTCCCGTACTCCATCATCTGTTCGGTGTGGAACTTCCCTTCCCCACCGGTGATGCCCTGTACCACGACGCGCGTGTCGTCGTCGACGAGAATGCTCATTCGTTTGCCTCCTCAGCGTTCTTGACCGCCTGCTGTACGGCGTCTTCGAGTGTCTCTTCTACTTCCACGAGGTCGGTGTTGAGGATCTCCATCCCCTCCTCGGCGTTGGTGCCGGCGAGGCGGACGACGACCTTCTTCGGGATCTCGTCGAACGACTCCAGCGCCTCGTTGATCCCCTTGGCGACCTCGTCGCCGCGGGTGATGCCGCCGAAGATGTTGAAGACGACCGCGTCGACGTTCTCGTCGGAGAACACCATGTCCAGCGCGTTCGTCACGCGCTCGGCCTTCGCGCCGCCGCCGATGTCGAGGAAGTTGGCGGGCGTGCCGCCGTAGTGGTCGACGAGGTCGAGCGTCGTCATGACGAGACCTGCACCGTTGCCGATGATGCCGACGTTCCCCGAGAGACGGACGTAGTCGAAGCCGTATTCGCCGGCTTTCCGCTCCAGATCGTCCTCGTAAGTCTCCTCCTCCATCTCGGCGAGGTCGGGCTGGCGGAACAGCGCGTCGTCGTCGATGTTCATCACGGCGTCGGCCGCGACGACCTCGTCGTCCTCCGTGATCATCACGGGGTTGACCTCGATCTCCGAGGCGTCTTTCGACTCGTAGAGTTCGTAGAGCGTCGTGAGGATCGAGGCGACGTCGAGGGCGACCTCCTTCGGGATGCCGGCCTCGTAGCAGACCTTTCGGGCCTGATACGGGTGCATGCCGAAGGCGGGGTCGATGTGTTCGCGGGCGATGGCGTCGGGGGTCTCCGCTGCGACCTCCTCGATGTCGACGCCACCCTCCGTCGAGATCATCGCGACCGGCTTGCCCTCGGCGCGGTCCATCGTGACGCCGACGTAGAGTTCGTTCTTGAAATCGACGCCGGCTTCGACGAGCACCTGTTCGACGGTGTAGCCTTTGAGGTCCATCCCGAGGATGGAGTCGGCGGCCTCGCGGGCCTCCTCCTCGCTCGTCGCGATCTTGATGCCGCCGGCCTTCCCGCGGCCACCGACGTGAACCTGCGCCTTGATGGCTGCCGGGTAGCCGATCTCCTCTACGGCCGCCATCACTTCGTCGACGCTCGACGCGAGCCGGGAGTCAGGGACGGGAATCCCGGCATCGGCGAAGATATCCTTCGCCTGATATTCGTGAAGCTTCATGCGTCCGTAAGCGTGCGAGGTATGTGCTTAAATCCCATCCATCTAGGCCAAGACCTGCCAGAAAAGCCGCTTTCGTTTGCCGATTCTTACGAATCTTTACTCGGTTCAGGGTTCCCATTTCGCCTCGGTGCGGACGACGCCGACGCCGCCGACGAGAACGCCGAGGACGACGAGGCCGATGGCCCCCAACACGACGTTCGCGCTGAGTTCGGGGTCCAGATACTCGACGGCGACGAGAGCGAGCGTTCCGATGAACACACCGACGCCGAACAGCGCCATGCCGACTCGTTTCAATCCCATGGCCGGGTGCTTCGCCGGGGGACGGCAAAGGCGTTCGGACTTCCCCCACCCCGTGACTTATGACGCCGCTCCGTGACCCACAGCCATGACAGTTCTCGATCGGTTCAGACTGGACGGACAGACCGCGATCGTCACCGGCGGCAACCGTGGCATCGGCCGCGAGATCGCCGGGGCGCTCGCCGAGGCGGGCGCGGACGTCGTCGTCGCGAACCGGAACGGAGAGTCTGGACGAGAAGCAGCCGCAGAGATCGCCGACTCGACGGGCGTCGAGACGCTCGCGGTTGAGACCGACGTCGCCGACGAGGCGTCGGTACGGGCGATGGTCGACACCGTCGTCGAGGCGTTCGGCGAGATCGACGTGCTCGTCAACAACGCGGGCATCGTCGTCCACGAGGCCGCCGAGACGATGACCGAGGAGGAGTGGGACTCGGTCGTCGACGTCAACCTCAAAGGGACGTTCCTCTGCTCGAAGTACGTCGGACGGGAGATGATGGCGTCCGGCGGCGGATCGATTCTGAGCGTCTCTTCGATGTCGGCGTTCGTCGCAAACTACCCGCAGCGACAGGTCGCCTACAACGCCTCGAAAGGAGGGATCGAGTCGTTCACCCGCCAACTGGCTTCCGAGTGGGCCGAACACGACATCCGCGTGAACACCGTCGCACCGGGCTACATCCGCACCGACAACACCGACCAGGCCGACGCCGTCGACCCGGACATCGACGAGATCTGGGAGTCGGAGATGCTGATGGACGAAATCGCCGGACCGGAGGACGTCGCTCCGACCGCCGTCTTCCTCGCCAGCGACGCCTCGCGCTACATGACCGGCGCGTGCATCGTCGTCGACGGCGGGTACACGGTGCGGTGAGAGCTACTCGGCGTCGCCGTAATGTCGCTCGTACTCGATGGCGAGCCGGTCGGCCGAGAGGTCGGGGTGGGCGAGCTCCCACGACTCCACCGCGAGCCCGCCGGCGAGCGTCCCCAGTCGCAGACAGGTCTCGACGTCCTCACCCTGGGCGTGTCCGTAGAGGAACCCCGACACGTAGGCGTCGCCGGCACCGTTCGTGTCGACCATCTCGAACGGTTCTGCGGGCAGCTCGACCCACGTCCCGTCGCTCGTGAGCGCCGTCGACCCGTCGGCCCCCCGAGTGCAGACGACCAGTTCCGTGCCGGCGTCGACCTGTTCGCGCATGAACCCGCGGGCGTCGTCGATCCCTTCCTCGCTCAGAAAGAGGTAGTCGGCGGCCTCGACGAACGCCTCGAAGTGAGGGTCCTCGCCGTCGTAGTCGTGGACGTCACACCAGACCGGCGTATCGGCCCGCTCGGCCGTCGCGAGGAGCGGACGGGTGTAGTCGACCGGGTTGACGACGAACGCGTCGCTGGTCTCGACGAGGTCGTCGAGTCGGTCGTAGTCGATATCGAGGTCCGGGGTCGACTCGACGACGAAGATACTGATGCGCTCGCCGTCGGCGTTCATCAGATTGACGTGTCGCTCGGTGCCGTTCGGGTCTACGTCGTGGAGGAACGTCGCCGGTTCCGCCGCGAACGTCTCTTCGATTATCTCGCCGTAGCGGTCCTGACCGATCGTGGCGTGGAACGTCACGTCCATCCCCAGGCGGCCGAGGTTCAGCGTCTTCCCCGCGCCGGTCGACCCGACCGTCTCCTGGAAGTTCCTCGCGCTGTGTGTCTCCGTCTCTCGGGGGAACTCGTCGAGATAGACCATCGCGTTGTACGAACACCCGCCGGCGACGAACACGTCCATGCATCGGCTAGTCGGAAACGGGAGTTAGTCCTGCCGTTCTCGGCGGGACGTTGTGTGCGACGAAGATGCAACGTCTCTCGTACGCTTCTCTGAACCTGTTTGGCTCTCGACGTAACTGGTGTGCCGAATGTAGAGGACGACCCGGTCACGAGGACACCGACGTGGACGGTCGGAACGAGTGCCACCTCCAGCGTGCTCAGAGAAGACGGTTCTCGTTCTACAGAGAGAACAACGACCGAGTCTGTCACTTCTGTGCGTCTGGTCCAGAGGCCGCTGTGACGTAGACGCCCTCCATATCCGTTTCTTCGACCGTCAGGGTAACTTCGTCGTCCTCGTCGACACGCTGGTCGGTCACGACAGTCGCAACCTGGATTGGGTTGCGACGGACGAACGCCACGAGAAGGTCCAGTATCGAGGGGTGACCTCCCTTGCGGAGTACGAGTACGTACCGCGAGTCGGCCAGCGCTTGAAGACCAGGCTCCAAGTCGTGCTCACCCAGTTCGTCTGGCGGGATGACGTGGAGGACGTCACCCTGAATTGTCTCGGTCATGAGCAGTGGCGAAGTACGCCTTTAGGGCTGGGCTACTCGTTAGCGGGGGCGGTGAGATCGTCACCGCCACAGGACTCACACACGAACTGGCTGAAGATTCCGACCGACTGTCGCCGTCCGCACTCCTTGCAGACTACTTGGACCATCTCAGTCACCTCCGGAGTCGTCTCGACTCGACTCAGTCGGTCGAACGGGTGCCTCTGCTACTTGGCTCACAAGTTCGTACGCGGGCGATATGTTCGGACTACGCGTCACTGCCGCTCCCCTCCGGTTGTCGGTAGTTGCGTTCACCCCAGCCGGTTTGGGGAGATGCATGGAGTGCGGGCGGAGCGCGACGCGGCGTCCGTCTGCCATGGCGTCGCCGTCCCCCCCATCGGTCGCGACGAGCCTCTCAGCCACTGTCTCGACGGCCAGCGCGTTCCCCCCACGAAGCGTCTGTAGCACCCCGTGACGCTGCGGATGCGTCAAGACGGCACAGAGCCGCTTCCGCATATTGCCGTCTCTGTTGATTACGCTCATCGCAACCAGACACACAACCCCTCCCCGAATGTTCTCGTCGGTGGTTATGACAACCGTTTATTTATCTCCGGCTGTGTCCGTATTCTCCTCCTCCGGTCGCCCCGTGGTCCCAACGTGTTCGAGCATGCACGCTCGCAACACCTTCTCTGCGCCCCGACGCACGTTCTTCGAGGCCGCCTGCTGAGAGATACCGAGGTCCGCGGCGATCTCCGAGAGGTTCGTTTTCCGGGGTACCGAAAAGTATCCCTTCTCGATAGCGAGTACCAGCGCCTCGCGCTGGGGTTGGCTGAGCTCGAACTTGCGGCCCGCCCGCGAGGCCTCCTGGAGCGTGTAGACGCTCTCGACGTGCAGTTTGATGGACTGCTCGGAACAGTAGTTGTAGAAGTCCGCCACCTGGTCGTGAGAGGGAAACCGCACCCGGAAGAACCAGGTGCGGTCGCTGCTCGTCCCCTCGAGGATCACGGCGTTGGTTTCGGCGAGCAGGTGGATGACGCCATCGAGGTCCGACGCCCACTCCACGCGGTAGAGGGCGGTATCGTCCACGCGGTCCAGTTGGGTGATACCCCCGACGTCGGGGTCGTCGAGGACGTGTCGTTCGAACGCCTCGAAGTCCTTGCCGGTCGCCCAGAAGTACGGCAGGATTAGATTGCCAGTGGGCACGATGGCCTCGAGGTCGATGCTCATCTCCTCGACGGGTGCCAAAACAGACCCGAAGAGGAAGTCCGTGGTGTCGAGAGAGAATTCGACGATAATACTCATGAAGAAGAGTACGACTCGTCTCCAAATAGCCGTATTCCCGGTTCTCAGAGAAGAAGAACAGCCCAGCGTCGAGTCATCCGTGCCGGCTATGCGCTCTCTATACAGCCGGGCCACAGCGGTCCAGCCTCGATCAGTTCGTCAGGTCCGTCCCGTATCCCCTCTCGACGTCTCCTTCCGCTTCTATCGGTTTTATTCCCTCTGACGTGTCACTCTCCACCATGCGCGCAGTCCGCTTCCACGAACACGGAGACACCGACGTACTGCAGGTAGACGAGGTCGACCGACCGGACCCGGCGCCCGGCCAGGTACTCGTACAGGTCCACGGCGCGGGCGTCAACCCCGTCGACACCTACTTCCGCGAGGGGTCGTACCAGCCGTTTACGATGCCGATGATCCCCGGCGTCGACGTCGCGGGCGAGGTCGTCGCCGTCGGCGAGGGCGTCGATGGCTTCGCCGAGGGCGACAGCGTCGTCGGCACGGGAATCGGCAAGGACCACTACGGCGGGTACGCCGAGTACGCCTGCGTTCCGACCGACCGCCTCGCCGTCGTCGACGACGACGTCGACCTCGCGGCTGCCGGTGGACTCGGCGTCGCGGGCGTCACAGCGTGGCGGGCGCTCGTCGATCACGCGAACCTCAAGCCCGCCGACGTGGCGCTGATCCACGGCGGGAGCGGCGGCGTCGGCCACGCGGCGGTCCAGATCGCCGCCGCGACGGGCGCACACGTCGTCACGACCGCGGCACCGGAGTACCACGAACAGGTCGTCGACCTCGGGGCCGACGTCGTGCTCGACTACGACCGCGACGACTTGGCGGACGCGGTGGTCGAAGCGGGCGACGGCGGCGTCGACGTAATTCTCGACCACCGCCTCGATGACTATCTCCAGTTCGACGCCGACGTGGCGAATCTCGGGTGCAGGGTCGTCGGCATCGGCGAGAACGACCCGCAGATCGGCCTCTCGCAGTCGTCGGCCGCGAGAGGGAAAGATCTGCAGGTGACGCTGATGAGCATGTTCAACACGCCCGATCTGTCGGCCACGCTGGAGAAAGTCGGCTATCTGGTCGACCAGGGCGACCTGGAGATCTCGGTCGCCCGAACGTACGACCTCGACGAGGCCGCGGAAGCCCAGCGCGCCGTGCTTGAGGACAGTTTCCTCGGGAAGCTGGTGATCGCACCGTAACGTGGTCACGCAGAGACGACCCGTGTCGGTGAGCGACGGACGAGAGCGCCGGCGAACCGAGCGACCATCACGCCCGACGTCACGGCTTCGCACAAGGGTTTTGTCTCGCCGTCTCGCAGTAGAGGTATGAACATCTACCGCAGCGTCCGTGCGGTCACCGGTGCCTCCGGAACGGGCATCGTCGACTGGGACGCCGTCGCCGAGGCCGCGAAAGCCTCCACCCCGCCCGGCGAGCTCTCTCTCTCGGCCGACGAACAGATGGGGTACAAGACCGACGTACAGGACGCCCGGACGCGTCTCCAGACCGTCGGCGAGGTCGAGTTCGACCTCCCGAACGCCATCGAGATACAGAACCGCCACCACTGGATCGACGCCAACGTCGAGACGTTCGAGCGCGTGATGCGCCCCATCGAGGAGAAAGGACAGGGCGTCTTCCCCGGCGTCGCCCGCGTCGCCAACACCGGCACGATGGCGTTCATGCTCTCGTTTCTCGGCAAGAACGTCCTCGGCCAGTACGACCCGCTGCTGCTCGCGGAGGCCGACGACACCGACCACGGCCTCTACTTCGTCCACCCGAACATCAGACGTGTCGCCGACTCGCTGGACGTCGACTACCCACGGTTCCGTCGCTGGATCGCCTTCCACGAGGTCTCCCACGCCGCCGAGTTCGGCTCCGCCCCGTGGCTCTCGGGCTACCTCGAAGAGCGGATGGAGGAGGGGGTCGACGCGCTCTCGGAGGGGAGTCTCGACCGACAGGCGTTCCGCGAACTCGACACGGCGATGACGGCCGTCGAGGGGTACGCCGAACTGCTGATGGACCGCGCGTTCGACGACGACTACGCCGACCTCCGGCAGAAACTCGACGCTCGTCGGCGCGGCGGCGGCCCGGTCGCAATGCTCGTCCGTCGCCTGCTCGGTCTCGGCTTGAAACGCCGGCAGTACGAACGCGGTGCGGCGTTCTTCGAGGCCGTCGCCGACGCCCGCGGCGTCGCCACGGCGAGCAAGGTGTGGGACCACCCCGACAACCTCCCGACCGACGACGAACTCGACCACCCCGAGCGGTGGGTGCGACGGGTCGCCTGAGGTCTCTCCGTTCCGACGCTCGACTGCGACTTCCGCCGTCAGTCGTACCGCCCGTTCGACGGGACGATGTGCGACAGGTAGGCGATGAGAATCCACCCGACGAGGAGGCCACCGACGCCCGTTGCGGCGACCTGCACCAACGACCCCTGCACCTGCAGGGCGAGCACGGCCGCGGAGACGCCGACGACGAGCACGAACACGAGTTTGAACTGCAACGAGGCGCTACGTTTCTCTTCGTCCGTGAGACTCGGCCCCACCATCAGTCGTCGACGGGGTGGGCCGTGCTCACGTGCATCCCGACGAACAGCCACTCGTCGTCGGCGTCGTTCGCCGCGTCGTCTCCGTCGACCCCGGTGGACCGCACCGCCAGCGTGCCGCTCCACCGCGTGTCGAACGCGCGGTCGACTCCCTTCTCGGTGTCGCGCCACTCCATCCGGACGTCGTCGCTGAACGCCGCGTGGCCGTCGCGCTCGACGACGCGGAGGTTCCGACTCTCGACGTGCCAGTCGTCGGTCGTCCGCGTCTGCTCGCGGAGTCCCTCGGCGACGGCGTCGTAGCCGGTCAGTCGCTCGCCGATACCGAACTTCACCACGTCCTCGCCCTCGGTGAAGTAGGGGTACAGCGGTTCGCCGCGGCGGAGTGCCTCGTAGTAGTCGAGGACCGTCTCTTCGGCGCTCATAGGAGAGTGGACGGGCGCGGGGCATTTGAACGCTCTGCGAGCGCTGCGGGCGCGGGCGGCGAGAAGTTCACTGGAAGCCGCGGCTGATCTCGTCGCGCTCGACGAGGTCGTCGAGTTCGGCCTCCAGCACCTCCTCGGCGTCTTCGAACGTCGTCGACAGCTCTTGCAGTCGCTCCGGTCGCTCGGAGAGCTCGAACTCCATCGGCCCGAACGCCGGGCTGTCGACGGCGTCCATCACGTCGCTGAAGAGGTCCTCGCCCGTCGTCGGCGCGTCGGCGTGGACCTTCAGCGTCTCCGCCAGCCGCTTCGCCATCGACTTCGCGTGGTCTTCGTCCTCCGGCGCGCCACGGACGGCGAACCGACCCGTCGAGTCGTCGCGGCGGGGCAGAAGCGAGTCGACGTCGCCGTCGACCTTGCGGGCGACCTGCGTGCCGACGCCCTTCAGCTCGTAGGGGTTCTTCGCGTACGTCTTGAGGTGGAACACACCCACGGTCGGGTGGCCGAGATAGAGGTCCTCGCCGACGCCCGTGCGGCGCTGTCCGGCCACCGCTCGCCACTCGTCGGGGTCGTCGCCGCTCTCGGTGACGCCGCGGAGGATGTCCGACCAGTCTCTGACGCGCATGGCGTGTCTTGGAGGGTGCAGAGAAAGAGCGTGTCGGTCTCTCTCACACCGGGGGCGAGACCACGGACGGCGGCGACGTGTCGGCCGCCGTCAGTCGCTCCCGAACGTGAGTTCCCGGGTCAACAGGAGCGATCCGAGGACGAGCAGCAGAATCGTGACGACGGTCTGGGTCCCGCCGACGAAGTTCACGAGCGCCCACGCGACGACGCCGGCGTAGAGCGCGATGCGGAACCGGCGCGTGTCGAACCCGCCGCGGAAGACCGCGAGCGCGACGAGCGAGACGACGTAGAGGCTGACGGCGACTTCGAGCAACTCGAAGAGGCCGCCGGTCTGCAGTTGGAAGTACGCGCTGACGAGGACGACGAGGAAGAGCAGGGCGACGAACGCCCGCGTGACGACGGTTATCTGTCTGTCCGAGAGTCGGGGTGCCATACCCGCTCTGGGTGGTGACTCTACTTCGGTGCTGTGGTCGCGGGGCAGTCACGGCGTGCGTTCTCGGAACGCCGACTCTGCCGACCGACAGCGTTTTTCGACCCCGACGACACACACGGATAGTGAACGTTCGGGGTCCCATCGTCGCAGTCGGAGAGCCGCGCAGCGTCAACACGAAGTACGGCGAGCGCGACCTCGTCGAGGTCACAGTTCGGCCCGACGAGGCACCCGCAGACAGGTCGGAGCCGGTCGACGTGACGCTCTGGGGGAAGTGGACCCACACCGCGGAGCACGCCGAAGAGGGGATGGAGCTGCTCGTCACCGAAGCGGAAGAAAACGAGTTCGGTGGCGAGGTGGGCTACACGACCTCCAAAGAGTCCTACGTCGTCCTCGAACCGGGGTTCCTCGTCAACGTGACCGCCATCCGCTCGTGGGTGCAGTGTCCCCGGATGTACTATCTGAACAAGCTGTCGGGGATTCCGCTGAACTACCCCGTCGTCAAGGGGACTATCGTCCACGAGGTGTTCGGCGACCTGCTGCGCGGACAGGATCTCGAACCCGCCATCGAGGATCGTGTCGAAGAAGCCGGCCTCGAACTCGGCCTGCTCGGGCGCGAGCGCGAGGAGGTCGCAGACGAGGTGCGGCAGAACGCCGCCGCCATCGAGGGGTGGTTGGCGCAGGGGACGCTGACCGAGGAGGACGCCTGGCGCTCGGAGTACACGCTCATCTCGCCGACGTTCGGCCTCAAGGGTCGCGCGGACGCGCTCCGCCGCGGGATGCCGGTCGAGCTGAAGACGGGGAAGAACACCAAGCGCGACCCCAGATTTCAGGACAAGGTGCAGGCGGCCTGCTACGCGCTGATGCTCGCCGAGCGCGGCGTCCCCACCGACACCGGAACCCTGCTCTACACCAAGAACACCGCTCTCGACCGTACCGAGGAGTCCGGTGACCTCTCGCCCGCAAAGGAGTTCTCCATCGGCAAGGGCTTCCTCGACTTCGTCGTCCGCACGCGCAACGAACTCGCCGCGATGGAGTTCGACGTCTCCGTCCCGACCGGGTTCGAGGCGGACGCCAAGTGCGAGTACTGCTTCGAGAAGGATACCTGCATGGTCGTCTCGGGACGACTCGATCAGGAGTCGAAAGCGGGGAAGATCGGGACGCCGCTCCCCGAGGACGAACGCGACTACTTCGACCGACTGTACCGGGCGCTGGAGGAGGAACGTCGCGAGGTCCACCGCGAGTACCGCAAACTCTGGGAGCAGTCGGCCGAGGAGCGGGCGGCAGACGACCGGGCTATCATCGATCTCGACCCGCAGAGCCAGACAGAGATCGACGGTGGCCGCTGGGAGTTGCGGGCACGGAAGACCGACGACGCCGTCTCCAAACTCCGCGAGGGTGACATCGCCCTCGCCAGCGACGGCGACCCCGTCTCCGGCCACGCCGAGTTGGGGCGGATCGAACGACTCGACGACGAGGTCGTCGTCACGACCGACGAACCGGTCGAACTCCGCCGACTCGACGTCTACCCCTCGGAGATCTCTGTCGACCGGATGCTCACCGCGCTCCACGACGCGCTCCTGAAGGGCGACCCCGACCGGAAAGACGTGCTGTTCGGGCGACGCGAACCCGAGTTCGAGGAGAACGAGGAGATCTACATCGACAACAACGAGTCGCAGAACGCCGCGGTCAACCTCGCGGTGAACGCCGAGGACTGTGCGCTCGTCCACGGCCCGCCGGGGACGGGAAAGACGTACACCATCGCCCGGACGATCCGCGCGCTCGTCGACGACGGTAATCGGGTGCTGCTCTCGGCGTTCACGAACCGCGCCGTCGACAACGCGCTGGAGGCACTGCGCGACCAGGGATGCGAAGACATCGTGAGAGTTGGCACAGAGACCGGCGTCCGCGAGGACATGCAGGACCTCCGTCTGGAGCAGCGCGGCGAACCGAACGACCGCGTCGCCGAGTTGGCCCACGCGCAGGTCGTCGCCGCCACCACCTCCACCTGTGGGTCGCGCGTGATGCGCGAACAGGAGTTCGACGTCGCGCTCGTCGACGAGGCCTCCCAACTCACCGAACCCGGCACGCTCGCGGCGACCAACCTCGCCGACCGGTTCGTGCTCGTCGGCGACCACCAGCAGTTGCCCCCCGTCGTCCGCGCGGAGAACGACCTCACGAAATCGCTCTTTCAGCGACTCATCGAACGCTACCCCGACGCGTCGGTGATGCTGGACCGCCAGTACCGGATGGCCCAGCGCATCCAGGCGTTCTCCTCAGTCGAGTTCTACGACGGCCAACTCCGGCCCGCCACGGGCGAGGTAGCCGCCCAGCGACTGTCGCATCTCCCGGGCGTCGACCCCAGCGCGCTCCCCGCGGAGCTACAGGACGCGGTGAGTTTCGTCGACCCCGAGGGGGAGCGCGTCGGCAACACCAACCCCGTCGAGGCCGACCGCGTCGCCGACGTCGTCCGGGCGTTCCGCGAGGCCGGCGTCGCTGCCGACGACGTCGGCGTCATCGCGCCGTTCCGGGCGCAGGTCGCCGAGATCGCCCGTCGCGTCGACGTCACCGTCGACACCGTCGACCGGTTCCAAGGCTCCTCGAAGGAGGTGATCGTCGTCTCGTTCGTCGCCACCGGAAACCTGGAAGAACCGATCTTCGAGGACCACCGTCGGCTGAACGTCGCGCTCACGCGGGCGAAGAAGGGGCTCGTCCTCGTCGGCAACCCGACGGCGCTGGCGTCCGACCCGTTCTACGAGCGGATGCTGAACTGGGCGCGGCGCTGAGGCAACGGCGCGGCACGTTGACCTGTCTCCGGATCGCGATCGGTCATCGGGGGTCGAGCGGTCGCAGATCCGCGATCTCGAACAGCGGTCGGATGTCACAGACGGTGTAGTCGTACAGCAGTCTCTCCAGTTCGCGGAACGTGAGCGTGTCACGGGCGTCGACGCTGGCGAGTGCGAGATAGCGCTCGCCGAACCGCGGGACGTCCGCGCTCAACACCTCGGCAGAGCCGCGGTCGCTGTACGATCGCCAGTCGTCGGGGTAGAGACTGTGCCGGTAGTCGGCCCAGGCGGTCTTCTCGACCTCGACGCCGAGTTCGTCGCACACCCACTCGAGGCTCCGGCGACTGCCCCACGTCGCCTGCACGTCGTCCATCAGGTCGACGTGGTCCAGCGCGAGCAGGTCGTCGACTCGCCGGCGGGGGCCGTCGTCGCCGACGGCGTCGCCGGCGCGGTCGGCCCGTCCCGGCAGGTGGATGAGGTCGAACCCGTCGCCGTTGTAGGTGACGAGCGTGTCGGCCGGTCGGTCGGCACACCACTCGCAGACGGCGTCGACGAGCGCGAGTTCCGACTCGGGGGAGTCGTCGTCACGGAAGAGCACCGTTGTCTCGACCGGTTCGCCGGGCGCCGACCGGTAGCCGAGACCGACCGCGAGCAGTTCGAAGTACGAGGAGTCCCGGAACTGGGCCTGCTCCGTCGGTTCGCGGTCGGGGCTCACCGTCTCGATGTCGAGCGCCAGCGTACCGGCCATAGAGGGTGGAACTAGAGTCGGCTACTTGAAGTTGTCTCACCGGGAGAGCGACGGGTTCAGGTCCGTCGGCCCCGTGGCGACGACCGTGCCACAGCTCCAGTTCGACACGACCCTCGATCTGACCGCCGACGAGAAGCGAACGCTCACCGCGGCGGTGACGGACCTGTACGCCGAAGAGATGGCGACGACGACGGGTCACGTCGCCGTCGTCGTCCGCGAGCACTCGTCGGAGAACCTCTCGCTCGGCCGCGCCGTCGACGGTCCGCTCTGCTTCCTGAACGCCGACGTCCGCGAGGGACGGTCGTTCGAGCGCAAGCGGTCGTTCGCGCTGGCGACGATGACCGTCCTCCGGGAGCGGTTCGACGTGCCGCGAGAGAACCTGAAGGTCGTCTTCTCGGAGCACGCGGGCGAGGAGATGATGGGCGTCGACCGCGTCGGCGGCGACTGGTCCGAAGAGTGATGCGTCGTCGAGGTGGCGTCGGCAGTTAGACGGGGTATCGGAAGTCTTCGTCCTCTTCGTCGTGACAGAGTCGCGACCTGCTGAACGCTGCGTGCTGAATAGAGAGGCTGTATCCATCACAGTGGTACAAAAAACGGGCACTCTGCCCACGGATTTGTCCTACTCTTCGTCGTCTGCTCTTCCCTTATCTTCCTCCGTCTCGTCGCCTTCGTCCTCGTCGGGCTCCTCGGCCGGGGCCGCATCGCCGTCGGCCGTCGGCCACTCCAGTTCGACTTCCAGTTCGGTCTCGTCGTCTTCTTCCTCGTACTCAAATTCCATCTCGAACCGTTCGGGGACAGTTACTGACCCTTCGTCCCCGCCGAGTTCTACCGATCCGTTCTCGACGCCGTCGGCGACTCGCCGGAGGATGGCCGCCCCCTCCTCGCGAGTCATCTGGCCTTCCAACTCGAACTCTTCTTGTTCGCTCTCGGTGTTCTCGGACTCCTCCACGTCGTCCGCGTCCTGATGCTGGTCTGTCACGCATCACCGTACGCCCCCGGTACTCAAAACTCCACTCGCCACACATCGTTCTTCACCACTTAGGCAGTGGTCTCACCAAAGCCTCGAAATCGATTGTGATTAGCTCACGACCAAGCGTGTCGCAGTTACTCTCGATAACGGTTGCCCGACCTCTCACTAGACGGTCGGTGACCGACTGACGCCCTCTCTTCAACACGAACAAGCTGTCGGTCACAGCAGAGTACGTCGGTCGACTCTGGGAACTTTTGTTAGTCTCTGTAGCCGGCTCCGGCGGCCGCCTCGTCGGGCTCCTCGTCGTCGCCGTCGCCGATCTCGGCCAGCACGCGCTCGTGGAACTCTCTGAGCACGGCCGACTCGTCCTCGGCGAGGACGACGTCCGACGCCATCAGCGTCGCGAGGCCGAACGCTCGCGGCGACGGCGAGGACTGTTCGAGGCGAGTCACCGCGACGTCGCCCGCCTGCACCGAAGCGACGAACTCGCGGAGCGCCTGGTGGTTCAGTTTGTCCTCCAGGATCTCGCGGTACGTCTCCTCCATCACGGCGAAGGCGTCGAGCCCCTGTGCGAACGACAGCAGCATCTCGCTGGACACCTGCTGTTCGGCGGCGGACTTCTCGTACCCCTTGTACCGCTTCAGGATCATCAGCGAGCGCGTCGCGTTGATGCGGAAGTAGCGCTTCAAGAGGTCGGTCCCCTCCAACGCCGCCCGGAGGTCGCTGCCGACGGCCTCGGGGTCCAGCGAACGGAGCACGCCTGCGACGTCGACCTTCCGGTTCAGCGGCATCGACAGCGAGAACCCGTTGTCGGCGACGGCGACCTGGACGTTCGTGTTCGCCTCCTGGGCGCAGTGGTAGGCGACGAGTCGCGAGAGACCGTCGTTGAACTTCCGGCCGTAGTTCGAGTGGACGTGGTAGTGCCGGCGGTACTCCTCTCTGTCCTTCACCTCCTCGACGACGAGGCGGTCGTCGGTGCTGACGCTGTCGGGTCCGGCGTACCGACGCTGTTCGTCGTACATCCGGGCGATTGCGCGGACGCTGTTCTCGTCCAGCGGGAACCCGCGAAGCCAGTCGCGGGCAGCAGGTTGACCGCCGCGTTCGAGTCGGTCGACCAGATCACCCTGAAAGGAGAGAATCTCGCGGCCGAGATCGTACGAGAGCGGTAGCCGCTCGGAGAACCACGAGGGGACCGTCGGACGAGCGTTCGTCGGATCGACGTACACCTTCGACCCTCGTCGATACCTGAACTCGAACTGTGACCCCCCGAGGACGAACACGTCGCCCTTCTCCAGCGTGTCGAGGTAGTTCTCGTCGAGGTTGCCGACCCACTCGCTGGACGAGCGAGTGTAGACGTCGCAGGTGAAGGAGTCGGGGATGGTGCCGACGTTGGTCATGTAGATGACGCGGGCCATCCGTCCCCGCTTGCCGACGAGCGGTTGGCCGACGTCGTACTCCTCGTAGTGGTGTTCGCCGTCCGGCGCATCGTTGGTGTCGCGCCAGATCTTCGCGTAGACGTTCTTCTCCTCCAACCCCTCGTAGTCGGCAGTCAGATACCGAAAGAGGCGCTCGAAGTCGACGTCGTCGAAGTCGCGGTAGGGGTACGCGCGAGTGAGGACGTCCCGAATCTCCGACTCGGGGCGGATCTCGTTTATCGCCATCCCGTACACCTGCTGGGCGGCCACGTCGTAGGCGTTCTCCGGGACGAACACGCGGTCGACGAACCCCTCCTCGGCCTTCTTGAGCATCACTGCACATTCGACGAGTTCGTCGCGGTCGAGTGCGACGACCCGCCCAGTGACCGTCTGTCCGAGGCGATGCCCCGCACGGCCGACCCGCTGGAGCAGCGAGGCGACCGACTTCGGCGACCCGACCTGGACGACGAGGTCGATGTAGGGCATGTCGATGCCGAGTTCCAGCGACGTCGACGTGGTGACGACGTCGAGGTCGCCCGCCTTCAACTGTGATTCGACGTCCTGTCGACGCTCCTTCGAGAGCGACCCGTGGTGACAGCCCGAGTTCGACTCGTCGTACGTCTCGGAATGGTTCTCGCGGAGGTTGTGCAGGACGCGCTCTGCGCCCGAGCGGGTGTTGGTGAAGACGAGCGTGTTCGTGTGCGACTGGATCAGCTTGTGGAGACGGTCGTAGAACCGCTCGGTGACGACGCTGCGGGGCGTGTCGACGAGGTCGTCGGTCGGACACTCCAGTCCGACGTCGAACTCGCGGACGAACCGCGTGTCGACGATCTCGCAGTTTCGGGGAGCGCCGTCGTCGTCGCGGCCGACGAGGAACTCGGCCATCGTCGTCAGCGGTTCGACCGTCGCCGAACAGCCGATTCTGGTTGGAGAGCCGTCGGCCAGCTCCTCCAGTCGCTCCAGCGACACCGAGAGATGGGTGCCGCGTTTGTTCTCCGCGAGGCTGTGGATCTCGTCGACGACGACGTACTCGACGTTTCGGAGCTTCTCTTTGAACTTCGGCGAGTTGAGCAGGATCGCCAGCGTCTCGGGAGTCGTGTTGAGGATGTGCGGCGTCGTCTCCAGCATCTTCTGACGCTCGCTGGAGGCGGTGTCGCCGTGACGGATGGCGTGGCGGATCTCCACCTGTTCCCCCCGGTCGGCCATCTTCTGGGAGATGCCCTCGAGCGGCACCGTCAGGTTGCGGTGGATGTCGTTTGCGAGCGACTTCAGCGGCGAGACGTAGAGACAGTAGACCGCGTTGTCGAGGCCGTCCGCCGACTCGCGGTCGCGGCGGAACAGTTCGTCGATGATAGCGGTGAAGGAGGCGAGCGTCTTGCCCGACCCTGTGGGCGCACAGACGAGCGCGTTCGTTCCCTCGTGGATGAGCGGGATTGCCTCCCGCTGTGGCGGGGTGAAGAACCCGTCGTTCTCGGGGACGTACGAACCGAACTCGTCGACCCACCACTCTCGGACCGACGGCTCCAGCAGGTCGAGAACGTCCTCGTCCGCGATGTCGACGGTGGTGGCGTCGACGTCGACGTCGGACGCTGTCAGCAACTCCCGGCCTCTCATTACTGTCTTCTTCGACCGGATGGGTAAGTGGGTTGTGTCCGACGGCCGTCGCGTCCGGTGGAAGTCCGGAGAGAAGCCCGAACGGCTTTCGGCCTCCGGAGCGAGCAAACCGGTATGCGCGTCACCTTCCTCGGAACCGGCAGCGCGATGCCGACGGCCGACCGGGTGCAGACCGGCCTGCTCTTGGAGGCCGACGACAACACGCTCCTCGTCGACTGCGGGAGCGGCGTCCTCCATCGACTCAGCCAGACAGACGTCGGCTACGAAGAGATCTCGACGGTTCTCCTCACGCACCACCACCTCGATCACGTCTCGGATCTCCTCCCCCTGCTCAAAGCGCGCTGGCTCGCCGGCGAGGAGCATCTCGAAGTCGTCGGCCCGACCGGGACGAAGGCGCTCGTCGACGACTTACTCGACGTCCACGATTACCTGCAGGGCCGAGTCGACCTCCGAGTGCGCGAGGTGACGGCCGCCTCGTTCGAGGTCGCCGGGTTCGACGTCGAGGGGTACGAGACCCGCCACTCGGTGCCCGGTCTCGCCTACCGCTTCGGCGACGCGTTCACCTTCAGCGGCGACACCGAGGCGTTCGACGGTCTCGCGAACTTCGCCGACGGCTCCCGCGTCCTCGCGCACGACTGCTCCTTTCCCGACGAAGTCGACGTCTCGAACCACCCGACGCCGACCCAACTGGGCGAGGTACTCGCCGGCCGTGACATCGACCGCGTCTACCTGACGCATCTCTACCCCCACACGGAGGGGAAACACCGCGAGATGCTCGACGCGATCGAGGCTCGGTTCGACGGCGACGTCCGCTTTGCTCGCGACGGATTGCAGTTCGAGCTCTGAGCGCGGGTCGCGTCGACATCGACCGGTCGACCGACGACGAGGCGACCTGCGTGTGCTAGCACCACACACTACGTTTCCGGTGAAAACTGCCCGTGTCGGCGCTCGGCTCGCGTCTCCGGTCGGATTCCGACTCGACTCGACTCACGGTCGGCGGTCTGCGCGGCCCAGTTCTCAGCCGTCGATGCACGTCCCGGGGGCGTCGCCCGCGAGGAACGCCTCGAGCTCGTCCGGGCCGAAGATGTGGGCGGGTGCGCCGAGGGCGAGCAGCGCCCGGACCTTCGCGGCCATTCCACCGGTGACGTCCGTCGAGTCGCTCCCGCCGAGCGCGGCGGCGACGTCGCCGAACTCCCGGATCTCGGGGACGACCTCGTCGTTCGTGTCCAGCACGCCCGGCACCGTCGAGCAGAGACCGACGCGGTCGGCGTCGAGTCCCTCCGCGAGGCGGACGACGAGTTCGTCGCCGCTGACGACGGTGACGCCCTCGCCGGCGTGGGCGACCCCGTCGCCGTGGAGCACGGGGACGAACCCTTCGGCGAGCATCGTCCGGACCGAATCCAGCGAGAACGAGAGGTCGCCCTCGGCGTCGCGTGCGCCGACCGAGAGCGGATGGACCGGGAGGGCGGGGACGTCGCGCTGGCCGAAGGCATCGAGGACGTGACCGTTCAGCCGCTTCATCGCGTCGTGGATTGCGAGCGCGGCGCGGGCGTCGTGGGTTCCGTCGGTAGTGCTCACGCCGTGTTCCTCGGCGTGGTAGTGACCGTAGCTCCCGCCGCCGTGGACGACCACGAGGTCGTCGACGGGCGACTCGGTGTCGATGGCGCTGGCGACGGCGGTCGCCGCCGCTTCCAGCGCCGGCACGTCGACCGTCTCGCGGCGGTCCTTGTCGGTGATGACGCTCCCGCCCAGTTTGAGGATCGTCGTCATCGCTCTCGCTCCTCGCGTTCCGCCCCCAGTTCCGCATCGTCTTCCGACTGGACGCCCGTCGTCGCCAGTTCCGCCCGGAAGACGTCCTCACAGCCCGGCGTGTACTGGAGTGCGGTCTCGGTCTCCGGCGTCGGGTCGAGCGCGACGATACAGCCGCCGCCGCCCGCGCCGGTCAGTTTCGCGCCGTAGGCGTCGCCCGAGCGGGCCGCCCAGACGAGGTTGTCCAGCGAGCGCGAGGAGACGCCCAGCGCCTCGAGGAGACCGTGATTGAAATCCATCAGTCCGCCGAGTTCCTCTAGAAGTTCCTCGTCGGGAGTGCCGTCGGGATCGGCCTCGGCGAGGATCGACTCACCCTCGCGGACGACGTCGCCGATGGTCTCGACCGTCTGGGCGGCGAAGTCGTACGTCTCGCGGAGTTCGCGGACGCCGGCGACGAGTTCGCCCGTGTCGCCCGACCCGCCGTCGAAGCCGATGACGAACGGGAGCGCCGGCGCGTCGATGGTGCGACAGTCGTCGCCCTCGACGCGGACCGCCCCGCCCAGCGCCGAGGCGAACGTGTCGGCGCGGGAGGCCTGCCCGTCCTGTACCTCGTGTTCCGCGCGGTAGGCGCGGTCGGCGATCTCCTGCGGCGTGAGTTCGACGCCGAGTTCGCGGGTGGCGGCGTCGATGCCGGCGACGACGACGGCGGCCGACGAGCCGAGTCCCGCGCCGAGCGGGATGTCGCTCTCGACGGTGATGTCGAAGCCGGCGTCGGGTTCGTCGGCGGCGTCACGAGCCTGTTCGACCGCGGCGTCAATGTAGCCCATCGCGGCCTCGACGAGTGACGTCGGCACGTCGACGTCGGGGTGCTCGTCGGTCGACCCGGAGTACTCGACGGCGAACCCGTTGAGACTGAGGTCCTCGGCGACGACGCGGACGTGGTCGTCGTCGCGGCGGTCGACGGAGACGGTCGCCCGGCGCTCGATGGCGCAGGGCACCGCCGGTTCGCCGTAGACGACGGCGTGCTCCCCGAAGAGATACACCTTCCCGGGAGCGCTTGAGACGGTCATACCCGGACGATTGCGGTGGGGGATAACAGAGGTTCCGGATACGGTCCCCGTCGACGTGAGTACCGACCTCACTCGACGGCCGAACCGGCCTGCACGTGTGCGCGAACCCGCCCCGTGAACCGACCGAGCGGTCGACCGACGTCGAGACGACGTACGTCCTCGGCGAGGCGCCCGCGTTCGAGACTCAACGAGACGTTCTTCCCGCCGAGGCCGAGACCGACCGGCCCGAGAACGTCGACGGGCGTCCGCCACAGTCGGTCCTCCTTGACCGTGTAGCTGTCCAGCGTCCCCTCCCGCGTCGGTCGTCGGCCGGTCTCACGAACCGACAGCGAGAGCGCGAGAGTGCCGTCGCCTCCGTCGCATCCGTCGTCGTCACGACCGCCCTCGCGAACGTCGACGTGCCACTCGTCGCCCCCGTCGGCGACGCTCTCCCGTCGGATCTCGACGTCGGCGACGGTCTTCGGGTAGCCCCAGATCTCCCGTCCCATCCGGCGGGACTCCTCGGTCGTCACCGGCAGGGAGACGACGTAGCCGCCGAGACCACCGTCGAGGCGAGGGACGCCGGCGACGGTTCGGCGAGCGACGGGGACGATAACCGCCAGTTCGTCGTACGGGTCGAAGTCGCCGGCCTGCGAGTAGGAGACGCCGACGACGACGACGACGCCCCTCCGTGGACCGACCCGGACCGGCGTCAGCGCCTCGGGGACGGCCCCCCGGAGCGACCGCTGGTCCGCCGAGAACAGCGCGCCGACGACATCCGCCTCACAGCGGAGCGGCAGATCGACGCGGCGGCCCGTCGAGAGCGTCGCAGTGTGGTCGGGGAGTGTCACGCCGGACCCGACGGCCCCGAACGTCTAAACGTTCCGGGCCGTCGCACCGGCGTCGTCGAACGTCGCCGAGCCGAGAGCGGCGGACATTTGACCCCTGCACTCTCAGTTTCGGTATGAACGAGACTCGACGCGCCCTCCTCGACGCACTCGCGGAGGGACCCGTGGGCGGACCGGAACTCGCCGACCGACTCGGCGTCTCGCGGGCGGCCGTCTGGAAGCAGGTCGAGGCGCTCCGAGACGAGGGGTTCGAGGTCGAGAGCACGAACGACGGCTACGTCGTCGCCGACGTCCCCGGCTACGGTGCGGCCAGCATCGAGTTCGGACTCGACGCGCCGTTCTCCGTCGAGTACCACGACAGCGTCGACAGCACGAACCTCCGCGCGCGAGAACTGGCGGCCGAGGGGGCAGACGACGTCGCCGTCGTCGCCGACGAACAGACCGGCGGGCGGGGGCGACTCGAACGGGCGTGGTCGGCCCCGTCCGGTGGCGTGTGGGTCTCCATCCTCGTCAGACCGCAGCGACCTCCGGCGCACGTCCCCGTGTTCACGCTGGCGGCGGCCGTCGCGGTGACTCGCGTCTGCCGGGAGGTCGGCGTCGACGCGAGCATCAAGTGGCCGAACGACGTCCTGGTCGAGACGGGCGAGCGGAGCGAGCGCGGCGGTCTGAAACTCGTCGGTATCCTGACCGAGATGGAGGGCGAGGCCGACCGCGTCTCGTGGCTCGTCGCCGGCATCGGCGTCAACGCCAACGTCGACGCCGCGGAACTTCCGGAGGGGGCGACGAGCCTGCGCGAACAGACGGGCGGCGACGTCGACCGTCGCGTGTTCGTCCAGCGGCTGCTGGAGGAGTTCGACGAGCTACGGGAGAACCCCGACGAGGTGCTGCCGGCGTGGCGCGCACACTCGGCGACGCTCGGGCAGCGCGTCCGCGTCGAGACGTCCGGCGGCGTCGTCGAGGGGACGGCCGTCGACGTAGAGTTTCCGGGTGCGCTCGTCGTCGACACGAGCGAGGGGGACGTGAGGGTTCACGCGGGCGACTGCGAGCATCTGCGGCCGGTGTGAACGCCCTCACGTCGCCTGTCCCGGCTGTTCCGTCCCGACCCGGACGGTCATCACGGGGACGTTCGACGAGCGGACGACCTTCTCGGCGACGCTCCCTAACAGGAGCCGGTCGATGCCGCCGCGACCGTGGGTCCCCATCACGACGAGGTCGCAACCCTCCTCCTCGGCGTACCGGACGATCTCGCGCTGCGGTGGCCCTTCGAGGACGTGCGTCTCGACCGTGACGTCCTGGCGGCCGGCGAGCGTCCGGACGGTCTCCAGTGCGGTCTCGGCGTCCTCCCGGAGCATATTCTCGACGCCTTCCCAGGAGGACTCCATCGGGAGACCGGTGAACCCCGCCGTGTTGACGACGTAGACGGCGTGGATCGTCGCACCGTGAGCCGCCGCGAGGTCGACGGCGTGCGACACTGCCCGTTCGACGCCTTCGGAACCGTCGGTCGGGACGAGAATCCGGTCGTACAGATCCATGTTAGCTCACCACACGCTAGTCTGTCGAACATCTTAGCTCTTCGTGCAGAAAGCGCAAGGGTGCGGCGGTGGACGCCCGAACGATGCGGTCGCCTCAGAGCACGACGCGTTTCACGTCTGCGTGACCCGCCCGGCGGACGACGGCCCGGACGGGGTCGTGGACGCCGGAGAGGTTGTCCGAGTCGCCGTCGAGCACGAGCAGTTTCGCGTCACGGCTGGGCTCGACGAGCCCGCAGTTCAGGTCGGCTATCTCGGCCCCGTTGACCGTCGCCATCCGGAGCACCTCGCGGGCGCTGGCGTCGGTCAGCTTCGTCGCGAACTCCATCTCGCGGAACATCGAGGGGCTGTTGAGCATCACGTTGTCGGTACCGAGCGCGACGGTCGTCCGGTCCAACAGCTCCCGCAGCGGCGGGACACCGACGCCCGTGACGAGGTTCGAGCGCGGGCAGACGACGACGGGGATCTCGCTGTCGGCGACGCGTTCGAGGTGGAGCGGTTCGGGGTGGACCATGTGGACGAGGAAGTCGGGAACGAGGTCCAGCGCCGGGTTGATGTCATCGGGGTCACGCTCGCCGGCGTGGATGCCGAACAGTTTGTTCGCCTCGCGCGTCGCGTTTCGGACGGCGTCGAAGTCGCCGTCGCGCGCGCCGCTGGCACCGAACCCGTCGGCCGCCTCCATCGCCTCCGGAGTCTCGCGGCCGAGGACGACGCCCTCGACGTCGAGGCCGTCGAGCGCCCGTCGGATGGCGTCGACGCCGTCGACGCCGCCCTCGCGGAACTCGACGAACGCCGCCTGTCCGCCCGCCTGCATGTACTGCAGCGAACGGCGCATCGCCGCGATCATCTCCTCGGCGCTGGCCTGTCGGAGCAGTCTGTGTTTCAGCCCGTCCGGCGGCGCGACGAGTTCGTCCAGCGAGAGGCCGGCCCCAGCCTCCTTGGCGATCGAGTCGCCGATGTGCGTGTGGGCGTTGACGAACGCCGGGAGGACGATGTCGGTCGAGTCGACCGTTGCCTCCTCTACGTCCACGACGGTGCCGTCCTCGACGACGACGCGTCCCTCCACCGGTTCGAAGTCGCGGCCTCGAAGCACGGTCCCCTCGAGTATCATCGTCTACAGGGTCGCAATCGAGTGGCTTGAACCTCCCGAAGCAGGCGTTCAGTCGAACTGATCGAGCGTCGTCCGCTGGCCGGTCCGGACGTAGTTGACGAGCGCGCCCTCGATGTCGAGACCGAGCACGTCCACGGCGGTCTCGCCGACCCGGTCTGCGGCGTCGGCGGGCGCGTAGACGCCGAGTCGCCACTGCTGGCGCTGGGCGGTCCGTAGCGCGCTCACGAGCGGCGACTGCCGGTCGAGCTGCCGGACGTCGCCGTTGACCACGACCCGCGAGGAGGACTCCTTCATCGACGGCTCGGCGGGGACGTCGATGATGACCTCGCCGGGGTCGACCCCCGTCTGCTCGGCGACCTCGCGTTCGACCTCTCGGAGCTCCTCGTGCGGCGCGTCGAGGACGTACTGTGGGACGTCGTCGAGTTCGGCCCAGACGCCGCGTTTGTAGAGGTCTCGCCGGTCGAGACGGTGGGCGAACTCCGCCGTCGACGGCGTCATCCGCAGGCTCGCCAGCAGATCGTGGTCGTCCATCCGGCGTATCTGCGACGCCGAGATGTCCGGTTCGCCCAACAGCCGTTCGGCGGCGCGCCGGAGCATCGCCTTCGAGATGCGGGCGACGTGGTGCTGGTAGACGGTCGGGTTCATCAACGCCCGCGCGAGGAGCAGCGACTCGGCGGTCTGAACGTTTCCTTCGTCCAAGACGAGTTCGCCGTCGACGAACGTCAGTTCGCGGACGAGCCGACCGGTGTCGATGGTGCCGTAGGGGACGCCCGTGTGGTGGGCGTCGCGCACCAGGTAGTCCATCCGGTCGACGTCGAGCTCTCCCGACACCAACTGGCCGTACTGTCCCTCGCCGGCGACGAGGCCAGCGACAGCGGCGGGGTCGAGGTCGTGCTCGCGGAGTACCTCGCCGACCTCGCCGCGGGCGAGCAGCTCCGCCACGTCGTCGTGGTACTTCCCGGTGTGACGGTACGTGAGCGCCTCGATGTTGTGACTGTACGGGCCGTGACCGACGTCGTGGAGGAGTGCGGCCGCGCGGAGGCGTTCGGCCAGCGAGCCTTCGATGCCGAGATGCGAGAGTGCGCGGTTCGCGAGGTGGTAGACGCCGAGGCTGTGCTCGAAGCGCGTGTGGTTCGCCGAAGGGTAGACGAGTTGGACCGTCCCCAACTGCTTGATGTGGCGGAGCCGCTGCACCTCCCGAGTGTCGAGGAGAGCGGCGGCGACGCCCTCGACCTCGATGTGGTCGTGGACGCTGTCCTTGACGGTAATCATGGGCCGGGAGTTCGGCCCGACGGGATAAAAACCGTCGGAGCGCCGTCGGTCAGTCGCCCCGGCTCGCTCGCACCCCGAGCACGTCGCGTGCGGCATCGACGTGTTCGATCGCGGTGCCGTCCACGAGGTCCTGCGCCAGCGGGTCGAGCGAGACGTAGTCGTGGACGCTGTCCTTGGCGGCGATCATCGAGACTGATACGAGCTGTCGGTCATCTGGTGTTTCGGATGGGGTGCGTGGATTTGCAGGCTGCGATCGTCATACGAACGTTGCCCGAATTTCTATCGAGTCAGCACGCCCACCGAAACCTACTCGGTTCTTGTCAAAAGGGAGGTGCAACACACAGAAGGTGTATCCATAGCCTCTAGTCTCGACAACGTCCTACAACTTATGTTGGTACACGTTCACAATTCACATATCTGGTTCGACGTAGATCGTCCGAATCGGGCGAGAAACAGTCTGTCTCGTCGAAACAGTAGATAGCCAGAGAAAAAACATGACCGATCGACCAGCCATGGACGAACGGGAGCTCAGTGATGCAGAGCTACTCGAATTGATCAAAAACCACGGTATCGATCGTCGGTCTGTGATGAAAGCGCTCGGTGTGGGAACTGCGCTGTCGCTTAGTGCCGGTAACGCAGCCGCAAAGCACGACGATCCGCATCCACCGCATATCGACTCTCATTACGGCTATGCGACCTCGGACGCCGATGATATTCCGACGAAGCTGGAACCGGATCACGTGGTCGAATTACACGCAATTCCTCCAAACCCTCCCGAGAACCAACCGCCGATGTTCCACTTTGCGCCCAGTGGACTCTCTGTGGACTGCGGTGATGTTGTCCAGTTCACGTTTACCGCTCCCGACCACACAATTACGGCGTACCACCCTGCACACGGATTCCAACGGCGGGTTCCTAAACAGACCCCACCCTTCTCGTCGCCGGTGGTCAACGCCGGTGGAGCGTGGCTCTATCGATTCGAGACAGAAGGCCTCTATGACATGTATTGTGGACCACACCACATACTCGGGATGGCAATGCGGATTGTCGTCGGAAATCTTAGCGAGGAGGATATCCCAGACTACGAGGATACGTTCGAGGGTTCCGAAGGCCCACCGCCGCTTTTGGCTCCATTTAGCAAAGAGGCTCTCGAACACGAACTTCATAATTTCACCGCATTCATCGAAGGAGGCAACGAAGGCTGTGAGTGGGTATGGCTGACACCCAAAGAGATCCTTGATACGGACGCGCTTGATCCAAGGAACATACAGGAGGGTGATGGAAAAGTGTCGTTCGATCAGGTTCTCGAGGACATCGGTCGTGCCGATGTCAGCCACGAACACGAGTAAGTCGTGAGGGAGGTTGGCCATTCGCCGATATCGTTTTCCGATAGAACACAGACAACAGGTTCCGATCGGCTGAAGCTCATTCCGAGGGTGGATCGAGCCAGTACTGAACGGTTTGCGATTCTGAATTGCACGTTTTCCAGCGTGCTGAACAGGAGGGTGCATTCAGGAATCTACTCGGCTACGTGAGCATCTCATCAATTAACCTATTTTGCCATCATCCTTTTCGGAGCACCGCGAGAACGATGAACTACAATTCATCACCACGACTCCAGGAGGGTGAATTGCACCAAGGCATTCCGGTAATACCCCCTCCCCCCCCCCCTTAGGGGTATTTACTCAAAAAGCACTTACAGACAGTAGGCTCGGGTCGACTGCGTGTGCTGCAGATGCGCTTTGAATTCAGCACCCCACAGAGCCCTCTAAGATTCTGCTAGGAACATCGTGCAACAGACAAAGGTTGTCTGCACAAAACTCGCAAGGAGCGCGACAACGTGAAAACTCAGGCAAAGCAGCAGTAACCGTTGGGAAAAAACACTAAACGCCATGGCACGGGATATCTGCTCCCGTCTCGGTGTGTCCCCCTGCAATGAGCACTGTGGGCCAGTTTCCCTGCCTCGTCTCACGTTCTCTTCGACGCCATCGGCTCTCCCTCTCGTGCGTTGGCAAACGAGGGTTGTCTCGTTCGATCTCCTTCCACGACCGAAGTCGTGTGGGCTTTCTCCTCGACTCGGTGGAGCCGACACAGTCACACCCGACCAACTCATCTGCTATCGGTAGCTACTCTCTTTATTGACGACAGTACCGGTGGTAACACGTTCGGTTTGTACCGATTCAGGAAGCTCGTTTTGGGAGATCGGCTCAAGAATCAGTAGCTCCCCGTCTTGCGTTTCCATCCACTCTTTTCCAGACTCCGTATCCCAACAACAGGGTGTCCACGTTCCCGATTCAAGCCGTTTCCAAATGTCCACGTCACCGTAATATTTCCCGTCACTACACCTGTAAATAGGATTGGTTTTCATATTTGCACTTAATCAATTCTGCGCCGAAGGACATTGCGGCCACAAATCATAAACGAAGAATGTAGGTTACGAATCATATTCTTACTTCAGAGACTTAAAAACTTTATCTTTCCTATCTTTTGAAATTTTTATTTGTTTCACTGATATCAGTTATAGGTGGGAAAATGTGATTAGTGAACGTGCGCTCTGTATTCAGCACGATTACAGAACCCTACTCAGGTGCTGTCAGAAGCCGCGTCGACACACAGAGGGTCTATTCAGCGGTGATGATTTTGACTGGGACGACGAGCGAGTCAGACGCAGTTTTCTCACTCAGTGTATCCGGTGCCTCAGATCTGTACGGGGGAATATGAACCGAGAGTTCTCTCCAGCCTCGTCGACCGGCAGACTCGGAGTGACACTCTTTTGTCTGCCGTTTTCGACGGTCGGCGACGATCGGGTGAGCGTCTGGTGGTTCACCGCTCCGAGACTCTCAGTCTCATCAGACCCAGTGTATTCGTACTTCTGGGGTTGCACGGCCACCGCGTAAGACGTGGTCGTTCCCTCCTCGGCGAGGACGACTGAGGACCGTCGGCGGACGGATTGCCTCCGAACCGTGTCAGGCTGGACGAGAAACGGGAAAGAGAGACAGTTCGTGCACCGACGTTCAGTGTTTTTCGAACCCGTCGAGATCACCCTGGGGGTCACCTTCTTCGACTTCGACCTTGCTCACGTCGGCCTTCACGGGTCCGCTCTGACACCAGCCGATCATCGTATTTACGTCTTCTTCGCGTCCTTCGAACAGCGCCTCGACTCGTCCGTCCTCGAGATTCCTGACCCACCCTTCGATGTCGTGTGCGCGAGCGGTCTCGTGGGTGTTGTCGCGGAAGTGGACGTGCTGTACATCACCTTCGACGAAAACGTGCGCGCGTGCTTCGGTCACGAAACTCTTTGCCGCTGGAGACGGAAGAGTACTGCGCGTCCGCTCAGGAGCGGTCGTACTGAAGACGCGCTCTCTATTCAGCACGGAAGAGATAATTATCAGGAATTGTAGACGCCGGCAGGATATCTGAACCGATCCTTCTCGAAAGCTCACGTGCTGTCGACTCGCGCGTCTCGCTGCGTTCCTCGGTCGCTCCGGCAGAGCAGGCTCTGTCTCGCCCTCGTTCGCCTGCGGTCACGAGAACCTCACACGCTGCTGGCATCCTCGGAGGTGAGGGTACCAGCGCGCGCCGGAGTGGATGGCCGAGGTTTCGCGCGGCGACGAGCGACCCTCGTCGCTGAGAGAGTCAGATACAAACCACCGGACGGACAACCACCGACCAATGGTCACCTTCCTCGCCGGCGGGACGGGGACGCCGAAGTTGCTGGACGGCGCTTCCGGCGTGTTCGACCCCGCCGAGACGACCGTCGTCGGCAACACCGGCGATGACGTCGAACTCGGCGGACTGCTCGTCTGTCCCGACGTCGACACCGTGCTCTTTCACGGCGGCGGCGTCCTCGACACCGACCGGTGGTGGGGCATCGCCGACGACACCACCGAGACGAGCGCCGAACTCCACCGACTGGCCGACGCCGCCGGACTCGAAGCCGAGCCGCGTTACCTCGACGACGAGGCGCAGGTCAGTGGGCGAGAGATCGCCCGTTGGCGGCGCTTCTCCGGCGTGGCGGAGTTCATGGAGATCGGCGACAGGGACAGAGCGGTCCACGTCACACGGACCAGCCTCCTCGACGAGGGGTACTCGTTGACCGAGGTCACCCGGACGCTCGCCGACGCCTTCGACCTCGCCGTCGACCTCGTGCCGATGTCCGACGACCCCGTCGCGAGCATCGTCCACACCGACGCGAGCGAGCTACACTTCCAGGAGTTCTGGGTGGCGAGGCGGGCCGAACCGAACGTCGAGGACGTCGAGTTCCGCGGTGCCAGTGAGGCAGAGCCGACACGAGAGACGCTCGACGCGCTGGCCGACCCCGTCGTGATCGGTCCGTCGAACCCGGTGACGAGCATCGGTCCGATGCTGGCACTGAATGGCGTCGAAGACGCGCTTCGGGAGACGCCGGTCGTCGCGGTCTCCCCGTTCGTGGAGGACGAAGTGTTCTCCGGGCCGGCGGCGAAACTGATGGAGGCGGTCGGCTACGAGGCGAGCACTGCGGGCGTCGCCGACGCCTACCCGTTCGCCGATGCGTTCGTCCTCGACGACGACGACGGGACCGAACTGGGTCGACCGGTCGTCCGGACCGACACGCGGATGGACGACGAGGCGGACGCCGAGCGCGTCGCTCGTGCCGTCGCCGAGGCGTTCGAAGGGGTAGGCGCGTTCGAGGCGGCGGAGACGGACGCGAGCGCGACGGGGGGACGCTGATGTTCGCACCCCGCGTGGCGCTCGCCAGTCTCAGCGGCGAGTCGGACGCCGCGTGGGCGCGAGCGGGCGAGGCCCACATCGGCGCGGCGTTCCTCGGCGGTATCGCGCTCGACGTCGACTCGCGGGCGGCGGCCAGAGAACTGGTCGCGCGCGACCGAACCGAGTTCCTCCCCGACGACCCGGTGACGTTCGTCGACCGCGAGTTGGCGAAGCTCGCCGACACCTCGCTCGCCGTCGGGTTCAACGTCCGGAGCGCCACGGTCGCTCCGATCGCCGAGGCGGCCGCGGTCTGTGCCGCCCACGACGCGGCGATCGAGGTCAACGCCCACTGCCGACAGGCGGAGCTCTGCGCCGTCGGCTGCGGCGAGTCGTTGCTGTGCGACACCGACCGCCTCTGCGAGTACGTCGCCGCCGCGGCGGAGACGGGAGCGACGGTCTCGGTCAAGGTGCGCGCCGAAGTCGACGGCGTCGACCTCGCTGAGACGGCGCAGCGCGTCGAGACTGCCGGTGCAGACTGGCTCCACGTCGACGCGATGGACTCCGAACCTGTCGTCGCCGACGTCGTCGACGCGACCGACCTGTTCGTCGTCGCGAACAACGGCGTCCGCGACGCGGCGAGCGTCCGGGAGTATCTCGACTACGGTGCGGACGCGGTGAGCGTCGGGCGACCGAGCGACGACCCGGTCGTCCTCCGTCGGGTCCGCGCGGCGGTCGACGAGTGGTTCGAGACGCACGGGCCGGAGGTCGCGCCGTGAGCGACAACACCGACGTGACCGGCCCCGCCGCTCGCGACTTCTCGCCGGCAGAGCACGCCGAACTCGCGCTCCTACTCGAAGTGGCCGGGACGCCGAAACCGGGCAACGTCGACCGCGAGCACGACCTCCCGGACCTCCGGTTCGAGCACTTCCTCGCCGGGTCGGTCGGGTCGCGTCGGGGGTTGCAGGCGGCCGAGGACGGCGCACCCGTCGGCGAGGCGTTCGAGCGCGGCGTGGCCGGGATGAGCCAGCAAGACGGCGGCAACACGCAGTTCGGCTGCCTCCTGCTGCTCGTGCCGCTCGTGACGGCTGCCAGCGCCGTCGAGGCCGGCCTGACGCCCGGAGACGTGACCGCCGTCGTCGAGGCGACCACCGTCGACGACGCCGCGAATTTCTACCGCGCCTTCGAACACGTCGACGTCGCCGTCGGCGACCCGCCCGAAGACGCGCCGGCGCTCGACGTGCGTCGAGGGTCGGGTGCGATCCCGACCCTACAGAATCGTGGGACGACGCTTTACGACGTGATGGAACTGAGCGCCGAGCGGGACGGTAACGCCCGCGAGTGGACCGGCGGGTTCCGTCGGACGTTCGACGCCGCCGAGTCGATCCTCGACGACGACGGACCGATCCTCGACCGGGCGGCCCGCACGTTCCTCGACCTGCTCGCGGACGAACCGGACACGCTCGTCGCGACCCAACACGGCTCCGAGGTCGCCGCCGAGGTGAGTCGACTCGCCGGCGACGCGCGCGGCGACCCGGAGGAGGTGGCGAGACTCGCAGACGCGCTCGTCGCTGAGGGGCTGAACCCGGGGACGACCGCCGACATCACCGCCGCGGCGCTGTTCGTCGCGCTCGAACGTGGGGTGGCGGTGTGACGCGCCGACTGCGTCGCGACGGCGACGCGGACTGGCCCGTCGCTCTCCGCGGTGTCACCGAGTCGGTCGTCGCCACGCTCGGCCCGAACGACCAGTGGAACTTCGCGGCGCTCGGTCTGCACGCACCCGAAGACGACGGAGAACCGGTGACGGCAACGACGTGGGGAAACACCCGGACCCGTCGGAACTTCCACCGACAGGGCGGTGGCGTCGTCCAGTTCACCCAGGACCCGCGGGAGTTCGTCGCCGCGGCGGTGACGATCCACGAGCGGACAGAGCCGGTGCTCGAGGGAGCCGACGCGTGGGTCGACGTCGAGGCCGAGCAGGTCGACACGGGCGAAGACGGCGGGACGCGCTGGGAGCGGTGGGAGTTCGCGCCCGTCGAGCACGCGGTGGTGCGAGAGTACGTGCCGACGATAAATCGGGGGTTCGCCGCCGTCGTGGACGCGACGGTTGCAGTCTCGCGACTCGACGTCCCGGCGTTCGACACCGACGAGTTGCTGCGGCGACTCGACTACTTCGCGGAGACGGTCGAGAAGTGCGGCGGATCGGCGGAGCGCGAGGCGTTCGAGACGTTGACCGAGGTCAGCGAGTGGCGCGAGTACCGCGACGCGTGACGTGGGTGACGTGAGAAGCGGTAGTTCACTCCGTCGGACGCGCGCCGCGGAACGAATCGTTTTAGTGTCTCTCCGGGAAATCGTCGGACATGGCAATCAAGCCCAAATACGTCAAGCAGATGGGGAACCTCCTGCTGGAGCGCTACCCGCAGGCGTTCAACACGGATTTCGAGACGAACAAGGAGAACGTCACGCAGCTCACGAACGTCGACTCGAAGTCGGTCCGCAACCGCATCGCCGGCTACGTCACGCGCAAGAAGGGCGGCGCGACGGCCGAAGCGTAATCTGCGAGTTCTGTCTAGTCGTTCTCTTGGCGCTCGGACCCGCGAGCGGTCGCACCGTCGATTGCCGCAGAACGTGAAGGAGAGAGTCGGACGAGCAGAGCAGAGTCAGTAGACGTACTCGTTCGCTTTGAGCTGGACGTACTTGCCTTTGCGGTACTTGAGCTTCGTCTTCTTGTAGCTGCCGACCAGCCGTGCCGCGTTCAATCCGGCACCGAGCTTCGACGTGTTGAACAATCTGTAGCCGTCGTCGGCTTTGAGTTTGTTCGCCGTCTCGAACGCCCAGTCCCAGTCGTCGGGGCCGTAGCCGCGGACGCACTCGGCCATCGCGACGTTTCTGAGCACCTCGCTACCGATGGCGTCCTTCCAGCGGTCGTTGTAGTCGCTCAGGTCGCCCTCGGCCGCGAGCTCGCCGGCGATAGCGCCGGTGCGGACCGCCACGTGGTCGCCGCCCTCGTGGAACGCCGACGTCGCCCCCATCGCGCCGCCGACGACGGCGATGCCGGCCTCGGTCGGCGAGTCGATGGGTCGCGTCGAGGAGATGGGGTAGGTCTCGGTCCCCTTCGACTTCCCGCGCTCTTCGACGACGGGGAACTCCTCCTCGACGTCGTACTCGTCGCCCCAGAGCAGTTCGAGCAGGCGTTCGATGTAGACGCTGCCGGAGGGGATGCGTTCGTCGTCCTCGCGGAGCAGCGCGTACTTCTCGCGGTCCTCGACGTCGTCGATGTCCATCCCGATGGGCATCGTCAACCCGACGCGGCAGACGCCGTCGTCGTTCGGGAACACCCACGGGTAGGCGGTGTGACCGGGCATATACCCCCACCAGAACATGATCGCGCCGGCGACCTCCTCGAACACTTCGGGCGGGAACTTCCGGTGTTCCTGGTAGGCGATGTGGTTGGCCTTCACCGAGGCCATCACGTCCGACGCCTTGCGACCGTCGGGGAGGAACCGATCGAGCACCTTGTTCGTCACCGTCCGCTGGGGACCGTCGGCGAGGACGAGGAAGTCGGCACCGACGGTCGACCTGTCGGCGAGCGTGAGGACGTGTCGCGGGTCGTCGGAGCCAGAGTCGAGATCCGTCTCGACGTCTTTCACGGACGTCTTCACGCGATATTCGGCCCCGGCGTCCTCTGCCCGGTTGCGGAGGAAGTCGTCGAACTTCGCGCGGTGCATCGCGTAGCCGAAGTGGTCGTACGAGGATTCGATGCCGGTCGTCCGCATCGTCAGCGACTCGTTGGGACCGACGAACTCCGCGCGGTCCAGTTCGTGGAGGACGACGTCGTCGGGGAACTCGTCGGGGTGGATACCCATGATGTCCACCCAGTAGTCGAGGATACCCGCGGCGTCGGTAGAGTCCGGACCGAGTCGCTCGCGGTCCGCCCGGGGAACGCCTTTCTCCAGAACGACGGCCTCCGCGCCGGTGCTGGCGGCGGCGTGGGCCGCTGCGGACCCGGCCGGGCCGCCACCGACGATGGCCACGTCTACGCGCTTCATACACTGTACCCGGAAGCACTCCGCTATTAAATGCCCGGAACAGTATCGAGCGGAGAGATTCTGTCGTTCCCGAGTGGTCAGACGCGTGAGAGCCGAGACGGGTCGCCGACTCGGACGTCACCCACCGAACAGCGGGACTCGTGCTCGTGCTCCGTGGCTTTCGACGAGCATGACGCCGACGAGCACCGTCGCGACCACGCCGGGCACCGCGCCGACGACGAAGGCGACCTCCTTCGAGACGACGAGCGCCAGCCCGCCGACGAGAACCGGTCCGAGGACGCCGCCGACACCCTTAGCGGTCGTCCGCAACCCCATCAGTTCGGACTCACGGTCCGGCGGCGCGACGTCGCCGATGAACGCGAGCGCGCCGGTCGTCATCGCCGAGAACGACGCCGCGATGAGCAGGAAAGCGACGACGCCGACGGCGAACCGACCGGACGCCGTCGCCGGGAGCGTCGCGGCGGCGGCGACGAGGGCGAACAGTGTGCTGCCGGCCATCCCGAGCGTGACGAGGCGTTTCCGACCCGTCACATCGGTGACGCGGCCGAACACCAGCATGAACACGGCCTGTCCGCCGGGGTTCAGCGCCAGCAACGCGCCCATCAGGAGCTCCGAGAGGCCGAGCGACTGGGGAAGGTAGACCGGCATGAGCGACATCACGCCGAGGACGGAGGTGTTCCGGAGCGCGAGCGCGACGTAGAGCCACTGGAGGCCGTTGGTCCGGAGGTGTGCACGGTCGTCGACGCCGGGCAGCAGTCGGTGACGGACCTCCGAGACGACCTCCGAGAGCGTCGGGTCGACGTCGGGGGTCGGTGCGCTGTCGGCGACGAACGCGACGGCGAGCGTCGAGACGAGACTCAGCCCCGCGATGGCGAGAAACAGCGAGTCGGGGACGAGCAGTCCGAGCAGCGCCCCCGCCGTCAACTGCCCACCGGTGAACCCCAACGCCCGGGCGCTGTTGAAGAAGCCGACCGCACGTCCGCGTCCGGACTCGCCGCCGGCGGCGCTGACGACGGTGAGCATCACGGGCGGGAACGCCGCGGCGAAGGAGGCGTAGAGGCCGCGGAGACCGACCGACGCCCACGTCCCCTCGGCGACGACGAGCGGGAGCACCGCGAGCGTCGCTCCCGCCCCGCTGAGGACGAGCACCGCTCGCCGGCGACCGGTGACGTCGGCGACGGCACCCCAGACCGGCGCGAACAGCATCATCCCCGCGAAGTAGGCGGTGTAGACGAGCGCCGCCGCGAGGTCCGACCCGCCGGAATCGCCGATGTAGAACCCGAGTGCGGTCCCCATGAGAATGCCACTGCCGAAACGGGTGGCCGCCGCCGTGGCGACGACGAGTCGATCGCGGAGCGTCACTGCCTTCGGCTACAGCGGCACTCTACAAATCACCGCTGGAACCGGTCACGTTGGCGAGCGGACGCGGCGGCGACTGCCGAAACGGAGGGACCTTAGTCCCCTCGCGTATACCACCGCCACATGACCGACGCCGACATCGCGGTGCTGCGACAGAAGATCCACGGGATGCCCGCCGAGGGCTACATCGACGCCCTGCGCGAGCGACTGCCGGATCGAGAGATCGTCTACGCTCGGACGCCCGACGAGGAGCGAGAGTTGCTCCGGACGGTCCCCGTCGCCGCCGGGTTCACACTCCCGACCGAACTGCTCGACGAGGTGGAGAACCTCCAACTGTTCGCCTGCTCGTTCGCCGGGACGGGACACCTCCCGATGGAGGAGTTGGAGGACCACGGCGTCGCCGTGACGAACGCCTCGGGCGTTCACGGTCCCAACATCGCCGAGCACGTCCTCGGCAGCATCCTCGGTTTCGCCCGCGGGTTCCACACGGCGTGGCGGCGGAAGGAGCGCACCGAGTGGCGCTCATTTCAGACCCACGAACTGCAGGGTAGCACCGTCGCTATCGTCGGGCTCGGAGCCATCGGACAGGCCGTCGTCGACCGTCTCGACCCGTTCGGCGTCGACACCGTCGGCGTCCGCTACTCCCCAGAGAAAGGTGGTCCGACCGACGAGGTGCTCGGCTTCGACGACCTCCACGACGCGCTCGGCGTCGCCGACTACGTCGTCGTCGCCGCCCCCCTCACCGACGAGACGGAGGGGATGTTCGACGCGAACGCGTTCAAGACGATGAAACCCGACAGCGTGCTGATCAACATCGGTCGCGGCCCCATCGTCGACACCGACGCGCTCGTCTCGACGCTGGAGACCAACGGCATCCGCGGAGCGTCGCTCGACGTGACCGACCCCGAACCGCTCCCCCGGGACCACCCGCTCTGGACGTTCGACAACGTGCTCGTCACGCCGCACAACGCCGGCCACACGCCGGCCTACTGGGAGCGGCTGGCCGACATCCTCGCGCGCAACGTGAAGCAGGCAGAGGAACTCGGCGCGTACGAAGAGCTCGAAAACCAGGTCGTCTGACTCGGCCGGTCGCAGGGGTTGTCGTCGGATTCAGTTTTCGTCCGCGACGACCTCGTTCCGCAGCGTCCCGATCCCCTCGTACGTGATCTCGACCACGTCGCCGGGTTCGATCGTTCCGGGGTTCGCCGGACTGCCGAAGGCGATAGCGTCGCCGGGGCGGAAGGTGAACCGCTTCGAGAGATACGAGACGATCTCGTACGGGCCGAACAGCATCAGTTCGGTGTTGGCCTCCTGCCGTCGCTCGCCGCCGACGTCGGTGTGCATCTCCAGGCTCCGGGGGTTGAGCTCCGTCTCCAGCCACGGTCCGAGCGGCCCGGAGCCGTCGAACGCCTTCCGCGCCGTCCGGCCCTGCTGGTCGAGGGCGTCGACGTCGTTCATGATGGTGTAACCGCGGATGTGCTCCGGCGCCTCCTCGACGGAGAAGTCGTGACAGCGATCGTCGATCACGGCGACCAACTCGCCGGCGTAGGTGAGTTCCTCGGTGAACTCGGGGTAGACGATCGGTTCTTCGTGAGCGAGCACCGACGCCGGCGGCTTGATGAAGAAGTCCGGTTCGGCGGGTCGTTCGTACTCCATCTGGTCCAGCGTGGCGGCGTAGTTCCGACCGACGCAGTAGAGCGAAGAGGGGTCACAGGGTGCGAGCAGGTCGCCGTCCTCACCGACGACGTACTCGCCGTTCTCGGCGACGACGACGCCGTCCCGATACTCGCCCGCTCGGGGCCCGTCTGCGGTCTGGATGCGTGCACGTCTCATGAGAGGGGGTTAGAGGGGAGGGGCGAAAAGATGTGGCGCTCTGTCTCGGCGTTCGTGACCCGAGACGACGGAGAACGTCGTCCTCACTCCCCCGACAGTCGTTCACGACTCAATCGCAGGACCGGATCGGGGGCCGCGGCGACCCGTCACCGAGGCGTCGCAGATGGCTTCGACCGCGAGGATCGCAGTCGAAACTACTCGAGGTCGAAGCGGTCGAGGCTCATCACTTTGTGCCACGCGTCCACGAAGTCGTGCACGAACTTCTCCTCGGCGTCGTCGGACGCGTAGACGTCCGAGATTGCTCGCAGTCGGGAGTTCGACCCGAAGATGAGATCGACGCGGGTTCCTGCCCACTCGACGTCGCCCGTCTCACGGTCGCGCAGTTCGTAGATCTCCTGGGCTTCCGAGGCCGATTCCCACTCCATGATGTCCCCGGAGTCCGACTCCTCGACCGGTTCCCACTCGTAGTCCATGTCGAGGACGTTCACGAAGAAGTCGTTGGTCAGCGTCTCCGGCTCGTCCGTTAAGACGCCGAGGTCGGACTCGTCGTAGTTCGCACCCAGCGCGCGCATGCCGCCGACCAGCACCGTCGTCTCGGACGCCGACAGGCTCAGGAGGTCGGCCTTGTCGACCAGCAGCTCCTCCGCCGACCGGTCGTCCTCGTCCGAGAGGTAGTTCCGGAAGCCGTCGGCCGCCGGCTCGAGCGCCTCGAAGGACTCGACGTCGGTCTGTGCCTGCGAGGCGTCGGTACGCCCCGGCTCGAACGGCACTTCCACGTCGTAGCCGGCGTCCGCCGCCGCCCGCTCGACGGCCGCGTTGCCGCCCAGCACGATCAGGTCGGCGAGCGAGACCCGCACGTCGTCCGAGCGCGAGCTGTTGAACTCCTCTTGGATCGTTTCGAGCGTCTCCAGTACCGTCCCCAGCTGGTCCGGTTCGTTCACGTCCCAGCTCCGCTGGGGCTCGAGGCGGATGCGGGCCCCGTTCGCGCCACCGCGCTTGTCGCTGTCGCGGTACGTCGACGCCGCCGCCCAAGCGGTCTTGGCGAGCTGAGAGACGGAGAGCTCCGAGGCGAGGATCTCCTCTTTGAGCTCGTCGATCTCCTCCTCCCCGATCAGTTCGTAGTCGGCGTCGGGGACAGGGTCCTGCCACAGCATCTCCTCGTCCGGGACCTCCGGACCGAGGAACCGCTCCGGCGGGCCCATGTCGCGGTGGATCAGTTTGTACCAGGCTTTCGCGAAGGCGTCCTGGAACTCCTTCGGGTTCTCCTGGAAGCGCTCGATGATCTCCCGGTAGTCCGGGTCACGCTTCAGCGCGACGTCCGTCGTCAGCATCATCACGTCTTCCTTCTCCGACGGCTCTTCGGTGCCCGGTGCGGTGTCGTCGAGTTCGTCGTTCGTCGTGGTCCACTGCCACGCACCGCCGGGACCCTTCTCGGGCTCCCACTCGTAGTCGAGCAGGTTGTCGAGGTAGCCCATGTCCCACTGGGTCGGCGTGGCGTTCCACGGCCCCTCGATCCCGCTCGTGATCGTGTCAGCTCCCTTGCCGGAGCCGTGGCTGCTCTCCCAGCCCAGGCCCTGCTGCTCGATGGGGGCCGCTTCGGGCTCGGGACCGACGTGCTCGTTGGGGTCGTCGGCACCGTGGACCTTCCCGAACGTGTGTCCGCCGGCGATGAGCGCGGCCGTCTCCTCGTCGTTCATGGCCATCTTGCCGAACGACTCGCGGATGTTCTTCGCCGACGCCTCGGGGTCCGGTTCGCCGTCCGGTCCCTCCGGGTTGACGTAGATGAGCCCCATCACGGTGGCGGCGAGCGTTCCCTCGAGTTCACCCTCTTCGTCGAAGCGCTCGGAGGCCTCCCACTCGTCTTCGGGCCCCCAGTCGACGGCTTCGTCGGGTTCGTACGCGTCCTCGCGCCCGCCGGCGAAGCCGAACGTCTCGAACCCCATCGACTCCAGGGCGACGTTCCCGGCCAAGACGATCAGGTCGGCCCACGAGAGCTTCTGGCCGTACTTCTGCTTGACCGGCCAGAGCAGTCGGCGCGCCTTGTCGAGGTTCGCGTTGTCGGGCCAGCTGTTGAGGGGGGCGAAGCGTTGGGTACCACCGGTCGCGCCGCCGCGACCGTCGGTGGTGCGGTACGTTCCGGCGCTGTGCCACGCCATGCGGATGAACAGCGGTCCGTAGTGACCGTAGTCGGCTGGCCACCACTCCTGTGACGTCGTCATCACCTCTTCGAGGTCCGCCTTCACGGCGTCGAAGTCGAGCGACTCGAACGCCTCGGCGTAGTCGAACTCCTCGTCCATCGGTCCGACGTCGCGAGCGTTCTGATCGAGAATCTCCAAGTTCAGCTGGTTTGGCCACCAGTCCTGGTTGGACCTACTCATGATGTGTGCGTTGTTGCTTTTGCGTGTTAAGATTGTCTAATTCGGAAACGAAGATTTCGCTGCAACCCAAGCAGTCTTTCGGATTTATAAACTTCTGTCAGCGGTGGGTTCGACCTTGCTATCGAGCTAGTCGTGGCGACCGTCCCGGTCGCTCTCGGAGACCGGTTCTCGCCCTCCGAGAATCGCCAGCAGGCTATTTGCCGCGAGAACACGACGTCACACACATGAACGCCCGTACGTTAGCTCTCGGAGCGGGAACTGCCGTCACCACCTTCTTACTGGCCGGTGCCGCGACCATCGAACTGCTGGGAGCGGGCGAAGCGCCCGGAGTCGGGATCGTCGGCGTCTTCGTCGGCGTCCTCGTCGGCCTTCTGGCGGGCGGACTCGTCAGCGTGTACGCCGACCGACTCTCCGGAATCGCCGTGCCGACCCTCGTCGCCTACGCGACGTTCGGTGTCACGTTCGTCGTGATCGCCGGGACGAGCTACGTCAACGTTCCCGGTGCCGACGACGTGTTCAGCTTCCCCGTTCACGTCGGCGTGAGCGTCGTCGTCGCTCTCGCCGCCGCGCTGCTGACTGGGCGTGGGAGACTCGGGGAGCGAGCAGCGCCCGTTTAAATAGTCGAAACGAAAAGTACTCGCGACGAGTTTTGCTTCGGAGGAAGGCACGACGTCCCTTCCGAGCGTCCTCGGTAGAACGGAACGGCGAGAGCAACTTTTTCCGAGAGCGCGAGCGAAGCGAGCGTCCGCGACGAGAACGGCCGTCCTCTAGACCCAGCCCTCTTCGACCAGCAGTTCGCCGTTCAGCACCGAGGCACCTGCGGCGCCGCGGATCGTGTTGTGGGCGAGACAGTTGTACTTGATGCCGTTTGCGGTCTCCTGGATGCCGCCGGCGGCGACGGCCATCCCGCCTTCGAGGTTCCGGTCGAGACGCGGCTGCGGGCGCATCGGATCGTCGAAGACGTGGATGAGCTGTTCGGGCGCGCTCGGGAGGTCGACGCCGGGATACTCGCGCATCGCCTCGGCGACTGCCTCGACGTCGGGGTCGTCGGCGAGGTCGGCGAACACCGACTCGAGGTGGCCGTCGAGCGTCGGGATTCGGTTGCAGGAGGCGTTGACTTCAGCGTCGTGCAGCGAGAGCGCCGCGCCGTCGAAGGAGCCGAGCAGTTTACGGGATTCGGACTCCATCTTCTCCTCCTCGCCGCCGATGTGCGGGATTGCGTTGTCGATGATCTCCATCGAGGTGACGCCGTCGTAGCCCGCGCCGGAGACCGCCTGCAGCGTCGTCACGTGGACGCGGTCGAGGCCGAACTCGTCGAGCGCGGCGAGCGTCGGCACCATCGTGATCGTCGAGCAGTTGGGGTTCTTGATCAGCGCGCCGTCCCAGCCGCGTTCGTCGCGCTGGACCTCGATGAGGCCGAGGTGGTCGGCGTTGATCTCGGGGATGGTGAGCGGGACGTCTTCGGCCATCCGGTCGTTCGAGGAGTTCGAGGAGACGACGTAGCCCGCTTCGGCGAACTCCGGTTCGACGTCGGCGGCGACGCCCGAGGGGAGCGACGAGAAGATCAGATCGAGATCGTCCGGCACCGCGTCGGCCGCAGTCCGCTGGACCTCCATGTCGGCGACGTCGTCCGGGATGGGCGTGTCGACGCGCCACTTGGCCGCCTCGTCGTAGCGCTTGCCCGCGCTGTCGTCGCTGGCGGTGACCGTCGCCAGGTCGAACGTTGGGTGGTCGTCGAGGAGTTGGATGAATCGCTGTCCGACTGCGCCGGTGGCTCCGAGGATTCCGACTCGTACTGACATTGGTATGCGGTAGGGTGACACGAGGATAAGGGGGTTTGGATTCGCGCCCATCTTTGCGGAACCGTGAAGGTCTGCGGTCGTACGAGTCGGAAAGGGTTTGAGGCGCCGACGGCTACCTCCGAGTGCACACCTTTAGTCCCCGCCCGAGTGTTTCCACTTCGGAAGCGATGACCGCGCGGCGAACCCGGGTGTGCGACATCTCTGGACCACGTACTGAGTGGTCGTCCGACGTCGGCGACGACGACGGACCGGACTCCGTCCGCCCTAAAGAGACGAGTGCCCGGCACGAGGGTTTCCCGGTCGACTCGGCATGCTGCCACTGGGATGAGACCGGCCGTTAGTGTTCCGGGCAACATTCTACACCTCCGAGAGACGTCTCTGGAGCTACGACCCGACCGACTCCGGTGCGACGTCGTCGATCCAGACGACGAGATCCGAGACGACGTCACGGGCGACGTTCCCGCCGAAGGAGAGGCTCAGCGGCGTCGTCGGGACGTACCCCTCTTGCAAGAAGTGGTCGAGACCCTCGTAGAGCGCGACCTGACTCCCGTCGGGGAGGTCGGCGGTTTCCCACGCTTCGAACCGCCCGCGAAGGAATGCGGCGACCTCCGGTCGGGCCTCCTCGTCGACCCGGTACGTAGTCGCGACGAAGACGGGAACGTCGAGGCCGCTGGCGGTAGCCTCGGGGTCGTACTCGTTTAGAGTTCGATGCCAGACGCCCGGTCTGCCCACGAGCGTCTCGTCGTCCTCGAACTCGCCCGCCGCGATCCGACGGAGCGTCTCTCGGTCCGCTTCGAGTTGGGCCTCCTGTTCGTCGTCGAGGTCGCCGTCTCGGTCGAACTCGTACCGGATGATGTCGGCGTCCTCCGGGTCGAGGCCGGTGGTGGCAGAACCGTCGAGGTTCACGACGCCAGCGACGCCACCGTGACGGTCGGCGATTCGGGGAGCGGCCATCCCGCCTTGGCTGTGTCCGGCGACGAACACGGCGTCTCCGTCGACCTCGTCGACTGCGGCGAGTGTGTCCAGTGCCGCGACCGCGTCGTCGACGACGACGGTGTCGAGGGTGTGGTCCCCGTCGTCGACGTCGTGCGCTGCCAGTCGCTTCTCGTATCGGAGCGAGGCGACTCCCTCGGTGGCGAGCCCCCACGCGAGGTCCTTGAAGAGCTTCGATGCGCCTGCGGTCCCGTCCGGGTCGTGGATACCTGCGCCGTGAACGTAGACGACGCCCGGGAACGGTCCGTCACCGTCGGGGACGGTGAGAACGCCGTCGAGGGTCACGTCTCCGGCGTCGACGGTCACGCTGCGCTCGCCGAACGCGCTCTCGTCGACGTACTCCGGGACGTCGTACTCGGGGGCGAACGAGAAGTCCGTGACGCCGTCTCCGTCGACGACGACGTTCGCCGTCTCGGTACCGCTCTCGAATCGGAACGTGACGGTCGCTTCGTCGCCGTCGACAACCACCTCGCCGACAGCGTCGAAGTCGCCGTACTGGGCGTAGAGTCCCCACCAGTACTGTTCAAGGGCGTCTTCGGCAGTCGTCGACTCCTCTTCGAACTCGTCGGGGAACGATACGACGACCGCGTCTCGACCGTCGTCGGCGACCAGTTCGACGGCTTCGGCAAACGACCCGTCGAGGAACCGCGTCGCGAACTCCCGAACCGTCTCTTCGGTGTCGCTCGTGGGGGCCATGCGTCGAGTCGTGATTACGGGAGCGATGATAAATAGTTTGACGTGTTCGGTGTCACACTCGACGAGACGCGGAACTCTTCTGAGCGGACAGCCGTCGAACAGAGAGTGAGGCCGGAGAGCTACAGCCCCGCGACGTCCTCGATGGCGTCGGTCAGTTCTCTGATCGACTCGACGTCGTGTTCGCCCATGTGGCCGATGCGGAACGTCTCCTCGCCGAGTGCAGAGCCGTAGCCGTTCGAGAACGCCATGTCGTACTGCTCGGAGACCTGTTCGATGGTCGCGGCGACGTCGATCCCCTGCGTGTTCTCGATGCAGGCCACCGTCTGGGACTCGTAGCCCTCCTCGGGGAACATGTCGAAGTGTTTGTACGCCCACTCGCGGGTGTACTCGGCCATCTCCTCGTGTCGCCGACTGCGTTCCTCGTGGCCCTCGTCGAGCATGTACTTCATCTGCTTTCGGTAGGCCAGCATGACGGGGATGGCGGGCGTGGAGTGGGTCTGGCCCTTCCGGTCGTAGTAGTCGAGGGCCCGCTGGAAGCCGCCGTACCACGACGCGGAGTCCTTCGACAGTTCCCGCTCGTAGGCCTCGTCGCTGACGGCGCAGACCGCCAGTCCCGGCGGCATCGCGAACGCCTTCTGCGTCGACGCGAAGATGACGTCGATGTCGTGTTCGTCGACGTCGACGTAGTCGCCGCCGAGCGAGGACACCGCGTCGACGACGAAGTAGGTGTCCGGATACTCCGCGACGACGTCGCCGATCTCCTCGATGGGGTTGCGGACGCCGGTGGAGCTCTCGTTCATCACGCAGGCGACGACGTCGTAGTGTTTCTCGCTCGTCTCGAGCGCCTCGCGGACGTCTTCGGGTTTGACCGCCTGCCCCCACTCGTACTCGAGCGTGTCGACGTTCTTCCCCAGTCGCTCGGCGACGTTGGCGTGCCGTTCGCTGAAACTCCCGCAGGTCGCGACGAGGATGTTCTCGTCGACGAGGTTGAGCGTCGACGCCTCCCAGAACTCCGTCCCCGACGCGGTGAGGATCATCACGTCGTTGTCCGTGCCGAGGAACTCCTTCGTGTCCTCGACGACGGTCGTGTAGAGGTCGGTCATCCGGTCCATGCGGTGGCCGAACATCGGCTCGCACATGGCCTCGATGACGTCGTCGCGGACCTCGGTCGGACCCGGGATGTACAGTGTCTTGTTCGGATAGTCGTCTTTGTATTCGCGTTTCTCGGTCACAGGAGCCACCTAAGTACGACTCACTGTGCAGTCGGAGGGCATGGTACTTTTGATTCCCCCCAATTACGGCGGACGACGGGCCGGTCGTCGGGCCCGGAGCGCGACGGTCGAGAACGGCGTTCGGACCCCGTCGACGCGCCGACGCCGGAGACGGACCTCACCGCGACGGGCCGTCGTAGCGACCCATCCCGGCGTGGAGTTCCCCGTCGACGACGGTCCACCCGCGCCGACCGTCGGTGTAGACGGCGGGGGTCGTCGTCGCCTCGAACGTGTTGAAGCTGTTCGAGAGCCAGAACCCCCACTCGTTCCACCCCTCGAAGCGGATCTCACCGACGGTGACCGTCGCCGGACCGTCGGTCTCGTAGGTGGCCGAGACGGTGCTGGCGAAGCGAGCGCAGTTGTCCGTCTCGCTCCACGGGGCTCGACAGTCGACGGTGGTCGCGTCGGAGATCGGAGCGAGGAACGTCCCGTTCGCGAGGGGGTCGCGCGTCTCGATATCGTGGTCGACCGTCACCTGCCACGAGATGGAGTACGTCGTGGGGTGGGCGACGAGTTCTCTGTTAGTCATCTCCTCCGGAATCTCGTCGCGTGAGATCTCCCGACGGTCGACGACCGACCCGTTGTCGGCGTACGTCCAGAGGACGTAGCGGTCCTCCCCGACCAGGCGGTCGGCGTGCAGGCGGAGCATCGGCCCGCGTGCCGTCTCGACGACCGACGCGTCCCAGTCGGTTAATCGGTTTCCGTCGTCGTCGTAGAGCCAGAGGTTCGACGAGAGGTCTGCCTCGACGTCCTCGCCCTGGGGGAACGGGAGCAACAACGTTGCGTTCTCGACGGTGGCGTTCGTGCTGACCGACGTCGTGTAGGAGTACGAGGAGTAGTGACTGTACGCGAAGTCCGGCGGGAAGAGCAGGAACGCGAACGCGGCGAGCGGCGCGAGAGCGACGAGACCGACGACTGCGAGGACGAGGAGCCGCTTCGAGGAGACCATGTGTTCTAGACGACAGTATCTACGAAGTAACTGTTGAGAGCCGAGATAACACGAGTCGAACCGCAGGGGAGACCACCCAGTCGAACGACTGGCCCGACCGGCATCGTTTAGTTCACGCTCGGAGAATCGAAACCAATGACGGAGCGATGGCTCTACGCGTGGGGGTTGGGTTCGGTCGCCTTCGGTGGCGCCTCGCTCCTCGTGCCGCTGTACATCGTCCAGTTGGGGGCGACGTCGGTCCAGTTGGGCGTGCTCGCGTCGACGGCCGCGGTCATCGGCGCGCCCGGAGCGATTCTCTTCGGGCGACTCGCGAACCGCGTCACACGGCGGCGACCGCTGGTGCTGGTGACGTTGCTGGGCGTCGCTGCCATGCTCGTAGTGATTCCCCTGTCGACGAACATCACGACGATCATCGTCGCGAATGCAGCGCTCTGGCTCGTCGTCGCGTCGGTGAGTCCAGTGTTGACGATGTTGGTCGTCGACGACGCGCCCGAGTCGAGGTGGAGCGCGCGTATCGGCCTGCTGAACAAGTATCAGGGGTACGGCTGGGCCGGGGGGCTTGTGCTCGGGACGGTCTGGCCGCTCGTCGGCCCTCGAGTCGTCGACGAGACAGCAGTCACGGAGACGTTGTTCTGGCTCTTGGCCGCCTGCGCCGCCGTCGCCGTCGTCACTGCCGCGGGGTCGCTACCGCGTCCGGCGCCCGACGGCCACGTGACGGGCGAGCGTCGGGCGCGACGGATCGCTCGCCTCCTGTCGAGTTCGCGAAGCGGCGTCAAGGGGACGACGTTCGTCTTCGCTCCGAACCGACTGTACTGGTCCACACGGGGGATTCGTCCGCGACGACTCCTCGAGCGACTCGATCCTGCGCTGGCGACGTACTTCGCCGCCGCGACGCTGTTCTCCGTCGGGTTCGCGGCGTTCTGGGCGCCGCTTCCGCTCTTTCTGACCGAATCGAACTTCGTCTCTGGACAGGTGTTCGCGCTCTATCTGGTGTCCAGTCTCGCGTCGGCCGTCCTCTACGAGTTCGCCGGGGGGTTCGCGACGAAGTACGATGTCCGACTGTTGCAGTCCGGCGCACTCGCCGTGCGCGGAGCGCTGTTTCCGATGGTCGTCCTCGTCACTGCCGTCGCAGCAGTCTCGGTCGGGTTCGTCACTGTCGGCGTCGTACTCGCCGCAATCGGGGCGACCTGGGCGTTCATCGCCGTCGTCGGGACGGCCATCGTCACCCGACTTGCGCCACCGAGCGTCCGCGGCGAGGTGCTCGGTGTCCACACGGCGCTGAGCGCGGTCGCAGGCGGCGTCGGCGGCGTGCTGGGTGGCTGGGTCGCCGGCTTCGGCTATCTCACGGCGTTCGGCGTCGCAGGTGGTCTCGTCGTTCTCGCGTCCGTTCTCGTCTTCTCGCTTCGGACGCTCTCGGGCGGTGAGAGAGCAGCGAAGACGCCCAACGAGAACGTGGCCGAGACGGCGTCCACCGTTGCCGTCCCGGCCGTCTCGACGGAGGAAGTCGGCGAGGAGATCGAGGTACAGACGAGATGAGTACGACACGTAGTCGCCCTCACGAGTGGGTCCCATGGAGCGCGCTCGGAGCGATGTTGGGCGCTGTACTGTGGACGGCGATGCCGTGGGTGCAGCGAATCGCGCTGGGGACCCGACCGTACGTCGCCACCGCGTACGACGTCGTCGCGTGCGCCGGATGGCTGCTGATGGTGTGGGGTCTCGTCGGGTTTCGCTCGACGTTCCGAGCACAGTACGGACGACTCGGCCGTGTCGGTGTGTGGACGACGGGGGTCGGAATGGCGCTCGTCGCAGTCGTCCTCGCCAGAGCAGTCGTCGCCTTCGTCGACGCCGGCTTTCGCGCCGTTCCAGCCACCGGCGAAGACCCCGCCGGCCTCGTCGTCACGATCACGGCGTTTCTCGGACTGGGGGTGACACTCACGGGAGCGGGAGTGCTCGGTGTCGCGCTTCGGCGTCTCGAGGGTCCGACGTTCTCCGCGTCCCTGTTGCTCGTCGGCGCAGCCGTCGTTCCCGCCCTTGTCGTCGGTCTCCGCTTCCTCTCGCTCCTGCCACTGGCTCTCGGTATGCTCGTCGTTCGGACCCCCCTCGTGCTCGTCCCGTTCGGCGTCGGGTGGCTGGCACTCGGTCGACTCGTGTGGACCGTGTCGCGACACGACCGCTCGACGTAGCGCGCCGTTGTCGTCGGGGTCCACGCACGGTGGGGCGACTCCCACAGCGGACGGTCGTCTGTGGGAGAGACACACGCTTTTGTCCGTCGCCCGCGACTCGTCGGTCATGCAGACACGCGCTCTGGGGGAGACCGGTCACGACAGTACCGTCACGACGTTCGGTGCCATCGCGCTCAACTGGCTCGAACAGGAAGGGGCGAACCAGCTGGTCGAACTGCTGCTCGACCACGGCGTCAACCACTTCGACGTCGCCCCGACGTACGGCGACGCGGAGCTGAAACTGGGACCGAAGCTCAGACAGCACCGCGAGGAGATCTTTCTGGGCTGCAAAACCCAGGAGCGGGAGTACGAGGGAGCTAGACGGAAACTGGAGCAGTCGCTCACTCGACTCGGCGTCGACCACATCGACCTCTATCAGATACACGGGCTGGAGTACGAGGAGGAACTCGACACGATCACCGGCGAGGGTGGCGCGCTCGCAGCCATCCGCGACGCGAGAGCGGAGGGACTCGTCGACCACGTCGGGTTGACGAGTCACGGGGATCCGCAACTGATCCACGACGCGCTTGACCGGATCGACGACCTCGAGACGCTGATGCTCCCGATGAACCCCGTCGTCGTCGGCAAAGACGGCGCGGAGTACGACTACGCGTCGGTGCTCGAACGGGCGGACGATCTCGGCGTCGGCACGCTCGGCATCAAGGCCTTCGCGAAGGGGTCGTGGCCGTCGACGGACGAACTCCCCGAGGCGGACCGGCCGTACGCCAACTGGTACCGGCCGGTCGACACGCCCGACGAGATCCGCGAGCGGTTCGACTTCGCGGCGGCACAGGGGCTCACGAGCGTCGTCACCCCGGGCGACCCGAAACTGGTCGCGATGGTACTCGACGCGGCCGAACGCTACGACGGGATGGACGACGCGGCCCAGCGGTCGCTCGTCGAGCGACTGCGTCACGACGACAGCCCGGTCCCCGAGCAGTTGCACCACTGACACGGAGTGGACGAGGCGTGTCTATCGACGTTCCACGGACGGTGACGGCCGCGCTCGCCGACCGACCGGTGTCGGGAGCGGTCTGTCTCGAGGCCGGCGCGGGCGTCGGCAACACGACCGCCGGACTGCTCGCGGCGGGTGCCAGCCGCGTCTACGCGGTGACGAACGACGCCGAACACGCGGCGACCGCGCGCGACCGAGTCGCCCGCAGTAACCCCGAGCGAGCGGCCGTGCTGGAGGCGGATCTCCGGAGTCTCCCGCTTTCGACCGACTCGGTCGACGTCGTCACCGCCCACGGGCTGTTCAACGTCCTCGCTCCCGAGTCGCTCGACGCCGTCGTCTCGGAGCTGACCCGAGTCGCGGCTCCGGGCTGTCACCTCGTCGTCGACGACTACGAACCTCTCCCCGACGCCGCCGCCGTCCGGGAGCTCTTCGCGCTGGAGAACGCCGCCAGCGAGTTGGCGACGGGCCGACCCGCACTGACGTTCTACCCCTCGGCGGTGCTCCGACGCCTGTTCGTCGGGTCCGGGTGGGCGTTCGACAGAGAACTGACGCTTCTGGACCCGGTACCGTGGACGGCGAGCCACGTCAGAGCGCACGCCGAGGCGACGCTCGCGACGACGACGCTGCTGTCGGACGAACTGGCGGCCTCTCTGACGGAGAAGATCGATCGAGTCGCCGAGGCGGTCGGGTCGGAGTCCGTCGGCGAGATGTACAGCCTCGCGTTTCGGTTCCCCTCCTGAGTCGGTCGCCGGTCGATCGGAGCGTCAGACTGCGACCACGCCGAAGACCTCGCGGGTCGACTGCCTCGACGACGTCGACGTCGGCGGGCAAATCCGTCGACGCGGACGAGTCGCCCGAATAATTCGATTTGTTTCGTTCACGAAACTATCAACCTCCCAACTGATATCTGCCACTCAGTTGTAGTTGCGGTCGGTCGCGTCCGCGACCGCCTCCGACCGACTGCTGTGCCGAGGCGGGCGACAGCCGGGAAGTGTCCGTCGAACGGAGGGGGAACGAACTGCGACCGTCGAACCATGACCGAAACAACGAACGAACCGGACGAAAACGAGTACAGGCGTGAGACGACCGTCACCGTACCCCGTCGTGCTGTTCTGGCCGCGACCGGAGCGACGACGGGGATGGCGTTCGGGATGGGAACGGTAGCGGCACACGGGGAGCGCGAACGCGGGGACTGCGGGGAGAGCGACGGCCCGGACGGCGGGGCGGCCGACCCGACCGCACTCGACCCGGTGTTCGGGGTGGCCTCACAGCGGCGAAACCCCTGTAGCGGTGCCGCCTCGTCGGACTGCTTCGAAGAGTTCCCGAGGCCAATCCGGCCGAGTCACGAAGTCGAGATGCAGATCGGGTTACCGGGGCCACTGGTCGCACTCGCCGAGCAGGGCGGACTCTCACGTCGGACGACCGAGAGCATCAACGAAGAGGTTGCAGACGGGAGAGTGACGCCAGGGAACCTTCACAATCCCGAGACGACTGTCTCGATTCGCCGGTCCGGTGGAGAGACGGAGTCGCTCACGGTCACAGAGATCGCACAGGTGGTCAGGGCGACGACCGGGTTTCACTTCAACCCCGCGGGGATCGCCGTCGCACCCGGCGACATCGTCGTGTTCAGTGCGGAGACTCCCGACCACGCCGTCGCGGCGTTCCACGAACGCCACGGACGACAGAACCGGGTTCCCGACGGAGTCGGCCCGATCGCGTCGCCGTTGATTCCAGTCGGCGGTTACTGGCTCTACCGATTCGAGACGCCGGGTGTCTACGACCTCTACTGTCCACCTCACCAGGTGTTCGGGATGGTCATGCGCGTCGTCGTCCACGAAGGGGACGGCGAAGTGCCGTCGCCCTCCATCGAGAACACGGGCCGTCCACCCCAAGCGGAAAACGAGTTGGCGACGATTCTCGGTGGTCTCGACCCGAACGTCCCCAGCTCGCTGGAGGTGCTGCAGGCGGAGGTCCTCGCTCCCGAAAACGTCGTCGAGGAAGGTACAGTCACCTGGGACGCGGTCCTCAAAGCGCATCGCGGACAGTGAGCGTTCTCCCTCTTTTCGGAGTGGTCGCATCCGACAGCGTCCGACGACCGGTTACTCTTCGACTGTCTCGCGACGCTGGAGCGTGACAGCCGGATACAGACGATCGAGGCGGTGTAGCCGAAGCGCACCGTCGACGCCGTCTCCGTTCGCCGTGGACTCGGACTGGCCGTCGAGAGGCGGCAGTTCGCCGTCCGGACGGTCGTCAGTCGACGAGATCAGCGACGTCGTAGAGCGAGTCGACCTCGTACGTGGGCGTCACCGAGAGGTCGACGTCCCGGGTGTGTCGACGGCGGACGAACGCCGAGTCGAGACCCGCGCGGTTCGCCGCGACGACGTCGCTCTCGCTGTCGCCGACGTAGAGCGCAGACTCCGCGTCGAGGTCGGAAAGCGCCCGGTCGAGATAGTGGGTGTTCGGTTTCTTCAACGACAGGCTCTCGACCGTCATCTCGCGGCCGTAGAAGGTGTCGAACAGCGGGTCGAGGTCGAAGAACTCCAGTTTGAAGGCGACGGTGGTGTGGTGGTTGTTGCTCACGACGCCGCGTGGTCGCCGGAGGTCTCCGACGGCCTCGACGTCCTCGTACCGGTCTCGGTCGCCCGCTCTGAATGCCTCGAACTGGGACCGCTCGTCGTGGCGCTCTCGGGCGTCCCAGAACTCGGCCACGTCGAGGTCGTAGGCGAGACAGATCTCTTCGAGTCGAGCGGTGGTCATGCCGCTCACCACGTCGACGAGGTGTGTTCGATCCACGTCGTCGACGCCGACCGCTCGGAACGCGGCCGCGGCCGCTTCGAGTTGGGTCCGTCGTGCCGGCGGTTCGACGAGCACCCCGTCGCTGTCGAAGAGCACCGCGTCGTACGCTGTCATACGATACTCGGTAGCAGACCGGGCGGTTGTACGTTTCGGTGTCCGGAGTCGCTATAAACCAGCAACCGAGGGGACATAGGCGCTGTATAATAAGGGCGTTCCGGGGTGATCGTCGTAGCGATGACTGACAGACGATTACTAGTTGGGCTGCTCGCAGTCCTCGTCGTGCTCGCTGGCTGTGCCGGCGGCACCGGACAGAACGCCGGTTCGACGGCCGAGACGACAGCAGACACCGAGATGACCGAGAACGAGACGGCGGCCACCGAAGCGACCACGTCGCCGACGTCGTCGACGGAGACGGCGACGCCGACCGAGACAGCGACGCCGGACGAGTCGTGGAGCGAACCGCAGCCGCCGAACTCCCCTCGTGAAGACAAAGTCGAGGAGGGACGCCTCAAGAGCGTCGAGTACGTCAACGTCGAGAAGGGTGCGAACGGCGAGGGCGTCTCCAGTTTCGACCTCCGCGTGCGCGCGAACACGTCGATGAAAGACGTCGACCCGCCGGAGCACGGTGACGTGCAGGGCGAACCGTACTTCCTCGTCTACGTCAACGACACGCTCACCTACCGCAGCGACTACGTCCAGTTCGAAGAGGACGGCGAGTGGACGCTCGACATCCCGCGGGAGGCGTGGGACCAGTTCGACGCCGGCCCGCTGAAGGTGAAGGTCCAACTCGTCGACCGTGACAGCGAGTTCGACGACGTCTACGGCGTCTGGACCGACTACGACACCGTCTACAACCCGAAAGCCGAAGAGTAGAGCAGCAACCCACGGTTGGTTCTTTGTTTTACTGCAGACCGCCGACACCGGACGCGGCGTCCGGCAGATCGTGTGCCGTCGCGTCGAGTCCGAGCTCCTCCAGCGCCGCCTTCGTATGTTCGTCCTTCGCGTAGTCGGCACCGGCCGCCTCGCGGATCTCTTGGGTCTTCGCGAGTACCTCGCCGCGGCGTTCGTCGGGGATCTCGTACTTGTCGGTCGAGAGTTCGATAACAAGACCGTTGTTGTCCTGCGTGTACAGCGAGAAGAAGATGCCGCGGTCGAAGATGTTGTAACCGCGGCCATCCTCGTCGATGGCCTCGACCATCTCCTCGAACCGTTCGGGGTCGACGCGGAAACAGAGGTGGTGGACGGACCCGACCTGGCCGCGCTGGCCGTGACGGTTCGACGGGCGGTCGTCGCTGACGAAGAACGTCAGGATACGGCCATCGCCGGTGTCGAAAAAGAGGTGTGTCTGCGAGGGGTCGTCGAGGTTCGGCTGGCGCAGCACCAGCGGCATCCCGAGCAGGTCGCGGTAGAACGCGACCGTGTCGGCCTCGTTGCTCCCCCAGATGGTCACGTGGTCGGTTCCGGTGGTGTGGAACGGACTGTCCGGCAGGTCGGCTGTGACGGGTACGTCGTCGCTCATCTGTCTCCTCGTACACACTACCGACGGATAAACTATCCAGTAACCCAGCCGTCAGGCGGTTACACCGGTGTCAGTGGGAGAGGTAGCCCTCTCCGCGGGGAAGTCGACGTGTGCTCGCAGACACCCCGGGGGAAACGCCTCTGCTATCGCCACCGACCCCCAGCGGAACGTCGAGTTCTACACCGACGTACTCGGGCTGCGGTTCGTCAGACGGACGGTCGACTTCGAGGACAGGTTCGTCTACCACCTCCACGACGGCGACGACGTTCCGTCGCCTCGACGCCGAGGTGGGCGACCGACGCTACCACGACCTCGGTCGCCACGTCAGCGACAGGTGGCCGGGGTCGACCGTCTGGTCTCGGACGTCCGTCGAGTCTGTGACCGACCGAGAGTATCGGCAAAGATGTCGGCTAAACTAACACCTTCTGCGGAGAGCGACGTACGTCATCATATGGCACACGTTATCGTCGTCGGCGGCGGTGCCGCCGGCCTCAGCGCGGCGCTGTTCGCACAGAAGAACGGTCTCGACACGACGGTGTTCGACACCGACAAGACGTGGCTGCACAAGGCGCATCTGTTCAACTACCCCGGCATCGGGTCGGAGGACGGCACCGTCTTCCTCGAGACGCTGCGGAACCAGGTCGACAGCTTCGGCGTCGACCGCACACAGGGTGAGGAGGTCACGGCCGTCGACTCGACGGACGACGGGTTCACCGTCACGACCGGTGACGGCGAGTACGACGGCGACTACGTCGTCCTCGCGACGGGTGCGAACCGCGACCTCGCGGAGGACCTCGGCTGTGCGTTCGACGAGGACCTCGTCGACGTCGACGTGACGATGGAGACGAGCGTCGAGGGGGCGTACGCGACAGGTGCGATGGTCCGCGCAGAGGAGTGGCAGGCCGTCATCTCCGCGGGCGACGGCGCCGCCGCCGCGCTCAACATCCTCTCGGCCGAGAAGGGCGAGAACTACCACGACTTCGACGTCCCGGCCGACGCCGACGAGGTGTTCGGCGGGATGGCCGACGACGAGACGTAAGCGGACGAGGGCGACCGTCCGAGCGGACAGTCGGTCGTTGGGTGGTCCCCGCTCGCCGACCACTGCTAGTGTCTGATGGATGAACTTCTAGAAACCGCATAATAAGGATCGTCGCGTCGGAACCACGACCCGATGAACCGACGTGTTCTCGTGTTGCTGATCGGCGGACTAGTCCTCTTGGCCGGCTGTACGGGTGGAATCGGCTCCGGAGACGTATCGCCGACGGACACGACAGAGACGACAGACGACGCAGCGACGGGAACGCAGACCGCGACGACGACGTCCGAACCGACGCCGACCGCGGAGTGGAGTTCGCCGACACCACCGAACAGCCCCACACAGGTAGACGAGAAGCAGGTCGAGAAGGGTCGCATCGCGAGTGTCGAGTTCGTGAACACCGTCGAGGGGGCCGACGGCGAGGGCTACTCGAATTCGACCTCCGCGTCCGGGCGAACACGACGATGGAGAACGTCGACCCCGACCACGGGACCGCAGACGGCGAACCGTACTTCGTCGTCCTCGTGGACGACAAACTGCTGGAACGGACGAAACTCGTCTTGGAGCAGGATGACGGCGAGTACAACATCACGGTCCGCGGCGGCGGCCTGACGACCTTCGGGCCCGGAACGCTGGAGGTGACTGTGCTGCTCATGGACGAGGACACGGAACGCGACGACGTCTTCGGTCGATGGACGGGTGAGGTCGAGTACAACCCGGATTGAGGTGGCTCGTTCCGGCCGCTCAGTTCAGAACCCGGTCGAGGCCGACACTCGAAGCGAAGACGACGAGGCTACCGCAGAGCGCGGCGACGGCGAGGGTCGTGACACTCACGCCGACACCGGAGGGTGCAAACGGACTCGTTCCGCCCGATTCGACGAACGCGGCGACTGCTTCTGGACCAGCATAACCGAGGACGAAGAAGGCGAGGGTCAACAGGACGGCGAAGCCACCGGTGACCACCCCGACCAGAGTCGCGACGTCTTCGACGTTGAGGAGTCGCCGGGCCGCGTCCTCCGTGAGGTCCGGTTCGAGTTGGAGGCGGCGAACTGTCACTGCCACGAGCGCGCTCGCGGTTCCGAGTTCGATGCCGCCGCCGACCAGTCCGAGCAAGAGCATCTTCGGGGAGGCAGCCGTTGGCGAGTGGCTCGCGAAGAGCGCCTTCGTCTCGGCCGGATAACCCGCGGCCAGTGGAAGGACGAGCGCGAGGACGAAGAGGAGGCCACTCTGCCACGCGAGCTTTCGCGGGACAGGCTGCTTGAAGAAGCTAAAGCGCTGGAGACGGAGTCGCTCGTAGGTCGAGCCACCTAAAATCGCATCTGCGATCGGGTCGGTGAGGGGGTCTGATTCAGTCATGATTGCGGTCGGTCTCACTGTTCTGCCGCTGAAACCCGATACACCGAACAACACAAATATACGCTTTGGTTCGCGTGTGTTCGGTTCACACGACTGTACGTTTTAACAGAAATTATTCACAAGCTACTGCTTATTTTCGATAGAGCAAATATACTTGGGCTTCTATCACAATAAACTCGAAGATATCCCTCACTATCTTCGATTATCGACACCGATATTTCCACGCGCGCCCACGTACACACTGTATGGTAACTGTAGGCGCAGAATCACTGTGGCTGTGGATCGGGACACTGGGCATGACAATCGGGACTCTGTACTTCGTCGGCCGTGGCCGTGGAGTCACGGACAAGAAGATGCAGGAGTTCTACATCATCACCATCTTCATCACCACCATCGCGGCGGCGATGTACCTCCTCATGGCGACAGGGTTCGGCTTGACACAGGTACAGGTCGGTAACAGAACGCTGGACATCTACTGGGCGCGGTACGCCGACTGGGTGTTCACGACGCCGTTGCTGTTGCTCGACCTCGCACTCCTCGCGGGTGCAAACCGGAACACCATCGCGACCCTCGTCGGTCTCGACGTGTTCATGATCGCGACGGGGCTCATCGCCGCCCTGGAACCGAACGCGACGTACCGCATCATGTGGTGGGGTATCAGCACTGGTGCGCTGCTCGCGCTCCTGTACATCCTCGTCGGCACGCTCTCGAAGCAGGTCGAGACCCGTGACGCGGAGGTACAGTCCCTGTTCAGCACGCTTCGCAACCTGACGATGGTGTTGTGGTTGCTGTACCCGGTCGTCTGGATCCTCGGCACGGAGGGGACCATCGGTATCCTCCCGCTGTACTGGGAGACGGCCGCGTTCATGGTGCTCGACCTCTCGGCGAAGGTCGGCTTCGGCTTCCTGCTGCTGCGGAGCCGCGCCGTCCTCGAGAAGGCGAGCACCCCGACTGCTGCGGCGACGGCCTGAGCGCCGGTCGCAGCATCGAAAGCTCCACCGTAATTTTCAGCAGACTGACCTATCGAACCGAACAACCGTGATGAACGATTCACCCTGATGACACTGACGTACCTGGATTTCCTCGTCCTCCTGCTCGGCCCTCCGCTCGTAGTGCTCGCTGGGCTCCTGTGGGCCGGCGACTGTAGGCTCGGCCGTCGACGCTGTGTGGCTGCCGGTCTCACTATCGTCACCGCCGTCGGTCTCGTCTACACGACGCCGTGGGACAACGAACTCATCGGCCGTGGCGTCTGGTGGTACGGTGAGAACGCCGTGTTGGCGACGATATGGCGCGCGCCCGCCGAGGAGTACCTCTTCATGCTGCTACAGCCTGTGTTGACAGGGTTGTGGCTCGCTCGCCTCCCCCGAGTCCCGACCGCAACGACCTGGCGGACGGGGATGACACTCGGCAGTCGGACCGGTGGCGTTCTCGCCGGGGCCGTCGTGACGGCAGTGGGTGCCGTCTTTCTCGGGTCGGACGCGACGTTCTACCTCGGCGCGATTCTCGCGTGGGCGGGACCGGTGTTCGCACTCCAGTGGGGGTTCGGGTGGAGACAGCTCTGGGAGCAGCGTCGACTCGTCACCCTGGGAGTGGGCGTCCCGACGCTCTATCTCGCCGCGGGTGACCGGGTCGCGATCGACCTCGGCATCTGGTCGCTGTCGCCGGCGTACACGACGGGCGTCACGGTCGGCGGCCTCCCGGTCGAGGAGGGACTGTTCTTCCTCGTCACGAACATGTTCGTCGTGCAGGGACTCGTACTGTTCCTCTGGGTGGTGGACCGATGACCGAGCACGCAGACGGCACTGAGCGCGCCGCGTGGGTCGAACACTCGCAGACGGTCGTCCGTACGGCACTTCGGCCAGCGTGGCTCCTCGTCGCCGCGCTCGCTGTGGGCAGTCTGGTCGGTGGCACCGTTCCGGACAGCGTCCAGTACGTGGTCCTGTTGGCGACGCTGGCCGTCCTCGGCCTCCCACACGGAGCGGTCGACCATCTCGTCGTCGCACGACTCCGAGGCGACTCCGACTCGCTCGCCCGGAATCTCGGCGTCGTGAGCGTCGTCTATCTCGTCGTCGGCGGTGCGTACGTCCTCGCGTGGTTCGTCGCCCCGGCGGCGTCGTTCGTCGCGTTCATCCTCTTGACGTGGTACCACTGGGGACAGGGCGATCTTGCCACGTTGCGCTCGTTCGGGGAGGACCACCTCCAGACACGCCCACAGCGACTCCTGACGCTACTCGTTCGGGGCGGCCTCCCGATGTTGGTTCCGCTCTTGGCGTTTCCGGCTGCCTATCGAACGGTCGCGGAACTGGTGGTCTCCCGATTCGACCCCGCCGCTGCCGACGCTCTCGGGTGGGCGTTCCACCCGGAAGTGCGTCTGGGTCTCGGCACCTCGTTTGCGGTGCTCGTCGTCGGGTCACTCCTCCTCGGCGGTCTTCGCGCCCGAAACGGGACCGCCGCGACGTGGCGCGCGTGGCAGGTCGACGCGGGCGAGACAGTCCTGCTCGCGGGCTACTTCGCCGTCGTCCCGCCGGTGCTGGCAATCGGGGTGTACTTCTCGGTGTGGCACGCCCTTCGGCACGTCTTCCGCGTGGCCGCACTCGACGACTCCTCGGCGCTCGCCCTCGACGAGGGGCGACCATCTGCGGCGCTGTGGCAGTTCACACTGGACGCGGCACCGCTCTCGGTCGCGTCGCTCGTCGTCCTCGCGGGGTTGTTCGTCGCCGCCCCCTACGCGCCGACCGACGTCGCCGGGTTCTCGGGGCTCTATCTCGTCTTCCTCGCCGTGTTGACGCTGCCGCACGTGGTGGTCGCGACGTGGGCTGACCTTCGACAGGGTGTCTGGTCGGTCGAGTGAGAGATATCCGAACGGAGCGGCGCGGTCGTCCACTCGACCGAGAGCGTGTGACGCGATGGAAACCGTTTTTCGCGACCGTTCCGAACTCCGGATCATGAACATACGTGAGATCGCCGACCTCGGGCCGGACGAGCGCGACGCGCTGTTCGCACGCGACGCCGGCATCGAGGCGGTTCGGGGCGACGTCCGCGACATCGTCGACCGGGTCCACCAGGAGGGCGACGTCGCAGTCCGGGAGTTCTGCCGCGAGTTCGACGACGTCGAGGTGGGGAATCTCGACATCACCGACGAGGCCGAACGCGCCTACGACGCGATCGACGAGGAGGTCCGCGAGGCGATCGAGACGGCGGCGGCGAACGTCCGCGAGTTTCACGAACGACAGCTCCCCGACGACTGGCGCGAGAACTTCGACGGGCGCGAACTGGGGCGTCGCTTCCGGCCGCTGGACCGCGTCGGTGTCTACGCGCCCGGCGGGACGGCCGCCTACCCCTCCAGCGCGCTGATGGGCGTCATCCCTGCGAAGGTCGCCGGCGTCGACCACGTCGCCGTCGCGACGCCGCCTGCCGACGAGATCAACCCCGTGACGCTGGCGGCCATCCACGCCGCGGGCGCGGACGCGGTCTACAGCGTCGGTGGCGCACAGGCCGTCTCGGCGCTCGCCTACGGGACCGAGACCGTCAAGGCGGTCCAGAAGGTCGTCGGCCCGGGCAACAAGTGGGTGACGGCCGCGAAGGCCGAGGTCCGCGGCGACGTCGAGATCGACTTCCTCGCGGGGCCGAGCGAGATCCTCGTCGTCGCCGACGAGACCGCCGACCCGGCGTTCGTCGCGGCGGACCTCGTCGCACAGGCCGAACACGACCCCAACTCGTCGGTCGTCGCCGTCACCGACGACGAGGCGACCGCCGAGGCCGTCGTCGACGAGGTCGAGCGACAGGCCGCCGACCGCGAGCGCGCCGACATCGTCGAGGACGCTCTCGCGAACGACGCCAGCGGCGTCCTGCTGGCGCGGTCGATGTCCGAGGCCGTCCTCTTCGCCGAGGAGTACGCCGCCGAACACCTGACGATTCAGGCTCGCGACGACGAGGAACTGCTCGACCGCATCTCGAACGCAGGGAGCGTCTTCCTGGGTCCGTACACGCCCGTCGCGGCCGGCGACTACGCCTCCGGGACGAACCACGTCCTCCCAACGAACGGTGGGGCGAAATTGTACGGTGGACTCTCGGTCGACACGTTCCTGCGGTCGACGACGGTTCAGCGACTCGACCGCGACGGACTCGACGACCTCGCGCCGACCATCACGACGCTCGCCGAGGCGGAGGGGCTGGAGGCGCACGCCGAGAGCGTCCGGCGGCGATTCGCCGACGACGACGGAGACGCAGACACCGACGAGTGACCGACGCTCGGCCCGCCCGGACGTTCGCCGAGGCCTGCGAGGCCGTCCTACAGGACCCCGACGGGGAGCACTCGCTGGCGACGACGCTCGCCCCGCTGGCCGACCGGCTGGCGGCCGACGCGGAGGACGACTACGACCGACAGTTCCGGACGGTGACCGAGCGGACCCCCCGAACGGCGGAGACGGTGCTGGCGGTGGACTGCGGTGTCGGCGGACTGCTCCCCCGCCTGGAGGCGCGGTTCCCCCACGTCGTCGGGCTGGACGCCCACCCCGACCTGTTGGCGTTCGCCGAACGTCGGGTCCGACATGCGGTGCTCGAAGACGGCGACGTGACGGACTGTGACCTCGGACGGCGGTTCGACGCCGTCGTCGCCTTCGAGTACGCCGTCTCGCAGTTCGCGAGCGACGGCGACCTCGCGGCCTGCTTCGCGACGGTCGCCGACCACCTCGCGCCGGACGGCGTCCTCGTCTTCGACGCCGTCGTCGACCCCGTCGCGGTCGACGCGGAGACGGTTGGCGTGTTCACGGACGAGCGGTACCGCCTCGAACGCGCCGTCGACGTCGTCCCCGCACCGACGCTGCCGGGGGTCGAACGCCGGATCGACTACCGCGTGACCGACCTCGAGAGCGGGCGAGAGGCGACGACGAGCGAACGCCAACAGATCCGGACGGTCGACGTCGAGGCGGTGCAGACCGCGCTGGCGACGGCGGGGTTCGGTCGGGTGACCGTCGACCACGACGCGGCCGGCGAAGGGGCGATTCTCGTGACTGCGCGGCGCTGACTGCGACCGCCGGAGACGGGTCACGACGGGGGTCGGCGTCAGGGTTAACACGGTCGGCCGTGTAAGAGTCACCTATGAGCACGGAAACCGCCGACGGGGAGACGAGAGCCCCCATCACGGTCACGAAAGCGGCGGCCGAGGAGGCCATCTCGCTTCTCGACGGCGAAGGGATGGATACGGACGTCGCCGGACTCCGCCTGTTCGTCCAGCAGGGCGGCTGTGCGGGGCTCTCCTACGGGATGCGTTTCGACGACGAGCCAGAGCCGGACGACACGGTCACCGACTTCCACGGACTTCGGGTGTTCGTCGACCCCGCCAGCATGAAGTACATCGGCGGGTCGACGCTCGACTACGAGGGCGGCCTGCAGGCGAAGGGGTTCCACGTCGAGAATCCCAACGTCGAGAGCGAATGCGGCTGTGGCGAGTCCTTCAGAACGTAGAGAAAGGTTCTTTTCAGCGTTCGCCGAACCGGAGGTATGGCCCTCCACTCGCGACGTGGTCTGCTTCGACTCGGGAGCGCCGCGGCGGCGACGTCGCTGGCGGGATGGGCGAGTCTGCCGTTCGTTTGTCTCCCCCACCCAGTACTACCTGGACTTTCTACAGAACGGATGCGGAAGCGACTCCATCTACCTCTGACCGCCGAGAACCACATTCAAAAGCCACCGCGCCGTAGCGGGGGCAATGACACTGGAAACGGCCACCACGGCGGACGGCGAGCAGGTGTACGTCGACCGGAGCGCGGGCGTCCGCGGGTCGGAGGCCCCGTTCTTCGTCGTCTACGTCTCCGAGGACGCCGACCGACGCTGGGGGTTCTACTGCGACAACTGCGGGACGTTCGACAACGCGATGGACACGATGGGTCGCATCGTCTGCAACCGGTGTGAGAACATCCGCAAACCCGAGGAGTGGGACGCCGCCCACGAGTAACCGAGTTCGACGAGTAGAGGCCTCGAAGCGCTCGATTTTCGAACGGTGCCAAGATTTATCACAAGGGCTGTAGTATGGTTAGCTACATGGCCCCTGTTACCATGCCACCAGTCGAGCAAGCGCGGGAGATCTTCACCCGCCTCGGCTACGTCGTCTCCGGCGAGGGGACTGAACTCACGGCGGAACGTAAGTGGCGGACCGTCCACGTAACCGCGATGAGCGGCATCGACGCGGAGACCGAACAGCGCGTCCTCACGGACGGGGGGAACGGTGACGAACCCCGTTTGCGCTGCTTCGTGACGTGGGAGGCTTATACAGGGGAACTCCGCGAGCGACTGATGGAGGCGAAACCGCCCTACGACTGGGCGGTCATCGGCGTCGACGACCACGGTAGTTACGAGGTCGTCCACGGCGCAGCTCCGGCCTGACCGACGTCGGCCCGAGTCGGCCTACCGACTAGCGGCCGACCGGGTCTGACAGCCCCCCGATTTTTGCGTCGCCCGCGTGTCGACAAGCGACATGCTCGTCTTACAGAGCGGCCTCGTCACGCAGGCGTTCGTCGACTTCGTCGCGAACATTCGGACGGCACTCCCGGCCGTCGTCTCCGGACTCGTCTTCTTGCTGCTCGCAGCGGTGCTCGTGAAGGTCGTCCTGTTCGTGCTGAAGGTTGCCCTGAAACAGACGCTTCCGGGCGAGTCACCCGTCTATCGGCAGTTCGTCACGACGGTTGTCGGCGTGTTTCTCTGGTTCGGGGTCGGACTGTCCTTCCTCTCGATCGTCGGGTTGGAGGACATCGCGGCGTCACTCGGCACCGCCGCCGGGTTCGTCGCACTCGGCGTCTCCTATGCGACGTCGAGCATGATCGCCGACGCCGTCGCGGGTATCTACCTCCTCCGCGACCCCGACTTCATGCCGGGCGACACAGTCGAGACGGGTGACACCACCGGCGTCGTCCAGACCATCGAACTCCGGAAGACCCGCCTCGCGGTCGACGGCGACACGGTCGTCCGCGGGAACGCCGAGATAGAAAAGAAGTGGAAGAAAGTCGAGACGGCAGGCGAGGACCGACCGACCGAGGAGGCTGTGACGAGTTAGCACGCGTTCCGAGGAGCTTATTCTTTCAGCGCACGAACGCACGGTCGTGTTTGTCGGTCACGCCCTCCTCGCGTTCGCGGTCGCCGCGAGCGTCGCCGCGTTCACCGGGTGGCCGCGAGAGCGTGCCCTCTCGGTCGGCCTCGTCGCCGGGCTGTTCGCGGCCGCGCCCGACGTCGACATGGCGTACGCCCTCGTCGGCGTCGCGACCGCGAGCGTCGGGAACGCGCTGGCGCTCGCCGGAGCCTTCTGGCAGACCGGCAACCTCGTCCACCGGGCGGTGACCCACTCGCTGGTGGTCGCGCTGTTCGTCTCGCTCTCGGTCGGCCTCGTCGCCTCCGGCGTGCGGGCCGCCTCGCTCGGGGGGCGGCGACGTCGAGCGAGTCGCCTGTCGACCGGCGGCGGTCTGCTCCTCTCGACCGCCCTCGTCGTCGCCGCGGGCGCGAAGAGCGGCCTGCTCGGTGCAGTCGTGATGGGGCTGTTCTGTGCCGTCTCGCTCGGTATCGCACTCGTGGCGGTCCGTCGGACCGAGCTAGACGCCTGCAGCCTCGCCGCCGCGGCGCTGTTCGGCGTCGCTTCCCACCCCTTCGGCGATCTCTTCACCGGCGAGCCGCCGGCGTTGCTGTATCCGCTGGACGCCGTCGTGTTCGCCGATCGACTCACTCTGCACGCCGACCCGACCGTCCATCTGCTGAGCGCGTTCGGACTCGAACTCGCGACGATCTGGGCGGCGGTGCTCGTCGGGCTGTGGCTGACCGGGCGGTCGCTCCGGACCGCCGTCGACGCTCGGGCGGCGCTCGGCGTCGGCTACGCAGGCAGCCTGCTCGTCATCCCGGCGCCGACGCTCGACCTCTCGTACCCGTTCGTGTTCACCGTCCTCGCCGTTGGCGCGGTCGGCGCGACGCCGCGGTTCCGGCGGTCGGTCCCGTCGCGGCGGCTACGGCGACCCACCTTCGAACTCCCGGAGCGGCTGTCGGCGGCCGTCACCGGACTGGCGGCGGTGACGCTCGGGTGGGTGGCGTACTCGCTGGCGTACCTCCTGGCCTGACGCTCCTCGCCGGCCGTCAGGGCAGTCGTCGACGCCCCCGGTCGCCGCGACCGTTTTCGACGTGTCGGAAAGGTTTTGCCTCGGCTGACGCCTACGTCAGGATATGTCACGCTCCGGGCTCCGAGACGTCGTCGAGCGCCGACAGGTGAACGCCGTCCTCGGGTGGCTGCTCGTGGGCTTTCTCGCCGTCGTCGCCGTCGCCGCGCTCCTCCGCCGAGACCTCCTCTGGGCGGGGTTCACGCTCGTCGTCGTCGCGCTGGCGATCGTGCCGGCGGTCGCCGCCCGGAACCCGCGCTCGATGCTCCCGTGGGAGGTGATCGCGCTGGCGTCGCTCCCGATGCTCGCTCGCGTGGTCGTCGTGGGCCAGCGCGTCGACGGCATCACGCTCACCGGCCGAGTGACGACCTATCTCGCGGTCGCCGCGGTGGCGCTCATCATCGCCGTCGAACTGGACGTGTTCACGTCGGTGAAGATGAACTACTCCTTTGCCGTCCTCTTCGTCGTCATCGCGACGATGGCTGCCGCCGGCGTGTGGGCGGTCGCGCAGTGGCTGTCGGATCTCTACCTCGGCACGGGGTTCCTCGTCGATCGGAACACCGGGGCGACGCCCGAGACCGAACTGATGTGGGATTTCGTCGCCGCCACGGTCGCCGGCGTCGGCGCGGGGTTCCTCTTCGAGTTCTACTTCCGGCGGCGACGCGACAGACAGGCGGCGCTTCTAGAGGAGGTCGAGTCGTGAGCGCCGACTCGGGGAGAGAGTCGGAGTCCACCTCCGCCACGGACGCGCTGTCGCGAGTGCGCGCCCTCGTCCGCCTCGACGAGCGGACCCAGCGGCGACTGTCACGAGCGATGCAGGTGACGCTCGTCGGACTGCTGTTCGTCGGCTTCGAGCGAGGTGACCTCGGCATCGTCGTCAACGCCGGCGTCGCGTTCCTCATCACCTACCTGCCCGCGACGCTCGAACGCGACTACCACATCCCGATGAACGCCGGGTTGACGCTCTGGATCACCACCGCGGTGTTCCTCCACGCGCTCGGCACCGTCGGCATCCCCGGCACCGAACAGACGTTCTACCGGTCGCTGCCGTGGTGGGACAGCGTCACCCACGCGCTGTCGGCCAGCGTCGTCGCCGCCATCGGCTACACGGTCGCCCGCGCGATCGAGGAGCACACCGACGGCGTCGAACTCCCCGAGCGGTTCATGTTCGTCTTCATCCTGCTCTTCGTCGTCGCCTTCGGCGTCCTCTGGGAGGTGCTGGAGTTCGCCATCGGCGGGGCGGCAGACCTCCTCGGCAACGACGCGGTCCTGACGCAGTACGGCCTCGAAGACACGATGACCGACCTCGTGTTCAACACCGTCGGCGGCGTCGTCGTCTCGATCTGGGGGACCGCCTACCTGACAGACGTCGTCGGCGCGCTCGCGACCCGACTGAACCGCCAGTGAGTGGCCGACTTCGCGTCGTCCCGTCGGCCGCGGAACCTGTTCTGGTCGGGGAGTGTCTTTTTGCCCTAGCCGAGTGAACAGACAGATGCGATGGTATACAAGAAGATCACCCTCATCGGTCGGAGTGACGAGAGTTTCGACGCCGCCGTCGACGACGCCGTCGACCGCGCAAACGACACCCTCGACAACGTCCACTGGGTCGAAGTGAAGGAGATGGGCGTCGAGATCGCCTCGGTCGAGGACCGTGAGTACCAGACAGAGGTCGAGGTCGCCTTCCAGCTCGAAGAGCCGGAAGCGTAACCTGGCGATCGGATCATCCCTCGCGGGAGCGAAGAAACGTCGCCGGCGACGACGTCTCGACGGCTTCTTGTCGTCGGCGACGTCACACCCGGTCATGCCGCGGTTTCTCCACTACTCTGACGTCGAGAACGTCTACGACGACCCGGAGCGTGCGGGCCGTCTCGCCGGAACGATCACCGCACTCGGCGGCGACGACGCGCTCGTGGTCGGCACCGGCGACAACACCTCGCCGGGCGTCGTCGCGATGGTGGCGAAGGGCCACCAGGCGGTCGACTTCTTCCGCGCCGTCGACGCCGACCTCTCCACGTTCGGCAATCACGACTTCGACTACGGCCCCGACGAGACGCGTGCGCTCCTCCCGGAGACCCCGCAGACGTGGGTGAGCGCGAACGTCCGCGACGAGGACGGCGGGCGGTTCGGGGCCGCGGAGGGCGTCGTCCCGTGGACCGTCGAGGAGGTCGACGGTGTCCGCGTCGGCTTCTTCGGCGTTACGGACCCAGCGACCGACTCGCTGAACCCCAGCGCCGCCGACCTGACGTTCACCGACCCCTACGAGGCGGCCGAGCGGGCTGTCTCGGCACTCCGAGACGAAGGCGTCGACCGCGTCGTCGCTCTCTCGCATCTCGGCGGCGGCGACGACGAACTCGCCCGCCGCGTCGACGTCGACGTCGTCCTAGGCGGGCACGTCCACAGCGAGCGCGTCGACCGTGTCGACGGCACCGTGCTCACCCGCCCCGGCGTCAACGGCGAGACGGTGCTCGAAGTCGTCGTCGACGAGGAGGGGGTCCGCGTCGAGCGCCACGACCCCGCGGACGGTCCCGAGAATCCACGACTGGCCGAGGCGTTGCGTAGCCGCGTCGCCGAGGCCGGGTTGGACGAGGTGGTCGCGACCGTCGAGCGACCCATCGAACGGAGCGCCGACGTGGTCCACGGCGGGGAGTGTCGGGTCGGGAACTTCGTCGCCGACGCCTACCGGTGGGCGACCGACGCCGACGTCGCCCTCCAGAACAGCGGCGGCATCCGCGCGGGGCCGCCGCTCGAAGGCGCAGTGACCGTCGCCGACCTCGTGAGCGTCATCCCGTTCGAGGAGCAGGTCGTCCTCGCCGAGGTGACGGGCGCGGAGTTGCTGGACGCCTTCCGGCAGATGAGCGCCGCCGTCGTCGACTTCGGCGAGGCGGGGTGGTGGCACGGCCACGTCAGCGGCGCGCGGATCGTCTGGGACGACGACGCGGCGGAACTCGTCGAGGCGACGGTCGCCGGAGAGACGGTCGACCCCGACCGACTCTACACGGTGGCGATGGCGGAGTATCTCCTCCACTCGGACCACGAGTTCCCGGCCGTCGAGGAGCGCCACCGCGCGGGCGAGTTCGGTATCCAACACGAACAGCTCGCGGCGTACGCACGCGAACGTGGCATCGACCCCGCGGTCGAGGGGCGGATCGAACGGATGTCGACGGCGTCCCCCGCGGAGCCGTCGCAGAGAGACGCGTGAGAACCCATTCTCGTGACGAACGGTCGGTCGAGCCGACGTGTGACTCACCGTCGCACCCGATGAGCGAAGGGCAAGGTTGACACTATCGAGGGGAGAACGTCGACCAATGACGCTGGTCGTCGTCCCCGTCCGGTACCCCCTGACCAGTCACTCGCGTGCGACGCTCGCCGAAGCGATCCGCGTCGCCGAGGACCGCGCTGCGGATCTGACGGTGCTCCACGTGAACCTGTATCAGGACAACGACGGAGTGACGCGGACGGAGTTGAAACGCGCCGTCGAACGCGAGTTCGGGCAGGTTCCGCGGACGCGGTACGCCGTCCGGCGTGGCTTCCTCGTCGAGGAAACGATACTCGAGGAGGTCGCCGCCGAGAACGCTGACGTCGTCGTCATCGGCTCGAAACAGGCCGGCCGGTGGCGGCGGACGCTCCGACGGTTCCTCGACGACCCGGACATCGAGTCGTTCCTGCGAGAGAAACTCGACTGTACCGTCATCACGGTACGGGCCGACTGAGCGGTCGACGCCGTGACGCCGGCACGCCCTCACTCGTCGGACGACACCGTTCCCTCGCCGCTCTCCGTCTCCGCGGTCGCTTCGGGGTCGGTTTCGGGTCGGGCGTCGACCGCGTACCGTCTGTCGCCACCGCGGGTGACGGCCACTTCCGCGCGACCGCTCGTCTCGTCGAAGACGTGATGCTGGTGCGGGTAGGCGAACTCGACGTCGACGTCGGCATCGTCGACGAGCCCCCACAGTTTCGTCCGGACGTTCGACTGGACGGCCGCGATCTTGTACGGTTTCTTCGCCCAGTAGCGCAGTCTGAGGAGGACGCCGTGGTCGCCGTAGTCGTTCATGAGGACACGCGGAGTCGCCGGATAGCGCGCGCTCCCGATGCGGATGTCGGGGCCGCCCTCGACGACTTCCTCGCACTGTCTGGCGGCGCGTTCGATCAACTCGCGCGCTTGCTGGACGTCGCACTCGTAGGTCACGAGCACGTCCAAGGAGAGTCGCGTCCGTTCGTCCTCTGCGGAGTAGTTGGTGACGTCGCGTTCGCGGATGGCGGAGTTCGTGATGACGAGGAAGGTGTTGTCGAGCGTGATGATCTTCGTGTACCGCAGCGTGATGTCGTCGACGAACCCCCGGGTGCCGTCGTCGAGTTCGATCATGTCGCCGATCTCGTACGGCTGATCCGCGAGGACGAACAGGCCGTTGATGACGCTACCGACGATGGGCGCGAGGATGATACCGAGGACGGCCGACAGCACCGTCAGCGAGAGGACGATGTTGCCGATCTCGAGGCCGGCTACTGTCATCCCTAGCAGCGCAAAGAGCACGATGGTCCCCGCGCGGACGCCGCGGAGCACCGTCTGGGCGACGCTCTCACGACTGAACTGTCTGGCGACTGGCCGGCCGAGAAGTCGCAGGATGTACGTCGAGAGGTACGCGCCCATCAGCGTAAAGAGGATGACGACGAGGAACTGCAGCGGCGGCCACGCCTGCACCCACGGCACGAAGTCGAAGATACTGGTGGCCTGCTCGCCGCTCGCACCGTCGGCTTGGAGACGGACGCCGTCTGCCAGACGATGCCAGCCAGTGGTCATGCGCTATCTGTCTCCGGGTCGGCGAAAAAGCGTTGTCCTCTTTAGCTTCCGTCGTCGACGTCCTGTACCAACGTCCGTTACCTACCACGTGTTTACGCAAACCCGTGCTACTCGTATTTCAGTAAATACCTTAAGTCAGGAGGATAGTGGGTGACTCATGGCAGACGACCTCCGAGTCAACATGGAGCGCGTCGGCGAGCGCTTCAACCTCGGCGAGTACGAGATCGACGCGTACCTCGCCGTGCTCGAACACGGCGAACTCACCGCCAGCGAGATCGCGGACCGAACAGACATCCCGCAGCCGCGCGTGTACGACACGGTTCGAAGCCTGTCGGACCGCGGGCTGGTCGAACTCCGCGAGTCGCGGCCGATGAAGATCGTCGCCGTCGACCCCGAGGACTCCTTCGGCAACATCCAGTCGTCGCTGACGGAGCTCGTCGACGAACTCGGCGCGCGCTACACCGCCCCGGCCCGTGACACCGAGGCCGTCTCGCTCGTGAAGTCGCGCTCGACGATCCTCCGCTACATCGAGGAGGTCGTCGACAACGCCGAGTACGAACTCGTGTTGTCGTTGACGCCGGACCTGCTGCGGCGGTTCTACGACGATCTGGCGGCCGCCATCGACGACGGCGTCAGCATCGACCTGCTCGTGACGCCCGCCAGTCGCGCACCCGACCCCGCGGAGTTCGACTACATGGAGATCTGCACCATCGCCCGCGCTCGTCGCGGGATCACGACGCCGGTGCTCGCCGTCGCCGACGGCGAGTACTCGGTGTACGCCACGCAGGACGCGCTCCGCGACGATCAGGACCGCTACGGCGTCATCTTCAACCGCTCGGCGCTCGGCTTCCTCGTCAGCGGCTTCTTCGGGACCGTCCTCTGGACGACCGCCGAGACGCTCGCCGCCGACGGGAAGAGTCGCCCGTTCCCGCGCCGGTACGCATCGATCCGGCGCGCCGTCAAAGACGTCCGCGACATCGGCGGCGAGTTCTACGCGACCGTCCAGGGACGCGACGTCGAGACGGGGAACCAGACGGTGGTCGAGGGGAAGGTCGTCGACGTCTCGTTCGTCGACACCGAGGAGGTCGCCTCGATGGTCATCGAGACCGAGGAGGGGCCGGTCGAGGTCGGCGGTCTGGTCGCGGCGCTCGAAGACATCGAAGCACAGGAGCTTCATCTCGGCCGCGAGTCGCCGCCGGGGCTGGCCTGAACGAGCCAGTCGAACTCAGGCTTCGACCGTCTCGTCGAACTCGTAGACGAGCGCGTCACAGCTCTGACAGACGAGGACGTCGTAGACGACGCCGCCGTAGGCTCCCGCAGAGCCACCACAGCAGTTCTTGGTGTCCGTCTCCTCGACGACGTCGCCGCAGTTCGGACAGCTCTCGAGAAACATCCGGAGCGGTTGGGCCGCCTCGACCCGGCGGTCCGCCGGGACGTCGGCGTCGGCCATCACCCGGATGGCGGCGGTCTCGGCGATCGCGATGGGCCGCGAGAGATGTACCGCCTGTCCCTCGCCCTCGACGACGACCCAGTCGCCGTCGGTCGCGCCGGCGGCGTCGAACGGCGCGGCGTCGGCGACGGCGGCGGCGAGTTCATCGTCGTCCAGCGTCCGGAGGTCGGCCATCGCCGACTCCCAGTCGGCGGCGAACTCGTCGCTCGGCCGGACGGTCTCGCCGTCGTCGACGATGACACCCGCCTCGAGCAACGACACCATCACTCGTTCGCCGTCGGCGTCGACGGCGGTCAGCGAGTCGGAGTTCGGGAGGCCGGCGTCGTCGGCGGTGTCGGCGTCGACAGCGCGGGTCGCGTCGTCGACGGTGGCGTCCTCACCGGCGTCGGCGACTCTGGCAGCCCTGTCGTCGACGGCGGCGGCGTCGTCGATGGAGACCGTCGAGAACGAGTCCGACGACTCGGCGCGTCGTTTGAAGTCGAACGGGAGTGGTTCGACCAGTCGCGGCGCGAACTGAGGTGTGTACGGGACCACGTATCCGCGGAGCGCGACGGCGGCCGCCCCGACTGCGAGCACGGCAGCGCCAGCGGGCCGCCATCGGCGGCCGACGAGACCGGCGACCGCGAGGACGAACGCGCTGTTGACGGCGGTACAGGAGAGACACCGATTCTCGCCCGTGTACTCCGGGCGACGGAGCGAGTCGAGCAGTGACATGAGGGAGAGTCGCTGCTCCGGTGGCTTGAGAGTTGTGAACACCGAGCGCTGGTCGGTCGGCGTCCGGAACTGTACGGAAGATGACTCTGTATCGGGATTGTTCATCAATGAAGCCAAAACGGGTTTTACCACCGCGGTTGTATGGCAGACAGCGGGGAGATGCAGATGACAGCGAATTCACTACAACAGAGGTAGTAATCTTTCCCGAACGTTTAAATAAATCCTATCCATAGCTCCCAACTGTAATGGTTGACAGTGACTCACACGAGAACGGACGACGAAGCGGTGTTTCTCGTCGTCGGTTCGTACAGGCTGCGGGCGCATCCGGTGTCACCGTCGGGCTCGCCGGCTGCATTAGCAGCGACGGTGGTGACGGCGGCAGCGACGGTGGTGACGGCGGCAACGGTGGCGGCGAGGCCATCAACACCGAAGCACCTGAAGGGGACATCACGGTGCAGTGGGCGGCCGACACCCGCGTCAACGACAACAAACAGGCCATCAGAGAGGCGATGTCGAACGCCGGCCTCCCGGACAACATCACCGTCGAGATCGTCGCCGGGTCGCAGGTGACCGACAACCGCCAGTCGCAGTACCAGCAGTGGTTGAGCGCCGGGCGGTCGGAGCCGACGCTGCTGATGATGGACAGCGGGTGGACGATCCCGTTCATCGTGCGCGAGCAGCTGCAGAACCTCAGCTCTGCGCTGCCGTCGAGCATGACCGACACCATCAACAACGACTACTTCGAGGCGAGCGTCGCCACGGCGAAGCATCCCGAATCGGGCGACCTCTACGGGATGCCGCTGTTCCCTGACTTCCCGACGGTCCAGTACCGCAAGGACCTGCTGGAGGCGGCCGGCTACGGCCAGTCGGACTTCGAGAAGTGGGCCACCGAGTCCACCACGTGGGAGAAGTTCTCGACGGCGGTCAGCGAGGCCGTGAACGCGAGCGACAACCAGAACCTCATGGGGTTCACGTTCCAGGCGAGCGTCTACGAGGGGCTCTCCTGCTGTGACTTCAACGAGTTCATGACCTCCTACGGCGGCGCCTTCTTCGGCTCTCACGACAACCTGTTCGGTCCGATCGGCGACCGCCCGGTCACGGTGAACGAGCAGCCGGTGATCGACTCGATCAAGATGGTTCGCTCGCTCATCCACGGCTCGGACGCCGACAACACGATGGACGGCATCCAGCAGATCTCGCCCGAGGCAGTGCTCCAGTGGACCGAGGAGCCGTCGCGTGCGCCGTTCATGAACGGCAACGTCGTCGCACACCGCAACTGGCCGTACTCCATCAACGCCGCCGGGGCGGAGGAAGCCTTCGGCGAGAAACTCGGCGTGATGCCGATCCCGTACGGCGTCACCGCCGACAAGGCGCAGTACGAGGGGACCGGCGGTCCGGTCGCCGCCCTCGGCGGCTGGCACATGACGATGAACCCGAGCGCGCCCGACGAGAAGAAGCGGGCCGCCCTGCAGGTGATGAAGGTCATGCAGAAAGAGCAGTTCCAGCTCGATCTGTTCGGCATCATCGGCTGGATCCCGCCGCGTCCGAGCCTGCTCGACTCCGACCAGGCACAGGAGGTCGAGATCATCGGCCGCTACCTGCCGCAGCTGAAGGTCGCCGGCGAGAACGCGGTGCCGCGGCCGGTCACCGCCGTCTGGACCCAGCAGTCCGGTCCGGTCGCCGAGCAGGTCAACGCTGCTTACGCGGGTAACAAGGCCCCCAAGCAGGCGATGAGCGATCTCAAGTCGACGCTCCAAGAGATCGAGAACAACGCATAGACCGAGGACAACGCCTAAACACCTCGTACCACATTATCTATTGTTACACATGGCAACAGAACAAGAATCCCAGGGAGCCATACGTGACAGCTCTCGGTCAGGTCCGTACGTCTCGGCAGTCCGCTGGATGGAGAACCTGAGCGAGACGGCGTTCGCGTACTTCCTCCTCACTCCGGCGCTGCTGTTGCTTCTAGTGATCGCGATTTACCCGCTCGTGACGACGTTCGGCATGTCGTTGTTCGCGGACGCGATCGCCGGAAGCGCCACGCTCGGCGAGTTCGTCGGAATCCAGAACTACGTTGAACTGCTCACCAACCAGAAGAGTTACGCGTTGCCGGCACCGTTCATGCCGACGTCGCTGTCGGTCGGCGGAATCGTGTCGAGCGCGCTCGGCGTGACGCTCATCTTCACCGTCGCCAGCGTCTTCTTCGAGACCATCCTCGGCTTCGTCCAGGCGCTCGTGCTCGACCAAGAGTTCCGCGGCCGTCGGTGGGTCCGCGTCGCTATCATCATCCCGTGGGCCGTCCCCATCGTCATCCAGGGGATGATCTTCTACCTGCTGTTCCAGCCCGGTATCGGGTTCCTCGTGGGGACGAGTCAGAACCCCTCGATACTCAACCAGCTGGGTATCATCGGGACGACGCCGCTCATCAACACGATCGACTCACTGCTCATCATCACGGTGGCCGACGTCTGGAAGACGACGGCGTTCATGGCGCTTCTCATCCTCGCGGGGATGCAGAGCATCGACCGCTCGCTCTACGACGTCGCTCGCGTCGCGGGCGCGTCGCCGTGGCAGCAGTTCAAGCTGATCACCTTCCCGCTCATCCTGCCGACCATCCTGGTCGCGATGCTGTTCCGCACCATCGCGGCGATGCGGGTGTACGGGATCATCGAGACGACGAGCGGCTGTCAGACGGTGCCGTCGCTGTCCTGTCTGGTCGTGTCGAGCTTCAGCTCGCGCATCTACGGGACGGCCGCCACCGTGGCGTTCGTCACGGCCGCCATCATCGGAATCGTCGTCAGCGTCTACATCGTGAAGTTCGCCGACGCGGAGGGAGGATTCTAACATGGCAGCAGACTCAGGACAAGGGAGCACCGGAATCGGCGAAGACCGCCCGCTCAAGCGGGGACCGCTCGGCAGCTGGGTGGAGAGCTCCATCCAGAACCCCGAGCGCGTCTACCGCGCGATGTTCTACGTCGCGACGGTCATCTTCCTGTTCACCACACTGTTCCCGTTCTACTGGCTGTTGGTGCTCGCGCTGACGCCGCAGAACCTGCTCACCAACGTCGGTCTCGTACCGAACGGGTTCAACCCGGCGTCGTTCATCACGGTGTTCGAACGCGTCCCGTTCCACATCTTCATGTTCAACAGCCTGGTGTTGGGGATCATGACGACGGTCATCGTCCTGCTGTTGGCGAGTCTGGCCGGCTACGTCTTCGGCCGACTCCGCTTCCCCGGGAAGGCACCGCTGATGCTCGGCATCCTGGCGATCTCGTACTTCCCGCCGGCGGCGTTCCTCATCCCGCTGTTCGAGCTGTTCACCGGCAACGTGGCGGTTCCGCTGCTCGGAACCTCGATCGTGTTCGGCGAGCAGCTGTTCCTCAACAGCCCGGACCTGTTCAACACGCCGTGGTCGATGGTGTTGCCGTTCAGCGCGCTGTTCATGCCGCTGTCCATCTTCATCCTCACCACGTTCTACGGGCAGATCCCGGACGGACTAGAGGACGCCGCGCGGATCGAGGGGACCACCCGACTCGGCGCGCTGTTCCGGGTCATCATCCCGCTGTCGGCGCCCGGCGTGGCGACGGCGGGCGTCCTGACGTTCATCAGCGTCTACAACGAGTTCTTCTTCTCGTTCCTGATGAACAACGGAGAGGCAGGGAACTGGGCGCCGATCGTCGGCGGTATCCTCGGCCTCCAGGGGCAGTTCGACACGCCGTATCACCTGATGGCGGCGGCCAGCATCATCGGGGTGCTGCCGGTCGCCATCCTCGTCATCATCGCACAGGAGAAGATCGTCAGCGGCCTCACCGCAGGGGCACTCAAGGAGTAAGACAATGGGAGACGTAAAACTCGAACACGTAACGAAGCAGTACGACGACGTAACGGCAGTAGACGACATGAACGTGCAGATCCGGGACGGCGAGTTCGTCTGTCTCGTCGGTCCCTCGGGGTGCGGGAAGTCCACGACCATGGAGATGGTCGCCGGACTGACCAAGCCGACCGATGGGCAGGTGTACATCGCCGGTCAAGACGTGACCAACCTGCCGCCGAAGGACCGCGGCATCGCGATGGTGTTCCAGAACATCGCGCTGTTCCCGCATATGGACGTCTACGACAACATCAGCTTCGGGCTCCGCCTCCGCGACTACGAGAAGGAGGAGATCGACCGACGCGTCGAGAAGGCGTCGGACATCGTCCAGTTAGAGGGGATGCTCGACCGGATGCCCGACGAGATGTCCGGTGGGCAGCGCCAGCGCGTCGCCATCGCCCGCGCCATCGTCCGGAACCCCGAAGTGTTCCTGATGGACGAGCCGCTGGCGAACCTCGACGCCAAGCTCCGGGTCCACATGCGGACCGAACTCCAGCGGCTCCACAAGGAGCTGGACACCACTATCATCTACGTCACGCACGACCAGGCGGAGGCGATGACGATGAGCGACCGGATCGCGGTCATCGACTCCGGACAGCTCCAGCAGATCGACCCGCCGCTGACCTGCTACAACGAACCGGCGAACCTGTTCGTCGCCGGCTTCATCGGGTCGCCGGCGATGAACTTCGTCGACGGGACCATCTCGGAGAACGGGTTCGAATCAGAGAACCTCAGCGTCGAGTTCGACCCCGCGCGGATGGGTGTCAGCGTCGGTGACGAGGTGACCCTCGGCATCCGGCCGGAAGACGTCTATCCGGTCGAAGACGGGCGAACACTCTCGCACCCGACCGCCGAGATCGACACGATCTCCGACGTGATGGAGCCGATGGGTGACGAGATCTTCATCTACCTCCTCCTGGCGGAGGACGTCGAGACCAGCCTCGAAGAGACGGCGTCGAGCAACCAACTGCTCATGAGCGTCGACCCTGACAGCGACATCGAAGAGGATCAGGACGTCGACGTCGTGCTCGACCGGAGTCGGGTCCACCTGTTCGACACGAACACCGGCGAAGCTATCCAGCACGGTCTGGTCAAGCCCACGACCGCCGAAAGCACTACCGGGACGGAAGCCGAAAGCGACGACTAGCTCACATGGTCACAGAGTTCGGTTGGCTGTACGTCGCGCTCGTCACCCTCCTGTTCCTGCCGTGGGCGTACGGAGTGGTGCGTTTCGTGATGGATCTGAAGAACGTCTACATCCCGAAAGGTCGGCAGTACCTCCGCGGACGGAAGCGTCTCAAGGAGGAGAAACGCGAAGAGGAAGAGCGCGACGACCGCGAACGCCAGCTCTACTGACCCGACCGCTCGCCGATCTTTTCGTCGCCGACGACGGTCGTTTCGCCGTCGGAAACGGGATACTTAACTACCGTTTGAGTAAACTCCGTTATCGATGAGTAACGACCGTTCTCCGCGTATCGGTATCGTCGGACTGGGAAACATCGGCCACCACCACGCGACTCGACTGACGAGACAGGACGCCGACCTCGTCGGCGGCGTCGACATCGCCCAAGCCGCTCGCGAGCGCTTCGAGCGAGAGTTCGGTGTGACGGCGTACGACGACGCGACCGACCTCTACGAGGTCGCCGACGCCGTCATCGTCACCACACCGAACCGTTTCCACGAGGAGTACGCCGTCTCGGCGCTGGAGGCCGGACTGGACGTCCTCCTCGAGAAACCGCTCGCACACTCCCTGGAGAGCGCAGAGCGCATCGTCGAGGCCGACGCCGACGCCGACGGGTTCTGCATGGTCGGATTCAACAACCGTTTCTCTAACCCGGTCGAGATCATTAAACACTACCAGCGACAGGACCGGTTCGGCGACGTCGACCACGTCGAGGCGAACTACGTCCGTCGCCGCGGCGTTCCCGGACGCGGATCGTGGTTCACGAACAAGGAGGTCGCCGGCGGCGGGGCGCTCATCGACATCGGCGTCCACGCCGTCGACCTCGCGCTGTACTTCCTCGACTATCCGGAGGTCGTCGAGGTCTCGGGCGTCACGCGTTCGCAGTTCGGCGGCCGCGACGACTACGCCTTCGTCGAGATGTGGGGGACGGACAGCGGTCCCGAGGAGTTCGACGTCGACGACTCCGCCAGCGCGTTCCTCCGCTGTGCGGACGGGTCGACCGTCTCGCTCGAGGTCGCGTGGGCCGTCAACCGTCCGACCAACGACGAGTTCGTCATCCGCGGGACCGACGCGGGCGCGCGCTTCGACCGCGGGAGCCAGGAGCTCACCGTCTACGAGGCGGCGACGGAGGGGGCGAACCACCTGACCGACACCGAGGTCGACACGCAGACGACGGACACCCACGAGGCCGAACAGGCGCTGTTCGTCGAGGCCGTCCGCACCGGCGATGCGCCGACCCGCAACACCATCGAGGAGGGGCTCGCCGTCCAGCGCGTCATCGACGCCATCTACCGTTCCTCGGAGACGGGGCGCGCCGTCCAGTTAGACGGTTGAAGGCCACATGGCTTTTTTATACCGAGGGAGAAATCAAACCTGAATGAACACGCCCGAGGTCGTGCTCCGGCTCGTCGCCGGATTGGGACTTATTCTCGCGAACGGTTTCTTCGTCGCTATCGAGTTCGCGCTCACCCGAGTGCGGCAGTACTCCGAGTCGGAGTTCGACACCAGCGGACTACGTCGCGCATGGGAGATGACCGACGATCTCGAGATCTACCTGACGAGCTGTCAGGTCGGCATCACGGCGTCGAGCATCGCCGTCGGGATCGTCGCCGAACCGGCGCTCGCCGCGCTGTTCGAACCGTATCTGCAGAACACCTGGCTCGCCTCCGTCGGCGCGGGGGGGATCATCGCGTTCCTCATCATCAACCTCCTGCATCTCACGCACGGCGAGCAGACGCCGACCTATCTGGGCGTCGAGCGGACCAAGTTCGTCTGTCGATACGGTGCGACGCCGCTGTACTACTTCGCCCTCCTCATCTCGCCACTCATCAAACTCGGCGACGGCGTCGCGAAGTGGACGCTCCGGCTGTTCGGTATCGAGATGACGGGTGCGTGGCTGGAGGCCGAACAGGACGCCATCGAGTCGCGGGCCGAACTCCGGAACAAACTCGGGAACGTCCTCGACGAGGGCGAACTCTCCGAGGAGCGCCAAGAGGAAGTGATGAACGCGCTCCGCGTCGGCGAGACCGCCATCGAAGAGCTGATGGTCGGTCGTAAGGACATCGTCGCGCTGTCGACGACGAACAGCCCCGAGGAGAACCTGAGCATCGTCGAAGACCACCCGCACACGCGGTTCCCGTTGGTCGGCGAGTCGGTCGACGACTTTCGTGGCATCGTCTACATGCCGGCAGTGTTGAACCGATTCGAGGAACTGTCGGCGGGTGAGGTCGACATGGAGTCGCTCGCGGTCGAATCGATGACGATAGACGCGAACACGAGCGTCAGCAACGCCATCGACCTGTTCCAAGAGAAGAGTCAGGAACTCGCCTTGGTGACGCGAGACGGTGAGGTCGTCGGCCTCCTCACTGCGACGGACGCCTTCGAGTCGGTGATGGGCGAACTCGAAGACCCCCTCGACAGAGCGGCGAGACAACAACGCCGACGCGAGGACGGCCCCGTCACCGACGCGGCGTAAGTCGGCAAGATACGCGGTCCGTCCTGAACTTTTATTCGACGCGTAGTTGTAGCCCCGTCCATGGACGTCGGAGTACTTACAGTCCCGCTCGGCGGGCAGTCACGCGAAGACGCACTGACGTATCTCTCGGACATCGGCGTCGGCGCAGTCGAACTCGGCTGCGGCGGCTACCCCGGTGAAGACCACCTCGACCGGCAGCGCCACCTCGACGACGAGGACGCACGGACGGAGTTGCAGGCGACGCTCGACGAACACGACCTGAGAGTGAGCGCGCTCGCGACGCACAACAACCCGCTGCACCCCGACGAGGAGACGGCCGCCGAGGCCGACGAAGAACTCCGCGAGGCCATCGAACTGGCCGCCCAACTCGACGTGAACGTCGTCACCTGCTTCTCGGGGCTCCCCGCGGGCGGCCCGGACGACGAGGTGCCGAACTGGATCACCGCACCGTGGCCGACCGAGCACGCCGACGCCCACGACTACCAGTGGGAGGTCGCCGTCGACTACTGGTCGGAACTCGCGGAACACGCCGCGGACCACGGCGTCGACGTCGCCATCGAGATGCATCCGAACATGCTCGTCTACGAACCGACCGGGATGGCGAAGCTCCGCGAGGAGACCAACGAGCGCATCGGCGCGAACTTCGACCCCTCGCATCTCTACTGGCAGGGGATCGACGTGCCGAAGGCGATCCGCTACCTCGGCGAGAGAGACGCCATCCACCACTTCCACGCCAAGGACACGAAGGTGTACGACGCCAACGCCGAGGTAAAGGGCGTCCTCGACACCGACGACTACACCGAGGAGGTCGACCGCTCGTGGCTGTTCCGGTCGGTCGGCTACGGCCACGGCGAAGAACACTGGAAGGACGTCGTCTCGACGCTCCGGATGGTCGGCTACGACGGCGCGCTCAGCATCGAACACGAGGACTCGCTGACCTCCTCGCGGGAGGGACTGGAGAAGGCGGTCGACGTCCTCCAGCGTGCGGTCTTCGAGACGCAACCGGGCGACGCCTACTGGGCGGAGTGATTCCGATGAGCGAACAAGAACCACTCGACGTCGGCGTTCTAGGATATCGGTTCATGGGCAAGGCGCACTCGAACGCGCTGGCTCGACTCCCGATGTTCTTCGACGACGCGCCCGAAGTGAACCGTCACACGCTCGTCGGCCGCGACGAGGAGGCGCTCGCGGACGCGGCCGAACAGTTCGGCTTCGAACACACGTCGACTGACTGGGAGGCGGTCGTCGACGACGTCGACGCCTTCTACAACCTCGGGCCGAACCACGTCCACGCCGAGCCCTCAATCGCGGCGCTGGAAGCCGGAACGCCCGTCTTCTGTGAGAAACCGCTCGCACCGACGCTGGAGGAGGCCGAGGCGATGCGCGACGCCGCGGCCGACAGCGGCCTCGTCGCCGGCTGTGCGTTCAACTACCGGTTCGTCCCAGCTATCCGCTACGCGAAGAACCTCATCGAGGATGGAAAGCTCGGCGAGATCCGGCAGGTCCGCGGGCAGTATCTGCAGGACTGGCTCGTCGACCCCGAGGCTCCGTGGTCGTGGCGCAACGACGAGGAGCTCGCCGGCAGCGGCGCGCTCGGCGACCTCGGCGCGCACACGGTCGACCTCGCGCGGTTCCTCGTCGGCGAGGAGGTCGGCGAGTTCGCGGAGATCTCCGGACAGCTACAGACGTTCGTCGAGGAACGACCCGTCGAGGGGAGCGACGAGACCCGACCGGTCACCGTCGACGACGCCTACTCCGCACAGGTGGAGTTCGACTCGGGGGCCATCGGAACGTTCGAGGCTTCCCGCGTCGCCGACGGCCACAAGAACGACCACACCATCCAGATTCACGGCACGGAGGGGAGTTTGAAGTTCTCGCTCGAACGGCTGAACGAACTCGAGTACAAGGGCGCAGACCACCGGGGTTACGAGACCATTCTCGTCACCGACGGCTCCGACCCCTACCTCGACCACTGGTGGCCGCCGGGGCACGTCCTCGGTTGGGAACACACGTTCGTCCACGAGAACTACGAATTCCTCTCGGCAGTCAGAGACGGCGGCGAGTTCCACCCGTCGTTTGAGGACGGTTATCAGGTCCAGCGGGTGCTGAACGCCATCGAGCGAAGTGACGAGAGCGGCGAGCGTATCTCGCTGGCGTAGGCCAGCGAACTGTACGCGAGGCGGTCTTTGCGGCGAGCGAGTGTCGTTAGAGTAGACGACGAGACTCCCGGAGAAGGTCAAAAGAGACTCAGAACTCGTGGACGCCGTCGTCGGTGATGACCTCGTCGATGAGGTCCACCGGCGTCGCGTCGTAGGCGGGGTTCTCGACGGTGATCCCCTCGGTGGGTTCGAGCATCACTTCGCTGGCCGGGCGGTACTCGTTCTCGAAGGCGAAGCCGTCGACGATGATCTTCGTGCTGCTGCCGGCGACAGTGACCGGGACGTCCAGCCGGTGGGCGGTGGCGATGAGCGGAAACGTGCCGACGCGGTTGTAGAGCGTGTCGTCGACGATGCAGTCCATGCCGATGATGACCCGGTCGCACTCCGGGAGGAACATGCCCGAGGCACCGTCGACCATGAGATGCGGGTCGACGCGGTCGATCTCCGAGAGGGTGCGGACCGTCTTCCGTCCGAGGTAGCGCGGTCGGGCCTCGGTGACGTAGGCGGTGGTGTGGACGCCCTCGCCCGCGGCGAGTTCGACGCCCTCCAGCACGGTCGAGGAGTAGTCGTGCGTGAGGAACGTCTCGCCGTCTTCGAAGGTGTCGGCGAGGTTGCGCGCGGCCTTGCGCTTGCCCGTCTCGATGTCCTCGACGACGCGGTCGATGGTCGAGCGGGTGATCTTCTTCGCGGACTCGACGGAGTCGGCACGACCGACGACGCTGCGGGCGACCTCACGCATCGCGTTGTGCAGCGAGGCGTGCGAGGGGTTCGCCCGCCGAAGCGCCCCCGTGTTGTGTTCGAGGTCGCGCTCGAACTCGTCGACGGTGGCGTAGTCACGGTCGAGCAGCGTCCCCAGCGAACGAGTCGCCTTCACCGCGACGACGGACGAGGAGTGCGTCTGCATCTCCCGGATCTCCTCGATGGTCTCGTCTATCATACCTTCACGGTTGTCGCTTCGAGGCAAAGATGTTCCGGGAGACGGCATCGAATGCCGCCGATTTCGGACGGAGACCCGCCGCCGCGAGTCGACTCCGACACCGCTCGCAGAGCAGACTGAGGAACGTAACGACCACCAGCGGCGAAACAGCACCGGAGGTAACCACCATCGGTTACGCGGAGGCTCGAATCGCCGCGTCATTTAAGAACATCTCCACGAAGGATGAGGTATAATGTTAGAGGACGACTTCGGCCGCGAGGTATCCGGGGTGCGGGTCTCTCTCACCGACCGGTGTAACTTCGACTGCGTCTACTGTCACAACGAGGGACTCGGCGACACCCGTGGACCGATGGACGCACAGGACGACGAGATGAGCGCCGACGACGTCGTCCGCTTCCTCGAAGTTGTCGAGGAGTTCGGCGTCGAGAAGGTGAAGTTCACCGGCGGCGAGCCGATGCTCCGACAGGACTTAGAGGAGATCATCCGCCGGACGCCCGACTCGATGGAGACGTCGCTGACGACGAACGGGACGTTCCTCCCGGGTCGCGCGGAGGACCTGAAGGAGGCAGGACTCAGCCGCGTCAACGTCTCGCAGGACGCTCTCGACCCGGAGGCGTTCGCCGAGATCACCAAATCCGGCGCGTACGAGAAGGTGATGGAGGGCGTCGAGGCAGCCCTCGACGCCGGACTCCAGCCAGTGAAACTCAACATGGTCGTCTTCGAGCACACCGCCGGCTACGTCGAGGGGATGGTCGAGCACGTCGCCGAGAACGACGGCCTCCAGCTCCAGCTCATCGAGTACATGCCCGAACTGACCGGCAAGCCCGAGTGGAACATCGACATCCAGCGCGTTCACGACTGGCTCGCCGACATCGCCGACACCGTCGAGACACGAGAGATGCACGACCGCAAGCGCTACTGGGTGGGCGGCACACCGGAGTCGGACGGTGGGATGGTCGAGATCGTCGACCCCGTCGAAAACGAGACGTTCTGTGCGAACTGCCACCGGGTGCGCGTCACCCACGAGGGGTACCTGAAGGGCTGTCTCAACCGCAACGACGACCTCCGGTCGATGGGCGAGATGACCAAACCCGAGATCCGCGAGGCGTTCCGCGAGGTCGTCTCGAACCGCGTCCCCTACTACGGCGAGTACCTCGTCGAGAACGACCGCGGCGAGTACGAGATCAACGACAAGTATCTCGGCGTCAGCGCGGACTGACGGTCGACGGGGAGTATGCGCGCAGGAGCAGAGAGCAGAGCGAAGCGGCCGAAGCGGTGGACCGAACGAGTGTTTTTGTGGTCGGTGTCCGTCCGACCGGTATGACCGACGTGCCGACCGAAGGGGAGACTCGAACGTACACCCGCACCTTCTCGAAGGACGACGTCCGCCAGTTCGCCGACCTCTCGAACGACCGCGGTACGCACCACGAGGAACCCGACGAGGAGGGCCGTCTCGTCGTCCACGGCCTCCTGACGGCGACGCTCCCGACGAAGATCGGCGGCGACCTCGACGTGCTCGCGCGGACGATGACGTTCGAGTTTCACCGCCCGGTCTACACGGGCGAGGAGATCGAGTGCGAGGTAACCGTCGACGGCGTCGAAGAGGCCGACACGCGGGTCGACGTCGACGCCAGCGTCGAGTGTCGCAACGGGGGCGAGGAGGTCGTGCTGACGGGCGGGTTCGACGGCGTCGTCTTCCGCGACCGGTGAGTGCTACGACTCCCACTCGTCTTCGAGCACGCCGAAGTAGTGGGTGTCGCGGTAGGCCCCGTCGACGAACGCGCTCTCCCGCTGGACTCCCTCGGCGGTGAACCCGACCGCCTCCAACAACTCCATCGACCGTTCGTTGAAGTCGTAGACGGCGGCGTTAACCCGGTGAAGGCGGAGTTGCGAGAAGGCGTAGTCGACGACGAGTTCCAGCGCCTCGCGGGCGTAGCCGTTGCGACGGAACTCGGGACGGAGCCAGTAGGCGACGTCGGCCGTCCCCGTCTCGCGGTCGATGGGGTCGAGTTCGACGACGCCGGCGCGAGTGTCCGACGACTCCGCGCTCCGTTCGTCGGCTTCGCCGTCGACGACGACGAGCAGTTGGACGACGTCGTCGCTCGTGCTCGCCGCCTCGAACCACTCGCGTTCCTGGCGTTCGTTGCTCGGGAGCACCTGCCCCGCCGGTACGCGGACTCGCGGGTCGTTGACGCCGTCGCGGAGAAACTCGACGTCCTCGGCCTCGACGGTGGTGAGCGTGACGCGGTCGCCCGAGAGGAACGTCGCACCTGCCATACCGTCTCAATCGGGTGAGGACGCCAAGAAACTGTGCCCGCGAGCGGCGCGGGCCGTCTCGGGGTCAGTCTCTCGTCGGCACCGGACGCATCCGATCAGTCGTCGGCCTCCTCCGTCGCCCGCGAGGGCGCTCCGTCGTCCGTGTCGCCCACCGCGTCGCCGAGCAGTTCCTCGCGGTGTTCGTCGAGGAGCGGCGCGCGTCGTCCCGGTTGCGTCGGCGTCGCCGACATCTTGATCGGTTGGCCCGCGATCGTCACGCGCTCGCCGCTCTCGGGGTGGTCGACCTCGACCAGCATCTCGCGGTCGTGGACGTGCGAGTCCTCGAAGACGTCGGCGACGGTCTGGACGCGCTCACAGGGGACGTCGCCGACGAGTGCGTCGACCACGTCGTCGCTGGTCCGCTCGCGCGTCCAGTCGGCGACGGCCTCCCGAAGCGTCTCCCGATTTCGGAGGCGACTCGCCGCGTCCGGGTAGTCGGCGGCGAGGTCCGGGCGGTCCATCACCCGGCAGAGCGCCTCCCAGTGGTTGTCGCCGAAGGCGGCGACGACGACGTGGCCGTCGTCGGTCTCGAAGGAGTCGTACGGGAACAGCGTCGGGTGGGAGTTGCCCTGTCGCGTCGGTGCCTCGCCGGTGTAGGAGTACTGGTAGACCGCCCGCTCACAGAGGCTGACCATGCTGTCGTACATCCCGGTGTCGACGAACTGCCCCTCACCGGTTCGGTCGCGGTGGTGGACGGCGGCCAGGACGCCGACGGCGTTGAGCGTCGCCGTGAAGATGTCGCCGACGCCGGGGCCGACTTTCGTCGGCGGGCCGTCCTCCTGACCCGTGATCTCCATCAACCCGCTCAGCGCCTGCGCGACGAGGTCGAAGGAGGGCTGGCCCTGTCGGTGCGTCTCGCCCGTCCGCGGGTCGCCGAACCCCCGGATGGCGCCGTAGACGAGTTCGGGGTTGTGCTCTCGGAGCGTCTCGTAGCCGAGGTCGAACCGTTCCATCGTGCCCGCACGGTAGTTCTCGACGACGACGTCCGCCGTCTCGACGAGCGAGAGGAAGTCGGCGCGCCCCTCGTCGCTGCCGAGGTCGAGTTCGAGTGAGCGCTTCCCGCGGTTGACGCTCTGGAAGTAGCCGCCGTACGGCTCGTCCGCCGAGTCGACGAACGGCGGGTTCGACCGGATGAGGTCGCCGCCGGGACGTTCGATCTTCACGACGTCGGCACCGAGGTCGGCCAGCAGCATCGTACAGTACGGTCCGGCGAGCACCTGTGTCAGGTCGAGCACCCGAAGGTCGCTGAGCGCACCCATGCCAACGGCGACGTGGATGTGGAAGAAAAAACTACCCTATTAATCATGTACTTTGTGACTCTATGTCACACCAGTGTCTAACCCTCCTTAAGGAATATTATCATTATAAATCATTAACTTTATGGGGTACTTCACGGTTGTTCACGATGATGCCGCGAACAGTCATCCTCGGTGTGATCGGTTCCGACGCACACGTCGTCGGGATCACGATTCTGGAGCAGGCACTGTCGGCGGCGGGGTTCGACGTTGTCAACCTCGGCGTCCAAACGTCGCAGACGGAGTTCGTCGACGCAGCGAAAGCGCACGACGCAGACGCAGTACTGGTCTCCTCACTCTACGGTCACGCCGAGCAGGACTGTGGCGGGTTCCACGAGAAGCTCGTGGAGGCTGGTCTCGACCTGCCGACGTACATCGGCGGCAACCTCGCCGTCGGGCAGGACGACTGGACGGAGACGCGTCGTCGCTTCGAGCGGATGGGGTTCACCCGCGTCTTCGACTCGGAGACCGAGCCACAGGAGGCGATCGACGCGCTCCAAGTCGACCTCGACGTCTCGACGACAGAGACCGACCAAGAGTCGGTCCGAGCCTACAGCTGATGGTTCGGGACGAACGCCTCGCGGAGTCGGAACTCGGCCGGATCGCCGAGTCCCTCCGCGACGACTGGTCGACGGCGGACGCCGTCGACTTCGAGGAGTCGGTCGACTACCACGGGACGCTCCCGGACGGAAAGCGGTTCGCACGCGTGCTGGAGTCGGCAGACCGCCCGCTGCTTCAGCCGCGGGCGGGCGTGCCGCGACTCGACCCGCAGGTCGACCTGCTCGCCCATCTCTGGGAGGAGGGCGGTGCGGACCTCCTGCCGACGACCATCGACTCCTACACCCGCGACAACGAGTACGGAAAGGCACAGGAGGGGCTCGACGCCGCCCGCGAGTCCGGCGACGACACGCTCAACGGCTTCCCGGCCGTCAACCACGGCGTCGACGGCTGTCGCGAACTGATCGAGCGCGTCGACGGCCCCATCGAGGTGCGCCACGGGACGCCCGACGCCCGCCTGCTGGCGATGGTCACCTTCGCCGGCGGCTTCCAGAGCTTCGAGGGCGGTCCCATCTCGTACAACATCCCGTACACGAAGCGCCGCGACCTGGCGGAGACGATCGAACACTGGCAGTTCGTCGACCGGCTGGCCGGCCTCTACACGGAGTTCGGGGTGCGGATCAACCGCGAACCGTTCGGCCCGCTGACGGGGACGCTCGTCCCCCCGTCTATCGCCATCGCCGTCGGCCTCGTCGAGGGGTTGCTGGCGGCGACACAGGGCGTGAAGTCGGTGACGCTCGGCTACGGACAGGTCGGCAACCTCGTGCAGGACGTCGCCGCCCTCCGGTCGCTGCGGACGCTCGGTGAGGAGTACCTCCCCGACGACGTCACCGTCACCACCGTCTTCCACGAGTGGATGGGCGGGTTCCCACCGGACGAAGCGCGCGCCAACGGGGTCATCGGTCTCGGCGGAGCCACCGCCGCGGTCGCGCGACCGGACAAAGTCATCACGAAGTCGCCACAGGAGTTCCAGGGCGTCCCCACGATGGAGGCCAACGCCGCCGGACTCCGAACGACACGACAGCTCATTGATATGCTCATCGAACAGGACGTGACGCTCGACGGGATCGACGACGAACGGGAGATCATCGAACGCTCGGTGCGGTCGCTGATGGACTCGGTGTTCGCACTCGGCGACGGCGACGTCGCTCACGGCACGGTCCGAGCGTTCGAGACCGGCGCGCTCGACGTGCCGTTCGCTCCCAGCGAGAGCGCGAAGGGTGCCGTGCTCCCCGCCCGCGACGACAAGGGCCGGGTGCGGATTCTGGAGTTCGGCGATCTGGCGCTCGACGACGACGTCGAGGAGATGCACCGCGCTCGCCTCGACGAACGGGCGGAGACGGAGGGGCGGAAGTGTTCGTTCCGGATGGTCGCCGACGACGTCGACGCCATCAGCGACGGCAAACTCATCGGCCGCCCGACGGAGGGGTGGACGTGAGTATTCGCATCGACGCCGTCCGGGCCGTCCCGACGGTGTCGGGGTTCTTCTTCGACGACCAGCGGGCGATCAAGGCCGGTGCGACGCAGGACGGCTTCGACTACCGCGGCGACCCGGAGACCGAGGGGTTCCGACGGATCCGCGAGGCCGGCGAGGCGCTGACGGTTGAACTCGAACTCTCCTCCGGAGCAACTGCCACCGGTGACTGTTGTGCCGTCCAGTACTCCGGCGCCGGCGGCCGCGACCCGCTGTTCCGTGCCGACGAGTACCGCTCGGTCGTCGAGGGCGTCGTCGCCGACCGCCTCCGCGGGCGCGACGCGGCGGCGTTCGCGGAGAATGCGACCCTGCTGGAAGGGTTGACCGTCGACGGCGACCGACTCCACACGGCGATCCGCTACGGCGTCTCGCAGGCGCTCCTCGACGCCGCGGCGAGCGCGACGGGGACGACGATGACCGACGTGCTGGCCGACGTCTACGACGTCGCGCCGGCGACGGAGCCGATTCCAGTGTTCGGCCAGTCGGGTGACGAGCGGCGGACGAACGCCGAGAAGATGCTGCTGAAGGGCGTCCCCGTTCTCCCGCACGGACTGTTCAACAGCGTCGAGAAGATCGGCCCCGAGGGCGAGCGACTTCTCGACTACGTCCGGTGGCTCTCGGAGCGCGCAGAGCGCATCGACGGCTACGACCCGCGGTTCCACATCGACGTCTACGGGGTCCTCGGCGAGCTGTTCGGCCCGCCGTACGACCGTGCGGAGGTAGTCGACTACTTCGCCGATCTCCGGAGAGCGGCGGCGCCGTACCCGCTGCAGATCGAGGGACCGATGGACGCGGGGAGTCGCGAGGCGCAGATCCGCGAGATGACGACGCTCCGCGACGGTCTCTCGGACGCGGGCGTCGCCGTCGACCTGGTCGCCGACGAGTGGTGTAACACGTTCGACGACGTGCGGGCGTTCGTCGACGCCGGCGCGGCCGACGTGGTGCAGGTGAAGACCCCGGATCTGGGTGGGGTCCAGCGGAGCGCCGAGGCCGTCCTCGCCTGTCGCGGCACCGACACCCGCGCCTACCTCGGCGGTACCTGCAACGAGACGGACGTCTCCGCACGCACGTGTGCACACGTCGCGCTCGCGACGCGGGCAGCGCAGCTGCTCGCCAAACCGGGGATGGGGTTCGACGAGGGGTTCATGATCGTCACCAACGAGATGCGCCGAACGCTCGCCAGACGCGGTCGGACGGCCGACGCCACGGAGGTGGCCGCCGATGACTGACGGCCCGGACTGGGTCGAGTCGATGCCGGACGCGCTCGCACGCGCGGAGGTACTGGAAAAGGGGACCTACTTCGAGGCGTTCGAGGAGGGGGAGACCATCGAACACGACCCGGGGCTCCGTCTCACTCGCGACGGCAACGACCTCTGGACGAGTCAGACGCTCAACCACGACCCCGCGTACTGGCGGCCCGACGCCGCTCGCGAACGCGGGTTCGAGGAACCGCCCGTTCACCCCGACTATCTGGTCGCCTGCACGATGGGGCCGAGCGTCGAGGACCTCAGCGAGAAGGGCGGCTACTTCCTCGGGCGCACTGACGTGCGGTTCCACCGCGAGGCGGTGTCTCCGAGTACCGACCTCCGCGTCGAGTCGACGGTGCTCGACAAGCGCACCTCCTCCTCGCGACCCGCTTACGGCATCGTCTCGTGGGAGACGACGAGCTACGACTGCGAGACGGACGACCCGCTGTGTTCCTACACGCGGACGAACATGGTGCCGCGTCGGGACCCCGTCGAGACCGACGGCGGGGAGTCGGCGACGGAGTCCGGCGGATCGGATGCTTCACCGTCGCTGCCGACGGATCTCGTCGCGCCCGACGGGGCGTACTTCGAGGACTTCCGCGACGCGCTCGAGGCGGTGGCGGGGCGAGACGCCGCCGTCGCCTACCGCCACGAGCGCGGCCGGACGGTCGACGACGTGCTCATGTCCGTCCTCCCGCTGCGGACGCTCAACACGGCGGGCCAACACCACAACGCGTCGATGATGGCCGACTCGCCCTCCGGCGAGGTCGTCGTCTACGGCGACGTGACACGATCGATCGCGCTCGGCCACGCCCGGTCGGACGAGGCGACGTGGCGCGAGGAGCGGTACGAGGACGAACGGTTCCACGACTTCGTGACGGCCGACGACACCGTGTTCGCGTTCACCCGCGTCGTCGACGCGGAGGCGGTTGACGGGGCGAGCGACGGCAGGGACGGAGACGGGGACCACAGCGTTCCGACCGGCCGCGTCACCTTCCGGCACTACGCCGTCACGGCCGACGACCGGGTCGTCTACTCGGGGACGCGGACGGCGCAGGTTCGCCGACGAGAGGAACGATGAACGGAGAGCACAGCGCGACGACCGACGAACGAGACGAACAGACGACAGACGACACACGGACGCAGACGATGACGACAGACAGATCGCGGCTCTGCCGCACGTTCCAGACCGCACCGGCCGCCGTGCCGCGCGAGAACACGGCGAAGTACCTCGACTCGGGGCTCTCGGCCACCGGGTTCCAGAAACCCGACTGGCTCGTCCCGGACATCGAGGACGGCACCGCACCCGACATGAAGTCCGAGGCGCTCGACAACGTCGTCGACCGACTGCCGGACGCCGAGTTCGTCGGCGAGGTGTGGCCCCGCGTGGAGTGGAGCTACGAGGACGAGCGGTTCCGCGACCGCGGTCGCGAGCAGATCCGGACGCTCGTCCGGGAGGTCGGCGAGTTCGTCGACGGCGTCGTCGTCCCGAAGGTCGGCCGACTCGACGACGTGAAGCGAGCGGAACGAGTCGTCGCCGAGGCCGAACGGGAGTACGGCTACGCCGAGGGGAGCGTCGGGCTGAGCGTCATCGTCGAGTCGGCGCGAGCGGTGTCGGATCTCCGAGAGATCTCGCAGTGGGGCGGCGAGTCGCGCTTGCACGGACTCGTCTTCGGCCCGGTCGACTACACGGCAGAGTTGGGTGGTCGAGAACTCGACGGCCAACCGCCTACGTGGGATAGTCTCCTGTGGCGGCTCTCGAACGAGGCGAGCGCGAACGGGCTCGTCGCGCTCGGCGGGCCGTTCGACCGGCTGTTCGGTGAGCGAGCGGGCGTGCGGTTCTACAACGGGGAGGCCTACGCCGACCAGGTCGAGCGGGAAGCGCAGGTCGGCCTCGACGGCAGTTGGTCGCTACACCCCAACCAGACGGCGCAAGCGAACCGGGTGCATATGCCCAGCCCGTCTGAACTCGCCGGTGACGTCCAGCGTATCGAGTCGTTCCACGAGGCGAAAGGCGACGGGACGGGTGCGGTAGTGGTCGACGGCCAGATGGTCGACGAGGCGACCTACAAGAACTTCGTCAACACCGTCGAGACGGTCACGGTCATCCACGAGGTCGCGCCCGAACAGACGACGACGCTGTACGACGAGGAGCTGTTGGACCGCGCGTTCGACCTCGACCTGTAAGGGCGTCTCGCGGGCGACGTCTGCCACATCTTTGACGTCGATGGCCGCCGACCGAGAGATATGAGCGACGAAGTTCTCGTGACAGGAGCGACCGGTACCATCGGGTCACACGTCGTCGACGCGCTCGCCGACAGCGCCATACCGTTCAGAGCAGGGGTACGAGACCCGACCGAGGGGGAGTGGCCCGAGAACTGCGAGCCGATCGCCTTCGACTTCGAACGCCCGGAGACGTGGGGGTTCGCGTTCGAAGACGTCGAGACGCTGTTTCTCCTTCGACCGCCGTCGGTCGGCCGTGACCGCATCGTCGAGGCGGTCGACGCGGCGGTTCGGACGGGCGTCGGCCACGTCGTCTATCTCTCCGTTCTCGGCGCCGAACGGAACCCGCTTCTGCCCCACCGACGCATCGAGAAGCATCTCGAAGCGAGCGACGCCAGCCACACGTTCCTCCGCGCCAGCTACTTCATGCAGAACCTGAGTGAGATCCACGCGCCCGAGATCCGCGAGCGCGACGAACTGTTCGTACCTGCGGGGGACGGGGCTCTCTCGTTCGTCGACGCACGCGACGTCGGCGCGGTCGCCGCCGTCACGATGACCGAACCCGGCCACGAGAACCGCGCGTACGACCTCACCGGTCCGGAGTCGCTCGACTTCGAGTCGGTCGCCGAGCGGTTCTCCGACGTCCTCGGACGACGCGTCGCGTACGCGAGGCCGTCGTCGTTCGAGTTCGTCCGCCGGACGTCCGCCCGCGGCGTCCCGCTACGGTTCGCGGTGCTGATGGTGGGCATCTACGCACCGGCACGTCTCGGGTTGGCGGGCCGCGTCACCGACGACGTCGAACGACTGTTGGGCCGTCCCCCGACGTCGCTGGCGACGTTCGTCGACGACTACCGGGACGTCTGGTGACGCCCCCCACGACGTCAGTCGTGGGCTTTCTCGCCTAACCTCTGTAAGCACCGGCCCGTCGTCCGACTCGGAGCGCCCTCACAGGTAGCTGTCGTCGAGATGATCGACGTCGTACGCTACCAGTTCTTTCTCCCGGGGTGAGAGACGATGACGGGGCGCACGCGCCCGACGGCGGCGGTTTCGTGACCCTTAAGTATCGGTGCCGAATTGTATCGAGTGCAGCAACTGTAGGGGCGTCGGGTCCCGAGTCCGTGTAGGGCGACGATAACCGCGTGTTGCGGTAGCCAAGCCTGGCCCAAGGCGCTGGGTTGCTAACTCAGTGGCGTCAAGCCCCCGGGGTTCGAATCCCCGCCGCAACGCTCGCTCAATCCATCCAGCTATGAGTGCAGAAGAACCACAGGACGGCTCACCGGAGGACGACGAGAACCTCCAGTACTTCGTCCGCATCGGGCAGACGGACCTCGATGGGACGAAGTCGGTCGAGCGGTCCCTGACGGACATGAAAGGTATCGGCAAGCGCATGTCGCGCATCGTTGCCGACGCCGCGGGTGTGGACCGACACGCGACGTTCGGTCGCCTCGAGCAGGACGACATCGACGCAGTCATCGACGTCGTCGAGAACCTCGAACAGCACACCCCGGAGTGGATGGTCAACCGCCGGAAGGACTTCTTCAGCGGCGAGACCAACCACAAAGTCGGAAGCGACCTCGAACAGAAGCGCCGCCACGACATCAACCGGATGAAGATGATCAGCTCCTACAAGGGCGTTCGTCACAAGCGCGGACAGAAGGTCCGCGGACAGCGGACGAAGTCCACCGGTCGTACGGAGGGGACCATCGGTGTCAACGTGGAGGCCATCAAGGAAGAGCAGGCAGCAGAAGAAGCAGCGGGTGACGAAGAATGACGACCGGCAAGAACACCAAGTCCTACGAGACCCCGAACCACCCGTTCCAGGGCGAGCGTATCGCCCAGGAGGCGGACCTGCTGGGTCGCTACGGACTGAAGAACAAGAAAGAGCTGTGGAAGGCACAGTCGCAGCTTCGTGACTTCCGTCGCGAGGCCCGCCGGCTGCTCGGTGAGGCACAGGGCGACATCGACCTGGCCGAACAGGAGGGCTCGGAGTTCGTCGCTCGCCTCCGCCGACTCGGTATCCTCGGCGAGGAAGACGACATCAGCGCCGTCCTGTCGCTCGACGTGACCGACCTGCTAGAGCGTCGTCTCCAGACGGTCGCCTACCGCAAGGGGCTGGCAAACACGCCGAACCAGGCGCGCCAGTTCATCAGCCACGGCCACGTGACGGTCGACGGTGCACGCGTCACCGTCCCGTCGAAGAAAGTCGAGGTGTCGGAAGAGGACACCGTGAGCTTCGACGAGAACTCGGAGCTGGCGGACGAACTCCACCCGGCACGGGCGGAGGAACAGGAGTAACCCATCATGAGCGAATCCGAAGGTGACAAGTGGGGAATCGCCCACGTCCACGCATCGTTCAACAACACGCTCATCACGGTGACGGACCAGACCGGCGCGGAGACGATCGTGAAGTCCTCCGGCGGGTCGGTCGTCAAGCAGAACCGTGACGAGGCATCGCCGTACGCCGCCATGCAGATGGCCGAGTCGATCGCCGACGAGGTCAAGGCTGCAGGCATCGCGGGACTGCACGTTCGCGTGCGCGGTCCCGGTGGCAACGGCAACAAGTCGCCCGGGCCAGGTGCCCAGGCAACCATTCGTGCGCTCGCACGCGCCGGACTCGAGATCGGCCGCATCGAAGACGTGACGCCGATCCCGCACGACGGCACGCGCGCGCCGAAGAACAAGCGGATGTAACCCACCCATGGCACACGATTTCGACGTCGAGTTCATCGAACGCGGCGACCGGAAGGCACGCTTCCTCGTCCGAGGGCTCACGCCGGCCATCGCCAACGGCATCCGCCGGGCGATGATCGCGGACGTGCCCACCCTCTCGATCGACACCGTCCGGTTCGTCGAGAACTCGTCGGTGATGTTCGACGAGATGATCGCGCTGCGTCTGGGGCTCATCCCCCTGACGACGGAGCTGGACGACTTCGAAGAGGGTGACACGGTCACGCTCGCGCTCGATGTCGAAGGACCGGCCACGGCGTACTCCGGCGACATGGTGTCGTCCGTCGAGTACGTGCAACCGGCCGACGAGAACATCCCCATCATCGATCTCAAGGAGGGACAGCATCTGGAGTTCGAGGCCGACGCGGTGCTCGACTCCGGAAAGTCCCACGCCAAACATCAGGGCGGCGTGGCCGTCGGCTACCGCCACCTCCAGAAAGTGGAGGTCGTCGGCGACACCCCTGAGTTCGACGACGGGGAACCGAACATCCTCCGCGGGGTCATCGAGACCGAGGACGGCGAACTGGTCAACACCGACGAGTTCGACAACGACCTCACGCAGAAGTTCCCCGGGAAGGAAGTCGAAGTCAGCGACGTGCCGGGTGCGTTCGTCTTCCACGTGGAGACGGACGGCTCGTTCACGGTCGAAGAACTGGTCCTGCGCGCGGTCGAGTCGATCGACCTGCGTGCAGCTGAACTGGAAGAGAAAGTTTCGGTCTGACAACGCATCATGACCCCTTCACCCACCACCACACGACTGCCAGCCCACACGGCACCGGCAGCCGCTGGTGTGTGGGGCGTCCGTCGGCGACGTCGCCACGGACGTACCGAAACTGGTTTTAAGGGGCAAGCAGTACAGCGAAATGCGTGCAGGGATAGCCAAGTCAGGCCAACGGCGCAGCGTTCAGGGCGCTGTCTCATAGGAGTCCGCAGGTTCAAATCCTGCTCCCTGCACTCCCTTTTTCAGGAGGTCACATCATGAGTAAGACAAACCCGAGACTCAACAGTCTCATCGCCGAGCTGAAGGCGGTTTCTCGCGATTCCGATGCCGGAGTCTGGCAGGACGTCGCGGACCGTCTGGAGAAGCCCCGGCGCACCCACGCGGAAGTCAACCTCGGCCGCATCGAGCGGTACGCACAGGAAGACGAGACCGTCGTCATCCCCGGCAAGGTGCTGGGTAGCGGTGTGCTGGAGAAGAACGTCACCGTCGCAGCCGTCGACTTCTCCGCCACGGCGCGGAAGAAGATCGAACAGGTCGGCAACACGGTGTCGCTGGAACAGATCGCAGAAGACAACCCCGAAGGTTCGAACGTCCGGGTGATCCGATGAGCCTCGCAGAGTTCGACGCAGACGTCGTCATCGACGCACGGGACTGCATCATGGGCCGCGTCGCATCCGAGGTGGCCCAGCGCGCGCTGGCCGGCGAGACGGTCGCCGTCATCAACGCCGAGGACGCAGTCATCACCGGCAGCGAGGACGACATCATCGGCGTCTACGAGAAGCGCATCGACGTCGGCTCCGACCGGGGTCCGTACTACCCGAAGCGACCGGACCGCATCTTCAAGCGCTCGGTCCGTGGGATGCTTCCGTACAAGAAGTCCCGCGGTCGCGAGGCGCTGGAGAACGTCCGTGTCTACGTCGGCAACCCGTTCGACGAGGACGGCGAAGTACTCGACGAGACGTCGCTGGACCGCCTTTCGAGTATCAAGTTCGTCTCCCTCGGGGAGATCAGCGAGAAACTGGGTGCTAACGTCACATGGTAACGAACACGAGCGGAAAGAAGAAGACGGCCGTCGCCCGCGCGACCGTACGCGAGGGTGAGGGTCGAGTTCGCATCAACTCCCAGCCGGTCGAACTGACCGAGCCGGAGATGGCACAGCTGAAGATGCTGGAACCATTCCGTATCGCCGGCGAGGACCTTCGTTCGAAGGTCGACGTCGACGTCACGGTCAGCGGTGGCGGCTTCAGCGGGCAGGCAGACGCCACTCGAACGGCCATCGCCCGCGGCCTCGTCCAGTACCTCAACGACGCCGAACTCCGCGACGCGTACATGGAGTTCGACCGGTCGCTCCTGGTCAACGACGTGCGTCAGTCCGAATCCAAGAAATGGGGCGGACCTGGCGCCCGCGCTCGCTACCAGAAGTCCTACCGCTGAGGTGATCACACCATGATGATACCCGTCCGGTGTTTCACGTGTGGCAACGTCATCGCCGAGCACTGGGAAGAGTTCAAATCCCGCGCCCGTGAGGGCGACGAGGACCCCGAGAAGGTCCTCGACGAGCTCGGCGTCGAGCGCCACTGCTGCCGACGGATGATGGTCTCGCACAAGGACCTCGTCGACGTCGTCTCCCCCTATCAGTGATGACGGCAAAACAACGCTACAATCGGTACGAGAAGGCGCGCATCCTCGGGGCACGAGCCCTACAGGTGTCGTACGGCGCGCCGGTGCTCATCGACACGGAGGAGACCGAGCCGATCCTCATCGCTGCCGAGGAGTACGACGCCGGCGTCCTACCCTTTACGGTCAAGCGGGGGGGACAGTAGGACGATGACTCTCATCACCAGCGTCCGATTACGTCGTATCCTCGACTCCCGAGGGAACCCCACGGTCGAAGCCGACGTGCTGACCGAGTCCGGCGGCTTCGGCCGTGCGGCCGCCCCGAGCGGCGCGAGTACGGGCGAGTACGAAGCTATCGAACTCCCGCCGAACGAGGCGATCAGCGCGGCCCGCAAACACGCGGTGCCGCGACTCGTCGGCGAGGTCCACGCCGGCAACCAGCGGGAAGTCGACGGAGCACTCCGCGCCGCAGACGGCACGGACAGCTTCTCGGAGATCGGTGCCAACTCGGCGGTAGCCATCTCGATGGCCGCCGCGAAGGCCGGTGCCGACGTCCTCGGTGCGCCGCTGTACCAGCATCTCGGCGGCACGTTCCGCGGCGACAACTTCCCGATCCCGCTCGGGAACGTCGTCGGCGGCGGCGAACACGCCAAGGACGCGACGCACATCCAGGAGTTCCTCGCGGCCCCCGTCGGCGCACCGAGCGTCGCCGAGGCGGTCTTCGCCAACGCCGAGGTCCACGCGAAGGCCGCGGACATCCTCGACGATCGTGGCATCTCCGCCGCGAAGGGCGACGAGGGCGCCTGGGCGCCAGCCGTCGACGACGCCGAGGCCTTCGATATCATGGCCGAAGCCGTCGACGCAGTCGCGGACGACCGCGGCTTCGAGATCAAGTTCGGGCTGGATATGGCCGGTGCCGAACTGTTCGAGGACGGCGAGTACCACTACGGCGACGAGACCAAGTCGACCGACGAGCAGATCGACTACGTCGCCGGCCTGGTCGACGACTACGACCTTGCCTACGTCGAGGACCCCCTCGACGAGGACGACTACGAAGGGTTCGCCGAACTCACCGACCGCGTCGGTGACAAGACGCTCATCTGCGGCGACGACCTGTTCGTGACGAACGTCGAGCGCCTGCAGGAGGGTATCGACACGGATGCGGCCAACAGCATCCTCATCAAGCCGAACCAGATCGGCACGCTCACCGACGCCTTCGACGCCATCGAACTGGCGACGGAGCACGGGTACGACTCCGTCATCTCCCACCGCTCGGGCGAGACGGAGGACACGACCATCGCACACCTCGCCGTCGCGACGGACGCACCGTTCATCAAGACGGGCACCGTCCAGGGCGAGCGAACCGCCAAACTCAACGAACTCATCCGCATCGCGGAAGACGCTGTATGAGCGAAAACGACAACGAAACACTCGAAGCCGCGGAAGAGGAGCTCGACACCGAGGCGCCCGCCGAGGAGGCCGGTGCCGACCCGGAGGTCGACCCCGACATCTCCGCGGAAGACGACTTGCCCGCCGAGGAAGCCGAGAAATCGGCTCCCGAGGCCGAAGCAGACGCAGAAGAGGAAGAGCCGATGTTCGACGAGGACGTCATGCCCGACGACGAGGCAGACCTCCTCATCCCCGTCGAGGACTATCTCTCTGCCGGCGTCCACATCGGGACCCAGCAGAAGACGAAGGACATGGAACGGTTCATCCACCGTGTCCGCGACGACGGCCTGTACGTGCTCGACGTGAGTCAGACCGACTCGCGCGTCCGCACGGCCGCCGACTTCCTCGCGAACTACGACCCCGAGCAGGTGCTCGTCACCTCCTCGCGTCAGTACGGTCGGTTCCCGGCCGAGAAGTTCGCCGAGGCCATCGGCGCACGCGCCCGCACCGGGCGCTTCATCCCGGGCACGCTGACGAACCCCGACTACGAGGGCTACATCGAGCCGGACGTCGTGGTCGTCACGGACCCCATCGGTGACAACCAGGCCGTCAAGGAGGCTATCACCGTGGGCATCCCGGTCATCGCGATGTGTGACTCGAACAACCAGACGTCGAACGTCGACCTCGTCATCCCGACGAACAACAAGGGTCGCCGCGCGCTGTCGGTCGTCTACTGGCTGCTCGCCAACGAGACGCTCGACCGCCGTGGTGCCGAACCCAGCTACGCCCTCGACGACTTCGAGGCGGGCATCTAAGCGGGTTTTCGAGTTTCGACGATTCGGTCTCCTTTCTATCCTACGCGGTGAGCCACAGCGCTGTCACTCCCGACGCGACTGAACGCTATAGCAGTCGGCACACCACTCGCTTTCGAGGAGATTCATAGTTTCGTCGCCGTCGACGGGATCGAGCCTGAGAGAAGTCACTCGTGGATCGACCACCGAGTCGAAGAAAACGCTGTCGCAGCCGTGTGAGTGCGTCGCTTACTCGACGACGACGAGCACGTCGCCCATGTCGACGGCGTCGCCCTCGGAGACGAGCACCTGCGAGACGGTGCCGCCGCGCTCGGCGACGACGTCGTTCTCCATCTTCATTGCCTCGAGCACGCAGACGACGTCGCCGGAGCTGACCTCGTCGCCCTCGCTCACTTCGACCGAGAGGATGGTCCCCTGCATCTCGGCCTCGACGCTCTCGCCGTCGCCCTCGACGACGACCTCCTCCTCACCGTCGTCCTGCTTGGCCTGCGGTGGACGTTGCTGTCCCCCACTTGACCCGCTGTTTCCGGAGACGGGGATGGCGGGCGCGCCGCGCTCTTCGAGCGACACCTGGAAGCGCTTGCCGTTGACCTCGACGGTGAAGTCGCGCTCGGTGACCTCCTCGTCCTCCTCCTCCTCCTCGGCGCCGGAGTCGGCGGGACCCCACTCTTCGACGGCCTGCTCGATGCGCTCCTTGTCGAGCTCCTCGTCGAGATACTTCGTCGTGTGCTCGCCCGCACAGAACGTCTCGTCGGTGAGCATCAGCCGGTGGAACGGGATGATCGTGTTGAACCCCTCGATCTCGAACTCGGCGAGCGCGCGCTCCGAGCGCGTGATACACTCCTCGCGGTCGGAGGCGGTGACGATGAGCTTCGCGATCATCGAGTCGTAGTCCGTCACCAGGTCGTCGCCCTGTCTGAGCGCGTCGTCCATGCGGACGCCGATCCCGCCCGGCGGGTCGTACGTCTCCAGTTTGCCACCCGGCGCGGGCGCGAAGTCGTTCGCTGCGTTCTCGGCGTTGATGCGGAACTCCATCGAGTGGCCGTCGATCTCGACGTCGTCCTGTGCGAAGTTCAGTTCCTCGCCCGCGGCGACCCGGAGCTGCCACTTCACGATGTCGATACCTGTGATCTGCTCGGTGACGGTGTGTTCGACCTGAATCCGGGTGTTGACCTCCATGAAGTAGAACTCGCCGTCCTCGACGAGGAACTCCACCGTCCCGGCGTTGAAGTAGTCGGCCGCTTTGACGCCGCGACGGGCCGCCTCGCCGATACGGTCGCGCAGGTCCTCGGTCAGCGCGGGCGACGGAGCCTCCTCGATGACCTTCTGGTGGCGGCGCTGCAGCGAGCAGTCACGCTCGCCGAGATGCCGGACGTTGCCGTGTTCGTCGGCGAGAATCTGGACCTCGATGTGTCGCGGCGACTCGAGGTACTTCTCGACGTAGACCGAGGCGTTGTCGAAGTAGGCCTCACCCTCACGCTGGGCGGTTTCGAGTTGGTCCTCGACTTCCCCCTCGCTGTGCACGACTTTCAGGCCGCGGCCACCGCCGCCACCTTCGGCCTTGATGGCGACCGGGTAGCCGTACTCGTCGGCGATCTCCTTGACCTCCTCTGCGGACTCGACGGGTTCTGTCGTTCCTGGAACGACGGGGACGTCGGCCTCCTGCATCAGCGCGCGGGCCTTCGTCTTCTCGCCGAGTCGCTCCATCGCGTCGGCGGAGGGACCGACCCACTTCATGTTGCTCTCGCCGACCTTCGCGGCGAATTTGGCGTTCTCCGCGAGGAAGCCGTATCCGGGGTGGATGGCGTCCGCACCTGCCTTACGACCGGCCTCGATGACGGCCTCGTGATCGAGGTAGGAGTCGGCCGCACGCGCCGGACCGATGTTGTACGCCTCGTCGGCGTAACGGACGTGTCCCGCGTGTTTGTCGGCGTCACTGTACACCGCGACTGTTCGAATGCCGAGTTCTTCACAGGCGCGCATCACGCGCACCGCGATTTCACCTCGGTTCGCGACGAGAACCTTACTGAACATTTCTTGGGGAACCATTCACGGAACGGTCCTGTTATTCTATCGGTCCGAATCGGGGTGCGTGTCAACGTACCCCGATAGGACGTTGACGAAGTCGGCGACCGACGTCACCGTCGAGCGACCCGTCGCATAACCGTCGCCTCGGCTTTCCGGAGGTGACTCGACGCCGTGCTCGAGGAGACGCCGAGTTCGGTCGCCACCGCTTCGACCGACCCGGTTCGGGGGACGTCGTAGTAGCCGCGGTCGACGGCGACGGCGACCGCCTCTCGCTGTCTCGCCGTCAACGACCCGGTGAGCGCCCCGTTTCGACGGTCGTACTCGCCGACCTGGTCGACGTCGACGTCGATCCGGTTGGGGAGGGCGTCGAGCGTCGCCCGGAGGTCCTCGGCGTCGCCGACGACGGTGAACGCCGTCTCGCCGTCGTCCGTGTAGACGACGGGCGGGACGACCACGAGACGTCGCCGGGCGAAGGCGGCCCGGAAGTCGACGTCAGTCTCGCGGGTCCGCTGGTCGACGTAGACGTAGAAGGTGTCGTCGTCGACGGACGTGACGTCGTAGTCGACGACGCTCTCGACGTCGGCGAGGGCGGCCTCGTAGACTACGTCGTCGCCGACGACGTAGAACAGCAGGCTCTCTTCGTCCTCGCCCGTCCCGAAGTTCCAGCAGAGCAGGTCCGCGCGGTGGATCGCCTCGTGGTCGGCGATGGCGTTCTGCATCGGATGCCGCGTCTCCCGCGGTTGACGGAGGGTGAGGTGGAGATACTTCATGGTCGACATCTGACACGCCACGTACAAAAAGAGGCGGACAGATCCGACCCAAACTCGATTTGGCGACGCCGAGTATCTCGACGTATGAGCTCTCAGGAGACGGTCGACGACGGCCAGCTCCCGCCCGGTCCCGACGGCGTCCCGCTCGTCGGCAACACCGTCGAGTTCGTCCGCGACGTCTTCGGCTTCTACGACACGCTCGCCGAGTACGGCGACGTCGTGAGCTACCGCGTCGGCGGCCACGACTTCGTTACGCTGCTCCACCCGGACCAGATCGAGCAGGTGCTCGTCGACGACGCCGACTCCTACGAGAAAGGCGACATCCTGCGGCAGTCGGGCGTCGACTTCCTCGAACACGGCGTGCTCCTCACCGAGGGCGAGGAGTGGCGCCGCCAGCGGACGGCGATGCAGCCGACGTTCTACCGCGAGCGCGTCGAGACGTACGGCGAGACGATGGCCGCCTACGCCGCCGCGACGGTCGACTCGTGGGACGACGGTCAGGTGGTCGACCTCACCGACGAGTTCTCCGCGCTCGCGCTCTCCATCCTCGCGACGACGCTGTTCGGCGTCGACATCCGGGGCGACGAGAGCGCCATCCGCGACGCCGCCCACGCGGTCCAGGAGCGCAGCGACGCCGGGTCGATACAGTCGTTCCTCCCGGAGTGGCTGCCGACGCCGCGAAACCGGCGGTTCCGACGCGCCACCGACGAGTTCGACCGGGTCGTCCGCGACCTGATCGCCGAGCGCCGGCGAGCGACGGAGGCGAGCGACGACCTGCTCTCGCTGCTTCTCGACGTCACCTACGAGGACGGGACGGCGATGGACGAGCGGACGGTGCGCGACCAGCTGATGACGTTCCTCTTCGCCGGCCACGAGACCACGTCGCTGGCGCTGAGTTACGCCGTCTTCGCGCTCGCGCGGCATCCCGAGGTGGCCGCTCGACTGCGAGCGGAGATCGACGACGTCGTCGGCGACGGGCGGCCGACAGCCGCGGACGTCCGCCGACTCGACGACACGGAGCGAGTGCTGAAGGAGACGCTCCGACTGTACCCACCGGCCTACGTGCTGTTCCGCCAGCCGACGCGGGACGTGGTCCTCGGCGGCTACCGCGTCCCCGAGGGGACCCAACTCACGCTCCCGTCGTTCCGCCTCCACGCCGACCCGCGGTGGTACGACGACCCCGAGTCGTTCCGACCCGAACGGTGGACCGACGAGATGGAAGCCGAGTTGCCCGACTACGCGTACTTCCCGTTCGGCGGCGGCCCGCGTCACTGCATCGGGATGCGCTTCGCCATACTCGAACTCCACCTCGTGTTGGCGACGCTGGTGCAGTCGTGTGAGTTCGACCTCGTGAGCGACCCCGACCTCGAGTTCACGGCCGCGGCGACGCTCCAGCCGAAAGAGGCGCTCCGCGTGCGAGTGCGAAAGCGCTGAGTCGGACGGGAGGACCGGCAGTGCTCACCGACCGAACGCCGCGTCGACGAGTGCTCGTTGTCCCTTCCGGAGGAGCGTCGACGCGGCGCTCTCGGAGCAGTCGAGCGTCTCGGCCACCTCGGTCAGCGACCCCTCGCGTGGCACTTCGTAGTATCCGACCTCGCGAGCGACGCGAACCGCTTCGAGCTGCCGCCGCGTGAGACGCCCCGCGAGCGACCCGGCGAGGTGGCGGTGCTCGCTCAGGCGACGGATCTCCACGCCGACATCGTCCGGGAAGTCCGCGACGACCGCCCGCAGATCCGCAGGGTCGCCGAGGACGGTCAGTCGGACGGTGCCGGCGTCGAGATAGACCACGGGCGGGACGACGACGACGTGGCGGTCCTCGAAGGTCTCCCAGAGCGCGACGTCGGCCGGCGTCGCCTCCAGTTCGGCGTAGACGTAGAACGTGTCGTCGTCGATGGCCGCGTACTCCACCGAGCGCACCGGGTCGATAGCCTCGACGGTCTCGCGGACGACCCCCAGATCGCCGGTGACGACCGAGAGGAACGAGACGGCCCCGTCGGACCGGGCGTGCCACGCGACCATCTCCTCGCGCTCGACGGCGTCGTCGACGTCGGACCCCTTGGGTATCGGCAGCCGCATCGCGGGTGGAAGTCGAACTGTCACGTCGAGTGACTTCACGGCTACAGCCGTGGCAGCCTGTTTATAAAAAGGTTCAGCAGTCCGTGGCAACCGCGAGGGGACGAGACGGTCAACTGAGTGATATGACGGACACCGACTCGCTGACGGACGAGCGACCCCACAGGACGGCCGCGGAGGAGAGAGCGAGAGACGAGAGGGGGACAGACACGGCACGCGGCGAGGACGCATCCGACCCGACCGTCGGGTTCGACGACGCACCGTCCCCGCCGAGAGACGACGGTCTTCCGCTTCTCGGTCACACGGTCGCGTGGTTCCGGGACGGGTTGGCGCTCGGCGACCGCCTCCAGCGACGCGGCGACGTCGTGGAGTACGACGCCGTCGGCCGGCAGTTCGTCGCCGTCTTCGACCCGGAACTCGTCGAGGAGGTGCTCGTGACGCGAGGCGACGAGTTCCAGAAGGGCGAGTTCGAGACCGAGTTCGCCTCCCTGCTCGCACCGAACGGACTCGTCACCGTCGAGGACGACGAGTGGCGCCGCCAGCGTCGGCTGCTCCAACCGGCTTTCACACCCGGACGGATCGAGCAGTTCGCCGAGACGATGGTCGACGACGCGGCCGCCCTCGCCGACGACTGGGCGGACGGGTCCGTCGTCCCACTACGAGAGGCGCTCTCGTCGTACTCGCTTTCGGTCCTCGCCCGGACGCTGCTCGCGATCGACCTCGACGCCGAGCGCGGCGCGGTCGTCCGGGAGGCAGCCGAGGCGATCGCCGAGGTGACGACCGGCGTCTCGTCGCTCGCTCCCGAGTGGCTCCCGACGCCGGCGACGCGGCGGTACGACCGGGCGATGGCCGGCCTCGACGACCTCGTCGCAGCGCTGATCGCGGAGCGACGAGAGACGACCGGCGAACACGACGACCTGCTCGCGACCCTGCTCGACGCGACGTACCCCGACGGGTCGACGATGGACGCAGAGACGGTGCGCGACCAACTCGTCACTTTCCTCTTCGCCGGCCACGAGACGAGCTCGACGGCGCTCACCTACGCCTGCTGGCTCCTCGCTGGCCACCCCGAGGTCCGCGAACGACTCGACGCGGAACTGACGACCGTCCTCGGCGACCGCGACCCGACGGTCGCGGATCTGTCGGCGCTTCAGTACACGGAGCAGGTCGTCGAGGAAACGCTCCGACTCTATCCGCCGGTGTTCACCCTCTATCGGCAACCGGTCGCGGACACGACGCTCGGCGGATACGCGACATCGGCGGACACGACGATACAGTTGGCGACCTACCACATCCAGCGCGACGGCCGGTGGTGGGACGCGCCCGAGGAGTTCCGGCCCGAGCGGTTCGACGACGACGACCCCGATCGCCCCGACTACGCCGCCTTCCCGTTCGGTGGCGGCCCCCGTCACTGCATCGGGATGCGCTTCGCGACGATGGAGTTGAAACTCGCCTTGACGACGCTCGCTCGGCGGGTGCGCTTCGAGCGCGTCGAACCCATCGACCCCTCGCCGCGGGTCGTGCTCGATCCCGGCGAGACTCCGATGCGAGTGTGGAGACGGGAGTCGGCGTGAACCGTCTCCTCGCTCGGTCACCGACCGTCCGGCGATGGGGAGAGTGACGTTGTCGACGGCGGCGTCAGAACCTGTCCGCCCGCGACGCCGCGGTCCACGCGTCGGTCGGCGTACCGTCGGGGACGCGCTGGACCGACCGCCCCTGCAACGCTTCGATCCGACTCGCGAACGTCCACTTCCGGCCCTGCCACGTCTCCTCGTCCTCTCCGTCGGCCGCCGCCGCGGCCTCCTGGTCGCGCATGTGCGCCCCGATAGCGGCGATGATGGCCGCGGCTTCGTCGGGGTTGGCGTTCTCCGGGATGTCGAGTTTGTCGACGAGACTCATCAGATGGGGATGTTACCGTGTTTCTTCTCCGGGAGGTCGCCGCGCTTGGATTTGAGCATCTTCAGGTCCGCGATGAGGCGCGCGCGGGTCTCCGGCGGTTCGATGACGTCGTCGAGGAAGCCGCGGTCCGCAGCGGTGTAAGGGTTGGCGAACTCCTCGCGGTACTCCTCGATCAGTTCGTCGCGGCGAGCGTCGGGGTCGTCCGCGGCCTCCAACTCTTTCGAGTAGAGGACGTTGACCGCACCCTGCGGACCCATGACGGCGATCTCCGCGGTCGGCCACGCGTAGTTGACGTCCGCACCGAGATGCTTCGACGCCATGACGTCGTACGCGCCGCCGTACGCCTTCCGCGTGATGACGGTCATCAGCGGCACCTGCGCCTCGGAGTAGGCGTAGAGCAGTTTCGCGCCGTGACGGATGATACCGTTGTGCTCCTGGTCCGTGCCGGGGAGGAACCCGGGGACGTCGACGAACGTCAGGATCGGGACGTTGAACGCGTCACAGCAGCGGACGAACCGTGCGGCCTTCTCGGAGGCTTCGATGTCGAGCGTCCCGGCGTTGACGCGCGGCTGGTTGGCGACGATGCCGACCGAGTGGCCGTCGAGGCGGGCGAAGCCGACGACGATGTTCTTCGCGAAGTCCTCGTGGACCTCGAAGAACGACCCCTCGTCGGCGACGTGGTCGACGACGTTGGTGATGTCGTACGGTTTCCGCGGTTGGTCCGGGACGATGGTGTTCAGCTCTTCGTCGGCGCGTTCGGGGTCGTCCCACGGGTCGACCCGCGGCGGGTCCTCGACGTTGTTCTGCGGGAGATACGAGAGGAGCAAGGCGATGTTGTCGAGCGCCTCCTCCTCGGAGTCGACGGCGAAGTGCGCCACCCCGGAGGTCGAACTGTGCGTCTTCGCGCCGCCGAGTTCGTCGAACGTCACCTCCTCGCCCGTGACCGTCTTGATGACGTCCGGACCGGTGATGAACATGTGGCTCGTGTCCTTCACCATGAAGGTGAAGTCGGTGAGACCCGGCGAGTAGACCGCCCCACCCGCACACGGTCCCATGATGGCCGAGATCTGCGGGATGACCCCGCTCGCTTCGGTGTTGCGGCGGAAGATCTCGCCGAACCCGCCGAGAGCCTTGACGCCCTCTTGGATCCGCGCGCCGGCGGAGTCGTTGAGGCCGACGACGGGCGCGCCGACCTCCATCGCCTTGTCCATCACCTTGCAGATCTTCTCGGCGAACACTTCGCCGAGCGAGCCGCCGAAGACGGTGAAGTCGTGAGCGAAGACGAAGACGGTCCGCCCGTTGACTTCGCCGTAGCCGGTGACGACGCCGTCGCCGTACAGCTGTTTCTCCTCCATCCCGAACGAGTGGGTCCGGTGGGTACGGAACTGGTCGAACTCCTGGAACGTTCCGTCGTCGAGGAAGTAGTCGATGCGTTCGCGAGCCGTCATCTTCCCCTTGTCGTGTTGGGACTCGATGCGGTCTTCGCCTCCGCCGAGCTGCGCTTCCTCGCGCTTCTCGCGGAGTTCCTCGATGCGGTCGTCCATAGTCACGCGAGACCACCTGTGCTCATTGGGTCCAATGTCACAGAGATACGGCAAAAGAATTCCGCAACCCGACAAAACGACCACCACAGATTATCAAGCCACTGCCGCCCCCGGTCCGAGCGTCACGAGCGCCGCACCGACGACGACGGCGACCGCTCCCGCGACGACGCCTCTCGTGACGGTCTCGAGATCCGAGAGCAGGAAGTACGAGAACACGGTGGTGAAGAGCGGCGCCGTCGCCGCAAGCGGGTCGACGATGGCGACGTCACCCTCGGGCAGCGAGAACGCCGCGAACAGCGACAGCAGGGCGACGGCCGTGAGCAGACCACTCCCGGCGAAGTAGAGGTAGCTCCGGCGGGGCGACCCGAAGACCGCATCGCGGTGGCGAGTGAGAGCGTACGCCGCGAGCGCGACGAGCGCCGCCGTCTCGTTCAGCGTCACGGCCTCCAGCGCGGTCGTCGGCGACGTCGTCAGTCCGAACCGACGGAGGACGTTGCCGGCGGCGAAGAACGCCGCCGCGCCGAGCGGGAAGAGCAGGTCTCGCGGCTTCCAGCCGCCGAGGTCACCGCCTTTCGCGACCGTGAGGAGGACGAGACCGACGACGAGGACGACGATGCCGAGCACGGTGGTCGGCGTCACGCGTTCGCCGAGGAAGCCGACGGCCAACGCGGTTGCAAACAGCGGGCGGGCGCTGATGACCGCGCTGTTGACACTCGCGCCGACCCGATCGACGCCGTTGAAGACGGCGATGCGGCCGAGTGCCGTGCCGACTGCGCCCGCGACGACGAAGACGCCGAGCGTCGTGGGAGACAGCGCGGTGAAGAGATCCAGCCCCTGCCGCGCGAGGAGCAACAGCCAGTAGAGCGCCGAGTCCACGACGACCACGACGAGCGCGGCCTGCACCGCGTCGCCGCCGGCCGACATCCCGCGCTTCGAGAGCACGGGCGAGAACCCCCAGAGGAGTGCTGGCACCAGCGCGAGCAGGTAGACCGCCGGCGAGGCAGAGAACGCGCCGTCGACGCCGGCGAGCAGTCCATCCATGTGCTCGCTTGGGACGCGGTCGAGAAAGGCCGACCGGACAGCACCGGGGATTGCCGCCTTCTGCGTGCCGCGGCCACGTCGTTTACTCGGGAGGCGACCCAACCGTCGACCATGTCGGAGCGCAACCTGCCGCCGCTGCTCGCGATGAGCGACGAACTCGACCGTCTCGAACGGAAAGCGGACGCCGACGTCCGCGCAGAACTCGACGAGGTCCGGACGCGACTCGACGAGTACGCGTCGCGCGAGCGAGGCGACGAGCGACGGGAGGACGGCCGCGACTCGCTGCTCGACGACGTCGACAACACGCTTCTCCGTCTCAGGGAGCGTCTCTCGGGCGACGCAGACCGACAGGCCGAGGCACTGCAGAACCGCGTCCGACAGTTCCGCGACTCGCGTGCCGGCAGTAGCGACACGCTGTCGCTCGCGGAACCGCGGCTGGAGTCGGGAGGGACCGTCGTCGACGTTGGCGACCACGGCGGCCGACAGGTCGACCTCGTGACCACGCTCGTCAACGCCGGAGAGGCGGGCGACGGCGTGGTCCGCGTCGGGTTCTACGGCGACGACGGGACGCTCGACCGTCGGGTCGACCTCCACGAGTCGGCCGTCGATGCGGGCGAGCGACGCGACGTCACGGCGACGGTCATCGTCCCCGACGGTGCGACCCACTACGACGTCAGCGTCGTCGACGCCCGGAGCGTCTGAAAAGCGAGAGCAGTTCAGTTCCTCGACTCACCGAGCGACTGCTCAGACGACCGACCGCGACCCGCGTAGACCGACGAACGCGCCGACGGTCAGCACGACCGTCATCACGACCGTGAGCCAGAAGCTCGAGACGGGGATCAGACTGGCGGCAATCCCGCCGAGTCCGAGACTCGACAGGAGCGTGAAGACGAGGAAGAAGGGGATGGCGACGCCGACCGCGAGGAGCCACGGCGTACTCAGCGTGTTCGCGAGACTCCCGGACCCTCTCCGGAACTCGTCGACGGCGTCGACGCCGAGCACCCAGCCGACGAACAGCAGGAACACGATGAGACCGATCGTCAGAAGCGAGTCGACGAGCGGGCCGGCGACGAAGCCGAAGAGGGCGGGCCGGAGGGCGTTGACACTGCCGGTCACGACGACGAGCCCGGCGACGCCGCCGACCGCGACGGGACGCGAGAACTCGAACTCGTCGACGAGGAAGGAGACGGGGATCTCCAACATCGAGATCGACGAGGAGAGCGCCGCGAGCGTCACGACGCCGAAGAAGGCCGTGGCGATGAGCGTCCCCGCCGGGAGGCGGGCGAACGCGCCGGCGATGCTGACGAACAGCGCGCCGGGACCGCTGCTGCCGGCCTCACCCGTCACGGAGAACAGGAGCGGGAAGACGACGAGTCCGGCGAGGACGCCGACGAACGTGTTGAGGACGGCGATGGTCGTCGCGTCGAACGGGAGCGAGCGATCGTCGCCGATGTAGGAGGCGTAGGTGACCATCGTCCCCGCCCCGAGCGAGAGGGTGAACAGTGCCTGTCCCGCCGCGGGACCGAGCACGTCGAAGAAGTTCGCCCGCAACGTCGCGAGGTCGAAACTGAGGTAGAACTCGTAGCCGGCGGCGGCGTTCGGCTGTTGGGAGGCCCAGACGGCGAGCCCGACGAGCAGCAGGAGGATGGCCGGCATCATCACCTTCGTCCCGATCTCGATCCCTCTGCGGATACCCGCGAAGACGATGAGCGCCGTCAGGACGAGGAAGGCGACGTGGTAGAGCACGGCGTCGGTGGTGAAGGCGATCCCGTCGTAGTAGGAGCCGGGGTCGGCGAAGTACGGCGCGGGTCCTGCCGTCCCGAGTGCGACGAGGCTCTCGACGAAGTAGCGGAGGATCCATCCGCCGACGACGCTGTAGAACGACAGCAGCGCGACGCCGGTGAGGACGCTGAGCATCCCGACGAGCCCCCACGTCCGCGATCCCGAGAGTTCGCGAAGCGCGCCGACCGGGTTGCGCCCGGAGCGACGGCCGATGACGAACTCGCCGAGGATGCCGGGCACCCCGACGAGGACGACGATCGCGAGATAGACGAGGAGGAAGGCGCTCCCCCCGTTCTCTGCTGTGACCCACGGGAACCGCCAGATGTTCCCGAGGCCGACGGCACTTCCGACGGCGGCGAGGATGAACCCCATCCTCGTCGCCCACGTTTCTCGTGTCATTGTCATGCATTGGCCTACTATGGTTGAAGTGCGTTTCGAGTCGCAGAACCGTCAATCGGGCATGATAACGGTTTTCCGACGCCGAGCGGGCGGCTGCACGAACCGATGGCCGGTAAAAATCGGAGGTCGGTGACGATTCGTAACCCGACGGTCGTCGGGGGGATCGCGTTCAGAACGGCGGTACGATGGCTCCGTCGACGAAGAGCGTCTGGAACCCGAGCAGGAGAGTGCCGAGGACGCCCGCGATGACGACCGTCCGGGCCGTCCAGAGCCACGTCAGGCCGAGTCCCTCGTTGGCGGTGCTCCCCTTCAACAGTTCGGCGAGTGCCGGACGGCCGTAGACCCACCCGACGAAGATGAGGATGCCGAGCACCGAGGTCGGCAGCAGCAGCTGGTACGCGAGCGTGTCGAACCAGGTGAGCCACGCCGTATCCCACGCCGAGGGGATGCCGAGCGCGAAGATGACGCCGCCGAGGCCGGTGGCGATGACGGGCCGACTGTAGGACGTGTTGTCGACGGCCCACGAGACGACCACCTCGAGCAGGCTGATAGCGCTGGAGAGCGCCGCGATGAGCACCACGACGAAGAAGAAAAAGCCGAGCGCGTTACCGGCCGGCAGTTCGGCGAACGCTGTCGCGACGCTGACGAAGACGGCCCCCGCTCCGCTCGTGTTGGGGTCGATCCCCTGTGCGAACAGCAGCGGCAGGACGACGAGTCCGGCGAGGACGCCGACGAACGTGTTGAGGACGACGATGGTGAGGCTGTCGCCGAACAGGCTCTCGTCGCCGTCGATGTAGGAGGCGTAAGTGATCATCGCACCCATCCCGAGCGACAGCGAGAAGAACGCCTGCCCGACGGCGAACGGGACGATCTCGCCGAAGTTGGCGGCGAGCGCACCGAAGTTCGGCGACAGGAAGTAGGTGTACCCCTCGCTCGCCCCCGGCAGCGTGAACGCCCAGACGGCGAGCGCGATCAGGATGACGATGATGCTCGGCACCATCAGCTTCGTCGCCTTCTCGATACCGTCCTCGATGCCGAGTGCGACGATGCCGATCACGAGTGCCATGAAGACCGCGTGGAGCGCGAGCGCGTCGACGCCCATCGAGATCTGTCCGAAGTACGCCGCCGGGTCGGCGAAGTACGCGCCGGTGACGCTGCCGGCGATGTACCGGAGCACCCAGCCGCCGACGACGCTGTAGTACGACAGAATCCAAAAGCCGGTCGCCAACCCGAGGACGCCGACGATCCGCCAGTTGCGGTAGCCGAGTTCCTCGAAGGCGTCGATGGTGTTGAGTTTCGCCTTTCGACCGATGACGAACTCCGCGAGGATCGCCGGAAGTCCGATGCCGAGGACGGCGACGAGGTAGACGAGGAGGAACGACGACCCTCCGAACTGTGCGGTCTTGAACGGGAACTGCCAGATGTTCCCGAGTCCGACGGCGCTGCCGACGGCCGCGAGGATGAATCCTGCCCTCGTGGCCCATGTTTCACGTTCGCTCATGAGTGTGTTTCACTGCTTTGCCGATACCCCGGATAAGCCTCACGGCTTGTGATTCAGTTACACGCAGGGAGAGTTGAGAATTAACGTCCCGATCGCGAGTTCTCCGGGCGAACGCCCAGTTCCTATCTGGCAGTGGACTCACTTATGGACAACTGTGTATGTCAGTGTACGTCTTCGGACGCCGCAGATCGGCGTCCGGTGGTGTTCGCCGCGACGGCGCGCGGGAAGACAGACCGCGTCCGGCGCGTCAGGCCTCGCCGTACACCGGGACGGCGGCCCCGCTCGTCACCTCGGCGGCGTCCGAACAGAGGAACAGCATCACCCGCGCGATCCGTTCGGGGTCGACCCACTCGTCTTTCGGCTCCATCATCTCGCGGTTCATCGGCGTGTCGATGACGCTCGGCATCACCGCGTTGGCGCGGACGGTCCCCGTGTTCTCCTCGGCGACAGTCTCCGTCAGCAGGCGGACGCCCGCCTTGGAGGCACGATACGGGCCGTCACCCTCCCCTCCCTCCAGCGAGGAGCGCGCGGAGACCGAGACGATCGCACCCTCCGTCTCCCGGAGATGCGGGAGGGCGTGTTTCGACGCCAGGAACATCGTCTTGAGGTTGACGTCGAACAGCAGGTCGAACTCGTCGACGTCCGTCTCGTCGACGGGTGAGCCGCCCCTCCACGTCCCCGCGATGTTCAGGAGACAGTCGAGGCGGCCGTGGTCGTCGACGACGCTCTCGACGACGTCTTCGACGTCGCTCTCGTCGGTGAAGTCGCCCTGGTAGAACTGGATTCCCTCGCCCGTCTCCAAGTGGGCATCCTCGTCGCTCGGGTCGACGACGTCGCTGGCGGCGACCGTCGCACCGGCGTCGCGGAAAGTCGTCGCGACGGCGCTACCGAGTGCGCCGCTGGCACCGGTGACGAGGACGACGCGGTCGGAGTAGTCGAAGCTCACAGACATATCCGTGCCATCGATTGGCAGAGAGATAAAGTCGGTGGCGACGACGGACGACGGGAGATCGGTGTGTTTCGGCGCGACCCGCGGGCCCCGTGCGGCGGTCTGCCACGCCGTGGCGGCTTTGAAAGCGCTTTTATGGGGTGGAAGACAACTCGTGTGTACAGCCTGCCCGGGGTTGATGATACTCCTCGCCGTCAGGGACCGACCACTTTCCGCTGAGGTTTCTCGGTGGGTCGGCGAGGCAGTCGAGCCCGCGAGCAGGAGAGGTGAACAACCATGCCAGTCTACGTCAATTTCGAAGTCCCAGCCGACCTTCAGGAACGCGCCGTCGAGGCGCTCGAGGTCGCCCGAGACACAGGTAGTGTAAAGAAAGGAACGAACGAGACGACGAAAGCCGTCGAGCGCGGCAACGCGGACCTCGTCTTCATCGCCGAGGACGTCTCGCCGGAAGAGATCGTGATGCACCTCCCCGAACTCTGTGAGGAGAAGGGCATCCCGTTCATCTACGTCGAGACCCAGGACGACATCGGACACGCGTCCGGTCTCGAAGTCGGCAGTGCCGCCGCGGCCATCGTCGACGCTGGCGAGGCCTCGGACGACGTCGAGGATATCGCCGGCAAGCTCGAGGACCTGCAGTAAGCATCCATGAGCGCAGAAGAGACCGCCAGCGACTCGACGTCCGCCGAGGTCATCGAGGTCGTTGGCAAGACTGGGATGCACGGCGAGGCCATGCAGGTCAAGTGCCGCATCCGCGAGGGCTCGAACCAGGGCCGCATCATCACACGGAACGTGCTCGGTCCCGTGCGCGAGGGCGACATCCTCCAGCTGCGCGAGACCCAGCGCGACGCCGACTCCATCGGGGGGCAGTAACTCATGCCACAGCACCGTGACTGCGACTACTGCGGCGCGGACATCGAACCCGGTACGGGGACGATGTTCGTCCGTACCAACGGTACCGTCATCCACTTCTGTTCCTCGAAGTGCGAGAAGAACACCAAACTCGGTCGCGAAGCGCGCGACCTCGAGTGGACCGAAGAAGGCGGTCGTCAGGGGTCGCGTGAATGAGCCACCACGACGAACGCACCTTCGTGATGGTCAAGCCCGACGGCGTCCAGCGCGGCCTCATCGGCGAGATCGTCTCTCGCTTCGAGGACCGCGGCCTGAAGCTCGTCGCCGGCAAGTTCATGCAGATCGACGAGGAGCTCGCCCACGAACACTACGGTGAGCACGAAGGAAAGCCGTTCTTCGACGGTCTCGTCGACTTCATCACGTCCGGTCCCGTCTTCGCGATGGTCTGGGAGGGCGCAGACGCGACCCGGCAGGTCCGTCAGATGATGGGCGAGACGGACCCCGCCGAGTCCGCACCCGGCACCATCCGCGGTGACCTCGGACTCGACCTCGGACAGAACGTCATCCACGGGTCGGACCACGAGGACGAGGGCGCGAACGAACGCGAGATCGAACTGTTCTTCGACGACGAGGAACTCGTCGACTGGGACCAGACGGAGGCCGTCTGGGTCTACGAAGACGAAGAACACTAACGCGGCTCCGACTCGACTTCTCGGTTTTCTTTCCGCTCGGGAGCGAAGCGTCAGCGCGAGAAAGCTTATTTTCGTCCGAAGCGTTACTCTCTACAAATGTCGACAGAGTCGCACAACAGGCTGAGAAGTATCGTCCGGTCGGTCGTCCACACCGGCAGCGTCGTCCACGTCGTCCTCGAGGGACCGGACGGAGAGCTGTTCACGACGCTCCTGACGGCTGCCGCCGTCGACAGACTCGATCTCGGTCCCGGCGACGAACTAGAGGCGACGATGCAGGTCGCCGAGGTCGCGGTCGACGGCCGACGAGCACAGCCCGTTCGCCGGCACGTGCCGGCGAGAACTCTCCACGGGGGCGTCGAACTGAGTCGAGCGGCGGTCTGAGCGTTCGATTCGGTCGGTGAACGTTTCCACTTCGGGTGAGTTCCCGCTTCGGGTGAACGTTCTGTTCCGAGCGAACAAAGAGCGATGCCGTTCGCCCGCGTCCTCTCTAGCATGAGTGACGCTGACTCACCACATACGTCGGTGGAGCACGGTCACCACGAGCACCACGACGCTGAGGGACCCGGCTACGCGACTCCGCAGGCCGCCATCGAGGAGTCGGAGCCCGAAGAACTCGCCTACGTGATGAGTCTCTACGTCGGCACCGACGTGGACGCACCGGACTTCGTCTCCGTCGTCGACGTGAACCCCGACTCGGAGACGTCCTGTGAGATCGTCGACCGACTGGAGATGCCGAACCGCGGCGACGAACTGCACCACTTCGGCTGGAACGCCTGTTCGTCGTCGTGTCACGTGGAGGGACTCGAACGGCGCTACCTGCTGGTCCCGGGCGTCCGGTCGTCACGTCTCCACGTCGTCGACACGAAGGACCGCCGAAACCCCGAGATCGTGAAGGTGATCGAGCCGGAGGAGGTGTTCGAACACGATCTCTCTACGCCGCACACGGTCCACTGCGTCCCCGAGGGGAAGATCATCGTCAGCATGCTCGGGAACGCCGACGGCGACCTGCCGGGCGGCTTCCTCGAACTCGACCACGACTTCGACGTCGTCGGCCGGTGGGACCCGCCGGGCGAGATACAGATGAACTACGACTACTGGTATCAGCCCCGGCACAACGTGATGATCTCCTCGGAGTGGGCCGCTCCGAAGACCTTCTTACCCGGGTTCGACCTCGAAGACGTCGAGAAGGGTAACTACGGCCGTCGCCTCAACGTCTGGGACTGGGAGAACCACGAGGTGACTCAGACGATCGACCTCGGCGAGGAGGGACAGATCCCGCTCGAAGTGCGGTTCCTCCACAGTCCCGAGGCGGCGCACGCCTACGTCGGTGCCGCCCTCTCCTCGAACGTGTTCCACGTTCACAGAGACGGAGAACAGTGGGCCGCGGACAAAGTGATCGACGTCGAACCACGCGAGCACGACGACTGGGACATGCCCGTTCCGGGTCTCGTCACCGACCTCCTCGTCTCGATGGACGACCGGTATCTGTTCTTCTCGAACTGGCTCCACGGCGACGTGCGGATGTACGACGTCTCGGACCCGGCGAACCCGCGACTCGCCGACCGGGTGTGGGCAGGTGGGCTGTTCGGTCCACGCACCCCGATCGACGGCGAACGCGAGGTGTTCGGCGGCCCGCAGATGATCCAACTCTCGCTGGACGGGACGCGCCTCTACTGGACGACGTCGCTTTTCTCCTCGTGGGACAACCAGTTCTACCCCGAGGAGGGCGAGCAGGGGTCGGTGATGCTGAAGGCCGACGTGAACCCGCGGAAGGGGACGATGACGCTCGACCCGGAGTTCATGGTCGACTTCGGCGACCTGCCGAACGGCCCGGCCCGCGCCCACGAGATTCGCTGGCCCGACGGCGACTGTACGAGCGACGTCTGGCAGTAATGGACGTACGCCTCCGGTGGCGCGACGGCGAGGAGACGGTAGTAGCGGCAACCGCCGACCAGTCGATACTGGAGGCCGCCGAGCGCGCCGACGTCGCCGTCCCGTTCGGCTGTCGGACCGGCGCGTGCGCCACCTGTGCCGGCCGGGTCGAGTCGGGCGAGGTCGTCCACCGTCGCCCGCCACGGGCGCTCAAACGGCGGCATCTCGACTCGGGTTACGTGCTCTGCTGTATCGCCGAACCACGAACCGACTGCGCCGTCGTCGTCGGCAAGGACGTCGCCGCCGAACTGGTGTCGAACCCGTGGCGGTGAGGTGAGGAGCGACGAGATGAACCGACGACTGTCCGACCGTCGCGACCGACCGACTGTCGCAGAGCGGGTGGTCTCGACCGCAGTGCGACGAGCGGTGTCGACCGCCGCACTGGCGTCAACGCTCCTCGTCGGTACAGTCGCGGCGCACGACGAACCCGCGACCGTCGCCGACGGGACGCTGTCGGTCGGGGCCGTCGTCGCGCTCGCGGTCGGACTGAGTCTCCTCGGCGGCGTCGCCGTCGCTCGGTACGTGTCGACCAGCGGCCGCGAGACGCTCGTTCGCGCCGTCGGCGCGTTGCTCGTCGTCCTCGGGGGGAGCGCCGTCGTGGTGGCGCTCACCGAGCGGCTAGTCGTCGCGGTCGTCGCCGCCGTCGTCGGCATGGCGATCGCCGTCGACGTCGCTCACGGACGGCGTCTCGGCGGGTGTGCCGACGCGACGTTCGGCGCGGTGCTCCTGCATCGCTGTCTGGAGGGGGCGTTGCTCGCGACGGCGGCGACGGCCGACCTCGCGTTCGGACTCGTCGGCGCGGTGGTCGTCGCCGGGCACGCGACCGCGGAGACGTGTGCCGTCGGCGGCCTGTACGCCGCCGAGACGCGCAGACGAGCGCTGCTGGCCGTCGGCGCGGTTCAGGCGGCGTTCGTCGGCGGCGCATTCGCCGGGAGCGCGGTTCTGAGTGCGCTCTCTCCGGCGGTTCGCGTCTTCCTGTTCGGTCTCGTCGGCGGCGTTCTGCTCGCCGTCGGCGTCGTCGAGGTTGGAACCGACCGAGCGACTGTGGCGGGCGAGTCGATGGGACAGATGCCGGAGCACTGAGACGCGCCGTGTGGCGTCGGTGAACGTCCACGTCACGTGTCGACGTGTGACGTACGGGAAGAAGAGCCATGCCGTCGGGACGTGCGAGTCGGAACGTGGACGACTTTCTCTCTGCGAACCGCGACCACCGGGACGAGGTGGCCGAACTCCACCCCCGGAACGGCGTTCTACGACGTCGAGTCGGTCCTCGACGGCGAGACCACCCTGATGGTCGGACGTGCTGATGACGCTGTCGGTGCAGGCGAGTAGCCCATGAACTGAACCGACGCTTCGACGCTGCTACGGCGACGGGAGCAGCGTCGAGACGCGGGCGTTCTCTTTGAGTCGGATCCCGCCGGTCGGTACCGACAGCGGCATCCGTCCGAGCGACTCGGTGAACAGCGTCGGGTGGAACGCCCCGCGATCACGCAACTCCGTTCGGGTCTGGAGGACGGCGGTTCCCGCCCCGGTCAGCGTCTCGTTGTAGACGAGGAGGTACTGCCCCTCGTCGAGGTTCCACCAGCCGTAGTCGTCGTCGGGGTCACGCTTCTCCGTCTCGACCGGCGACGACTCGGCCGCCGTCAGTTCGCCGCCGCCGAAGTCGACGCGTCCCGGTTCGTCGACGGAGCGTATCTCGGCGACCGTCAGGTCGACGCCGTCGTCGTGGACCTGTGTCTCTTCGTGGACGATGCCGTCGAGTCGGTCGACCAGCGTGTCGCTCATGGATGCGTTCGGCCTTGCGTCGCTCCGGAGAAAAAGCTCCGGGCGGGAGAAGGCGAACGTTCAGTCCGCGTTCGGCGTCGGCTTCTCGACCGTGATCTCGCCCGCGTCGAGTTCCTGCTCGACTTCGCGGGCGGCTTTCACCATGTTCTCCATCTTGCCGTAGGCGATGTCGCGCGGGAGGAGCTTCAGCCCGCAGTCCGGGCTGATGGTGAGCTTCTCCGGCGGCACCACTTTGAGCCCCTGTTTGATGTTCTCCTTGATCTCCTCGACCGGTTCGACTTCGGCGGTGTGGGCGTCGACGACGCCGAGTGCGAGGTCGGGCTCGAACTCCGGTTCGGTGAAGACGTCGATCTGTTCGTAGTCGCCGTTGCAGAGTTCGACGTCGAACTCGTCGATAGGGTAGTCGTTGAGTTCGGGGTAGATACGCGAGTAGTCGCCGTAACAGACGTGGAGACCGATGCGAATCTCTTCGGGGATGTCGTCGACGATGCGTTCGAGACACTCGCCGACGATGGCGTGGTCGTCCGGCGTCGTCGCCAGGGCGGGTTCGTCGATCTGGATGTAGCGGGCGCCCGCTTCGACGAGTTTCTCGACCTCCTCGTTGACGAGGTCCGCCAGATCGTAGGCGAGTTCCTCCTCGGTCTCGTAGGCCTCGTTGAACGACCAGTTCGCGAGGGTGTATGGCCCCGTGATGGGCACCTTGACGGGTTTCTCGGCGACGTTCGTCGTGAACTCGAACTCGTCGACCAGCCACGGTTCGTCGTACTCGACTTCGTCTGCGACCGAGGGCTTGTTGAAGTAGTTGTGACCCCAGACCTTCACCGGACCGTTGAACTCGTAGCCGTCGATGCGGTGGGCGAAGAACTCGACCATCTCGTTTCTGCGCATCTCGCCGTCGACGACGGTGTCGAGGCCGGCGCGTTCGTGTTCGTGGGTGATGACCTCACAGGCGTCGTCGTAGGCCTCGTGGAGGTGGTCGGCGGTGAACTTCGACTCCTCGTCTTCGGAGAGCTCCTTCGCGCGGTTCAGCCACTTCGGCTTGGGGTAGCTGCCGACGACGGTCGTCAGCAGGAAGTGGTCGGTCTCGTGGTGCTCCGGGCGGAACTGCTCGCGGTTCTTCTCTGGGTTGCGGCTCATGCTTTCACCTCGTTGAGGCTCGCTGCCTCGGCCAGGACGGCCAGCTTCTCCTGATACTTGTTCACCGGCAGGTAGAACAGCTCGGTGTTGGACGTGACGTAGACGGTGTCGAACTCCTGTGCGGCGACCTGCTCTTGCACCCAGTCGACGCGCTCGCGGACCGTCTCCGGCGACTCGACGAGCGTGTTCTGGCCGTCGACGAGGCCGAGTGCGACGTCCGATTTCGTCCCGTACTCGTTGATGTTGTAGATCGTCTGTTCGCGGTCGCCGGCGACGAAGTCGAAGCCGATGGCGTCGACGTCGGCGTCCATCAGGTGCGCGTAGACTTTCTCGTCCAGTGCGCCCCAGTAGCTGTTGACGACGACGTCCGCGTCGGTCGCGTCGGCGACGCGGTCGATGACCTCGCTCGCGAGTTCGTCGACGTCCTCACCGGGCGCGTTCTCGACGAGCGACGGTTCGTTGAGGAACAGCGTCTCGTGGGCGGGGAACGCCTCGACTTCGCCGGCGAGGAAGTCGCCGACGGCGTCGAGGAACTCAGTCTCGTCGCCGTAGTACTCGTCGGTCGCGAGGTCCGCGAGCGAGTAGGGACCGGGGAGGACGGCCTGGAGAGGAGCCTCACTGTCGACGACCTCGGTCGCCGTCTCCAGTTCGGATGCGACGTCGCCGGAGAACGTCAGATCACCCGTGACCTGCGGGTCGCGATAGAAGTTGTTGTTGTCGTAGTAGCGGACGATACCGCCCGTCTCGACGTTGTCGTGGACGGTCAGCGGGTGGGCGAGGTTGTCGTCCCAGCGGAGCTGTCCCTCGACGACGCGGTCGAGGCCGGCGTCGAGCTGGTCGGCGACGACCTCCTCGCGCGCCTCGTCGTACGTCGCGACGATGTCGTCGCTCTCGTCGCCGGAGATCAGATCGCCCTTCTGGTGGCCTTTCAGGTCGGACAGCCGGTCTTTCGCCCAATCGGGGAGCGGGAACAGACCGGGTGTCGTCGCTACGAGTTCACTCATCACTCCCGGCTAAGAAATGCCGAGGCTTAATATTTGCTAATGAAGAAAATAACCCTCACTCATTCAGTGAGTGCGAGTACCGTGAGTGTCTCGAACGGGTACGACTCTTGGACGGCGGTCTCGACGGTGAACCCGTTCGCTTCGGCGCGTTCCACCACCGCGTCGTAACCGGTGAGACTACTCACGAGCAGAAGGACGACGCCGTCGGGGGCGAGCACTCGGCCCACGTCGTCGAGGAACGGGTCGATGAGTTCGCGGCCCGACTCGCCGCCGGAGAGCGCGTGCTCCATCCAGTCGTCCCATTCGTTGTCCGGGTCGGTCGGGAGATACGGCGGGTTGAACAGCACGGCGTCGAGCGCGCCGTCGCGGAACGGTGCGAGCAGGTTCGCGCGGACGACCTCGACGCCGCGCTCGCGGGCCTGTCGGCAGGCGTGGGGGTTGAGGTCGCTGCCGACGACGCGCGCATCGGTGTTCTCGTCGACCTGCTGAGCGACCCATCCCGACCCGGTGCCGACCTCGAGGACGGTGCCGGAGACGGAGCGTTCGACGGCCGCCTGCGCCAACAGCCCAGAGTCCTCGGCCGGTTGATACACCTCGACGTTCATCCCCCGGCGTTCGGCGAGTCCGTCCGCGCTCGACCGTTCCGCCGGTTCTCCGTCGTCCGGCGTCATCGCTTACCTCCGTCAGTCGTCGCTTCGGCGCTCCGATCGGACTCCGACAACGGTACGTCGCCCTCGCCGTCGCGCGTCGACAGTGCGCGCTGTGGGTACGGGATGGCGATCTCCTCGCGTTCGAGCGCCTCCTTTATCGCGGCGACCGCGGCCGTTCGGGCGCGCCACATTCGGCGGGCGCTCGGGTTGTCGATCCAGAACCGAGCCCCGAGGACGACCGACGAGGAGGCGAACTCCTTCAGGACGACCTGCGGCCCCGGCACGTCGAGTACCTCGTCGAGGTCCTCGACGGCCTCCAAGACGACGTCGGAGGCGTACTCGGGGTCGGCGTCGTAGTCGACGCCCACCTCGACTTCGATTCGGAGGCGACCCCGTCGGGTACGGTTGGTGATGGCCTCGTTGCTCACTTCGTCGTTCGGGAGGATGACGTACTCGCCGTCGAACGTCTGGAGTCGCGTGTTGACGATGGTGATGTCGGTCACGGTCCCCTCGTTGTCGCCGACGACGATCCAGTCGCCGATCTCGAACGGCCGGGAGAACATCAGCACGAACCCCGCGAGCACCGCCCCGAGCGTCTGTCTCGCCGCCATCCCGACGATGATACCGACGAATCCGGCCCCGACGAGGAGGTTTCCGAGGTCTTCGGTGAAGAGGCTGATAACGAGGAAGACGGCGGTCGCGTACAGCGACAGCTGTGTGAGGCGGAAGACGACCTCGCGCTGGTGCCGACTGATGGCGTCGCCCGTCCCGGCGACGACCTGGATGACGCGCCCGACGAAGTTGGTGAGCGTGTAGGAGATCCCGAGGATGACGCCCGACATGAGAATCTTTCCGGGGCGGTCCCCCTCGTTGAGGTTGCCGAACGCGCTGACGAGCGCGCCGCCGAGCGCCCAGACGTCGACGAGGAGGAGGACGCCGACCGCGGTGGCGAGGGCGACGCCGCCCGAGGCAAGGACGCGTCTGATGGAGTCCGACTCCATCGAGTTGACCCACTTGTTCTCGTAGTAGCGGATACCGAAGACTGCGACGATCACGACGACGGTGACGGCGATCTGGACGACGAGCGCCGTGCCTGCGGGAAAGATACCCTGTCCGAGAGCGTCGAGCGGAGCCGGAAGCTGGCTGACGGTCTCGTTGATCGTCTCGTTGGCCGCGTCGGTCGCCGAGCCGTTCGCCGAACCGTTCGCCGAACTGTTCGCCGAGCCGTTCGAGATCGGTAGCGGGTTCGGCGTCTCAGGCATCGCTCTCACGCCGCTCGACGTCGGCAGCGACGGCGGCGAGCTCCGCGAACTGTGCGGGCGCGAGTTTGCCGGCGCGCTTCCGGAGGAGCACCTCGTCGTACGCCTCGACGGCGTCGACGACGGCTTCGGGGTTCTCGATTCCCGTGATGTGCGTGGTGTTGCGGATGCCGTTGCGGATGGTCTTCCGTCGCTGGGTGAACAGTGCCTTCACGAAGTCGAGGAAGAACGCGGGATCGTCGACCTCGTAGTCGGGGTCGCGTGGTGTCGTCCGGACGACGGCGCTGTCGACGGCCGGTGGCGGGGAGAACGCCGTCGGCGGCACGGGCTCGACGACCTCGACGTCGGCGTAGTGCTGTGCGCTCACCGAGAGGCGGCCGTAGGCGTCGGTCGCCGGGTCGGCCGCCATCCGCTCTGCGAACTCCTTCTGGAACATCAACACGAGCGGTTTCCCCTCGGGGAGCAGTCGGAACGTTATCTCGCTGGAGATGCCGTACGGGAGGTTGGCGACGCAGGCGGTGAACTCGGGGAGGTCGACCTCCAGAGCGTCACCCTCGAGGACGGTCAACCGTCCGGCGTCGATCTCGTCGGCGAACTCTCGACGGAGGAAGTCGGCGAGGCGCACGTCGCGTTCGACGACGGTGACGCGGTCGGCGACGGCGAGCAGTCGGTCGGTGAGCGCACCCGTTCCCGGTCCGACTTCGAGGACGTGCGACGTGTCCGTGTCGTCGGGAAGATAGCTGGGTACGCGGTCGAGCACTCGGTCGTCGACGAGGAAGTGTTGGTCCTGGTCGGGGTCGCCGCGGAGTCCCGCACGCCGGATGAGCGCGTCGGGGTTTCGGAGCGTCCGCTCGCCGTAGAGTCCGTCGGAGACGCCGTCCTGCTCGGTCATTGCGGGAGATTTGACGACCGACGGCTGTAAACCTCCCGCTTGCACGTCGGTGGGGCTGGCGGCGAGAACGAGCCGGACGAGACACCCCCCGTGCAGAGCTACTGTTGGTTCTGTTCGCGGCGGACGAACGTCTTGTACTTCAGGTCGTCGTCGCGCAGCTCTTCGATGATCCGTTCGACGAGCACCTCTCTCGGACTGTGGAGCCCCGATACCCGCTCTTCGAGTTCTTCGAAGCTCTCGAACGGCTTTCGCTTGCGCTCGTCGAGGATGTTGTTCCGGAGCTTCTTCCCGATTCCGGGCAGGAGGTTCAGCTGGTGGAGACGGAGGGTGATCGGTTGGGCGTCGTTGTAGAAGTCGACGAACCGCCGCTCGTCGTCCTCGACCATGTCGGCGACGACGTACTCCAGCTCCGAGTGGGCGGCGTTCGAGAGGTCATCGTACTCGACTTCGCGTGCAGAGTCGACCGACTGGCGGTCCGCGCTCGGCTCGACGACGATGCGGTCGCCGATGCCGACGTCGGCGTCCTCCGCGAGCGTCAGTTCGAAGAGACGGAAGTTCTCCTCTCCGAGGGCGTACGCGAGCGGCTGCTTCTTGTACTGCGGTCGATCGTCGTCCGGGCGACCGTGTGCGAGATAGTCGAGGACGACGGCGTATCGCGCGTCGTTCTCGGCCTCACCGCTCTCGGAATCAGTCATAGACGACGGTTACGTCCACTGTCTATTTAAACAGTGGGACGACGCAGTAGTGGCGTCGCCAGCCGACGGTCGAGTGACCGTCGGCGGCCCGTCGCGATCGAGTCTCACGAGGAGTGTCGTGGGGTGCGACTGCGAGTCGCTCAGACGTACTTCGCGATGACGTTGAGTATCTCGTCGAGTTCGTCGCCGTCGAGCGCGTAGCGCTGTTTGGCGAACACTGCGCGGAGTTCGTCGCGGTCCCGCGGGAGCAGATCGGCGATCTTGTAGGCGGTCGCCTCGTCGACCTTCTCGAGTTCCTCGAGTTCGGCGACGAGTGCACGGGAGTCCTCCGGGTCGAGCACGGTGAACCGGTTGACGTGCTCGATGGCGCGGGCCAACTCGTATCGCAGTTCGCGGTCCGGGTCGGCCGCACGCTCGGCTTCGACGTCCTGGAGGAGTTCTTTCACCTCCGAGATGGTGAGGTGCTCCTCGTCGAGCTTCTCTTTGAAGATGGTCATCTACTTCTGGGCGCGCAGGTGGGCGGGGCGGACGACGATCGTCTTGTCTTTGCCGCCGTCGTTGATCTGGACCTTGAACGCGCGGCCCTGTTTCCCGAGCACTTCACCGGTGTGACCGTTGAAGCGGGGGTGGAAGCGGCCCTTGCGGACGCTCGGGTCGAGTCGGAGGTGGACCTTCTGACCGACGTCGTACTCCTGGATCGCGCGCTGCGGCGGCGACGTACCGCGGTCGCGCGGCTTGTTCGAGAGCTTTCCTCGCGTACCGTTCATGGGACCGTTGGAACTCGGCATAGTCGTGAGTTCGATTACTGCGCTTTCGATTATAAAAGGTACGTTCTCCGTCCGAGGGCGGGAGTCGTTCACACGGTGTGGCGAGTCGACACTCCCGCTCGAGCGAGTATGTAGCCAGTCTTTAGACGCCTGCAGGCGATGGCGTCGGTATGACCGACGACGAGCGCATCGAGACGCGCGCCATCCACGCCGGACAGGAACCCGACGAGGAGACGGGCGCACTCATGACGCCCATCTTCGCCAACTCCACGTACAAACAGGACGGTCCCGGTGAACATCGCGGCTACGAGTACTCGCGGACGGGGAACCCGACGCGGACGGCTCTGGAGGAGAACCTCGCGGCGCTGGAGGGCGGCGCGTTCGGCCGCTGTTTCTCCTCCGGGATGGGGGCGATCAACACCGTGCTCAACCTGCTGGAGGCGGGCGACCACGTCGTCGCCGGCGACGACGTCTACGGCGGTACCCACCGTATCTTCACGCAGGTCTACGAGAAGTTCGACCTCGAGTTCGACTTCGTCGACACGACCGACCACGACGCCGTCGAGAACGCGATGGGGTCGAACACGGAACTCGTCTGGGTGGAGACGCCGACGAACCCGCTGATGAATATCAACGACGTCGACGCGCTCGCCGACCTCGCCCACGAGTACGACGCCCTCTGTGCGGTCGACAACACCTTCGCGACGCCCTACCTCCAGCGACCGCTCGAACACGGTGCGGACGTCGTCTGTCACTCGCTGACGAAGTACCTCGGCGGCCACTCCGACGTCGTCGGCGGCGCGCTCGTCGTCGACGACGAGGAGTTGGACGAGGAGATCGGCTTCTATCAGAACTCCGTCGGCGCGACGCCCGGTCCGTTCGACTGCTTCCTCGTCCTCCGCGGGACGAAGACGCTCCCAGTGCGGATGGACCGCCACTGCGACAACGCCCGCGCGCTCGCCGAGTGGCTAGACGACCACGAGGCGGTCGAGGAAGTGTTCTACCCCGGACTGGAGAGCCACCCACAACACGAACTGGCGAGCGAGCAGATGGACGACTTCGGCGGGATGCTCTCGTTCGAACTCGACGGCAGTCTCGACGAGGCCAGCACCGTCGTCAGCGAGACGGACGTGTTCACCCTCGCCGAGTCGCTCGGCGGCGTCGAGAGCCTCATCGAACAGCCCGCGGCGATGACCCACGCGGCCATCCCGCGCGAGGAACGTCTCGCGGCGGGTCTCACCGACGGACTCGTCCGTGTCAGCGTCGGCGTCGAACACGTCGACGACATGAAGGCGGACCTCCAGCACGCGTTCGACGCGGCGCTGGAGTAGCCGACACCGCGCTCACCGCGTTACCGCTCGTGCCGTGCGGTCGGCAGCAACCGTCGAAACAGCGGGAGGAACAGCTTTAGCAGACCGATCGCCGCGAGGAGGAAGACGGCGAACGACGCCCCTCCGGACGCTCCCAGCTCGCTCGCGAGGAGGGCGACGGAGAGCGCGAGACCGACGTAGAGCCAGAACGTCACGACGACTGGAACGGACCCGTACGTGGCGGCCGGGGTCTGGTACATAGATGAACGTACGTCAACCAAACTATAGTACTTTTGATCATCCTACGGTTCGAAGAGGGGGAGCCGTGTAGATGTCTCTTGACTTCCACCGAGGTGGACTGCCCGCGTCACGCCTGGACGGCGGGTCGCGCTACTCGCAGTCGGTTCGGCGAGTCAGTTGTGCTGACGGCGCGTGGTCCGATTATTTATCACACTGCAGAACAGTTACTATTTAGAGCATATCGACCCCGCTTACCCCCCGGTTAGCTCGATTTTATCAAGGAGTGTGGACTCGATTGATTCGAGATGGAGAACCAAACCATCGGGGACAGTCTGGCAACGGCGATGAAGAACCTAGAACACGCCATCGGCACCGACGAGTACCACGAACTCGATCCACACCAGCAGGCGTACCTGCAAGAGGCGCTTCACTACCTCGAGAGCGTCCAGAGCGATGCTACGCGGACGCGACGGTCGAACGTCGGCGTGACGACCACGGGTGAGCGTCGCTAGCGACTCTTCTGGACGACTTGCCGTCGGTACGCTTCTGAGTGTACCGACGAGTTTCTTCGAGTGACCACCGGCCGACGACCGAGAGAGTCGGCTCGCCGTCCGCGGCGAACTCGTCGGTCGTGCCGAGAGCGAGCGCTGTATAGTAGCGAGTGCACGTCATCACACACCCGACCGGCCGCTGTCGTGCGGTCGGGTGTGTAGACAGTTGCACTCGCTACTATAGCTACGCGTCGTCACGGCGAGACGACCCGAGCGGTCAGGGTTGGATGAGAAGACACGGACGGCGACGCCGTCCGGTGGCTCAGAAAGAGGCCGTCAGATACGACCGACTTCGTCGACGCTGACGGACTCAACGCCCTCGACGCCGGCGAACGCCTCCTCGATCGCTTCCGTTCCACCGGCACCGTCGGGGACGATGACCGTCGGGAACAGCGCGATGAGACCGAAGGCGACGTCCTCGCGGTCGACGCGGCTGATCTTTCCGCCCTCGGGGAGGGCCTCCTCGAGACGCTCCTGGAGCGCGTCGAGGTCGATCTCGGGGCTCTGCGGCATGACTTTCATCTTGGCTGCTACCTTTCCCATGATTACGGACCCATGAACCCACAGTCGGGGCACTCGTAGAGGTTGCTCTGTTTGCGGCACTTCGCACATCGGAAGATGACCTGCCCACAGTCCGGGCACTTGAAGCGGGCAGCGCTCATCCCGGCGATGTTGATGCCACAGGAGACACACTGACGCTCCTGTTGCTGCGACTGGCTCATACCCCTACAAACCGGGTGACGACTTTTAATGATTGTCTTTCCCCGCGCAGTCTCAGAGGCCAAGCGCCAGCGGCCCGACGAGCACCCCCATCAGATGCACTCGACGCGTGCCGAGTCGCGGCGGGACGAGTCCGACGAGCGTCGACACAGCGAACACCGCGACGCCGACGGCGCCGGCGAACAGCCACGAGACGACGACGAGCAGACCGAGGACGGACACCGAGAGCAGTCGGTAGTCCGTCCGACCGACCGCTCGGAGATAGCGGTCGCCGACGAGGAGGACGAGCGCGAACCCGGCGGTCGCGGCGACGGCGACGACCGAAAGCGACAGCGGCAGCGACGGCGACCCGTCGAGTCCGTCGAGCGCGACCATCACGCCCGTCCGGGGCGTCCCGAGCGCGACCAGCGCGAACAGCGCGAAGACGGTGTTGGCCGTGTTGGCACCGCTCGTCGCCACGAGAAAGCCGCGCGCGTCGTCGTCGCCCGGGACGGCGGGCAGTGCGAGCACCGAGGCGATGGCGGCGGAGACGCCCGGCAGGTAGCCGACGATTGCCCCCGCCGCAGCGCCGGCGAACGCGGTCGATCCGAGCGTCCGTCGCTTCAGCGTCACCCGCGCGTCGGCCTGCGGCGGGACGCCCGCACCGTCCATCGCGTCGAGGAGCACCGGCGCGCCGAACAGTCCGGTGAAAAGCGGTGCGAGCATCCCCCCTGCGTCCAGCGGCGCGGCGGGCGAGATATCCAGCGTCAGCGCGCCGAGCAGGGCGCTGGCGGCGAAGGCGACTGCACCGCGACTGCGGCCCGGTGAGTCGGTTCGGTCACGAGGAGAAACCCCACGACGGCCGCGAGCACCAGCGGAAGGTGCGCGCGGACGACGGGGTAGGCCGCCGTCATCGCGGCGGTCACCGGGAGAGCGAGCGGTATCGCGAACAGGACGGCCGCGCCGCTCCCGAGCGCGGAGAGGCGAAGCGCCTCGCGTCCGCGCCCGGCGACGACGAGACGGTGACCGGGGAGTGCCGTCGCCGCCATCGCTGCGTCGGGGACGCCGAGTGCGAGCGCCGGGACGACGTCGAGGAAAGTGTGGACGACGCCCGCGGCCAGCATCGCTACACGGACGAGACGCGGGGGTCCAGGGACGGAGGATGCGACGGCGGCCAAGAGGAGCGCGAAGTTGTTGGCGTGGAGCCCCGGCACCAACCCGCTCAGCGTCCCGAGCGCGACGCCACCGACTGCGAAGCCGACGACGGCGAGGCTCGTCGCGGGGTCGGCAGCGACGGAGACGCCTGGGAGGACCATCGCGACGAGGTGGCCGCCTCATCGGTGATAAACCGTCGGCTCGGTGGGGAGGCGGGACAGTCCACGTCGACGACGCCGTCGCTGTCGGACGTGGCGTCGAAAGAAAATCGGGATTCGTGCGTCGAGACAGCGAGGCGTGCGGTCCGGTTTAACCGAACAGCTCGCCGAGGCCTTCGCCCGAGGATTCGTCCTCGTCGTCGTCCTCGTCTTCCTCTGCGGCCTCTTCTTCCTCGTCCGTGGTGTCGATCTCCTCGGACTCCTCGTCGCCGCCGGCGGCGCCGCCGGCGGGGGCTGCTGCCGGTGCGGCAGCGGCCGTATCGATCGCTTCCTCGATGTCGACGTCCTCCAGCGCGGCGACGAGCGCCTTGACGCGGGATTCTTCGACGTCGACACCAGCGGCCTCGAGGACCGCCGTGATGTTGTCTTCGTTGATCTCTTCGTCCGTCTCGTTCAGGATGAGAGCTGCGTAAACGTATTCCATTGTCCTAAGTTCCTTGTCGTTAGCCGAACATCATGCCGAGACCGTCGCCTTCGTCGTCGTCTTCGTCGTCGTCGTCGGCAGCGTCCTCGGTGTCGGCTTCTGCGTCTTCTTCTTCGTCAGCCTGTGCGTCTTCCTCCTCGGCGGATTCGGCGGGCGCCGCTGCGCCGCGCAGTTCCTCCGGGAGTGCCTCCTCGTCGTCGATCTGTGCGGCGAGCGCGCGGAGCTGCGCGTCGGCGCGGGCGACGAGATCCGGCATGAGCTCTTCGTTCTCGATGGCGGCGTGGAGGCCGAGTGCTTTGGCCTCGCCGGCGGCCTTCGAGAGGAGCGTGGGCGCGGTCTGCGTCGTCGGGTAGACGGCGTTGACCGAGAGGTTGGTCGCCGCCGAGACGGCCGACTGGATGTCCGCGCGGTACTCGTCGACGTCGATGGCGAGCTCTTCGGGTGCGAAGAGCACGCCCTCGGAGTACACGCTCTTGAGGTCGAGACCGACCTCCTTCGGCTCGATACCGAGTTCGCTCAGGACGTTCGCCAGGTCCTCGCTGACGACTTCGCCCTCGCTGAGCACCGTCGAGTCCTCGGTGACCTGGATCGAACCGTCCATGATGCGTGCGCTCGCGCCGACCTGCTGGAGTTCGCCCACGAAGGGACCCGGGTCGACGCCCGTGTCACCCTCGGGGATGACGATGTCGTTCGGCGCGACCTCGCCCGCGTTGATGGGGGCGGGGGTCTTCGACTCCTCGAGCTGTTTGTACAGCCCGAACGGGTTGTCGTTCGTGCCGATGAGCGCGATCTGGCCCGCGACGAACTCGGTGAGGTCTTCGACGCCTTCGTCGACCTGCTCGAGTGCGCGAACCACGAGCGTGTTCCGGCTCATGCGGACCTCGGCCTGCCCGTGCAGACCGCGACGCATGTTCTGGAGCTGCTTGCTCGGGATGCCCGCGACGCCGACGATGCCGACAGAGGAGTAGTTCTCGATGAAGTCGACGAGCTCGTCGACCTCGTCCTGTTTCCACTGCGGGATCGTCTCGGTCCGTCGAGCGGATTCGGTCTCGCTCATGCTTCGACCTCCACGGAGGGACCCATCGTCGTCTTCACGTAGACGGAGTCGATGTTGAGGGGCCCCTTCTCGAGGTTCGCTTCGAGACGTCGGATGATGACGTCGATGTTGTCGGCGATCTCGTCGGCCGACATGTCTTGGGCACCGACGCGCGTGTGGAACGTGCGGCGGTCCCGCGAGCGAAGCTGGACGGTGTTCTTCATACGGTTCACGACTTCGACCACGTCGTCGTCGGGCTGGAGCGGCGTCGGCATCTTGCCGCGCGGACCCAGCACCGTACCGAGGTAGCGACCGATGTTCTGCATCATGCTGGCCTCTGCGACGAAGAAGTCGGTCTCGTCGGCGAGGTCCTTGGCAGCATCGGTGTCGTCGCCGAGCTCTTCCAGTTCGTCGGGACTGAGAACTTTGTCGGCGACGTCTTCTGCTCGGAGCGCGGTTTCACCGGTCGCGAACACCACGATCTGGGTGTCCTGGCCGGTGCCGGCGGGGAGAACCACGCCCTCGTCGATACGCTTCGACGGGTCGTTAAGGTCGAGGTCGCGCAGGTTGACGGCGAGGTCGACCGTTTCGCGGAAGTTCCGCTCGGGTGCCTCGTCGAGTGCGCGAGAGACTGCTTGTACTATTGTGTCGTCTGCCATTATTCACCTCCGTAGTACGCAGGAGTGCTCCTACGGGTCAGTGAAACAGGCGATGCCTGTCTCGTTTCGACGCACGGTCATCTCGAACTTAAACCCGTCGAAGCAGATACGACCGAAGACGCCGCTGTGGATGTGAATTCGTCACGTACGCCCGGTCGACGGCGACGACCGTTCGATTCGTCGGCCGCCACTCATTTGCCCGCACTCGCGGCAGTACTCGGTATGGAGTCGGCTCCGCTGTACTTCGCCGTCGGACTCGCACTCGTCCACCTGTTCGTCCCCTTGCTCCGACCGACAGCGTTGGTCTCGACCCGACAGTGGCTCTCGTTCGCCGGTGGCGTCTCCGCCGCGTACGTCTTCGTCCACCTCCTCCCCGCACTCCGAGCGGGCCAACGGACGCTCGCCGACGTCGGTCCCGTCGAGTCGTTTCTCGACCACCACGCCTACCTCGTCGCACTCGCCGGCTTCGTCGTCTTCTACGGACTCGAGAACCTCGCACAGCGGTCGTCCGGTGACGACGGCGATGGAACGAACACCGAGACGAGCGGCGTCTTCCAGCTCCACGTCGGGACGTTCAGCGTCTACAGCGGTCTCGTCGGCTATCTGCTCGTCCACCGCATCGACGACGGACTCCGAAGCGTCGCCGTCTTCGCGGTGGCGATGGCGCTGCACTTCTTCGTCGTCGACGCGGGGTTCCGCCGCCACCACGCGGACGCCTACCACCGACGCGGCCGGTGGATACTCGCACTCGCCGTCCTCTGCGGGTGGGGTGTGGCACAGCTGTTCGCCCTCGCCGAACCGTCGCTGGCCGTCCTCGAGGCGTTCCTCGCGGGCGGGATCGTCCTCAACGTCACCAAAGAGGAGATCCCGGCGGAGCGACAGAGCGCCTTCCCGTCGTTCGTCGTCGGCGCGGTCTGCTACGCGACGCTGCTGCTCGGCGCGTGAGCGCCGCGCTCGACGGTGGTGACACAACCTCTATTACCCGTCAACGTGCATCCCCGAGGAGATGAGCGGTCCCCACAGCAGACGGTCGTTCCTCCGCGCGGCGGCGCTCGGCGGGAGCCTCGGACTCGCCGGTTGTGCCGGCCGACTCGCCGACGCCCGTCAGCTGCTCCCTCACCGCGGACCGGAGGCGCCGACCGGGCCGGGTGCGGCGGACAGAGCGCCCGCCGACGCCGAGGCGTTCACCACCTTCCGCGGCGGGCTGAAGCGACAGGGCTACTACCCCGAGGCGACGGTTCCCGCCGACGTTCGCACCGCGTGGCGCATCCCCGAGATCAACGTCGGCGACCACACCGCGGCGAAGGCCAGCGTCGTCCGCGACCCGGACGGCAACTACCTCGTCCCCGGCGACTCCGGCGAGGTGCGCTCCGTCACCGTCGACGGGGCGGTGAACTGGGTCGCCGACACGGAGTCGAGTACGCGCGGCATCCACGGCACGCCGACCGTCGCGAACGGGTTGGTCTACGTCGGCGCGTACGACGGCGCGCTCTACGCGTTCGACGTCGCGACCGGCGAGCGAGTCTGGCGGACCCGACTCGGCGGCTCCATCGGTTCCAGCCCCGCCTACCACGACGGCGTCGTCTACATCGCCGTCGAACACCCTACCCCGGACGGCTCGATGGCCGGCTGTGACGCGCTCACCGGCGAGGCCGTCTGGACCGACGACACGCCGACCGACCACCCCCACTCCATCCTCGCCATCGACCGCGACGCCGGTCGACTCGTCGTCGGGTCCAACGACGGCAACCTCTACGGTTGGTCCTACCCGGCGCTCGAACACGTCTGGACGTTCGAGACCGGTGGTGCCGTCAAAGGCCCCATCGCGACGTTCGACGACAGCGCGTTCTTCGGGTCGTGGGACCACTCGGTCTACCGCGTCGGCCTCGCGAGCGGCGCGGAGAAGTGGGCGTTCGAGACCGACGACATGGTGATGGGCGGCGCCTCGGTCGACACCGACGACGAAACCGTCTACATCGGCGGCCACGACGGCCGACTGCGGGCACTCGACACCGCCACCGGCGAGGAGCGGTGGAACTTCGCGACCGGCGGCTACGTCGTCGGCTGTCCGACCGTGACGCGCGAACACGTGCTCGTCGGGTCGTACGACACGAACTGTTACGCACTCCGAAAGGGAGACGGCGAGCGCGTCTGGGACGTCTCCGCCGACGGCTGGGTCAGCAGCACGCCACACGTCGACGACGACGGCGTCATGTTCACCAGTCGGGCGACCGAGGAGACGTCCGGGAAGGCGATCCGGCTGGTCGACTCGGCGTGAGACAGGAGAGCAGCAGTCGGCGAACTTCGCCGTAGCTACCGCTCACCGGGGAGAAACGTAAGACGAAGAGAGGTCGCTTACTCGCCGAGGACGTCGTCGTACTCGCCGTCGTCGACGCGCTTCTTGAACTCGCGGGCGTCGTTGCCTTCGATGGTGACACCGAGGGAGGCACACGTGCCGGCGACTTCCTTCGCGGCGTTCTTCGTGTCGTAGGCGAGGAGGTCGGAGCTCTTCTGCTCTGCGACCTTCTTCACCTGTTCGATGCTCATGTCGGCGACGAAGTCCTTCTGGGGCTCGCCGCTACCGGTCTCGAATCCGGCCTCGTCTTTGACGAGCGCGGCCGTCGGCGGGACACCGACCTCGATGGTGAACGAGCCATCGTCGTCGTACTCGACCGTGACAGGGACCTCCATCCCGTCGAACGCGGCGGTCTGCTCGTTGATCTCGTTGACGACGTCCTGCACGTTCACGGGCGTCGGTCCGAGCTCCGGACCGAGGGGCGGGCCAGGGGTGGCCTCCCCGCCGGGAACGAGTGCTTCGATAGTTCCAGCCATGTCTGGACAGACCCTTCGGCGACTTTTAACGGTTTTCTTTCGGTCCAGTAGCTGTGTGAGCGAGTTACAGGCGCGCTCGCCGCGAACGCCACCTGTGTAAATATATGACACACATTTTTTGTGATCTGCTGACGTTAGCTCGGCTATGGCCCCACTCCCCGTCACCCTCACTCTGGACGCCGACATCCACGACCGTATCGAGGAGGTACGACCGGAGACCGAGTCGCTGGAGGCGTGGATCGACGAGGCGGTCCGTCACCGGTTGCTCGAAGCGGAGGCCGACCGGGTCGAGTACGTCGGCGACTGCTCGATCTGAAGCGACGGCCGTGGGTCCAACTCCCCCTCGCCGGAGATTCGTCGTCGTCTGCGGCCCGCCGGGAACCGGCAAGACGACCGTCGCGACACGTCTCTCCGACCGACTGACCGAGCGCGGTCGGACGGTCCGCCTCCTCCACTCCGACGACTTCCGGCGGCGGCCGTACGACCGGATGTCCCGGATCGTCGCCGACGCCGACGAGAGCGACGGCGAGTGGATCCTCGACGGGACGTTCTTCCGCCGCGAGTGGCGGCGTCGGTTCCGGCGACTCGGTGACGTGTTCCTCGTTCGGTTGGTCGCATCCCTCGACACGTGTCTCGAGCGGAACCGAACCCGCGCGGACCCCATCGACGAGCGCGGCGTCTACACCATCTACCACGACTTCGACGAACCGGACGCCGACCTCGTCGTCGACACCGAGCGGACGACTCCGACCGAGGCGGTCGACCGTATCCTCGCCGCACTCGACGCGCGAGGGTGGTGATCGAGGCCGGGTGGTGGACGTCGGTCGTCCGTCCCCCCGCTCGGTCACGTCCCGTTCAGACGTTGACGGCGAACGAGTCGACGTCGGTCGCGTCCCGCGCCATCGCACCGAGTACGTCGGCGAGTGCGACGAGGTCGTCGGTGTCGACGACCTCCACCGGCGTGTGCATGTAGCGGTTCGGCAGGCCGAGGTTCAGCGACGGGACCCCGCCGCGGCTGGTGAAGAAGGCGTCGGCGTCGGTCCCCGTTCGGACGCCCGTCGCCTGCAACTGCACGTCGATCCCCTCGTCTGCGGCGGCCGACCGCGCGAGGTCGACGAGCTTCGGGTGGTTCGCGCTCCCCCGGGCGATCACCGGCCCGTCGCCGAGTTCGACCGGTCCTCGTCGCTCCGACTCGATGTCGGGGTTGTCGGTCGCGTGCGTGACGTCGACGGCGACGACCGCGTCGGGGTCGAGGTCGAAGCCGACCATCTTCGCCCCCTGCAGGCCGTTCTCCTCCTGAACCGTCGAGACGGCGTAGACGGTCGTGTCCACGTCGGCCTCGACCGCTCGGCGGAACCCCTCGGCGGCCGCCCACGTCCCGATGCGGTTGTCCATCCCGCGGGCGGCGAGTCGCGTCCCCGCGAGTCGCCGAACCTGCGTGGTGACGGTGACGGGGTCGCCCACCTCGACCAGTTCGCGCGCCTCGGCCTCGCTGTCGGCACCGACGTCGACGAACTGCTCCTGAACGTCCTCGTACTTCTCCTCGCCGACGTCGCGGAGGTGGATCGCCGTCTGCCCGACGACGCCCGGCACCGCCTCCTCGCCGTGGACGGTCACGTGCTGGCCCTTCGAGACGGTCCGGTCGACGCCGCCGATGGGGCCGAGTCGGAGGAAGCCGTCCTCGGTGACGTCGCGGACGATGTAGCCGATCTCGTCGGCGTGACCTGCGAAGACGAGGTCGGGACCGTCGCCGCTACCCTCGTGAACCGCAACGGCGTTGCCGTAGGCGTCGGTGGTGACCTCGTCGGTGAACTCCGAGACGTAGTCGACCCAGACGCGCTGCCCGGCGGCCTCGAACCCGGAGGGACTGGGCGTCGTCAACAGCGATTCCAGAAAGTCGCGTCGTGTGTCATCCATACCCGTCCTCGCCGGTGGAAGCGCAAGAAGGCGACGATGCGGGGACAACCACTAAGCCGCTGGTTGGCGTACTGACGAGTATGACGGAGAAGAAGTTCACGTTCCTCGAAATACGGCTCGGCGACGGAGACGTCCAGTTCGGACCGAAATCGATCAGTACGGGCGAAGATAGCGGAGCCGGCGAGGAGAGCGACGAGTCGAAGACGGAGACGGAACTCGACGAGGAGGCTGCCGACTCCTCCGGCGGGACGCGACTCCTGCCGGTCGTGCTCGGACTACTCCTCCTGGTCGTTGTCGCCGTCGCCGCGAAGAAGTTCGCCTTCACCGCGAGTGAAGACCTCGAAGACCTCGAGGAGTTAGACGAGGTCTGAGAACGGGACGCGACCCGAGAGAGAAACCGAAATACGCCCCCGTCGACAACCGGGAGATATGACCGTCAGCGCCCTCGCTGGGCGACTCCGCGCGGAGGCCGAACGGGCGAACGAGCGTCGACTGCTCGTCCTCGCCGGCGACCGCGACGCCGGCATCGACGCCGCCTACGACGCCGTCGAGGGGGCGGGCTACCCCGACGAGGGCGTCACCGTCGTCACGGCCACGGAGGGGTTCCGGTTCGAACGCCTCCACCCGAAACACGCCGACAGACTGCTCGGGACGACCCGCGACTGCGTCGTCCTCGACGCCCACGGGGAGTTCTCGCCGAACGCTATCGGGCGGACCGTCGGCGCCGTCGACGGCGGCGGCCTGCTCGTCCTCCTCACGCCGCCGCTGGACGAGTGGCCGACGAGACGCGGCGGCTTCGACGAGTACCTCGCCGTCCCCCCGTTCACTGTGGACGACGTGACCGGTCGGTTCCGGAAGCGACTCGTCGACACGCTCCGCGAGCATCCGGGCGTCGCCGTCGTCGACCTCGTGAGCGGGGCCGTCGAACGCGACGGCCTCACCGACGCACCACCTGCAGGACCGCGACGCGACCCGCCGGTACCGGCGGACGCACAGTTCCCCCGCCGGGCCTACGAGTCGTGTCTCACGGCCGACCAGGCGCGGGCCGTCCGGTCGCTGGAACTGCTCCGGGAGTCGGGCCACGCCGTCGTCGTCGAGGCCGACAGGGGACGGGGGAAGTCGAGCGCAGCCGGCCTCGCGGCGGGGAGTCTTGCCGCCGAGGGCCGGGACGTGCTCGTCACCGCGCCCAAGGGTCGCAACGCGGCGGAAGTGTTCGTCCGCGCGCGCACGCTGCTCGCGGAACTCGGCGCGCTCGCCGGCGAGACGGGAGACGACGAGGGACGTGAGCGACACCTCCGGACGATCGAGGGCGGCCACGTCCGCTTCGCCGACCCGCCGACGGCCGCGACGCTCCCCGGCGACCCGGATGTCGTCGTCGTCGACGAGGCCGCGGCTCTGCCCGTTCGGTTGCTCTCGCAGTTCGTCGCGGCCCCGTCGGTCGGGTTCTTCACGACGATCCACGGCTACGAGGGCGCAGGCCGCGGGTTCTCCGTCCGGTTCCAGGATCGCCTCGCCGAGAGCGACATGGTCGTCCGCGACGTCCACCTCGACGACCCCATCCGGTACGCCCGCAACGACCCCGTCGAGACGTGGGCGTTCCGAGCGCTCCTGCTCGACGCCCGCCCCGCCGTCGACCCGCTCGTCGAGGCGGCCACCGTCGACGACGCCGAGTACCGCGTCGTCTCCGCGGACGAGCTCGTCGCCGACGAACACCTGCTCAACGAGGCGTTCGGCCTGCTCGTGCTCGCGCACTACCGGACCGAACCGACCGACCTCGCCCGCCTGCTCGACGCACCGAACCTGTCGCTGCGGGCGCTACTCCACGACGGTCACGTCGTCTCGGTCGCGCTGCTCGCTCGCGAGGGAGGGCTCGACGCCGAGACGCGCAGAGAGATGTACGACGGCGGGCGGGTACGCGGCAACATGCTCCCCGACGTGCTCACCAGCCAACTCCGCGACGAGGACGCCGCCGTCCCGGTCGGCTACCGCGTCATGCGCATCGCGACGCACCACGCCGTCCGCTCGCAGGGACTCGGGTCGCGGCTCCTGACCGAGATCCGCGAGGAGTTCGGGGACGACGTCGACTGGCTGGGCGTCGGCTACGGGGCGACCCCCGAGTTGCTGGACTTCTGGGATCGCAACGGCTACCGGACGGTCCATCTCTCGACCACCAGAAACGCCACCAGCGGCGAGTACTCGGCGATCATGCTCGATCCGACGAGCGACGCCGGCCGCGAGGTACAGCGGCGGCACACCGACTGGTTCCTCCGGCGCGTCGAGGGCGTGCTCGCGGACTCGCTGGACGACATCGAACCCGACGTCGCCCGCGCCGCGGTTCGGGCGGCTCACGGCACGCCCCCGCTCGATCTCTCGGAGCGCGACTGGCGGGTCGTCGCCGGCGCGTCCTACGGACCGGGGCTCTACGGCACCGCCCCGCGGGCGTTCCGCGACCTCGCGGTTCGGCACTTGGCCGACCCCGAGCGAGCGGAGCTGACGGCCCGAGAGGAGCGCCTGCTCGTCCGGAAGGTGCTGCAGTGTCGGCCGTGGGACGCCGTGGCCGACGAACTCGGCTACCACTCGACCGGCCAGTGTATGCGGTCGCTCGGCGACGCCTACAAACCGCTCGTCGACGCCTACGGGAGCGACGTCGCACACGCCGAGCGCGAGCGGTACACGGAGTAGCAGTCAAGAGCCGGCGCGTGCTACGTCGAGACATGGACGAGTGCAGCGAGGACGACTGTGCGAACCCCGCCGCCGTGCGCCTCTACATCCCCTGGGACGCCGACAGAGACGTCTGTACGGCACACGGACGGGCGTTGGTGCAACAGGACGGCGTGGTCGCCGAACCGCTGGAGGGCGCGGACGCGGACTGGCGGTGAGGTGGGGTTCAGAGTCCGCTGACGACGATGGCAACGAGGAGCCCACCGACGCCGACGAGTCCGACTGCGCCGCAGATTCGCATCGCCCGGAGGTAGCCGCGACGGTGCCGGTCGAACGTCTCCGTGACGACGCCGACGGTCGCGACGGGAGGTCAACGAAACGTTCACCGCGTCGACGGCAGTCGCTCTCGGCGACGACGAAAGAACAGTGGGTCGGCCGCTCACCGCAGGTCGACGGCCATCATCACTTCGTCGACGTAGTGGCCGTTGATCTTGTAGTGGTCCTGGCGGACGGCCTCGGTCTCCCACCCGCGGGATTCGAGGAACTCGATGGCCTCTTCGTTGGTCGCCGGGACGCTGTTGTACAGTTTCTCGAACTCGTGCTCGCGCGCCCACTCGGTGCCGCGTTCGAGCAGTTTGCCCCCGATGCCGTGGCCGCGGTGCTCGGGTCGGAGTCCCACGGTCAACACGGCGGTGTGGCTCAGTTTCTCGGCCTCGGGGAGGTCGAGGTGGACCCACCCGACCACGTCGTCCTCGACGGTGGCGACGAAGAACATCCGCGAGCCGACCTCGTTGTGCCGGAGGATCACCTCCTCGTGGTCGACGACGTCGGCGACCGTCTCGGCCTCGATGTAGGTCCCCTCGGCGGCCACCTCGTTGATGGCGTCGACGAGTCGGTCGCGGTCGATCTCCTGGGGCAGTCGGATGGTGAACTCGGTGCCGTCGACCTCGTAGACCTCGGCTTCCTCGTCCTCGTAGGCGACCTGTACTTTGTCGCCCACCTTGCGGATGTAGCCGTCGCGTCGGAGGATCGTGAGGTGTGTCCCGAGCGCACCCGGGTCGAGACGGAGTGAACGTCGGATCTCGTCCTCGCGGACGGTGCCGTTGCTCTCGATGTAGTCGTAGATGTCTTTACGGTCTTTGTGGTCGAAACTGAGACTCTCCGTTATATCCATGTCACTTGCTACCACGTTCCAGTACTTAATTGTTGTTCGTGATACTTAAAAGACGGAGCGTCCCGCGCGTCAGCCTCGTCGCGGCGGCACGCAGGTCAGCAGCTGCGCCGTGTCGCAGATGTCGTGCGTCTTGAGCAGTAGCTCGGCCGCCTCCCGGATCGAGAAGGCGGCGTCGAGGTCGACGCCGTAACAGCGCGCGTACAGCGACAGCCAGTCGTTCAGCGCCCGGTGGAGCAGTCTGAGCTCCTCGCCGGAGAACTCGACGTCCCACGCGGCGCTGTGGGCCTCGACGTAGAGTGCGACCACCGGACCGACACCGTCGCGTGCACACCGAAGCGCCCGCTCGTCGGCCTCGGTGGCAGCCTCTCCGTCGCCGCTCGGGTCGGTCCGCTCGGGCGGGTCGAACGTCTCGCGGGCTTCTCGGGCCTCGGCAGCGAGGTCGCGGATGCGGTCGACGTAGCCGGAGTGGCGGGGTCCGTCGCCACCGTCGGTCGTTTCGGCCACCGTCCTCACCCCTGTTTGAACTCGACGCCCTTCCCGCCGCGTGGGTGGGTCCACTCGGTGTCGGCGACGATGGCGCAGGTGCCGCACTCGACGCAGGGCTGGGTGTCGAGGCTGACGACGCGTTCCTCGCTCCCGTTGGTCCGTATCGTCTCCTCGCGGTAACAGCCGCCGCCGTAGTCCATCGCGCTCACCGGGCAGGCCGTGACGGCCGCTCCGCTGGCCTCGAAGGAGTTGTCACGCAGCGTGATGTGCGGGTTGCCGATGTCGGTGTCGTAGGTCAGGTCGCCGATGCGCTCCTCCAGACTCGGCGGTTCGACCGTGTTCTCGTCGGTCACCGGCGTACCCAGCTCTTCGGCGATGACCGTCGGGAGCGTCACGTACGGCGTTCGGGTGTCCGGCACCAGCATCGACAGCGACGAGGCGTTGTAGAGCTGTTCCAACTGCCCACCGAACGCGCGGACCCCGAGTCGACCCAGCGACGACTCCAGCACTCGGTCGGTGAGCTCCGTCACGGACTCGTGTTCGCCGACGGCGCTCACGACGTCGTAGCCGCGGGGCCGGAGTTTCTTCATCACTCCCTCGGTGCGGAGCTTCTGCGCGTAGAGTTCGCCCGCCGACTCGGGACTGTTGCGCGCCTTCGCCTCGGCGAACGCCTCGGCGGCGAGCGCACCGGCGGTGACGGCGTGGTTCATCCCCTTGATGATGGGCCCCTGTGCCTGCATCTGGCCGGCGGCGTCGCCGACGACGACGAGACGGTCCGCGTGCGGTTCGCGCAGGGCGACCTTCTTCGAGTCGGGGACGAGTTTCGCCGAGTACTCCAGTTCGGTGTACTCGTCGCCCAACCACTCCGCGAGCAGCGGATGGGTCAGCAGCGCGTCGAGCAACTCGTGCGGTTCGGCTCGCTCGGCGACGAGGCTGTCGAGGTGGAACACCGTCCCGATGGACAGCGAATCCTGATTGGTGTAGAGGAACCCACCGCCGCGGACGTCCTGGAAGAGGTCGCCCGAGAACAGGTGGGCGACGCCCTCGCCCTCGCCGACGCCGAACCGCTCGGTGATGACGTCGCCGGGCACGTCGACGACGGCTTTCACGCCCTGGAACCACTCCTCGGGTTCTTCCCAGTCCATCAGTCCGGCGTCGCGGGCGAGTTCGGAGTTGACGCCGTCGGCGGCGACGACGATATCTGCTCGTATAGGGTCGAGTTCGTCACAGGTGACGCCGACGATACGGCCGTTCTCGCGCAGGAGTCCGTCGACGTGGACGTCGGTCAGCAGGCCGCCGCCCGTCTCACGGGTCTTCTCGTGGACGCGTTCGGCCAGCCACGAGTCCATCGTCCGTCGGAGGACGGCGTCCGACCACTCCGTGTCGTCCTCGTGGAGGTCGGTCAGGTCGAACGTCTTGACGTTCTCGCCGGCGACGTTGTGGAGGTAGTACTCCGTGATGGGGCGCTCCGAGGCTTCCTCGCGGAAGTCGGGGAACAGGTCGTCGACGGTGTACGGTGCCGATTCCTCGGCGTAGATCAGCCCGCCGGAGACGTTCTTCGACCCGGCGTCGACGCCGCGTTCGAGGACGAGCGTCTCGACGCCGTAGTTCGCGAGCGTCGCCGCGGCGGCCGCACCGCCCGGCCCCGCACCGACGACGACGGCCTCGTAGTGTTCGTAGTCGTCGCTCATGCGCCACCACCTCCGTCGGTCGCGGCCGCGCCGTCGCCGGCCGGTTTCGCACCGGCCAGTTCGAGGTCGAGTTCGCCGTTCTTCAACGCCTTCGTCAGCCGGGGCAGCACCTCGAAGAGGTCGCCCTCGACGAAGTAGTCCGAGAAGTCTCTGATCCTCGCCTCGGGATCGGTGTTGACGGCGACGATGACGTCGGACTCGTCCATCCCGACCTTGTGCTGGACCGCTCCCGAGATGCCGGCCGCGACGTAGAGTTTCGGTGCGACGACCTGCCCGGTCTCGCCGATCTGTCGCTCCTCGTGGGTGTACTGCTCGACGTGGCCGTCGAACTGGTAGGAGCCGGTGACGATCCCTCTGGAGACACCGACCTCGGCGTCCTCGAAGGCGTCGGCGAGTTCGAGCGCGAGTTCCATCCCCTTCGTCGGGTCGTCGCCGATGCCGCGACCGACGGCGACGACGACGTCGTGGCCCGTCAGGTCGATCCCCTCGTCCAACCGTTCGTAGTCGGTGACCGAGATCTGGAACCAGGCGTCGGCGAGGTCGGCCTCGTGGCGGACGACCTCGCCTTCACGGTCGTAGTCGGGGGCCGGAATCTCGAAGCTCCCCGGGATGACGGAGCCACCCTGTGGGTGGAACTCCCGTCGCGGGTTGTCGAGACAGAGGATCGTCGAGTACTCGAACCCCGAGAAGTCCGGACGTTTCATGTGGAGTACGCGCTCGAACGTCTTCTTCTCGCCCGCGACGCCGGTCTTGACGGGGTTCGAGATGACCGTATCCTCGATGTAGAGCCCCGAACAGTCGCTGGCGAGCCCCGAGTCGAGTTCCGCCTGCACCTGCGCCGAGAGGTCCCGTCCGTTGTTCGTCGCCGGGAAGAGCACGTAGCGCGGCTTGTCGTAGTCGCGCCAGTCCTCGTCGCGGCCGCCGGAGATCTCACCACCCTCGTGGCTCGCCCCGGCGCGGGCCATGTCACAGAAGATCTCGCAGTACGGGGTGTGTTGGAACCGGTTCAACCGGTCGTCCTCGTGGACGACGACCACGTCCGCGCCGTAGGCGATCACGTCGTCGGTGTGCTTCGAGACGTCGTCGCCGACGAGCACCGCGACGACTCGCTCCTCGGCGTCGTAGTCGTCGTTGTACTCGTCCATCAGTTCGCGGGCCTTCCCGAGCATCTCCTTCGAGACGTCGATCAACTCGCCCGCCTGCGTCTCACAGTAGACCCACATATCGCGGTAGACGCCGTCCTGCAGCGCGCGGACGTGACGCTTGTCGGCGGTCGGATGCGAGAGGTCCGGATGCTTCTCCTCCGGCGGGAGGTCCTCCTCGAGTTCGGCCTCCTCGCTCTCCTCCTCCTCGCTGCCGGCGACGGAGTCGATACGACTCTCGATCAGTCCCTTGACGCTCCCGCGGTCCTGTCCGGTCTCCTCGCGTTCGAGCAGCGAGCGTAGTTCGTCGACGTCGTCGATGGACTGGACAGCGTTGCCGACGTCGGCGGTCGACATGTCGTCGAGGTTCAGCGCGTCGGTGTCGACGTCCTCCTCCTCTGCTTCGTACTTCTCGATGCGACTCTCGATGAGCGAGATCGCTCCCGGCCGGTTCTGTCCCTCCTTCTCCCTGTCGAGGATGGCCTTCAGCGCGACGACGTCTTCGACGTCCTTGATCGCCGGGCCGAGTTCGGCCATCTCGTAGTCGTTCGGGTCGAGGTCCGACACGGTCAGTCACCTCCCTCCGTCGCGTCGGTAGTCCCACCGTCGGTCGTCGCATCGGTGGTTCCCCCGTCGGTTGCAGCGCCGGCGGCGAGCGGTTCCATCGTCTCCAGCACCTCTGTCATTCCCTCTCTGTCGCCGGGGTCGACCATCGTCGCCTCGCGCTCGGCGGGCGCCTTCGGGATGGGGTCGACGGAGGAGACGATGGTCGGCGACCCGTCGAGTCCGATGTAGTCGGGGTCGACGTTGATGTCGGCGTGATCCCAGACCGTCAGGTGGTCCTCGAAGTTCTCGGCGCGTTCTCTCGTCTCCGCGCGGAGGTCCTTCAGCGTGAGTCGGTGACCCGCCGACCGATAGCTGGGCGCGAACTCGGGGTCGACGACGATGAACGCCGGCAGCGACGTCTCGACCGTCTCCATCTCCTCGATGTCGCCTTCGACGAGTCGTTTCGCGCGTACCGTCTCCGCCTCCTCGTCGACGTCGAGCGAGACGACGTGCGTGACGATGGGCATGTCCAGACACCAGCAGGTCTGCGGTCCGGTGTGGCCCGTCTCGCCGTCGGCCGTCTTGAACCCCGCGAACACGAGGTCCGGCATCCCCATCTTCTCGATGGCCGCGCTGAGCGTGATGGCGGTCGCCCAGGTGTCTGCGGCCGCCATCTCCCGGTCGGAGACGAGATACAGGTCGTCGGCGTACACCGACTCCATCCCCTCGCGGAGGACGTCCTTGTACCCCGGCGGCCCCATACTCGTCAGCGAGACGGTCCCTCCGTGTCGGACGCGTGTCTGGAGGGCCGCCTGAAGCGCGAATCGGTCGTTCGGGTTCATCACCGTCGGCGTCTTCCCGCGTTCGAGGTGGCCGTTCTCGTCGAACGAGACCTGTCCCTCGCGGAAGTCGGGGACGCCTTTCGTGAGGACAACTGTGTGCATTGGTATCTTCCGTCAGGTAGTACACACACGTTCGTAATAATCATCTAGTATGATTTTACGGAGACACGTCGACCGTTCCGGGAAGAACGGTAGCTGGAGACGGAGTCGCGGTCAGCGGCGGTGAGCGCCGAACTCACCGAGTTCGTAGCCCAGAGCCAGCGACCCGACGATGGCGACCGCGATCGCTCCGAGCTGGAGCATCTCGGCGAACCACGTGCTCAGCGGTTGAACCAGCGGACTGAAGAACAGGACGTTGCTCGCTGCCGACCCGGCGGCGGTGAGAAACACCTGTCTCGGGGCGATGTCGACGACCGTGTAGGACGGCTGGAAGACGGCGGTGAGCACCACCGAAGCCAACAGCGCGACCACGAGCACCGCAAGTTCGACGCGAACGGCGGTGACGAACGATCGCACCGCATCGCGGGCACGGAACCGGCGGTCGAGGACGAGCAGTCCCGGTAGCGCCTCTCGAGAGCGACGGTCGTCGGTTCCCTGGATCAGTCCGTGCAGGACGAGTCGGTTGAACCCGCCGAGGCCCGCCGCCCCGAGGACGAGACCGACCTTGGCGACGACCACGAGCCCGTACGGCGTCGTGAGGAGCGCGTCGACGCTCGGCACGTGCCAGCTGGTGATGAGGATCCCCGTGACGAACGCGATCGTCACGCCCGCGACCGCCAGCAGCGAGAACCGGCGGATGAACGCCGCGACGATCGCATCGAGGTCGGCGTCGCTCTCCTCGGGGAAGAACGACGAGAGCCTCGCCATGACGAACAGTCCGCCGACCCAGAGCGCGGCGCCAGTCATGTGGACCCACTTCACGAAGACGGCTAACTCGCGGCTCGAGACGGCCGTCGAATAGCGCGTCCAGCAGAACACCGCGAGCATGGTGAGCGACCCGGCCGTCACCGTCGCGAGCCACCGTCGCTGCGTCACCCACCTCGTGTCTCGCGCTACGGCGACCGTGAGCGCGATGAGACCGAGGCCGAGCGTCGCCTGGACGAGCCAGACTATCCCGGGCTCGGTGCCGAGAGCCGCGGAGACGAACACGCCGGTGTCGACGCCGGCGACGGACGGCTCCCACTTGAGTGCGGTCAGCGTCGTCACCGAGACGACTGCGGCGACGAGCGACGGACCGACGAACAGGAGTGCGATCCGGCGGACGGTCGTCGTCTCGACCCCCCGTCGCCGGAGTACGGGTAACACTGCCGCCAACAGGGTCGGCGGTACCCCGACGAGGATCATCAGCGCAGTCACCAAGAGCGCTCGAAACGCTGGTTCGAGCGGCGTCACAGCCCTCTCTCCGCACAGCGTCCGAGACAGCCCACGAGAGAAGAGAGCCGCGCTTCGGTGTCACCGTCCGTTCGTTGCTTCGAGAGTCGATTCGTGCCCGGTAAAGAACGAGCCATCACAGACATCGAAAGGTGCTCTCTACGCATCCCTCGTCACTTTACTCGTAAACACACTGTCCCGAGTCGAAGACTTCTCTCGCGGGGAGAAACGGCGGTAGCGACCGTGTTTTCTCTCGTCGACTCGGATCTGTTTCGTAGCCTGAACGACCGTTCGATCTGTAACACAGATTTCGTTTTTCGAGACACATACAATTGTCCCACTGTTGTTTTGTTTTTGCGGATATTAATGTAATCTAATCTGACATACTTATACGTTGAGAGGACGAACCGTCGATGAGTATGGGGAGTGGATTTGACGCAGACGCCGTCAGTGACGTGGTCTCGCAGCGAGCAGACGTGCTCGCGTGTCTCGCAGACGGCCCGAAGCACAACAGAGACCTCCAGGAGGAGCTCGGCGTCTCGCGGTCGACGGCCTACAAGGCACTCCGGGAGCTGGAAGAACACTCCCTCGTCGAGCGGACGGACGACGGGTTCGGTCTGACGCTCACCGGGCGGCTGGCGTTCGACCAGCACGCGCAGTACACCGACGCCATCGAAGTGCTCTGTGTTCCCGGGTCGCTACTGACGGTACTCCCCTCGGACGCGATCGACTCGCTCGCCGTCCTCCGAGGCGCGGACGTCGTCTTCGCCGAACGACACGCGCCGAACCTCCCTGTGAACACCATCGAAGACATCGTTCACGAGGCCACGGCCCTCCGAGGGATGTCTCCGGTCTTGCTCCCCCTCTACGTCGAACTCTTCCACGAGTGTATCGTCGACGGCGATCTCGACGCGAACCTCCTCCTCGAGACGCCCGTCGTCGAACATCTCTTCGACCAGTATCGCACCGCGGCGGTCGAGGTCGTCGAGACGGGAGACACCCATCTCTGGAACATCGACGAGACGCTCCCGTTCGGACTCGTCGTCGTCGACGAACCTGACCCGATGGTGGCCCTCATCGTCTACGACGACAGCGGCGGACTGCGTGGTGTCATCACGAACTCGACGGCGTCGGCCGTCGCGTGGGGGAGAAACGTCTGGGAACGGTATCGGTCGGACGCACGACCGATCACCCTCGAGTAGGACTCGGAGGGACTGTCGGAGCAGTCCGTAGATCTCTCCCGTAGAAATCGACGAGAGGAGTCAACCGGGGCTCGCCGTACCTCGGCTGGCGACGATACTCCCTCTCAGAGACGCGCGAGACGCCGAGAGACGAGACACCTCCTCACAGCGAACGAGGGCGACCCGCTGCGACTCAGAGACGACCCGCACGGCCCGGATCGACGTCGATTGCGTCGACCGGACAGACGTCGACACAGAGCATACAGTCGATGCACTGGTCTTCGTGTGTCGGTTCGGCCTTGATCTCGCTTTCGGGGTGGCCGGGCGTGTCGACCCAGGTGAACACGTCGACAGGGCAGTCTTCGAGACACGCGCCGTCGGCGAGACAGATGTCGAAGTCGACGGCGACGTGCGTGCCGTGAATGCCCAACTGCTCCGGCGGGTCGACCGGTCCCCAGACGGCGACGCCGTTCTCCTCGCCGACTTTCTCGCGGTTCTGCTCGAAGTTCGGGTCGATTGCCATGACTGTGTATAACACAGACGACGCACTTAACCCTTGCAGCTATCTCACCGACGTTTCGGCCGTCGTCGCCGAGAGAGCCTCGACTAGTCGACAGCCGTCGTCCGTCGTCGACGGCGAGACGAACGTCGCCTACTTGTTCACCGAGGGCGTCCCCCCACACGATGGAACTACTTGCGCTGGTCGCACTGGCGCTTCTCGTCGTCGGCGTCGTCGGAAGCGTCGTCCCACTCCTCCCGGGCGCGCTCTGCTCGCTCGTCGGCGTCTACCTCTACTGGTGGGTGAGTGGCTACACGGCCCCCGGTCCGTTCGTCCTCGTCGGGCTGACGCTGGTCGGCCTCGTCGCGCTCGTCGTCGACTACTTCTCCGGCCCCATCGCTGCCCGCGCGGGCGGCGCGTCGCTGACGACGACGGCCGTCGCCGCCGTCGTCGGCTTCGCCCTGTTCTTCGTCGCCGGCCCGTTCGGCATCCTCCTCGGAATCGCGGGGACGGTGTTCGCCGTCGAGTTCGTCCGCAACGACGACGTCGACGCCAGCCTCCGAACCGCCGCGTACGCGACGGTTGGTGTGCTCGCCTCGTCGGCGGTCCAGGTAGTGCTCACGGCGGCGATGCTCGCAGTGATGCTCGTGGTGGCGTTCCTGTAATCTCGAGGGAGAGCCAAACGACGCTACTTGTGTGTCCAGTAGACGACCGCTTCGTCGCCACTCTGCTCGTCGACGCGGGCGAAGCCGACGCGCTCGAACTGGACGACCTCGTCGACGTCGGCGTCGGCGAAGTCGGGTTCGGCCTCGCCCGTGACGTCGCCCTCGGCGGTGCGCATCGTCACCGAGACAGTGTCGTCGGCCGGGACCCAGTGAACGACGTCGACGCCCTCCTCGCGGACGGCGCTGATGTCGTCACCGGTGTACTCGAACGCGTCGCGGGTGTGGCGGACACAGCCGTAGCCTTTGAGCCAGACGCGCTCGCCGTTGGCGGGGACGTCGTCGGGTTCGACGCGGACCGCGCCGGGGACGGGGATGTGGCGACGGCCGCGCTCCTCGTGGTCGGGGTGCAGCGGCGGTTCACCGGCCTCCGGCCCGCCGACGACGGCCATCTCGACGCCGTCGCGGACGAGGAAGTAGCGGTCGGCCGCGTCGTCGACGATGTCGCGGTTGTTGGCGTAGATAGTCGACATCGCGAGGTCGACGCCGCTCGTGGACATACCGAGGCCGACCATCGCGTCGACGATGGCCTCGCCGTGGATGCCGCGGCGGCGGAGGCTCTGGATGGTCGGGGCGCGCGGGTCGTCCCAGCCGTCGAGTTCGCCGTCTTCGATGAGCTGTTTGATCGTCGACGTCGACATCTTGACCCCGTACTCGTCGACCTGCACGTGCCCCCAGTGCAGCACTTCGGGGTACTCCCAGTCGAAGTAGTCGTAGACGAACTGCTGGCGCTTCGCAGAGTCCTGCAGGTCGATGCCGCGGATGATGTGCGTGACGCCCGTCAGATGGTCGTCGACGCCGGACTGGAAGTCGAGCATCGGCCACGCACGGTAGTCTTCGGCCTCCTCGCGCGGGTGGGGCGTGTCGACCATCCGGAAGGCGACCCAGTCGCGCAGCGCGGGGTTCTTGTGCTCGATGTCTGTCTTGACCCGGAGCACCATCTCGCCGGAGGCGTAGTCGCCGTCGACCATCGACGCGAACTCCGCGAGCACGGTCTCGACGTCCTTGTCGCGGTGCGGGCAGGGCTCGGCGCTGTTCTTCAGGTCCGAGAACGTCTCGCCCTCACAGGAACAGGTGTACGCGCCGCCCATCTCGATGAGGTCGCGGGCGTGGTCGTAGTAGGTCTCGACGCGGTCGGAGGCCTTCATCACCTCGTCCGGTTCGAACCCGAGGTACTCGATGTCCTCGAGGATGGCGTCGTACGCCGAGAGGTCCGGGCGTTTCGTCTCGGGGTCGGTGTCGTCGAACCGGACGATGAACGAGCCGTCGTACATCTCCTCGTACGTCCCGATGACCGCGGGCATACGAGCGTGGCCGATATGCCACGGGCCGTTCGGATTCGGCGCGACGCGCATCCGCACCTCGTCGTACTCCTCGGCGTTCGGTAGGTCGGGGAGCAGCTGGTCGTCCTCGTCGTCCTCGGCGTCGAGCTCCTCCAGCTGCTCGGGGGCGAGTTCGCCCAGTCGCTCGCGCTTCTCCTCGGTGGACATCCCGTTGACGTCGCCGACGACGCCGCCGACGATGCCGGGGATCTCGTCGCCGTGGGGACGGAAGTCGGGGTTCTCGCCCATCAACGGTCCCATGATGGCACCGACGTCGGCGTCGCTGTCGTGTTTGAGTGCGTTGAACAGGGCGTGTTTCTCCGCCTCTGCGCGCACCTTTGCTCGTAAGTCGTCGTCCATTACGGGGGTATTCCGCCTGCCGTGTAAAAACGAGTGGGGATTGGCGGTCGCTCTCGACGTCGGTTATGAGTGAATCGAAGTAGTTGGTCGGTGAGCGATGCGGTCTTCGGGTGGTTGGTGTGTTCGAATCGTTGCGTGTGCTCCGTTCAGGTCGGTTCGTCGGTCGCCGCGCGATGCAGATTCGTAGTGATTCTGTTCAGCGGGCGGTCGTCCAGCGATGCGGTCTTCGGGTGGTTGGCGTGTTCGAATCGTTGTGTGTGCTCCGTTCAGGTCGGTTCGTCGGTCGTCGTGCGATGCAGTTTCGTAGTGGTTCCGGTCAGCGGGCGGTCGTCTAGCGATACGGCCGTCGTCCGAGTGATGTCTTACCGTGATACACGATAACACCCGACACAAAATAAACCTTTTGGGCAGTTGTTGATTTTCTGAATAGAACGAGTGTCGGCGACGGAAGGCGCTGACTCAGTCGACTGTCTTTTGTCACACCCGACTCAGGACCGAGTAGGGACACCCGCAGAATCGAGACCCTCCTCGTCCTCCAGACGATGCTTATCGCGGCCGGTGTGCTCACGTATTCGTTGGACGCCGAAGTTGTCGGCATCGGAGTCCTCCTCGGTGTCGGATTTCCGGTTGTCGTCCTTCTCGGTGGCGTCGTCTACGCCATCGGAACGGAGACAGACACAACGGTCGACTCACAAAAGCAAAACTGACTGCATCGTACCGCGAGCGAGGGCTGAAAGCCCGAGTCTCGCGGCCTTTTTAGCTCGTTACTGGAACGTCCGGCCGTATTCGCCGTCGCCCTTCTCGACCTCGCTCTTCCTGAACCGCTCTTCGATCTCCTCGTAGCGCTGGCGGGTGTCGTCGGTGACGCTCGGTTGGACCTGGTCGAGCGCCTCCTCGAAGTGGTCCATCGTCACGCGGACGTTGCCGATGGAGTCGACGACCTCCTCGCGGTCGACGCTGCGGATGAAATCCCGGGAGGCGACCATCGCGGCCTCACGGGCGAGCGCCTCGAGGTCAGCGCCGACGTAGCCCTCAGTCCGACGTGCCAGTCGGTCGAGGTCGACGGAGTCGGCCAGCGGCTTGTGCTGGGTGTGGACCTCCAGGATCTTCCGGCGAGCCTCCTCGTCCGGCACGGGAACGTGAACGTGGCGGTCGAGTCGACCGGGACGCAGGAGCGCCGAGTCGATGAGGTCCGGCCGGTTCGTCGTCGCGATGACGACGACGTCCTCCAGCGATTCGAGCCCGTCGAGTTCCGTCAGCAGTTGGGAGACGACGCGCTCGCTGACGCCGGAGTCGCCGGTGTTGCGGCCGCGTTCGGTCGCGATGGAGTCGATCTCGTCGAAGAACACCACCGTCGGGGCGTTCTCACGAGCCTTCTTGAACACTTCGCGGACGCCCTTCTCGGACTCGCCGACGAACTTGTTCAGCAGTTCGGGCCCCTTGATGGAGATGAAGTTCGATTCCGCCTGGTTGGCGACGGCCTTCGCCAGCAGGGTCTTCCCCGTCCCCGGCGGCCCGTAGAGGAGCACGCCCTTCGCAGCCTCCATATCCATCTGCTGGAACACCTCGGGGTACTCCAGCGGCCACTGGATAGTCTCACGGAGGCGCTCCTTGGTGTCTTCGAGGCCGCCGACGTCCTCCCAGGTGACGTCCGGCACCTCGACGAACACCTCGCGGAGCGCCGAAGGTTCGATCCCCTTCAGCGCCTCCTTGAAGTCTTCCTCGGTGACCTGCAGGTTCTCGAGCACCTCGGCGTCGATCTCGTCGGCCTCGAGGTCGAGTTGCGGGCGGATGCGCCGGAGCGCGGTCATCGCGCTCTCCTTGGCGAGCGACTCGAGGTCGGCACCGACGAACCCGTGGGTGTTGTCGGCGTACACGTCGAGGTCGATCTCCTCGACGAGCGGCATGTTCCGCGTGTGGACCTGCAGGATCTCCTTGCGGCCGTCGCGGTCCGGGACGCCGATCTCGATCTCGCGGTCGAAACGACCGCCGCGGCGGAGCGCGGGGTCGATGGCGTCGATGCGGTTGGTCGCGCCGATGACGACGACCTGTCCGCGTTCCTCGAGTCCGTCCATCAGGCTCAGCAGCTGGGCCACGACGCGGCGCTCGACGTCGCCGCCGGCCTCCTCGCGCTTGGCGGCGATAGAGTCGAGCTCGTCCATGAAGACGATCGCCGGCGAGTTCTCGGTCGCCTCCTCGAACACCTCTCGGAGCTGTTCTTCGGACTCACCGTAGTACTTCGACATGATCTCCGGCCCCGAGATGGTGTGGAACGAGGCGTCGATCTCGTTGGCGACGGCCTTCGCGATGAGCGTCTTCCCCGTCCCCGGCGGGCCGTGCAGCAGCACGCCCTTCGGCGGTTCGATGCCGAGTCGCTTGAACAGCTCCGGATGCCGCATCGGCAGCTCGATCATCTCGCGGACCTGTTCTAACTCGCGGTCGAGGCCACCGATGTCCTCGTAGGCGACGTCGGGACCCTCACCGCCGCCACCGGCGGCGCCGCTGCCCGTCTCGCGGATCTGTTCTGCGGGCTTCTCGCTGATAGTGATCTCCGTGGAGTCGTTGATGACGACCGTCCCGCCGGGCGAGGTCTTGGCGATCTTCAGCGGGACCGACTGGCCCTGACTGGCGATGAATCCGAACCCGAACGGGATCTGGACCGACTGGCCCTTCGTGACGGGCTGTCCCGAGAGTTTGTCACGGATGTGCGGGCCGATGTTGCCGCTGATGCGGAGGTTCTGTGGGAGCGCGATGGTAACCTCGTCGGCGGGCTCGACGTCCGCCTTCTCGACGTCGACTTTGTCGTCGATGCCGACGTTCGCCTGCTGGCGGAGTCGGCCGTCGATGCGGATGACGCCCGTCCCGTCGTCCTCCGGGTAGCCCGGCCAGACGCGGGCGATGGCAGTGCCTTCCTTCCCGTCGATACGGATGAAGTCGCCGCCCGAGAGATCCATCTCCTTGGCGGCGAGACGGTCGATGGCGGCGAGTCCGCGACCTGCGTCCTTCTGTTTGAGCGGTTTGACAGTGAGCTTCATTTTGCACCAGTGATAGTGACGACGCCGTTTTTCATAAACACTTCCGCGTCGGAAGTAGGCAGTTCGAACTCAGTCTCGAACAGCTGGTCGCCCGTGTCGACGACGATGATCGCCGTCTGTCCGACGACGTCGACGTCGACGCTTTCGTCGGGCACGCGGAGGTCGGCCGCGACGACCCAGCGGTCGTCGTAGTCGTACCGGCGGAGGAAGCGGTCGTCACGACCTTCGAATAGTTGTTGACTCATGTGGAATCCTAACCACAAGTTAGCTTTCCAAGTATTTAAATCTTTCTCCGGCGAATCGACAGACAGCGGAGGGTTAGTTGAGAGCGACTCGAATTGCGGTTCCGCACCGTTCGTCGACCCCTGCGACTTTAAGCGCTGGCACGCGAACACACGACTCATGGAGACAGTCACACATCACGGGCGGACAATCGCCTACCGGCGGTGGTTCCGCGGCGACGCGGACGACGCGGGGCCGACGGTCCTCCTCGTCCACGGCAGTGGTGGCTCACGCGGCGTCTGGAAGGCACAGTCGCGGCTCGGCAGCGAGCGCCCCGTAGTCGCCCTCGATCTGAGCGGTCACGGCGAGAGCGACGACATCGACGCCGACCCCGGCGGAGAGACGCTCGCGGCGTACGTCGACGACGTCGTCGCCGTCGCCCGGGAGACCGACGCCCGCGTCCTCGTCGGCAACTCCCTCGGCGGCGCGGTCGCCATGACGCTCGCGCTCGAACGCGACCTCCCGCTGGACGGCCTCGTGCTCACAGGGACGGGGGCGAAACTCAGCGTCCTCGAGGATCTGCTCGTCTGGCTCGAGGAGGATTTCGAGCGCGCCGTCGAGTTCCTCCACGAACCCGATCACCTGTTCCACGACGCCGACGAGCGCCACGTCGAACTCTCGAAGAAGGCGATGCACGAGGCGGGGCAGGCGGTGACGAGCCGCGACTTCCGGACCAGCCACCAGTTCGACGTGCGGGACGACCTCGGAGCGATCGACGTCCCCACCTTGGCCGTCGTCGGCGAACACGACCGACTGACGCCGCGACGCTACCACGACTATCTCGCCGACCACATCCCCGACTGCGACGTCGCCGTCGTCGACGACGCCGCCCACCTGGCGATGCTCGAACGGCCCGCGGCGTTCAACGACGCCGTCGACGAGTTCCTCGCGTCGCTCTGAGCGCGAGAGACGGCCGGCAGAACAGCGATCCGTCGTCGACGTGCGGTCAGCGCCGACGAGTAGTCAGTACAGTTCGTCGAGGTCGGGTTCGACGTGACTGTGTTCTTCCGCCGGGAACGTGCCGGACTCGACGGCCTCGACGTAGCTCCCGATAGCCTCCATCATCGCCGACTGGACGTCGCCGAACTGTTTCGCGAAGGGAGGGACGCTGTCGCCGAGTCCGACGACGTCGTTGACGACGAGCACCTGCCCGTCGCAGTCCGGACCGGCCCCGATTCCGACGGTCGGGATCGCCAACTCCTCGGTCACCTGCGCGGCGAGGTTGGCGGGGACGTGTTCAAGGACGACCGAGAACGCACCGGCCTCCTCGTGTGCGCGTGCGAGATCCAGAATCTCCTGTGCTTCGGCCTTCGAGGTCCCCTGTCGGAGGTAGCCGGTCTGTTTGACCTGCTGGGGCGTCAGTCCGAGATGCGCCATGACGGGAACACCGAGTTCGACGAGTCGCTTCGTCAGTTCGACCGTGTGGGGACCACACTCCAGTTTCACCGCGTCGGCGTCAGCCTCCTTGAGCATCCGCCCGCAGTGGTCGATGCTCTGGGCCTCGTCGACCCCGACCGAGAGAAACGGCATGTCGGCGACGACGACGGCGTCGCTGGTCGCGCGGGCGACGGCCGCCGTCCGACTGCGGACCTCCTCGACGGTGACCGGGAGCGTCGAGTCGTACCCCAGCGCCGCGTTCCCCATACTGTCGCCGACGAGGATCAGGTCGACGCCCGCCGCGTCGACGAGCGCCGCGGTCGGCGCGTCGTAGGCGGTCAGCATCGTGATGGGGTCGTCGCCAGCCATCGTCTCGATCGCCCGTACTGTCGTCATAACCGCCCCTTGGCAGGGGTTCCGGTTAAAGTCGTTCGGTTGCCACGCCGCGGGCCACCCTCCCAAGATCTATCCGACGTTTCGGTTCGTTAATATTTAGGTTAGCCTAAACCGAACTACTTTTCAATCGTTAGGCGAGCCTAAACCATGCATGAGTTTAGGTATCCCTAAAGCGAGAGGCGGCGCACGACACGGAGCGGCGGTCGTCCGGGAGGTGGCCCGTGTCGCGTGAGGACCGCTCGAACGCGGCGTTGCTCGCCCAGCAGGCAGACCGGGAGTCGAACGCGCGAACCTACCCCCGGCATCTCCCGCTGGCGATCGAACGTGCGCGGGGCGTCGAGGTCGAAGACGTCGACGGCGACGTCTACTACGACTGTCTGGCCGGAGCGGGGACGCTCGCACTCGGGCACAACCATCCCGCGGTCACCGCCGAGATAGAGCGGTTGCTCGCGGAGGACCGTCCCGTCCACACGCTCGACATCACGACGCCGGAGAAGGAGGCGTTCGTCGACGCGCTGTTCGAGGCGCTCCCCGACGAGTTCGCGGACGACGCGAAGGTACAGTTCTGTAGCCCCGCCGGGACGGACGCCGTCGAGGCCGCGCTGAAACTCGTCAAAACGGCGACCGGCAACCGGAGCGTCCTCGGCTTTCAGGGCGGCTACCACGGGATGACCAACGGCGCACTCAGCCTGATGGGCGACACGGCCGCCAAGGAGCCCATTCCGGGACTGATGGCCGACGTTCACCACCTCCCCTACCCCTACGAGTTCCGCCCGCCGTTCGGTCTCGACGGCGACGAGGGCCACCGGGCGGTCAGTCGGTATATCGAACAGCTGCTCGACGACCCCGAGAGCGGCGTCGTCGACCCCGCTGGGATGATTCTCGAACTCGTCCAGGGCGAGGGCGGGGCGGTCCCGGCCCCCGACGAGTGGACCCGCGAGATACGGCGCATCACCCGCGAGCGCGACGTCCCGCTGATCGTCGACGAGATCCAGACCGGGCTCGGACGGACGGGCGAGCTGTTCGCCTTCGAACACGCCGACGTCGTCCCCGACGTCGTCACGCTCTCGAAGGCCGTCGGCGGTGGTCTCCCCCTCTCGGTCGTCGTCTACCGCGACGAGCTCGACGTGTGGGAGCCGGGCGCACACGCCGGCACGTTCCGGGGCAACCAACTGGCGATGGCGGCCGGTCGCGCCACCATCGAACACGTCCTCGAGAACGACCTCCACGAACACGCTGCCGAGATGGGTCGGCGACTCCGCTCGCGATTCGCAGAGACCGCCGCGCAGTTCGACGCCGTCGGCGACGTCCGCGGGCGTGGACTGATGCTCGGCGTCGAGTTCGTCGACCCCGACGGCGACCGCGAGGCGACCGGTGCGCTGCCGGCCGACGGCGACCGGGCCGCGGCGGTCCAGTCGGCCTGCTTCGACCGCGGGCTGATCGTCGAGACGGGCGGCCGCCACGGCGCGACCGTGCGGTTCCTCCCGCCGCTGGTCGTCACGCCCGACCAGGTCGACGACGTCGCCGCCATCTTCCACGAGGCCGTCACGGCGACGGCAGCGCGGGAGGTGGTGGCGTGAACGACCACCGACGGCGACTGCGCGGAGACGACGCCGCGGAGACGCCGCCCGGCGTCGGCACGTTCCTCGGGACGGGAGCGGGGTCCGCCGCCTACCGACGGGCGATGGACGCCGCCGTCGACGCCGTCCTCGACGTCACCGCGGACGGTCCGTACTCGGGAGCCACGTACGACGAGCTCGCCGACGAACTCGCCGTCGACCCGCTGCCGGAGACGGGCGAGGGGCTCGACGAGACGCTCGCGTGGGTCCGCGAGCACGTCCTCGCCAACTCGGTCGTCACCTCGCATCCGACCTGCGTCGCCCACCTCCAGTGTCCGACCGCGATCCCGGCGCTCGCGGCCGAGACGATGCTGAGCGCGGTCAACCAGTCGATGGACTCGTGGGATCAGAGTCCGGCCGCGACGGTCGTCGAGGAGACGATGGTCGAGGAGCTCTGTTCGCTGTTCGGCTACGACACGGACGCTGCCGACGGCGTGTTCACGAGCGGCGGGACGGCTTCGAACCTGCTCGGACTCCTGCTCGCACGCGACCGCTACGTCGCCGAGACGTTCGACCGACGCGTACAGGACGAGGGGCTCCCGGCCGAAGCGTCCGACCTGCGCATCCTCTGTTCGGACACCGGCCACTTCACCGCCGAGCAGTCGGCCGCCGTGCTCGGACTGGGCGAGGAGGCCGTCGTCTCCGTCCTCACCGACGACGACTACCGGATGGACCCCGAGGCCCTCGACGCCGAACTCGAACGACTGGACGAAGACGGAAAGAGACCGTTCGCGCTCGTCGCCACCGCGGGGACGACCGACTTCGGCAGCGTCGACCCTCTGCCCGCGCTGGCCGACCGGGCGGCCGACCACGACCTCTGGTTCCACGTCGACGCCGCCTACGGCGGGGCGCTCGCCGTCTCCGACACCCACCGAGAGAAACTCGCGGGCGTCGACCGTGCGGACTCCGTCGCCGTCGACTTCCACAAGCTACTCTACCAGCCCATCAGCTGCGGTGCGTTCCTCGTCCGCGACGGTCGGCACTACGACCTGATAGACCGGAACGCGTCGTATCTCAACCCCGAAACCGACGAGGCGGCGGGCGTCCCGAACCTGGTCGGCAAGTCGCTGGCGACGACCCGCCGGTTCGACGCGCTCAAACCGTTCGTGACGTTCCGGACGCTGGGACGGGAGGGCGTCGCCGAACTCGTCGACTACACGCTGGCGCTCGCCGACGACGTCGCCGAGTTGGTCGAGCGCGATCCGGCGCTGGAACTGGCCGCCGACCCGACGCTGAACGCCGTCGTCTTCCGGTATCGGCCGCTCCGGTCCCACCCCGACCGGGAGACCGGCGACTGGGTCGACGCGGTCAACCGTCGGATCCGCGACCACCTGCTGGAGCGCGGGCTGGGCGTCGTCGCCCGCACCGAGGTCGACGGCGACGCCTACCTGAAGCTCACGCTGTTGAACCCGCAGACGACTGTCGACGACGTCGCAGACCTGCTGGTGAGCGTGAAACAGTACGGGGCCGCCGTCGAGTCGGAGGTGGTCGAATGACGACCGTCGGGGCGGACTGCGAGACGCCCGCCGAGCACGCCGAGTCCGCGACGATTCACGGTCTCCTGAACTGCTACCTCCGCGAGACGCAGGCGTACGCCGTCCGGGCCGCGGAGCGGACACCAGTTCGGAGGGCGAACGACGGCGACGACACCGACGCCGACGTCGCCGTCGTCCCGCTCCCGGAGTCGGAGCTGACTCTCTACGCACCGTTGCGGTACGAGTCGCCGACGGGGCGGCATCTGTTCGAGTTGCCGGTGGCCTACACGACCGGAGTCGTCGGCGCGGGCGAGGGAACCGGCAGCGAGCACGACCCGATCGAACTCGACGCGTCGACGCTCGCGGCGCTGCTCTGTCGGGAACTGGCGCTCGCCGCCGAGGGGCCCACGGCGACGGACGACGTGCTCTCGCGTGTGCTCTCCAGCAAGGCGAACATCGAACGGTTCGTCGCCGCGAGAGAGGGAGATTCGGACCGCCTCTACGGCTTCGACACCACCTTTCGCGACGCCGAGCAGTCGCTCGTCTACGGCCACCTCATGCATCCGACGCCCAAGAGTCGCGAGGGGATCGCCGAGCGCGACGCGCCCAGCTACGCCCCCGAACTCCGCGGGTCCTTCCCGCTTCACTACGTCCGGGCGGACCCGTCCATCGTCGCCAGCGACTCGGCGCTCGACACCGCTGCCGCCGAGTGGGTGAAAGCCGAGCTGCGAGCGGACGACGCGGTGTCGCCTGAGTTCGTCGCTGAACACGTCGACAGCGACGACGTGCTTCTTCCCCTGCATCCGTGGCAAGCCGACTACCTCCTCGACCAGTCGCACGTCCGCGAGGCCGTCGACGAGGGGCTGCTCACCGACCTCGGCCCCGTCGGCCGCGAGTACTACCCAACCACGTCGGTGCGGACGGTCTACCACCCCGAGTCGTCGTTCATGCACAAGGGGTCGCTGAAGGTCGCCATCACGAACTCCGAGCGAACGAACAAGCGGCCCGAACTGGAGCGCGGCGTCGCCATCTCGGAGCTGCTGGCGACGGACATCGGCGACGCGCTGCGCGAGCGGTTCCCCCGGTTCGACGTGATTCAGGACCCGGCCTACCTGACGCTCGACGTCGGCGACGAGTCCGAGTCCGGCTTCGAGGTCGTCCTCCGCGAGAACCCCTTCGAGGGCGAGACGGCGACGAACGCGACGCCCGTCGTCGGCCTCTGTCAGGACGGCGTCGACGGCCCGTCACGACTCGCGCGCATCGTCGAGACGCTGGCCGAACGCGAGAGTCGGTCGACCGAGGCCGTCGCCCGCGACTGGTTCACACGGTACCTCGCTATCTCGGTCCGACCGATCCTGTGGCTCTACCTGCGCCACGGCGTCGGCGTCGAGGCCCACCAGCAGAACAGCGTCGTCGTCCTCGACGACGGCTACCCCGACGAGTTCCGCTACCGTGACAACCAGGGCTACTACTTCCGCGAGTCGGTGTACGACGACGTCGACGCGCACCTCCCGGGCGTCGGCGAGCGGGCGGACACGATCTGTCCCGACGCCGTCGCCGACGAGCGCATCCGCTACTACGTCGTGCTCAACAACGTCTTCGGCGTCGTCAACGCGCTGGGCGTCGCCGGACTCGTCGACGAGCGCGACCTGCTCGAGATTCTCCGCGAGGAGTTGGCGACGCTCCAGCGGTTCGAGCGCGGCGACACGTCGCTCGTCTCGACGCTGCTCTCGGCCCGCGAGATCCGTTGTAAGGCGAACTTCCGGACGCGCGTCGAGGGGCTCGACGAACTGGAGGGGTCCCTGGAGAACCAGTCGGTGTATACGGAGATTCCGAACCCGTTGGTCACCGAACTCGACCGAGCGAGAGGGGAGACACAGGAGGTCACACGATGACCGATTCGATCGCACTCACGACGAACGACTACGACTACGAACGCTACGACCGGAGTATCGACCGCCACGTCGGCTTCCGCCCCGTCGACCGACAACGGGACCTCGGCCGTCTCCACGCGTGGCTGAACAGCGAGCACGTCCTGCCGTACTGGCAGTTGAACGACCCACTGCCGGAGTTCCGAACGGAGCTGGACGCGAAGCTCGCGGACGACCATCTGACCCCATATGTTGGCACCCTCGACCACGTGCCGATGAGCTACTGGGAGCGCTACTGGGCCGCGGACGACGTGATCGCCGACTACTACGACGCCGACCCGGCCGACCAGGGGATCCACCTGTTGTTCGGGCCGCCGGAGTATCTCGGACAGGGCTACGCCGAGCCGCTGCTCCGGGCGATGACGGCGTTCCAGTTCCGCCACCCCGAGACCCAGCGCGTCGTGACGGAACCGGACGTCCGAAACGACGTGGTCGTCCACGTCTTCGAGCAGTGCGGCTTCGAACCCGTCCGCGAGATCGAACTGGACGAGAAGGACGCGCTGCTCATGACGTGCGAACGCGAGCGGTTCGAACGCGAGGTGCTCGCGCCGGAGCGGCCGGTCGACGCCGAGAGACGGGAGGGAGAGGCATGACGAGCGACTCGTCTTCGAGGTCATCCGACGACGCCGACCTCACTACCCACGACCGCGTCTACGACCTGCTCGGCGTCGGCCTCGGCCCGTTCAACCTCGGCCTCGCAGCGCTCGCAGACGACGAGGACGCCGACCTCGACGCCGTCTTCCTCGAACAGAAACCCGAGTTCGCGTGGCACGAGGGGATGCTCGTCGAGGGGGCGACGCTCGAAGTACCGTTCCTCGCGGACCTCGTCACACTCGCGGACCCGACGAGCGAGCACAGCTACCTCAACTACGCCCGCGAGACCGACCGCATCTACCAGTCGTACTTCTACGAGCGGTTCCAGATCCCGCGACGGGAGTACGACGACTACTGCAAGTGGGTCGCCGAGCGCGTGCCGGCCTGCCGGTTCGGCCGTCGCGTCGAGCGGGTCGTCCCCGCGTCAGAAGAGACTGAAGCGGCCTTCGTCGTCACCGCGTGCGACCCGGAGACGGGCGAGACGCACCGCTATCTGACCCGCCATCTCGTCGTCGGCGTCGGCAGTCGCCCGTTCGTCCCCGAACCGTTCGACGACCTGCCCGACGCGGACGTGTTCCACACGGCGGGCTACCTGCCCAACCGCGAACAGGCGCTCGACGCCGACGGCATCACCGTCGTCGGCTCCGGGCAGAGCGCCGCCGAGGTGTTCCAGGACCTGCTCGAACGGCAACCGGACCACGACTACCGCCTCGATTGGCTGACGCGCTCGGAGGGGTTCTTCCCGATGGAGTACTCGAAACTCGGCCTCCAGCACTTCACGCCGGAGTACACGCAGTACTTCTACGACCTCCCGCAGGCCGTCTCCGACGAGGTGCTTCCCGAGCAGGATCTACTCTACAAGGGGATCGACCCGGACACGAGCGACGAGATCTACGAGACGCTCTACGAGCACTCCATCGGCGACGCCGACCCGGACGTCGGGCTCCTGGCGATGACCGAGGTCGAAGACATCGACCCGGCGGACGAGCGATACCGACTGCGCTGTCGACAGTGGCAGGAGGGGACGTCGTTCACCCACGAGAGCGACGTCGTCGTCCTCGGCACCGGCTACCACCGACCGACGCCCGACTTCCTCGACGAACTAGAACCGCACATCCGCCGCGACGACCGGGGACGGTTCCGCGTCGAAGAGACGTACGGACTGGAGACGACCGGCCTCGACGGTCGGCTGTTCGTCCAGAACGCCGAGATGCACACCCACGGCGTCGGCGCGCCGGATCTCGGTCTCGGCACCTACCGCAACGCCGTCATCCTCGACCAGTTGCTCGACGACTCGCCGTACCCCGTCGACGAGGACACCGTCTATCAGGACTTCGGCGCCGAGGCGTTCGCGTCGGGGTCGCCGGTGACCGAACTCGTCGACGCCGACCCCGCCGACCGCCGAGGAGAGAGCGACCGACCGACGCCGCCGAACCCCGACGACTGAGACCGCACAGCGATCAGACCAGCCGACACACGACCGACTCAGACACACCATGACCGACAACGACACCACCGAGAGCACAGCCACCGACGACGCCGCCGAGACGCCGGACGCGATCGACGACGTAGAGACTCTGCTGGAGGCGCTGGACGAAGACACCCTCGCCGCCGTCGAGCGCGAACTGCTCGCGAAGATGCTCGCGGAGTTCGCCTACGAGGACCTCCTCGACCTCGAGGCGGTCGAGGAGACCGACCGCGGGACCCGGTACGAACTCACGTTCGACGACGTCGACTACCGATTCGTCGCCGAGAGCCGCCTGATGGACAGCTACCTCGTCGACGAGGAGAGTATCGAGCGACGGGAGTCCGGTGACGCGGAGGAACCCGACGAGGGCGACGACTGGGAGCCCGCCACCGACCCCGTGGCGTTCCTCCTCGACGCACACGAACAGATCGGCACGCCGGAGATGACGGTCGGCCACCTCGTCCGCGAGTACCGCAACACGCTGTTGGCGGACGCCCACACCCGGAAGCGTCAACGGGAGTCCGACCGGGACGTCGCCGGGATGAGCTACGCCGAACTCGAGGGCGAGATGACCGGCCACCCGTGGATCACCTACAACAAGGGTCGACTCGGCTGGGGGTACGACGATTACCTGAACTACGCCCCCGAGCGAAAAGAGCCGGTGCAGCTCTCGTGGCTCGCAGTCAGCAAGGAGCGCTCGACGTTCGCCACCGTCGAGGGACTGTCGCCCGCCCGACTGCTCCGGGAGGAGCTGGGAGAGCTGTACGAGACGTTCGAGTCGCGTCTCGAGTCCCGCGGCCGGGACCCCGAGAACTACTACTTCATGCCGGTCCACGAGTGGCAGTGGGACAACACGGTCGCACAGCTCTACAGCAAGGAGATCGCCGAGGAGCGCATCGTCCCGCTCGGCGAGACGTCCGACGAGTATCTCCCCGCCCAGTCCGTGCGGACGTTCCTCAACGTCGACGACCCCGAGAAGCGGAACGTGAAGCTCCCGATGCGCATCCTGAACACGCTCGTCTGGCGCGGGCTCCCCGGCGACCGGACCGAGGCCGCACCGCTCGTCACCGAGTACGTCAAGGGGATTCGCGACGACGACGAGTTCCTCCGCGAGGAGTGCGAACTCGTCCTCCCCGGCGAAGTCGCGGGCGTCAACTACGACCACCCCGAGTTCGCGCGACTCGACGGCAACGCCTACCAGTACGACGAACTGCTCGGCACCGTCTGGCGCGAGAGCGTCGAAGGACTCGTCGACGACGACGAACGCCCCGTCACGCTGTCGGCGCTGATGCACGTCGACGACGGGACGCCAGTCGTCGGCGAACTCGTCGACCGCTCGCCGCTCGACCTCGAGGCGTGGCTGGACGAGCTGTTCGCGACGATGCTGCCGCCGCTGCTGCACTATCTCTACCGCTACGGGACCGTGTTCTCGCCACACGGGGAGAACACCATCCTGATCCTCGACGAGGAGAACGTCCCGACGCGTCTGGCGGTGAAGGACTTCGTCGACGACGTGAACGTCAGCGACCAGCCCCTGCCGGAGCTGGAGCAGTTGCCCGACGAGCTGACCGACGTGCTCCGCCGCGAACCGCCGGAGGGGCTCTGTCAGTTCGTCTTCTGCGGGCTGTTCGTCTGTGTCTACCGGTACGTGTCGAACGTGCTGACCGAGCACCGCGACTACCCCGAAGAGAAGTTCTGGACGCAGGTCCGCGAGGCGATCCTCGACTACCAGTCGCAGTTCCCCGAACTGGAAGACCGCTTCGAGACGTTCGACCTGCTGCGCCCCGAGTTCACGAAACTGTGTCTGAACCGCAACCGGATGGTCAACGAGGGCTACGGCGACGCGGAGGGACGGCCGCACGCCGCCGAACACGGTACCGTCGAGAACGCACTCCACGCCGTCGCTCGGGAGGAGTCGGAAGAACAGTCGGTCGCGGCGGACGACTGACCGGGTTGCGGCGAACCGGCACGCATTAACCGCTCGCCCCGTATCTCCGCCTGTGCAACCTGTCGAGCGCTCGAACCCCGAGGGAGTCGACTACGGCTGGGTGATGCAGACCACCTTCGTCACGACCATCCTCGTCGGCGCGCCCATCGTCGCCGCCCTGTCGACGCAGGTCGTCCTCCCGACGTGGGAGTCCCGCGTCGAGTTCGCCGTCCGCGTCGGTGCCGTCGTCTGGATTCTCACGGCGGTCTCGGTGTTCGTCTACGCCAAGCGCACGAACGCCGGCGACGGCGGCAGCGACCCCGACGAGATAGAGAGCGAGGAGAACCCCGGCGTCGAGGCTCGCGCCGACGACTGACTCTCTTTTCGAAGGCTGCGTTCGTCGTCACCGAGACCGACGGTCGGAGTACCTCTGTACGACGACCCCGACCCCGAGAAGCACGAGCACACAGAGGACGGCCAGCGCAGGGCGTTCGGCGGCGGCGTCGACGGCGGCCGCGAAGAGCGGTTGCTGGCGACCGTAGTAGACGAGCGCGCTGGCGGCGGCGTAGAACCCGGCGGTCCCGACCGCGGTGTACGCGCCGAACCGAAGCGGCTCCATCTTGGCGAGACCGGCCGGGATAGAGATCACCGACCGAAGCACGGGGAGGAACCGTCCCCAGAGCACCGACGACTGTCCCCAGCGTCGAAACCACGACTGTCCGCGTTCGATTCGCTCCTCGGAGACGTCGATACGGTCCCGTATCCAGTCGCGCTCCCCGACTCGGGTGTCGTAGAAGACGTAGAACGGGACGAGCGCACCGACCGTCCCCCCGACGGTGGCCGCCAGCACGAACACGAGAAACGAGGGGACGTCGGTGACGAGCAGCGCGGCCGCCGCGGGGACGACGACTTCGCTCGGCAGGAGCGGAAAGAGCATCGACGTCTCGAGGAAGGTGAACAGACAGAGGACGAGCGGGCCGTACAGCCGCAGGGAGTCGAGCAGAACTCTCGTCGGGTCCACGTCGTGACGTTGGTGACGACGGCATAACACCCCTTGGGCCGGCATCGACGTCGACGGTCGATTGTGACGTCGACGGTCGACGGCGACGCCGACAGGCGACAACGACGCCGTGACCGACAGCGACGCCGACGATCGACTCGGTGTCTACCGCCCGTCGACGTATCTGAACGCCGAACCTGCCCGCTCCGCGGTCACCTCGTCGCGTCGAGAGTCGCCGACGAAGACCGCCTTCGAGGCGTCGACGCCGAGTGCTCGGAGCGTCGCCAGCAACGGTTCGGGGTCGGGTTTGCGCGTCGCCACCGAGTCGCGGCCGACGACGCTGCCGACGTGTGGGGCGAGTTCGTGGACGTCGAGTGCGACCCGACAGGCCGCCTCGCAGTTGAGCGAGCAGACGCCGACGGGGACGCCGTGGTCGGCGACGCCGTCGGCCAGCGGGAGACGTTCCGAGCGCCGCGCACCCTCGGTCTCGTGGTCCGCGATGGCCGTCTCGACCGCGGGTCGGAGGCCGTGTTCGTCGGCCAGATCGAGCATCCCCCAGAGGTCGTAGTCGGTCGCGTCGACGCCTGCGTCGGCGAAGACGTCGACGACGTCGGCGGCGACGGCGTCCCAGTTCACGGCCAGCCGGACGAGCGTCCCGTCGAGATCGTAGACGACGGCGTCGAACTCAGCGAGGTCGGTGAGGTCGGGGAGGTCAGGAGCGTTGAGCGTCACTGTGTGACTCTCGGCGCGGGAGCGAAAAGACGACTTCGGTCGCTCATAGGGGTTATCGTAGAATCTCATCGATGTTCTCCAAGGGAATCGAACCCTGTGGTTCACCAAACGTCTCTGATCTTCCGGTTGACGACGCTAACCCCTATCAGTCCAACACGCCGCGGGCGATGATCGTCTTCTGGATCTCCGACGTCCCCTCGTAGATGGTCGTGATCTTCGAGTCGCGGTAGTAGCGCTCGACGTCGAAGTCGGTAGTGTAGCCGTAGCCGCCGTAGATCTGGACGGCCTCGTTGGTGACGTCGACGGCCGCCTCGCTGGCGAAGTACTTCGCCATCGACGCCGCGATGCGGTTGTCCTGTCCCGCGTCCTCCTGTCGGGCCGCCTCCCGAACCAGCAGGCGCGAGGCCTGCAGCTGTGTCGCCATGTCGGCGAACTTGTGACGGATCGTCTGAAACTCGCTGATGGGCTGGTCGAACTGTTCTCTGTCACCTGCGTACGCCTTCGCGTCGTCGAAGGCGGCCTGCGCGAGGCCTACTGCCTGCGAGGCGATGCCGATGCGCCCGCCAGTCAGGATACGGAACGCGGCGGAGAGCCCCTTCCCCTCCTCGGTGAGACGGTACTTCTCGGGGACGCGCACGCCGTCGAACGTCATCGCCGTGGTGTCGCTGGCGCGGAGGCCGAGTTTGTGCTCCTTCTTGCCAACCTCGACGCCGTCGTAGTCGGCGGGGACGAGGAACTGCGTGATCCCCTCGTCGGTCTTCGCGAAGACGATGTAGACGCCCGCGCGCTGGCCGTTGGTGATCCACTGTTTCTCGCCGGTGATCACGTACTCGTCGCCGTCTCGCTCGGCGCGAGTGGTCATCTCCGCCGGGTTCGACCCGGCCTGCGGCTCCGAGAGACAGAACGCGCCGACCGGCCGCCCGTCGACCATCTCCGGAAGCCACTCGTCTTTCACCTCGTCGGTGCCGAACTCGGCGATACAGGAGGTGGCGAGACAGTGCACCGAGAGCGCCGTCGCGACGGCGAGTTGGCCGTAGGCGACCTCCTCGTTGACGATGCTGTACGTCGTTCTGTCCGCGCCGAACCCGCCGTACTCCTCGGGGACCGTGAGTCCGGTGAGGTCCAGTTCGGCGAGGCCGTCCCAGACGTCCTCGGGGAACGTCTCGGTCTCGTCGGCCTCGCGTCCGCCGGGTCGGATCTCCTCGACGGCGAACTCGTGGACGACGTCGCGGATCGCCCGCTGTTCGGGCGTGAGCGCGGAGTCGACGGCTGCGAATACCATGGCTGATGGTTCGGTCCGTGATGGAAAAAGATGACTAATACGGAGGCGAGTGAGTCAGCGTCGCACGGACGCGACCACGTCCCCCGGTTCGGCGTCCAGTCCACCGCCCTGTGCGAACGTCGGCCCGCCGCCGCCACCGCCGCCGAACTCGTCCGTGAGGTCGTCGACGACGTCGCCCGCGGCGACGTCGCCGGTGGAGGCGACGACGACGAACGTCGACCCTTGCTGGCCCGCGACGACGACGACGTCCGCGTCGTCGCCGTCGCCGACGACATCTTTGGCCGCGTCGCCGACGTCGTTGGGGCCGAACCCGTCGACGGCACCGACGCGCCACGTCAGCCCGTCGCGGTCGACCGCGTCGAGTCCGGCGAGTCGCGCGCCAAGCATCTCCGCTTTCAGTTCGTTCAGTTCGGTCTCGAGTGCCTCGGTCTTCTCGCGCACGTTCCGAACCATCTCGGGGAGTTCCGAGACGCTGGTTCCGAGCTCGCGGGCCGCCTCGAGCGTCGCCCGCCGCTCGTCGGCGCGACGGTCCACGGCCGCCGGACCGACCGCGAACTCGACGCGGGTGAGTCCCTCGCCGGGGTTCGAGCGGCCCAGCACCTGGACGGGGCCGATCTCCCGCGTGTTCGAGACGTGCGTGCCGCCGCAGGCGGCGACGTCGAACGGGGTGTCGTCTTCGGCACCGACAGTGACGATGCGGACCGCGTCGCTGTCGCTGAACACACCCTCTTCGGTCTTGACGTTGAACGCGACCTCCTCGCGAGCGCGCGCCTCCTCGACCGGGATCTCCTCCCACGAAACGGGTAGCGAGTCCCAGACGATTCGGTTGACGAGTCGTTCGAGATCGACCAGCGTCGCGTCGTCGATCTCCGTCGACGTCTCGAAGTCGACGCGGACCTTCTCGTCGTCGATGTTGAACCCGCCGTAGCCGAGGTCGTCGAGGTACTCCCGGCCCGCGCCGTACAGCGCGTGACTGGCGGTGTGGGCGCGCATACAGTAGGTGCGGAACGCGTCGTCGACGACGCCGGTCACCGTGTCACCGACGCCGACGTCGGGCGTCGACTCCAGCGTGTGCACCACGTCGCCGTCGCGGTGCTGGACGTCGGCGACCGCGACGCCGGCGAGCGTGCCGCGGTCTGCGGGTTGGCCGCCGCTCTCGGCGTAGAAGTAGGTGTCGTCGAGGACGACCTCGCGGCCGTTGACGGCGGCGACAGTGGCCTCGAACTCGCGGACGTCCGGTTCGGCAGGTGCGAGAGACTGTGGCATAGGAGGCCGGAAACGCCCGGGAGACAAAAAGATACGACTCTCGGTCGACTCGTCCGCTACTCGGACTACTCGTCGACGAGCGAGAGGTCGAGTCGCGACTCGAGCTTTCGGACGACCGACCCGCCGACGCCCGCACGCGTCGCGCGCCCCTGTTCGACGGCGCGGACGTCGTCCTCGTCGACGTCGAGTTCGGCCGCGAGTTCCTCGACAGTCAACCCCGCCTCCTGGCGGGCGGCCTCGACTTTCGGACCGTAGTCCGAGACGAGATAGGGGAGCCGGTCTTTCTCGTAGTTCGTCCCCTCCTCTTCCCAGTGTTTCGCGTCGCCCTTCTGGGCGTCGTACATCTTCGCGGCCGTCTGCGCGGCGCGCTTCTTGCGGCTGACCTGCGTGTCGTCGCACTGTTGGTCCTGCTCGCGACGCTTGCGGTCCGTGTTTCGGTTCTCGCCGTGCGGCGCACAGTCCGGACAGACGAGCAGGGTGGCGCCGGCGACGTTCGCCTGTCGGAGTCGCCCGCTCTGCTTCCCGCAGAGTTCACAGGCGTCGCCGTCGTCGCCACCACCGCCGCGACCGGTCGAGTACTTAGCCATGGCGTTGGATACTGAGTCTACGCGTTTAAATCCGCGGCTGAGGCTGCCGGGCGTCGTATCGAGCGCTGTGAGCGGCGCCGCTCGAGGCAGGAGTAAACGGACGCCGACCCGAGCAGCGTCGCTCGGAAGTTTGCGTCCGGAAGGATTGTGCGTGGGTGATGTCCGTGTAGGGACGTCACCTGCATCGTGTCCCGGGCGGCGACGCCGCCTCGGGTTCCGCGACCCCGAAGGGCCGCGATTGCGATGCGTGGGACCGGATTTGAACCGGCGGACCTCTACAGGACAGCGCCCTCAACGCTGCGCCGTTGGCCTGGCTTGGCTACCCACGCTCGCTACGTGTCTTGTCTTACTGCACTCCGTTCTTTCTCGGGGTCAAATAAAAGCGCTTTCCTTTCGTCCGCCCCCTGTCGGGCGTTCCCATCACACCCAACTCCGAACGGTTCATGGCGACTCCGACCCCAACTGGAGTCATGGAACTGCAGCGTGCGCGGAACCACGTCCCGGCTCTGACCGTCGCGTTGACGACCGTCTCGCTCGCACTGGTGTTCGGTGCCATCCTCGGTGCGATTCCGGCGAACTCGCTCCCGAGAGCCCCGGAGAGCTTCCTGAACGCCATCCCTCACGTCAACGCTGTCGTCAGTACGGTCGCCATCGGCACCATCCTCGCGGGCGTCCGGTTCATCCGCCGCGGCGAAGTCGAGCGACACCGCGCGATGATGCTCGCGTCGCTCGCGCTGTTCGTCACCTTCCTCGTGCTTTACCTCTACCGGATCACGATGGAGGGGACGACCGAGTTCGGCGGCCCCGAGACGATCTACCGGTTCGTCTACCTGCCGACGCTGGCGGTGCATATCCTGCTCGCGGTCGTCTGCATCCCGCTTCTCTACTACGTGCTCCTGCTCGCGACGACCCGACCCGTCGCGGAGCTGTACGAGACGAGTCACAAGCGGATCGGCCGCGTCGCAGCGACGCTGTGGCTGGTCTCGTTCACACTCGGCAACGTCGTCTACGCGCTGCTCTACTGGCTGTACTGACCCCGCAGTCCCAGTTCGTGGGAACGAGCGACACGTCGTAGTCGTTCGGCGACCTCTCTCTACCTATGAGTCCGACACCGACGAGCGTCGAGACCGCGACGACCACGAACGAGACGGGGAGCGGACCGACCACGACGGTCGAAGTACGGGCGACGGGTCACGTCCGACGCGAGTTGGGATGGTGGAACCGGGAGTTCACGTTCGAGGGGACGACGCTCCGCGAGTTCCTCGAGGCGTTCTTCGAGGAGTACGACGTCAGCGACCTGCTCATCGCCGAGACGGAGGCGGAGTCGACGGCACACGGGTGGGCACGGCCGCCGGCCGAGTTACCCGGTACGTGGCGGAAGAACCCCGAGGGCGAGCAGTCGAGAGTCTACGCTCGCATCTGTATCAACGGGCGGTTCAACGAGCATCTCGGTGGGTTCGACGCCGAGTTACGGGACGGCGACCGGGTCGCGCTCATCTACCCGTTCATGTTCTGCTGTTGAGCGAGAGACGAGTCAGTCGTCGGCCAGCGTCTGCCCGCCGATCGACGGGCGTTCGACCTCGCGGTCGGTCGGTTCGCCGTCGATGTCGTAGGGGTACTCGCCGGTGACACAGCCGAGACAGAGATCCGCACGCGACTCTCCGAGGACGTCGGCGACGGCGTCGATAGAGAGGTACGCGAGACTGTCGGCACCGATCTCCTCGCGGACGTCCTCGGTCGTCTGTCCCGCCGCGATGAGTTCGTCGCGCGAGGCCATGTCGATGCCCATGTAGCAGGGGGCGACGATGGCCGGCGCGCCGATGCGCATGTGGACCTCCTCGGCCCCGGCGTCGCGCAGCAGGTCGACGAGTTGGTTCGAGGTGGTGCCGCGGACGATGCTGTCGTCGATGATGGTGACGGTCTTCCCCTCGACGGTGCTCTTGATCGGGTTGAGCTTCAGGCGGACCGCGCGTTCGCGTTCGTCCTGCGTCGGCATGATGAACGTCCGGCCGACGTACCGGTTCTTCATCAGCCCCTCGGCGAACTCGACGCCGTCGGCGTCCTCGTCGTCGTTGGCGGCCTCGGCGTACCCCGAGGCGAACGCGCGACCCGAGTCGGGGACGGGCATGACGACGTCGCTGTCGATGCCGCTCTCCTCCCAGAGTTTGCGGCCGAGGTTGCGGCGCACCTCGTAGACGAGGTTGTCGTCGATAACAGAATCAGGCCGGGCGAAGTAGACGTGTTCGAAGAAACAGTGGGCGGTGTTGTCGGGTTCGACGAGTTGATACGAGTCGAAGCCTGTCCCCCCCTTCTCGAGCAAGACGAGTTCGCCGGGGCGGACGTCGCGGACGAGTTCGCCGTCGAGTGTGTCGATAGCGGCCGACTCGCTGGCGACGACGTAGCCGTCGTCGACCTTCCCGATACAGAGCGGTCGGTTCCCCTGCGGGTCGCGGACGCCGAGGACGACGTCGTCGTGCGTGATGGTCAGCGAGTAGGAGCCGTGGATGCGCTCCATCGTCCGCTTGACCGCACGCACGAGATCCTCCTCCAGCAGGTTGCGCGCGAGGTCGTGGGCGATGACCTCCGTGTCGCCGTTCGAGGTGAACGCGTGACCGAGCCCCTCCAGCTCGTCGCGGATCTCGTCGGCGTTGACGAGGTTGCCGTTGTGGGCGAGACCGAGCGCGCCGGACTTGAACGAGACGGAGAACGGCTGGGCACAGCAGCTGTTGACGCCGCCGGCGGTCGGGTAGCGGACGTGGCCGATACCGGTCGATCCGTTCAGCTGGTCGAGATCGCCCTCCTCGAACACGTCGCCGACGAGCCCCATGTCGACGTGGCTGTGCTGCTGGAACCCGTCGTGGGTGACGATACCCGCGGACTCCTGCCCGCGGTGTTGGAGCGCGTACAGTGAGTAGTACAGCGGCCGCGCGGCGTTGCGGTCGGCGAGGGAGACGCCGACGACACCGCACTTCTCTGTTGGACCGTCGTGGGAGTGATCCCGCCCGTCTGCCATGGGCGACGCTGGGTCGTCCAGCGGTAAAAACTCTCGCAATTGTGCCGTATTCGACGTTATTCGACGCCGATATGTGCACGAGCGTGTATGGTTGCGGTGAGCCGATTGACGTGTCGGTCGCGGTCGACGCCGGCGGGTCCGAGAGCGTTCAGATGACGAAAGCCGGTGTCGATGGGACTCCCGACCGCGACGCTGGGGCGACGACGCCTTCGACGCGGTTGTGGAGTCGCTCGGGAGTGGGAACAAGCGAGAAGAGAGCTATCGCTCGGAGTGAAGTCTACCTCGGCGACCGGAGAGACCGGTGCCGAAAGGAGTGTCGAAACTGAGAGTTAGTTGTCGCCGGCTTTCGACTGCCAGGCGTAGTCTCGACGCTTCGCCGACTTACCGAAGCCGCAGGACGAGCACTCCTTCTTCTTGACGTGGTAGGATTTCTCGCCGCAGCGACGGCACTTCACGTGCGTCGTCTTGTTCTTCTTCCCTTGGCTCGGGGTACCAGCACCGGTCATGCTTTGATTGTGACGACGTTATCGCCGCGTATAATCGTTGTGTCTTCGACCGCTTCGACATCCAACTCGCCGAGTGCGTCGTCGTCGACGTCGAGGCTCTCTTCCAGCACGACGTTCATGTGCTGGTCGTAACCCGCGAGTGTCCCGTAGTACTCGGCGCCGTCTTTCAGCTGCACGGTCACCGGTTCGTTCAGGGACGCCTCGAGTACGTCCAGGGGTCGTCCGCTCATGGCAAAGACGCTTCGCGTTTCGGTATTAAACATACTGGTTGTTCTCCCGTCTCGGTCGCTTAGCCGGCTAAAATTTCCACTACCGTTACCTATCTCGGACGACGAACGGCTGCTCGCGACGTTTCCTGATTAGAATCCCCGACGTCCCCGCGGCAGATGCTCGCCGGTGACGAGCACGCGAGGTGCTCGTCACGTAACTCGCATCAGAAGGCGGTGGGACTGGGATTCGAACCCAGGAAGCCAAAGGCTACCTGCTTTCAAGGCAGGCGCAATAGTCCACTCTGCCATCCCACCCGCGGGAGTGACTACCGGGTCGTGGGTCTAAGAACTGTCGGTCCTCAGTCGCGGACGACGGTCGGTTTCCCGTCGTCGACGGCGACCCGAAGCCCGACGTCGCGCACGAACGTCGCCGTGTGCTTCGGCACGATGCGCTCGGCCGTGATGCGCGATTCGAGCAGCGGGAGGAACGTCAGCAGGTCGTCGCCCGTCTCGACGACCGGTTGCATCGGCACGTACTCGAGAGAGTGGTCGACGTCGTCGGCGCGGTCGGCCAGCGTCTCTACCTCGGGCGCGGCGAACGCCCCGTCGAAGTCGACCGGGTCGGTGAACCCCGCGTAGTACACCCGTCCCTCGGTCGACGGGGCGAGGACGACCTCGTTCGTCCGGAGTTTCATCGCCGCCGAGTCGATCGCCGTCCGAGTGAGAAACGGGGCGTTCCCGCGGACGACGGCTACCGACTGGACTCCCTCCTCGCGGAGCAGATGCGTCACCGTGTTTCCCGCGCGGGCGTCGAACGTCGACCCTACCTGCACCTCGAACCGGACGTCGCTCGTGTCGCCGAGCGCGTCGGCGACGAGCGCCCGTACCTCGGCCTCGGCGCTCCGCTCGCCGTGGAACTGCTCGGGGACGAGGTCGTCCGGGCGGTAGTTGACGAGCAGGTCGCCTCCCGACCGCTCGGCGGCGAGGAAGGCGTCTTTGAGCGTCGCGGCGTAGAACTCGGCCGCTTCGGCCTCGGTGAGCGGACTCGTCGCGGCCAGTTCGGCACCGACCAACCCCTCCCGCGGCGGCGTCGCGAAGACGGCGATGACTGTCATGTCCCACGGTGGACGGGGGAGACTCTTGAACTCGCTGGTCTCGGCGGGCGCGGTCGCCGCACCGACGTCCCCAGTCCGGCGACTCTTTTATCCACTCCCCGTCCGACACGCCGGCATGAACAGTCTCGGAGCACTCGCCCGTCTCGCCATCGGCGTGGTCAGCCTGCTGGCCGTCGGTGCCGTCGTCGCGCTCGTCGTCGGCCTCCTCTCGACGCAGACCGCGCTCGTCCCGGCGTCTCTCGTGGTCGCCCTCGTGATACTCGTCGTCGGCGGGCTGACTCGACTGGGCATCCGCGGGACGGACAGGACGGAGACTCCGTACTGGTAGGAGAAAGCGGCGTCAGCGACTTCGGCGACCCTTCGTCTGGCGGTAGTCCCGCGAGAACACGTTCTCCCGCATGTGCTCGACGAACGCCTCGGTCTGCGCGTCCGTCTGCCGGTCGAGTTCGACCATCGGCACGAGTTCGAACCCCCGTCCACGGATGGTGGTCGCGTGCTCGTCGTCGACGTCGAAACTGTCGGGTCGACGCGTCGTGTACTCGACGGCCAACTCCTCGAGCGCGCGCTGGCCGACGGGGACGATCAGTTGGGGGTTGATCATCCGGATCTCGGCGTTGAGGTAGGGTTCGCAGGTGACGACCTCCTCGTCCGTCGGCGGCCGTTCGGGGTGTCGACAGCGCGTTAGATAGGTCAGAAAGGCGTTCTGGAGCTCCGGTTCCAGTGCGTCGGGGTCCGAGCGGGCGAACCCGAGGTCGCCGAGAATCGACTGGAGTCGCTCGCCCGCGTCGTCGCCGACGAACGGGACACCAGCGTCGTCCGCCGCGTCGTTCGGCATCTCGCCGACGAAGACGAACTCCGCGCCGACGTCGCCGTAGCCGTGGACGACGTTCGAGCGCGTCTCACAGAGCGCATCGCAGTTCGTGCACTCCTCGTCCATGCTGAAGGGGTTCTCGAGGGTGTGCTGGTGAGCGTCCACGACCGAAGGTGGGCAGCGAGAAATAAAACGGTGTGGACTGGCGGCTACCGCTCGATACCGCCCTGTGCCTTGATGTTCATGATGTGACGGACGTTCAGGTAGATCTCCTCGGGCGAGGTGTCGCCGTCCTCGTCGTAGAGGTCGCTGACGCGGTAGAGGATCGCCGAGAGCTGTTTGCTCTCGGAGCTGTCGCGACGGACGTCTTCGGCGATCTCCCGGAGGAACGCCGCCTTCTCGGGGTCGGCGGGGAACTCGGCGTCGCTGTCGGGTGCCATCTCCCAGTCCTGCTCTCGCTCGTCCGTCCCGTTCTCTCCCGTCCGTTCGTCGGCCGTCATCGTTGACGTTTGACCGCCCGACGGTTGACGATGCCGACGTTGTTGGCGACGTTCTCGGTCAGCACGCGGAACGCGTCGGCCGTCTCGCTGTCGTCGTCGAGGACGATCGGTCTGCCGCCGTCGCCGCCGGAGCGGACCGACGGATCGAGCGGGATGCCGCCTAGGAAAGGCAGATCGTTCTCGTCGGCCATCGCCTTCCCGCCGCCGGAGCCGAAGATCTCGTGGAAGCTCCCGCAGTCGGGACAGTTGAACCCAGCCATGTTCTCGGCGATGCCGAGGACGTTGGTGTCGTGTTTGCCGAACATCCGCAGCCCCTTGCGGGCGTCGTCGGTGGCGACGTCCTGCGGCGTCGTGACGATGACCGCGCCCGTGAGCGGCAGCGTCTGCAGCACGGTCAGTTGGGTGTCGCCTGTCCCCGGCGGCAGGTCGAGCACCATGTAGTCCAGTTCGCCCCACTCGACGTCCTCGACGAGTTGGGTCAGGATCTTGTGGACCATCGGGCCGCGCCAGATGACCGGGTCGTCCTCGCCGACGAGGAAGGCCATCGACATGAGCTTCATCCCGTACTTCTCCGGCGGGACGATGTGCTGTTCGGACGTCGCCTGCGGACGCTCCTCGGCGTCGACCATCCGCGGGACGTTCGGCCCGTAGATGTCGGCGTCGAACAGACCGACCTTCGCACCGAGTTTCGACAGGCCGGCCGCGAGGTTGACTGCGACCGTCGACTTCCCGACGCCACCTTTGCCGGAGGCGACGGCGATGATGTTCTTCACGCCCGGCAGCACCTGCTCGTCACGCGAGAGCGACGACGGGCGTTTCGCCGACAGGTCGACCTCGTCGAACCGGTCGCCGAGCACGTCCCGTACCCGACCGGCGATCTCCGTCTCCGTGGGTGCGTACGGTGCGCCGAGCGCCAGCGACACCCGTACGGTGTCGCCGTCGACCTCGACGGCGTTGACGAGTCCGAGCGAGACGATGTCGTCGCCGAGATCGGGATCCTCGACTGACTGGAGTAACTCGCGTACGTCCGCTTCGTTCATGTCTTGAACTGGGTCCGTCCCGTGAATAAGGCTAACGACCCGGCGACTGCTGGTCACGCTCCGCGAGTCGCCTCTCGGGGACCGACGACCCGCACGCCGCGTCTCGACGGGACCGACAGCCCGGGGTCGGTACCCCCGTGGAGACGGGCGCGGGCGTTAAGTCGTTCTCGCCCCTACTTTGGGCGATGACGTTCACCGCCTCCTACTACTGCCCCCACTGTGAGACGATGGTCGAACTCGAACGCGACGGCTATCTCGCCGACAAAGCAGTGACGCCGTTCCCCTTCGAAGGGTGGGACTACGCCGCCGCCGACGAACCGGTCGAGTCGGCCGACGGAGTTCGGTTCGTCTGCGGAGAGAGCGAGGCGCCGGGACTCGAGTGGCGTCCGAACCCCTGGACGCAGCCGACGGGCGAGAACGACGAGGAAACCGCGGGGCGAGCGGCGACGACTCGCGATCTCGGCTGCGGTGAACCGTTCTACCTCAGTTTCGTGAAGTTCGAGGACGGCGAGGAGGTCGACCCACGACGCCCCTCGGAGTACGTCCGTCTCAGAGGGGAAGAGGATGTAAAAACCCCCCGCGGCCCCTCGTTCGGGCCTGATCTCTAGTTTGGCTGATTTTACCGGAGTATCGACCCCAAGCCGCCGAACTCGAAATCGGGAGACGTGAGGCGACTCCCCCGCTCCCAAACTGTTTGGGAAGAGTCCCTATTCCGGTTCCCCTTGTTCGTACAGATAGGAGTTCCACTAATGGATCCCCACAAACCGGAATGCCTTTCGCCGTCGCAGTCGCTGCAGCAGTCGGTTCAGCGGACGCAGAATCGGGAGCGCGCTCCCGAACAGACCGAACCAGCCGTCATGGCTGCACTCGACGACACGGGCACCCGCGAACAACTCGTCATCGCCGACACGACGCGCGACGACGCGTGGGTCGCCGTGGACGCAGACGAGCGCCTGTCGCTCGACGACTGGAGGTAACTATGAGTGTAAGCCAAACCGATTCCCACTTCAAGCAGATGCAGGACCGCCTCGAAGAGGTAAACGCGATGTTGTCCGTCGACTCGATGCGACGGCTCCCGTCGCCCGTGCCCGAAGACGAACGAGTCGCCGACGAGTAGCCGAGTCCCGTGTCTTCGACGACTGGGAGGGCGCGGTCGACCGCGAGCGTGGACTCGCGGCCGGTCTCTCCTCCGCGAGCGGCGGGACGGGGTCGTCCCCGACGAGTTCTGGTTGGTACTCGTCGACTGCCGCTCACCCCTTAATGTTGCAGACCGGATAGGTTCGTGCGACCTTGTCGCCGATACCGAGCGCGTCGCTCACGCGGACGACCTCGTCGACGTCCTTGTAGACGCCCGGTGCTTCCTCGGCGACCGTCGCACCCGACTGTGCCTTGACGTAGATCTTCTGTTGGTCGCGGAGTTCGTCCTGCACCGTCTCACCCCAGTACTCCTGTTTGGCCTGCGTCCGCGACATCACTCGCCCTGCACCGTGAGCTGTCGACCCGAACGTGAGGTTCATCGACTCCTCGCCGCCGCGGAGGACGTAGCTCCCCGCACCCATACTCCCGGGGATGATGATCGGCTGACCGACGTCGCGGTAGGCCTTCGGAACCTCCGGATGGCCCGCGGGGAACGCCCGCGTCGCCCCTTTCCGGTGGACGTAGAGTTCGCGCTCCTCCTCGTCGGCGGCCTCGCCGCCTCTCACTGGTCGCCCCTCCGGGTCGACCCCGACCGTGTGCGTCTCCTTCTTCGCGATGTTGTGTGCGACGTCGTACAGCAGTTCCATCTCCATCGCCTCCCAGTCGCGATCGAACACGCGCTCGAACACCTGCCGCGTTCGGTGCATGATGAGTTGGCGGTTCACCCACGCGAAGTTGATCGCGGCGCACATCGCGCCGTAGTACTCCTCTGCCAACTCCGACCCGGCTGGCGCGGCCGCGAGTTCCTTGTCCGGCAGGTCCTCGAGCAGATCGGCGTGCTCCTTCTCGATACGGCGGAGATAGTCCGTGCAGGTCTGGTGGCCCAGCCCTCGAGAGCCACAGTGGATGAGGACGACGATCTGGTCCTCCTCGAGACCGAAGGCGTCGCCGACGTCGGGACGGAAGACGTCGGTGACGCGCTGGACCTCGAGGAAGTGGTTACCCGACCCGAGCGAGCCGATCTGGTTCTTCCCTCGGTCCTTGGCTTTCTGTGAAATCGCGTCTGGGTCGGCGTCGGGGCGCACCCCCTCGTCCTCACAGTGCGCGAGGTCGGCCTCGGTGGCGTACCCCTGTTCGAGCGCCCAGTCCATCCCACGAGCGAGAATCTGCTCGACCGTGTCGACACCTTCCTCGACGACGCCGCCGCCGCCGAGTCCGGAGGGAATGTTCGCGAACAGCGAGTCGACGAGCTGCTCCTCTTTTCCCTGTAGGTCGTCGTAGGTGAGGTTCGTTCGCATCATCCGGACGCCGCAATTGATGTCGTAACCCACCGCTCCGGGCGAGATACAGCCGTTCTCCGCATCGGTCGCGCCGACGCCACCGACCGGGAAGCCGTAGCCCTGATGACCGTCGGGCATACAGAGCGCGTGCTTCGTCATGCCCGGCAGATGGGTGGCGTTCTTCAACTGCTGGAGCGTCTTGTCGTCGCCGATCTGTTCGAGCAGCGGTTCGGAGGCGAGCACGCGCGCCGGGACGCGCATGTCGCCCTCCTTGGGAATCTCCCAGACGTACTCTCGGACGCGTTCGAGGCGGATGCCGTCGAACTCTCTGGACTCGCGTTCGGTCATACCCGAAGAGACGAGCGCCGCCGTCAATAGGGTTGCCGTCTGCCGGTCGGCTACCGACTGTCGTTCGACGTGATACGTCCGCCGACCAGCCCCTCGTCGGTCGCCGCCGGGTCGCCGGCGTCGACGTCGCGGGCGTGGAGCCACGCATCGAGCGAGAACGGACCAGCACCCGTGACGAGCAGCGCCGAGACGAGACCGAAAAGCGAGATGTGTGCGAGCACCGGATCGTCCGGGAGACCGAACAGTGTCGTCGTAAAGAGAGCGAACGCGACGCCCGAGAAGGCGCGGGTGAACAGCCCGACGATGAGCATCACTCCGACGAGGGTCTCGGTCAGTCCGGCACCGACGACCCACAGTTCGGGCGCGACCGGGACGACGCTCGTCAGGTCGTACTTCGCGACGACGGCGAGCGCCTCGCCGGGGTTCATCAGCTTCTGGGCGACGCCCAGATAGATGAACGAGAGACCGAGCCCGACGCGGAGTATCGTCGGAACGTACGTCTCGTACGGGCGGACGCGTTCGACGAACGGAACCGCGACGGCCCGGTAGAACGGGTCGATGCGGGAGTAGAGCGTCCGGTCGTCGGCCGCGAGTTTCGCGACGAGTTGGTCGGCGCTCGGGCGGCCGCCGCCGACGAGGGCGAGCGCGAGGAACCCCGGGACGTACTCGACGGCGAGCACGAGCGCCGGGTTCAGTGCAAGGCCGACGAGGTAGGCGACGAGTCCGACGGCGGCGACGAGTCGGGTTCCGAACCCGAACAGCAGGAGGAAGCCGACCGTGATGCCGAACAGGCGGACGAACGTCGGCGCGGCGGGTTCGACGATCGGCGCGAAGAAGTACCCCGAGAACCCCGCGCCGACGAGCGGGAGACCGACGCTCAACCGGAGGAGCCACGGCAGCAGGTCGCGGTAGTCGGCGAGAGACGAGCGGAACACCGCGATGTCGTGTTGCGCCGGTCGGAATCGGAGGTAGCCCGCTAGTCCGACGCCGACGGCGACGCCGCCGAGTCCGAGGACGACGAGGTTGAACGGGTCCGAGAGTGCGGCGACGAGGAACTCGAGTACCGAGACGGGGTCGCTCCCGGGCGTTACGTACCTCACGTGGGCGCTGGCGACACCGGTGCTAGCGAACAAGGCAGCAACCGTGACGAGCGCGGATGGGACACGCCGGTTCACAACTATTACTCCGGTCCCGAGTAACCTCAATCCGACGCAGTATCTCGGCCGCCGAAACGGTGAAAATTAGCGACGACAGCCGATATTGCGGCGAATTTCGATGACAGATTCAGACGTCGAACACCACGTACCCACGCCATCCATCTGCAGTCTCCTCGACGGCCATCTCGGAGTAGGTGACCGCCTTCACCTCGCGGGCGCCGAGACCCGCCAGCGGGACGCCGCGGGCGCTGGCGTCGACGACCCACTCCTCGTCCTCCCGTCGCACCTCGGCGCGGTTCGCCACCGGGAGGACGCCCCGGACGTCGCGTTCGTAGATGAGGCGATCGAGGTAGTCGAAGAGCGCAGCCTCGCGGTTCTCGGCACGGACGGTGAGCGAGAAGCGTTCGCCCGTCTCGGGGATCGACTCGCACATCGCCGCCGCGAGGCCGTCGGCGACGGCACCGAACAGCCCCGAGAGGTCGGCCGCGGTCGCTTCGACGGCGACGTCCGCCGTGTGGTCACGAAGTTCGAAGCTCACGCGTAGAACGTCGACGCCGGGTGACAAGTGGTTTCCGCTCGCTCGATTCGGTCGGCCGGTCGGCGGTCGAAGGCGACAATCGACGGTGGAGTTATATCCCCGCCTCTGTTATCTCCGTGGTAGTGAGCGTCAACGTCGAAAAGCGGGTGGATGCCCCAGGCAGCGACACACACGCCGAGGAGGCGTGGGAGCTGAAAGAGCGCATCCGTCGGCGCGAGGACGTGCTCAAACAACGGCGCGGCTTCTTCATGGACGCCTACCGCCGTTCGACCACGCATCTGCTGTTCGAAGACGACCGACTGCTCGGGTTCGCTTCGACGCGGCGCGACGGATACATCCTCTTTCTCGCGGTCGCTCCGGAAGTACGCGGTGAAGGCTACGGCGAACGGCTCGTCGCCGAAGTTGCCAACGACCACCGCTCCGTCACCTGTCACGCGCGTACCACGAACGCCTCGGCGCTGGAGTTCTACGAACACATCGGCTTCGCCGTCAAGCGCCGCATCGACAACTACTACGAGGACGGCGGCGACGCCTACTACCTCAAGTTGGGCGACGGCGGCCTGCGGGACAAGCTGAGCGACTTCATGCGACGGTAGCCAGGCATCCACTCCATCCACCCACCGCCCACTCCGAACAAAGAACGACCAACGGTGAGCGGGGACGCCGTCGACGCGGCCGACAAAGAAAACGACTAAACCCGCGTCCCCACAACCGACCGAAAGCGATGGACGCTCGGACGCGCGACTACCTCAAGGGGCGGTTCGGCGACTACTACCGGCGAGCGGTAGTGACGCCGCCGCCGGACGCCGACGCCCGGGAGTGGGGATACATCCCCTGGACGGCCGGGGCCGGGACGACGATGGTCCGCCACGAGTCGCTCCTCAACCTCGGCGACATCGGCGACTTCCTCGCGCGCGAAGCGCCGCGGCACGCCTACTTCTCTGCGGCGCGCTACACCGACCCGAGCGCGAACGCCATGAGCGCCAAGGGGTGGCGCTCCGCGGATCTGGTCTTCGACCTCGACGCCGACCACCTGCCGGCGATCGACCCCGAACAGACGAGTTACAAGGGGATGCTGACCGCCTGTAAGGGCGCTCTGCTCCGCCTCGTCGACATCCTCGGGGACGACTTCGCCTTCGATCACCTCGAGATCGTCTTCTCGGGCGGACGCGGGTATCACGTCCACGTCCGCGACGAGAGCGTCCGCGAACTCGACAGCGAGGCCCGCCGCGAGATCGTCGACTACGTGCGGGCGATCGACCTCGACGTCGACGGTCTCGTCCGGACCCGTGCGGCCGGGCCGACGACGCAGCGCGTCCTCCGTACCGAAGGTGGCTGGGGGAAGCGGACCCACGACCGGCTCCTCGAGTTCGTCGCGGAACTCCAGTCGAGAGACGAGGCGGAGGCACTCGACCGACTGCAGGAGCTCGACGGCATCGGCGAGGGACGCGCGACGACCATCCTCGGCGCGTTCGAACGCAACCCGGAGGCGATCGAGACCGGCAACGTCGAGGCGGGCGGTCCCGGACTGCGGATGCTGGTCGAGGCGCTGGCCCACGAAGTGATCGAGGGCCAGACCGCCCCGATCGACGAGCCGGTGACGACAGACATCCGACGGCTCATCCGCCTCCCCGGGAGTCTCCACGGCGGAACCGGACTGAAGGTACAGCGCATCGAGCGCGACGCGATCGACGAGTTCGACCCGCTCGTCGACGCCGTCCCCGAACGGTTCACGGGGGGCGAGATCGCCATCGAGGCGGACGAAGCGACGACGGTCGACCTGCTCGGGGAAAGGACTAATATCGAACCGGGAGTCAACACGGTTCGTGAGTGTGTCGGCGTGTTTCTGATGGCACGCGGTGACGCGGAGAAGGCCCAAGAATGAATCTCGACGAGCTGCGGACGGTCCAGTCGAAGGAACGACGGAAAGACAGCCTGCAGCATCTCCGCGACTCGTTCTACGGCGACGTCGCCGACTACATCGCGGAGCTGAAGGCAGAGCGGACGAACGCGGCCGAACAGGCCGACGACCCGTTCTCCTCGCCGGAGGTGTCGCGGCTGACCGACGAGATCGAGACGGCCGAGGAGGTCGTCGAGGCCGTCTACGAGCGTCGGGTCGGCAAGGTCGTCAAGCTCGCGAGCTTCGCCGCCGCCGACATGCCCGTCGACGAAGACGGGATGACGGCCGAGGAGCAGGCGCTCTTCGACGACCTCGTGACCCGAATCGAGACGAACAAGACGAACGTCCTCGACATCCTGGCCGGCAAGCAGCGGCCGGGCGACGTCGACACCGACTCGCCGGCGGCGTCGGAGCCGTCGGACGCGACGTCGACGACGCCGGAGACGACGTCGGCGACGGAGCGACCGGAGACCGACCCGATGACGGAGTCGAACGCGGACTCGGCCGGCGTCCTCGCGGACGCGATGGGCGGTGACGACGACGGCGACGAGACGGTCGGCGACGTGTCCGAGACGGCGGCTCCCGAGCGGGCGGCGCAGTCCGAACAGGACCGATCCGCCGAGTCGGGACACACGCCGGTCGACCCCGAGGCGGCCCCACCAGGTGCGGTCTCGACTGCGGAGTCCGAGTCGTCGACGACGGACCCGGAGTCGGTGGGGGCGACACGGACAGTCGAGGGGGAGTCCGAGGCGGCCGAGACGACGCAGACGACGAACCCGTCAGAGGCGGCCGAGACGGTCGGCGACTCTGGGCTCGACACCGAGCGGACGACGGTCCGCATCACGCAGGACGTCGGGGCGATCTTCGGCGTCGACGAACGCGAGTACGACCTCGAGAAGGAGGACGTGGTGTCGCTGCCGACGACGAACGCCGACCCGCTCGTCGAGCGCGACGCCGCCGAGCGACTCGACTGAGAAACGATTTGGTGCTCGGCCGTCATCGTTCGGTATGCTCGACGTCGGCGACACCGCCCCCGAGTTCGAACTGCCCGACCAGTGCGGCGAGTCCGTCTCGCTCTCCGAGTTCCACGGCGACCGCGTCGTCGTCTACTTCTACCCGCGTGCGGATACGCCGGGCTGTACCACCGAAGCCTGCGGATTCCGCGACAGCTTCGAGGCGTTCGAAGAACGAGGGGTGCACGTCCTCGGAATCAGCGACGACCCGGTCTCGGACCTCGACGCGTTCGCCGAGAAACACGACCTCCCGTTCACGCTGCTCTCCGACGAGTCCGGCGAAGTGGCGGCGGCCTACGACTCCTACGGCGAGAAGAACATGTTCGGGAACGTCTTCGACGGCGTCTTCCGCAACACGTACGTCGTCGGCCCGGACGGAACCGTCGAACGCGTCTACGAGGGTGTCTCGCCCGACGGCCACGCCGAGGAGATCCTCACGGACCTCGAGTGAGACGTGTCGACGTGCCGCACCGCTCGTGCGTCACCGTCGATCGGCGGTGTTCGTCGCGGCGCTCTCCGACCGCTCCGGAACACACCACGTTTCCGGTGAAAGAAACTTGTCACTAGTTGTCCGTTTGTCGACGACGGCACCGTGACAGTACTGCGCCGTCGCCGGCGTTCCACCTCACGGGACCGGAAGGGAAGAACCCCTCAGTAGCCGCGCGTGACGAGGTAGTCGGCGATGTCACAGAGCAGGTCGCGCGCCTCGTTGTCCGGGAGGACGTCGAGCCGTTCTTTGCTCTGTTCGGTCAGATCGTGGGCCGTCTGGCGGGCGTAGTCGATGCTACCGACGTCTTCGAGTCGTGCGACGGCGTCCTCGATCTCGGCCTCGGTGACGGTCTCGACGCTCTCGCTGTCGACGAGGGCGTCGACGTCGAGACCCTGCTGACGGGCGTGGAGCGTGATGAGCGTCTCCTTGTTCTCGACGATGTCGGATCCGCGCTGCTTGCCGAGTTTGTCGCTCGGAACGGTCAGATCAAGCACGTCGTCTTGGATCTGGAACGCGCGGCCGGAGTCGATGCCGTAGTTGTAGAGCGCCTCGACGACGTCGTCGTCCGCGCCGAGCAGGATAGCCGGGATGGCCGCGGCCGCGCCGTAGAGGACGGCCGTCTTGTGCTCGACCATGTCGAGGTACTCCTCGGGGAGCACGTCGGTCTCGGACTCGAACTGAACGTCGAGCGCCTGCCCCTCACAGATCTGCGTGCAGGTGCTCGCGAGCATCCGCATCGCTTCGAGTCCGTGCTCGGGACGAGCGCCGGTCTCGGTCATGATCTCGAACGCCTTCGAGTAGAGCGTGTCGCCCGCGAGGATGGCCGTCTCCGTGTCGTAGGCCTTGTGTACCGCGGGAACGCCCCGACGAAGGTCGTCGTCGTCCATGATGTCGTCGTGGATGAGCGTAAAGGACTGGATGACCTCCAGACTCACGGCGGCGGCCATCACGTCGACCTCGGTGTCGTCGACGGCGGGGAACGACCGATAGTCCGCCGACAGCGGTGCGACGTCAGCGATCGCCTCGGCCGCGAGCAGCGACACCGTCGGGCGGAGTCGCTTCCCGCCGGCCTTCAGGAGATAGCGCGCCGCCTCGTAGAGACGTTCGGGCTCCGCCATCGGGAGATCCTCGTCGATGGCTGCGTTGACCAGTTCGCGGCGCTCGCCGACTGCGGCGAGCACCCGTTCTTCCGTCGCTTCGGAGCTCATCACTCTACGAGCTGGATCATGTTGCCGTTGCTCGTCACGTGGATGTCTCGCCCCAGTTCGTATCCCTGCGACTCACAGAGGTTCACGTACGGCGCGAACCCCTTCATGTTCTGGTGGGCGGGGATGACGTGCTTCGGCTGCAGCGCGTCGAGCATCTGGTAGTGACCCTCCTCGCGCAGGTGGCCGGAGACGTGGATGTCGTCGTAGATGCGTGCGCCCTGCATCTTCAGGAGCTTCTCCGACTGGTAGCGCTGCCCCTCGTTGGTCGGTTCCGGGATGACACGGGCGCTGAAGATGACCTTGTCGCCGTCGTCCAGTTCGTACGGGGTCTCGCCGCGGCCCATCCGGGTGAGCATCGCGCGCGGTTCTCCCTGATGACCCGTGACGATGGGCAGGAAGTTCTCCTTGCCCTCTTTCATGATGCGCTTGAACGTGCGGTCGACGGACTTGCGGTGGCCGTACATCCCCAGATCGTCCGGGAAGTCGACGAAGTTCAGGCGCTCTGCGGTGCCGGAGTACTTCTCCATCGAGCGACCGAGAAGCACCGGCTGACGGCCGATGTCCTGGGCGAACTCGACGAGCGAGGTCACACGGGCGATGTGCGAGGAGAACGTCGTCGCGACGATACCGCCGTCGTAGTCCTCGACGGACTGCATGACGTCCTTGAGGTGGCGACGGGCGACGGACTCCGATGGCGTGCGGCCCTTGCGACCGGCGTTCGTACAGTCCTCGATGTAGGCGAGGACGCCCTCTCCCTCGCGGCCGATCTCACGGAACCGGTCCATGTCGATGGGGTCGCCGATGACCGGCGTGTGGTCCATCCGCTTGTCGAGGCCGTAGACGACCGCACCCTCCGGCGTGTGGAGGACGGGGTTGATGGCGTCGATGATGGAGTGGGTGACGTTGACGAACTCGAGGTCGACCTCTCCGGAGTCGCCGATGGACATCGTCTCACCGGCGCTCATCTTCACGAGGTCGTTCTCGACGTTGAACTTGTTCTCCCCCTGGATCTGCTGTTTCACCAGTTCGATGGTGAACGGGGAGGCGACGATGGGGGCGTCGTAGCGGTGGGCCAGTTTGGAGATGGCACCGATGTGGTCGAGGTGGCCGTGTGTGGGGACGATCGCCTGGACGTCGCCCTCGAGGTCGCTCATGACCCGGTCGTCCGGGATGGCGCCCATGTCGATCAGGTCGAGACTGTGCATCTTCTCGGTTTCGACGTTGTCGTGGATGAGAACCTGCGAGAGGTTCAGACCCATGTCGAAGACGACGACGTCGTCACCGGCACGGACGGCAGTCATCTGCCGTCCGACTTCTTCGTAGCCGCCGATGGTTGCAATTTCGATTTCCATGGTTTGATCGTTTCCGAGCATCGAAACGCCACAGACGTGGCAGGGGTGCTCACTCAAATCCGCAGTACGGGGGCCAACGGCCCCGGCGTCTTACAGCGCGTCGGTCGGTGGACCCCGCTGTGTGGCACGTCGGCCACACATTACCCGCGGGCGTATGGTACTGGGGCCTACACGCTGGGGTGTTAAAAACTGCTTGGGTTGGAGAACTGCGAGTGAACACACCCCGTGGGAAGCGTCGTGTCGCCGTCGGTCTGAGCAGAAGACATATACCGTCTCTGGAGACCAACTCAATGTATGACAGGTTCCCGTCGGTCGTTCCTCCACGCCCTCAGTATCGGATCCGCTGGTCTCACAGCCGGTTGTCTCGGCTCCGAGTCGGTCGTTCAACAGTTTGGTAGTGACGACGAAGCGGACGCGTCGTCGGTTCCAGCAGAACCACAGACGAAACCGGGCGAAGCAGACACGCTCGTCGCAGAACACGCAGTTACCGACGAGAACCTCACGTATCTGCCCGACGAGCACGCCGTGCAGTACATCGCGATGTGGCGGCACACGAACCGCGAGGAAGTCGAAGAAGGCGAGAAGCCGGAGCGAAAGCCGGTCTACGAGACGAAACCGTTCGACGAGTGGGCAGAGACAGAGTGTCGGTTCGTCGCGTCCCGTGCAGCCAAGGAGACCGTAATCGACCGGTTGGACTCCGATGAGAACGGCTTGGGCGCAGGAGTGAGTTCGGCAGTTCCGGGCTACGAAGACGAACTCGTCGCCACTATCAACCTTCAGTGGACACTGGACCGCGACGGGACAGTCGTCGCCGAACCCACCGTCACGCTCGACCGAGTCGTCGCGGCCACACCGAAGACCGTGGAGGCGACCGTCTCGCTCGCAGAACGCGAACACACCTGCACCGTCCCGATCGTCGTGCGCGAGGCTGTGATGCGGTACAACTGATTCGACTCCCATCCGCATCCGTAATGGCTTTGAGTCGGCCTGCCAAGGCCTATCTATGAGCGCCGACTGGCCACACGACCCCGACGGCGAAGAGGGCAGCGAGGGAATGCGCAAGTACGGCCACGCCGTCATCGCCAAGAAGATCGACGAGGACGAGGACTTCCCGCTGGACCGCGACGAGTTCGTCGCGGAGTACGGCGAGGACCCCATCCGCATCGACTACGAGACGGTCGTCCCGATGAAGGATATCTTCGCACACGTCGACCAGGAAGAGTACGTCGACTTCCCGGATCTCCACAAGGCGCTGGGTCGCGCGATGCGCGCACAGGGCTACTGGTTCTACGAGGGTGCCGACAAGTTCGTCAAGAACACCACCGCTTGAGCTAGTCTTCCGACGTTTCGACGCCGACGTTCTCGCTGAGTTCCTTCTCGAAGTCTCGACGCTCCCAGTCGCGACTGGTCTCGCCGGCCGCCTCCGCCTGCACCTTCTCCTCCAGCAGGTTGACCGCGACGCTGTTTGCCCCCTCGGGGATGATGAGGTCGGCGTGTTTCTTCGAGGGTTCGATGAACTGCTCGTGCATCGGCTTCACCGTCGAGAGATACTGGTTCATCACGCCCTCCAGGTCCCGCTCCCGCTCGATGACGTCCCGCTGGATGCGCCGGAGGATGCGCACGTCAGCGTCCGTCTCGACGTAGAGACAGAGATCCATCATGTCGTTTATCTCCTCGTCGTACAGCGCGAGGATGCCCTCGAGGATGATGACGTCCGTCGGTTCGACGTGGACGCACTCGTCTCTCCGGTTGTGGATCGAGAAGTCGTACTGGGGCATCTCGACGGCGCGACCCTCCAGCAGGTCGGTCAGCTGTTCCCGGAGGAGCTCCCACTCGAACGCCGAGGGGTGGTCGTAGTTGACCGCCTCGCGTTCCTCTATCTCCAGATGGCTGAGGTCCTCGTAATAGTTGTCCAGCGGGATGCGCGTAACCGACTCGCCGACGTTCTCGGTGATGAGTCGCGCCACCGTCGTCTTGCCGGCTCCGGTCCCACCCGCGATGCCGATGACGAACGACGGGATGGTCATGTCGTGGAGACTGCGCCGAATCCGTTTGAACCTACTGTTTCGGTTCATCCGTGGGTCGGCGTCGCAGACCGCCGGACGAGCGGCCGTCTCCGGCCGCCGCTTCCATGGCACACGAGACCACAGACCACTCGCCGAGTGATTCAGTAGCTCTTATCACATACTGGACGCACTCCACAAACGTGACGAACACGCAGCTGACGCACCTCCAGCTCGACAACTACGGCCCGTGGACCGTGACGCCGGAACCGCGGAGAGAGATGGACCTCCAGACGCTCCAGTCGCGACTGTTCGCGGACGTCGCGCAGTTCGTCGGCGGCTACGGCGGCTACGTCTTCCCGACACGGTACGACAACCTCGTGGCCGTCACGAACGGTCTCGACCGTCGCGCACACGAGTCGCTCCAGGAGTCGCTCGACAACCGCTACCCGATCACCGTGAGCCTCGGTATCGGGACCGGTCGTCGACCGGCCGACGCCCTCGACGCAGCCAGTACTCATCTCCACGAGGCGGGGAGTGCACAGGACGGCGACCGGACCCAAGTGTTCGGCGGCGACCCGCTCGCCGAGTCCGTTCGGAGCGACGAGGACCTCGAAGTAGCCCACTTCGACGTCGACGACGCGACCGACGTCTACACCGACCGGCTGAACGAGTACGACGCCTACCTCGCCATCGAGCGCGGCTACTCGGCGCTCGCACGGTATCTCCGCGAGGAACACGGTGCGCTCGCCTTCTTCGCCGGCGGCGACAACGTCGTCGCCGTCTGCCCGGCGCTGTCGGACCGTGACTACCACGACGCCATCGACCACGTCCGCGAGACGGCGAGCGTCGACCTCAAAGTCGGCGTCGGGGCGGGATACACCGCACAGGAGGCGGGAATGAAGGCCAAACACGCCCTCGAACACTGTCGAGAGGAACAAGTCCCGGTCGTCCGCGACGAGGGCGGCGAGCGTCCGAAGCTACAGATAGCGTCTCTCGACCCATAAGCCTGCTGGAGGTAGCTTTTAGCTCCGCTCGCGCCAACTTTCGAGCATGCGTGAGAATATCACTGTTCGCGATATCATCGGGATGGAGTACGTCGGGGTGAGCGAGTCGGATACGGTGGAGGCCGCGGCCGAACTGATGCTCGAAGAGGACGCCGACACGGTGGTCGTCCTCCGTGGACGGGAGCCGGTGGGGATGCTAACGTGTCGGGACGCGCTGTCGACGTTACTGACCGACGACGGCGCTGCCGACCGGCCGGTGTCGGAGGTGATGTCCGAGACCGCTCCACGGATCACGACGCTCGCGGACGTCGACGAGGCCGCCGACGTCATGTTCTCCGAGCCGACGAGTCGCCTGTTCGTCTTCGACGACGGCGAGTTCGTCGGCCTGCTCACCGAGCGCGAGGTGATGGCGGCGACGTCGTCGCGGGCGGTCGACCGGGGGTTCGACGCGGAGGCGAACGAACCGGAACTCCGCGCCGACGGGTCGGAGGTCGAAGCCGAGGTCAGCGAGTTCTCCACGCAGAGCATCTGTGAGGTCTGTGGCTCACTCGTTCGCGACCTCTCGAACATGAACGGACAGCTCATCTGTGCGGACTGTCGCGAAGTCTGATCGCTTTCGGTAGACATCTCTGCACAGTGATGTTAATTTTCGGCTATCAGGGCCTGAATCGACCACCTGACCAGGGTTCACGAGAGATAGGTTTATAAACTGTACATCCCACCATGCGGGTATGTTACGTGATATCGAACGGCGTGACTTCCTGAAAGGCGTCGGAACTGCAGGTGTCGTCGGTCTGGCTGGCTGTACCAGCGGCGGCGACGGCGGCGACGGCGGTAGCGACGGCAACGGTACCGGCGGCGGTGGTGGTGGCGGTGGGGACCGAACAATTCAGTACGGCGTCCTCCTCCCGTTGACGGGCGACCTCGGCTCCGTCGGGCAGCCGATGCGCGACGCCGCGATCCTCCCGTCGAAGCAGCTGTCCGACGCCGACCTCGGCGGGTTGAGCGTCAAAGAGACCGTCGAGGACACGCAGACCAACCCCTCGTCCGGCATCAGTGCGGCGAACAGCCTCATCAACTCCGGCATTCCGGGCATCTGCGGCCCGGCCTCCTCGGGTGTAAACATCCAGGTGTCGAGGCAGGTGTTCATCCCGAACCAGGTGGTCGGCGTCTCACCGTCCAGCACGGCACCGAGCGTCACCGACCTCGAGGACGACGACTTCGTCTACCGGACGGCACCGTCGGACGCCCTCCAGGGACAGGTCGTCTCTCGGGTGGCGAACGACAGCGTCGGGGCCAGCACGGCGGCGACGATGTACGTCAACAACGACTACGGCCAACTCCTCTCGCAGGCGTTCGTCAGCGCGTTCGAGGAGAACGGCGGGACGGTTCAAAAGGAGGTCTCCTTCGAGAAACAGCAGTCGTCGTACACCTCGAAGCTCCAGTCGGCCCTGGGCGGCGGTCCGGACGCGCTCGTCGTCATCGGCTATCCGGCGTCGGGCGTCCAGCTGTTCACCGACTACTACGCCGACTTCGACGACGGCACCGACATCCTCGTCACCGACGGGATGCAGGACGCCCAGATGCAGAAACAGGTCGGTAACCCGATGGAGAACGTGACGGGAACGGCTCCGCAGCCGTCCGGTCCGGCCGCCGACGCGTTCGCCTCGGCGTACAACGACGAGTACGGCCGCGACCCCTCCGTGTTCAACGCCCACTCCTACGACGCGGCGGCGACGCTCATCCTCGCCAACGCGTGGGCGGGTGAGAACAGCGGGACGGCCGTCCGCGACGCGATGCGAGAGATCGCGAACCCCGAGGGGACGGAGGTCACCATCGAGAACCTCGCGGAGGGCGTCAAGATGGCGGCCAACGGCGAGGCGATCAACTACGCCGGCGCGTCCAGCGCGGTCGACTTCGACGACAACGGCGACATGAAGGCGGTCTCCTACTCCGTCTGGCAGTTCGCCCCCGACAGCGAGTCGGGCATCGAAGTCGTCGACACCATCCAGTTCGAGGCGTAAACCCCGGTACATCTCTTTTGCGACCGGCGTCCGAGTCCGCCGCGAGTGGCCACCACGACTTTTGTGCGTACCCGCGTCGGGAGAAGTGGAGAAAGAGACGGTGAAGACAGCCGACGACGCCGGCGGCCGAACGCTCGATCCGCGGAACTACACCGGACGATCGACAAAGACGACGATGACCGACCACAGTCGAGATACGGACGGAGAGTTCGAGTATCACCTCCGGCAAGCATACCATCTCGCCGAGCGCGACGAGGTCCGATATCACATCAGGAAGGCGGCGGCGACGCTCCGTGAGTGATCGAGGAGAGCGGAGACGACGAGCGGAGCCGTGCTCCCGACCGGCTCAGCCACCGAGGAACCGCTGTCTGACCTCGTCGTCGCCGAGCAGTTCGTCGCCGCTCCCGACGTAACCGTTTTTCCCGTTGACGAGCACGTAGCCGCGGTCACAGCGACGGAGCGCCTCCTTGGCGTTCTGTTCGACCATCAGGATAGCCGTGCCGCCGTCGTTGATCTCGTCGATACGGTCGAACATGTCGTCGACGAGGTCGGGTGCGAGTCCCGCAGAGGGTTCGTCGAGCAGGAGAAGCTCCGGTTCGAGCATCAGCGCGCGACCCATCGCGAGCATCTGTCGCTGCCCGCCGCTCATCGTCCCGGCCTTCTGTTCCTGGCGGTCCTCGAGGATGGGGAACCGCTCGAACACCGCCCTGAGCGCCGGTTCCGGCACCTCGTCGAGGATGTACGCACCCATCTCCAGATTCTCGCGAACCGTCAGCGAGTCGAAGATGTTGTCGTTCTGCGGGACGTAGCCGACGCCGTAGTGAATGATCTCCTCGGGGGCCAACCCCGTGATGTCGTCGTCGTCGAAAGTGACCGTCCCGCCCATGTGGGTCGTCAGGCCGAAGACCGACTTCATCGCCGTTGACTTCCCCGCACCGTTCGGGCCGACGATGGTGACGTACTCGCCGTCGTCGACTTCGAGATCGAGATCGGTCAGGATCTGGAGGTCGCCGTAGCCCGCATCCAGCGAATCCACGCGGAGGAGACTCACTCGACCTCACCTCCGAGGTACGCCTCGATGACGCGCTCGTCGGACTTGATCGCCGCCGGCGGTCCGTCGGCGAGCAGTCGACCCTGATGGAGGACGAGCACGCGCGAGCAGTTGTTCATGATGAGGTCGATGTCGTGTTCGACGAGCAAGAAGGTGTACCCCTGTTCGCGGAGTTCGTGGATGTGTTCGATCAGTTTCTCCTCCAGCGACGGGTTTACCCCGGCGAACGGTTCGTCCAAGAGCAGGATGTCGGGGTCGGTCATCAGCGCGCGGGCCATCTCCAGCAGTTTGCGCTGCCCGCCCGAGAGGTTGCCCGCATACTCCTCGGCGAGGTGGTCGATGTCGAAGAACTCGAGCATCTCCCAGGCACGTTCGAGCACCTCGGCCTCGTCTCGCTCGACCTGACTGCGCGCGCCGGGGAGGACCGAACGCCACAGCGCCTCGCCGCGCTGGTGTTTCGGCGCGAGCATCATATTCTCCAAGACGGTCATCTCCGAGAGTTCGCGCGCGATCTGGAACGTCCGGACCATCCCCCGGTCGGCGATCTTGTACGGACGCATCCCCGTGACGTCCTCGCCGTAGAGTTCGACCGTGCCGCTGTCGGGCGTCAGGAACCCCGTGATGAGGTTGAACGTCGTCGACTTCCCCGCCCCGTTCGGCCCGATGAGACCGGTTATCTTCCCCTCCTCGATCTCGAAGGAGGTGTCGTCGACGGCGGTGATCCCCGAGAACGTCTTCCGGAGGTTCCGGACGCGAAGCGGCGGCGTCTCGCCGGCGTCCGTCACCGTTCCACTCGGGGCCGTCTCTGTGGAGTCGGTCGACTCGACCCGCTCCTCGGTGTCGGTAGGAGGGGCGGCGTCGCTCACCGCTCTTCACCTCCGTCGGCGGCGGCGGTCGACTCGCGAGAGGGTCGGCGCAGCGAGATGCTCGACGCCGTCTCCTTGCGATGACCGAGCAGCCCCTCCGGACGGTTCTGCATCAGCCAGATGAGGACGATACCGACGAGAACGAGTCGGAGCGGTGCGATGTTGTCCAGCGCGTACGCGAAGAACGTCGCGATCTCGAAGTCGAACAGCGCGCCGACGGCACCCGCGAACGTCGACGGCGAACTGCCGAGATCCATCGTCTGGCTCGCGACGTTGGCGAGGTAGCGCGGTCCCTCGAACAGCACCGCGGCGAACAGCGCCGCACCGACGACGCTGCCGGTGTTCGATCCGGCACCGCCGATGATGAGCGCGATCCAGATGAAGAACGTCACCTGCGGCAGGAACGTGTTGGGGTTGACGAAGCCGAGACTCCCCTGCCAGAGGATGCCCGCCAGCCCCATCAGCGCACAGCCGACCATGAACGACTTGATCTTGAACAGGTTCGTGTTCTTCCCCAGCGCGCGGGCGACGTCCTCGTCCTCGCGGATCGCCTTCAGCACGCGCCCGAACGGCGAGTTGCCGATTCGGGAGAGCAGCCAGTAGAACGCGACGACGAAGACGAGCAGGACGACGGCGTACAGCCAGTTGTTGACGACGCTCGGTTGGATGCCGGCGTTCTGGGCGGCGGTCGTGATGCCGCCGATCAGCGACCCGACGCCGGGGAGTCCGTTGAGCGTCTCCAGAAAGACCGTGTCCGGGTCGTTCTGGATGCCGATACCGCCGCCGCCGCCGGTACCGAGTTCCGTCCCTGCGATGGTGAACGACTGGAGCGTCGAGGAGAGATACGAGATACGGATGATCTCCGAGAACGCGATGGTGACGATGGCGAGGTAGTCGGCGCGGAGTCTGAGCGCGGGCAGTGCCGCGACGAGTCCGATGAACGCCGCGGCGGCCATCCCCGCGAGGATACCGACCCACAGCGGGAGGCCGAGTCCCGGCACGCGCGCGTCGGGCGCGGCCGAGACCATCATCATGGTGTACGTCCCGACGGCCATGAAGCCGGCCACGCCGATGTTGAACAGCCCCGTGTACCCCCAGTGGAGGTTGAGCGCCAACACCGCCAGCGCGTAGACGGCCGTGAGGAACGTGAGGCGGGCGAGCGCGTTGACCTGCCCGTTGATGCCGTAGCCGAGCACCGTCCCGATGACGACGAACACGACGTACACCGCGAGCAGGAGCCCGACGACGAGCGCCGCGTCGCCGGTGACGAGCCGCTGGAGCGGACTCCGCGAACTCGGCTCGTCGCCGAGGAACCGACCGAGGTAGTCGCGGACGCTCATGCGGTCGTCCTCCCAGCGAAGAGCCCGCTCGGTTTGAACAGGAGGATGAGGATCATCAGCGCGAACGCCGCCGCCTGCGTGAACTCGCTGGGCAACCAGACGAGCGACACCGTGTCGGTCAGCCCGATGACGAGTCCACCCAGAATCGCCCCGTAGATCGAGCCGATACCGCCGAGGATGACGGCGGCGAAGATGAGAAGCAGGAGGATCCACCCGCGGTTGTAGGCGATGGTGCCCGACTCGAGGATGAGCAGGTAGCCCGCGACGCCGGCGAGACCGGCACCGATGACCCACGTCCACCGGATCACCTTCTCGGTCGGGATCCCCGTCACCCGCGCCAGGTCCTTGTTGTCCGACATCGCTCGCATCGCCTTCCCGAGTTTCGTCCGCTGGAGCAAGAGGTGGACGCCCACCATCAGCGCGAGCGCGCAGAACGCGAGCGTCAGTTCGTGGTAGCCGAAACTGTACTCGACGCCCGCGAGCGTCCCTTTGACACCCGGCGGCGTCACGGCGACGGAGCGCGGTGCCGTCCCGAAGACGAACACCAGCATGTAGCGGAGGATGAACGCGACCCCGATGCTCGCGATGAGCAGCGCGATCCCGTCTTGGCTCCGCATCGGTCGGTAAACGAGCCGGTCGACGAGCAGCGACAGGAGCACCGCCGCCACGCCCGCGACGACGATGCCGACGACGATCGCCAGCGGCGCGCCGACGACGCTCGTCTGAAGCTCCGAGGAGAAGACGTCGCCGGCGGCCCCGAGCACGAGGAGGCTGCCGATGTCGGCGACGCCGAGGCCGGCGACGACCCACGTCGCCGCCCACCCGGCGAACGCACCGCTCGTGATGTAGTCGCCGTGTGCGAAGTTCGCGAAGTTCAGAATGCTGTACGTCATCGACAGGCCGACGCCGGCGAGGCCGATGACCAGTCCGTTCACGACGCCGCGCCAGACGAGAACGACGAGCGTCGACGCCGTGACCTCCCCAGCCATCAACTTAGTTCCGAGATCGAACAGAACGACCAGACCGACGACGAGCCCCAGAAGCATCATCGGCCGCTCGGTTACGAGCCGCCGACCACGTGAGGTATTATCTGCTATCCCCATTGTTAATCAACCACACGTTAGTGTGGGACAGTCAGTCACATAAAAGACTTCCTACTGTCTCGGTCGAATTCGGATGCTGTCGGGCAGTCTCGAGATGTCCAGAAGCTGTACAGTGCTGCATAGACGTGTACGACGGTGGTCGACGATGGCTGTGCGGACGACGGGAAACAGATTACTCCGTGGCGTGCGGAGTGTCCGACATCACCACCGAAGAGCCACCGATAGCGATCGAGTCGCCGACCGTGAGCGAAGTCGAGACGCTCGCCGACCTCTGGGTCGACTTGGCACGCGGACAGCGCGAGTACGGGTCGCATCTCCGGACGGCGTCGAACCGTGAGTTCGTCCGCGACACGATCGCACACCAGATCGCGTCGGGCGGTATCCTCGTCGCGCGAGCGACGGCGAACGAGCTGTCCGAGATCGTCGGGTTCGTCACGTTTTCGCCCGAGAGCGGCCAGTACGACCAGGACGTCACTCGCGGCGTAATACAGAACCTCTACGTCGTCCCCGAGCGTCGAGACGAGGGTGTCGGTGAGAAGTTGCTCGCGGCGGCCGAGTCACGGTTCGCGACGGCCGGTATCGACGTCGTCACGCTGGACGCGATGGCCGCAAACGAGGCTGCACGACGCTTCTACCGTCGACAGGGCTATCGCGTCCACCGCGTCGAGTTGGAGAAGCGTGTCGAAAACGATAATAAGACGAGGCAAGACGATTGACTCGGAGACGGTGTGTCGGCGACGACGTGCTGTCGGTTCGCGGTGCCAGGAGAGCATGGGTGGTTCATGCACTCGACTTGTAATCGAGACTTCGTGGGTTCGAATCCCACTCCTGGCTTGACGCCCGAACGACAGTGAGGGCGGTCAACTTCTAGGGGATTCGAAGCAGGGAGTGAAACGACCGTGGTTCAAAGCCCACTCCTGGTTTATCGGATCCGAGCGACAGCGGGGAAACTCCGCTGTGGGATGCGAACTCGAGTGCACCGCAAACGGAGTGAGTACGCCGTGTCGAAGAGACACCCTTGATAACCCAGGGTTGGGGTTGATGTGTGACCACACGAACACGAGAGACATGGTTCGGTCCGACGACACCGCCGACGAGCGAGAACGGATCCGTCAGTTCCTGTCGATGCCACCGTCGCGACGCCACCCCGACATGTTGCTCCCGTCCGAGGAACAGGACGAACAGGAGCGCGAATAGTCTGTCTTCGCCGGAGACTGTTTATCCGAGCAACACGAAGACAGAACCATGACAGGGTCCGACACGTTCTTTCTCGTCATCACGCTCCTCATCTTCGCGCTCATCGTGCTCGGGATCGTGCTGAGTTTTCTGTGACGAGTCGGGACGACGAGGAGTCGCCTCAGGCGACCGTGTAACGGTCCGCGTCTCGCGAGACGTACTCGCGGTCCGAGAGCGTCCGGAGGATGCTGTAGAGCGAGAGTTTCTTCATGTCGAGTGCCTCCTGCAGTTCCGCGAGCGTCGCCGTCCCGTGCGTCGAGAGATATAGATAGACGAGTTTCGCCCGAGGCGACTCGAGCTCTCGGGGTAGCGTCGTCGGTGTCGTCGTCTGCTGGTGCATCATCGTACTCCCTACTGCGGTTTCGACGATGATAAAACCCCTATTCAACGATCGTCGAACTCACGAACACGGAGAGTTCGGCGTCTCAGCGGAGTCTCGCGGGAAACTGTCGTGAGAGGTGAACGGTCCGACAGGCGATGAACCCCCGGTGCTGGCGCTCGGTTTCGACTGTCGTCGACAAGTGGAAGGGGCGGGAGTCGAACCACGCGAAGCCAAGATCCACCGCGACGGGCAAAGCCCTCAACGGTGATGCTCTACCACTGAGCCACCCTTCCGTCGCAGGCTAAGCGTCGGGGGAACAAATAGCTTCGTCACCGACCGCCGGACGGGAGAGGGAGCGCCCGGGGGGCGTCGTCGCGAACCGAAGTGGCCGCGAGCGTCAGTAGCTGCGTTCTTTCGGTTCGTACGTCTTGTCCTCGCCTTCGAGGACGACCGGCTTGTAGTAGACCTCGGGGCTGCCGCTGTTCCAGTCGAGCATCGTGTGTTTCAACCACTCGTCGTCCTTCCGCTCTTGGTGCTCCTTCCGCCAGTGGGCACCGCGGAACTCCTCGCGGACGAGCGCGCCGACGGTGATCGCCTCGGCGACGTCGATGACGTTTCGGGTCTCGTAGGTCATCTGGAGGTCGGTGTTGAAGGTCTTCGAGGGGTCCGCGACGTAGACCTCCTCGTACAGTTCGCGCGTCTCGCGGATGACTTCGAGCGCCTTCTTCAGCCCCTCCTTCTCGCGGAACACGTTGACCCACCGGGTCATCGCTTTCTGGAGCTTCGCGCGGATCTCGGCGTGCTGGAGCCCCTCGTCTTTCTCCATCAGCCGTTCGACGCGCTGCTTCTCGCGGTCGACTGCCGCTTGGATGAGTTCGTCGGGGGTCGACAGCGTCGCGCGTCCGCCGTCGGCGACGGCCTCACCGAGGAGCCCTTCCTCACCCAGCGTGACGGGCGAGTCGACCTCGTCGCGTTCTTCGTCTCCGTTGCGACCCGTCTTGACCTCAGGTTCGCCGAGGTCGACGCCGGCGGCGTGGTGACCGGCGCGGGCGCCAAACACCATCAGTTCGGGCAGCGCGTTCCCGCCGAGACGGTTCGCGCCGTGGACGCTCGCACAGGCGCACTCCCCGGCGGCGTAGAGCCCCTCGATACAGGTCTGGCCGTGCTCGTTGGTCTCGATGCCGCCCATCTCGTAGTGCTGGCCGGGCTTGACCGGCATCGGCTCCTCGAGGCCGTTGACGCCCTCGAAGTCGCGGGCGAGATGGAGGATGTTCTCCAGGCGGTCGATGATGCGTTCCTCGCCGAGGTGACGCATGTCGAGGTGGACGTACTCGTCCTCGATACCGCGACCCTCGTTGACCTCGGTCAGCTCGGCACGCGACACCACGTCGCGTGAGGCGAGTTCGCCGGCGTTGTTCGCGTAGCCGTGTTCGAACATGAACCGCTCGCCCTCGGAGTTGTAGAGGATACCACCCTCCCCGCGGACGCCCTCGGAGATGAGGACGCCCGTCGAGGGCAGCGTCGTCGGGTGGAACTGGACGAACTCCATGTCCTCCAGCGGCACACCGGCACGGTAGGCCATCGCCTGCCCGTCGCCGGTACAGGAGACGGCGTTCGTCGTGTGGTCGAACGCCTGTCCGAGCCCACCGGTCGCCAGGATGACGCCGTTGTGCGCTTTGAACCCTTCAATCGCACCCGTCTGGACGTCGTAGGCGACGACGCCGTGACAGGACCGGTCGCGAGGGTCCTCCTCGTCGGTGACGGCGAGGTTCATCACGTACCACTCGTCGTAGACGGTGATGCCCCGCTTGACGACCTGTTCGTACAGGGTGTGCAGCAGGTGGTGACCCGTCTCCGCACCCGCGTAGGTCGTCCGCGGGAACGAGAGGCCGCCGAACGGTCGCTGGGAGACGCGGCCGTCGTCCTCGCGGGAGAACGGCATCCCCCAGTGTTCGGTCTGGATGACCTCGTCGGGGGCGTCCTTCGCGAGCTTTTCGATCGAGGGGGCGTCGCCGAGATAGTCCGACCCCTTCATCGTGTCGTACGCGTGCAGGTCCCAGGAGTCGCCCTCCCGGAGCGCCGCGTTGATTCCGCCTTCGGCCGCGCCGGTGTGGCTGCGCACCGGATGCAGTTTCGTCACCATCGCGACGTCTGCACCCTCTTCGTGGGCCGCGACGGCCGCACGGAGGCCCGCACCACCCGCACCGACGACGAGAACGTCGTGTTCGTACATGTTTGTCTTTCTCCGTTGTTACCAGAACTTCAGGTTGCTCTTGACCGCCTCTCGCTTCAACTCCTGGATGTGCTCCGTCAGGGGGATGTCCTTCGGACACACCTCGGTGCAGGAGAACTGCGTCTGACAGCGCCAGACGCCGTGTTCCTGCTCTAAGATCTCCATCCGGTGTTCCTTCCGGTTTTCGCCCTCGCGTTCGTCCATCGCGAAGCGGTAGGCCTTGTTGATGGCGGCGGGGCCGAGATACTTGTTGTCCCCTGCGGCGATGTTACACGAGGACGCACACGCCCCACACCAGATACAGCGCGTCGACATCTTGACCTTCTCGTGGTTCGCGCGGCTCTGTCGCTGCTCCTCGCCGTCGGGCGTCTCCTCGGCGTCGAAGTACGGTTCGACCGCGTGCATCTGGTCGTAGAAGTGCTCCATGTCGACGACGAGGTCCTTGACGACCTCCTGGTGGGGGAGCGGTTCGATCCGGACCGGTTCGTCGAGGTCCGCCACCTGGGTCTGACAGCCGAGTCGCTGTCGACCGTTGATGAACAGTGCGTCGGAGCCACAGACCGCCTGCCGACAGGAGTGTCGGAACGTCAGACTGGAGTCGTAGTGGTCCCGAGCGTACATCAGCGCGTCGAGGACGGTCATCCCCTTGTGGAACGGGACGTGGAACTCGTCGAACCGCGGTTCCTGTTTGGCAGCGACCTCGGGATCGTAGCGGAACACCTTCAGCGTGGCCGTGTTCTCGTCGGAGAGGTCGCGCTCCTTCTCGAGGGTCTGTTTCGCCCGCTCGATCTTCTCGCGACGGTCCTGTTTCTTCTGCTTGCGCTTCTCCTGAACAGTCGCGACCTCGTCAGCCGGCTGTTCGTCCGTCTCCTGAGAGTCGGGTACTTGTGTGCTCATGTTAGACGAGGGTACTCCATGCTGCCGCGGTTCGCAGTCCTTGGACGATGAGGAGGACGCTCGCGACGACGAGCGTCCACTTCACGGCCGCCAGTTTCTGGCCGGTGAGTCCCTGGTTGACGAGCGCGTTGTAGACGCCGTTGACGCCGTGGAACGTCGCCGTGACGAGGAACAACACCATCAGCGAGAGGTAGGTCCACTCGCTCATCCGTGCCTGACTCATCCCGAACGTCACCTCGCTCGCGTGGTTGACGAAGTGAAGCAGGAAGAAGTGGAACGCGAGCACGACGACGAGGAACGCCGCCGTGATACGCTGCCAGAGCCACCGCTGGGTGCCGTCCTGGAACGAACTGTATCGCTCTGCCATCTCAGAGCACCTCCGCGACGAACGTCGGAACGCTCGCGACCACGATCGCACCGGTCAAGATGAGCGACGCGTAGAAGCTCTTGTCCTGTGCCTCCAACCCGACACCCAAGTCGACCAGGAGCAGCCGCAGTCCGTTCAGAATGTGGAAGACTGCGACCGCGAGCAGGCCGACTTCGAGGATACGGACGACCAGCAGGCTCTCGAGCGCCTGAATCGTGGTCGTGTAGGCCGTCTCACCGGTGAGTGCCGTCGAGAGGACGGCGATGTGGGTAAACAGGTAGCCCACCAGCACCCACCCGGTGAACTTGTGGAATATCCAGGCCCACATACCAGCCGTGAACTCCCGCCAGCGGCCGAAGTCCTCGATGAGGCCTCGATTGTAAGACTGACTCATACTCCTGTAAGGCTCAGGAGCGGGGGGTCATAGAAGTTACGTGTGCGCGCGTAGAAACCCGGCAACGGATGCCGGCTGCGGCGAGCGTTTACAGAAAGTCAAAAAAAAAAAGCCCACGACTGTAGTCGTGGGAGAAGTCACTAGGTATCGTGTTCGTGTTCCGGCGACTGTTCCTGTTCGACGACGCGCCGCGTGACGTCGTCGAGTTCGACTAGATGACACAGCGGGTTGCCGGGGTAGACGACCGGGTTCTCCAGCAGGCCGACGAGCAGCCCTGTGAACGGCGCTTCGATGAACGTGTTGTCGTCTTTGAACGGGTTGGTGATGGTGCAGATGCGGTCGCCCTCGTGGACGAGCGAGCCACGTTCGAAGTGCATGTCGACGATACCGCCGGCGTCCGCGCGGATCCACGTCTTCTCCTGGTCGCCGGTGATGATCGTTCGCCAGCCGGGCCAGCGGACGGCGCTCGTCTCGCGGAGTCCGTACTCCGCGAAGACGCTCTCGGTTCCCGCGAGCGCCTCGTCGATGAGGACGCGCTGGAACCGGTGGGCCTCGCCCATCTCGATAGTGATGGTCGGGACGCCCGCGCGGGTGGCCTCGCCGCGGAGGCTGCCGCTCGGTCCCTCGCTGTCGATGATGACGTGTGTCCCGAACGCCTTCGCCAGTCGGGACGAGCGGTCGTCGGACATGTCCGCCCGCACGTGGAGCATGTTCGTCCGTCCCCGCGTCGAGGTGTGGAAGTCGAGGCCGAAGTCGCAGGGTGCGATGAAGTTCTCGAAGATGCGATGAGCCATCCGCTTCGCGCTCGTCGAGTCTGCCCGTCCGGGGAACGACCGGTTCAGGTCGCGGTCGTAGATGGGGAGGTAGCGTTGCTGGAAGAGAAAGCCCGGGACGTTCAGCACGGGCATGCAGACGAGCGTCCCCGCGAGATCCGAGAGGTCCCACTCGTAGGCGACCTCGCGGACGACCTCGATACCGTTGAGTTCGTCGCCGTGGGCGGCCGCCGAGAGGAACACCGTCGGTCCCGGCTTCTCGCCGTTGATGATACTGACCGGGATCCGGATCGGATCGCCGAGATACGTCTCACTGATACCGTAGCGAATGTTCTGCCGTTCGCCCGGCGCGACTCTTCCCCCGTGATAGGTGAAGGCCCCGTCGTCGCTCATACCACCTCTCGGAGAGGCCGATATATAAAACGTCCCCGAGAGCGCTCGTGATGTCCATGAACTTTCGTTTTGAGATACCGGCAGCCATTTGAAACCGCACGGAGATACAACACAGTACATGGATACAACTGACGCCGACCAGGTCCGAGTTGGAGTGCTTTCGCTCCACAACAGCAAGGAGACGAAGGCCATCCTCAACGCCGTCGAAGATCTCGGACACACGCCCGTCTGGCTGCGCCAGGAGAACACGGCCATCAGCGTCGAGGACAGCGAACTCACCCTCGAACCCGACATCGACATCGTTGCCAACCGTCTCCTCCTCTCGAACACCGAAGAGCCAGCCGAACTGCTCGGCCTCGCGACGACGTTCAACCGGGTCCGCCCGATGCTGAACGAACCGGACGCCGTGATGGCCTCGATCCACAAGTTCGCGACGGCGGCGACACTCGCGAACTGGAACATCAAGGTGCCCGACGCGCTGCTCGCGCTCTCGAACGACCGACTCAACCAAGATCGCGAACGGTTCGGCGACGTCGGCGTCTACAAGACCGCCATCGGTACCCACGGCGGCGGCACCTGGAAGGTCGACCTCACGGAACCGGTCAACCCGAAGGTCGGCAACCGACAGGCGTTCCTCCAGGCACTCATCGACCGCGACGGCGAGCGTCACCGTGACCTCCGCGTCTACATCGTCGACGGCGAGATCATCGGCGCGATGTACCGCTTCGCCCCCGAGGGCGACTGGCGGACGAACGTCGCCCTCGGCGGCGACGTGCTCAACGCGACCGACGAGATGCCCGACGAGGCCGCCGAGACGGCGCTCTACGCCGCCGACGTCATGGGGCTGGACTACGCGGGCGTCGACCTCATCGAGGGCAACGACGGCTGGTTCGTCCTCGAGGTCAACCCCACGGCGGGGTTCAAGGGGCTCTACAAGGCGACGGGCCAGAGTCCGGCACCACACATCGCCAAGGCGGCGATCGAACGCGCCGGCGGCACCGTCGACGACGAGCGCGTCTCCGAACTCGCCGCGACGCTCGACGACTCCGAACCGTCCTGCAAACCGCGGATCGAACCGCCCGAACAGGAGGACGTCCCCATCATCGGCTACATCGAGGACGTCGTCGTCTCGGGGACGAGCGGATCGACGCAGGCGAAGGCGAAGTCGGACACGGGTGCGACCCGGACGAGCATCGACACGAGTCTCGCCGCCGAGATCGGGGCCGGCCCCATCAAGAGTATGACGCGCGTCAAGTCCGGCAGTCTCAAATCGGGGAAGGCACGCCCCGTCGTCGACCTCGTCATCGGCATCGGTGGGACGCAGCACACCGTCACCGCCAGCGTCGAGGACCGCAGCCACATGGACTACCCGCTGCTGCTCGGCCGGGACATCCTCGAACACTACCGCGTCGACGTCCGTCGTCGCTCCGACGGTGACAACAAACCGCTCGACAGCGACGAGTATCTCGAAGAGTAGCCGGACAGCCAGAGAGGTTTTCCCCGCCAGCGCCGTTGTCCCGTACCAGAGTCACGATGATCGAAGACGCCCGTCCCGTGCTCCGTCGGGACCCCGTGATGAAGCGACTGATCGACGAGTACGACCCCTACGTCGAACCGGACTGGTCCGAGTTCGAGCGACTCTGCATCTCGATCGTCAACCAGCAGCTCTCGACGGCGAGTGCGGCGGCGGTCAGAGAGCGCGTCTTCGACGTACTGGACGGCGAGGTGACCCCGGAGACGGTGTTGGCGGCCGACGAGGCGGCGCTCCGCGACGCGGGGCTGTCGACGATGAAAGTCGACTACGTCCGGAACGCGGCGCGTACGTTCCAGGCGGAAGACTTCTCTCGGGAGGCGCTGACCGACCTCGACGACGAGACGGTCGTCGACCGCCTCACCGAGATCAAGGGAATCGGCGACTGGACGGCCCGGATGTACCTCCTCTTCGTGTTGGAGCGGGAGGACGTCCTGCCACTGGGTGATCTGGCGGTTCGGAAGGGGATCGAGCAGCTGTACGCCGACGGCGGCGAGCTGACGCGAGCAGAGATGCGAGGGATCGCAGAGCAGTGGCGACCCTACCGGTCGGTGGCGACCCGCTACATCTGGGCGGAGTACGAGTCCGACGACTGAGGCGACGTTCCCCGCCGGTCGTAGTGTGGACGGACGCCCAAAACGTCGGCGGCGACGTCCCGCGACTCGCCGTCGATCGGGTCGGAGAGTAAACTCTGCGTCGGTTGTTGATTCGGAGAGGGGAAACGTTGAAACGGGCGGCAGACGACCAGTCGTCCATGGACGTTGATGACATCAACAGTATCACGGTTCTTGGCGCAGGGAACATGGGCCACGGGATCGCAGAGGTCGCGGCGCTCGCCGGCTACACGGTGAACCTGCGAGACATCAACGAGGAGTTCGTGCAGAAAGGATACGACCAGATCGAGTGGAGTCTGAACAAACTCGCCGAGAAGGACCGCATCAGCGACGACGACGCCGAAGCCGCGCTCGACCGTGTGACCACGTTCGTCGACGCTGGCGAGTCCGTCGCCGACGCCGACGTGGTCATCGAGGCCGTCCCAGAGAAGATGGATATCAAGAAGGAGGTCTACGAGGCTATCGACGAGCACGCCCCGGAGCACACCATCTTCGCGACGAACACTTCCAGTCTCTCCATCACGGAACTGTCGGAGGTCACCGACCGCCCGAAACAGTTCTGCGGGATGCACTTCTTCAACCCGCCGGTCCGGATGCAGCTCGTCGAGGTCATCTCGGGTGAACACACCGCCGACGAGACGATGGACACCATCGAGGCGCTCGCCGAGCAGATGGACAAGACGCCCGTCCGCGTCCGCAAGGACAGCCCCGGCTTCATCGTCAACCGCATTCTCGTCCCGCTGATGAACGAGGCGGCGTGGATGGTCCAGAACGACTACGCCACCGTCGCCGAAGTCGACAGTACGGCGAAGTACGGCCTCGGACATCCGATGGGGAGCTTCGAGCTCGCAGACCAGGTCGGCATCGACGTCGGCGTCCACGTCCTCGAATATCTCCACGAGGTGCTCGGCGACGCCTACCGGCCGTGCCCGCTGCTCGAAGAGAAGGTCGAAGAGGGGGAACTCGGGAAGAAGACGGGAACGGGCTTCTATGAGTACGAGGACGGTGACGGCGTGCAGATTCCAACCGACGAGGTCCGCGAGGACGTCGAGCGTCGCCTGCTCGCGCTCATGGCGAACGAGGTCGCCGGACTCGTCGCCAACGACGTCGCCGACCCCGAATCGATCGACAAGGCGATGAAACTGGGTGCAGGCTATCCGGACGGTTCCGCCAAGGCTGCCGACGAGGCTGGCCTCGACACGCTCGTCGAGACGCTCGACGACCTCCACGAGGAGACGGGCGAAGAACGCTACGTCGTCGTCGACTACCTCCGCGAACTCGCCGAGGAGGGCGAGGGATTCTACGGCGCGAGCGACGAGCAAGAGAGCGAGGAACACGACTTCGAGACGATCCGCATCGAGCACGAGGGGTCCGTAGGTCATCTCGTCATCAACCGCCCGCACCAGATGAACTCCATCAGCCCCGAACTCCTCGGCGAACTCTCGACGGCGATCGACCTGTTGGCCGACGACGACGAGGTTCGCGCGATTCTCCTCACCGGCGCGGGTGACCGTGCGTTCTCCGCTGGTGCGGACGTGATGGGAATGGCCTCCGGCGGTTCGGACCCGCTGCGGGGCGTCGAACTCTCGAAGAAAGGTCAAGAGACGTTCGGGAAACTCGTCGCCTGTGACAAGCCCGTGGTCGCCGGTATCGACGGCTACTGTCTCGGCGGTGGGATGGAGTTGGCAACCTGCGCAGATCTCCGAATCGCCAGCGAGCGCTCGAAGCTCGGCCAGCCGGAACACAACCTCGGCCTGATTCCGGGGTGGGGTGGGACCCAGCGACTCGCCCGCATCGTCGGCGAGGGGCGTGCGAAGGAGATTATCTTTACTGCCGAACGGTTCGACGCCGAGACGATGGAGCGCTACGGCTTCCTCAACCAAGTCGTCGGCAACGACGAACTCCACGAGAAGTCGATGGAACTCGCGCAGTCGCTTGCCGGTGGGCCGCCCATCGCCCAAGCGTTCACGAAACGCGCCATGCGGAAGGGCTGGGAGAACCAGGAAGCGGGACTCGAAATCGAGGCACAGGCGTTCGGCCACCTGATGACCACCGACGACCTCAACGAGGGTATCATGGCGTTCGCTAGCGACCGCGACCCGGAGTTCGAAGGTAAGTAGGTCAGTCGCCGACGGGACTCTCGGGTGACTCTCCCTACCGAACCCGTCCCGTAACGGAATCTTTAAACGAATACGGCCGACAGTTGAGAGTGGAAGCTCGGTTGGTGTAGTCCGGCCAATCATCTTGGCCTTTCGAGCCGAGGACAGGGGTTCAAATCCCCTACCGAGCATTTCCAAGGCTTCTACCACCCGATATCAGCCGTGGAGTGACAAAACCAGGTTCACCCCACAGGCCAATTCGATTCGACGGAACAGAACCCCGACACCGTACAGCGATTAGCTATTCTGTCAGGCTCGGTTCAAGACAGGTGGTTCCCCATGAGTTACGTCCGCGAAGATTCTGAGCAGCCACACAGAGGTCGAGAATCCAGGGTCACCGAGCGTTCCTTTTTCGAGACTCTCAGAAATGAATCCTAATGACTAAACTCCGCACCGGACATCGTTCGGTATGGCTGTTTCAACTGGATGCCCGGAACTGGATAGACTCCTCGGTGGCGGTATCCCGAATCGGAGAACAGCCCTCGTTACGGGTGGTCCAGGAACGGGAAAGAGCACGTTCGCACTACAGTTTCTTCAAGCGGGTCTCGAGAAAGACGAGTCTTGTCTCTATATCAGTACGGAGCAAACGCGAGAAGAACTCGTTGACTCCTTCGAGGAGTTCGAGTTCAACCTTCGACACGACGATCTCGACATCCTAACCCTGCAAGCCGTTCCTGGCGAACAAGTCGTCCACGACGACTCGATGTTGGTACTCCACTCGGATACCGACGACCCTGACGAACGACCGCTCGATTTCAGTAGCGAAGATACGCTCTCGTATCTCCGGCACGAACTGAAGCCATACGCACCCACAGATCGGGTCGTTCTAGACAGTGTGTCAGCTCTTGCAGCGTTCGCAACCGACCCCCATCGATTCCGGAGAGACGTTCTCGAACTCGGCCGTTTCATTGCGAATCGGTTCGACGCAACATCGTTGTTCACCAGTGAGCGTGGTGTTCGACCGACAGGAGACTCGACCGGAAACGTGGATATTGATGCGCTGAAGTACATCACCCACGCCGTCATCGATCTCCGTCGAGAGAACATTCGAGGAGAGAATCATCGGCGTCTCGTTATCGAGAAACTCCGTGGGCAGAACCACGACTCACGTCCTCATGAGTATGATATTACGACCAGTGGGCTTCGCATCCTGTCACGTCGGCCGATTCGGAACGTTGGTAGTGAAACAGCAGTTTCGACGGGTATCGAGGGACTCGATGAGTTGCTAGGTGGAGGTGTCGTTCGTGGCGGAACTGCGCTCCTCGAACACGACGGACGAGCAAATCTGAACGAGTTCGTCGCTCGAGTCATGGAAGCGGCTCTCGAGCAAGGGTTCGTCGTCCCGTTCATCCCCTCCGTGAATATGACCCCCGAGCAAGTTGACTACTACCTCTCGGATACGGCTCCGAACGTCCCAGAACTCCTCGAGCAGGACAAGCTCTTCATCTTTGACGCGGCAGGTGTTCGAGATGCGTCAGTGCGCAACGTGTTCCACGTAGAGGGAGGAGCAGAAGACGTCCAAGAGGCCGCTGAACTCATCGCAGAACGGCGTGATGACGAGCCGCTGTACTACATCGCTAACACGGAAGCACTCCTCCGCGCAGTGAGTTCGAGTGAGCTTCGGGATCTCCGCTACTGGGCACGCACAGACTACCTGACGGAGCAAGACACGGCTCTCTTCATGCACTATCCAGAGATGATAGACGACGAACTGGCGGAGTTCTTCGTCGACGATGCGAACCAAGTCGTCGAAACCTGGCTCGACGAGTCTGGCCTTCAGTATCTGGTGTTAGAGAAGTCACCGACAGGGTATCTCGGAAGCACCCGATACGTCGAGTTCGATTCGAACTATCCCTACATCCGCGTTCAGTCACCCTCGGACTCAGGCCTTCGGCAGCATTGACGACTGACGATTCGGCTCGACCTCACCTAGCTGTCAGCACAACGATCAGGGTAGAAACACGTTCCGTCATTACGCTGGAGTATCCACGGCTGAAACAACCCCCATTTCGGGCATTTGGTGGTGCTCAACACCCCGAAGGGGCGGCCAGCCATCTTGGTCTTTCGAGCCGAGAACAGGGGTTCAAATCCCCTACCGAGCAGTTCTCTCCGAAGCTACGTTCGGAGCGATCGCTCCGGGCGCATCGTTCCGACTGTGAGGCGACGGTCGGTGGTGGGACCGCCCTACCGGACGTTGTCCGAACGGACCGACGGGAGCGATGTCTCCGGGACGTGAGTCGGCGACCCCGCCCGTCGACGGGCGAGTCGGACAGTTCGACGGTGTCGAGAGAACCGACACCGAGAGTCACTCACGGCACCCGAACTATGGCGAGTTTCTGATAGTAGCGGTCGACTACCGGTTCAGAAACGAGCGACGAGAGGCTAACTGTCCGGAACTCTAAAAAATGGTCCAAGCAGGAAGTTCAATCGATTGAAAGGACACTTAGTATTATATTCCTCTCCGTCGTACAGTCTGTTCGTCTTGCTAAAGTGCCTGGCTGGCACGGAGGGACACAATGGGAACCAATCTAGAGACACTACAGGCAGAGACGGGAGAGGCGCTGTCGAAAGATGAAATATTTTCGACACTAAGCAACCAGCGGCGGCGGTACGTGATCCACTATCTGAAACACGACCCCTCGCAGGTGCGGATACGTGATCTCGCGGAGCAGATCGCCGCCTGGGAGAACGACATCACCGTCGAGGAGCTCACCTACAAGCAACGAAAGCGGGTGTACACCTCGTTGCACCAGACGCATCTGCCGAAGATGGACGACTGTGGGATCGTCGAGTACGACCGTGACCGCGGGTTGATCTCGCTCGCGCCGGGCGCGGCAGACCTCGAGGTCTACCTCGAAGTCGTCTCGGGAAACGACCTCCCGTGGAGCGACTTCTATCTCGGACTGTCGGCGGCCGCGCTCCTACTGGTCGCCGTCGGCTGGGCAGGCATCCTCCCAGTCGACGTCCCGCCGCTCGGCTACGCCGCGTTCATCGCCCTCGCGTTCGGTGCCGCCGCGGGCGTCCACAGCTACGTCACTCGGCAGATGAAGGTCGGAACGCTCGACGTCCCCCCCGACGACTCGGCGCCCGCGAACGACGACGAACGACCGACCGGGCTGTCGGACCCCGAACCCAGCCGCGACGGCGTCGCACTCACTCCCGGAGTCGACGAGAGCAACGATTAACCGCCCGGAACCGCCACGAGACAGTATGGACCGTCCCCGCGCCCTCCTCGGTGCCGCCACCGTCGTCGCCGCCGTCGCGACTGCGGGGAGTCTCTTTTTCAGTCTCGGTGTCGGGCTGACGCCGTGTGAACTCTGCTGGTACCAGCGGATCCTGATGTACCCGCTCGTCGTCGTCCTCGGCGTGGCCGCGATCGACGGCGACGACCGCGTGTGGCGGACGGCGCTCCCCCTGTCGACGTTCGGGACGGTCGTCGCCGCGTACCACAGCTACCTGCAGGTGAACCCCGACGTCGGCGGCGTCTGCGGCGTCGGCGGCGGCTGTGCGGCAGTGCTCTACCCGATGGCCGGTGGCCTCCTGACGATCCCCCGACTGTCGCTCGTCGCCTTCCTTCTCGTCACCGCCGCGTTACTCGTCCTCCGGCAGTGGTCGGCGACGTCGAACCGCTGACGACACGGCGACGGCGAGGCGAGGCCGGTGACGACGTCACCGTCGACCGTCGGTCATCGCCCGTGCGTGCGGACTATCGCCAGGAGCGCGAGCGCGGCGATAGCGACGAGGACGACGAGTGCCCAGTGGACGGGTCTGACGGCCGAGACGAGCGGAACGTCCAGCAGCGAGACGGCGACGAGCGAGACGCCGAGCACGGCGAGTCCGAGCACGAGTCTCGGGGCAGGTCGTGTCGGAGCGTCGGCGGTCGAGGTGGTCAGATACGCTTCGACCTCTTCGACGCCGTCGAGCAGTCTCACCTCGTTCGCCGCCGGGTCGAACGCCACGATGCCGGCCTCGTCCAGTTTGGGGAGATGCGTCTGGTGCAGCGAGACGTAGACGCTCTGGCGGACGTTCCGGGGTGGCGGCGACTCGTCCGCTTCGCTCGCGGCGATCGTGTCGGCGAGGTCACCGACCGTTCTGGTGCCTCCGGTCGCCCGAAGACAGTGGATCACCGACCGTCGTCGGTCGTTACGGAGGATGTCGTACACCTCGCTCTCGGCGAGGGAAGGGACGGTGGTGCTCATCTGGAGGTAGTCACTCCGTAGAGGTACGCACGAGAGCCGATTGAGTATACGGCGACTGCTCGCAGTACAGACCGCCTGTCTCGCTCGGTAGGCACGCGTGACTAGGAGTAAGCAGACCGTACTACGACCTGAGTCGGTCGAAGAGCGTACTCTGTTGCGTCGAGATGTGGTAGATCGCCGAGAGCGCGAACAGGCCGAAGAAGGCGGTCGCGAGCGCGACCGCGTCGAGTCCACGGACGAACGGGACGCCGACGAAGCCGGCGGTCTGGACGAGCAGTCCGAGCACCGCTACTCCGAGATAGTACTCTCCCCACGAGAGCCCGTGCTTCGGGACGACTTCGAGATAGACGGTCACCTCGTCGGCGTGCTGCGAGAGTCTCATCCCGTCGTCGCTCTGTTCGATGATCCCCAACTCCTCGAGTTTCGGTATGTGCGTCTGGTGCAGCGAGACGTAGACGCTCTGGCGGACGTTCCGCGGCGCCGGCGTCTCCCCCGCCTCGACGCCCGCGACGTACTCCGACAGATCGCGAACGGACACCGGCATCTCGGCCTCTCGAAGCCGCGAGAGCACCAATCGCCGCCGGTCGTTCCGCAACACGTCGTGGATCTCCGTCCGCTTCAGACCACTCTCCGACGACTCCTCGGCCAGCTGCTGAACCCCTGAACTCATCCCGACGGATAGTTCACTCGGCTAACATATTAAGATGACCCATGATTTAGCACTTATTGACAAGTGAGAAATACTCTCACATTTGAACAAACGGGAGCGACGAGATCACAGAGATTCGGGGCGGAAGCCCACGACATCCGGCGTGAGTAACTTACGCCAGCCAGTCGTCGGGTTTCGTGTCGTAGTCGACGTCGCTGGCGGTGATACGCTCGGTGAGTTCGTCGTCGAGGTCGTGGACGGCGAACGACTCGCCGTCGTAGCGGATCCGCTTGCCGACCTCGACGGGGTCGGGTTCGCGGTTCCGACGTCGAGCGATCTCGAGGTCGTGCTCGTCGTACTCCTTGATGATGGTCATGAGGTTGACCGGCCGACCCCACAGGTCGTAGAGTCGTTCGACCACGCCCTTCGCCTGCTCGCGGTCCAGCATGATACCGTTGTACTGGTGACCCAAGAGCAGCTCGCCGCGGTTGTCGTAGTTGCCGTCGTAGACGGCGACCGTCGGCTTACCGAAGTTGGTGAACATGAGGAGCAGTTTCTTTTTGACGTCCTCGTAGTCGGTGCTGGTGACGCGGAAGTCGCCGCTGGCGCGGGTGTACTCGTAGGTGAAGTAGTGGCTCTCCGTGACGAACTCGTCGGAGAGGAACGCGTCGAGGAACGTCACGTCGTTGTGGCTCTCGCGGATCTCGCGCATCCGGTCCCAGCCGGCCGTGTAGTCGACGTCCGCCAGCGCCTCCGCGACGCTGTCGTACTGCTCGTCGTCGAACATGTAGCGGGCGATCTGTTCCAGTTCGGACCGACGGATGCGACGGACGAATCCGCGGTTCTGCGGCTTGAGCAGCGAGTAGTGCCGCTCGGCCATCCCCTCGTAGGTGAGCAGCTTCCACGGGTAGGCGTCGACGTCGACGTCGCTCTCCTCGCCCGCCTCGCGGGCCGAGACGACGTGGTCGAGCGTCTCATGGTCGACGCGCGGGTCGTCGGGACCGAGTGCGACGAGGTCGTCGACGGTGTCCGAGCGGATGCCGTCGATGGCCGGGTCGGGTGCGAGCAGCTCCTGTACCTCCTCGAAATCGACGCTGTCGTGGAAGTTCCGCCACGTGATCCCCTTCACGCGCAGCAGCTTGTCGACGACCTCGCGGCGGTTCGTCGAGTTCTCGACGTACTCCCAGAGGTCCTTACCGAGTTTGTACGGGTTCAGCCCGGGCGATCCGAGCACGCGCGACTGGTGGTCGGCGTAGGTGATGAACTCGTCCGTCCCGGCGAACTGCTCCTCGCCCATCATGAGCGACTCCCAGTAGGCCGCCCACCCCTCGTTCATCACCTTGGTCATCTTCTGGGCGGCGAAGTAGTACGCTTCCTCCCGCAGCATGTCGAGGACGTCCTTCTGCCACGGCTCCATCTCGACGGCCTTCCCCTTCTCCTCGTCGTAAGTCATCCCGTGGCGACGGAGGTACGCGAGGATGTCCTTCTGCGGTTCGTCGATGCTCGCCTCCGCCTCCTCGGCTTCGGCGAGCGCGTCGAGCCACTCCTCGGAGAACACCTGTCGGCGCACCTCGTCGGAGATCTCCATGTCGTCGAGACGGTCTCGGAGGTCCTCCGGCCCTTCCTTCTCGCGGGGGAGCCCCGCCTCGCGGTACGGCCGGTGTTGGTCGATGTTGTCCTCCAGACAGAGGACGGCGTCGATGAACTTCTCGACCTCGCCGCGGTCGATCTCGGGGTCGTCCATGTAGTTGCCGATGGCGGTACCGTGGGCTTCCAGCATCGCCGCCGCGTCGAGCATGTCGCCGTCCTTCGAGAACATCCCGAACCACTCGTTGTTGGCGAAGAAGTCGGCGTGGGCCTCGACGTGGGTGATGACCGCCTTCTGGTCGGCGATCGAGTTCGACTCCTGGAGGAAGGCGTGACTCGGGTTGTCGTTGTTGACGATCTCGAACGCCTTGCCCATGCCGAACTGGTCCTGCTTGCGCTGGCGGTCGTAGCTCATCCCCCACCGCCAGTGCGGGTAGCGGTTCTGGAACCCGCCGTAGGCGATGAGCTGGTTCATCTCGTCGTAGTCGACGATCCAGTAGTTCACCGGGTACGGTTCGAGCCCGAGTTTCCGGGCGAGGTTTCCGGCCTCGTGGACCGGCTCCTCCAGTTGCTTGGCGACGCGCTGGGCGTCGATTCGGTCGTCTCTCATGACGGACACCTCCGCTGGTGACCCGGATGAGCGACGTCAGCTGCTGCTGTTGGGTCGCGTTCAATCATCGTTGCTCTCCGTGCTGAGAATCTTGTAAATGGCGTCGACGACGTCGTCCGGCGACTTGACGTAGGCGACGACGACGTTACCGGTGTCCGAGAGAGTGCTCTCGACCTCCTCGGCGTGCGTCGCGTTGATGGCGTTGCCACCGGGCTGCGTCTCCACGTAGGCGTGGAGGTTCGCCGGGATCTCCTCCATCAGCGGGATGACGTTCTCCCGGGTGTCGTTCGAGGAGTTCTCCGAGTCGCCGGCGGCGAAGACGTAGCGGTTCCAGTCGCTCCACGGGTACTCCTCCTCGAGGATCTCCTTGGCGAGGTGGTACGCCGAGGAGATCTTCGTGCCGCCGCCCGAGCGGATGCCGAAGAACTCCTCGCGTTCGACCTGCCAGGCCTCGGCGTCGTGGGCGATGTAGACGAACTCGGCGTTGTCGTACTTGCCCGTCAGATACCAGTCCAGCGGCGTGAACGTCCGCTCGACCAGTTCGCGCTTCTTCTCGCGCATCGACCCCGAGACGTCGCGGATGTTGACCACGACGACGTTCTTCTGTTTCTCCTCGATGATCTCGGGGTGGCGGTAGCGCTCGTCCTCGCGACGGAACGGGACGTCCCGTAGCCCGTCGCGACGGATGCGCTGCATCGTCGACGTCTCCTCGACGTTCTCTGCCATCTCCTCGAAGCTCGCCCACGTCCCGCGTTCGTCCTCGGGGACGTTGTCGAAGGCGTCGGCGATCCACGCGTAGGAGACGAGGATGTTCTCCTCGCGCGCCCAGTGGAACACGTCGTCGGGCGTGACGCCCTCGACCTTGCAGGCCTCGCGGACGTAGTCCTCGTCGAAGTCCATCGCGAGCTTCCGCTTCAGCCCCGAGCGGAACAGCTTCTCGAAGTCGAGCGTGCTGTTCGGCCCCGTGCGGGTGAGCTCGGTGTAGTCGCCCTCGATCTCTTCGACGACCTCCTTCCCCTTCGGTTCGAGGTCCAGACCCAGCTCCTCGTCGAGTTCCTGGGCGAACTCCTCGGGGTCCATCTGGTAGTACTCGTGGTCGGCCCCCTCCTCGCCGGGGTCGCCGTCCTCGCCGTCGCCGTCGCCGGGTTGTGGCGGACCGACGGGTTGGCCGACGTCGGGGGTGCCGTCCTGCCCCTGGCCGACGCCGCCCATGTCGCGGCGGTCGTAGGCGAACTCCGGGAGGTCGACGATCTTGATCGGGATGTTGATGCTGTCCGGGCCGGAGCCGCCGAGGTCGCCGTAGCTGATGAACTCCTTGAGGTCCTCCCGGCGGTTCTCGCCGACCTCACGGAACCGTTCGAGGTCCTCTCTCAGTCCCATCGATCTTTCACCTCCCGCATCACGGCGCGACTCGTCAGTTCGGCCGACGCCTCGCTGTACCCTCTGTTCGTCATCTCGGCTATCGTGTTTCGTTTCACTGTCTCAGTCTCGGTGTTCGCCGGCGGTGAGTCCCACTGGCGGGGGTCGAAGTCCTCGAACAGTCGCTGGACGTCGTCCCAGTCGTGGCTCTCTAACACCGCTCGGATGACCGGAATCTCCGAGAAGTCGACGTTCCGCGCGGAGAACTCCTCGTCGCGGTTCTCCCACGCGTAGCGGTTCAACGCCGTGATGACCTTCTCCCGACGGAACTCCTCGACCTCCTCGGAGGGGGTGTTTCCGGTGTAGTCGTCCTTCTTGAACCGCCCCAGATGCTCGGTCTCGAACAGTTTCATCAGCAGCGCGTCGGGGTCGACGGGACCACGTTCGGTCTCGATCTGTTCGTCGCCGGCCCACGCGTAGACGTGTTCGACGTACTCGGCGACCGTCTCCTCTTCGACGCCCTTCTCCGCGAGCAGCGCGTCGAGCACGTCGCGCTCCTGTCGGGTGGCGATGTAGTTGCGGACCACGGTGACCCGCCCCTCGTACTCCGTCGCCTCCCCGCGGGAGAAGACGGGCGCGACGGAGAGCCCTTCGAGCATCGCGTCGAGGACGTCCTCGGGCATGACGACCTGCTCGACCGGGAGGTCGGAGTGGTGTCGGTCGCGGTCGGCGTGTAACAGGTCGGCGACGACGTCGCGCGTGTAAGTGACGGGAACCCCGTGTTTGCCGTCGTTGGCGTGCTCGAAGTCGAACTCGTCGGCGTCGCGACGGGTGTCGCCCTCCTGCAGGTAGCCCTGGTCGAACAGGATCGCCTTGTCGACGAGGTCGATCCCCGGTGGGAGATCCTCGGCGTCGAGGCGGGTGACGACGCTGTAGAGTGCAGCCGCCTCGAGCGTGTGCGGCGCGAGTTCGAGCGGCGTCACCTCGCCGTGACCGTTTCTGACCGACAGCGTCACCGACTCGCGGATGCGCGCCTCGAGTTCCTCGTACTCGTCGGCCTCCCAGACCGACGTCTCGTTCGTCAGCTCCCGTCGGATGAGTTCGGTCTCCAGCGAGAGGTTCGTCAGGTAGCGGAACTCGTGGCGGTCGAGACGGCGTTTCAGCGCCTTCAGCGGGTCGCGACCGTTGCGGTCGGCGAACTTGTCGAGTTCGACGTCGAGGTCGGGGTTCGAGATGATCAGCAGTTGGGTGTCGATGTCCATCCCGATGCTCTTGTCGAGTTTGACGCGCCGCTCGTCGGGGACGTTCAGCAGTTTCTGCAGCAGGTCGGCGTGCTGGGCCGCGTCCTCGACGATGGTCAGGAGGCTGTTGCCCTGCGAGAGCACACCGTCGTAGCTGAACGCCTGCGGGTTCTTCCGACCGCGAGAGTCGAGCTCCCGGAGCATCCCCGGCATCCACGTGCCGACCAGCCGTTCCTTTGGCGACCCGTCGTCCTCCGAGTGGAGCACGCCGATACCGCGGCCGACGTCGACGATGTAGTTCTTCACGCGGAGATGTTTCGGGTCCGTGATCTTCGAGAACAGCTCCGTCTTCCCCGCCCGACGGTACTGGTCCTCGAGGTAGGTGTACGCCTCGCGGCAGAACGGGTCGAGGCTCGTGCCAAGCGAGACGGGGATGTGGTCCGACGACGCGCTGTTCAGCTCGTCGAGTAGCTTGCGGCGGACCTCCGGCGGGAACACTGAAAGCGGGTTCGACTGGACCGGACTCTCGTACCAGTCGGCCTCGAGGTCGACCCCCTCGTCGGTGTAGCTCAGCCCGCGGGTGTCCGAGGCGCTGGCGACGTTCCACTCGACAGTGTAGCGCCGCCCGGCGTCCGTCTTCGAGTACTCGCGCAGTCCGTTGATGAGACAGCGCTTCAGCTCGGATTTCCCCGTCGCCGTCGGCCCGTCGAACCAGATGATCTTCTCGCCTTTGCCGCGGTCGGCGGCGATGGTTCTGAGGTCGTCGACGAAGCCGTTGAGCACCTCGGTGTTGCCGAGGATGGCGTGTTCCCCGTCGTTGTGCGGGTCGTCGAAGAACCGGTAGCGTTCGACCGTCTCGCCCTCCTCGACGACCGTTCGGGTCCCCATCGACTCGATGGCCTCCAGCAGGTACTTGCTGGCGTGCGAGGCGATGGAGGGGCGTTCGAACGCCAGGTCCACGTACTCCGCGAGGCTCATCGGCGGCTCGTAGGCCGTATCCAGCGCGCGGTCCGCCTCGGTGATGTAGTCGCGTGGCATCCCTAATCTTCCAGCTCGGCTTTGGCGACCTCCGCGCCGGCGAACTCGAGCACTTCGCGGGCGCCCTCCCGGGAGTAGCCCTGATCGACCAAGGCGTCGACCCACGCGTTCCGTTCGTCGTCGTCGAGTTCGTTCGCGGACACCAACGCCGAGAAGTTGATGTTGTGTTTCTTGTCCTCCCAGAGTTTGCGCTCCAGCGCGCGCCGCAGGCGGTCGTTGTCCTGCGGGTTGAACGACGTCCCCTCGCGAGCGCGGCGGGAGACCCAGTTCGAGACCTCCTGGCGGAAGTCGTCCTTGCGGTCCTCCGGGATGTCGAGCCGTTCCTCGACCGAGCGCAGGAACTTCTCGTCGGGGTCCTGCTCGCGGCCGGTGAGTTCGTCCTCGATGGTGGCGTCGTCGATGTACGCCATCACGTGGTCCATGTACTTCTCGCCCTGCCGCTGGATCTCGTCGAGGTCGTACGCCAGCGCGTGGCGGACGTCCTCGATGGCGCGCTCCTTGTACTCCTCGCGCACCAGTTCGAGGTAGCGGTAGTAGCGTTCGAGGTTCTCCTCCGGGATGGAGCCGTGGTTCTCGAGGTTCTCCTCGAAGTGGTTGAACAGCGTGAGTGGACTCAGGTAGTCGCGTCCGCGGTGCGTGGAGTTCATGATCGCCTCGGCGATCTCGTCGCCGATGAACCGGGCGGAGACGCCGTACATCCCCTCGGCGATGTCGGCCTTCTTCTCACCCTCCTCGCGCAGTTTCTTCACGTCGACGTCGTCGCCGTCGTCGAGTTCACCGTTGTAGGCCTTCGCCTTCTGGACGAGCGAGATGCGCTCGCTGTCGGGTTCCTCGATTCTCGTGAGGACGCCGAACAGCCCCGCCATCTCCATGGCGTGCGGTTCGATGTGCATATTCGGCACGTCGGCGTTCCGCAGCATCTTCCGGTAGATGTTCGACTCCTGTTCGTACTCCAGGATGTACGGGAAGTCGATGCGCTTCGTCCGGTCGTTGAACGCCTCCATCTTCTCGTCGCCCTTCTTGTCGCGGTACTCGGGCATGTTCGTCCGACCGACGATCACCTGGTCGATGTCGATCCGGGGGTTGTTCTTCGGCTTGATCGTCTGTTCCTGCGTCGCGTGCAGGAAGTCGTACAGGAACTCCCGCTGGAGCTTCAGCAGCTCCTCGCCGGAGAAGATCCCCCGGTTGGCGTTACAGAACGCCCCCGAGTAGTCGAACGCGCGGGGGTCGGACTCGCCGTAGATGGCGAGTTTCGAGTAGTTGACGTCGCCCGTCAGTTCGGTCTCGTCTTGGTTCTTCTTGTCCTTCGGCTCGAACGTCTCGATGCACTGTCGTTTGTTCTCGCTGGCGACGAGACGGACGATCTCGACGTGGTTCTCCAGCACTTCCTGCAGATCGTCGTCGTAGTGCGCCAGCAGTTTGTCCATGTAGAACTCCGAGGCGGGGTCGAGCGCCTGGTCGTTCCGGATGGTGTACGGCGCGTCGAGCACCTGGTTGAGCTGGTCGATGACGACGTCGCGTTGCTCCTGAGGGAGGAGCACGAGCGGGTCCTGGTCCATCGGCGACTTGACCACGTCGTCGGCGGGGTCCTGGTCGACGATGATGTCGCCGAGGTTCACCCAGCGGAAGGTGTACATCCGCCCTTCGTCGCGGAGGGTGTAGTCCTCGAAGTACCGGCGGACGAGCCAGTCGAAGTGAGACTTGCCCGACCCGACCGGGCCGAGGAGGAGTTTGATGCGTTTCTCGGGACCGAGTCCGCGCGCACCGCTCTTGACCTTGTTGACGAACTCGTGGATCGCCTCGTGGATCTCGCGGCCGTAGAAGACGTTCTCCCCGTCGTGGTGTTCGTCCTCCGTGGCCATGAGATACTCCACGATACCGAGCTCTTCGTTGTACTCGGTGCCGTAGAAGTCGAACATGTCGGCGACTCGCTGGTGGGCGTTTCGCGCGATCCGCGGGTCGTCGTACAGTTCCTGGAGGTACCAGTCGAACGACTTCGCCTCCCGCAGGTCCGCGGGCATCGATTCCTTGTAATGCTGGCTGAGTTCTTCGAGGGTTTCTATCTCACCGTTCATTGTATCACTGTCGTGTCTCGTCTGTCCGCAGGCCAGGACCGAACCACCGGTCGGCGACCACAGAGAGACGGAGGGAGATGGAACACCACGGCACGGCCTCCGACCGAGGGAGAGGTGCGGGCGGTCGCCGGGTAGCGGTCGGTCGTTGTCCACGCGCGCAGGGACCGAGAACCACCGTCGGGGAGAGAGGGAGAGCGGATCGACGGCGGGTCAGTGTGCACGGCGGGGCGGTCGTCCGGTCAGACGTGACCGAGACTATTAGAAGTATGAGTGACGGTAGCATATAACGGTTTCTCCGAGGGCGTCTTGTGTCCCGTCTGCGACGTGACGAAAAGACGGCGACGGAGACACGCTGTCGCCGACGTGTCTCGTCGCCAACAGACTGCCGTTTATATAGCTCACACGTTCGTTCGCGGGAGATCGGGCGCGCAGAGCTCGCAAACACGGGACGGGTGGCTCCGAACGAATCACATTAGAGTGTCGGACCGAAAGGGACGGCTATGAGCTTCGAGACACTGCCGGAGGGGTGGGTCGTCTGGAACGACGAACCGGAGGGGCGGGCTATCCTGGCGTACCGACCCGACGTGTTCGACACCGAGAAGTTCCCCGCGGCCTGTATGCCGACGGTGTTCGTCTCCAACGGGTCGCGGCGTCGACGGCCGGGTGCCTCGCAGATATCGACCGACACGTGGCACATCACCCTCTTCTTGGAACCGGACATCGAGGCTCGGACCGAGGAGTTCGACAGTCGGGAGGCGGCCGTCGAGGGGGCAGTCGCCGCCGCCGAGCGGTTCGTCGACGGCGAGGTCGACTACCGCGAGCTCTACCAGGTGCCGCGCGAGGAGTACTTCGAGAAACTCGACGAGCTGCTCGGGAGAGAGAAAGGCGACTGACGGCCGTCTCCGGGTCGCTGCGGCGGTGACGGCCGAGCACCGGTAGACGGGAGCCTTTTTCGTATCCCTCTCGAAGGGAGAGCCATGTCCAAAGTCACGCTCATCGGGGTTCGTCTGGCCGAAGAGGGTCGCGAGTTCGTCTACCACGGAGAGTCGAGTCTGTGCGAAGGCTGTCCCTATCGGGACCAGTGTCTGAATCTCACCGAGGGCAGACGCTACCGGATCACCGGCGTCCGGGAGAATACCCAGACGCTCGACTGTGCGGTCCACGACACGGGCGTGAAAGCCGTCGAGGTCGAACCGACGTCGGTCCCCGCCAACGTCGCCTCGAAGGGAGCGTACGCCGGGAGCAAGGCTAAACTCGAAGGGCCGTGTCCGTACACGGAGTGCCCCAGTCACGAACTGTGTGTGCCCGAAGGGGCCGATTTCGACACCGAGTACCGCATTCAGGAGGTCGTCGGCGACCCTCCACACGACCACTGTTATCTCGACCGCCAGCTCACGCAGGTCGAACTAGAACCGGAAGAGTAGCGCGTCAGTTCAGCGTGCCGACTCTGTCTGCGGCGTAGCCGAAGACGTCCCGATAGCCGTACGGCGAGAGGAGGACCGGGAAGAACGACGTCTCGGCGTGGAGCGAGTCGCCGTCGACGGCGGCGAACCGTTCGCCCGACTCGACGCGGACGAAGTTCGTCGCGAACACCTCGTACTCGGTGGCGGGTTCCTTCGGGATCTTCTCCAGCAGACGGAAGACAGTCACGTCGTCGCGACCGCCGGCGTCGATGGGGTCGTCGACGGTCGGTGCCGGCAGCGCCGACGTCGCCGCGAGAAACGACCGCGTGAGCCAGTAGGCGTTCTCGACGGCCTCCTCGGAGCCCTGGAAGCCACACTCGACCTCGATGGTGTGAGGATGTTCGATGAGTCGCCCGTCGGTGAAGCGGTCGGTCTCCACGACGACGTCGACGGGAAGACGCGGACAGATGGCGCGGGAGACGGCGTCGACGGTGTCGACGAGCGCGAACGGTTCGCTGTAGGACTGCGTCGAGTGCAGCGAGAGGACGGTACAGTCGTGGAGTTCACGCTGCAACGCGTGGGCGAGACGACGCTCGTGGCTGTCAGCCTCCGGGTCGCCCGGGAACGCGCGGTTGAGGTCGTCGTCGAGGTAGCGGACGTCGGCGTCGAGCGCCTCCTCGTTCGCGACGACGAGTTTTACCGGGCGTTCGACCTCGGGTTCTTTGGCGACCAGTCGTTCGATGGCGCGGACACCGCACGGTTCGTCGCCGTGGATGCTCCCGACGACGGCGACTTCGGGGGTGCCCTCGCCCAACTGATAGACTCTCATTGAACACGTTTTCGTGTCGGCGTTGAAGTGCGTTAAGAATCTCTCGCGAGGGGCGGCCGGCGTCGGCTCGGTCTGACGACGGCGGTTCGAGGTGGCGTCGTCCGGGGACTGTGGTTCGGGACCCGCAGTTCAGGGTCCGTGTTCCAGCGACTCGGCGTACTCGTAGTCGACGTCGTAGGCGGTCGGCCGGTGGTCGTCGAGGCTGATACACCAGCCGTGGAGGGCCGACGGGTCGTCGACTGCGGTCGACAGCGTCTCGCGGACGTCGGCGAGACCGACGCCGTAGAAGTCGTCCGGGAGCCCGTAGAGGTACTCGAGTGCGGTGCGGAACAGCGAGCGCATCCCGTCGTCGTTCTCGAAGTCGAAGTGCTTGTACGCGCCCGCGGCGACCTGGACCATCCCGTGGAGGAAGGCGCTCTCGGGGCTTCCGCGACCGTAGTTGTACCACTCGTCTTCGAAACAGTCGTGGCTCTCGTGGTACGCGCCGTCGTTGAACAGTCGGACGCCGTGTTCGACTGCGCGTCGGAGCGTCGCGTGCTCCCACTGGCGGTAGTCAGCGTGCCACCCAGTCGGGTTGCCGAGCGGTGGCGCGACGCTCGGGTCGCGGGTGTGTTCGTCCATACGTCTCCCTATCGTTTGACGCCCCTAACCGTTTCTCCCGTCGGCGGTTCTTCGCTCGGGTCGAAGGAGAGGACTACCACGAGGGTCGACCGGCGGCCGCGGAGAGCAATTCGGTGACGTGACAGCGACTGCCCAACCGCGAACGAATCGTAGGGTAATTATAAGTCGGTCGACTATTGGACATCTGCGCAAAGGTAGCCAAGCCTGGAAACGGCGGCGGACTCAAGATCCGCTCTCGTAGGAGTCCGTGGGTTCAAATCCCTCCCTTTGCACTTTTCGGACGAACAAGGTGAGGAGTGGAACGTGCCGACAGAGGATCTGAACTACGGTCGCTCGCTGGCGCTCGCTCTCTAGTTCAAATCCCGTTGCATCCTTGTGGCGGACTACGTCGTGAGAGCCACAAGAATCGGATGAGGAGAGTGGCCCGACGCCGACACTGAGCGGCGCGAAGAGAGTTTGGTTCGTCGCGACGAACGCTTAGATATGGTGTCCGACGACTCGTTCGATCCCGAACAGCGTGAGGCACGGGAGGTAGCGGCGCAGGCAGGACGCGACGAAGAGATGTTCCTCTCGCTGTTACCGCACTACTACCGCGGTGAGGTGGCGCAGATGTCGACGCTGCTCGGCCGACTCGACCTGACGACAGACTGGGCGATCGCGCTCATCGCGGCGATGCTCGCCCTCTCGTTCGGAAGCAGGGACAGTCCGCCGTACTTCCTCCTGCTGGGAATGCTCGCGCTCTTGATGTTCCTGGTGTTCGATCTCCGCCGGTACCGGACGTACGATGCGACGCGGTCACGGGTCAGGCTGATAGAGGAGAACGTCTTCGCGAACGCGTTGGACCCGGCGGGTGCGATTCATCGGAACTGGCGCGAAGAACTCGGCGACGACCTGCGGAAACCGACGTTGAAAGTGTCGACACGCGAGGCGCTGTCCCGGCGGCTCAAGCGGGTCTATCTCCCGCTCGTCACCGTGTTGCTGCTCGCGTGGCTCTTCCGTATCACAGTGTTCGTCGGCGGAGAGCGGCCGCTGGAAACGGCGGCGATCCCCGGCGTCCCCGGTGTCGTAGTCGTCGCTTTGGTCGCAGTGACGTATCTCGTGCTGGTACTGCTGGCGCTGTGGCCGACTCCTCGACAGGCGAAGGGTGAGTTCCACGGCGAAGAAGCCGGCGACTGGAAGGGAGAGAAATGAAGCGAGGTCGACCCCCGACGTGAACCGCTCGACACTCGCTGTGTCGTGTTACTCCTCGCCGCCGTCGGTGAGGGGTCGCCCGCCTTCGGTGAGGAGCGTGTCCGCGTGAGCGCGGACGTCCGCCGGGTCCGGACGGTAGCCGTCGCGAACCTCGTCGCTGATGTGACTGACGACAGCCGCCATGTCCGCGCGCGTGCCGTTGGCCTCGACGTGCTCGAAGACGTCGGCGTAGACGGTCGACTCCCAGTGACTCCACGTGTCGTCTTCGAGTTTCGATGCGACCGTGTATTCCAGTTGGCGAACTGCCGTGTCCGAGCGCATGGACGTCCCTACCCCGGTGAGCCACTAAAAAGTACTCTGAGTCGCAATAGAGTTAATTATTCTCCGGACTGTCTGTCGAACGCCGAGAAAGATTCATGTGGGATGGTAGCATACAATATGATGCGAGTGTCGCGAGGACACACCGGACGGCCGCAGTCGGGTAAAACCGGCCGTGGTGAGGCGCAACAACCAAAGACTCTGTAACAGGAGTACGAGGACAACGCGCCGCCAGAGAACCGCAGCAGCCCAGAACTGTTCCGACGAGAACAGTGAGAAGACCAAGTAACGGACGTCGTGAAAACGGTGTTCGCGAAATCGACTCGGTCGGGAAACCGATCGAGGACGGACGAGTCGTAGGGGCTGTCGAAAACGTCTCTCGTCTGGGTCCAAGTCGCGGTTCTCGCCTTTTCCCACGTCAGACCGTCGAGCGACCGCTACGGCGACTCCGACTTTTCGAGCAACCGTTCCATCGAACGGAGGTACTCGGTGGCGGTCTCGGGGTCGGTTTCGACGAGGTCGTCGACTTCCGCACAGCCGTGGAGGAGGCGGTCCCTGAGTTGGCCGGACGGGACGCCCTCTCTCGTCACCGACTCGACGCTCTCGACGTGATCTGCGGCCGCCTCGGCGTCGCCCTCACGAGCGTCTGCAGTCGCCTTCGAGAGATGGTGAGCCAGCGCCGATCGAATCTCCGTTGGAAGCGTCGACATACGTCAGACGATAACACGCGACGTGGTTATAGTTCCGGTCGTATCGCCGACAAGAGAACCGACGTTTATACAGTACCGTCGTTCTGACTCCGTTACATGACTGACGGGACAGATCGAGCAACGGTCGCTGAACGCGCTGCCGCGAGCGGTGCCGACGTCGCGGCGGCGGCGTTCCGCCAGGGGATCGCCGTGGAGACGAAGGAGGGGAAGACCGACGTCGTCACGCAGGCCGACAGAGACACACAGGCACGCGTCATCGAGGTCATCGCGGAGTCGTTTCCCGACGACGTCGTCGTCGGCGAGGAGGCCGACGCCCGCAAGACCGTCCCGAACGAGGGTCACTCCTGGGTGGTCGACCCCATCGACGGGACGAACAACTTCGTCCGGAACATCCGCGTCTGGACCACCTCCGTCGCCGCCGTCGACGACGGGGAACCGGTCGCCGCGGCCAACGTCCTCCCCGCCTGCGACGACGCGTACACGGCCGACGCCGAGGGGACCTACCGCAACGGGACGCCCGTCTCCGTGAGCGACGTCTCCGACCCTCGGCGGGCGACCGTCGCCCCGACGTTCTGGTGGGACTTCGACCACCGTGCGGAGTACGCCGCCGCGACGCGGGGGATCGTCGAACGGTTCGGCGACCTCCGGCGGTTCGGATCAGCGCAGGTGACGCTGTCGATGGTCGCCTCGGGGGCGCTCGAAGGGACGATCACGAACGAGCGGGCCAACCCGTGGGACACCGTCGCGGGCGTCTACATGGTCCGACAGGCCGGCGGCACCGTCACCGACCTCGAGGGCGACCGCTGGCGACACGACTCGACGGGACTCGTCGCCTCGAACGGCGCGGTCCACGACGAGGTGTTGGCGGCCGCCCAAGCGATCGAAGGGTCGGACGACTGAGCGACAGAGAGCGACTGCGGCATCCGCAAGGGCAAAGTCGTCACTCGGACTTCCTCCGATATGGAACTCGACGACACCGACCGGGCGATCCTTCGGATCCTCCAGGAAGACGCACGTACACCGTTCAGCGAGATCGCCCGTCGGATCGAGATGTCGAGTGCGACAGTCCACGACCGGGTCGGTCGGATGGAGGAGGCGGGCGTCATCGAGGGGTACCACGCGACGGTCGATCCGAAGGCGGTCGGCTACGGCACGTCAGCACTGGTCGGACTGACGGTCGAACAGGGTCACGAGGAGGAGACGCTCGAACAGCTCCGCGAACTCGAGGGCGTCCAAGAGGTCCATCTCACCACCGGCGAGTGGGACGTCGTCCTGCGGGTGTACGCCCACGACACCGACGACCTCAGGAAGCTGATGTTCGAGCACATCGCGGCGATGGACGGGTTCTCCCGGTCGCAGACGATGGTCATCCTCGGCACCTACTACGACGACGAACGCCTCCCGCTGTAGTGGGCGACTGGAGTGCGCGTCGCGTGAGATGTGCAAACACGTCGACGCCGTGGCGTCGAGACGCACGAGACCGGAACCCTCAACTCCGGGCGCGTCACCTGTTGCGATATGGCTACGGTTAGCGAACGCCTCGGCGTCGACCCCGAGCGACTGTGGGGCGGGACGGTCCTCGCGCTGCTGGTCGGACTCGTCGGTGGCTCTCTGCTTCTTCCTCGTATCGTCTACGACAACTTCATCTGGCACTACTTCTGGGGGCCGGTGCAGGCCGACGCCAACTCGGCGGTCTGCGCCGTCCGAGAGGGTGGGACGACCCAGTATCTGTCGAGTTCGAGCGCGTGTGCCGCCGCGCCGGAACCGGTCGCCTACCCCGGCTACACGCTCGTCTCGGAGGTCGGCTACATCGTCGTCCTGCTGCTCGCGCTGATCGGCATAGTCTTCCTGCTCCGTCGACTCGACATCGGCACGGACAGAGAGTTCTTCTTCGCGCTGTTCCCGTTCATGCTGTTCGGGGGTGCCCTCCGCGTCGTCGAGGACGCCAATGACGCGCCCGGTGCCGAGACGCTCATCACCTACCCGCTGAACACGCTCGTCATCAGTCCGGTCATCTACGTCACCGTCTTCGCAATCACCCTCGGGGCCGTCGTCGCTAGCGTCGCACTTGATCGGAACGGCGTCATCGACGACTACGCGAAACTGTTGTTCGCCTTCGGGACCGTCGCCCTCCTGGCCACGCTCGGCTACCTCGTCGCGCTCGCCGCGACCGGTTCGAAAGGCGTCACCTTCTACCCGCAGGTCGTCACGGTCATCCTCCTCGGTGCGACGCTCTCTGCGGCGGCGACGTGGTGGCTCATCGAGCGGTTCGCACCCGAGATCAACCGGGGGACGGGCCGGATCGGCTTCGTCATCATCTGGGGGCACGCCGTCGACGGCGTCGCCAACGTGATCGGTCTCGACTTCATGACGGCGCTCGGCGCGGGACGGAACCTCGTCCCGAAACACCCCGTCAACCAGGCGATCGTCGACTTCACGGCCGCGACGCTCCCGCCGTCGATACTGGCGGTCACGGGCGACGCGTGGCCGTTCCTCCTCGTGAAACTCCTCGCGGCGACGTTCGTCGTCTGGGTGTTCGAAGAGGAGATCTTCGAGGAGAGCCCTCGCTACACGATGTTGCTCCTCATCGCGATCCTGGCGGTCGGACTCGGTCCCGGGACGCGTGACATGCTACGCGCGACGTTCGGGGTCTGAGCGACCGACCGGACCGACCATACGACCCCGGCGTCGGCTACGCATCCGGCGAAGAAACGCCTTTGTTCACCCCTCGTGTCCCGAAAGGTATGAGAGACCAAGTCGACGCACTCATCGACACCCTTCAGCAGGAACTCGGAGCGGACCTTCGAGGAGTCTTCTGGGGCGACCTCGCCGCAAAGAACTACGCCGTCGCGTACCTCCACGACGACGTCAGAGCGGAGTTCGACTCGACGACGGTCGCCGAGTTGGTAGACGTCCTCGTCGACGAACAGTTACGCACACACGGGTTCAACGAGTTGACACACCTGCTGGGAGAACTCGACGTGACGGTTCGCGTCTTCGAGGAGTCGACACAGTTGCTGGCGTGGGACCCCCGCAGCGAGCGTGGCGTGTTCGTCGCCACCACGGCAGACGAGACGGCTCTCCCACCGGTGATTCGCGCGCTTCGGGACCTCGACTTCTCCAGTTAGGGGTACGGGTGGTACGGCCGGTCGAGTCGTGGGTCGAACCCCATCGACTCGGGGACCGTCCGGGCGCGATCGCCGAAGAACGGATCGCCCGTGAACAGCGGCTGTGCCTGCGGACTCAGCACGCGCACCGCTTCGAACCCGAGCTCGGCGACGTCCCGCGGAGTGAGTCGAGCGGCGTACGCGTCGAGCCCGGCGTCGGCAACGCGGTCGACGACCGCCCGGAGTTCGGCCGTGCCGGATAACGCCTCGCCGACCTCGCCGACGTCGGCCGCCCGCAGCGTCGTCCCGACGTCGACGAACCGCCGGGCGGCCGCCGGGAAGTCGGCGTACTCGCCGATGGCTCCCTCCTCGGCGGCCGCCCGCTCGGCACCCATCGATCGCAGTTCCATCCAGTTCTGGAGCGCCTCCGCGAGCGCGGAGCGGGCGGCCACCGTCGCGTCGAGGTCGGCACCCGACCCCATCGCGAACTGCGGCCACTCGTCGTCGCGGTGGACGGCGACGGCGACGACCGGCACGTCGACGTCCTGTGTCACGAGCAGCGGCGTCACAGTCAGGTTCTCCGCCCGTGCGCGACCGACCAGTTCGTCGAAGACGTCGTCGTCGTCGACGGCGAGTCCGAGCGGGTCGAACGTCGAGTACCACGCGAGCATCGTCGCGTCGCGTTCGACCACCTCGTACAGTCCCGAGAGCACCGCCTCGACCGTCGAGTTCCCCAGGCCGAGACCGGTCGTGATTGGCGGCTTCGAACGGGTCGACTCCTCACCCGGCGGCGGGAACTGGACATACTCCGCTGGCAGCAGCGCCTCCTCGTCCGTCGCGAGGTCGACCCCCTCGACCCACTGCGTCGGCGTCTCGGGGTCGGGGACGCCGAACCCGTCGGGGCGGACGAACCGCCGCGGCGACACCGCCCGTGCGAGGTTCGCCTCGGGTGCCGTGGTGAACTGCCGCGCCCGGTAGACGCCCGCGCTGTAGCGCTCGAGTCCCTCGCCGAGCGCCTTCATGAACGCGCGGTCCCAGTCGGGGTCGACGCCGGCGGCGAACTCGGCGGCGCGCGCGTCGCTGAACACCGAAGTGTCCGCGGTCTGTGCGAGATAGTAGGGAACCGGGAACGACTCGCGCTCGCCGACCTGTCGGACGAGACCGAGTCGCTCGTCGAGTCCGCGCTCGGCCCGGGCGAGCGAGTCGTCGACGTCGACGTCCCGGTGTGCGAGCTGCAGCGCCCGCTCGGGGGCGTCACCGCAGTCACAGCCCGGGACGGGGAGGAACTCCCGCTCGGGACCGGGCACCTCGACGACGGTCCCACCGAGCGGGTCGCCGGAGAGGAGTCGGATCGCACGGCGACCCGCGACCGCACCGGCGAGACGGACCGCGCTCCGGTCGCCGCGCGGACGGTCGGCGGCCGCCTCGAGGTTCGAGGCGACTCGTGCGCGGAGACAGCGGTAACAGCCCGATTCGGCGGTGAACGCCGACACGCCCGCGTCGACGCCGTCGATCGGATGGCCGCCGAGGCCACCGACTTCGACGGCGACCCAGCGGTCCGCGTGCTCGTTCGCCTGCGCGAACCGCTCGGCACCTGCCGTCGCGACGACGACGCCGAGGTCGACGTCGTCGAGGTCGGCGACTGCTGTCTCCGCGACCGAGGCGTCGATGTCGGCGAACGCTGCCCGGGCCGCCTCCGCGGCCGGGCCGCTTCCGACGAGGCCGATGTGCATGGACGCGTGGTCGGCCGAGAGGGAGAAAAATCGTCGGGTGTTGCGACGACCGCCGCCCGTGGACAGCGACGAGGCTGTGACTCGACGACGGAAAATACGGAGAGGTGAGACGACTAGTTCAGCAGGCTCTGGGCGACGCCGGCGAGCTGGTCGGTGTTTGCGTCACGCAGTCGGTCGTCGCCGAGTTTGAGGCGGAGCCGCGGGCGACCGACGTCGATCGGGACTTTCTCGGTGTCGATGAGGCCCATATCCTCGAGTTTGGTCTTCGTCCGCGAGAACGTCGCCTTGCTCGCGATGCCGACGTCCTCGCCCCACTTCGAGATGTCGTAGAGCAGGACGTCGTTCTTGGCCGCGACGAGCAGGCTGATGGTGACCTCGTCCAGCCCGTTGCCGTCGCCACGGGCCGTCTCGAGCGAGGCGAGCACGTGGCTGAAGTCCGACTCCGTCTCGTCGCCGATCTCCGAGCGGAGCGTGTCGCGGACGCGCGAGATGGCCGGCGTGCGGAGTTTGAAGTCGGGCGACGACTCGAAGAGTGCGCCGTACGTCTCGGACGCGCTGTCGACGAACGAAGCCTCGTCGGTCGTCAACGCCGCGACGTGGTCGCCGGCGCGGACGAGCGCCATCACGGCGTCGGCGGTGATGAGAAGCGCGTTGTCCGCACTCTCGTCGGTCGTGCGCATCGACAGGACGCCCGCGTCGATCAGGTCGGCGGCGTTGCTGGCGACGATGAAGTCGTCCATCACGTCTTTCAGGATCGCCTCTTCGGCGACGAGACGGATCGTCGGGAGATCGCCGTCGAACCGCGTCGCGACGTCTACGAGCTCCTCGATGGTGTCGGCCGAGGGGTCGACGATGAGGAGATCGTCGTCCGCGTCCGCGAGGACGGCCTGGATGATATCCTCGATTTGGTTCTCTAGTAAATTCGAGCTCATTGTTCTACGGTCATAATGGTATCAGAGCTATTTAATATTAACGCAGAAGGATTGGAGGAAGATCGACGTTTCGGGTGTTCAGCGGCCAGAGACGGGCGACGAGGCTCTGATCATTCTCCAGACAGTTCAATTTTCTATTATGTTGGGTAAGAATTATATTCGGAGCGTTCACACCAGAGCACGTATGGAACAAACTCCCATGGTCCACGCGAAGAGAGTATCCGATGTGACGTCGGTCGTCGCGAACCATCCACGAGTCGTCTTCGCCGTGGCGTTTCTCGTGGTAGCCCTCTGCTTCCAAGGGACGGTCAGCGCCGAGACCGTGACGCTCGTCGAACCGACTGCGGGACACGGGGCGTCAACCGGACCGTGACATCCTTCCCGTCCTGACGGGCAGGGCTTTCCCCTCGACTCGCCGTAACACGACCGAGAGCCAACCGCCGAGAGGTCGGCGGCCGACGGGATCACGGAACAGTCGGACGCTTCTTCTCACTCAAGTTCGCGACGCAGTTCGTTCGACCAGTGGATGTCGCCGTCGTACACGACCGGCGTGTCGGCGATGTCGAGAAAGCGGGTGAGCGCCTCCCGGTCGAGTCGGTGGCTGGTGGCGTAGCCGATGAGGTGTGACTGGTCGTTTCCGGGGAGGTACGGCTGGTAGTAGCCGCCGTGCGCCGAGGGCGAGAACACCTCGTACGTCAGGTCGAACTGCCCGTCCGGAGTGTTGGACAGCTCGATCTCCCCGGGGACGTAGTTCTCACTCTGGGTGAGCACGTGAGTGCCGTCGCCGACGACGGTGTAGTCTTTCCCCATCATGATGCGCCGCCGCGACAGTCGGAGCGCCCGCTCGATGCAGAAGCCGTTCATCAGCAACCGGGCGAACGTCGTCCCGACCCGGGCCGCGTGGCTGTCGAGCACCTTGTTGAACGTCACCGCGCCGGCGACGCTCCCCTGACGGACGAGTTCGACGCCCTCGTGGAACGAGCCACACGCATTCAGGAAGAACGTCTGGGCGTTCGACTCTCGGAGGCTCGACACCGAGAGGTTGCCGTCGCGACACCGGAGACCCGACTCCTCGCAGTGGCCGATGTAGTGGACGAGATCGTGAGACGTCTCGAACACGTCCGCGAGTTCGTCGGTCGAGAGATGCTCCCGGACGGTGATGTCGAGGTCGAGTTCGGTGGCGCGGTGGCGGTAGATGCGCGCCGCCTCAGCGTGTTCCTCGGCCATCTCGTTGTCGTTGAGCACCGCCACGACCGAGATTGGTTCGGAGGCCCGTCGGCGGTAGTCGAACCGGTTGGAGTACGCGCTCGGTACCGCCTTGAACACGTCGATCGGCGCACTCGGCGCGAGCCACCCGTGGACGCGGCCGGGGCCGAGGTCGGGTTTGACGAGGTCGACGGAGACGCTCGACTCCTGTCGCCGGTAGAAGTCGTCGAGCGACCGCGACAGCCGTTCGCTTCCGGAGAGCGGTTCCGACGACGGGAGAAACACGTTCGGCAGGATGGACAGCAGATACGGGAGCGTCTCGACGTGGTCGAACGTCGGGTCGACGTACATCGACAGATGCCACTCGGGAAACGCCTCGGAGACGCGCTCGAACGGGGCGTCGAGATACGCGTCGAGGCGGCTCGAGATGGGACGGTCGTACAGCGCCGCCGCGTCGAGCCCGAGCGTCTCGAGATGCCGCGTCTCCGAGAGGTCGGTTCCGTACGGACCGGCGTTGCGGACCAGACAGTCGAGCATGAACGCGCGCCGCAGGAGCGCGGCACACTCTCTCGGGAACTCCGGCAGTGACGAGAGTTCGCGCGTCCGGTCGGGCGTCCGCAGCGTCGGCGTCGCCGCCGGTTCGGTCCGGACCGTCGCGCCGAGGTAGTGTGCCAGCGACGACACGGGAAAGAGGTAGTCGAGACGCGGCGGGAGCGTCAGCTCGACGTCGACGGCCTCGCGGCGTTCCGCGACGACGTCGGGGACGTCCGTCTCGTCGCCGAACTCGACGAGCGGTGGGTGGCCGCGCATCGTCGGGAACGAGCGGTCGGGCGTCGCCGTCCGGTGGCCCGCGGGGAAGTGCGAGAGCGCCGTGGCGACGCCGGCGGGCGTCCGCGGGACGGTCATCGTCTCCGGCGGCGACTGCACCCGACTGCGGAAGCCGAGCGTCACCGTCGTCGGTTCGGGAAACGAGATGATTGCCTGTTCGTACCCCGGTTTCTCGAGGCGGGCGGCCCCGTCGAACCGGACGTAGGTGAGGACGTTGCCGTCGACGCGGACGACGTACTCGTCGGGGGGCAGATCGATCGGTCCGACCTCGCTGCCGAGTTCGAACGTCGCGTCGCCGTCGAGTCGTTCGGCGACGACGAACACCGGAGGGAATCGGAGGACGGACGTCTCGCCGGCGAGCGTAGTGTCGACCGGTCGCGAGAGTGCCAGCGACTGCTCGGCGCTCACCCAGTCGTCCGTCTCGACCTCGATGGAGGTTTTGGCGGAGTCGACGGCGCGCACCCCCCTCTCAGTCGAATCGACCTCGATCATGCCCGGTCGTCGAAGTTCTCCCCCGGTGAACGTAAATCTCTGTCGACACGGGAAATCGTGCGCAAAGCACACAGATTCTTGTGCCCCTGTTACCGAGAGTCGATATGGACTACAGTCACGTGCGGGAGGTCGACCCCGCCGTCGCCGACGCACTCGAAGGTGAAGTCGAACGCCAGCGCGACACGCTCGCGATGATCGCCTCGGAGAACCACGTCTCGGAGGCGGTGCTCGAGGCGCAGAGTTCGGTGCTCACGAACAAGTACGCCGAGGGTTACCCCGGTGCGCGCTACTACGCCGGCTGTCAGTACGCCGACGAGGTCGAGAACCTCGCCATCGACCGCGCGAAAGAGCTCTGGGGCGCAGAGCACGTCAACGTCCAGCCGCACTCCGGCACGCAGGCCAACATGGGCGTCTACTTCTCCGTGCTCGACGCCGGCGACAAGATCCTCTCGCTCGACCTCACCCACGGCGGCCACCTCAGCCACGGCCACCCGGCGAACTTCACCGGCCAACTGTTCGACGTCGAACAGTACCACGTCGACCCCGAGACTGGCTACATCGACTACGAGGAACTGGAGGAGAAGGCCCGCGAGTTCGAGCCGGACATCATCGTCTCCGGCTACTCGGCGTACCCGCGCGTCGTCGAGTGGGAGACGATTCAGGACGTCGCCGACGACGTCGACGCCTACCACCTCGCGGACATCGCCCACATTACGGGGCTCGTCGCCGCGGGCGTCCACCCCTCGCCGGTCGGCGTCGCCGACTTCGTCACCGGCAGCACGCACAAGACCATCCGCGCCGGCCGTGGCGGTATCATCATGACCTCCGAGGAGTTCGCCGACGACGTCGACAAGGCGGTGTTCCCCGGCGGGCAGGGTGGCCCCCTCATGCACAACATCGCCGGCAAGGCCGTCGGCTTCAAAGAGGCGCTCCAGCCCGAGTTCGAGGAGTACGCCCAGCAGGTCGTCGACAACGCCAAGACGCTCTCGGACACCTTCCAGAGCCACGGCCTCAAGGTCGTCTCCGGCGGCACCGACACCCACCTCGTGCTGGTCGACCTCCGCGAGTCGCACCCCGATCTGACCGGCGGCGACGCCGAGGACGCACTCGACTCGACCGGCATCGTCCTCAACGCCAACACCGTTCCCGGTGAGACGCGTTCGGCGTTCAACCCGAGCGGCATCCGCGCCGGGACGCCCGGGCTGACCACCCGCGGGTTCGACGAGGACGCGACCGAGGACGTCGGCGACCTCATCTACCGCGTCGTCGACAACCACGACGACACCGACGTGCTGGCGGAGGTCGCCGAGGACGTCCAGGGCCTCACCGACGAGTTCGGCCTGTACGAGTAGCGCACGACTCGCCGCCTTACACCCGTTTTTTCTGCGGCTGCACCGTAGCAGCGGCCATGCCTCACCTCTCCCGTCGTCGGTGCCTCCAGTTCAGCGCAGTGCTCGTCGTCGGCCTCGCCGGGTGTGCGGAGACTCAACCCGCACCCGCGACAGGTGAAACGACGGCGGACGAGGACGAGCGTCCGTCGGCGACGGTGTCCGAGACGGAACAGACCGCCGCGTCGACGGAGGCCGATGCGACGACCACGTCCGGCGACCTCGATCTTCGGGAGGCCAACGTCGTCGGCGTCGGAGTGCAGGCTCGAAACGGGTCGTACCGCTTCGACGTGACGCTCCTCCACGACGACAGTGGCGAGGACGGCTACGCGAACTGGTGGCAGGTCGAGACGCCCGACGGCGAGCGACTCGGTCGGCGCGACCTGCTGCACGCCCACGGGACACAGGAGTTCACGCGCTCGGAGACGGTCGAGGACCCCGAGGGGACGAACTGCGTCGTCGTCCGCGGCCACGACCAGACACACGGCTACGGCGGGCAGGCGATGCTGGTGAATCTGGAGACGGGGGCGACGACGGCCGTTCGACAGGGCGGAGAGAAACAGTCGGTCGCCGACGCGACGTGTCCCTGACGCGGCGTCAGATCGAGGAGTCGGTCGCCTCGAACGCGAACAGGTGGTCGTCGAAGTCGGCGTGGTGCTCCTCGTAGAACCGGACCAACTCGGCGACGAACAGTAGCTTCAGGACGACGACGACGAGAGTGGAGACGGCCGTCCGCACCGGGTGCTGCTTGTAGACCGCGTACAGTCCGTACGCGAACGCGACCGTCCCGGCCGTGTTGTAGGCGTCGGACACCGGCACCTCGTCGGGGTGGCGCGTCCAGAGTCGCTCGCCGAGGACGACCTTACTCATCCAGCCGTCGGCGTTCTCCGGCGGCGGGAAGAGGAAGGGGTTGACCGCGAGGAACAGGACGGTTCCGACGGCGAGTCGCCACCGCCGCTCGTAGAGCGCGTACATCAAGAGCGGAAAGGCGGCGAAGCGCGACCACCCGCTCAGCGGGTTCGCGTGCCGCGCCCAGAACAGTCGATCGACCGTCTCGGACCGCGTAACGTCTCGGCGTCCCATGCAGAGGTATCGCTCGGGGAACGGATAACTGTCGGCGGCGAACCGAGTTTGAGCGATTCGCGGGACCGACACCGATTTCGACGACTGAGTATACATAAACGAGCATATATCGTGGTTTTTGAAGTCCAAGATACACACGAATCCGAGCATTGAAGAGCGTGGCTGTCCGCCTCTCAGTTATGACGACACTCATCGACGGCAACGAGGTCGCCGCCGAGATCCGCGACGGACTCGCAGACGGCATCGAGAGCCTCAAAGCCGAGGGGACGACGCCGGGACTGGCGACGGTGCTGATGAGCGACGACCCCGCCAGCGAGACGTACGTCTCGATGAAACAGCGCGACTGCGAGGAGGTAGGGATAAACGGTATCCACGTCGAACTCGACGCCGACGCGCCCGCCGAGGAGCTGTACGACACCATCGACGACCTGAACGCCGACCCCGAGGTTCACGGCATCCTCGTCCAGATGCCCGTCCCGGACCACGTCGACAAGCGGCGCGTCCTCCGCGCTATCGACCCCGTGAAGGACGTCGACGGCTTCCACCCCGAGAACGTCGGCCGGATGGTCGCCGGTCACGCCCGCTACAAGCCCTGTACCCCCCACGGTATCCAGAAACTGCTCGAAGCCTACGACGTCGAGACGGAGGGGGCGGAGGCCGTCGTCGTCGGCCGCTCGGACATCGTCGGCAAGCCGATGACGAACCTCCTCATCCAGAAGGCGCCGTTCGGCAACGCGACGACGACGGTCTGTCACTCCCGGACGAAGGACCTGGCGGGCCACCTCGCCGACGCCGACATCGTCGTCGCCGCCGCCGGCGTGCCGGAACTCGTCACCGGCGACATGCTCAAGGAGGGTGCGACGGTCGTCGACGTCGGTATCAACCGCGTCGACGCGGCCACCGAGAAGGGGTACGAGCTCGTCGGCGACGTCGAGTTCGAGTCGGCCGAGGAAGTCGCCGGGAAGATCACGCCCGTCCCCGGCGGCGTCGGCCCGATGACCCGTGCGATGCTGCTCTACAACACCGTGAAGGCTGCAGGCCTCCAGACGGACGTTCCGGTCGATCTCCCCTGAGCGGCGACCGTTCACCTCGCTCCCCTCTCTTCTTCCCTCTTCTCCTCAACCCAACCGCGACAGTCGGTCTCGCGCCGTCGCCAGCGCGGTCTCGTCGCCGTCGACGAGATAGTCGCCGAGGTCGCGGACCGCCTGCACGAGACGCTCGGACGTCTCCAGCGGGACGTCGCCCTGCAGCGACTTCGCCCGCTTGACGTGGTCGACGAGCGCGCCGAGCGTCGTCCGCGCCTCCGAGTCGGGGTGATCTTCGAGCCACGTGACGAGGTCCCGACGGTAGTCGGAGACGGCCTTCGCGTAGGCCAACCCGCGGGCCGCACGCATCGACTCGGGGACGTCGGCGACGGCCGGGCGGTCGCCGGCGTCGGCCCCGCGGACGAGTTCGAGGACGTACAGTCGCTCGTCGTCGGTCGGGTCGCGGGCACGGGCGTAGACGTCGATCGCCTGCAGCAGTTCGTGGGCCGCGAGGAACGTGTCGTCGAGCGGGTGCAGGTCGCCGCCGTGGATGAACCCGCGCTGGCGGAGATACTCCCTGAGCGTCGGTTTCAGGTCGCCGGCGACGTCGGCGACGTCGGTATCGTCGTCCCCGAGCGCGTTCTGGTGCGGCGAGAGGTCGAGCGCCTCCGCCCCGGCGGTGTGCTGCGTCCGGTCGTCGAGACCGACGCTCCGCAGACTCTCGCAGTTCGGACAGGCGACGCTCCCCGTGTCGTAGTAGGACCACCGATGACCGCAATCCTTGCACTCTCGGCTACCCCGGATCTTCATGGCTCCCAGTACAGTCGGGGAGTCAAAAAGCGCCCCGTCGTTCGGTCGCGGACGATCGTCAGACATCCCGAGTATTTACTCGTAGTATACTCTGCGAATTTATTTGTGATGCTAGTTACCACAAGACATCGTCCTTTCGTATAGAAAGACCTCACACATGACACGAGAATCCAACCTCGGAGACACGTTCAGTCGCGACGACGTCCCGGTCTCCCGACGGCAGTTCGTCAGACTGTCGGCGGCGACCGCGGGTGCGGTATCGCTCACGGGGAGCGCCGTCGCGGACAGCAGTTCGCCGAAAGTCACCGATCTCTACGCGTTCGTCGTCGACGCCGTCGACGACTCCTTCGAGATTCCGACGCTCGTCGAGACGACGGACGCCGCCGCGTTCGAGGACCTCCGCGGTCTCGGACTGGACCCGGTGACGACCAGAGAACCGACGACCGCCGCCTACGTCCGCCCGACTCCCGACCGAGTGGAGTCGATCGTCGCCGTCGACGGCGTCACCACCCTCCGGTACTCGCCGGGGTCGAACCCGTTCTGGCGACTCGGCCACTACCCCGACGGCGTGTTCCCCGCCGTCGACGACAGCGTCGACTACATCGACTTCGAGCAGATGGTCGACGGGATGCAGCGACTGCAGGGCCAGCACGAAGACCGGTTGCAGTTCTACTCGATCGGTGAGAGCCCCGGCCACTACAACCTCTTTCTCGACGAGGCGGGGCCGCAGAACCTCTGGGTCGCGGAGGTGACGAACGACGTCGGCGACGAGGCCGCCTTCCGAGAGAAGGAGACGGTCGTGTACACGCTCGGTATCCACGGCGACGAACGCGCGGGTGCGGAGGCCGGAACGCGGTTCGTCGAGCGGGTGTTGAACGGCGACGAACCGGCCGTCGAATCGCTGCTCGACGAGGTGGTGCTTGTCTTCCTCTACCCGAACCCCGACGGGTGGGTGTCGCGGAACCCCCAGTACCGGGTCGACACCGACGGCGACGGTACCGCGGAGAGCAACTCGTTCAAGCGGGTGACGGCGACGGGCGTCGACCCCAACCGGCAGTACCCCACCGTCGGGTGGATCAACACGAGCCACTACCCGGCTGAACCGGCCGGAGCGGATCTGCAGGACGACACGCCGGGCGTCGACGAGGACGTCCCCGCAGTGTACGAGGAACTGGTTCCGGACGCGCTCGACATCGTCGAACATCTCCGCGGCTACGACAACCTCCGCATCGGGTCGGACCTCCACGGGATGTTCTGGTCGAGCGACTTCGTCAACGGACTCGTCGTCAACGACCAGTACGACACCGGCGAGTTCCACGACCTCTACGAGTACAACCGGGCGACTGCCGACCGGCTGGAGGCCGCACTCGACGGGAAACTGGAGGCGGCCCAGTCTAAGTTCGAGGCGTTGAACGACGCGTACGGCGAGCAGTACGGCTTCGACGGGAGTTCCCTGCCGACGCCGCAGGAGGCGTTCAGCTACGGGACGATCCTCGACACCATCGGCTACACGACGAGCGGGACGCTCATCAGCTGGATGAGCCACCCCGAGGAGAACGGCGGGCTCGGTATGCAGATCATGGCCCACGAGATGGGGTGGGACAACCGCGTGTTCGACCGGATGACGTTCCGCCCGTGGCTAGTCGACCTGCAGGTGACGGGGTATCGAGAGGTGATCCAGGCGACCGCCGAGCACGCCGTGCGATCGGTGACCGCCGAGATAGAGACGGGGCGGGCGACGACGGCGTACGTGGAGACGGAGGCGCTCGAGCGAGAGTCGGCCGACCTCTCGTTTACCGACGCGACGCGACGGACCCGGACGCAGACGGTCGCCGTCGGGGGACGACCCGAGCCAGTGACCGTCGACGTCTCGGCGACGGCGACGTCGCTGTCGCTCACCGTCGAACCGGAGCGCGGGATGCTCGTCACCAGACTCCGCGACCCGGAGGGGCGAGTGGTACGGACGCACGCTCTCGCCGCCGGCGACAGGTCGCGCGTCGCCGAGTGGGTCGTCGACGACCCGGCGGCGGGAACGTGGACGGTAGAGGTGAAGGCGACCGGCGCAACCGAGACCGACGTCACCGTCCGAAGCACCCTCCTCGTCGGCGACGGCTCCGACGCGGTGAGCGCACCCGATCCCGTCGACGTGCTCGGTTACGAGCAGCGACCCTACAGCGTCACGCCGCTGACGTACTTCGACGATTACGCCGAGTTCGTCGCCGACGCCGGGGCGACGAACGGTCGCAGCAACGGTCGTCGCGACGAGCGAGGGAGCGGTCCGCTCGGGCAGATGGCGCCGCTCGGCGTCGAGGCGGTCGCCGACGGCGCGCTGTTCCGGGGTGACAGCGACCGTCTCGCCGTCGAGAACCTCGTCGTCTCCCACGCGGTCGGTGTCGACGACGACGGCTACGTCGCCGAGCTCGACCGCTTCGTCGAGGCGGGCGGGAACCTCGTGCTCACGGACCGCGGCGTCTCGTTGCTCGGACGGCTCTCGAACGCGCTGGTCGACGACGTCGGTGCGTCCGACGTCGAGGAGATCCGCGTGTTCAGCGCGTTCCTCGACGAGCGGGTCGACGACCATCCGCTCCTCGCCGGGACGCGCTCCATCCAGCGCGAACTCTGGAAGCCGGCGCCGCTGGGGTACCCCATCAGCATCCCCGGTACGGCACCGCTCACCGTCGTCGACCCCGACGCCTTCACGGCGGCCGGCGGGTCGGTCGCCGGGTACGCCCGCGACGACGACGGCGACGACGGCCGCCGGGTCGCCGCGGGGTCGCTGACACGACCCGACGGAACCGGCGTCCACCTGCTCGGGGGACTGCTCCCGCCGGCGAACCAGTCGAGCCTCCACCCGTTCGGCGTGCTGGAGTACACGACGACGTTCCTCGGCCACACGATGCTGACGAACGCGCTGGGGTACCGGCAGCGTCGGGTCGTCGACGGCGACCTCGTGGAGACGTTCGGCGACGTCCGATAGCGACCGGGACCGGTCACGCGTGCTGCCGGGATTTTTTGTCGGAGAGCCGAGAGGCGCCTGTATGACCGAACCGAACGCCGATCGTGCTCCGCACGCGAGCGAGCGACCACGCCGCGTCGCTCGTCGCGGATGTCGAGGATCGCTGGGGACCGATCCCCGACGAGGGGTCGTTCGTCGTTCCGCCGCTCCCAGACCACGACGTCGCGTTTCCGACGAGTCTCCGAGCGTTCCACGAGGAGTTCTACCCCCACGCCGCGGGATGTGTCACCCGCGACGGCGACGGGCGGATGCTCGCCATCAGGTCGACGAGTCGAGGGAACTGGGAGACGCCCGGCGGTGCCGGCGAACCGGACGAGACGCCCGCGGAGACCGCTCGCCGCGAGGTGCGCGAGGAGACGGGCGTCGTCCCTCGACTCGCCGAACCGCTCTATCGGTTGACGATGGAGGTCGACTTCGGGTACGACGAGACGCTGCCGATCCCGGTCGTCGTGTTCGTCGGCGAACCAGCCGACGGACGAGTGCTCGACGCCGACGCCGTCGAGACGCCTACCGAGGTCGCCGACGTCGACTGGGTCGATCTGACGGCGCTCCCGGAGAGCTTCCGAGACCGTCGGTTACTACGGAAACATCTCATCGAGTCGGGGTAAGTCGGGCCAGAAGCGGAGAGGGGACGGGGAGTGGGGCGACAGCCGTCACCTGTACGACCACCCACGTTTAAGTACGAGAACGCCCACACCTCGAGTGCATGACACGGAGTTCCCACGCTCCTGATCGAGAAATTCTCCCGGCGTGAAACCCGCGTCTCGGACACCGAGACCGCAGTCACGGCGAACGGTACCGAACTGGTCGTCGAACTCGATGGTGCGGAGTTCCGACTCTCCCGTAGCGACGCGGCGGCGCTCCGCGACTCGCTCGGCGCGGCGCTCCACCGGCGACTCGAGTTCTTCCGGACGACCGGCGAGCACCGCGAGGACGGAAGCTACGTCGTCGCTCGGCGAGCGGCGAACTCCGCGGGCCACAGCAAGGTGTTCGCGAGCTTCGCCGAGCTGAGACGACTCTACGGCCGACTGCCGACCGAGTTCACCGCCGAGGACGTCGGTCGGAGCGGGTTGACGGGCGGACGGCGTCACATGCTCGTCCGGCATCTCGCCGAGCATCCGGCGTTCGGCTGCGAGCTGGTCAGCCGACAGCCGTTGACCGCGCGGAAGACTGAGGCGGAGAAGGAGCAACCGATGCCCGCGGACTGAGCTTTTTGACATCCTGCATCCTCGCTCGGGTATGACGTTCTCCATCGTCGCACGCGACCCGGAGGCCGGGGCCGTCGGCGTCGCCGTCCAGTCGAAGTTCGTCAGCGTCGGCTCCGTCGTCCCCTTCGCGGCGGCCGACGCCGGCGCGGTCGCCACACAGAGTTTCGCAAACGTCGCCTACGGACCGGACGGGCTCGACCTGTTACGCGAGGGGTACTCGGCAGCGGAGGTGATCGAGCAGTTGACCGACGGCGACGACGAGGCCGCGTCCCGACAGGTCGGCGTCGTCGGACAGGACGGCTCCATCGCGGCGTTCACCGGCGACGACTGTTTCGACGTCGCCGGCGACCTCCAGGGCGACCACTACACGGTCCAAGGGAACATTCTCGCGAACGACGAGACGCTCCCCGCGATGGCCGACGCCTTCGAGGCCGCCGAGGGGGGGTTGCCCGAAAAGCTCCTCGCGGCGCTGCACGCCGGCAACGACGCCGGCGGGGACAGTCGCGGCGAGCAGGGGGCGGCGCTGTACGTCGCCAAGCCCGGGGGCGGCTACGACGGGAAGAACGACCGTTGGATCGACGTCCGCGTCGACGACCACGAGCGACCGATCGACGAACTCGAACGCGTGTTCAAACTGTACGACGTGACCCTCCTCGCGCGTGAGGAACCCGACGAGACGCGCGAACTCGACGGGGAGACGGCGCGCGCGGTGAGCGAGACACTGTCCGAGCTGGGGTTCTACGACGGCGAGCCGACCGGCTCGTTCGGCGAGCGGGAGCGCGAGGCGCTGGAGGCGTTCCGCGGTCTCAACAACTTCGAAAACCATTCGCTGGCGGTCGTCGAGGACGCACTCGATCGTGGCTGGGACGACGCCGAAGGCGAGGGCGAACATCGGCTGGTCGACGCCATCTGGCACGGCCTCTCACGACTAGACCGGAAGTAGCGTCGGCGCGCGGTTTCTCGCCTCTCGAAGGCCGGTCGCCGGGCAGAGCGACGGTCCCGACAGCGCCCCACCGTACCCAAGTACCCGACCCTCGAACAACGCCCCATGCGAGACGAAGAGGAGATCCGCGAGCAGTACGAGTTCCTGAAAGAGCAGCTCGACGAGGAGGAGATGCGCCACCAAGGTGTCAGAGAGATGTTCACGTACTACAAGCGTGCGCTCGGGTGGGTGCTCGAAGAGGAGCACATTTGAGCGGTGATGTCGTCACGGAGACACGCCGTCGGACGGAGGTCGGTACGTTTAAGTACAAACGTGCGATAGAAGCAGGTGACGCTTCGCTTTGGAGGGCCGAAGCGTCAGCGGGGACCAATTCAGGGCGGCAAGCACTCACGCGATTTTCGCGTGGCTTGCTTTCCTTTTCACGAACTCGAGTGCAGAGCGGTGCGTCACGCAGACGGGCGAAAATCGAAGACCGAACTACTCGACCGAGAGCGTCGTGTCTTCGTCGGTCGCACCCTCGTCCCACTCGAGTTCGAGTTCGAGACTCAGCTCCGCAGGGCCGCCGCTCGTCGACGTCTCGCGTTCGGCCTTCACTTCGAACGTCGGCTGCGCGGGGACGTCGAGCGTCTGCGACTGTCCGCCCGACGAGAGTGTCAGCGACTCGCCGGCGTCGAGTTTGTCCGCGATAGAGCGGAGGTAGCTCGCGATCTCTGCACGGCTCTGTGGCGACTCCGATTTGAACAGCACTTCTTCGGGCATAGGCGTCAGAAGGTCTCACAGACGCTTAAATCCGCGCTGCTATCTGCGACAAAACATGTTTATGGACTGATATAGTAAATACAACAAACAACTCATCGTGGTTATCTTTTCTAGAGTCCGGAATCTGGCAATTAATAGGGATAGCACGGCTTTCTCTCTCGAATCGGCCGATATGTTTATTGTTATCAGACAAGAATTTCTACGCGGATATTACCGATGTACGACTTGACAGGCTTTCAGCGGGATCTGCTGTACGTGATCGCCGGGCTCGAAGAACCCCACGGGCTGGCCATCAAGGAAGAGCTCGAAGAGTACTACGAGAAGGAGATCCACCACGGGCGGCTGTATCCGAACCTCGACACGCTCGTCGACAAGGGGCTCGTCGAGAAGGGGCAACGTGACCGACGAACCAACTACTACACGCTGACACGGCGCGGTCGCCGCGAGATCGACGCCCGCAAAGACTGGGAGTCGCAGTACGTCGACGCCTGAGATCAGCTACTCTCCGCCCGTCCGAGTCGACCCGCCCGACTGCTCCGGGCCAACGTCGGGCCGCGTGTCGGTCGACTCTGCTGCGGGACGCTCGTCTTCGAGGGGGTCGATGAGTTCTCCGTCTGTCTCTCCGGGCGCGGCCAGTTCGTCGCCCAGATACACCGGGTCGACGACGTACGGTTTGATCTCCTTTCCGGCGACGAGTTCCGGGAGGACGATCCGGGCGAAGTTGACGACGAGGACGAGCAGTATCGGCAGGAGGAAGATACCGTACCAGCCGAAGAGGAGCGGTCCGAACGTGTACGCGAGCATCACGCTGCCGACGTGGAGACTGCGACCGGAGACGTAGGGGCGAAGCACGAGGTCGGGGATGGTATCGACGAGGACGAACGAGACGACGACGAACGCGGCGACGAACCAGATCGACTCCGGACCGGCGAACACGAGACTCTGGACGCCCATGTAGCCCGCGACGGGGACGTAGACGAGTTTCATCCCGACCACCGGGACGAGGCTGGCGACGCCGGCGAGCAGTCCGACGAGGGCGGCGGCGGGGATGCGGAGCTCCGGAGGCGCGAACACGTTCAACACGGTGTACGCGATGACCCCGATGGTACCGGTCAGTACGGCGTTGAGGATGTTGCCGAAGAAGACGCTGTCGAGGTCGGTGTCGACCGCCGCGAGGTAGGCGTCGAGCACCCCCTCGTCGTCGGCGAACCGCTTGCTGACCCAGCGGGAGATGCGATGATCGTCGCGGAGGAGATAGAAGGCGATAGCGACCATCACGAACAGGTGAACGAGACCCACGCCGACGACGGCGAAGGTGTCGGCGGCGGTGACGACCTGGTCGAGGCCCGCATCGAGACTCTCGAACGTGAGGTAGTCGCGCAACCCGGAGCGGTAGAGGGTCGCGGGGTCGGCCACCCCGCTGAGGACACCCAGATCGAGCGCCGTGTACGTACCGAGGTCGAACTGCGTCGACCGGGTGAGTTTGTTCACCTCTTTTCCGACGACGAGGAGTGCGTACAGCATCAACGCCAGGGCTGGGAGCGCGAGTGCGAACATCGAGACGGCAGCCGCCAGACTGGGCGGGTAGACGTGTGTTCGGAGATGTCGGTAGATCGGACGGGTCGCGTAGTACAGAAAGAGCCCAAAGACGAACGTGCCGACGAACGAGTAGACGACGAACAGGAGGGACGCAGCGAGGACGGCGCCGAGCGCCCACCACGCGGCGCGGGCTCGATCGAAGTCGAGTATCGACATACTAGAGCCCACCACGGAACTGTGAAAAACGTATCGCGGATCAAGAACGACACGTCGCGGCCTGAGAACTTAACCACGGGCCACGCGTAGTTCGACTATGCAGTTCTCCCCTCTCCCTCTCGACGTCGTCTGGCCGCTCGTTCTCCAACTCGAGGATCCGCTCGCCGCGCCGCTGCAGGACCCGGTCGTCCGCGTGGTGATCGCGGCGGCGCTCGGCCTCTTTCTCGGTCTCGAACGCGAGTGGTCGAAGAAGTCGGCCGGGATCCGGACCTTCTCGCTGACGAGTCTCGTCGCCGCGGTGTTCACCATCATCGCCGAGGAGTCCCCGCTCGGCGTAGCGCTTCTCACCGTCGGCGGCGTCCTCGTCATCGTGCAGGGAATCCTTCTGGCGGTACAGGGGCTCCAGACCGGCGAAGAGGACTCGCTGGCGCTGACGACGTCGGTGTCGCTGCTCGTCGCCTACGGCGTCGGCGTACTCGTCGCCTCGCGGTTCTTCGTCGCGGGCGTCGCCGTCGCCGTCATCTCCTCGTCGTTGCTCGTGCTCAAACGAGAGCTACACGGGTTCGCGGGAGGGTTGTCACGTCAGGAACTGCGGTCGACGACGGAGTTCGCCATCCTCGCGTTCGTCGTCTTCCCGCTTCTACCAGCCGAAGAGGAGGTGATGGGCGTCACCTTCGAACCCCGCGTCGCGTGGCTGATGGTCGTCACCGTCGCCGGGATCGGCATCGTCAACTACGCGCTCGTTCGTTCCTACGGCGGTCGCGGCATCGCCATCACGGGCTTCTTCGGCGGACTCGCCTCCTCGACGGCGGTCGTCGGGACGATGCTCGACCAGGTCCGCCAGCAACGCGAGTCGGTCGGCTTCGCCGTCGCCGGCGTGCTGCTCGCGAACGCCGCGATGGCACTCCGGAACCTCGGCATCGCCCTCGCGTTCACCGTCGCCGCGGATCGCCCGCCGCTCTGGCAGGCGGCGATCCCGCTCGGCGCGCTCGTGGTCGGGAGTTTCGTCGTCGCCCGCTTCACCGCCGACTGGGGTGAGGACGTCGCACTCGACCTCGAGAGCCCCTTCTCGATGAAGAACGTCCTCGCGTTCGGCGCGGTGTTCTTCCTCATCCTCGCGGTCGGGACGGTCGCCCAGGAGCAGTTCGGCAGCCTCGGCTTCTACGCGAGTGCGCTGGTGTCGGGGCTCGTCTCGTCGGCCGGGACGACCACCTCGGCCGTCCTGCTCTACCGCGGCGGCACCATCGAGGGGACCACCGCGATCGTCGGTATCCTCCTCGCGACGGCTTCGAGCGTCGTCGTCAAGGCCGGACTCGTCGCTGCCGCCGGCCCGCGCGACTTCGCGCGCCAGGTCGCCACGTGGAGCGCTCTCCTCCTCGTCGCCGCGGGCGGGGTGACGGCCGTCGTCGCAATATTTGGCTGAATCGTAACGAACGTCTTAACATACCGGTCTGCTAACCGACGGCATGAACAGAGACACCGTCGAGCCGCACGTCACGGCGCTGCCGGGCGAGCGCGCTCGCGAGTGGGTGGAGTACCACCACCAGAGCGCCGCGCCGAGCACGTACGTCTACGACTTCGTCTGGGACCTCTCGGGCGACGCGGAGGGGCCGTTCTGTACGGACGTCGACGGTAACGTCCTGATGGACTTCACGAGTCACGTCGCCGCCGCCCCGCTCGGGTACAACAACCCGAAGATCATGGACGAACTCCGGGAGTTCGACCTCGTCGACCCGCTGAAGATCGCCGGGCAGGACTTCTACGTGAGCGCGGGCGACGCACACACGCCCGAGGAGAGCGACTTCCCCGGTCCCGCCGGACTGATGGACCGACTGACCGACGCCACCGACCACTACGGGATGGATATGGTCTTCCTCTCGAACTCCGGGGCCGAGGCGGTCGAGAACGGCATCAAGATCGCCTACGACCACAGCGACGGCGCGAGGTACGCCGTCACCTTCGACGGCGCCTTCCACGGGCGGACGCTCGGCGCGCTCTCGTTGAACCGCTCGAAGGAGAAGTACCGCCGGAAGTTCCCCACCGTCTCGGGCGTCCACGACGTCCCCTACTGCGACGACCGTTCCTGCACGCCTGACAGCTGCGACTGCGGCTTCTTCGTCGGCGGCGACGACCCGGCCGAGAAGGTGTCGCTCCTCCGGAAGAAGCTCGACCCCGACCGCGGCCACATCAGCGCCGACGAGGTCGCCTACATCATCCTCGAACCGATCCAGGGCGAAGGCGGCTACCGCATCCCGAGCGACGCCTTCATGGACGAGATCGCCGCGCTGGCGACGGAGCACGACATCACGCTCGTCGCCGACGAGATCCAGTCCGGGATGGGGCGAACGGGGAAGATGTGGGGTGCGGACCACTACAACATCGAACCCGACGTCATCGCCGCCGCGAAGGGTCTCCGCGTCGGCGCGACGATCTCCCGGTCGGACGTCTTCCCCGACGAGAAGGGCCGTCTCTCCTCGACGTGGGGCGCGGGCGACATCATCGCCTCCCTACAGGGGGCGCTCACCATCGACGCCATCCACGAGTACGACCTGATGGACAACGCCACCGTTCGCGGCCGACAGTTCACAGAGACGATGCGGGACGCCGACCCGACCGGCGTCGTCGACGTCCGCGGAAAGGGGCTGATGCTCGCCCTCGAGTTCGATACCAAGGAGCGCCGCGACGCAGTCCAGGAGGCGGCGCTCCAGCGCGGCCTGCTGACGCTCTCGTGCGGCTACAAGGTGCTCCGCGTCCTGCCGCCGTTGGACGTGACGGAGCGCGAGATCGCGCTCGGGGCGGACCTGCTGTCGAAGGCGATCGCGGACGTCGCGTAGTCGGTTCTCCCGCTCTCGAAGCCGCGAGACCGACCGCTCAGTCCTTGTCGATCATCACTTCGCTCGCCTTGATGACGGCGCTGACCTCGTCGCCCTCCGCGAGGTCGAGGCGGTCGGCGGACGCTCGGGTGATCGTCGATGTGACCGTCTGTCCGTCGCCGAGTTCGACGACGATCTCCGCCATGATCTCGTCTTTTTTCAGTGACTTCACCGTTCCAGTCAGGTTGTTGCGGGCACTCAGTCCCATAGAGAGCTGTTGTCGAGTTGAGAACAAGTAGCTGCTGGCGGCCGGCCGACGGCTACATCTGGTAGCGACGTTCGTCGTCGCGCTGCGGATACTGGTCCTGTCCCGTCATCTCCTCGTAGGTCATCCCGGCGAGGAACTCGTCGTAGGTGACGTCGTAGCTCCGGCGCAGTTGGAAGTCCAGGTCGCCCGAGTCGACGCTGGACCGAAACAGCATGTGGACCGCCCGGCGGACGAGTTCGCTCGTGTCCTCCGTCTCGAAGACGGCCGCCAGCGTCGCCAGTTCGTTCTTCGCCTCGCGGTCGAGTTCCACGGTCAGGTCGTCGTCGAGGTCGGAGTAGGACGACTGGACGTCGTCGTTGAGGTCGTCGAGACTCATGCCGAGAGGGAGACGCGGGCGTCGGATACGCGTTTCGCTCCCGAGACCGTCGCGGCGACTGCCGTCGCGACGGCGTCGGAGCGACGCCGCCGAGAGACTCACGCCACGGGACCTGAGGCGGCACGGCGACGGACCACTACCCATAAACCTCCGCTCGCCCACCGCTCGACAATGACCGACGCGTCCGTCCCCGAGGAGCTACAGGACGTCGCCCCCGCACTCCCCGACGACAGCGACGAGGTCGACGCCGTCCGGCGCGCGCTCGTCGAGTGGTACGAAGACGACCACCGCGAGTTCCCGTGGCGACAGACGGACGACGCCTACGAGATCCTCGTCTCCGAGGTGATGAGCCAACAGACCCAGTTGGGTCGCGTCGTCGAGGCGTGGGAGGCGTTCCTCGACCGGTGGCCGACCGTCGACGCTCTCGCAGCGGCCGAGCGGAGCGACGTCGTCTCCTTCTGGACGAGTCACAGCCTCGGCTACAACAATCGGGCGAAGTATCTCCACGAGGCGGCACAGCAGGTCGTTGAGGAGTACGGTGGAGAGTTCCCTCGGTCGCCCGGCGAGTTAGAGGAGTTGATGGGCGTCGGTCCGTACACCGCCAACGCCGTCGCCTCGTTCGCGTTCAACACCGGCGACGCCGTCGTCGACACGAACGTCAAGCGCGTGCTCCACCGCGCGTTCGACGTGCCGGACGACGACGCGGCGTTCGAAGCCGTCGCGGGGTTCGTCATGCCCGACGGCGAGTCGCGCGTCTGGAACAACGCGATCATGGAACTGGGCGGGGTGGCCTGCGGGAAGACTCCCCGCTGCGACGAGGCGGGCTGTCCGTGGCGCGCGTGGTGTCACGCCTACGAGACGGGCGACTTCACCGCCCCCGACGTTCCGACCCAGCCCAGTTTCGAGGGGAGTCGGCGACAGTTCCGCGGGCGGATCGTCCGACTCCTGGGTGAACACGACGAGATGGAGTTGGATACACTCGGTCACCGAATCCGTGTGGACTACACCCCGGACGGCGAGCACGGTCGTGAGTGGCTCCGCGAACTCCTTTCGGATCTGACCGCGGACGGGTTAGTGGAGATCGACAGGACTGGCGAGGAGGCAAAGGCTCGTCTTCAGCGGTAGTGGCTAGCGTACTCGAAGTCGTCTATCCCAACTCAGCGATGCGGTGCCGTGGGATTCCTGCGTTGACGAGACACGCCGTGTCTCGGTCGCACGCCAGACCGCTCCACGTTCTGGGGGCGTCTTCAGGCACGGGGGGATGTCAAGGATCGCATCCCTTGTTCGTGGTGGAGGGTAGTTTCCCAAGTTCGAGAACGCTCCCCGTCGTTTATCGGGATGTCCGACGTACTACTCGGTATGAGAGAACTCGAAACCGAGACCGAGAAAACACGGGCAGAGATTGCGTCGTATCTCCGCGAATTAGCTGAACAACTCGACGGAGGTGGAGACGTAACACTCGAACTCGGCGGCCAGCAGGTGCGGTTGAATCCGACGGACCCCGTGACCTTCAAGCTGGAAGGCGAGTCGGACTGGACAGAGGGCGATACCGAGGCAAAACAGAGCATCGAGTTCGAGCTCGTTTGGTGGCGTGACGCTCAGACGCCGGAAGAGGGAAGGCTGGACATCAGCTCCGAGGGAGCGTGATCGTATGGAAGACGTCCGCTCAGTACGGATGAGTACGGAAGAACGGGACGACTTCTTAGGGAGTGGTGGAACGGGTGTCATCTCGTTCGATTCGTCGGACGACGGCCCCCCGTATACCCGACCAATTTCGTATGGATACGACGCAGATTCAGAGAATTTCTATTTCCGGCTTGCAATCGGCCCTGAGGACGCCGGAAAGCGAGATCTCATCGAAGAAGACGGAGAGGTTTCATTCGTTACGTACGACGAAACCGACCGTGGCTGGCGAAGCGTCGTCGCAACCGGCAGCCTGGAAGAGATCACGAAATCAGCACTCGACCCCGACGTCGCCGAGGCGATGCAGCGAGTGAAAATCCCCTTCGTGGACGTGTACGACAGTCATCCCCTTACGCTGGAGTTCCGATTCTTCCGGCTCACCCCGGACGAAGTTACTGGCCAACAACAAGCCGGAACCGGAGAGTGAGCAGATCGAAGAGAGCAGGGTACATCTCCTGTTGATTACCCTCGTCACGAATCACTCGCTGTAAGCCAGAGGAAGTCCTCTTCAGAACGAGTGGTTCGGCGGTCGCCTGTTCCCGTACTCACTGTTCGGAGAGAGGAGCAGGACTGAGGTACTCTCAGGCCTCGACCCCTACGCCTCCTTCTCGTGCGTTGTCGAGGGGGACTGTCCCTCCGTCTCGGAACGCGTGGGATACCGCGCTTTCCAGCTCAGTTTGTGGAGTTCGATAGCGACTGCGATGGTCAAAGCGACGGCACCGAGAACGAGCCACAGTTCCAGACCGACGGGCGCTGTTCCGAGAACTGCTTGGGCAGGTGGGAAGTACATCGCTCCGAGGTGAATCAGAAACGCCGCAGTCGTCCCTGTGAGCAGTATCGGGCTCTGCAGTGGCGACAGTCGAAACAGCGACGCCGTCTCTGACCTGGCGTTGCCGATGTTGACGATCTCGAACAGGACGATCAACAGTAGCAGGTGGTTCCGAGCGGCAGCCTCAGAGAGTCCCTGGTCCAGAAACCACACGAACGCTCCGAATCCGATCACGCCGATCACCAGCGCGGAAACGATCGTCCGTTCGATCATGATCCGATTGAAGACCCGCTCGTCGGGCGAGCGCGGCGGACGATTCAACACGTCCCCCTCTTTGGGTTCGAAGGCGAGGGCGACGTCTTGAATCCCGTTCGTGACGAGGTTCAACCAGAGAATCTGGACGGGCAACAGCGGGAGTGGCAGGCCGGCTGCGAGGCTCAACAGGACGAGCACCACTTCGCCAGCACCGGTGGAGATGAGCAGGAAGATGACCTTGCGGATGTTGTCGAAGGCCACACGACCCTGTTCGATGCCTGCGACTATCGTCGCGAAGTTGTCGTCGCTGATGACGAGTTCGGCCGCGTCGCGGGCGACGTCCGTGCCCATCTTTCCCATAGCGATGCCGATGTTCGCCTGGCGGAGTGCAGGGGCGTCGTTGACACCGTCACCCGTCACAGCCACATAATGTCCGATTCCTCGTGCGGCTTCGACGATCTCGAGTTTCTGATCCGGCGAGACGCGTGCGAACACCCGGGTCGTTTCGAGGATCTCTGCGATCTTCTCTTGGGAGGCGTCCATCAGTTCGGCCCCAGTGGTGACCTCGTCTGTCGACTCGGCAAGCCCGAGATCCCGGGCGATGGCGAGTGCCGTCTCCGGATGGTCCCCCGTGATCATCGTGACTGTGATGCCCGCCTGCTCCGCCGACGCAATCGCCTCCGCCGCGCCGGCCCGAAGCGGGTCGATCAACCCGAGGAAGCCCAGGAACGTCAGGTCAGTTGGTTCGGACGGCGGTTGCTCCAGCTCTGCGTCGGGTTCCACTGTTCCCTCCGCGACAGCGAGCACACGGTATCCGTCGTGAGCCATCTCGTTTGCCTGTCGCTTGAGCACTGGCTGTGAAAAGTCGCCCTCGCTTGCATCCGTGCACATCCCCAGAACGCGCTCGGGCGCGCCCTTGACGAATACACGCGCCTCGTCGTCTGTCCGGTGAAACGTCGCCGCATAGCGTTGCTCCGGCTCGAACGGAATCTCGTCGGTCTGTGGATACGCATCGAGGGCCGACTGGCGGGACCACCCGAGCTTACGACCGAGCGCGAGGAGGGCGACATCGGTCGGGTCACCGCGCCACGTCCACTCGTCGTTCCGTCGAGACAGGTGACCCTCGTTGCAGAGGACAGACGCTCGAGCGAGCCGAGACAACTCGTCTGCGAGGTCAGGCTCCGGCGGGTGTCCGTCTTGAAGCACGTTTCCCTCCGGGGCGTACCCCTCGCCGGTCACCTCGAACGACGTTCCATCAGGAAGCTGGACCTGTTTGACAGTCAGTTCGTTGGCGGTCAGCGTCCCGGTCTTGTCCGACGCGATCATCGTACAGCTCCCCAGTCCCTCGACAGCCACCAGACGGCGCACGATGACACCGACCTTGGCCATCCGCCGACTAGCGACGCCCAATGCGACCGTGATCCCGACGGGGAGCCCTTCGGGAATCGCCGACACGGCCAGTGCCACGGCGAACAGGAACATCTCGACTGCGTCGTACTGCTGGACGAAAATCCCGAGAAGCGCAGTGATCGTCGCGGCGACGAGGACGACGAGGCCGACGATGCGGGTGAACCGTTCCATGCGCGTCACGAGAGGTGGCTGCCCGCCCTCGACGGCCGTGACGTCCTCGGCCAACCGACCGACGACCGTGTCGGCGCCGGTTTCAACGACGACACCGCGGCCACGTCCACGATTGACCACAGTTCCAGCGTAGGCCATGTTGCGCCGATCTCCCAGTGGGGCCCGGTCGTCGCCTGTCCACTCCTCGTCTTTCAGGACGGGTGCTGACTCACCGGTGAGTGGCGACTCGTCGACCTCCAGACCGTGTGTGGAGACCAAACGAACGTCCGCGGGAACGCGGTAGCCCGATTCGAGGAGGACGACATCCCCCGGGACGACTTCTTCGCCCTCGATGTCGCGTGTCTCTCCATCTCGGACGACCGTCGCACGGGTACGGATGAGTTGCTGAAGCGCTTGGCTGCTGCGTTCCGCACGCCATTCCTGAGCACCGCCGACGAGCGCGTTGATCAACAGCACCGCGGCGATGAATCCGGCGTCAGTCTCCTCCCCGATGGCGAACGACACGACCGCCGCGACAGCGAGGATGTAAATGAGGGGGTTCTTGAACTGACGGAGAAGGATCTGCCAGACGGTGACCGGCTTCGCCTTCGGCAGGCGATTCGGTCCGTGTTCAGCGAGTCGGTCTGCGGCTTCTTCGGTCGAGAGGCCATCTGAATCGGCTTCGAGGGTATCGTAAATATGGCTGAGTCTCCGCGAATACCAGAGTTCGGTGTCTTTCGGAGAAGAGACAGCCATCGGTTACGGGGTGTACGCTGGGGGACGACTTAACTGTCAGTGGGCAGTACGGAAGACGGTGCTCCGCACTCCGCCTGGAGAGCTCCTTCGGGACGGAGTCGGTGTCGAGAACGACGATCTCGACGCCGAGAGACGGACCAGTAACGTGTCTGGCCGTCCCGTCGACCGGGACGCTGCACGCTACCCGATCGGTTCGATCGGGGAGAGCGTTAATTGAGAACCGAACCCCGATCACACGTTCCGCAACGCGTATGAGACAGACCGACAGTTCGTAAACCATGACAGCGCGACCCTCGACGATGGAAGTGATGGAGGTGCTGTTACGGCGGTCCTCGTTCGTCGAAGCGTTCGCCGAGGGTCAGAAAGACAAGCGGACGCTCGTCGAGGAGTTGTCGTGTTCCCGGTCGACCGTCGACCGGAGCATCCGGGAACTGGAGACGTTGGGAGTCGCCGAGTGCGTGGACGGGAAGTACTGTCTCACCCCCTTCGGAGAGATGGCTCGGACGGCGTTCGCCGACTTCGAGGAGCGTCTCGACCAGTGGTTTCGGTTCGCCCCGTTCCTGCAGTGGCTCCCGCACGACGAACTAGGACTGGACGTCGAGCTGCTCGCCGACGCCGACCTCTACCTCCCGGAACCGGGCGATCCGTGGGCGATGGTCAACCGACACGTGACGGTGGCAGCGCAGGCGAGCGAGATGCGGCTTGTACTCCCGTTGACCGGGTTGCACGCCCACCGGGTGATCCGTGAGCGCATCGTCGACGCGGGCGCGCAGGCGACGGTCGTCACCACGTCGGAGGTCGTCCATACCTACCAGTCGGACGACGCCTACGCGCCGCTCACCGAGGAGATGGCCGAGACCGAACGGTACGCGCTGTACCAGTACGACGACCCGGTCCCGTGCTTCGTCGGCCTCCTGGACGGAACCGTCCAGATCGGTGTCGACGACGGCGGCGAACCGAAGGCGCTCGTCGAAGGGGAGAGCCCAGCGCTCCGCGAGTGGGCGGAGGCGACGATCGACGAGTTCGAACGGGCGGCGACGCCGGTCGTCACCGCGGCCGAACCGGTCGAACACTGAGTCCGTCCCAGGTGTCGTCGATCCGTCGAGAGGCGGAAGACCGGCGGCACGCCTTTGTCGCTGCACCGAGAGTCTACCAGCCATGCCAGACGTTCACGTCGTCGCGCTCGGCGGGAGCCTCCGGGACGGCAGCCACACACGGCACGCACTGACCCACGTCCTCCGTGGCGTCGAAGCGGCGGGTGGCACCGGCGAGATCGTCGACCTCCGCGACTACGACTTGCCGGTGCTCGACGCCGACTACGACGAACAGGGCGACAGCGCCGAGTTGGCGGCGACGATCCGCGCGGCCGACGCAGTCGTCCTCGGGACGCCGATGTACCACGGGTCGTACTCGGGCGTCCTGAAGAACGCGCTCGACTACTGCGGGTTCGAGGAGTTCGAGGGGAAGACCGTCGGCCTGCTCGCCGTCTCGGGTGGGTCGTTCCCGGTGACGGCGCTCGACCATCTCCGGTCGGTCTGCCGCGCGCTCAACGCGTGGGTGATCCCCCATCAGGCGGCGATCCCCCGTGCTCACAGCGCGTTCGACGACGACGGAGCGTTCCGCGACGAGTCGACGGAGGAGCGCGTGCTCACGCTCGGCCGACGGGCCGTCGGGTTCGCCAACATCGAACAGGACCCAGCGACGTTCGAGAGCGGACAGAACAAGGGTGCCAGCGACTGAGGACGGGCAGTGACGGCCGCGGCAGCGGCCGCGACGCAGACTGTCCGAGGCGGGAGAATGAGTACGCATTTGAAGCGTTAGGTTCCGTGTTGGTTCATGCACGCCATCACCCGGAGCGGTTGGATCGAGGTCATCACCGGTTCCATGTTCTCGGGGAAGACGGAGGAGCTGCTCCGTCGCCTGCGCCGCGCGGAGATCGCAGAGCAGGAGGTCGCCGTCTTCAAGCCAGACGTCGACGACCGGTACGGCGAAGCCACTATCGGGTCGCACAACGGCCGACAGTGGGAGGCGACCGTCGTCGACGCCGAGGGAGACGGGATCTGGGAGATCCACGACGAGCTGAACGGCGAGAAGGTCGTCGCCGTCGACGAGGCGAACTTCTTCTCGACGGAACTCGTCGACGTGTGTGAGGTGTTAGCCGCCGACGGTCGCCGCGTCATCGTCTCCGGCACCGACCAGACGTTCCGCGGCGAACCGTTCGAACCGGTGCCGCAGCTCGTCGCACTGGCCGAGTACGTCGACAAACTGCGGGCCATCTGTACGATCTGCGGGGAACCCGCCACGCGCAACCAGCGGCTCATCGACGGCGAACCGGCCCACGCCGACGACCCGACCATCCTCGTCGGCGCGGAGGAGTCCTACGAGGCCCGATGTCGGAACTGTCATACCTTCCGCACCGACTAGAGACGGACGTGACTACCTGGGTCGAGAACCCCCGCGGCGGCCGCGAGCGCGGTCCGCGCGGCATCGTCCGCGCGTGGGCCGAAGTGCTGGTCCGGCCGCGGCGGTTCTTCCGCAACGGCGTCGCTCCCGGCGACCAGGCTCCGGGCCTCGTCTTCGGCGTGCTCGTCGCGCTCTGTTACGTCGGTGGACTGCTCTGGTTCACGCCCGAACGCGTGCTCGGCACCGAGTTCGTCCCGCTGCTCGCCGACAGCAGGGCGGCGACGAGTCTGCTGCTTCTCGTCGCGGTGACGCTGTTCGTCGCCCCGGCGACGATGCATCTGCTCGGCGCGCTCCAGACACTGCTACTCATCGCCACCGTCAGAGAGCGGGCGGGCGTGAGCGAGACGGTCCAGACCGTCGCCTACGCGGCCGCCCCCTGCGTCCTCGCGGGCTACCCTTCGCCCACGCTGCGACTCCTGTGTGCCGCTTACGGTGCCGTCCTGCTCGTCGTCGGCCTGAGCGTCGTCCACCGGACGACGCTCCTCCGCGCGACCGTCGCCGGCGCGGTCCCGGCGACGGTGCTCTTCGGGTACGGCTTCGGTGGGGTGGCGGCGGCGACGACGCTGCTGCGGACGGCCGGCGTGCTCTGAGCGGGTCGAGTAGCGGCAACGACACTCCGAGTGCGCAGAGCGAGTGGCGTCCCCTCGGACCGAATCGCACGACGGCGTGGTGACAGTTCGATCGAGAGACGGGAAATCCGACCCAGGTTCGCCGTCGAATCACCCCACGAGAACGACAGCAGACTTTCGACAACAGTTTTAGGCCGCGGTGTTTCTCTCTGCTCAAATGGGTACGTGTATTATCTGTGGTACGCCCGTGGACGGTCGAATCTGTGACAGCCACCAAGAAGACGTCGTGTTTCACTTCGAAGGTGACCATCCCAACCAGTTGGTCCCCCGCCGCTTCTACAGCGGCACCGTCGACGGCTACGCCGACTTCGGCGTGTTCGTCGACATCGCCCCCGGCGTCACCGGGTTGCTCCACCGGAGCGAACTCGACCGCCGACTGGAGAGCCTCGACTGGGAACCGGGTGACACCGTCTTCGTCCAGGTGAAGAACGTCCGCGACAACGGCAACATCGACCTCGGCTGGTCGATCCGGCAGTCCGAGCGTGAGTTCCGCGGCGTGCTGGTGCAGGACGCCGACGGCGAACACGACGTCAGCGGCGAAGCGGAACCGGCCGAAAGCGAACGACAGTCCGAGGCGAGCCAGAAGTCGAAACCCGAATCGGAATCCGAACCCGAATCGGAATCCGAACCTGAATCGGAATCCGAACCCGAGTCGGAACCGGTGCAGGAACAGCAGTCCGCCGAGGCGGACGAAGCCAGCGGAGACGACGCCCGCGGAGACTACGACGAACCGGAACCGACCGGTGAGGCGGACCGCGTCGAGATCGGCACGCTCTCGGACCGCGTCGGTCAGGAGATCCGCATCGAGGGCGAGGTCGTCGGCGCGCGTCAGACCGGCGGTCCGACCGTCTTCGAACTCCGCGACGAGACCGGCGTCGTCGACTGCGCCGCGTTCGTCGAGGCGGGCATCCGTGCCTACCCCGACATCGACGTCGGCGACGTCGTCCGTCTGGACGGCGAGGTCGAGCTTCGCCGCAACGAGATCCAGGTCGAGACCGACGCGCTCGTCGCCCTCGAAGGCGACGAGGCCGAATCGGTCCAGCGTCGACTCGCAGACGCGCTGACCGCTCGCGCCCGCCCCGAGGCCGTGATGCCGCTGGCCGCCCACGACTCGGTCGAGGCGGTCTCCGAGCAGTTGCTCGACGCCGCCGAGGCGCTCCGTCGCGCCATCCTCGAGTCGCGCCCCATCGTCGTCCGTCACGCCGCCACCGCCGACGGCTACGTCGCCGGTGCGGCCGTCGAGCGCGCCGTCCTCCCGCTCATCCGCGAGGAGTACGCCAAGAGCGACGCGGAGTACCACTACTTCACCCGTCGTCCGCTCGACGACGCCGTCTACGGCATGGACGCCGCGACGAACGACGTCACGCGGATGCTGCAGGACCAGGACCGACACGACGAGAAGCTCCCGCTCGTGCTCCTCCTCGGAACGGGGAGCACCGTCGAGTCCAGCGACGGTCTCGGCCTGCTGGGTATCTACGGCGCGAAGCGCGTCGTCGTCGACGCCGCCGTCGCCGACGAGGACGTCGAGGACGACACCGAGGTGCTCGTCAACCCGGCCCGTGCGGAGGCCGACGCCGCGGACCTCTCGACGGGTGCGCTCTCGGCGAACCTCGCCGCGGCCATCAACGACGAGGTCCGCGACGACCTCGCACACCTCCCCGCGATCAGCTACTGGGAGGGCGCACCGCAGGCGTACCTCGATCTCGCCGAGGAGGGGGGCTACGACGCGGATCGCGTGACCGCGCTCCGCGAGGCGGTCGCGCTCGAAGCCTACTACCAGTCCTACCAGGACAAGCGCGAACTCATCACCGACCTGCTGTTCGGCGACGAGGAGGGCCACGACGTCGGTCTCGCCGAGCACGTCGCAGAGCAGTTCCGCATCAAACTCGACGATGAAGTGGAGACGGCCGAGGCGAACCTCGAACGCCGCGAGGAGGACGACGTCGACTTCGCCGTCATCGACACCGACGCGTTCACCCACCGCTTCGACTTCCCGCCGTCGACGCTGTTGGTCGAGGAACTCCACCGTCGCAACCGCAACGGCGGGACGTTCGTCACCCTCGGTCTCGGCATGGACGAACTCTACCTCCGCGGCAGCGAGGAGTTCGACGTGCGCGCGGTCGCCGAGCGCGCTCGTGAGACCCTGCCGAACGCGGGCGTCACGGCGAAAGGTGTCCGCGAGGGCCGCATCGAGTTCCTCTCCGGCGTCCGTACGGACGTGAAAGAGGCAGTCGTCGACGCCGTCGTCGAACAGCTGTAACCGCTGGTTCGCTCGACCGACTCGGTAACTGCCGTCGCCGCTCGCCGTTCTCTCGAATCCTCTTCTCGCCGAGCGGACGGTCCGTCACAAAAGATTAGCTCTAGGAACACGTCTCTCTACTCTATGAACCGCCGCCAAGTCCTCCTGAGCCTCGCAACCACCGCCACTGTCACCGTCGCAGGCTGTCTCGGTTCGGACCAGCCGTCGGGCGAGACGACAGCGAACACGAACGGCGACTCCGAGACGTCTGGAGCCGCCTCTCCCGAGTCGACGGGCACGGCAGCGACGGCCGCCGCCGATCAGACACCAGCGCTCCCCGACGCGCCGTTCGAGGGGATGCGCGCCGACCCAGCCGCGACCTACGCCGTCGGGAAGCAAGGTGGCACCGGGAAGGCGACGCCCGGCGCGCACGTCGTGCAGGTGTGGAACGACGGCGACGACGCCCGCGAGGTGACGGTCGTCATCACGGGCGAGAAGACGGGGACGCAGTTCGACGAGACCGTCGAGATCGCCGGCGGCGACCATCTGAACTTCGCCTTCGAGACGCCCGACGTCTACACCGTCGAGGTGAGCGGCGAGAGCTTCTCGTCGCAAGCGACAGTCGACCGCGACTGGAACGAGTGTTCGACGTCGATGTCGACGATCCGCGTCCACGAGAACGGCACCGAAACGCGCAACACGTCACGGTCGCGGACGTGTCAGTGACGATGCTACAGAACACCCTAGAGAACGCCGGTCGATAGCCGGACGACGGCCGACTGCGCCGCCCATTGGAGCCGTCGCCACGAGGTCGACCCCGTGCTCCGAGCGCGCGGCGAGCAGCGTAACCGTGACGAACGGTTTCGCGACTACGTCTTCTTCGTCGACGTCGTTCCAGGGGAGGGGTACGCCTCGTTCGACACCGTCCGAAGATACGAGCGAAGGTAGCGTCACGCCGACTGCTCCGTCGACGAGGACTCGTCGAGCGGTGTCGAGTGTCGACGGTAACTGTCGTAGACGCGTTCTGCCCACTCGCGTGCGATGGTGGCGTCGGTGTCGACGAACACCCGCATCGCACCCGTCTCCTCGTCGTAGCCGCCGATCCCGACCCGGTCGTCGAAGACGGCGAGACCGTACGGGAGGGCGGACCGGGTGTGGAGCGTGAGACTGCCCGCCTCCAGTGCGGCGTCGAAACGCTCCGGGTCGTCCGTACGGAGTCGCTCGACGACGTCGGGGAGGTAGATCAGTTCCACGTCGCGCCCTTCGAAGACGGGGTCGGGGGTGGCCGTGGACGGAGGGACCATATGCGTCGTGTTGAACCCGCGGAACGTCTCGCTGTCCCGGAGGAGTGAGAGGAAGCGCGTGACCGGGGCGTACGGATCCGACGGCGTCGGGACGGTCACCGTCGCGTCCGCGAACGGTTCGACGACGAACTCCTGGTGGTCCTCACAGATGGCGTCGAGCAGCGGCGCGAGTCGACCTGCGGTGACGAGATTCCGTTCGAACCGGAGCGTCGACTCGGCGACCACCTGCCCCTTACCAGTGAGCACGAAGCGACCGTCGACGCGCTCGGCGAGGTCGTTGTCTTCCAGCCATCGGGTGAACCGATGGCTCGTCGCCCGCGATACGCCGAGGGCGGCTTCGATGTCGCGACGGTCCCGAGGCCCGTCGAAGAGCAGTTCGAGGACCGACCGGTGGCGGACGACGTCGACCAGCTCGTCGGTGTCGAGACGAGCGGTTCGCTCGCTCGGCGTGTCGCCGTACGTCTGTAGGTCGAGCGCGTGTTGGATGAGTTCGTCCAGGAGCTGTCGGTTGGTCATACGTCGCCTCCGTCGGGACGAATTCGATGCGTCCGTTGTTACCAATACACACGCTTCGCCGGGAGTTAACTCTGTCTCACCCCGTGAGACGGGTCTCGACGCGTGGAACTACTCACAGAGGTCGAGAGAGAGTTCAGTGACAGCGACAGAGCTCAGAAATTAACTATAGCCGGGTCGGGGTTCTCTGTTCAGCTATGACAGTCGAACGAGAACGAACGGAGACGACTGCGACGGTCGACGCCCGGCGGACCACCGAGACGGCCGACGCGACCGAAGCGACCGACGCGTTCGTCGAGCAGATACTCGATGCAGTCGCGGGCGCGTTCACCGTCGACACGATGTTCGTCGGCCACCGACTCGGCTACTACGACGCTATCGCCGAGGCGGGAGCAGTGACGGCGGCGGAACTCGCATCGGCGACGGACACCCACGACCGGTACGCGCGAGAGTGGCTCGAACAGCAGACCATCGCCGGGATTCTCGGCGTCGAAGACGAAGATGCCGACGGGACCGCCCGGCGCTACTACCTCCCAGCCGGTCGCGAGGAGGCGCTAACCGATCCGGATAGCCCGAACTACGTCGCGCCGCTGTCGAGTCTCGTCGTCGGTGCGGTCCGTCCCATCGACGCGATTCTGGACGCGTACAGGACGGGCGGTGGGGTCTCCTACGAGGACTACGGCGAGCACTTCCACGAGGGACAAGCGGCGATCAATCGACCGTCGTATCTCCACTCGCTCGGCGAGGAGTGGATTCCCGCGATGTCGGACGTCGACGAGCGCCTCCGGAGCGACCCGCCGGCCCGCGTCGCCGACGTCGGCTGTGGCTACGGCTGGTCGTGCATCGGCATCGCGCAGACGTATCCGAACGTCCGGGTGGATGGCATCGACCTCGACGAAGGCTCTGTGGAGGCAGCCCGCGAGAACGTCGCCGAGGCCGGCCTCGACGACCGAGTGACGGTCGAGTGTCGTGACGCGGGTGACCCGAACATCGAAGGTGAGTACGACCTCGTGACTGCTTTCGAGTGTATCCACGACCTGCCAGATCCGGTCGGTGTGCTTCGGAACGTCCGGCGCATCGTCGCCGACGACGGCGCCGTGCTCGTCGCAGACGAACGGGTCGGCGAATCGTTCACCGCGGAGGGGAACGAGGTCGAGTGGATGATGTACGGCTGGAGCGTGCTGCACTGTCTGCCGGTCGGGATGACCGAACAACCGTCGGCGGCGACGGGGACCGTGATGCGGACCGAGACGCTCCGAGAGTACGCAACCGAGGCGGGGTTCAGCGGCCTGACCGTGCTGCCGGTCGAGGATTACTTCTTCCGGTTCTACCGGTTGGAGCCGTGAGGTGAGACGATGACGACCACTTCTCGGACGGCGGATTTCGAGACGAACGAGTCGGTCCCGTGGCGCTCGCGACTCGTCCAGGTCGTGCTCGCCAGCACGCTGCTCGCACCGCTCGGCGTGCCGCTCGTCAGCCCCGCACTTCCGGTGATCCGCGACGCGTTCGGCGTCACCGACGCGACGGCGAGTCTGCTCGTCAGTGCCTACTTCGTGGCCGGCATCGTGCTGTCGCCGTTCGTCGGGGCGCTCGCCGACCGTATCGGCCGGAAGCGCGTCCTGGCCGGGAGTCTCGTCGCCTTCGGTCTCGTCGGCGGCGCGACCGCGTTCGCGCCGTCGTTCGCGGTGGTCCTCGCGCTACGGATGGTCCAGGGGGTCGCCGCGGCGGGCATCTTCGTCTCGACGGTGACGCTCGTCGGCGACGCCTTCGAGGGGAGCCAGCGGAACGCCGTCCTCGGCGTGAACACGGCCGTCCTGTCGACGGGCGCGGCGGCGTTCCCCGTAGTCGGCGGCGCACTCGTCGGCTACGGCTGGAACGCCCCGTTCTACGCGTACCTCCTGGCGGTGCCGGTCGGCCTCGTCGCCGCCGTCGTGCTCGACGAACCGGCCCGCGAGGAGGTGCGCTCGCTGCCGGGCGTCGACTACCTCCGGAGTGCGCTGGGGGCGATCGCCGGGTCCGGCACCGCCTCGTTCTACGCGGCGACGTTCGCCACGGAGTTTCTCCTGTTCGGGGCCGTGTTCACGGCGCTCCCGTTCCTGCTCACCGCGGAGTACGCACTGACGCCCCTCTACGTCGGGGTCGTCATCACGGCCGCGGAGGCGGCGTCGGTCGTCGCGTCGGCGGCGAACGGCCGACTCTCGCGGTCGTTCTCGAACGGGCGACTCGTCGCGGCAGGCGTCGGTGCCTACGGGGTCGGGTTGCTCGGCGCGTGGGCCGCGCCGTCGGCGCTGTTCGTCGGCGTGTCGATGCTCGCCGTCGGCTGCGGCGTCGGGCTGGTGCTCCCCTCTGTGGACGCTGCGGTGAGCGACCGGATTCCGGCGTCGTTCCGCGCCGGGGCGCTCAGCCTCCGGAACAGCACGACGTTCCTCGGACGGGCGTCCGGCCCGTTCGTCTTCGCCGGTCTCGCGCTCGTCGTCGGCTACCCGGCGCTGCTCTTCGCCAGTGGAACTGTCGCACTGGTCGGTGCACTCGTCGTCGGCGTCGTCGATCTCTCGCGGCGGGGGCGAGCGACTGGCACCGGACGCGAGAGTCCTCGGTAGCCGTCGCCGTCACCGTCGCTGCCGTCGGCCGGGTGCGAGAGCGACACCCTTAACCGCGAAACCGGCAGAAACACACGTAATGAGCCACGCCGTCGCCACCGCGGAGGTGACTCCGCCGTGAGCACCGACACCGACGGGCGGGAGTCCGACGCCTTCCAGCAGGCCTGCGAGGAACTCGCCCGCCGCATCGTCGAGGGCGAGGTCGACCGCGACGACTTAGAGAAGGAGAAGCTCCAGGTCTGTTCGGAGTTCTCGTCGCCGAAGGTCCCCAAGAACGCCGACATCCTCGACCACGCACCACAGGCCCACCGCGACGACGTGAAGGAGGTCACGCGCCGCAAACCCGTCCGGACGGCCTCCGGCGTCTCGCCGGTCGCCATCATGACCTCGCCGCACATGTGTCCGCACGGGAAGTGTCTCTACTGTCCCGGCGGTCCGGCCTCGGAGTTCTCTTCTTCCCAATCGTACACGGGTCACGAACCCGCCGCCGCCCGCGGCGTGCAGAACGACTACGACCCCTACGGGCAGGTGACGCTCCGACTCGAACAGCTCCGACATATCGGCCACCCCGTCGACAAGGTCGAACTCATCCTGATGGGCGGGACGATGACCGCCCGGAGCCACGACTACCAGGAGTGGTTCGTCAAGCGCGCGCTGGAGGCGCTGAACGACTACGACGTCGACAAAGAGCCCGAACCCGCAGAGGACCAGTCGTTCAAGCCCGACCCACAGGACGTCGAGTTCGAGTATCTCGAAGACGTCGTCGCCGAGAACGAGACCGCAGACATCAGAAACATCGGGACGACGTTCGAGACCAAGCCCGACTGGTGTGACCCCGAGCAGATCGACCGGATGCTCGATCTCGGTGCGACGAAAGTCGAGGTAGGTGTCCAGACGACGTATGAGCGCATCAACCGCGAGATGCACCGCGGCCACGGCAATCAGGCCTCCGTCGACGCCAACAGACGGTTGAGAGACTCGGCGTTCAAGGTCGGCTTCCACATGATGCCCGGCCAGCCGGGGATGACGAAGGAGATGTGTGTCGAGGACTTCCGCCAGCTGTTCGAGAACTCCGATTGGCGGCCGGACTACCTCAAGATCTACCCGACGCTCGTCGTCCGCGACACGATCACCTACGACATGTGGCGGCGCGACGAGTACGACCCGCTGACCAACGAGGACGCCATCGAGGTCGTCTCGGAAGTTATGGGGATGATCCCGAAGTACACGCGCCTCCAGCGCGTCCAGCGCGACATTCCCGCTGACTTCATCGACGCCGGCGTCTGGAAGTCCAATCTCAGGCAGCTCGCCGAACAGCGCGCCGAAGAGAAAGGCATCGAACTCCGAGACATCCGCTCGCGCGAAGTCGGGATGAACGAAGAAGATCCCGACCCCGAGAACGTCGAACTCGACGTGATGACCTACGAGTCCGGCGGCGGGGTGGAACAGTTCATCTCCTTCGAGGACACCGAGAAGGACCTGCTGGTCGGCTTCTGTCGCCTCCGGTTCCCTTCGTACTCGCACGCCGCACCCGGCCCGGTGCAGGAGGGCGACACCGTCCGCAGAGAGCTGAGAGACGCCGCGCTCGTCCGCGAACTCCACGTCTACGGCAGTGAGGCCGGCATCGGTACGGCCGACGGCGACTGGCAGCACAAGGGGTACGGGAAGAAGTTGTTGCGGAAAGCCGAGGAGCTCGCCGCAGACGCCGGCTTCGACAAGATCTCCGTCATCTCGGGAATCGGCGTCCGGCAGTACTACCGCGAGAAACTGGACTACTACCAGGACGGGCCGTACGTCTCGAAACGGCTCTGAGCGAAGTCAGCGGGGAGAATCGGACGTTTCAACGGTCACATGGGGCTCGATGGCGACGACAGAGCGCTTCGAGTGTCTTCGTACTACCCTGTTCAGCGTCGCCGACGAGAGATTCCCCGTGCCGACCGGGCAGGGAGACACGGGGAGTGTCGCGGGGGAAACGGAATGTGTCAGGCACGGGTCGGAGTCCCTCTCCACACCGTTCCCCGTACCACCGTTCGCGCCCTCGGACAGTGTCGATTGCGGGCGTGGGCGCGACGATCGCACGACCGTCGAGCGAGCGCGCCGAGCGGTGCTGTTCGCTGACGCAGTAATACTGTACCGCGAGCGACCGCAGGGAGCGAACGCAGCGCAAAAGGTCGAACGACACGTCTTTTCCGTCACCGCCTGAAATCCGGGGTATGGAACCGAAGCAGGAGCTTTCGAGCATCGACCTCGCCGCCCTCGTCACCGAGTTGGGGCGTTACGAGGGTGCGAAGGTCGACAAGGCGTATCTCTACGGTGATGACCTCCTGCGGCTGAAGATGCGGGACTTCGACCGTGGTCGAGTCGATCTCTTCGTCGAAGTCGGCGACATCAAACGCGCCCACACCGTCGCCCCGGAGCACGTTCCGGACGCACCGGGTCGCCCACCGAACTTCGCGATGATGCTCCGTAACCGTCTCAACGGGGCGGATTTCGCGGGGGTCGAACAGTACGAGTTCGACCGCATCCTCGTGTTCAAGTTCGAACGTGGCGACGAAGACACCGAGATCGTCGCCGAGCTGTTCGGCGAGGGGAACATCGCCGTCCTCGACGAGAACCGCGAGGTGGTGAGCAGTCTCGAGACTGTCCGACTGAAGTCGCGGACGGTCGCCCCCGGGTCGCAGTACGAGTTCCCCCAGTCGCGAATCAACCCGCTCGACGTCTCCTACGAGGCGTTAGAGCACAAGATGAACGAGTCGGACACCGACGTCGTGCGGACGCTGGCGACGCAGCTGAACCTCGGCGGCCTCTACGCCGAAGAGCTCTGCACCCGCGCTGGCGTCGAGAAGACGCTGGACATCGCCGAGGTGGGCGAAGAGGAGTACAGGAAGCTCTACGACGCCATCGAACGACTCAAAGAGCCACTGCAGACCGGCGAGTTCGAGCCCCGCGTCTACGAGGAAGAGGACCGCGTCGTCGACGTGACGCCGTTCCCGCTGAAGGAGTACGAGGAGTTGGACGCCGTCGCCTTCGACTCGTTCAACGCCGCGCTCGACGACTACTTCTACCGGCTCGACCTGAGCGACAAAGCCGAGAAGGGCGGCGGTGGGGCCGAGGCCAACCGTCCGGACTTCGAGGAGGAGATCGAGAAACAGAAACGCATCATCCAACAGCAGGAGGGTGCCATCGAGGGGTTCGACGAGCAAGCCCAGGAGGAACGGAAGAAGGCGGAACTGCTGTACGCTAACTACGAGCTCGCCGATGAGGTGCTCTCGACCGTCCGCGGTGCTCGTGACGAGAACGTTCCGTGGAGCGACATCGCCGACACGCTCGCCGAGGGCGCAGAGCAGGGGATCCCCGCCGCCCAGGCCGTCGAAGACGTCGACGGGTCGACTGGCATGGTGACGATCACCATCGACGGCCAGCGCATCGAACTCGACGTGTCGATGGGCGTCGAGAAGAACGCCGACCGCATCTACACCGAGGCCAAGCGCGTCGAGGAGAAGAAGGAGGGCGCACTCGAGGCCATCGAGAACACTCGCGAGAAGTTGGCCGCGTTGGAGAAACGCCGCGAGGAGTGGGAGTCCGACGACGACGAGGAGGAAACGGACGACGACGAAGAGCGAGCCGACGTCGACTGGCTCTCGAAGCAGTCGATCCCGATCCGCCAGCAGGACATGTGGTACGACCGGTTCCGCTGGTTCGAGACATCCGACGGCTTCCTCGTCATCGGCGGCCGCAACGCCGACCAGAACGAGGAGATCGTCAAGAAATACCTCAACAAACACGACCTCTTCTTCCACACGCAGGCACACGGAGGGCCGGTGACGGTGCTGAAGGCCACCGGACCGTCGGAACCCGCCCGCGACGTCGATATCCCCGAGCGGAGTCGCGAGGAGGCCGCCCAGTTCGCCGTCGCGTACTCCTCGATCTGGAAGGAGGGGCGGTTCGCCGACGACGCGTACATGGTGAGCGCCGACCAGGTGTCGAAGACGCCCGAGAGCGGCGAGTACGTCGAGAAGGGGTCGTTCGTGATCCGCGGCGACCGGACCTACTACGACGACGTCGCCGCGGAGGTAGCAGTCGGGATCCGCTGTGAACCCGACACCCGCGTCGTCGGGGGGCCGCCGTCGGCCATCGAAGATGACACGGCGACGAGCGTCCGTCTACAGCCCGGTCGCTACGCCCAGAACGACATGGCGAAGATGCTCTACCGGAAGTTCCGCGAGCGGTTCACCGACCAGTCGTTCGTCCGGAAGGTCGCCAGCGCGGACAAGATCCAGGAGTTCCTCCCGTCGGGCGGGAGCGGCGTCGTCGACGGCGACGGCAACTGATAGGGATTATCGTCGGAGTTCATAGATCCCGCATCCGGGAACCGATTCACATGAGTCGTGAGGCTAAACGTAGGGCTGCGGTTGGCTCCGATAATCCCTATGAGCGTCGGACCGGGACGAGAGGCCGACGTTCGCCGCAGTTCTATCGTCGAGTAGATAATTCTCGAGAAACGCTTATCGCTCTCTCCGTCCTATCTGATGGATGAGAATTGGTGAGTCGAGAGACCGCCGTTCTCGATTTAACCATGATTACAGAATCAATCGACTACCTCCGAAACGACGACGATTGGGTGAAGACCCTCCTCATCGGCGGTGTACTGAGCCTACTGAGTGCGCTCGTGATCCCGACGTTCTTCGTCATCGGGTACATACTTCGCGTCCTCCGCGGGACGATGCGGGGCGACGAGACACCGCCCGTCTTCGACGACTGGGGTGACCTCGCCGTCGACGGCCTGAAAGGGTTCGTCGTCGGCTTCGTGTACTTCCTCGTCCCCGGGGTCGTCGTCGCCGTCGCCGTCTTCCTCGGTGTCGCCGGCGCGGTCGCCGGCGGCGGTTCGGACACGGCCGGCCTGTTCGGCGGCCTCGTGGCGCTCGTCGGCGCACTCGTCGGGTTCGTCCTGATGCTCTTCGCGGCGTACATCACGCCCGCGGCGCTGGCCAACTACGCGGAGACGGACCGACTCGGCGCGGCGTTCTCGTACGGCGACCTGAAGCCGGTGTTGTTCAACGGGACGTACGCGACGGCGTGGCTCTACGCGTTCGCCGTCTTCCTCGTCGCCGGTATCGTCTCTGGCCTGCTCGGTGCGACCGGCGTCGGAGCGATCCTGAGCGCGTTCATCACGTTCTACGCCCTCGTCGCGGCGTACTACATCGTCGGCACCGCCTGGGGCGAGCTCCACCCCGTCGCGATGCGCGACGAGGAGACGACGGACGAGCGCGCGACGATCTGAGCAGACCGGACCGAAGTCACAGTTTTTGGCAGTGTCGACCCACAGAAGCGGTAGCTACCCCGCTCTCGCCGCCGCTTTCGACCCATCGGCGCGGCCACCGTACCGAGACACCGTTATGTGCCCACCCCCCGACCACTCGACCAGATGTTCCGGGAGGCGCTGTCGGCACCGACGCGGACGGACGACGCGGTGACGACGCTGTTCATGGGTGGGTTTCTCGTGTTGGTGGCGACGGTGGTGCCGCTGGCGTGGCTCTTCGCGGTCGCCTCGCCGCTCGTTTTCCTGCTCTTGGTTCCGCTCGTCGTCTTCCCGCCGCTCGTCCTCCGCGGGTACTACGTCCGGACCGTCCGAGTCGGTTTGCGCGACGGCGACGCGACGCCGTCGTTCGTCCGCTGGGGGGCGCTCGTCCGCGACGGCGCGAAGTCCGCGCTGTTGAGCGCGGGCTACCTCCTGCCGTTCGTCGTCCTCGTCGGCGGCTCCGTCGGCCTCGCGGCGCTGCTCGCGTCGAACGTCGTCGCGCCCAACTCGCCCGTCGGCGTCGTAGCGGCGCTCGGCGTCGTTCTCTGTGGATTCGGAACGCTCGGGTACGGCGCCGCCTACCTCTACGTCCGCCCGGCGGCGCTCGCCGTCTTCGCCGCCAGCGGACGACTCCGCGACGGGTTCGCCCTCCGCCGCGTGTTCGGCGTCGCCCGGCGCCGTCGCTACGCCGGTGGCTGGCTCCGCGCGGTGACGGTGCTCACCGTCGGCCTCGTCGTCGCCGCACCGACGACGCTCGCCGTGGTCGGCGTGTTCGTCGCCTTCTACGCGCGTGTCCTCGCACATCTCCTGTACGGCCGCGGTGCCGCCTCCGCTCTCGACGTGACCGACGACGACGAAGACAACCGGGTCGTCGCGGTCGCGCTCGACGACCGCCCGAGCGAGGTGTCGCCGGCAGTCCAGACGGGTCGGACGGTTGGGCCCGCCGGATGCAGCGAGCGAGGGCACCTCACCTCGGCAACGGTCGAGGTGGACGGTGGGGACGGCGACGGGTCGCCTCCGGCGGAGACCGAGACGGGCGTCGATCACGAGACCGACCCGTTCGTCTGGGGTGACGACCGGCGACACGAACCGTGCGTTCGAGAGTAGCGAGCCCCAGAGTTGTACCGACGAACCGACGATACGCACGGAAATCCTTTTGATTGCGACGGATGAGGAACTTGTATGATAGGTGATGCACTGTCGTTCCCGCGGACCGGTGACGACTGGATTCCAACGCTCGTCATCGGCGGTGTGCTGAGTCTCCTCAGTTTCCTCGTCGTCCCCGTGTTCGTTCTACAGGGGTACTTCGTTCGCGTCCTGCGTGCTGCGGTCGACGGCGAGACCGAGGTCCCGTCGTTCACCGACTGGGGAACACTGCTCGTCGACGGCCTGAAACTGTTCGTCGTCAACGTCGCGTACTCGCTGATTCTCGCCGTCCCGTACTTCTCGTTGCTCTTCGCTCTCGGATTCAGTGGCGACGGCGGAGGTGGTGCGCTCGTCCTCGTCCTCGGTCTCGTGGTGTTCGTGCTGGCGCTCGTCGTCGGCTACTTCGTCCCCGCGGCGTCCGCCAACTTCGCCCTCGAAGGCGAGCTCGGTGCTGCGTTCGACTTCGGGACGATCAAGTCCGCCACCTTCACGAGCGACTACGCCGTCGCGTGGTTGCTCGCTCTCGTCGTCGGGTTCGTCGGCGGGGCCGTCGGAGCGGCGCTGAGTTTCCTGCTCGTCGGTATCTTCGTCCTGTTCTACGTGCAGGTCGCCGTCTACTACCTGTTCGGCCGCGGATTCGCGAAGGGAATCGGTCGGCGAGGCGACGACGCAGCGACGACAGCCACGACGGTCTGAGACGAGAAGGCAAGGGTTGTTAGCCCGCGGGTCGTCTGCTCGGCCATGCGAATCGTAAGCCGTGGTCGCGGCGAGGAGGGGCGCGAGCGGATGACGCTCGTCCCCGAGAACGTCGACGACCTCTGGCATCTCTCCTACGTGCTCGAACCGGGAGACCTCGTCTCCGGCGACACGACACGCCGCATCCAGCGCGACGACGACCAGATGCGCGACACCGGCGGCGAGCGCGAACATCTCCACGTCACCCTCGAAGTCGAGGACGTCGAGTTCGCCCGCTTCGCCAACCGGCTGCGCGTCGGCGGCGTCATCGTCGGCTGTTCCCGCGAGGACCAGCTCGGTCACCACCACACCATCAACGTCGAAGAGCGCAACGAGTTCACCATCGAGAAACACTTCAAGAAAGACCAGAAGGACAGGTTGGAGGAGGCCGAACAGGCCTCCGAGAACCCCGACGTGGCCATCGCAACCGTCGAGGAGGGGGCGGCCTACATCCACACCGTCCAGCAGTACGGGACGAAGGAGTACGGCTCGTTCACCCGTCCGACCGGCAAGGGCGAGTACGCCCGTCCTCGCTCGGAGCTGTTCGCCGAACTCGGGAGCGCGCTCTCGCATCTCGACGTCGACGCCGTCATCCTCGCGGGACCGGGGTTCACGAAGCAGGACGCCCGCGACTACGTCGAGGAGAACTATCCGGAGGTCGCAGAGAAGCTGACCGTCGTCGACACCTCCGGCGTCGGCGACCGCGGCGTCCACGAGGTACTGAAGCGCGGCGCAGTCGACGAGGTGCAGACGCAGACGCGCATCTCGAAGGAGGCAGAACTCATCGACGAACTGATGGAGAACATCGCGCAGGGGGCGAAGGCGGCCTACGGCATCGAACAGGTCGCCGAGGCCGCGGAGTTCGGGGCCGTCGAGACGCTGCTCGTTCTCGACGAACGCCTCCGCGACGAGCGACAGGGCCGCGGCGACTGGGACGTCGACGTCAACGACGTCATCGAGTCGGTCGAACAGAAAGGTGGCGACGTCACCGTCTTCTCCGCGGAGTTCGCCCCCGGCGAGCAGTTGAAGAACCTCGGCGGCATCGCGGCGATCCTCCGCTATCGGATGCAGTGATCCGTTCCGAGACGGGACACACGTCGGGACAACCGTTTACTCGCTCGTCCCCTAGTGACACGACGTGTCGGAGTCGCCGAACCGCACGCTGAACGCCCGCTTCGAGCGATGGCTGGACTACGTCTTCTTCGCACTCCTGGAGGTGTGTGTGCTGTCGCTTCCGACACTCGCCGTCCTGACCACCGCCCCGGACCAGGACGCCGTCTCGCTCTCCGCGTTGACGGCGATGGCCGCCGCGACGGTCGGTGTCGGGACGTTCCGCGGGAAGTACGTCGACGTCGGCGAGTGGCCCGAGCCGAGCGACTTCGTGTCGATGCCGTTCCGGTCGGCGTACTACGGGCTCGCCATCGGCGGCGGGACGTGGCTCGGCGTCGTCGCGCGCACCGCCGCCGGACGGTGGTGGGTTGGCGTGGGTGTCACGCTCCTCGTCGTCGTCGCGTCGCTCGGGGCGTTTCCGCGCCTCGTCCGGCGACTCCAGTCGCTCGCTCGGTGGCAACCGTGAGAGCGTCGCCGAACCGAGTTCACCGGACCGGCCGGATGCTCTCCCGCTGCCCGTCGAGCACCGTGAACTCCTCGTCGCGGCGAACCTCCAGCCACCGGAGCAGTCGCTCGGCCCACTGCAGTTTCCTCGCCTTCACGTCGTCGACATCCGGGTCGTCGAAGTCCCAGCCGAGAAAGACCAATTCGCCGGCGCCGAACTCGTCGGCGATGAAGGCCGCCCGGTCGCCGTCGGTGAACCCGCCGTAGTCGACGACGGGCCCGACGGGGGCGGCCTGCGTCGTCGCGAGCACGTGCTCGCGGTCGAACTTCGGTACCCACTCGCGGACGGCGGGGACGTTGTCGCCGTGGGCGTGGGCGGCGACGGGGACGCCCTCGCGAGTCAACGCGACGGCCGTCTCGGGGTTCTTGTCGAGGTCGGTCACCATCAGATCGACCGAGATGTCGGCGTCGCGGAGGACGTCCGTCGCCGTCGACGCCGCGAAGACGACGTCGGCGGCGGCGGCGACGTCCAGTTCGGCGGCGAGCGAGGGACCGGCACCCGCGATCGCGACGGTCGAGTCGGTGACGTCGGCAAAGCGTTCAGTGTCGAACGGGACGGCGAACTCTGCGAGCACGTCGCGGGCACGCTCGTCGGCCTCGCGTCCGAAGCCGAAGTCGGCCAGAATCGCCTCGTAGACGGGTTCCCAGTCGTCGAAGTTCATGGCCGTCGCTCGGGAGTGTTACGGTGTGGTCCGGTCGGGCACCAAGTACCCCTACCCGTGTGCCGTTCCGGCTTCCATCTGCCGAGTTTCTTCCGGGGTGTCATAAGTTTTCTCTTCGAGGTGTCTACCGTGGAGTTATCTCGCCTCGTCGGCGATTCGTTCCAGTGCGGCGTCGAGCGCCGAGGAGACGCCCCCCGCTTCCGTCGCCGTGTTCTCGAAGGCGACGGGCGTCCCGACGGCGAGCAGACTCGTCCCGTCGCGACCCTCGACGAGCACGAGTGCCGTCTCCGCCGCGGCAGCCCGAAGCGCCCCCTTCGACTCGGCGTCGAGACCGGTCAGCTCGAAGACGCGAGTGACGGCGTGACGGGCGGCATCGGGCGCGGGAACGTCGGAAGCGTCGGGAGCGGTGGAGCCGGTGGAACCGCCGGAAGCGTCGGCGTCGGCAGCCGTCCCGTCGTCGCCGCGGACCCGGGCGACGTGGCGGCGGGCCTCCCGGACGGTCGTGACGTCCAGCTCCTCGACGCCGACGTCGCCCGCCTTGCGGAGTCGGCGGCGGGCGAACTCCTTGCCGACGAGCGCCGCGTCACGCGTCTGGCCGACGTCGTGGGTGCGGACGACGTGTGCGCCGCGCTCGACCGCCATCGACGTCGCGGCGAGGCTGACGGGGAGCGCCTCCTCGGTGGAGCGGCCGGCGATCTCGCGCAGGAAGTTCTTGCGGTTGATGGAGACCAAGACAGGCTGGCCGAAGCCGCGGAACTCCCGGAGCCGGTGGAACGTCTCGCGGTCGTGGTCGAGCGTCTTGGCCTCGCTCCACCCGCCGAAGGCTGGGTCGACGATCGTCTTGTCGGTCAGCCCGTTCTGCGTCAACGCCTCGTAGATGTCGTCGACCTCTTCGACCGCGCCGGGGCGTTCGAGGTCCGGCGGACTCGCCATCTTGGCGACGGCGGCGTCGCGGGCCTCGCAGACCTCGGGCATCTCCGGGTCGGCGAAGCCACAGATGTCGTTGACCATGTCGAAGTTGGCGTCGAGGGCCGCCTCGGCGACCTCGTGATAGCGAGTCTCGATCGAGAAGACGGCGTCGCCGGAGACGCTCTCGACGGTCTCGACCGCCGTCTCGAGGCGATCGAGCTCCTCCTCGGCGGAGAGCACCTCGAAGCGCTTGTTCGCGGATTCGAGGCCGACGTCGACGATGTCGGCCCCTTCGTCGATGAGTTCGCGGTCGACGTACTCGGCGGCCTCGCCGGCGTCGTCGAACACGCTCGGCTCGTACGGTGACTCCTTCGAGACGTTCAGCACGCCCATGATCCGCGGCGGGTAGTCGTCACCGATGCCGAGTCCGGCGGCGTCCACGTTGCGCATGGGGATGTCTGAGGACGCGGTGTACATATGCCACCCGGAAGCGGTCGTCCGAAGAGACTGTCCCTCGAGACGTCTCGACGCAGGTCACGCCGAAGCGACGTCGAACGTGACGGTCAGCTCCGGCGGCGTCGACCCCTCCGAGGAGACGAAGTCCCACCCGTTCCCCCCGGAGGGGAGGAACGCCCAGCCGTGGTTCGGTTCGCCTGTGACCCACGACCGGACGCTCGCGGTGACGTCGACGGTCGTCGTCCCGGCGGCGACGCGGCCGGTGGTGACGTCGGCTTCGCCGACGGCCTGATCGCCGTCCGCCTGCACGCCCTCGCCGAGCGAGTTCCAACTGTCGCTGTCCCGCCAGTCGACGAGCAGCCGATGGAGGGCCGCGCCGTCACCCCGGTCCACTGTCCGGAGCGTGAGCGACGCCGACCGCACGGTCGCACCGCGGGGGACGCGGTCGTCCCCGTCGCCGACGACGCCGTCGAACCGGAGCAGCGCCTGTGCCGCCCGTCCCGTCCCGTGGGGGTCGTTCGTGTCGACGACCAGCGTCGACGCCGTCCCGTTGTCGGCGGCGGGGCGGTCCTCCTGGAGGTAGGTGTCGACGGTACCGTCGTAACCGCCGCGTCCGGTCTGGAACGTCAGCGTCCGCGTCTCGGCGCTCTCGTCGGTGTCGTCGCCGTCGCTACCGTCGGCAGTGTCGCCGTCGTCGTCACGTCCGTCCTCGTCGGCCGACGACGCGCCGAACCGGTCGGCGAAGCGCAGATCGAACTGGAACTGGCTCCGGCCGTCGGTCTGAAACTCGTCGAGGGCGGGCGAGTAGGTGCGGACCTCGATGCGGTCGCGGCCGCCGGAGCCGCCGTCGGGGACGAACCGGAGGAGGCGGAGCCACCCCTCGCCACCCTTCGGATAGTCCTGGTAACACGCCAGCAGTTCGTACACGTCGAGACCGGCGTCGTTCTGCGAGATCTGCGCCCACTCGCCGTCGTCGGTGCCGCGGGCCTCGTGGAAGTTGCCGCAGAGTACCATGAACACCTGCGGGTTAGGCGCGACGAGTTTACGGAACAGCTGCTGCCCCGAGTTGCCGTCGCCGCTGTTCTCCTCGACGAACGTCGTCCGCCCCTCCCGTCCGGACTTGTCCCACAGGTACGAGTGCGTCGTGACGATGGTGGGCGTGTCGGGGTGCGCGTCGAGGACGCGCTGTGCCCAGCCGACGGGGGTGTCCGGATCGTCCGGGTCGCCGGGTGCTTCCCACTCGAGGTCGAGATGGAGGAACTCGTAGCCGCCGGCGCTGAACCGCTGGTAGTGGCTGAGGTCGTTCGGTGCGGAGCCGCCGAACCAGCTGTAGTCCCGGTACCGACGCTCGCCGAAGAACCGACGGTAGTTCGCGGTCGACGACCCCCGGTCTTCCTCGACCGCGTAGTCGTGGTCGCCGACGGCGGCGGCGTAGGGGACCTTCCCCTCGATGGCGTTCCAGACTCTGTGCATGCGTCGCCACTCGGTGCGACTACTGCCGTCGTCGACCCAGTCGCCCTCGTGTGTGACGAAGGCGATGTTCTCGGTCTCGAGGTTGTCCGCGATCCACTCGGTCTGGTCTCGCGCGTAGGAGACCAGCGACGAGCGTCGCACGTACTTCTGTGTGTCCGGGACCACCACGAGCGTCCACGCCGGAGTCGCTGCGCTCGCGACGCTCGTTCCGAACCCGCCGAGGGCAGCGACGCCGAGCGCGCCCGAGAGTTTCAGCGTGTCGCGGCGGGTGACGACCGCGTCGTGTCGTCGGCTGCCGGACGTTTCCTCACTGCCTCTCGTCTCGTCTACTTGCATTCTAGACCACGACGTACACTCACTCTCTGTGACAATATTTCTTGTTACTATTTTGTTATTTTTACCGACTGTCGGTCAATCCGTAGCTAACACATAGATGACGTGACACTGTCCGGATTCGTTCACCCGTCGGGGAACCATCGTTCCGAGCGACAGCGTTAGGCAGGCGGCGGCGGAAGTCGGTCACATGGACTGGTCGGTCGACTGGAACCTCCGTCTCCGAATGCTGCTCGCCGTCGCCCTCCTTTTCGCACTCGCCGCCGCGTTCGTCGGCGTCGTGGCGGGAATACTAGCTGCTGCAGCAGAGCCGTTCGGCCTCCCGAGGCTCGTCGCGCCCGCGCTCGCGACACTGTTGCTCGTCGGACTGGCCACACTCGAACTCCGCCAGCGCGACCACGTCGTCCGCGGGGCGGGCGCAGTCGACGTCGACGCGGAGACGGACCCGCGACTGCACCGGACCGTGACGAGCGTCGCACAGCAGGCGGACGTGCCGGTTCCGACGCTGGCCGTCGCGAAGACGGAGACACCGGAGGCGTTCACGGCAGGGTTTCGACCGAGTACGACGACGTTCGTCGTCTCGACCGGACTCCTCGACGAACTCGACGACGAGGAGTTGCGAGCGGTGGTCGCTCACGAACTCGCGCACGTGAAGAACCGCGACGTGGCCGTGATGACGGCGGTGTCGCTGCCGACGGCGATCGCAGAGCGGCTGTACGACCTCGGCACGTCGCCGACGGGCGAGACGACGCTGGAGAACTGGGAGTACCGCTCGGACGGTAAACGAGAGTCGAAGAGCCTCGTCGGGTTCGTGGCGGCGACGGTGGGGTGGCTGTTCGCGCTCGTCGGCCGGGTCGTCGTCGCCATCTTCTCCCGGACCCGCGAACTGGCCGCCGACCGCGGGGCGGTCGTCATCACGGGCGATCCGGCCGCTCTCGCGAGCGCGCTCTCGAAGATAGAGAGACGGCTCCGGGACCGCCCGACCGACGATCTGCGAGCGACCGCGAGCGTCAGCGCCTTCTCCGTCGTCTCACCGGCGTCGGTCGACGAGGTCGGCGACGAACCGATTCGACTCGGTGTCGACGGCGACCGCGCCGCTACGTACCACCACCGGTGGCGACGTATGCAAGCGTTCGTCGGCCACTACCTCCAGACGCATCCACCCGTCGCCGACCGACGCGAGCGTCTGAAGCGACTCGCCCGCGAGCGGTGAAGACACGCTCTTTTTATTCGCGTACCCGCTACTCACGACGTATGGCAAAGGTCAGCGTCGGACTCCGTGGCTGGCGATTCGAGGAGTCCGAGATCTTCGGCGACGACGGCGAGTTCAGACCGCTCGACGAGATACCCGAGGAGCCACGGCAGCGACTCGTCCGGCTCGCACACCTCGTCGAGGAGCCGTGTGACGCCTGTTATCTCGTCCACGGCGAAGCCGAGAAGCGGCGGTGCAACCAGGCGACCATCGTCTACGGCGAACCGGGCGACGAACTGCTGCTCTGTGACCGCCACGAACCGCACTTCCTCTACTGGTTCCGCGAGGAGGACGGCAACGAGTTGGTCGGCGACGAGGAGTTCCGCGACGAGTTCCACCTGTGGTTCGCCGACGGCGGCCGCGCCCCCGAGGAGTACGTCGGGATGGAGTACGTCGAGACCGACCCCGACGACCTGCCGACGCCGCCGGACGCAGAGGAGCTCCACCACCGCCTCAACGAGAACTTCGAGGGGCGGCGCATCGAGATCATCCCCCGCGAGGAGCGCGAGGCGATGCGGAAACAGTCACAGGAGGTCGAGACGGACGACCTCGATCTCGACACCGACTACCCGACGAGATGACTGACGAGACGAGCGACGAGACACGAAACCGAGAGCGTGAACCCGACCCCGCGACCGGGCCACGGAGTCACAAACCCGTCGTGGTCGTCGTCGAACCCGAGACACCCGGCAACGTCGGCACCATCGCCCGAGCGATGAAGAACTTCGGACTGTACGACCTCAAACTGGTGAACCCGCCGAAGTTCGACCCCGACGGCGAGGCGTACGGCTTCGCCGGCCACGCCCGCGAGGACGTGCTGCCGAACGCCGAGACGGTGACGTTCGACGAGATCGTCGAAAACTTTCACACTGTCGGCTTCACCGGCATCACCAACGAGTCGAGCTACAGCCACGACCGCTTCCCGTTCAAGACGCCCGTCGAACTGAAAGAGGACCTGAAGACGGTCGACACGAAGACCGCACTCGTCTTCGGCCGCGAGGGGAAGGGTCTCAGCAACGACGAACTCGCACAGTTGGACGAGGTCGCCTCCATCCCGGCCGACGACCGCTACCCCATCTTGAACCTCGGGCAGGCGGCGACGGTCACGCTGTACGAACTCCGGGAGTTGACCGTCGAGGAGACCCAACTGCCGGACGTCGAGCACGCCCGCGCAGACGAGGCGGAACTCGACCGTCTCTACGACTTCTTCGCGGAGTTCCTCGACGCCTCGCAGTTCCCGGACCACCAGCGCGACCGGGCCGAGTTGATGTTCCGACGGCTGTTCGGCCGCGCACATCCGACCGACAGGGAAGTGAAGACACTGCTCGGCCTCGTCCGTCGCGCGAACGAGCAACTGCGAGAGCGGGAGGAACTGCTGGACGAACTCGGCTACGACGACCGCTGGAACCAGTAGCCGTCCTCGGTGACTACCGAGAGTCGCCCTCGCGGAGCGCGTACATCACTTCCGAGACCATCGACAGCACCACCTCGTCGTCCTGGTTCAGCGTCTCGGTCCGGGTGACGACGAGACCGCGATTCGGCCGCTCGATCTCCTTCTCCAGCACCTCCACCCGTACGGAGAGCACGTCGCCGGGTCTGACCGGGTTCCGCCACTGGAGTTCGCGTACTCCCTTCGCGCCGAGCGATGCCGCCTCCGAGAGATGGTTGTCGACGACGAGTCGCATCGTCATCGACGCGGTGTGCCACCCGCTCGCGATGAGCCCGCCGTACATCGACTCGGCCTCCGCGCGCTCCTTGTCGACGTGGAACCACTGCGGGTCGTACCGTTCTGCGAACTCCAGTACCTCTGCCTCCGTCACCTCGTACGCACCGAACTCCTCGACGTGACCGACGTCGAGATCCTCGTAGAAGATGGTCATTACTGGTGAGTGGGGGGCGGGGATGAAGTAGGTTTTCTGTCGCAAGCGGCGGGGCGGTGGGACGGATTCGACGCTCAGGCGCGCTTCTGGATCTCCTCGCGGAGCGCCGAGCTGACGACTTCGCCGTCGGCCTTGCCGCGGAGTGCACCCATCGCCTCGCCCATGAGCGCCGAGAACGCCCCCATCCCCTCCGTCTCGACCTGTTCCTCGTTGCGGTCGACGACCTCTTGGACGGCGGCGCGAACCTCGGACTCGTCGACGCCCGAGAGACCGGCCTCCTCGACGGCCTCCTCCGCCGAGAGCTCGGGGTTCTCCGCGAGGACGGTCAGTACGTCGACGATCCCCTCCTTCGCGAGGTCCCCCGCGTCGACGAGCTGCAGCACGTCGAGCAGGTGGTCGTCGGTGAGGTTCTCGACGGGGACGTCGTCGCGGCGGAGCTCCGTCGTCGTCGATTCGAGAGTTCCTGCGGCGAGCGTCGCGTCGATACTGTCAGCGACGGCGCGCTCGAACAGCGGCATCCGGCGGCCGAAGGCGACCTGCTCTGCGAGGCCGGCGTCGAGGCCGAACTCCTGCTGGTAGCGGTCGACGCGTTCGGTGAGCAGTTCGGGGACTTCGACGTCCGAGGGGTCGGGTTCGACCGGTGGCACGTCCGTCTCGGGGTACATCCGCGCCGCGCCCGGCAGCGGACGGAGGTAGCGCGTCGTCGCGTCGTCGGTCGCACCGCGCGTCTCCTCGGGGACGCCCTCGACGGCGGCCTCGGCGCGCTCCTTGACGGCGTCGATCGCCAACTCCGCCGTCTCGGAGTCGGCGGCGACGATGGCGACGGCGTCGTCGTCGCCTGCGCCGACAGCCTCCTTCAGCGCGTCAACCTCCGCTTGCGTGACGCCGTAGGCCGGCAGCTCGTCGGTGTGGAAGATACCGCCCGCGCCGTGACGCTTGGCGTGGTCGGAGAACTCCGTGCCGAGACGGCGGTCCGGCTGGAGTTCACGACCGACGAGGCCGTCGAAGCCAAAGAGCGGGACGGCAGTGACTTTCCCGCCGTCGAGTGCGCCCTCGATGACGCCGCTCTCGGTCTCGTCGAAGACGGCGGTGACGTCCTGCGTCTCGCCGACGCTGGCGTCTCGGGCTTCTAGTTCGTCGCGGATGTCGAGCAGCTCGACCTGTCGCTGGACCTCCAGGCGGACGAGATCCTCGATGTCGTCGAGCGTCTGGACGCCTTTCATCTCGACGCGCGCGCCGTCGGCGATGGAGACGTTGACGTCCTGGCGGATGGTGCCGAGACCGCGCTTGACCTTCCCGGTCGAGCGCAGGAGCATCCCGATCTGTTCGGCGGCCTCGCGGGCCTGTTCGGGCGAGGAGATGTCGGGTTTGGTGCCGATCTCGACGAGCGGGATGCCGAGGCGGTCGAGGCTGTAGCGGACGCCGTCGCCCGTCTCGGCGACGCGCCCGGCGGACTCCTCTTCGAGAAGGAGGTCCTCGACGCCGACCGGGCCGTCGCTCGTCTCGATCTGGCCCTCTTGGCCGACGAGCGCCGTCCGCTGGAAGCCGGAGGTGTTCGAACCGTCGACGACGAGTTTGCGCATGACGTGTGCCTGGTCGACGACGGACATCTCCAGCATCGTCGCGATCTGCATCGCCACGTCGAGCGCCTCGTCGTCGATGTGGTGCGGCGGTTCGTCGTCCTCCTCGACGAGACAGGTAGTGTCGAACGCGAGATACTCGAACTCGCGGTCGACGCGGCTCTCTTCGAGCGCGGCGTCGTCGATCTCTCCGAGTTCGCTCTTCGTCGGGTGGAGATAGCGGGTGAACGTCCGGGTAGTCTCCTCCGGTTCGCGTCGCGCCGTCGGACACTGACAGTAGAGTTTGGTCGCGGTGTCGAGCTGCTGGTGGATCTCCAGCCCCGCGACGAGCCCGAGTTCCTCGTAGTCGTACTCGCTCATTGTCGCCATGTGCGCGCGGGGGGAGTAAAAACTGTTCAGTCTGGGGGCGAACCGTCGGCGTCGCGACTGCGCGTCGACTGCGAGAGGAGAAGTCTCACCGCCCCCGTTCGGTGAGCGTCGTGCGGGTGTTACCGTTCGTCGTCGCGGAGTCGGCGCAGCCCCTCGCCGATCCCCTCTGCGTCACAGCCGTCTTCCGGGCAGCGATAGTACCAGCCGTCCTGTGTCGCCTTCCCCTCCGGGAAGCGTGTTCCACATTTTCGGCATACGAGCAGTTCCCGACCCTTTGTCTCTCGATGAAGGTTCACCCCAGGCATATGTGAAGGAACTACCTCGTATGTCTTGAAAATGTCGCTTGTTCCCACTCTCGTGACCAAAGCCGAAAGGTCGACGCCCGCTTTCGATTTTGCCGTCTGACGCGATTAGACTAGTTAGCATACCGCACGATATTTGTCAGTCGCTCTTCGAAAAAGTGCGTCAGTTCTCGAAGTCGGGTCGTTCAGACGACCGCGACTGTCGGTGTGAGCCCGACGAGGCGCGCACAGAGACTCGTCGCTCGGTCGTCCACATTTCCGCGGCTGAACTAGTACGGCGCGATGAAACGCGCGTAGTGTTGTGCCGCTCAGTCGTCACATCCCACGGCTGGAGAGTCGCGCGCGACGAGACGCGCGCAGACACTCGACGCTCAGTCGTTCTTTCCCAGGATACCGCGGTGCGTCATCTTCTCTGGGTCGAGCACCTCGTCGGCCTCCGCCTCGGTGAGGTAACCCTCGTCGACGGCGACCTCGCGGACCGTCTTGTTCTCGGCAAGTGCCTGCTTTGCGACCTTCGAGGCCTTGTCGTAGCCGATCGCGGGGTTGAGCGCCGTCGCCAGCGCCATGCTGCGCTCGACCTGGTCGGCACAGTGCTCCTCGTTGGCTTCGAGTTTGGCGACGAACCGCTCGGCGAACACCTCCGAGGCGTTCGAGAGCAGTTCGGCCGACTCGAGGAAGTTGTGTGCGAGCACCGGCTTGTAGAGGTTGAGGTCGATCTGTCCCTCGGCCGCACCGGCGGAGACGGCGGCATCGTTTCCGACGACCTGTTTGTGGACCTGGTTGACCGCCTCGGCGACGACGGGGTTGATCTTGCCGGGCATGATCGAGGAACCGGGCTGGTTCTCCGGCTGTTCGATCTCGCCGAGGCCGTTACGCGGGCCGGAGGCCAGAAGCCGAAGGTCGTTGGCGATCTTGTTGAGGCTACCGGCAACGGTGCGGAGCGCGCCGTGCGCCTCGCTCATCGCGTCGTGGGCGGCCTGCGCCTCGAAGTGGTTGTCGGCCTCGCGGAACGCGACGCCGGTCTCCTCGGAGATGTATTCGGCTGCTTTCGCGGGGAACTCGGGGTGGGTGTTGAGGCCGGTGCCGACGGCCGTCCCACCGAGGGCGAGTTCGCCGAGATGGTCGCGGACGTAGTCGACGCGGGCGAGCCCCTTCTCGACCTGCGTCTTGTAGCCGCCGAACTCCTGACCGAGTGTGACGGGCGTGGCGTCCTGCAGGTGCGTCCGACCCGTCTTGACGACGTCGTCGAACTCCTCCTCTTTGGTCTCGAGCGCCTCGCGGAGCGTGTCGAGCGCGGGCAGGAGGTCCTTCTCGACCGCTTCGAGCGCCGAGACGTGCATCGCCGTCGGGATGACGTCGTTCGACGACTGGCCGTAGTTGACGTGGTCGTTCGGGTGGACGACGCGGTCGCCGACCTCCGCACCCATGAGCTCGGCGGCGCGGTTGGCGATGACCTCGTTGGCGTTCATGTTCGAGGAGGTCCCCGACCCGGTCTGGAAGACGTCGACCGGGAACTGGTCGTCGTGCTCGCCGGCGATGACCTCGTCGGCGGCCTCGACGATCGCGTCGGCCTTCTCCTCCTCGACGAGTCCGAGATCGCGGTTCGCCTGCGCGGCCGCCTTCTTGACGACGCCAAGCGCACGGACGAAGCGCCGACCGAACGTGATCCCCGAGATGGGGAAGTTCTCGACGGCGCGCTGGGTCTGTGCACCCCAGTAAGCGTCCGCCGGTACCTGCATCTCTCCGAGACTGTCACGTTCGATTCTGTGGTCCTCACTCATGCGCGGCACCACGCAGCATGGTGCGTAAAAGCCATCGGTCGCGGCGTCGTCGGCGTCCGACGCACTGTGCGGACGTCGTCGCTCGGGATATATAAACAGGCGTCTCAGAACGCGTGAAAAAACATTACACGAGCTGTTCATCGAGAGGAGTGGGAACCGCCGTCGGTGTGATTCGAGGGAATGGCGACACGACGGTGTTGAAAATGCTACTCAAAATCGTGATAATTTCGGCAAGCTTTAAGTATCGTTCGCATATTGGTGCGAACGGTACTCACAGTGGAAAGACAATGACAGACGACAACCTACACAAGCTCTCCCGTCGGTCGGTCGTGAAGGCAACAGGTCTCGCTGGCGCGGCCGGAATGACGGGGCTGGCAGGCTGTACCGGCGACGGTGGCGACGGCGGCGACGGTGGCAACGGGAGCACCGACGGCGGCGACGGCGGCGACGGTGGCAGCGGCGGCGGCAACACCTTCGAGATCGTCCACTGGTGGACCGCCGGTGGCGAACAGGAGGCGCTCGACGCCCTGCTGAAAGGGTTCCAGGAGCAGTACCCCGACATCGAGGTCGAGAACAACCCTGCACCGGGCGGTGCCGGCAGCGCACTCGACACGGTGATCAAGAACCGCGTCCTCAACCAGAACCCGCCCTCCACCTTCCAGATCTGGCCCGGGAAGGCGCTGTATCCCTACACTGACGCAGATCTCCTGAACGATATCAGCGACAGCGTCTGGAGCAACAACAACATGGAGGGCAACTACCTCCAAGGCGTCAAGGACGCTGCGAAAGCCGGCACCGACAACTTCGTCTCGGTCCCCATCAACATCCACCGGCTGAACAACCTGTTCTACAACAAGTCGGTCGTCGAGAGCGCGGGCGTCGACCCCACGAACATCGGCGATCCGAGCGCGCTGCTGGGCGCGATGGAGACGGTCGCACAGGAGACCGACGCGACGCCGATGGCCCACCAGACGCAGTCGCCGTGGTCGAGCGTCCAGCTGTGGGAGACGATACTCATTGGCGAGAACGGCGTCGACACCTTCCAGACGTTCACCGACGGCGACGTCGCGAGCGTCGAGAGCGAGGTCAAGAGCGCACTCAGGCGTGTCAAGGAGTACAGCAACCACTTCCCGGAGGACGCGGGGTCGATCTCGTGGGACCAGGGGAACTCGATGGTCGTCAACGGCGAGGCCGCGTTCATCCACCAGGGCGACTGGGCGGCCGGCCAGTACAACGCGGCCGACAGTTTCGAGTACGACTCCGACTGGGGGAACGTCGCGTTCCCCGGCACCGAGGGCGTCTACTCGCTCGTGATGGACTCGTTCGTCTTCCCGAAGAACAACCCGTCGCCGGACGCGACGACGAAGTTCCTCACCTACTGCGGGACGAAGGACGCACAGAAGCGGTTCAACACGAAGAAAGGGTCGATCCCGCCGCGGACGGACGTCTCGATGGACGAGTTCGGCCCGTTCCTGCAGGCCCAAAGCGAGGACTTCGCGAACTCCGACAGCCAACCGGCGACGGTCGGCCACGGCACTGCCGTCCGCCCCGAAGTCAAGAGCAACATCGAGGGCGCGTTCGCGAGCTTCCACGAGTCCTACAACGTGAACGGCACGTACGACGAACTCGTCTCGGCGTTCGACGTATAGACCGTTACATATGCTTCGTTCTTTCTTCCGTGCGCTCGGTCGCAGTCGCGAGTCCGAGAGCGACGAGAGCCTCCGGACCGACGGAGGCGTCGCCGACCCCGCGATGGCGGACGAGAGCGAGACGAGTTCCAGTTCGGTGCTCGACAGCGAGTTCGTCCAGTCGCTCCCCTTCTGGGGACCGCCCGCACTCCTCGTCGGCCTGTTCGTCTACGGCGCCGTCGCGTGGAACGTCCTCATCTCGCTGACCGACTGGAGCGGACTCGGCCAGCCGGAGTACGACCAGTTCGACCTCTCGGTGTACAGCCAGATGCTGAACGAACTGCTCGATACGGGGTCGAACTTCTTCGTCGCCACCCGCAACACGGTCGTCCTGCTCCTCGCGTTTACCGTCGTCACCCTCTTGTTAGGACTCTTACTCGCGATCCTCGTCGATCAGGGCGTCCGCTTCGAGAACACGTTCCGGACCATCTACCTCCTGCCGATGAGTCTCTCGTTCGTCGTCACGGCCATCTTCTGGTCGTGGATGTACAACCCGAGCATCGGCCTCATCAACGAGACGCTTCGAACCGTCGGACTCGGGGCGTTCACGCAGGAGTGGATCTCCGACCCGCAGTTCAAACTCGGGGCGGTGATCTTCGCGCTGATGTGGCAGTTCTCCGGCTACGCGATGATCGTCTACCTCGCCGGACTGCAGGCCATCCCGACCGAACAGTACGAGGCGGCCCGCACCGACGGTGCCTCGACGGTCCGGATGTACTGGCGCGTCATCGTCCCGCAGCTCCGGTCGTCGACGACCAGCGCCGCCGTCGTGCTGATGGTGTTCGCGCTGAAGGCGTTCGACTTCCTGTTCGTCATGTTCGGTCCGAACCCCGGTCCGTCGGCGGACATCCTCTCGGTGATGATGTTCCGCGAGGCGTTCATGTCGACCAACTGGGCGTACGGCTCCGGCATCGCGACGGTGCTGTTCGCGATGGCGCTCGGCGTCATCGCGCCGTATCTCTACCGGCAGTACCAGCGGGGTGAGCTATGAGTTCCGGATCGTGGTCCGACAGCGTCACCCTCCGGCGTGCGAGCGTCTACGGCGTGCTCGCGGTGATGGTTGCGTTCTACCTCGCACCGCTGGAGACGGGGTTGATGACGGCGTTCAAGACCCAGAACGCCTTCTTCAGCACGACGCCGTTCGCCCCGCCGCCGGTCGACGGCGTGACGGCCCAACCGTGGGCCGAGGCGTTCGACCGTCTCTCGCCCGGTCTCGTCAACAGCCTCCTGTTCGCCGTGCCGGCGACGGTGCTGTCGGCGCTGTTCGGGTCGATGGCGGCCTACGGGATGACCAACCTGAACTGGAAGTATCAGGTCGGCGTGCTCTCGCTTTTCGTCGCCGGCGTGTTCATCCCCTATCAATCAGTCTTGGTGCCGCTGACCCGGTTCTGGGCGATCGTGGACGTGGCGGGACTGCTGACGTCCGTCGCGGGACTGCTGTCGTTCGTCCCGCTCGTTCCCGGGTTCCTCTCGGCAGCGGCCGACCGCGCCGGTCTCATCGAACTCGGCGTGACGCACGCCGCGTACGGCATCCCCATCTGTACCGTGCTGTTCCGCGGCTACTACCTCTCGCTGGACACCGAGATGCTGGAGGCCGCCCGATTGGACGGCGCCACCCCGGCGCGCATCTACCGGAAGATCGTCCTCCCGCTCTCGAAACCGATGTTCGCGGTCACGCTCATCTACCAGTTCACGAACATCTGGAACGACCTGCTGTTCGCGCTGGTGCTGGTGAACGACCCCGCGAACGCACCGATCACCATCGCGCTCAACACGCTGAAAGGGTCGATGGTCCAGGAGTACAACGTCCAGATGGCGGGCGCGTTCATCGCGGCGCTCCCGACGCTCGTCATCTACGTCCTGTTCGGCGAACAGTTCGCAAAAGGCGTCGCAGGTGAAACCTAATGGCACGACTCACACTCGACTCGGTCACGAAGCGGTTCGACGACGTCGTCGCGGTCGACGACGTCTCGATAGATATCGACGACGGGGAGTTCCTCGTCCTCGTCGGCCCCTCGGGGTGTGGTAAGTCCACCACCCTGCGGATGATTGCGGGGTTGGAGACCGTCACCGAGGGCGACATCCGACTCGGAGAGACCTCCATCGCGCGGAAGCGTCCGAAGGAGCGCGACATCGCGATGGTGTTCCAGTCGTACGCGCTCTACCCACATATGACCGTCCGCGAGAATATGTCGTTCGGTCTCGAAGAGTCGACGGATCTCTCGAAGGACGTCGTCCGCGAGCAAGTCGAGGACGCCGCCGAGATGCTCGGTATCTCCGAACTGCTCGACCGCAAGCCCGGCGAACTCTCCGGCGGGCAGCAACAGCGCGTCGCGCTCGGCCGCGCCATCGTCCGCGAACCCGCGGTGTTCCTGATGGACGAACCGCTCTCCAACCTGGACGCCAAACTCCGCGCTCAGATGCGGACGGAGCTCCAGCGCATCCAGGAGGACCTCGGTACGACCACCGTCTACGTCACGCACGACCAGACGGAGGCGATGACGATGGGCGACCGCATCGCCATCCTCGACGACGGCCGACTCCAGCAGGTCGGCACGCCGCTGGAGGTGTACCACAAGCCCGCAAACCGCTTCGTCGGCGGCTTCATCGGCGAACCGTCGATGAACTTCTTCGAGATGGAGGTGCAAGGCGACCGGCTGGTCAGGGTGTCGCGGAGCGACACCGAAGGGTCGAGCGGGCAACGCCCGCGAGACGTCGAGGAGTTCGCCTACCCGCTCTCTGAGACGACCCGTGAGGCCGTCGAGGGCTCTACCCACGTCACGCTCGGCATCCGCCCCGAGGACGTCGAGGTGCGCGACGACGGTGGCGGCGACCACCACGAGTTCGAGACAGTCGTCGACGTGGTCGAACCGATGGGCAACGAGAACACCGTCTACCTCGCCTTCTCGCCCGAGCGCGAGCACTCGTTCGTCGCGACGGTCGGCGGGATGCGCTCGATCGAGCCGGGACAGCCGGCCGTCGCACGCATCCCCGAGTCGGCGATCCACCTGTTCGACTCCGAGACCGGCGTGGCGCTGAAGAACCGCTCGCTCGACGAACTGGAGTCGACCGAACCGCGGCTCTAGTCTTCAGTCCGACGACTGCAACGCCGCCGCCGACGCCAGCGCCGCCTCACACGCACCGATAGGGTGGTAGCCCGGTTCGACCGCCGGTCCCTCGTCGGTGTCGACGTACTCGTTCTCGACGGTCAACTTCGTGTACCAGTTGCCACCGGGTGCGACGAGATGCTCGGTCGCGTACGCCCAGAACCGGCCGTACCACTCTCGATACTGTCTTTCGCCCGTCGCGTCCGCGAGGACGGCCGCCGCGCCGATCGCCTCCGCGACCGGCCAGCCGTACTTGTCGGCGACGATGGGGTCGCCGTCGGGCGCATGGGTGTAGTAGAACCCCCCGCGTTTCTCGTCCCAGCCGTCGTCGACGGCGGCGGCGAACAGTTCCTCGGCGCGGTCGAGCGGCCAGGAGGCGTCGACGTGGCCGTCGAGTTCGGTCAGCAGTTTCGCCCACTCGGCGTGATGGCCGGGCTGATAGCCCCACGGGCGGAACTGGTGGGCCTTCTCCTCGACGTTGTACTCCATGTCGTGGGTCCAGTCGGCGTCGTAGTGCTCCCAGAGGCGACCGTCGGTCCGCTCGGCGAGGTCGACGGTGAGGCGACGGGCGAGCCGTCGCGCTCGGTCGAGGTAACGTCCGTCGTCGGTGGCCTCGTAGGCCGCGAGCTGCGCCTCGCACATGTGCATGTTCGCGTTCTGCCCGCGGTACTGCTCGACCGGTCCCCAGTCGGCGTCGCGGTCGCTCCGACACAGACCCTGCTCCGGTTCCCAGAAGTAGCGGTCGACGAGGGCGAACGCGTTGTCGAGCGCCTCGCGCGCGCCGTCGACGTCGACGGTCGTCGCCTCGGCGAGCGCCAGGAGGACGAACGCGTGGCCGTACGTCGAGTAGTGGTCGTCGACGGGGTCGGTTCCCTCGAGCAGCCAGCGGTAGCCGCCGGTCTCGTCGTTCCGGTGGTGCTCGAGCAGGAACTCGACGCCGTGTTCGGCCGCCGACCGCGTCCAGTCGGGGCCGCCGTCGCGGGCCGCGCGACAGAAGTTGACGATAAAACGGCAGGTGGCGACGAGATGCTTCGCGTCGGGGTCGTACACCTCGCCGGTCCGTTCGTCCAACTGGGCGACGTAGCCGCCGCGTTCTTCGTCCATGCAGGTCGGATAGTAGAACTCCAGGACGTCCCGCCGGTGGTCGCGGAGCCATGCCGGGTCGCCGAAGTCGGGCGAACTGCGAGTCATGGTTCGAGGCGACGCGGGGGAGGGAGAAAACGATGGGGGACGGCGGGTGTGCGGTCGTCCCCGAGCGTCGCCGACACGAGACGAACGGCGTCCGCTACGCGTGCTCCTCGTACTCCTCGGGTGTGTACGTCTTGATCTCCATCGCGTGGATGTCGGTCGTCATGTGGTCGCCGAGCGCGTCGTACACCATCTGATGTTGCTGGACGAGGTTCTTCCCCGCGAAGGCGGGCGAGACGACGACGGCCGCGAAGTGGGCGTCCTCGTGGTTCTCGTCGGGACTGCGCGGCCGCGAGACGGTGGCCTCGGCGTCCTCGATACCGGCCTCGATGAGTCGTTCGATCTCCGAGAGGTCCATATCGGGGTGTGGGTCCGGGCCGACAAAAACGGGGCGGTGAGCGGTTCGCGTTCGGGAGGCCGAACGCCGGACCCGTCGACCGCGAGACGAGACGAGGCGAGCAGTTATCCGCCGGGCGCGCGCAGACGACGGCGTGTCCGACGCCGACGTCCCCGCCACGGTTCGGTCGTACCTGCTCTCAGAACACGAGAACCTGCTGGCGACGGCCGTCGACTGCGCCGACGCCGTCGCCGCCGGGTGGGACGGCGAGTCGACGACCGACCGCGACGCCGTGGCGGGGCCGCTGACGGCGACGCTCCGCCGCGCGGGCGTGCTGGAACGGCTCCCGGCCGTCCTCGCCGGCGCCGTCGACGCCGCGGGCTACCGGTTGCGGGCCGAACCGGTCGCCGCCCCGCCCTACGTCGTCGTCACCAGCACCGGGCCGGTGTTGCGGGCGACGCTCGCGGACGGACGACTGGTGGTCTCGCTCCGACTGTTCGCGGTCGAACGCGAGGGCGAGCGACGCTACGTCCGCGGGCCGCGAGACCCCGGGAAGGTGGTCGACGTCGCGTTCCGGTGACGAGCGTTCACGTCCAGCGGTCGAGCCCGGTCTGGACGAGCGACTCCTCGATGCGCTCGAACCCTCTGGCGACCTCGTCAGGGTCGACCTCCCACTCCTCGGTGACGTAGGCTCTCGCCGCCTCGAGGTCGGGGTCGATGTCGAGATCGACGTCGTAGTCGTCGGTGACCGGCGGGTCCAAGAACAGTTGGCGGATCCGGTCTGCGTGGTCGACGTGGAGGTCCCGCGCGTCGAGGACGCCCCAGAGGTCGCCGTGTTCCTTGACGGCCTTCAGCGCCGTCTTCGGCCCGATACCCGTGATCCCCGGGTTAAAGTCGGTGCCGACGAGGATGGCGACGTCGACGAGCTGTTCGTAGGTGATGTCGTGTCTCTCGAGCGTCGCCTCGAGGTCCATCAGTTCGGGGTCGCCCTTGCTCGTCAGTTGTCGGAGCGTCAGCGGCGCACCGAACAGGAGGGTGTCGTAGTCCTCGCTGCCGACGTAGTCGGCGTCGCCTCTCCGAGCCATGTACGAGGCCTGCGCCTCGCCCTCGGCGGGAGCCTCGATGTACGGGACGTCGAGACGGTCGAGCAGGCCGCGGGTCGTCTCGTGGATGACGGCCGTCAGCCGCTGGGTCCGCGCTTCGAGACGGGCGGCTTCGACGGCGTCGCCGCGCTCGCGGGCCTCCTCGAGTCGCTTCTCGGCTTTCTCCTTCTGCTCGCGGCGGGCCTCGACCTCGTCGTCTTTCAGCTCCGTCACGCCCCCGTCGAAGACGAAGATCGGCGTGATATCGTGTTCGAAGAACTTGGGGAGCCCCTGGACGAGGCCGACGAGGTTGGCGACCTCCTCGCCGCCGCCCGTCGTGTACGTCTCGTCTCGGGTCCACTTGACCGTCGTCGTCAGATATCGGTAGAGCCAGTTGTGCGCGTCGACGGCGACGACGCTCCCGCCGAGGTCGTCGAACGAGACGTCCGAGACGACCGCCAGATCGCGTAGGTCCGCGTTTCCCATTGGGTCCCCTTCGGGCGTCCCGTGCTTTAGTCTCCCGAGTCGTCGGGGTCGACGACGGGTGGTTCGACGTCGGCGACCGACGAGGGTTCGGTGTCGCTCGCGGACGGCGAGGGGTCGGTGTCGCTTGCAGACGGCGAGGGGTCGGTGTCGCTCGTCGACGGCGACGCCGCGTCGACGACGGCCGGCGGGTCCGTCCGTTCCTTCGCCGCGAGGAACTCGCGCTCCTCGTCGCTGAGGTCGCGTTCGCGGAAGACGTCAAGCCCACACTGGTAGGTCGGGCGGTCACGTTCGCCGGGGCGTTCGAGGACGAGTTCGGCGAGTCCGGTCTGTCGACCGGTGTAGGCGAACCCGGCTTTGTACATCGCCTGGTAGGCGAAGGGGTTGTTGACGGCGATGCGGAGTCGACGGTAGCCGCGGTCCTCCGCCCGGTCCGCGACGAACGCCGCCAGTCGAGGGGCGAGCCCCTCGCCACGGTGGTCCGCGTGGACCGTAACGTATCTGAGCCACAACACGCCGGAGTCCGTCCGGTCTTCGTTGAACGCGACGGCGGCGTAGATGCCGTCCTCGAAGACGGACGGATCGACCGTCGGCGGGGTGTCGGCCGACGGAGCGGGGTCGGTCTCGTCGCTCGCGACGTCGGGGTCGCGGACCACCGCCTTCCCCGTCGTCGACATCACGAACTTCCCCGCGTAGCTGAACGTCCGGTAGTCGAGCCGGAGCGTCGGCTCGTCGTCGGGCCAGCCGAGCAGGGCAAACTCCATACACACGGTACTGTCTGGACGGTTAAGAGGGCAAGGCTTTGTATCGGGCGACACGACTGTCAATTATGCACGGTGTTGGCGACGTTCGATTCTTCGATCGGGTCGCGCGTCTCTACGACCTCGCGATGCCACCCGCCGAGCGCGGCGCACTGCTCGACGGGCTCTCGCGGGCCGAGCGACCCGTCGAACACGTCCTCGACGTCGGCGGCGGCAGCGGACGGGCGGGGGTCACGCTGACCGCGCCGGACCGGCAGGTGACCGTCGTCGACGTCTCGGGCGAGATGCTCTCGCGTGCTCGCGGACGCGGACTCGACTGCGTGCGCGGCGACGCCCGGACGCTCCCCGTCGCGGACGGCGCCGTCGACGCAGTGACCGTCGTCGACGCGTTCCACCACATGCCCGACCAGCGTGCCGTCCTTGCCAACGTGGCCCGCGTGCTCGCTCCGGGCGGCGCGGTGGTGATCCGGGAGTTCGACCCGGAGACGCTCCTCGGCCGGGTAGTCGAGCGCGTCGAGGATGCCGTCGGGATGGGGTCGTTGTTCACGGGGCCGGACGACCTCGCGCGGGCGATCGAACGAACCGGACTCGACGCACGGGTGCTCGACCGGGGGTTCGGGTACACCGTCGTGGGCGTGAAACAGGACAATAATTAGACCCCCAACGATAGAGACGGTATGGCCAACTCGCAGAAATCGTTCCTCGAGAAGCGCCTCGACGGCGACGCACTCCCGCTCGCAGTCGGGGATATCGTCGTACTCGTCGCCCTGCTCACGTTCGGTGCCGTGAACCACCACACCACAGCGGTGCTCTCGATGCCGACGGAACTGGCGACGACCATCCTCCCGTTCATCGCGACCTGGCTCGTCTTCGCGCCGCTCGTGGGTGCCTACTCGCCCGGAGCGGTCGAGTCGGCCAAGGCGGCCGTCCCGCTCGCCATCCGGTCGTGGATCCCGGCCACCATCGTCGGTATCCCCGTCTGGTATCTGATGCCCGGCAACGCCACGACGCTCGTCGGCGCGGGCATCTTCGCGACGGTCCTCGTCGTCTTCGGGTCGGTCGGACTCGGCATCTGGCGAACGCTCTGGTTCAAACTCTCCTGATCGGCTCGCCGCTCACGCGGCGGTCGTCCCCTTCTTCCGCGACAGCACCACGCCGATGAGCGACGCGACCGCCGCGATGACGGCGAGTGTCACGAACAGCACCGGCGGCGACGCGTAGCTGAGGATCGTCCCGGCCATGACACCGCCGAGTGCGCCCACCCCGAACACGCCGACGTAGGTGAACCCGTAGGAGAGCCCGCGCGTGCCGGCAGGGGTGTACTCAGCGATGGCCGCCTGATAGAGTGGCTGGACGACGAACAGCGCGAAGCCGAGAACGCCCCCGACGAAGAGCAGCGGGCCGAACCCGGCGTTGGCGACGGGGAAGAACGCCAGCGCGAGCAGGGCGAGACCGCCGAACGCGCCGGCAATGCCGTGTTCGACGGGGATGCGGTCGGTGAGTCGGCCGCCGACGTACTGACCGAGGACACCGACCATGAGGATCCCCGAGTAGACGTAGTTCTCCGGGTTGAGGGTCTGGCTGCCGGAGCCGCCGACGACGACGCCGTCAAGGCTCGCCGGGAGGAGCGCCGAGATCGAGACCGGGGCGAAGCCGGGGAGGTCGGCGAGGAGACCCGGGAGGAACGTCAGCACGCCGCGGTAGTAGAGTCCGGAACACATGGCGACGGTGAAGACGAGCGCGAACCGACCGGTGAACAGCCGTCGCGACTCGGCGAACAGATCGGAGAGCGACGAGACGCCGCTCGTCGCCTTCGACCCCCCGGACGTCCGTTCGGTGTCGGCGGAGCCGTCAGCAGCGCCAGCACCGGCGTCGCCTCCGTCGGCGGCGACGGCCGCCCCCTCGTCGAACTCCGCGCGGGTGGCGTAAGCGGCGGCGACGAGGGCCGGCAGCGCGAGGAACCCCGCGACGGTCGTCCAGTCGAACACGAGGAGCAACACCGCCGTCAAGAGCGGGCCGAGCCCGATGCCGACGTTGCCGGCGATGCCGTGGTAGGCGAACCCCGTCCCGCGCTCCTCGACGCCCTTGCTGATGAGCGCGAGACCGGCCGGGTGGTAGACGCTCGCGGCCGCTCCCCAGAGCAGGAGGCCGACGGCGACGACGGCGAGCGACGGCGACAGCCACAGCAGGAGGAAGGACCCGGCCATCCCGAGCAGACAGCCGCTGATGAGTCGCCGCGACCCGACACGGTCGACGACGATGCCGCCGGGGAGCGCCCCGAGGCCGAACAGGGCGTAGCCGCCCGTGACGACGGCCCCGAGCGTCGCCTGGTTGACGGGGAACTGTGCGAGACCGAGGTCGATGACCTCGTACTGGTCGAGCCAGATAGTGATGAAGATGGGGATCGACAGCTCGTAGGTGTGGACCATCCCGTGAGCGAGCATCACGAGAGCGACGATCGCGCGGTCGTTCCGGTTCACTGGTGTGACTACTGCACACGCGGAGAGTTAACCCTACGGTCCGCGGAAGCCGTGGTATGAGAACGCACGGCACGAAAACGCGGAGACGACGGCGATATTCTCCACCGTTTTTGTGTCAGTTTTCTTCGTTCTGAGCCGCAGAAAATCGCCGGGGAGAGCCGGTTCTCCCGCCACTATATCTCCATAACTTATGGGTTGGTTACTAGAATTTGGCTCAGAGAATATGGGTCAGCTACGGGAAAGAATTATATACGTGCTATCCATACTTTGTGTTGTATTATGACCGGATATTATGATTATGTGCTTGGGGTCATCCCACTCGCGCTGCTCGGTATCACGACTGCACTCAGCATCGTGGGCTTCCCCTTGACGATGGCTGTGCCCGCTGGCGCCAGCGTGGCAGCGTTGGTCATCGGACACGCACTCTTCGTAAACGGTCCGGTGAGCCCGACCCCGCAGCGTCAGGCACCGCAGCCGCAGTCACCGCCGGTCAACGCCGACTGAGTCGGTAACCGCTTTCCGCCGCCCGCAGTATTTTGGTTCTGGGTTTCGTCCGTCGACGCATGACGGAGACGCTGTTTCTGACGAGCGAGGACGTCGCAGGGCTGGCGACGCCCGGCGAGTACGTCGACGCCGTCCGCGAGGGGTACCGCCAGCGCGGTCAGGGTGCCCCGGCCGAACCGCGGACCAAACTCGCCAACGACGACCCAAAGGGGATGTTGACCACCTACTCCGCCGTCCTTCCCGACACCGGAGCGATGGGTGGCTATATGTACGACGCCGGGTTCGGTGCCCGCGACGCCTGGTTTATGACGCCGCTTTTCGACGCCGACTCCGGCGAGCCGCGCGCGCTGCTCGACGGCGCGAGCATGAACCCCTTCAAGACGGGCGCGGCGGGGGCCGTCGGTGTCGACGCGCTCGCCCGCGAGGACGCCGAGTCGGTCGCCGTCGTCGGCAGCGGGGCACAGGCCCGCGGCCAGCTCCGCGCCATCGACACGGTCCGGGACCTCGACACCGTCTGGGTCTACTCGCCGACGAAGGAACACCGCGAGGAGTTCGCCGGCGAGATGAACACCCGACTCGACGCGAGCGTCGCCGCCGTCGCCTCCAGCGCGGCCGCCATCGAGGGCGCCGATATCGTCGTCACCGCGACGACGGCCAGCGAACCGGTGTTCGACGGCGAGTCGCTCGAACCGGGGACGCACGTCACGGCGATGGGGCAGTACGACCCCGAGAAACGCGAACTCGACGCGACGACGATCGAACGGTCGACGTACGTCATCGACCTCCGGGCGCGGGCGACCCACGACGCCGGGTCGTTCATCCACGCCGTCGAGGAGGGCGTCGTCGACGAGGACCACGTCCACGCCGAACTCGGCGAGGTCGTCGCGGGACGAGCAGAGGGTCGGACGGACGACGAGGAGATCACCGTCTTCGACAGCGGCGGGACGGGAATCGAGACCGTCGCCGCCGCGCAGTTGCTCTACGAGAAGGCGGTCGAGCAAGGGTTGGGGCAGACGCTCGAGTTCGCGCCGGCGAGCGAGGCGCTCACCGGCGAGTGAACGCACGAGCGAACCCACCGAGGGCCGCCGCCTCCGGTAGTTTCACCTCGAATCCGTCCCTGTCTCGGCTATGCAACTCCACTGGCACCGTCGCGACCTCCGAGCGGCCGACAATCGGGCGCTCGCGACGGCGGCGGACGCCGAACCCGTCGTCCCGCTCTTCGTGTTCGACGACGACGTGCTGGCTCACGCCGGACCGCCGCGGGTCCGGTTCATGCTCGACGCGCTCGCCGAACTCAGAGAGTGGTACCGCGAGCGGGACAGCGATCTGCTGGTCGCCCGCGGCGACCCCCGCGAGGTAGTTCCGCGGGTCGCGAGCGACCACGACGTCGACCGCGTCGTCTGGAACAGAGACTACAGCGGCCTCGCGCGACGCCGCGACGCCGCCGTCAGGCGGGCGCTCGACGACGCCGGCGTCGACCGGACGGCCGTCCACGACGCCATCCTCCACGAACCGGGGTCGATCACGACGAACGCGGGCGACCCCTACTCCGTCTACAGCTACTTCTGGAAGAAGTGGCGCGACCGGGAGAAGGCCGACCCCTACGACGCGCCCGACGCAGACCGACTCGCCGACGTGTCGGGCGACGACCTTCCGGCGATCGAAGAGTTGGGGTTCGAGGAACCCGACGCCGAGCTGCAGTCGGCCGGCACCGGCGCCGCCCGTGACCGGCTCGAAGCGTTCTGCGATGACGCCATCTACCGCTACGACGAGGACCGCGACTACCCGACGCGGAACGGAACCTCCCGACTCTCGACGGACCTCAAGTTCGGCACCGTCGGCATCCGCGAGGTGTACCGCGCGACCGAGGCGGCGAAGGCCGCAGTCGTGGACGACGGCGATAGGGGAGGAGACGGGAGTGGCGACGGAGACGACGAGACGACGACCGACGAAGTCGACTCCGTCGAGGAGTTCCAGTCACAGCTCGCCTGGCGGGAGTTCTTCACGCACGTGCTCTTCTTCAACCCCGAGGTGGTCACACGGAACTACAAGCAGTACGAACGCGACATCGAGTGGCGAGCCGACGACGAGGAGTTGCAGGCGTGGAAGGACGGCGAGACGGGGTATCCCATCGTCGACGCCGGGATGCGGCAGCTGAAGCAGGAGGCGTACATCCACAACCGGGTCCGGATGATCGTCGCGTCGTTCCTGACGAAAGACCTACTCGTCGACTGGCGGGCGGGGTACGCCCACTTCCGGGAGTTCCTCGCCGACCACGACACCGCGAACGACAACGGCGGGTGGCAGTGGGCCGCCTCGACGGGGACCGACGCCCAACCCTACTTCCGCATCTTCAACCCGATGACGCAGGGCGAACGATACGACCCCGACGCCGACTACATCGGGCGGTACGTGCCCGAACTCCGCGACGTCGACGCCGACACCGTCCACGAGTGGCACGAGCTGTCCGACGAGGAGCGCGACCGCGCCGCCCCGGACTACCCCGCACCCATCCTCGACCACGGCGAACGGCGCGAACGGGCGTTGTCGATGTTCGAACGAGCACGCGGCGACGACGAGGAGTGACGAGGTAGAGTCACAAGACCGACACATCCATACCGGCGGCCCGCGAGTGGTCGGGTATGCGACAGCCCTCGCGTCTCGTGCTCGGTGTCGTCCTCGGCCTGTTCGTGGGTGTCGCCGTCGGCGGTGTCGGTGCGAGCGTCGTCGGCCCGCTGTTCGGGTCGCCCGACTCGACGACGCCGGAGGGGCCGGACCCGGCCGACCCGCCGCGGTCGCTCGCGACCGGGACCGGCTGTCTCCCCGCGAACGACACCGACACCGGATGGGCACACGAGGTCGCCTCGGGGATGTCGCGGACGTTCACGGCGAACCTGAGCGTGACCCACGCCCCCAACGAGACGGTGAACGTCTCGTTCGAGGTGTCTCAGCCCGGATCGTACGTCCTCGCGGTCGACGTCGTCGACGGCGGGAAAGAGGGGTCGCCGGACTGCCCGACGGGGAGCACCGTCGAGTTCGCCGCCTCGCTGCCGACCGAGTACGAGCGCGTCGAGATCGTCGTCGACGGACAGACCGTCGAGACCGTCGAGAACGACGGCGACACGACCGCCGACCTCTGGACGTTCGCGTGGAACCAGAGCGACGGGGAGGGACGATGAGACGGCGGCCGACGCGCCGGTCGTTCGCCGCAACGACGACAGTCGCGCTGACAGGTCTCGCGGGGTGTACGAGTCGATTCGGGACGGGGGACGAAACGGCAACGTCGGTGCCGGTTCACTGGGAGACGACCACCTCGGCCCACGGGATCGAACTCGACTGCACGCCCGTGGTGGGGTCGCTGGACGCGCCGCTCGTGCTCTACTACTGGACCGACTACTGCTGTCCGTTCTGCGAGCAGTTCGAACGGGAGACGCTGCCGAAACTCCTGGAGAACGAGGTCGACAGCGGCGAACTCCGGATCGTGAGCCTGCAGTTTCCGAACGTCGGCGACAACTCGATGCTGGCGGCGGCGACGGACAAGTGCGTCTGGCGGCAGGTCCGCGAGTCGACGCCCGAGACGTATCTCGACTGGCACGCCGCCGTCTTCGACGCCCAGGGAGAGCCGAACTCCGGATGGGCCGACAGAGACGACCTGCTCGACGTCGCGCGCGGCGTCGACGGACTGCCGGTCGACGACGTCGAGAGCTGCCTGCGGACGCAGGGAGAGGCGGTTCGAGAGCGCGTCGGGACCGAGGTCGAACGCGCGACAGAGCGTCGCCTGCGGGGGACGCCGGGGTTCGTGCTGCATCACCCCGAGAAGGGCGTCGCCGGCAAACTCGCGGGCGCACAGCCGTACTCGCGGTTCGAAGAGGCGATGCGTCGGATTCGGAGCGTCTGACGGTCAGAGAGTTTCCAGCCGGCTACGATAACCCCTCTCAGTGGTACAGCGAGTACGAGATGAACCCCATCCCGGCGAGAACGAACCCGGTCCTGAAGAACCCCGTGTGAAGCAGGTTCGGGAGGTACGTGTTCAGAAGCGAGCAGTCCATCACGCCGCCGAGACTGATGCAGACGAACCCGACCGAGATGTAGAGCATCGTCCGACTCTGGTTCCGGCGGTAACCCCGGTAGGCTTGGTAAGCGATGAAGAAGCCGAGCGCGATGACGAGCAGGTTGGCCGCGACGAGCGCGGTACTCATTCGTCTCCCCCCCGGATGTCCTCCCAGACGCGCGTAAAGCGGTCTGCGGCGTCAGATTCCTGTGTGATAGTCACGTCTATCTCTCCGTTGTCGATGTCGATGTCGATGTGTTCGACCGCCGCCTCGTACGTCGTGTAGTGGTTGCCCGTCGGATCGAGTTCGGTGTCTTCGACCACGAGACCCTGTGCAACCAAGTCGTCGACGCGGCGGTAGACTGTCGGTAACGAGGCGTCACAGATGTCGGCGAGTTCCCGCGCCGACATCGCGTCCCGACTGGTCGCCGTGAGGATCGCCCGGGCGTACTCGTCGTGGAGTAACCGGAACACGGCAGCGTCGTCGGGGTCGTCACTCACAGTAGGTCTCACGCGCCGGGGGTTGAAACGTTGCCGGGTCTTTTCCGAGCCAGAAAACGCCGACCACTCGTTATAACCGTCGTCGGAGAAGGGGGCAGTATGTCGCGGAGAACACGCCGAGCGCTGTTGCGCGGAACTGCAGTCGCTGCCATCGCGAGTCTCGCAGGCTGCAGTGCGACCGGATCGTCGGAGTCGGGAGCGGCGAACGGGACGACTACCACCTCGGACGCCGGGTCGACCGGATCGCCGTCGACCGCAGAGACCACCTCGGAGTCGACTGCGACGCCCGAACAGACGACGGTCTCCTCGGAACCCGTCACGCCGTCGTTGCACGCCGCCTCGGAGACGACCGGGTTCGACGTCGACCTCGCCGGGGTCCCGATCGTCGGATCCGCCGACGCCACGATGGATCTCTACTACTGGAGCGACTACCAGTGTCCGTTCTGCCAGAAGTTCGAGCAGCGGACGTTCCCGAAACTCGTGCGGACACACGTCCAGGAGGGCCGGATCCGCATCCCGCTGCTCCAGTTCCCCAACATCGGCGAGAACTCGATGGCCATGTCGACGATGGCTCGGTGCGTCTGGCGACAGACGCGTGAGAACCAACCCGAGGCGTTCTGGAACTGGCACGCGACGGTGTTCGAAGAACAGGGGTTCCCCAACGGCGACTGGTCGAAGCGGTCGAACATGCTAGAGTTGACGCGGGAGGTCGACGGCGTCGACGCCGACGCCGTCGACACCTGCATGCAGGAGAACCGCGACGCCATCACCTCGAAGATCGAGGCGGAACGGAGCCGAGGGCAGAAGGCCGGACTCGACGGAACGCCGTCGTTCATCCTCTACAACCCCGAGACGGACAGATCCACCGACCTCCAGGGCGCACAGCCGTACTCGCGGTTCGACAGTAAGATCCAGTCACTGCTGGAGTAACCATGTCGGGACAGACCGCAACAGCGAGGTGGCGGGGACGACTCGAACGGTTCGGTTCACAGCTCGTCGCGGCGTTGACGTACCCATTCTCGTCCGGGCCGCGACTGGTCACGACGCTCGTCCTCGCCGCCCTCACCTTCGTCCTCCTGATCCTGAGCACCTTCCCGACGTACACGATGCAGATGCTGGGCGCGGGCGTCCAGCGCTATCTGGTGCAGGCGTTCGTCGATCTGTTCGAGACGACCTACCAGTCGGTCGGCGTGTTCGGCGTCGGGCTCATCGTCGCCTACGCCGTCCTCACCGGCGTCGCGTTGGTCAACGCCGCCGCACAGCTCCGTGTCGCCGGCGTCTCCAGTCTCTCGGATCTGACCGGCGTCGTCCCCGGCCTCCTCGCGTCCGGCTGTGCGAGCTGTGGTGCGGGGCTGCTCGGCTTCCTCGGGTTCACCGGCGCGCTCGCGGCGATGCCGTTCCACGGCGACCTGCTCCGCGTTGGCGGGCTGTTGCTGCTCCTGTTCTTCCTCGGGCGGGCCGGCGACCCCCGACAGTGTCGGCTGACCTGAGCCGATCCCCTCTGACTCGCTTCGCTTCGACTCCACCGAAGGCTCTTCTCGCCGCCTTGCGAAGGAGATCCATGACTACGAACGTCGCCGTCCTGCTGTACGAGGGGTTCGACGAACTCGACGCGGTCGGCCCCTACGAAGTCTTTCGGACCGCGGCCGCCTTCGACGCCGATCTCTCGACGCGACTCGTCACGCTCGAGGAGCGCGATCGAGTGACCGCGAGCCACGGCCTGCGCGTCGAACCCGACGGATCGTTGGATTCCGACGCCGACCGCCCCGACGTCCTCGTCGTCCCCGGCGGCGGGTGGAACACCCGAAGCGAGGCGGGGGCGTGGGCCGAGGCCGAACGTGGCGTCGTCCCGGAAGCGCTCGCGACGCTCCACGGGGCGGGCGCGACAGTCGCTGCCGTCTGTACCGGTGGGATGTTGGCGGCGCGGGCGGGGTTGACCGACGGTCGACCGGCGGTCACCCACGCGAGCGCCGTCGACGACCTCCGAGCGACGGGGGCCGACGTGGTCGACGCCCGCGTCGTCGACGACGGCGACCTCCTCACCGCAGGCGGTGTCACGTCGGGACTCGACCTCGCGCTCCACCTCGTCGAGCGACTCGCCGGTGCGGAGACGGCCGACCGAGTCGCGACCGAGATCGAGTACGACCGGCGGTTCGACGTCCACACGGCAGAACGATAACGCCGGACGGAGGCGGGTCGTGTGGCGTGGTAACAGCCGTCTCCTCAAGCTTTAACAGGATTCCGCGCAACTCTTCGCCCGGAGGAATTATCATGAGTTACGAACTGGAACCACTCCCGTACGAGTATGACGCGCTGGAACCGCACATCTCCGAGCAGGTGCTGACGTGGCATCACGACACCCACCATCAGGGCTACGTCAACGGCTGGAACAGCGCCGAGGAGACGCTCGAACAGAACCGCGAGAGCGGCGAGTTCGGCTCCTCGCCTGGTGCGATCCGTAACGTCACCCACAACGGCTGTGGCCACATCCTCCACGACCTGTTCTGGCAGAACATGTCGCCGGAGGGTGGCGACGAGCCTTCGGGTGACCTCGCAGACCGCATCGAGGAGGACTTCGGCTCCTACGACGCCTGGAAGGGCGAGTTCGAGGCCGCCGCGGGCAACGCCAGCGGCTGGGCGCTGTTGGTCTACGACAGCTTCTCGAACCAACTGCGCAACGTC
>NZ_FODV01000010.1 GCF_900110465.1 Halogranum amylolyticum
GACGTCCATTACGAACGGCTATCAGCCGTCTGGGGTTGCTGCAGCCTGTCTCTATCTCGCCAGTCGTGAACACGGGCAGTCGCTGACACAGACACAGGTTGCAGCGGCCGCTGGCACGACGCCGACGACGTTACGAGCGCGACGTGCAGAACTTACTGAGCTAATCGACGGGGAGGTCCAAGTCGCATCAACGTAGGGTGCATTCAGGTGAGGTCAGCGTCGACAGACAAGACGAGTGGTTCTGTGGCCGAACGCAACCCGAGTGCGATTCATCGGGGTCGTCTGGATATTGAAATACGAGGACGGATGAAATCGAGACAAGCCGATGACTGACCACTACGCCGACTATGAAGCACTTCGTCCCGTGGGTGAAGCTACCCGGACGCCGGATCACGAACTCAATGCTCGTTTCGACGCCCAGAACAACAGTCGTTCCATTGCAGGATACCTAGCCGAGTCTCAACAACGAGAGGCCAACTGTCCCTCTTGTGGGACGTCGATTCCGCCCGGCCAGCCAAAGTGCCGATTCTGTCTCACTCACCATCTCGATCCATCGGACGAGCAGCGTCACTCAGATACCGAGCTGTCGCTCCTGCACGTCGTGCACCTGTTCGTCGAGTCGACGACGTACTACGGCGCCGTCGCGAAGGGAGCCGCCGCAGCGAGACTGCTTGCGACGAACGGGTCCGACCCCGCCATCGACGAGTGCCAGCTCATCTACGACTTCGACGAGGAGCCTGCCGCCCAGGTGACCGACGCGTGGCCAGCGCTCTCCCCTGCGCTGCGAGTTGCTTCGAAGCATGGTGCGGAGGTGCTTGCAGTTGCCCGTCAGCGAACGACCTGGGGAAGCACAGCTCGCTCACCGACTGAACACGCGACGTACCTCTACGACGAGAGTGGGAGCGCCGTTCAGGATGAAGCGAAACTCTCGACGCTCCTCGAGAGCGCAGGCGACGACAGCTGGCTCGTGCCAGCGATTGCACTGCAGCACGCTCCCGTGGAGACGCGTTCGGAGTCTCAAGAACACCAGATACCAACGAAGAGGCCACTACAATGTTGGGAGTGTGACCGAGAGACGATACATCGGTTTTCAGCGTTCGAGGAGAATCCTGACGACGGGTGGAGTGGGCAGCCAATCTGGGAGTGCAATCTCTGTGGAACACCCTGCTTTGGGTCAAATCCGGGAATAGAGACGTAGGGTCGCGCAGAGAAATTTCGAGAGAATGGTAGGGGAGGAGGGCCGAACTGTCAGCGAGTTATTGTGCCGACAGGAGTAGCGAAGTGAGTTCCATATAAATTCTTTCTGGTGAGAAAACTCGTGAATGGAACTAAACAGCAGAGTGGTTCCGATTTGTTGCCTCGGAGAGATTTTTCGCCCCCGAAGGGTGCGGGGCACTCAGAGAGAATTGTCCCGAGAGTAAACGATGACAACGAAAGACACCACCAGTCAGACACCTCTCAAGAGCAACCATTGTATCGCCCCTGGCAACACCGGATGTCAAATGAAATGCGTCGCACGGCAGAGTGTGGGCCAATGAAACGGCTAGTTGCCCGTCTGTTCGCTACAGAGGAGACTGTTGTCCACGAGTGTCGTCACTGTGGAACGACACTCAACAGCACCGATGACTTGTGTCCAGTCTGTGAATCAACCGACGTCGCGGCCTACAGATTCTGACTGCTAGTGTGAAACTGTGACTACGAGTATACTGGAAGTGTGTTGGGCTTATTCCCAACACACTTTTGCTGTTGGGAACCGTCCCAACAGGTAACGGATGGGCCAGGAACTAACGCGTCGCTATACGCACGTCGAAGCCGGACTCGTCGAAAATGTCGTCATCCGGCGAACAACCGATACGGATGCCTACCCATCTGGATGGAAGTACACGCTTCATCTCGGAACGCTCGAAGACCTCACGCTCATCCGATACGACAATGCCCACGAGGATACCAAAGGCCACGAACTTCATACCGCAGCTGGCGATACTGACGTTGAATTCCCAGGTATGGAAGAACTCCTCGTCGAGTTCTGGGCCAGCGCTGACGAGTATTGGGACGCTATCGGGGGCAGCCCACCACGGTCGTACTGAAACACAATCACCACTCCAAGCAAACCCACCATGACGACACTTCACATCACTGTCGGCGACCGAGCACAGCTTCGTGAGGACACCCTGCAGTTTGTCCAAGACACAGAGTCTGACAGGGGAACGACGGAAGATGACCGAGCAGTCCTTCAGTTTGGGTCCTACGACGATCTCGTCGAGAGCCTCACCCCACTTCGTCTCGAACTCATTCAAGCAATCGCCACAGAGCACCCCTCAAGTATGCGTGAGGCAGCCCGACTCGTCGACCGCGACGTCTCCGATGTCCACGCGGACCTGAAGCATCTGGAGGTACTCGGCATCCTCGAACTCGAAGAAGGCGGTCCCGGTGGAGCGATTCAACCAGTCGTCCCCTTCGACAAAATCGAGATGCACATCGACTACCCGCTTCTCGACGACGTCGACGCAGACAGTACCCCCGCTAGCGCCGACTAGCTCACGATTCAGCGGAAGTGGGGAGTGGACACATTCAAGGGGTCAACGGGGGTCCTCGAGGTCAAACCTCTTGCAACGCTAAACGCCACGGAGATTTTATCCACCCCCTGAAGGGTGCGGGGCACTCGAGAGGTGCCTCGTCGACCCATGACGAATGCATTTGCACACCTCGACACAACCCGGAGAGTCGTCAAACGAGCCCAGTATGAGGCATTCGAGTTCGAAATTTGTGATGGTGGTATTCGCGTCAGAAACTGCAGTCACGCCGAGCCAGCAGAGCACGAATACCACGTCACCGTCGACGACGGAGTCCCGGTAGCTTGTGAGTGTCCAGCCGACGCGAAGTACTCGTCGGCGTGTAAGCACCGTGTCGCAGTTGCGATTCGAACCCCACTCCTTGATGCCGCTGCAACGCAGGCGGTCGCCGACGGCGGAACCGTCGTAAGCGACGGCGACGCTGGGGAGTCAGACGAGTGCGACTGTGCAGACCTTGGCGACGGGTTCCCCTGTTGGGAGTGCTATCGAACGGGGAAGCGAACGCTGCCGGAGTAGCACCGGCTCACGGCTCACAAAGCGAGCAGCTATCGGTGTATTTCTCCAAGTGGTGACAGAAGGTGTGTGCTGAACTTAGAGGGTGAATGCAGCAATCCGTCACTCTCTGTTTTATCCTGGAGTAATTGTACAGACCAATACAAGGAGTGGAAAATACCATCCATCTATCAATTGTATTCGAACTGTCGGGTCAAAATCCCTAGATTCTACTTTGACTCCATTTGGATGCACACCCTTCGATGAATTCGAGAAGGTTCTTCGCTGCACCTTTGTCTAGACTGATGATCAACCCAGCGTCGCTGTCCTGACTTGAACGAACGTGGACAATACAGTTACTCCGATAGGCGTGGACAGTCGCATACTGCGATCCGAAGGTCCGTCGCATCCGTTCAGTGTCTTTAGACTGCTCACAGAGATCTTGCACAACAAGACGAATGAACGACTCTGCGTGTTTCTTTCGAATGTCGTCACGGACGTACTCAATACTATACGAGGATTCTGAATACGTTGCAACCACACGTAGATAGTCTCCTGCGCGGTGTGAAGCGTATTCGACGAGCTTTTGCGTCATTGATGAAAAAACACTACGACACTATTTAAATCTCATTCTAACTTGAGAAAATGACTTAGAAAATATGAATCTTCAATATTCACAGTGGAACGGATATACCAATATTTCGCATCTATCACTCTGACTTCTAACCAGAAACTCGATGACCAGTGCCCGACTTGCGCGCTCTATTCAGCACGACCGCAGAAACCTATCACTGATTGAGGGGTAACCGAGAGCGACGAGATACAGAGGAACTGGAGCGCACCGGAGAGCGTTTTTATGCCCCCGAAGGGTGCGGGGCGTCACACACATCGCGTCCCGAGAACCACAATGCACCAACTCATCTACGCGCTCGTTGAAGCACCGAATCGAGACGATGCCCTCGCCAGCGGTAACGCAGCGTTCGACCGTCTCGTCGGCATCGGTCCCGACACCGCTGCCGTCTTCGATTACTACGTCACGTTTGACGACGAGACAATGTCTGTCGCCGGAAAGGCACGGTGGGGCGAACTACCTGTCGTGGCCCCGGTCGATTCCGACGAGGGAGCTGAACTCCTTGAACGAGGATGGAGCGCAACGATCGAAGAGTTCGAGCGGAATCTCGAACGAGTGCGAGCCGCCGTCGACGAGTTCTCTACTGAGGAATTCATGCGCGACAAAGAGCTTGCTCGACACGCCTGCTACAACCTCGGGGCGTACCGTGGCCCGTCGCTCTTCCTGTACGATGAGTACGGCGGGGCGATCCGCCATCGCGACCAGCTCGATCGTGTCCTCGAATCCGACGAGCAGATGTGGATCATCCCGGCGGACGTCCACTACTGAGCCAAGAATCACCCGACAGAACAGGCACTATGGTCTCGCTCTTGTGTAGAGCTGCGGAACGACCGTGTAGTTACGGTGAGCGAGCCGAAAACTTGAGGTTATGCCTCAGACTCAGCCCGCGTTCGGTGGGATGCTTCGCCAGCTCGTCGATATTGGATTGTTCGAGTTGGACACCGAGCCGCTCGATGCCGGCATCGAGCGGCGACTCAAGGAGTTCTGGGAGTATACCACGTGTCCTCGCTGCGACCATCCCAGCATCCACACGTGGGAATCGTCCGATCGCGTTATCTGCCGAAACTGCGATTTCAAACCGGTTTACACCTATGGGACACCCTTTCACGAGAAGCACCTCTCCTGCGGTGAGGTGCTTCTCGCGTACCTCCTCTATGCGGATACGTTGCTCAGTATCTCTCAGATTGCGGTTGTGCTCGACAGGGCGTACAAGACTGTCTACTACACGATCCGAGAGGTGGAAGCCGCGGTCACGCGCGGCTTCCCCCTCGTCTGGGAGCAGTTCCAAGACTCTATCTCGGGACCAACGCAAGTCGACGAGTCGAGCACGGTGTGTTCAGGCTACAAAGGCCAAGACCCGCCGCGGAACAGCCGTTACCGCGGCGGGTCATCCCGATCGGGGCGCTCACGATGGAAGGGACGTCACGGTGATCAAATCACGCTCGTCGCGGCCTGCCGCGACGTGCTGCGGGTGATTCGCGGTCATCTTGGAATCGACTTTGAGACGGACTTAGCGCCGGTCATGCAGGAGGCTGAAGACCTCTCCCAACCGCTGGGAGAGGTCTGGACCGACGGTCTCCAAGCGTACCGGCGAATGGAGTACGACCATCGAATCGTTGTCCACGACGAACGGTACGTTTCCGCCGACGGCGTCCACATCAACCAGGTTGAGTGTCTCTTCTCACTGGTCAAACCGTGGCTGCGGAAGTTCCGCGGCCTGTCCAAGCAAGGCTTGGAGCAGGCCGCTCACACGTTCGGACTCATTCGCTCGTTGAACCTCGTCGGCGCATCTCTCGAAATCGTCGTCGATTGCCTTGCTACAGGGTCACTCCTGAGTTCTACATAAGAGCGTATGGTCTTAACCAACAGGGTGCGGCCTCTGCCGTTTCTGTTGGTTAAGGCGATGACGGACCCACCGACTCGGTGATCGCTGAGTGAATTTGTTCACCCCCAGAGGGGTTCGGGGGACAGAGAATCCTCGCGTAAACCGATGACTGACGACAACCCAACAGTGACAGAATCGAATCGAGAGGAAACAACTCAGACGGAATACGTTGAGCGTAGCGACGTCGGCGTGTCACTAACGGTGAAACTGAAGCGTGGAACGGCGACGAGAGACCAGGACGAACTGACGGCAAAGTCAAAGCACGAACGCTTGCAGAAGCCCGTGAAGATATGGACACGCTGAGAGCGTATCTGCACGACCTCGCCGAAGACGTTCGGCAGATTCAGCCCGACGCCGAGGCAGAATAGAGCGCTCAGAGAATTGGCTGATTTTGAGCGCATCCAAGTGCTAACCGCCTCTAGATAGTACCCAAGCAGTCCCTCTCCCGAGGAGGAACATTACGACGCTCAACAGGAGTGCACTTACAAAATAAAACAGAATCCCGTACTGGATCGGCAGGTCTGCTTCGACTGCGTCAAGGCCGAATTGTTCGTTCACGAGAAGAAACAGACTCATTCCAGTTGCCATGGCGAGGATTGGTAACCAGCTGACTGTCAGTCGCTCACCAGCATACGCAGCTATGTATGAGGAAGCGAGTGCGACGAGTAGCAACCCAATCAGAATGACCCGCGAGACAGTGAGCGGAAGTCGATTACCAACACCGAGATATGGGATCGCAGTGACCGAAAGGTAAACCACCACGAAAAAGCAAACGCCAACGGAAACGAGAGCGATGACGTGAGATAGCGTAGAGAGTCTCCTCTCGACTGGTGGCAAGTGAGCCATAGTGCCTATTCATCGTCTATCGAGATAGGTCCTCTCTCGGGGCACCTCGAAGTGGGAAAGGAAGTGAAGTGGGAAGTCGCCATCCGTCACTGTCGGAGATAGTTAGCGCTCAGAGAGTTGGTTTTTCGCGCCTCCAGATGGCTGGAGGCGAAACTCAGATGAGCAACGACTCAGCCGAATCAACAGCATCGACCGGCCTGACACCCGAGCAGCGTCTCGAGGCACCGACCACCAACCTCATCGACGCAGGTATCGCGACCATCCACGACATGGCGACGCTTCGAGCCTGTGTCGCCTACGAAAACGCGAATCAACAGCGCGCTCGGATTCTCCGGCGACTCGCAGAGCGGGCACAGGAGATTCGGACACAAGGAGAATAATGGGGAATCTTGCTACGAGTAGCCGGGCTCTGGAGCTCGCCATGCAACCGCGATGCCACAAACAGCGAGGAGCCCAGCGAGTAGGAACGCCGTATCGAATCCAGCGAGGTCGACAATAACACCGCCTGCAATCGGAGCAAGGAATGCCCCTGCCAACCCAACACTAGTTTGGAATGCGACTGCCGTCGCAGCGACCCGCGAATCAACGACCTCTCGAACGTACGTGAAGGAGAGGCCCAGCGTTAGCTGAACCGCAAAGCCGGTGAGAAGCAAGAGAGCGACAAGCAGTGGAAGTGACCGAAATCGAGTGAAGAAGAGCACGAGGGGCGCGGAAACTGCAAACGACCCGAGGACAATAGGTTGGCGACGACCACCGAAGACTCGATCGGATAAGAGCCCACTGCTGATTCTGGACACCACACCAATGGCAGGGAACACTGCTACCAAGAGACCGCTCACTGCGAGCGACAGTCCAAGCTCAGAGGTGAGATAGGACGCGCCCCAACTATTCACGAACAGGTATAGCGAATAGCCGAGAAAGCCAAGCAGCCCAATCGACCAGACCTTCCGGTTTCGGAGGACCGCGCCGAACTCCTGAACCGAAGGAGCGTCTTCCCGACTCGGCTCAAGCCCTCGACTTGCCGGCCAGAACACGACAAGACCAATGACTGTGAGACCAGTAAACGCAACAAAGATTGCGGGCCATCCAAACTGGTGAGCAATCAGTGGACCAGTTCCTTGACCAAGCGCAAATCCGATCGGGCCACTCGCAGTGAAGATGCCGACAGCTGTCGCTCGGGTTTCGCTGGTCGCTGCCTGACTCACGAGATCGATGCCAGCGTTCCATACTATGACGTAGGCGACCCCACCAAGCGCTCGCGATGCAATTACAGACCGGTAGTCTCCCTGCTTTCCAGCAATCCAGCCCCACGTTCCAGCGACAATTAGTGTGAGAACCGCGAGTGCCATGACGTTTCTAGAATCAGTCCGATCGAGAACCGCACCAACCGGGAGACTTGCAATCACTGCAGTACCGAACATAATCCCGACGAGGAACCCTGCGATTGTTGGGCCGATATGCAGCGATTCACGAATGAGCGGGGTAACACTGGCAGGGACAATTTCATAAGCGGCCAACCCTGTCGAGATGAGGCTTGCCCCAGCGACAATTCTCCACGTCGACTGGCTCTTCTGTTGTGGTTCGTTGCTGGTGAAGTCGTCGGAGTGAGTAGTGGTAGGTCGGGAAGTCATGCTTCGAGAGTGTGGTCGGAAGACGGAATGCGGAAATCGGGAAGAAGCGTTTGAGCGTGCTGAATCCCGAGGCTCGTGTTTCGATAGTACGTATCGATTCTCATCACTTTGAGGGGTTAGATAGCAAATATCTTTGTCCACGGGTGGTTAATTAACAAACCATCTATGCACGCACATTCCGACACGGTCCAGCAACAGAGCTGGAGCCACGCTCGACTCGGCATCAAGAACAGCGTTGATTTTTCCTCTCTGTTTGAATAATGGACTCTCCCCCAACCGTCCTGGGTTCGTCGACGATTTTGCTCGTCGGGACGAACGACTGGATTACACAACTTGCCGCAACACTGAAAGCGCGAACTGACGCGACTGTACAACGTGTTCGGACTAAGTCAGAGACAATTGACGTCATTCGGACGCACACCACGGACTGTCTCATCACCGAGTACGCGCTTGGTGAGGCAACCGGACTCGAACTTCTTAGAGCAATTCGCAACGAGACCACTGCACTTCCAGTGTTACTCGGTACTGCCGCCGGGAGTGAGGCTATCGCCAGCGAGGCTATCGAAGCTGGAGTCACCGATTACATCGCGCTCACGGACCCACCCGAGCAGATGACTGGCGAGCTCATCGAGCGAACTGAACGTGCTATCCGATCCGCACAGCGGTCGGCCACGCAACGAGAGCGGGCCAGACAGTTCGACGCAATCTTCAACGATTCACGAACCGCAACGTGGGTGCTTGACCCAAATGGCGCACTTGCCCGTGTGAATGAAACAGCACGGCGAATGATTGACGAGGACATCAAAACAATCATCGGCGAGCCATTCTGGACACTTCCGTGGTGGTCCCAGGCTGATGCAACTGAAGCGGAAGTGCACCAAATCGTGGAGAACGCACTTGATGGGACGTTCGGAAATATTGTCGTTCCACAACCGCAACACATTGAGAATCCGCGTGTCATCGATCTCTCCGTACGCCCGGTCGAGAACGAACACGGCGACCTCGTTTCAGTCGTCGTCGAAGGCGTCGACATCACCGAGCGTGTTGACCTCGAACGCGACCTCCGTCAATCAGAGGAGCTCCATCGAGTTACGCTCAACAACATGACCGATACCGTCCTCATCACGGACGAAGACGGCAAGTATACCTACGTCTGTCCCAACGTTCACTTCATCTTCGGTTACACGGCTGACGAGATTCACGAACAAGGAGAGATTAGCGATCTTCTTGGAGCCGATTTCTTCGACCGTGACGAACTGGCAGCCGAGGGCGTTCTGAAGAACATCGAGACGACCGCCACGGACAAGGCTGGGAACGAACACACGCTCTTAGTCAACGTCCGTGAAGTCTCGATTCAGGACGGGACGCTCCTCTTCAGCTGTCGAGATATTACGAAACGCAAGCAACGTGAAGAGGCGCTTGCCACTCTCCAAGGGACCGCCCGTGATTTCCTGTACGCCGAAACCCACCAAGAAATTGCCCAACACGTCGTCGATGATACACCCGGTGTCCTCGATTTGGATGCGAGTGCAGTCTACCTCTTCGATGCTGATACTAACGACCTTCGACCCGCAGCTCATTCGGCAACAATGAGAGAATTGAACGGACCGCTTCCTACCGTTCACGCCGACGGCGAAACCCTTCCGAGTTTTAGCTTCGTTGAGGGCGAAACGCTGTCTTTCGATGATGTTCATGACGCAGACCGGCTTGCAAACCGAGCGACTGACCTTCGCAGTGCAACTTACATTCCACTCGGCAACCACGGTGTGTTCATCGCTGGCTCGAACCAAGTTGGCGTCTTCGACGACGTGACGCGAGAGCTAGCCGATCTTCTCGCCGCAACTGCTGAAGCAGCTCTCGACCGGGTCACACGAGAGTCCAGACTTCGGAAGCAAGATCGTACACTTCAAGCCCAAAACGAACAGCTCACCGCACTGAATCGCATCAATGAGACGATTCGAGAGATCGATCAAGCGCTCGTACAAGCGGAAACGCGAGAGGAAATCGATTACACAGTCTGTGAGCTGTTGACTGCAGATGACCGGTTCAGATTCGCCTGGATTGGCACGGTCGACCCGACGACCAACACCGTTGAACCACGGGCATGGGCTGGTAGCGAACGAGGATATCTGGATAGTCAGTCGTTCGCTGTCAGCGCATCGGACACAGAGCCAACTGGACAAACCGCTGCGACTGGCGACGTGACGATAGTGACTAACGTCGCTGCTGGGCTCCGCGACGAGCCGTGGCGGAAGGACGCACTCGCTCGCGACTATCTCTCTGTATTGAGTATTCCCCTCGTCTACAACGACCTCACGCACGGCGTCTTGACCGTCTACGCGCCGACTCAAAACGCGTTCGACGACACAACGAAGGCCGTTCTAGCTGAACTTGGCGAAACCATCGCCTCTGCTCTCAGTGCAATTGAGCGGAAGAATGCGTTGCTCACAACGTCGATAACGCGTGTTGAGTTCGCAGTCGACGATTCCGCGTTCATCCTCTCACGGCTTGCACAGGATGGAGCGTGCACACTCTCGTATCAGGGCGGTGTTCAGCAATCTACAGAAGGAATCTACGTGTTTGTCACCGTCAAAGACGGGTCTCTAGAAAACGTTGCAGAAGCCGCCTCGCAGCTGGTTGCAATCGATGACGTCCAACAGATCAGTACCGAAGGGGACGGCGGTGTCTTGCGGCTCCGCCTCACACAGCCGTTTCTTGCTCTGGAGTTAGCCGACCACGGCGCAATCTTCCGGGAGGCGACTGCTGACCCAACCTCTACGACGCTCGTCATTGATATTCCGAACAGTATCGACGTCCGAACGATTACCCAACTCGTTCGTGAGACATTCTCTACTGTCGAACTCCGTTCGAAGCAGACGCTTGATCAGTCGATAGAACACGACCTCTACTCGAAGTTCCTTGAGAAGTTGACTGAGCGCCAACTCGAAGTGATCCAGACGGCATACTACAGTGGGTTCTTCGAGTCACCCCGCGAGAGTACGGGGGAAGACGTTGCAGAGACACTCGGTATCTCCCCGCCTGCGTTCTACAAACACGCTCGAACCGTCCAGCGGAAGCTGTTTGCAACGATTTTCGAAGAGAGCAACCTTTCCCTCGCGGGGTCTCGCAAATAGGTTAAATAACAAACCCAATTCTCAGGAAATGGTTTGGTAATGAACTGCCAAATATTCCCTAATACACCTATTATAACGACCCAGAGTGCCCCGGATTCGTAGCACTCGGAAACCCACTATGAGAGATGTCAACCCCCAACCGGACGAGGAAACCCCATACGAATGCTTCCAGTGTGGAAACATCGTCATCGAAGAAGATAGACCGGGACAATGTCCCGACTGTAGCGGACCGATACGAAATCGACAGATACCGCTCGAGTAACCATGGTATCCCAAAATCATACGGTTCACGACAAGTCTTCTGATGCAAATACAGAATCAGATGGGTCGGAATCAGCGCTTGAGACGGCTCGCCGACAGTTGCGTCATGCTGCCATTCACATAGATATTGACCCAAGCATCGTCGAGCGGCTCAAGTATCCAAAAAAGGTTCACGAAGTAACGGTTCCAATCAAACGAGACGACGGAACAGTTGACGTGTTCACGGGCTATCGAGCACAACACGATAGCGTCAGAGGGCCATTCAAAGGTGGACTCCGATACCACCCCGAGGTAACTCGAGATGAGTGTGTTGGGCTCGGTATGTGGATGACTTGGAAGTGTGCCGTCATGGACCTCCCATTTGGGGGTGCCAAGGGTGGTGTTGCTGTTAACCCGAAGGAATTGAGCACAGACGAAAAGGAACGGCTCACTCGTCGGTTTGCACAGGAACTTCGTGAATCAATCGGCCCCAATCAAGATATTCCCGCCCCCGACATGGGAACGGATCCCCAGACGATGGCGTGGTTGATGGATGCCTACTCAATGCAGAAAGGCGAGACGACGCCGGGTGTTGTCACTGGAAAGCCACCTGTTGTCGGTGGCAGTAAGGGGCGTGAAGAAGCTCCCGGGCGGAGTGTCGCGATTATCACACAGCTAGTCTGCGAATACTACGACCGACGGCTCAAAGAGACGACGGTTGCAGTCCAGGGCTACGGGAGCGTCGGTGCAAATGCCGCTCGCCTTCTCGACGACTGGGGCGCGACCGTCGTCGCTATCAGCGATGTCAATGGTGCAATGTACGACCCAGAGGGGATCGAGACGACATCAGTTCCGTCACATGACGAGGAACCGGAAGCAGTCACGAAGTACGCCGAGAACATCATTTCGAACGACGAACTGCTCACACTCGATGTCGACGTACTCATTCCCGCCGCCCTCGGAAACGTGATTACCAAAGAAAACGTGGAGGCGATAGCCGCGGATTTTGTCATCGAAGGTGCGAACGGTCCGACTACGTCCGCAGCTGATTCGGTTCTTGCAGAGCGAGATATCGCAGTAATTCCTGACATTCTCGCTAACGCCGGTGGTGTCACGGTGAGCTACTTCGAGTGGCTCCAAGACATCAATCGGCGAGCGTGGTCACTCGAACGGGTAAACGACGAACTCGATGCAGAGATGCAGGCCGCGTGGGATGCGGTTCGAGAAGAGTTCGAACAGCGCGATGTTACCTGGCGTGATGCGGCCTACATCGTTGCACTGTCCCGAATCGCAGAAGCACACGAAGCACGAGGGCTGTGGCCGTAATCAGATGCCTCACCCCTCCGCTCTTCAGATGTGGCATCCATCGACCCCACTTGAGCGAGAGCTTTACCGAGTATTCCGGTTGTCATCGGCTGGGAGCGCAGTAACAATCATCAGCTTCGTCGGTTATCTTTGTATCGGCAGTGCGCTCCACATCGCTAGGGTCTATACACCCTCGTTCCCGCTGATGAGTTTCTCTGATCCCGTGTTCACGATTTTATGCTTTCTCACCGGGGGACTCATCTGTCTCCTCTCTGGCTCACTTACGTGTCTCACACTGCTAGTGAGTGTGAAAGATGCTAACGCCGAATTTGTCCTATTGACAAGTCTCATCGCTTTCGGCTTCGGTGCAGCCACAGTCCGAATTACGGTTAATCCAATTCTAGCTTGGTTGGCTGCACTCAGACCAGTGTAGAATCATGAAAGTGACGAATCGCCCAGACCACTACACACGAAGTTCAGTACGAACATGGCCAACAACACAATCTCTCAAAAATGTGCAAGCCGACAGTAGCTGTTCTCCGACCTGATGACACTCGTATCGTTGAGGCAGTCGGGTATCTCCGGTCACTTGGGGCTTCGCCAGTGGCAGACCCCATGTTGACGATACGACCGACCGGAGCGACACCTTCAGTAGGAGACTATTACGTTTTCACAAGCCGTACCGGAGTACACATAGCTGCCGAACAAAACTGGCATCCGGGTAACTCAACAGTGTGTGCGGTCGGCGAACGCACCGCATCAGCATTACGGGCCTACGGCGTGTCAGTAGATATTGTACCGTCGACATTCACATCCGCTGGTCTCGTCGAAGAACTTGCTGGGGAGGTCGACGGATCGACTGTCGAGATTGCTCGAAGCGCTCACGGCAGCGACGTATTAATCCAGGGACTAGACGCCGCCGGTGCAGATGTCCATGAAACGCAGTTGTACAAATTGGAGAGACCACAAGCGGCTGGTCCGTCTGTCTCGCTTGCAATTGACGGTCAATTGGATGGGATACTATTTACCTCACCGAAAACGGTCGACCACTTTTTCGAGATTGCCGCGGAGCAAGACGATGTACACGCACTCCAACGGGGAGTAGCGGAGACGGTTATTGGGGCCATTGGAACGCCGACCGCTCGTGTAGTTCGGAGGCATGACATCACGGTGGACATCCTACCAGACACAATCGAATTCTCTGAGCTCGCAAATCGCACCGTGAAGGAAATCAACACCCGCAATTGACTCCTGCATCCTCATATCCGGTGTACAGCATCTTGCCAGGAGATTGACTACCTCAGCCCCCCTACCACTAAGAGAGAAACCATGACCACAACTAACCTCCTCGAGGACACGTACGTCGCAGCGCTGCAGCATAACCTCGTGGACGTTCCCACGGAGGCAACGCTCGTGGGTGTGGTTCGGCGGCCAACCAGCTGGTTCAGAACAACAGTCGATGAAAACTATCCAGCACTCGGCCCCCCAGCAGACCTCCTCAACGAATTCAAACAGCGCCACGAGGATTTCAAGATGCAAGGGCTGTGTGACGAAGGGGCGCATAATGCTGCTTGGGATGACGTGGAGTTTGAGAAGCGGTACCAATCGTATCTTACCGAAGTCGTAGATGCCCGCGAAGCAGTCAGCGAACTTACGAGCCGGCTTCGTGATGAAGAACGCCTCGTCTTAGTCTGTTTTGAGAACACCAATCAGAAACGGTGCCATCGCACGCTTCTCAAAGCCCACCTGAATGCACAGCTGTAGTCAATTGTTCCGTCCAGTGTAACCCTTTTTTCAGTTCTTCAGTTTGTAATTGACTAGCGACGCTTCGAGCCTGTGTCGCCTACGAGAAGGTAAATCAACAGCGCATTCGGATTCTCCGACGGCTCGAAAATCGGACACAAAAAATAACTCAGTTTGAGTCAGAAAGCCAATCGTGCCGTAGCTCGTTGAGAGCGATCAGCACGTAGAGCACTCCGACCAGCCGCGTTCCTTCGTACACCCATGGCTTCCAATTGCAGTTGCTTGCGTCGGTGTACGCAAGTGGTGTTGCACAGCCCACAAAGACATGTGGAGAACTCAAGGCGAGAATCCCGATAAGACCGAGGAATTTCTTGAATCTCGAATACGAGGCGTCACTGCCCCACATAAGCAGTAACAAGGCGAGTCCTTCAACCCGCGCACCAGTGACAACCCAGGACCGCAACTCGCACTCGTCTGGGTCTTCGAGGGCGACCTGCTCGGCAGTCTCGATGAGCGCTTCTGGTGCCAAGAGTTCGACAATGCCAATCGTTGTGAGTATCTTGCGGAGCATGGCTGCAGATTAAACGCTTACCCACATAACACGTCGTCTGTTTGCCAACCCCTCAGAGAACCATCGTGGTGACCACGGGTTCCAGTCGGGTCTTCTGAGGAGTTTTTCGAGCCTCAGATGGCTGGAGGCTCGATTCAGATGAGCGAACGACCAGACATCTCGGTGCATCGGCAGACAGCTTTTGGCGACGACGGCCAACTCGAAATGACCGAAACGAGCGCCGAAACCTCACTCGAGGACTTCGGTGCAGAGGTCGATCATCGCGACCGTGAATCGCGACGTGATCAACCAGCGGCGACCGAGTTTGGCGTTGACGATTGACCGGAAGTGACCCGTTCATCGAGGGTAATCAGGCGACGCTCTTCGCGGATATCGACGAGACTCAGCAGACGCTCGTCGGTACCGAGGCGGCCACTCGCTGCTTGTTCGAGGAGTAACCAACAGAGTGGGGCCGATTTCGAGGTTGTTTGGTAACTCACCCCCCGGCGGTATTTGTCCGCCCCTCGTCACTCTTATGCGCCAAGATTGGTGTCCAGCCTCGGTTATTCGTAGTAGGGCTTTCGCTCAATCACATCTGCGAAGCCGACTGACTCGCTCACTTCAGTGACCTCGACAGTTACTCGTTCGCCTTGTTCAGTATCAGGGATGATGAGAACGTATCCACGGTCAGTACGGGCAATGCCATCGCCCTGGTCTCCGATGTCTTCGATGTCGACGGTCCGCTGATCCCCTTTCTCTACCGGTGCGAGGCTCTCCCGATTCTGCACCGCTTCGTGGGTTGACGGAGTGTCATCAGTAGTATCAGTCGCAAAGATAGCCACGCGGTGAACATCACCCACTTGTACATCGCCTGTTGTCACTTCTTCTTTCGGAACTTCGAGAACGTATGAACCTCTCTGCTCATCCACCTGGGCGCTGAAGAGGCAAAGTAAGTCGTCTGGAATTTGCATATGTAACGCTCGTCTGAGAATCTTGTGGCTCACTCATCTTAACTTGGTGATTAGCAGTACGGAGGACTCGTCTGCGGCATCGTTGTGAGCTCAGGTAGTGAGGCACTGAGCGGAAGGCTGAGAAACCGCTGCTCGCCGGCGAGTTTTTCTGCCCCCGAAGGGTGCGGGGCATTCCAAAACTGGAGTGCTCGCGAGAAATTCATGGCGACGAGTGACTATGCAGTGGTGTCGTTCGATGACTCCGACACCCGACGTGACGAGATGCACAGTACCATCGAACAGTGGATTGACGACCTTGTTGACTCCGTCGACGACGCACAAGCGAGCGCAGAATTTCAGGAGTGGCTTGACGTTCAACGGCAGTTCCACGATTACTCCTACCGGAATACACTGCTCATCAAGCAGCAGTGTCCCGAGGCCAGTCGCGTCGCCGGGTATCGAACCTGGCAAGCAGAGTTCGACCGCCACGTTGAGGAAGGCGAAAGCGCAATCTGGATCTGGGCACCCATCATCACCAAGCGGTGTCCCGAGTGTGCAAACTCGCCGAGCTACCACGCCAACACCGACTGTGAGTACGACGCAACACCACCCGAGGAGTGGTCGAGAGGACTCGTCGGATTCAGACCCGCTCCGGTATTCGACATCTCCCAGACTGACGGCGAACCGCTCCCCGACCTCGAGACGGCCGCAACGGGTGACGCTGGCGATCTCGTGTCCCAGCTGACCGACGCGGCTGATGAACTTGGTGTGACGGTCCGAATTGTCCCCGAAGAGGAGTGGTCTCACGGGAGTGCACGCGGTATCTGCCAGCGATTGAGCCTCGTCGACGTCCAACCACTCGTCGAGGTCAAGGACCGAGCAAACGAAGCCGACCTTGCACGGACGTTGGTTCACGAGTACGCGCACGCGCTGTTGCATTTCGACGTCGACGACGACACCGAGCGGGCAAAACGCGAGGTCGAAGCCGAAGCCGTGGCGTACATCGTCGGGCGGTACTGTGGACTCGATACAAGTGGCTCGGCGTTCTACCTTGCCACGTGGGAGTCAGACGATGCTGACGTGATCCGTGAGCGACTCGGACGGATCAGTCGAACGTCGACAGAGATTCTCGCCCTGCTCGAAGAGTGAATCAACGCTGGATCAGGACTCACTTAACCAACGCAGCTTTGGCACTGATGTCTTGGTCTTTTCAGGAGGAATGCGACAGCCCTCTTATCGACGGGTGAGGTGACGGTGGGGAAACAGGGTATCCAACGTCCTATCTCATTGTAGCCTGAAAAGACCAATCTGTGTTGGTTAACACAACGGTGACCCATGTTCGATTCCCCACCAACGCCAGATCAGTCCCGTGACGTTCGAACAACGCGACGTCAAGGATTACCTTTGTGTCGAGGTCTGTTGCAGCGTATAACCAAGAGCGCTTTCCGTTGATTTTGACAGCGGTCTCGTCAACTGCGACCCGCCTCGGCTGCGCCGTCACCAGAACGCGGTGCGTTCTGGTTGGCTCACGAGAGCGAAGCTCTCGGGAACGTCGGCGGGTCTGCAACGCTGTCAGCCAACCGATGTACCCACTGGGAAATTGCTTGAAATAATCGCTCTACGCCGAGGAGTCGAAGAATCGCTTCTGTCGCCTTGAGTGGCAAACCGGCAGCGTGGAGGTGGACGGCGAACGCCCTGACGGGCATCCCCCAGAACGCTTTGCATTCTGGTATACGAACGAGACACGGAGCGTCTCGTTAACGTCGCCGTCCGCTCCCGCTGCCAACATTCAAGCGTAGCTGTATCTACACTCTCTTTGAGCAGGTTTGAGAGTAGCATAGATCACTACTCTTCGACCTGCTCGTTCCTTATCTAGACAGTGCCATCGATTCTATTAGTCAACTAGGTCGACCACTCTCCTTTGCCGAATCTGGGTCGTGGCTACAGCCACTCGAGTCTCACTGTGAGCCTCTGAGTATGTGAAGAATTCCTGCTTGAGAGGTTAGTTGTAGGGACGAGCGACCCGAAGACTCAATAACTGGGCAATCACTGCAGATTCGATAGACAGACCAATTAATACATTTTGGGAGGGTACGTCTTTGTAACCAGTGTGTTGCAGAATCACGTCATACCAAACAATAGGCTAATCGAGCTACTTGATTCCCCTTTAGGCACGAGCCCTACCGAGTTCGACCTTCTGGCATTCTTTCTCGTTGGTCTTCTCGGCGGTGCTCATTGCATTGGAATGTGTGGTCCATTGGTCACAACCTATGCAGAGCGAATGGCAAAGACAGCAAGTTGGGATGGAGCGCTCACACTCTACGAAGTTCGACAACACGGGCTGTTCAATTTCGGGCGAACCATCGGGTACGCAATTCTCGGCGGGGTATTCGGATTTCTTGGAGCCGTACTGTATGGAACCGTCGAACTAGCAGGAGTAATACGCCCGGTTCAGGGTGGTGTCGGTATCATCACTGGGACGCTAGTCATCCTCATGGGTGCGACACGTCTCGTTGGGTATCACCAAGGAGCCTTTGAAACAGCCCTCTCGAGAAGTGGGATCGGATCTATCTTTGCCCGAAGTTACACCGCAATTTCGTCACGAATCGATCAGTGGGTCGATGGCATTGGTATCGTCGGCCTCGGGGCACTCCATGGACTTTTACCCTGTATGTTGCTCTACCCAGCGTTTCTCTACGTCTTTGCTCAGGGATCCCCTATCTACGGGATAGTGGCGCTCACAGCGCTTGGTCTCGGAACAATCCCGACTCTCTTTCTCTATGGAACAGTTATCCAATCAGTTACCGCCCGGCAACGACATATCGTGCACTATGGTCTCGGCATTCTATTTGTTTGCATGGGATATGTGCTGGTTGCAATGGGCGCGACACGATTCGGCATCAATCTTCCAATGATCGACATCCCGATTTACCAACCACTTGAAACAGCCACCTTTCGCTCCACTATCCCCCTATGACTACGTGTACGCTTTGTGACCTCCCGGTTCGAAGTCAGGCGGTTACTGACGCGAGCGTTGCTGGAACGTTCTGTTGTCGTGGCTGTCTCGAGATTTATCAGCTTGTGGGTGATACTGAGAAAACCGAACTCTCAGTCGGGGATCTCCAACAACGGCTCGAATCCAGTGACGACGAACTCGAGGTTCCTGAGGACCAAGAGACAGCGTACCTTTCTGTCGATGGAATGCATTGTAAGACCTGTGAGGGATTTCTCGAACTCCTTGCAACCGAGAGCGATGCGGTGTCCGATGCACAAGCAAGTTACTCAACGGAGATGGTACAGGTAACATACGACCCAGCAAAAACCACGCCAACCAATCTGACCGACATCATTAGTCAGTTCGGATACCACGCAACGCTCCCGAACGAGGAAGACGATGAAAGTGAGGAGCGGATCGAATTTAGCAAGTATCGGGCAGTCATCGCTGCCATCCTCATGATGCCGGTCATGGCACCCTATATTCTGTTTATCTACCCTGTGTATCTTGGTATCTACCCGGAGAGTTTCTTATACGGATCGAACATCGTTTCGATGGTTTTCGGGCCGCTTGCCGTCTGGAGTACACTAATCGTGCTTGGACTTGGCTATCCCATCTTCCGTGGTGCATACGTGAGCCTTCGAGTTGGCCAACCGAATATGGACGTCTTGATTGCGATTGCCGTACTTGCTGCGTACCTCTACTCGCTTGGAAGCTATCTCATGGGCCAGCGCGACCCATACTTCGACGTCGCTGTGATGGTGTTGGTTGTGGTTACCATTGGGAACCATCTCGAATCGAGAGTCAAGCAAGAAGCGCTCGGGAATCGATCTGCACTCACCAAATCCCGAGTTACCGAAGCTCGGCGCTTGCTTGAGGACGGAGCTACCGAACAGATTTCGACTAGCGAATGTGCAGCTGGTGACCAGCTCCTGGTCAAGGCCGGTGAACGAATCCCGGTTGACGGAACAGTCATCGAAGGATCGGGTGCTGTCGACGAAGCCCTCGTGACAGGAGAATCGATTCCGCAGTCAAAGTCCGTTGGTGACAATCTTCTCGGCGGTACAGTGCTTACTGACAATGCACTGATTGTCGAAGTCGGAGCAGATGCAAGCAGCACAATCGATCGTCTTGTTGAGCTTTTATGGGACGTTCAAAGCTCTGACTCTGGTATCCAACGTATTGTCAATCGCTTTGCTGTTGTGTTCGTCCCACTTGTTCTTGTTCTTGCCGTTAGCACAACTGGTCTCTGGCTGGTCTTGGGAAACTCACTCAGCACCGCTATCATGGCTGGCGTCTCTGTACTCGTTATTTCTTGTCCCTGCTCACTGGGGATTGCGACGCCGTTAGCGCTGACGTCGGGCACTCGCGATGCCTCCGACGAGGGAATCCTCGTTGTCAACGAGAATGTCCTAGAGCAGATCGACGAGACCGATATTATTGTCTTCGACAAAACGGGGACATTGACAACTGGTGAGATGTCGGTCGATGATGTATACGGCGAGCGGACCGAAACAGTACTAGCCCGCGCGGCTGCCGTCGAACGTCGATCAAACCATCCAATTGCGGCGGCGATTGACGACGCAGCACCATCCACCACATCGACGGTCACAAACTTTGAACGTAACGACCGCAGTGTTTCAGCACTCGTTGATGGAACACGTGTGACTGTCGGGCATCCGAATTCGTTCACAGCTGACGACTGGATCGTTCCGTCTGCGATCCAGCAAGCGATCGAGGCCGCTTACGAGGATGGAGCACATCCGACAGCTGTCGGGTGGGATGAGACCGTTAAAGGAATCATTACGATTCGGGATACACCTCGTAAAGAGTGGCAAACAGTTATCTCGCAGTTATCGGAGGATGATCGTGAACTTGTTGTCCTCACGGGTGACGATGAACGAATGGCCCAGCGGTTCGAAGCGCATCCAGTGATCGGTCACGTCTTCGCTGGCGTCCGACCTGAGTCCAAGGAGATGATTGTTCGAGGCTTGCGAGAGCGCGGTACGGTGACGATGGTCGGTGACGGGACGAATGATGCACCTGCGTTGGCGAGTGCAGATCTTGGCATCGCACTCGCCAGCGGAACTGAAATTGCAGTTGATGCAGCCGACGCAGTTATCATGGATGATCAGCTTACATCCCTCTCGACGATTTTCGAACTCGCGCAGTCGACACGACGACGCATCAAACAGAATCTTATCTGGGCAGCAGGCTATAATGCAATTGCCATTCCGCTTGCAATTACGGGTTACATCAATCCCCTAATTGCCGCGCTCTGTATGGCGATTAGCAGTCTCATTGTCATCTTCAACTCAAAGAGACGACTTCTCAAATCGGCGGGCTCCTAATTTGTTCTCTCGATTAGCTGGAAATAGTGCGGTGAGTATTACCTGTACTAGCCGGTATACCCTGTAAGAATCGGAGTTACAACGGCAACACGGTGTGTAGTGAGGTTCTCGATTTTTCCGCAATCACCACTGTCCCGTGGAGGCTCAGCTCGAAGACCTGTTTTCACGTCCAATTTCGTCTGTATCAGCTTCTCACGCCGGATTTGGCACATCTGGTTACCACTCGAAAGTAGGATTAACGAACTACGCTCATATGTAGCACATTGTTGATTTCAGAGAGTCGCTTTGGCAGTATGTTTGAGTGCTTCTCGACCGGATTTCTCGAAGAGTTCGCTCGTAGCTAGAAGGCACGGAAATACTGTGTCAAATTGTCCTTTGAGACGCCTCAATGCGGCGAGAGCCACCGTCGCGCCAGCAAACCTGTTGAAGCAGGTCCACTACGAGCGATTCCGAGCTAAATACATCCAGCGGAATCATTCGTATCGGACACCGCTAAGTGCGGTGTCCGTGCCTTTTTCGATTCTAGACCAACAGGTGAACTGTATCCACAATCTCCTACAGAAGAGCGTCGAGCGTAATTGCGTCCTCAGAGTGTATCGACACCTCGGCGAATCTCTCTAAGAGACAAGTGGTACCAGGTCAGTCGTGGCCCTCCGGCATCAACATCGCGTCGACGTACTCGGACGCAGTCTGTCTGGCCGTTGGGAGTGCGGTGTCGTCCAGTACGACCGCTCGCGTCCGTGCTCCGTCGACGATCGTCATCAACGCACGCGTCACGTGATCGGCGTCGACGTCGTCGAACACGCCTTCGTCGATACCGTGGTTGATTACTGCTTTGAGCATATATCGAATGTAGTCGTCGTTCTGTCGGAACCGATCTCGGAACGTCTCCTTGTATGGTGCTTGGCTCCGCATCTCCAGTATCGCGACCAAGAGGTCCCGATTTTCCTCGGGTGTCACGAGGAGTTCGTCGAGCAGAATCTCTAGCCGCCGCTCAGGATCCGTCGTCTCGATGCTACGTATCGAGTCGACGAACTGCTCAAGGAGGTAATCGAGAAACGCGACGAGAAGGTCATCCTTCGTATCGTAGTAATAGTGAATAGCAGCAGTCGATTTCCCGTACTCCTCGGCGATCCGTTTGATTGTCAGATCGGCGTAGCCGTAGTTGCGAAGCGCCCGATAGGTAGCCTGCATAATCGCCTCGGTCGGCTCCGAGAAGGTACGTTCCGTGGGGTCGGTCATTACACAACGAGTTTGTCGAGAGGCAGATAACAGTTTTGACCGGGTAGTTGGGAGATGCAGAGAGAAACTCGAGTAAATGGTTCGGGTATCGCTTGTCGCGTCTCAAGGGACCCGGTGGCGATACCCTCATAGTCCGAAGCCTTTTGACTAACTAGTTAGTAAGTATGGGTAACGACTAATGGATGACGACCCAACCACAGAGATTTTGGAGGCGACCTATCGCGCCCTTTGCCAGCATGGATACGCAAATCTCACAGTCGGGGATATCGCTGCTGAGGCGGAGCGAAGCAAATCACTGGTTCACTACTATTACGGTAGCAAGGCAAACCTATTTAGCGAGTTCCTCCGGTTTCTATACAACGAATATACGACTCAGCTCACGTCGATTGAGGACGAACCACCGCGTGAACAGCTGTTTTCTATCCTCGACATCGTGCTCTCTGACGACGAGACGACTCCCAGCCAAGAGTTGCGGACGGCGATGCTTGAGGTGAAGGTACAGGCGCCCTACGACGACGCGATTCAGGCGCGACTAAGGAGATTCGATGACTTCCTCTTCGAGCGAGTCCAAGAGATCATCATCGCCGGTGTCGACGCAGGTGAGTTCGCTGACGACGTCAACCCGACTGTCGCCGCCGAGTTCTTTGTGACGACAATTACAGGGGCGCACACGCGCCGCGTTGCTGTCGGCTACCCATCAGAACGGCTCTACGAACCGATAACGCGGTATGTTGAGACACACCTACTCGCAGCCGAGACTACGGGGGACCCACGCTGATGGGGCTGCGGAACCACATCGGTTCGTTGTTCAAGGGGCCCGAAGAGTTTGACCTGACATCGGGTAGTATCGCGAAGCCACTGTTCTTTCTTTCGATGCCGATCGTCGTCACAAACCTCTTTCAAACAGCCTACAACCTCGCAGACACGTTCTGGCTTGGTCAGTATAGTACAGATGCTTTGGCGGCAATTAGCTTCGCGTTTCCGATGGTGTTTCTTCTTATCTCTCTCGGGATGGGTCTCTCTGTCGCCGGCAGCATCCTTGTCGCCCAGTACACGGGCGCTGACAAGGAACGAGAGGCGGAGTACGCGGCCTCCCAGACGATGACGTTTGCTGTGCTCGCATCGGTCTTCGTCGGTATGGTCGGCTACTTCGGCGTCGAAGGGTTCCTCGGACTGCTCGGTGCCTCACCGGATACCTTGCCAATGGCGACAAGGTACATGGAAGTCATCTCGCTCGGTCTCCCGTTCATGTTCGGGTTCTTCGTCTTCAACGCACTCATGCGGGGCTACGGCGACACCATCACCCCGATGCTCGTCATGTTCGGGTCGGTCGTGCTCAATATCGCCATCGACCCGTTTCTCATCTTCGGGTGGACTATCGTCGAGAACGCACCGCTGATAGGAACGATCAGTTTCCCGGAACTCGGTATCGGAGGGGCAGCCATCGCGACCGTGTTCTCGCGTGTGCTCGCGCTCCTCGTTGGCCTCGCAATCATGTTCCGCGGCAATCGCGGTGTCGAGATTCATCTCAGAGATATGACGCCCAATCTCGCGTATCTTCGACAACTCGTCCGCATTGGACTCCCGGCATCTATCGAAGGGACGGGACGAGCGCTGTCGATGAACCTACTCTTAGTCATCGTTGCGCTCTTTCCCGATACGGTGGTCGCTGCTTACGGAATCGGGACGCGCGTGTTCTCTGTCGTCTTCCTGCCGGCAATTGCCGTCGCCCGCGGTGTCGAAACGATGACCGGACAGAACATGGGTGCAGACGAACCGGACCGGGCTGAACAGGCAACCAGACTCGCAGCGACGGTGCTCTTCGGGGTCCTCACCGTAGCCGGAATTTTCGTCTGGTTCACTGCAACGTCGGTCGCAGGGCTGTTCACCACAGACCCCGCCGTGGTCGAGATCACTGCGCAGTTCCTCCGTTACGTTGCACTGACGTTCGGATTCATCGGCATCATGCGCGCCTTCACAGGGAGCTTCCGCGGTGCTGGGAAAACCCTGACCGCAGCAGCGATCTCCGTCTTGATGCTCGGTGTCATCCGCTTCCCGATCGCGTGGGTTGCTTCCGGTCCACTTGGAGAGACCGGCGTCTGGCTGTCGTTCGCCATCTCGAACATCGTAGGAGCGATAATCGCCTACGTGTGGTACCAGCGTGGGGCGTGGCGGGCGAGCGAGTTGACGAGAGCCAAGGTCGACCTTGATGAGACCAGCGTCGGGGCCTCGACAGGAGACTGACAACGATGGACGAATCGGTCATCTTCAGACGGAAGAGCATCAACGCTCGACTCGATACGGTGCTCAGCGCAGCGGACGAAGACGGATTACCAATTGCACGCAGGACGGTCGAAGAACCGGACGACAGATGGTATGGTCAGCTCGTGATAGGAGCTTACAACTCAAGTGGGTCGACGACAGACCCTGAGATGGTTCTTCCCGCTGCGGTGGCAACCGAACTCCTTCGTGGATACTGCCGCCTCCGCAGTAGACTTTTGATCCAACTTACTGACGATAGACCACACTCGTTCACGCTGGAACCCACATCAGCGTTGTTGGCCGGTGAGTATCTCTCTACCTCGGCATACTCGTCGCTTCGGTCGATTGACCATCCCGCGCTCAGTGACTGTTTTGAGGTGCTGTCGAGCGTAGCAGAGACGATAACGGAAGCGTTCACTCTCATCAAGATGCAGCCGACACCACCGACATCCGACCAGTGTGCGTTTTTCGATATGACGGCTGGCAGCATCGGTGCGGCTGCGACTGTTCTCGGGGCGATACTGGCCGACGTTGACGGTACTCGCCGTGACGACCTCGCAACGGTAGGGTGTGGGTTCAGTACGGAACGACAGATACGCCACGCGCTTGACCCAGAGTCCAAGTGGGCCAAAGTTGCCCCACCCGCATTTGACGAGCAGGAACTTCGCACTCATGCCAAACGGAGACGAGACGAAGCACGCCAAGCGCTTGAGGAGCTTGCGACGACAGCGAATGTGGGATACTTGCGAACATTCACTGACGTGGAAAGACGGTGAGTTGCTCTGAGGAAGGTGTCCCTGCTATCGAATTCACACCTCACTCACGGCTGAGATTCGCTCTCCAATTCGTATATCCACTCTGCGGTAGCTTGCACGCAGAAGACGCTCGAGGTACTGCCGGTCACCTTATGAACTCATCTGTGCTTGGTTAAGGTGATAAACGGCAAATTCCGACTGTAGGGATCCAAATAACGGAGTAAACCCATATTCTGACGTTCACTTGGGCACTGAATAGTCCACTCACTGTTGGCTGGAGACCGATGCTTAGGGACTACTTGAGAGTTTCTCTCCAACCCATAGAACAATCAAGAACGGGAGAACGGGAACGAGTAGAACGAGCAATGGTAGGAAGATAATATAGCCAATGAGACTCATCTCAAGGTTCGAAAAATCTGTCCGCGGAGGGTTTACTGCTCTCACCATGGTGGCTCGTATGCAGTTGTGTGGTAAAAACTAATTGGTTAGTAAGTAATGGGGACGTACTCGGTCAAGCACTACTTGAAGCGTCTTTGAGCCGTAACAAGGTAAGATATAGACTAACCATATCGTCAGGAGTGTCTCGTAGAAGGGACAGCACAAAGAAGGGGTATCTATGCTACTCAACGAGCGTGGCCAGCGTTGCGAAGGACATGGAGATTCCGCTGGTGCTTCACAACCAAAAAGTGAGATAAAGAGTGACTATCTGCTGAATACAACCTCTACGCTCTTCTGCAGGAGATCCAGCTGAATCCGTTTAATGAGCTGGTTCTTCTGCAGGGGCCGTCATCTCCGCAATGCGGAGGATGAGGATGTTGCTTGTGTCGTCCTTCCCATCGACGAGACCCTCGATAAGCAACTTCGAGAGTGGTGTCGGGCCAACTGTCACCGTGTCACCCTCGTGAAAGTCTTGAATCGAGCCCTGTACGTGAACCTCGACACGGCATTTTTCGGGGTGGTGGACACTCGAGAGGTCAATTCTGTCGACGTTCACGCCTGTCACACGCTCACCCTCGTGGAGGAGTGGGATGACTGCGGGCTCATCCATCTCTTGGATATCGAGCACGTCGTAGGCCAGTGCCGTCGGTTTGTAGCCCCCTTTCGGACCAGGCACACCTTCGACGAGTTGCAGTGCCTTCAGGCTCTGCATTTGATTTCGGACAGTCCCGGGGTTACGGTCGATTTCTTCGGCAATCATTTCGCCTTTGACAGCCTGTTCGGACTCGCGATGCAGATTGACGAGTGCGGTGAGTATCGTTTGCTGACTCGGCGTCAAATCAATCGATGACATACCTCAGTATCATTCTTTTGTGGGTAAAATAGTGTTCCAGTCTTTCCCCCAACGCCTATATTGACTTATCTCATGTTATTGTGTACCAATAGCATGGAGGATTACGCACGCCAACTCCTCTTGTCAGAACTCAACAAGCAGGGCCCAGTGAGCGTGCCCGCGCTGGCAGACACACTTGGATACCATCCATCCATGGTCGATCGTCACTGCGATAGTCTCCAATCTGAGGGCTACGTGCGTCATGCCACGTCCAGCGTCTATGAGATTACACCAGATGGGCAAACATACTTGCAGGAACTCACGACCAAGGGGTCGGAGGCCTCTCAGAAGGAATCCAACGGGTCAATCGAAAGGTGAATCGTCGTGACTTGAACTTGCTTGAGAAATCTACTGAGTCTCACTACTGCCGACCACGTCCGGCAGGCAACCGGGGATAGTTGATTTCCCGAACGGCCCCGAGACATGCGTCTTGTTCGTCAATGCTGACGAACATTTCACTATTGGGGTCTTTTTGGATGATAGAGATATCCTCTCCGGTTGAATCTGCGCTCAGCGGGTTGAGCGTATTGTTCCCGTGCTCTTAAGCCATCGAGCAATCTGCGGCAGCTAGAGCCATCAATATGAGATAATAACTAACGAAGTTGATTTGGAAACTGCGTTTAGTACCTTGACCCTCTACAGCGATTTGCTTTGAAGATAAATTTTATACAATAGCCAGAATAGATGACTAGCTACTAGGGAGCCAGTTACCATGCCACAAATGGAAACGGCTGAATTCGAAACCGACCTCAGCCTCTTCAAATATGATAGCTTAGAGCAGCTTCCGCCAGCGTACCGTACGCTTGAAGCAGACGAGCGGAATGAACGAATCGTCCAAGCGAAAGCCGAACTCGGGAACGACGTAGTGATTCTCGGTCACAACTACCAACGACAAGAGATCATTGAACATGCCGATTTTATTGGTGATTCGTACCAGTTGAGCAAGCAAGCTGCGAACGCAGAGGCAAAATACGTGGTCTTCGGAGGCGTCACGTTCATGGCGGAATCAGCGGATATCATCACCGAAGACGATCAGACGGTGATTCTCCCGAGCATGGAAGCGTCGTGTCCAATGGCCGGCATGGCAGAGGCGCTCCAAGTTGATTCGGCATGGAGCGAGATTACCGCAGAGACGGACGCGGATATCATTCCGATCACATATATGAATTCGTATGCTGATCTGAAGGCATTCTGCGCCGAGCAGGGTGGGCTTGTCTGTACCTCTTCGAACGCGCACAAAGCGTTCGAGTGGGCTTTCGATCGAGGGGACAAAGTGCTATTTCTCCCCGATAAGCACCTCGGAGAGAATACGGCCTACCGACTCGGGATGGAAGACCAGACCGTCGAATGGGATCCGTGGGACCCTGCCTCCAAAGACGCCAGCAAAGCAGTTGAAAACGATATCATCCTCTGGGACGGCTACTGCCAAGTACATGAGCGGTTCGAAGTCAAACACATCGAAGCAATTCGAGCCCACAATCCGGACGTGAATGTCATTGTCCACCCCGAATGTCCCCGAGAGGTCGTCGAAGCAGCCGATAAATCCGGAAGCACGGCCGAGATCTGTCGGACTATCGAAGCAGCGTCTCCCGGCGATAGCTGGGCAATTGGAACTGAGGTTCACCTCACCCACCACCTTCAGCGGTGGCACCCTGACGTGAACGTGCTTCCACTATGTGGTGATGCGTGCATGGACTGCAACGCGATGCGGCAAATCGACCCGAATTACCTCACGTGGGTCCTCGAAGAACTCGTCGCCGGACGTGAACGCAACGTCATCGAAGTTGCACCCCAGGAAAAAGAACTCGCACAGGTCGCTCTCAACCGTATGCTGGAGATATAACGATGGAGACACGCACAACTGATGTCCTCGTCATTGGGTCGGGTATCGCTGGATTAGCCGCTGCCCTCGGTGCTGTTCGCGAGGGCGCATCAGTGACAATCGCGACCAAGTCAACTCAACCTGAGGGAACGTCGACGTGGTGGGCACAGGGTGGCGTCGCAGTCACGCGTAACGACCCCGCTGGTTTCGAGGAGGATATCCAAGCAGCCTCCAGTCACACGGCAGATCACACGGCCATCGAGGTGCTCGTCAAGAACGCCAACGACGCAGTCCGTGACGTCTTGGTGGAGACGCTTTCGGTCGACTTTGACAGCAATGGTGAGATGTTCGACTTTGCACGTGAGGCAGCCCATTCCACCGATCGCATTCTCCACGTCGACGCCTCGACTGGAAAGCACATCCACGTCCCCTTCCTAAACTATCTCGCTGAACGCGAGGAAGTGACAATTCTCGACGATACTGCTGCGCTCGAGCTTATCCGTCACGAGGGGAGGGTCCACGGTGCGATGTTAGAACGCTCGGGCGATGTTGCTCCGATTTACGCTGGTTCAACGGTCCTCGCAACGGGAGGGATCGGTGATCTCTACTCTCGAACGACGAATCCCCCGGGGTCGACGGGCGATGGAATCGCAATGGCCGCGCTCGCCGGCGCAGACATCTCTGATATGGAGTACGTGCAGTTCCATCCGACAGTCTACGCCGGTGAGGACCCGTTCTTGCTTAGTGAAGCTGTCCGTGGAGAAGGTGCCGTACTCCGGAATGGGAAAGGAGAACGATTCATGTCCGCTGTCCACAAGGATGCCGAGCTCGCACCACGTGATGTGGTCGCCCGAGCTATCCAGCACGAACGTGAGAGCACTGGCGAGGTACTCCTCGATGTGAGTTCGATGCCGTTCGAGGACGAGTTCCCGGACCTTGCAGAGCGATGTGCGAAACATGCTGTCGATTGGACTTCGGGGATTTCGGTGGCACCAGCCGAGCACTTCCTCTGTGGCGGCATCACCGTCGACGGTCATGGGAGAACCACACTCGATCGCCTGTATGCCGTCGGTGAGTGTGCTCGAACGGGCGTCCACGGTGCGAATCGGCTGGCCAGCACGAGTCTTCTCGAAGGGCTTGTCTGGGGACTTCGAGCTGGATCCGACGCTGCCGAAAAGGAAGCCCAACCCATCGACCCACCCGAACTGTTGACCCGTGATCCGGAACTTCCGGGCGCCTTTGTCCACGATAAATTCGTTCGGCTCCGGCGCGTGATGGACGACTACGTTGGGTTGTGGCGCGACCCCGACGAACTCACACGCGCTCAGGCGGGTCTGCGTCGGCTGAAAGGCGAAGTCGACGCCTATACCCGGACTAGGACGTCCCGATCGCTGTACGAACTGCGGAACGCAAGCGTGACAGCGCTGCTCGTCGCTCGGGGTGCTGCCGAAAACGAGGACTCCGTTGGAACGCACACCCTAATCTCGGACGATAAATCAAACGCAGGCGTGATCTCCAGATGATTCAGACGAGTAGGATCGAACAATGGCTTCGCGAAGACGTTGGGCACCATGACGTGACGAATCAGGTCCCGGGTGAGACGAGTGGTCGTCTCGTGGCGAAAGAAGACGGAGTAGTCGCGGGTCTCGACGCGTCAGTCGCTGTGTTCGACTATCTAGACGTGGACGTCGAGACACACGCCGACGATGGTGATCGGATCGAAGTGGGCGATACTGTCCTCACAGTTGAAGGATCCGCTCGAGATCTGCTGCGCGGAGAACGCGTCGCTGTGAACCTCGCAGGTCATGCCTCTGGCATCGCCACACTCACACGAACCGCAGTTGATGCCGCGCGTGAGATGAACGACGAAGTCCGAATCGCAGCGACCCGAAAGACCACGCCCGGGCTACGTGGTATCGAGAAGCGTGCCGTCGTAGCTGGTGGCGGCGACACCCATCGACTCGACCTCTCCCACATGGTGATGATAAAGGACAATCACATCGAAGAGATGGGAATGCGACCCGCTATCGAGTATTTCCGCGACCGCGTGTCGTTCCCTACACAGCTTGAAGTCGAGGTCGAGTATCCAGCAGACGCTCAGACGGCTGTCGAGGCGGGAGCTGACATCGTTCTTCTCGATAATATGTGCCCTGCGGAGATTGAACAAGCGATCGAACCGCTTCCCGATGACGTTCTTTCAGAGGCAAGTGGAGGTATCACCGTCGGTGATGTGACTAACTACGCAGAAACAGGGGTGGACATCATCTCGATCGGACAACTCACTCACTCAGCCCCGACACTCGATTACTCCTTCAAAACCGGGTGAACTACCCCATCCTACCGCTCGCCTGATGGCTCGCGCTTGAGGATGGGTTTCCTGTTTCTAAGACGCGCTTGGAGATGTACAACTGCCGGACACAGCTAGAGCGAACGAACGATGCGGTCAAGGCCGCGTCCACGAGCGAGCACAAGTGTTTCTGGCACTGTGTCTGCGAGTGGTCATCGCAATCACCAACTGCGAACGAGGAGACAATCCGGGGCGAGAGATGCTCAAGGTATGAGGAGAATTCTATGACACGCTCGGGAGTGCTATCGAACCGGGAAGCGAGCGCTGCTGGAATGATACAGTAGTGTTCCGCCACACTAGGCCTTTTTGACGGTTGGTCTCCAAGCACTATCTATGAGTAGTGATCGAGTCGACGCAGAAAGTAAGGTATCGGGTAACCAGGCGAACATTCCTGCTCGGATTCGTCGCGAACTTAACATCGATGACGGGGATTATCTTCGCTGGCATCTCGACACAGATGGGAGCGTTCGTCTCGAAGTCGTTCAACGACAAAGTGGGACCTTTGCCGAATTTAACGGCTACGATGGCGACACCGAAACCGACGTGAGTACAGACCACGACGCTTGGGGTGTCAACGTCGAATAAATGCCCCGAGCAGTAATCGATACATCCGTCCTCTTTGCAGCTGCGTATCGACGAGACAGCTCTCATGCTGACGGGCTCGAAATCGTTCGAGGCATCGATGACGGATCACTGCCAGAAGGAGTAATCATCGACTATGTGCTTGGAGAGACTCTGAACGGACTGACGACACACGCTGGCCACGATGCGGCTGTAGACTTTCTCGACCGCATCGAAGAAAACACCCGCTTTCACGTCGGCTCACTGACTGCAGATGCGTTTGCGACGGGTAAGGCACTCTTCCGCAGACACGAGCCGTTCTCGTTCGTCGATGCCTGTCTTGTTGCCTACATGCAAACTGAAGGGCTCGGATATCTGTACGCGTTCGATGACGACTTCGACGCTGCCGAAGATGTCTACCGCCTTGACACACCGACAAACCCCTACGAGCCGCGGTAGCGAAATCGTCAAGTGACGAAGACGCAGTCTGGTGAGTCTTTCTGCCCCTGAAGTGCGCGGGGCGTCACACACATCGCGTCCCGAGAACTACAATGCACCTACTCATCTACGTGCTCGTTGAAGTACCGAATCGAGACGATGCCCCCACCAGAGGCAATGCAGCGTTTGACCGTCTCGTCGGCGTCGGCCCCGACACTGCCGCCGTTTTCGATTACTAGACGAGTACGGCGGGGCGATTCGCCATCGCGACCAGTTGGATCGTGTCCTCGAGTCCGACGAGCAGGTGTGGATTATTCCGGCGGACGTCCACTACTGAGCTAAGAATCGCCCAACAGAACAGGCACTATGGTCTTAACCAACAGAGCGCAACCACCGCCGTTTCTGTTGGTTAATGAGATGACGATCCTGCTGACTCGGTGAGCGCCGAGTGAGTTTTTCGCCCCCAGAGGGGTGCGGGAGACAGAGAACTCTCGCAGTAAACCAATGACTGACGACAACCCAACAGCGACGGAATCGAATCGAGAGAAAGCAACCCAGACCGAATACGTTGAGCGTAGTGACGTTGGTGTCTCGTTGACGGTGAAACTGAAACGTGGAACGGCGACGAGAGACCAAGACGAACTGACGGCCAAGGTCAAAGCATGAACGCTTGCGGAGGCACTAACTCACCGAGGACGTTCGGGATATTTAACCTGACGACGAGGCAGAATAGAGCTCTCAGAGAGTTGGTTTTTCGCGCCTCCAGAATGGCTGGAGGCGAAACTCAATGAAAAACGAAGCAACTGAATCGACAGAATCGACCAGCCTCACCCCCGAGCAGCGTCTCGAACCACCAACCAACCACCTCATCGACGCAGGTATCGCGACTATTCACGACATAGCCACGCTTCGAGCCTGTGTCGCCTACGAGAACGCAAATCAACAGCGCGTTCGGATCCTCCGGCGACTCGAACACCGAGCAAAGGAGATTTGGACACAGGACAAATAAGTCAGTTCGATTCTGGAAGCAAATCGCGCCGCAGCTCGTCGAGACCGCCAGTACAGCCGATCCGACACAGAACCCAGGCTTCAGAAACAGTTGGCCCAGGATGCTTTGTGAGGTACTGAATTTATGTCTGTCTGTCTGTGTGAAACGGTCTGTCTCTGAACCATTAAGAGTCTGTCATTAATGGGTTGTCGAGGTACTCGTCTATAGCGGAAAAATATCAACAGATGGCAATTTCGTGGCGGCGCTTCAGTTGATCGATGAACTGGGGGACAGAGATATTGACCGATTTTTCGAAAGAGATGATGAGCCCTTTCCGCATGTCAACTGGAACCCGAACTACCTGCCCCTCTTCGAACCCTCGAACTTCGTACTCGAAACTCCCGAGATGGTAGAGTCGTTCCTGGTAGGAGTCCTCTTGTCTGCCACTCAGAACAAATTCGTCGCCGGTTGCAGCAAATTCCTGTCGTGTGTACTGCTCGCGAACTACTGGATTGACATAGAGGAACTCGAACGTGTTCTCACTATAGACACCGACTACGCGCAACTTGTTCTCGAATTCATTACGCAACCATTCAACAAGGCCGTCGTCAGCTTCAATGATGCTCTCCTCAGGCTCAACCTCGTCGGTGAATTGGAGACGAAGTTGTGCCCCCCTATCGGACGGATCATTTTCTGGTCCAGACATAGTCCTAGTGTTGTTTGATGGCGAGTGAAATAAGTGTGACTTGCTAGCATAGATATCAGTATTAGGCCAGTCCTGACTATCATGCAACAAAATGGCCGACACATATCGCAGTGACTTTGGATGCCAAAATACAAGTTGTTATGAACAACATCCGTGCACTCTTATTAGGTACCCTACACCTGAGATCTATCGGCCAGCGGGTGGACAGATTGATCCAGGGGATTAATTCGTCCGTGCTGCGGAACGACGAGAAACCAACCCACTCCAGAAATCGGTGTGAGCAATATCACCTTGGGTGGATGAGAGTCTGAAATTGACTATTTTTGCGTCTTTGAGAGACCGTTACGATGCACATCTTTGTCCGGCTATCACGCTGAGGGGGTTCCGTATATTGCCTTGATAACCTGGCGGCTGTTCAATCTAATCCCGTGTGCCTTGTACCCGTGGTGTGAATCCCGATGTGACTCTCCACGATGGTTTTGTTATCATCCTTTGACCAATGGAACACAAAAATAGCTGTACAAATTTTATTTTGGTTGTGAGTATGTCACGATATGTCGCATATCGAATGGTGAATCAAAACAATGTAAAATTCTGTCACGGGAAATTTATTTATGAGCCATTTTAAGTTCCAACCATTCGATATACTCAATAATAATTCGAACAACCGTCGCACCCCCATCCGTCATCGTTACCGCCGAACAGACACCCATTCAATTGCTGACTTTCCCGACCACTATCTCAAGCACCGGCGTAGTTCGGAATATTCCCAATCTCGCATCGGTGACTATCGCGTCATAATCGACTGGCAGCGGAACGAGAATTCAGAGATATTGTTCATCTGAGGCAACGACCACTGACAGAGTATCTCTGATTGGTGTGGAGAGAGTCCGTCTTTAGAGATTATACGGAAGACTGTCAAACCGGGTTCCAGCGATAGCCGTCCCACGACTGGCTCTCGGGGTCCTTGATTCCTGCCTTGGGGTCGCGCAGTTCCTCGACGTATACTGGTTCCACCTCGTCACCGGTCGTAACGTCGTCTGTGGTTACCTGTCCGAGTGCGCGGACTGCATGACCGTCTACCTCGAACTCAACAATTGCCATCGTGTTCGGCTGACGGACACCCGGAGGAGTCGCCGTAGATTGAGTCCACGTGACAACTTCTCCGGTCCGGTCCGAAAGGTCGAGCGTCTCGATTTGTGGTTCGCCACACGTCGGACAACGTGGGTGCGTTGGATACGAGACGTGTCCGTTAGAACACTTGCCAGCTTCCAAGGTCATTCTGCAGTCTCCATGATAGTCGTGATAACACAATTTCCGAAACCACCGACGTTACATGCCAAGGCAGTGTTAGCCTCTACTTGCCGCGGACCAGCCTCGCCCACGAGCTGCTCGTAGATTTCGACACCTTGTGCAACGCCGCTTGCCCCCAACGGGTGGCCTTTCGACTTGAGCCCACCGGAGGTGTTAATCGGAAGATTACCATCTTTCGCAGTGACACCGTCCATCGCCAGCTCCCAGGCAGTACCATGGTCTGCGATGCCTATGCCTTCCAACTGGAGGAATTCCAAGATGGTAAACATGTCGTGGAGCTCAGCGACATCGATATCATCAGGCCCGACATCAGCCATTTCGTAGGCTTGCTTACTCGACTCAACAACACCGCCCATTACGGTCGGGTCGTCTCGCTCGTGGACGACGTGGGTATCGGTCGCGCCGCCAACACCGGAGACGACAGCGTACTCATCGGTAAGCTCTTTCGCTCGCTCTTCAGTCGTAAACATCATCGCTGCGCTCCCATCCGTGATCGGACAAAAATCGTACAATCGGAGCGGGTCGGCAATGATTGGCGATTCTAGAGCCGTCTCGATGTCGATTTCCTTTTGGAACTGCGCATTGGGATTATCGACGCCGTTCTTATGATTCTTGACGGCGACCTGTGCAAGTGACTCCCGCGGGGCGTCGAACCGTTCGAGGTAGTGTCGAGCCGTCAGGCCGGCGAACGACGGCATCGTCACACCGTGCTTATACTCCTCAGGATGGGTACAGGAGGCGAGAATGTCGGTTGCTTGACCAGTGGTCTTGTGGGTCATCTTCTCACCACCGACCAGCAGCGTCATCTCGCTAACTCCCGATGCAATTGACTGGTACGCCTGGTAGATACCCGCGCCACCAGATGAGGAGGTCTGGTCGATTCGCTGGCTATAGGCTGGCATTACCCCGAGATCGTGAGCTAATGCGTTCATCACGCCTGTCTGCCCCTCAAACTCGCCGCTCGCCATGTTCGAGACGTACAGATGGTCGATTGTATCGGGTGAGACACCGGCGTCGTCGAGACACTCCTGACCTGCTTGCGAGAGCAACTCGCCGAGCCAGCTGTCTCGCTGGCCGAACTTGGTCATGGATGTGCCAATAACTGCGACGTTCACAGTCGGTAGCTCTCAGAGAAGGAACACTATCGTGTCGTTCAAGGTAAATTTTTCGACCTACACAATAGTGGGTGATAGTTACTTCCTCTGAACAGTTCCAGCGTAACTGAATATATGATCACTACTCTACATTTCTCGGTCGGCTTGATTCAGGCAGGATACTGGTCATTTGTCTCTGCTGTTATTGATAGTGTGGACAACTAGCGAAGGTGATACCGCATATACGATCGAACGCTTCACTATTACATAATTGACGTGATGGAGATTGCGTACTGAAAATCAGATAGCACCTCATCTCACCTCATCATTCATCTGCACGGGTTGTCCGAAGTGGTCATAACATGGCATCCACGCGACACGGATAGTGCGTTGGCAAATACTCCCATCCTTGCACTTTCTCCCGCAGATGTAGTTCCCGTCTTCGTCTTGTGGTGGTGAGGCATTTGCGTCGTCCTTGTTGTTTTCTCTAGCAGGCACCTTATGTAATGAAACTACCATTAGACTATATTGAATCGTCTGAAAGTGTGGACAGTAGTTCGTTTGTGATTGCATTCTTCCGGTGGTTAACCATGATGTGCTCTCGGAGGCTCATTTCAGGTCCACAGTCAGCCCCACAAAGAGGGCATTCTGAAAGACAACTATCTGACATCGTGTCGTCGTTTTCGGTTGACATTGTGGTCTGATAGAGGGATGGGAACGTGTGTTACGTTCTCAAAAGATAATTAGCCAAGACAAACATGAGCTATCCACCTGAACAGTCATGCACTATACCAACACTTACTAAGAGACGTGAACTATCCCACCCTACTCGTCTGCTGATACAGACCAGGACTTGAAGAGCTCTGACTGCTAACCAGAAGTTAGGACTTCTGTTGATGGAGCTTCCTGTTTCGACGACGCGACTTGCACTGACCGTGCCACCAGAATTGCTGAATGTGGTCAGCGTAGCGGTCACAGTCTCCGCAGGCGTCTATTGGCTGGCTGTTCTTTTCCCAAGAGTACCCAGCCGATAACGACCCGAATTTGAAGGTCCGGCTTTGCTGGGGAGTTGATGAGGTGTCTCTTGAGCAACTGGTCTCATGGGCGCATCTGCGGTGGGTCGTCAAACAGTTCCACAAAGAGATCAAGCAGGTATTGTGTGCAGATGATTTCCAGAGACGAATGCGGAACGGCTTCTATCACCACTTCACATTCTTGGCGCGCTTATAAGCCTACAAACGAGACTATCTGATTTCCGGATGAGTAGGCCAAATCAGGGTGCGAAAACCGGGTGAAGTTGATTTAGCGACCAGACACGACCCTACTGGTCTCCGAATATCGAAAAAACGAGCGAAAATCGACAGAGCAGCCGCTACTGGATTCTCAAACCGGAGTGAGAAAAGCGTTACCCGAACTCACGCAGGAAATCACCCAACGCTCGCACGAACGTCTTCGCCGTGATTACGGGCGGCGACCGAATCGGCTCGTCAAGCGCGACCTTGATCAGATAGTCTGTGAGCCGCCACAGGTTGTATAGCAGCGTCGACAGCGCGAAGTTGCAGAAGCGAAGCCGGTAATCCGTCGACGACGTCTTCGGCATGAAGCTCTTGATCGACTTGTACTGGTTCTCAATGTCCCATCGCCGACTGTACCCGTTCACGACACTCCGAATCTCCTCAGGTTCCACACGGTTTTGGTTCGTCACGAATACCGCGTACTTCCCGTCAGCATCGTCGCTCGTGCTCGGCGCGTAGAGGAACTCCGCCTCGTGGTGAACCTCACCGTCGATTCCCAGCGGCACGTCGTGTTTGACAGCTGCATCCGCCGTCGGATGTTCCTGAATGTCGTGAATCGCCGTTAAGTCATCCTCGTACGTCGGTACTGGTGAAAGGTACGTCAGCCCCCGCTCATGAGCGTCCGCGTACACGCGATTGACGTAGAATCCTCGGTCGAACATCACCGTGTCCAGATCGACGAACCGCTCGGCGCTGTCCAGCAGCCGACTCACGAGGTCGGCTTTCGAGTACGATGGCGAGTCGTCCGGCTCCCACGCAGAATCCTCTTTCACCGGCTCGATGCCGAGGACAATCGGTGCGTGGTCTCCGACTAAGGTGATTGTCGCGTACTTGTATCCACGCTTGTACTCGCCGTCTTTCTTGTACCCGCTCACCATCTTCGGATAGTCTGGCTTGGCGATGCCCGCTTCCTTGTTTTCCCACGGCCAGACGTGGAACTGCTCAGTCGTAATGTCGATAGCTGCAACCGTCTCACGAGTACTGAAGGGGTCCTCACCACGAATCGAGTTGATGATGTTGTCCGTCGCGGCGTCGAACGCCGTCATAATCGCGTCTCGAATCTGGTCAATCTTCGGCATTGAGTCGTTGTCCCCGAAATTCTCGAACGTGAGCTGGCCGTCCGACTCCTCTGGAGCAGCTATCTTCTTGATCGCCCGCAAGAACGTCGAGTCGTCGCAGATGAGGTCGTCGTCTGTAAGCCAGCCGTACTCCGATTCAGAATGAGCGCTCCCCTTGTTCGCACAGATCCGCGCGAACATATCTAGGATTACCTCGTCGGAGTACGTCTTGTGGGCTGCTCGGTGGGTGTCGAACTCGGGAAGGACGTGTTTCCGAGCGAGCGTCAGTGTCTTCTGTGCCTTCTCTTTCTTGTACTCGTTCTCGCTCTTCGAGTTCGCCTCCTCGGGTTCGGTTGGAATGGTTGGAACTAGTCCTTCGGTAATTACGCCGTGGTCGAGTGCGGCCTGTCGCACGCCAGCAACCGTCCGATTGAGCACTTCTTGGGTGTCCTCGCTGAACTGCGCGTGTGTGTACGAGAGCTGTTGCTGCGTCGGCGTATTCGAGAAATCGGTGATATCGAGGTGAAAACTCTTGATGAGACTCGAACTCTGTCCTAATCTGGCCGCGAGTTCGTTCTGGGAGATGCCGCGAATCCCCATGAACAACAGCGCTCGGAACATCTCGTCAGTTCCATAGGTGACGCGGTTCTGGTCGCGTGCGTCTTCCAGTTGTTCGACGGGAATCGAGAGCTCACGGATGACGTCCCAGAGGTGGTCTTCGCGCTTACAGAGCGTCTCCGCATGGATAACGATTGACTCCGCAATTCCGGACGGATCAGCAGCCACGTACTGACCCTCTGAATGAACCCACAGCTACCCAGAGCGAACGGGGCTGTCGGTTCGAGTGAGTATGTGGGCGATTCATCTCTGAGACAGAAAACTATAGCTTTGAATGAGAGCGAAACTCGATTGGGAGGGCATTCGTCTGCATCTGTTCAAACCTATCCGTGGCGGGGACATCAATTGGTAAGGACGCTCTGAATCCAGAATTGGACTGTTTCAGGGGTTGGAGTGAATTGAGAATTGGAACGATTCAATAATTGGTTCGATTTATATCTTGCTGGCGAATGGGTCGAACCATGAGTAAGAATGCGGTAGAGTCGTTTCTTCGGAGCACAGGCGGGTCGGAAATCCTCATCGAGATCGGTCGCGGGAGTGCGACGTTTCAAGACCTAGAGGGTGGTGTTCTAGCGAGTACGTCGACGGTGTCGAATCGATTGACCGACGGACGGGAGGCCGACCTCATCGAAATCAAGCACCGACCAACCGACCACGGTACACAGAAGCGATACGTGCTCACGAAGCTCGGGAAACGAGTGTACGACTGGGCGGAGAAGACCGATTTTCACCGGAAGATACGGGCACGGCGACGGGTCCAACGCGAGTTGGACGCAAAGCTCGAGGAGTTCCTTGGAAAGGTGAACCGCGACCGAACGGTTCTCGTTCAGGATGCGAAGCCCGGACTGAGCGCCGACTATTCACAAGAAGAGTTCGAATACTTAGACACACAGTTTGAGAAACCGTCTGAAGAGGAGCTGAAGGAAGCAACGTACAAGCGAATGGAAGAAGATCTGACCTCCGTTAATCGAGACAATGATGAGTCTGAATCAAACGACAGCTGAGAGGGTTGCTGTTGCGGGTTGATGAAGGGAAACATGGCTCCGATTATTACTCTCATGGCAGAGTCCAATCGGTTGGTCGTGTCGCAAAATTCTCTAGAGAAATCACCTTGAACTTATAACGATGGGGGTGAGTATAGACATTATGTCTCTGTTACCCTCTACCGATGACTTGGCTGCTAAACAAAAGGGCGAGATACAGATTCTTGGGATCGATGAAGATGAGACCGCAGATGTATTCGATGCCCTGTCATCAGATACGGCTCGGCATATTCTATCCTCAATCTATGACGAGCCAGCCCCTCCATCCGAACTTGCTACCCGACTTGACTTATCTGTTCAGAACGTGAGTTACCACCTCGATCGCCTTCATGACATAGGATTGGTACAAGTAGCTGACACACGTTACTCTGAGAAAGGAAAAGAAATGAATGTGTATGCACCCGCAGACAACCCTGTAGTCATGTTTGTCGGCACCGAGAAACGGACAACCGGCTTCCGTAATCTACTCAAGCGACTCGTTGGCGCGACCACACTGTTATCTCTCGTCTCTGCGTTCCTATTCATCTTTCAGGCATTTGGACGGCCCGGTGGAGCAGGCGATGGAACAACCATTATCGACCTACTATCTTTCCCAGGATTAGAGTTCCTTCTCGGCGGATTATTTATCCTCGGACTATTTTTCCTATGGTGGATTCGGACCCAATAGACCACCAGTATCCGAGTCATTCAAAACTCGTTTTGAGCCAAGCATCGTATTAAGGGTCTGGGTAGTCAACTGAGGAGTATGGCACGGATCTCAACACACTCGATCGTAACAAGGAACTCGATAATCGGCGGTTTGGTCGGTGGGCTTGTTCACGCAGGTCTTGCTATAGCTCTATGGAATATTTGGTTCGATGATCTATGGGCGATGTTTATGACTAAACCACTCAACGGAGCGTATATTATACTTGGAATGTTCCTCCTTGGGTTCGTCCCAGTTGTGTTTTACATAGGTGAGAAGGTAATGTCGCCCGCGATAATCGTTGCTTTATCTCTGCTGCTTTCAGGCTTCGGGTCGTGGCTGGCAGGGCCAGTTAGTGCACCGTCTGCTATTCCGACGCCGTTCGCTCTGTACATTCTACTCTGGGTCGGTGTGGTTGCTCTTGCGAGTTTATCGGGGGGACTGGAATACCGCCGAAAACAAAAAGTCGCAGGTTGACTAAACTGTCCGGAGAATGAATATGAGACGGATTTTTGGTACGGAATAGTCTCTACTGACCATTGTTACCAGTAGTTGGTAACACGGCCAGTTGATTCAATTCTTTCTCTGTACTGAACCCACTCAGGCCCTTTTTTCTGGTTGATTCTAAATGAAGAAGTTACACTACTGTCTACTGTAAGGACCGAATTCGAGATTTCCATAGGGGCTTCAAACAAGGAGTTCTCGGAACGATATCCGACGGTTAAGTGTGGGAAGTCAACCAGCTTACGGAGTTTTCGTGCTGGATTCGACCATCTATTTTAATACTTTCCACCGAATCTAAAGCCCTTAGCCAGTATAGAGCTTCCACAGTGCCACAAAGCGGGGAAGGTGGTTAAGGGACCGAATAGCCGGTCACGTCCTCGATAGCGTATGCTCCCATACCAGACGAGTCTGGTCCGAAGTCATTGCCACCACAGACAGATCCAGAGTATCCGTGATAGAGGGCCGTAGTACTCACGAGGTGGGCGTTTCCACCATCCATATGCCACGTCGGGCCTCCGGAATCGCCTTGTCCGAAGCCGCAGTACGTGTATACCCCATCAGCACTCCCATCATCGTTGTAGTCGACACAGCCATTGAATGTCGTTTCTGCGAAGTTGGCGTACTTGAGTCTTCCAGTCGTCTTGCCGGTTGTACACCCCATCTGGTAGAGGCATGGTCGGCTGCTTTTGCTTTGAGATTCCCAGTTTTGGAGAGTAGCTTCCGATACCGCATCTGTGCAGGTCGGATAATTAGCGTTGTCGTCGATCTGAGTGCTGGTGCTCCCGTTGCCCAAGTCGATAACGGCCCAGTCGTCAACGGAGTTCGAATCCGATACCTCGCCGATCTTGTCGCCGTCAGCAGTATATGCTGATTTGCCGTTCACATTGTTAGTGCAGCTGTCTCTGAAGAGGTGGGCACAAGTTAGCAGATACTGGTTGCTGCCGCCGCCCATCTGCATGGCTGCTGTCCCAGCGGAATTGGCTCCGGATACACGCTCGGCGGGATTCACTGTTGTATCCCCTTCTTTATTGACGCAATTAGCAGTCCCACTAGAGATAGAACACCCACCTAGCTGGCCCGGTTCGCCAACCTCTAGTGTGATCGGAATACCGTCAACCTCAGCAGGAATAGCGAGGTTCTCAAACGTTTCGTCGACGATCAGTTCAACACCCAGCCCGTTCTTACCACCGTACGTCTTCGGTGACCGTGTGAGACCGACTCCGTAAATTCCTGTATCATCAGTGTACTTATTGATGACCTCACCTTGGACGCTCTTCGCGATCTTTCGATGCTCGTTCCACTCTCTGGGTACGCTGAAGTATTCAACAGCTTCGCCACCGGACACGTACTTCGGGAGCTGTACCATATCGTCCCCCGCACCCCGAACAGGCAATGCACCAATCGCTAGGGCAGATGCAACTGCTCCGGTCTTTTTTAATGCGTTTCGACGACTGATACTTTTACTGTCTGCGTTGCTTTCGCGTGTCATGGGTTGCTACCCAAGTGAACGATAATCTGGGAAGATAGTGTTATTACTGGATGATTAGGGGCGTAAGATATGATTGACTATGCAGGGTGTGATTAACAACTCAGTATATGAATAGCAACGCGCGGGATACTTCAGTTTGATTCAGTAGTAAGTTTTATCCAACTGCCATGTTTCGTTAATATCGGCCAATGGGCGACTCTCACCCCTCTAGTATCCTTGAAACAGTCACGAAACGAGAAGCGATCCTTGGATCTCTCATAGAGGGAGTTGACGATAAACGAGATATCGAAGACGAACTGAACATCTCGCGATCGACAGTGAATCGCGCGTTTTGCGAACTCACAGAGATGGGCATGATCCAAACTCACAACGGCAGCTTTGGACTCACACTACACGGCAAGCTCGCTTATCAGCAATACCAGAACCTCACAGGGTCGTACACCCACCTCTCAAAGGCGATAGAATTATCCGCGAATCTCCCAGCCGACACTCAGCTTGACATGCAACTGCTGGGGGGTGGAGAAGTCACTCTGTCCAAGAGACAGACACCACAGGGACCATTCAAACAAATCAAAGAGGCGGTGAGATCGGCTGACTGCGTGAAAGGCTACTCACCTGTTGTATTGCCGAGTTACGTTGACTTTTTCCACGAGCAGATTATGGAGCGAAACCTTACGGTTGAACTCATCCTAGAGGAGCAGATCATTTCGGCGCTTACAGTCACGTACGCTGAACAGTTCACCCCCGTCGCTGCATCAGATAACTGCGCTCTGTGGCAAATCGATGATGAACTTCCGTTCGGACTCATTATTGTTGATGATAAGATGGTCTGGCTCTGCGTCTACCGAGATGGTGGGGGACTTCGCGGGACTCTTGCTAACGATTCTGATTCGGCAGTGAACTGGGCTCTCAATATATTCAGACAATACCGTAACGCCGCTCACAAAATCACGATTAGCGGAGCACCGCACGCACATTCGACAAGTTAGGACTTGGACGTAAGCGGTCTATCTCTATCTTTTCGCCAATGAGAGTCCACAGGACGTTCTACAAGATTGGTTAATTTCTATTCGGCTTGAATAAATGCGTGCATCAAATCTATTCTCCGAGGATATGCGTTGCCTGTGTCGCCAAGACCCATTAGCTACGTACCCAACCTCTTGAGTAAACGGTACACAGACACGATGTAATCTGCGAGCGACTACAAATGTTTTCCAATTGGTGGTTTGTAGAAATCCAAATGCAGAATCTGTGCCACTTGGCTGTGGTGATGTTAGAGCTTAAGACTCGTCTATTCACCACTCACGGCCTTGACCGAACATGGATGGCGAAGAGGCTGTCTCGTATGGAATCAGTGTTGAATCCGGTTACTATAGGTGACTACACAGCATCTTTTAGTCCAATCCATTGTCATCGTCGAGGTATCAGAGAAGATGATAATTCAAGCTGCTCAAGGATTGTACTTGTTCCACGGCGGATTCGCTCAGAGAACGCTTGTGCTGAGATATCTAATTCTGATGCAAGTTCTGTAGCGGTCGTTTCGCGGGGAATCTCAAAATATCCCCATTCATGCGAGAGAGCGAGTGCCCCACGTTGGGGATCGGTGAGATTGACCGCAGAGCCTCGTGTTAACTCAGTTTCTTCGTAAACGGATTCGACAGCAAATGTTTGTTGGTGTTGCTGAAACCAGTTTGCGAACGTTCTGACCGCTTCTTGATCAGGGAACTGAATTTTCATCCAGAGTCCACTGACTGTCACGACAGCATCAATAATTGTCGCATCGAGGTCAGTGATCACTGTCGTTAAGGACTCACATTCGCCTTCTGGGGAATAATTAATCCGATACAAGCGGCGAGTCTCTTCGATGGTGAGTGTCCTGACCCCTCCAATTGTTGGGTCGTTGTTAAGAGCGCGTTCAAACTCGCTGAAGTCACCTCCACTGGCCCACACAATTAGTTTGATTGGTCCGTCCGGGACCATCCGATCGTCGACGTATTCGACGCGCATGGAAGGCGCAGCGTTCAACGCGTTGTACAGTGCTGGACTCTCAGTAGTGATTTCTGTGGTATACATCAGACTGGGGACCGGCAATATGGGCAGTGTATACTGCTGGAAAGCCGTTACACGCTAACAATGTTCTAGAACTATATCAGTTATTTGAGTCACGGTGCCAATACACATTGTCAGTAACCCACGACTTCAGTCGTTAGCTTGTCAGTGGACTTCCCTTCTGCCGTCGATTCGACGGAAGCGTGGAAATCGCCGCTCAGGTTCAGCGTCCCTGACGTTAGCACACACCGACAGGGTGCGCCTCCACCCGAAGACTTCTGCCCCGAGTGGGGTTTCTTCAACAGTTCGCGAGCGATGTTCTTGCTCGCGTTGTAGTCCGCGTTCAGTTCGCACTCACACTTCTGACACCCGAACGGTGTTTCGACCGTCGATTCGAGCGTAAACCCACGCGACGAACACCGACGAGACGTGTACGCAGGCTCACTTGCTTGACCACGACACCGGACATCTCGGCTTTGTACTCAACGTACTGGTAGAGGCGTCGGAACGCCCATACGTGGAATTTCCTTTCGCTTTGCACCCGCCCTCCGCTTGCGAATATCGGTTAGATTCTCGAACGCGATATGTGTGCATCCGGACTCGTGGGCTTCTTCGAGAATCTGGTTTGAGGCTCGGTGTAGTTCGTCCGTAGGCTTCCCCTTGCATCTATGTGATGTCAAGTACCTCCATTGTCGTTCGTGGGATGAATCGACTAGCTGGGCTGACACTGTTTTCACACCAACTGATTTCTGGTCTTCGACAGTCACAAAGTAATTGCGTCCTCAGAGAACATCAACACTTCCGCGAATCCCTATAAAAACACCCTTCCGGTACGAGCTGCCCAACTTGATCAGAGAGGTGAATCGCGTGGTGTGGTAATCTCGGGCATCTTACTCACTATATACTAGTCACTTCGTCACGAAGTACGTCTATATGCTCCTTCGAGAGCAGTTAATGAACGAAATGTGCTGCGTCCTCCTCGTCGAACTCAGCCGTAGTACCACGTTGGCGGCAGTGTCACGTCGACAGTTGTCTCTCACTCGTCGACTCTGTCTCGGATGGCTCGAAAGCCTGTTCGCACTCCGTCAGTGGAGCCTAAGTATTCCTCATTGTAGAGGATACATTATCTGACCGGAATCTTTGGCTCTCAAAATCGCGAGTCTAGCAGGTCACCCTTCAGTGAACAGCGCGCGCATCCCAGGAGTGAACGAAGTTGGAGCCCCCGACTTGTCGAAACTACCGTACTCGGTGACACCCTCAATACAGACTCGATTGTCGCTCTTGAACAGATGCTTGATTCTGAGAGTATTTTGGGTGGCAGCGCGGATGTCCGACTCGACAGTGAGGGTTGACTCGTACTGGACAGGAGAGACGAACTCCCAGCGGCAGTTGCGCAGACGGAACGGTTGTCGGTCCCCATTCAGCGTGTCGAGACTCGTGTCTTTTGATTCGAGAAAGCGCTCAAGTGCGACGTCGGCGAATCGTGGGTACTCTTCGAAGTACGCGAGTTCCGATCCCTCGACGTGCGGACCGCGGATGTCGAACGACTCTGTGAAGGACGGCCACGAACCTTCCGCGTTCGACTCTTGCGGGCCGACATCGGGATCGGCATCTTCGAGTGCGTCGCGGAACGCTTCCCGGGTCTCCTCAGGTAGGGGCTGTGCACCTCCCTCCGGAGCGATAGTGACGTGCGTGAGCCGCGCTGTCGCAAGTGGATCACCGTCTCCGTCAATCATCTCGTAGAGTAACTCGACGCTACTCTTACCGACCGATATCGGCGTCGTCTCGACTGTCACTATATCCCGAAATCCAGGGTAGCGATGGATGGTCGTCGCTGCAACGACGGGCGCGTACGGGATACCCCCCACGTCGACGATGTCTTCGAAGGCGTGGTCGAATGCCTCTGTGATGACCTGTGTCGAGATGAGTTCCCAGTCGAAGAACCGTGCACCGTTGACGAGCGGGCCGGCGAGTTCGCCGAACCGAACGTTGTGTGTGTCGATAGTTTGCACAGTATGAGTGGGTGTGAGATATGCTAATAAATCTCTCGGCTCGGTGGAGTGGGATCACCCGGTGACAGTCAGCGAGTCCCCATCGCTTCGAGTTGCTCTTGATATCGCAGCCGAATCGTCACCGTGGTCACCTGTGCAGCCTCGGCTACTTCTTTCTGTGTCCGCTTTCTGTTACACAGGAGTCCCGCCGCGTAGAGCGCTGCGGCCGCGAACCCGGTCGGTGACTTCCCCGATAACAACCCTTGAGCCATGGAGATGTCGATAATCTCATTGGCCTTCTGTTCAACTTCCTCGGGAACCTCCAGCTCGGACGCAAACCGTGGCACGTACTCTTTGGGGTCGACGGGTTCCATTTCCAGGCTTAACTCCTGTGCGACGTAACGGTAGGTACGGCCAATCTCCTTGTAGGAGACGCGTGACACGTCCGCGACTTCGTCAAGACTACGAGGAATGTGTTCCTGCCGACAAGCGGCATAGAGACACCCCGTCACGACGCCTTCGATGGAGCGCCCGCGAATCAAGTCCTCATCAAGGGCCCGGCGATAAATGACCGAGGCGACTTCGCGCGTCGAACGCGGCACACCGAGCGCCGAGGCCATCCGGTCCATCTCCGAGAGCGCGAACTGAAGGTTGCGCTCGGCGGCACCCTTCGCTCGTGTCCGCCGTTGCCACGTACGCAACCGGCTCATCTGCTCGCGTTTCCGCGCAGACAGTGACTTCCCATAGGCATCCTTATCTTTCCACCCGATGGTTGTCGTCAATCCTTTATCATGCATCGTCTGTGTCATCGGCGCGCCGACCCGGGATCGCGAGTCACGCTCTTGAGGATTGTACGCGCGCCATTCCGGTCCGTGATCGATCGCCTGCTCTTCGAGCACGAGTCCACAATCTTCACAGAGCAGTTCTTCGCCGTCCTGGGCGATTGACTCCGACTCGCACTCTGGACATGTCTGCGGGGTCGACTGCTTGTCACTCGCTTCGTCTGCTCGTCTGCGTGAATTTGCCTGTTGTGGTGATTGGTGGGACATAGGTGGAAGTTCGAACTGTTCAGTCGACGGACCGGTGCTGGCGACAGTCTCGCACAATCACGGCTCACGTATCGTCTTCGGAAAGGGGACGTTCGGGACCGTCGCCGCGCATGGACAAAGAGACGAATGTCCGCGCAAAAGACTTGAGCATACAGTCAGATATTGACTTTAATACAGAATTGGGTACTTTCGTACCGGCGAAAAGTCGGTTTGAACACGGACTGATATCGACTCCCCTTGCGGTCCCAGTCAGCAAACACGTTGCCGAGTCGGCGGTACGGCGGGTCGATGCGAGCGACTCGGAGGACGACGCGACCGACACGATCGGGGCAACAGACGAGCGGTCGGCGACGGCAAGATGACCCGTCGATCTGCCTCACTCGGGAGTGAACTTCAGCCCGTAGCGGGTGACACCCTCTGTACTGTAGATACGACGGAACTGCCCGACGACTCGGTCACCGACGGACACCCCATCCGGGTCGCAGTCAGTCAACTGCACGGGGAACCGTACCGTTTCGCTGTCTACCCTGATCTCGACGATAGCAACGGCGAACGGGCCGTCACGGCGCTGGAATTCGACGAACTCCGGTGGTGCACCACCCTGTCCGATCGTCGTCACGGCGACGACGTCACCGGTTCGGGGGAGTTCGACGTCCGTGAACGTGACCCGCTCGTGGCAACGAGGGCAGGCACCCTCCGGTGGGAACGCGATCGCCCCGCAGTCGGGGCACTGCCCAGCCACGAGTCGGTACCGCTGGGGAACCGTCCGCTGCCACGAGGGGAGGCTGACGTGGGCACCGCCGCCCGCGACGTCCGTCTCCCCGAGCGTTCCCCGCTCGCGCAGCGCGGTCGTGTACGAGACGTCCGTTCCGGCGTCGAGTACATCGGCGACACCCGTCGTGACCGACTCCTGGGTTGCAAAGGCAAGTGCAGTAGCCGTCGCCCCACTGCCGAAGAACCCTGCGACAGTCACGGAACTGGGGTCGCTCGACTCCAAGGCCGCCAGTAGGCCGAGTGCCGTCGTCGCAGTTCCGGCATCGCCGACGTCGTCGACGACCGTGCCGCGGCTGACAACCTCACCGCCGTACGGCAAGGCTCGTGCGATTCGGTGAGGGATATCTCCCGTCGGCTGGTAGAAACTCGCGCCGGTCACTGCGTCTGGGTCGACGTCAAGTGCCTCGACTGACGTGGCGACGAGGTCGCGAATCGCCTCGCGTTCGTAGGTCGTGATGCCCGGTTCGGCGACGGTCTCGCTACCTCGCTCGCGGAACCGAATTCCGGGCGCGTCACGAGAGCGCGTCGCCGTGTCGAGGAGCGTTACGGCCCCGTCGTCGGCGAACAGGAACGCGGCAGCCCCGGCCCCGACGCGCTGGCCCACTTCGGCGGCGTCTCCCGCTGGGGCGTCAGCGACGATGGCAAGCGCGGGGACATCCGCCATCGCTGCCGAGCATAGTGCATCTGCACCAGCCGCAGTACTCTGTGTCGCCGTTTCGAGACGGCAATCTGCGGCGAGACCGAGTGCCGCTGCGGCTTGCGGTGCGAACTCTCCCTCGTCGAGCGGTGGGGTCGTCGTCGCGAGTGCGACGTGTCCAACATTGTTAGCAGGGACGTCGCTGCCCTCAAGGGCGTCTCGACCGGCAGCGACAGCCATCGTGAGCGTATCCTCGTCAGCCGCTGGCACCGCCACCCGCGATACCGGTGCGGAGGTGCCCCACGCGGCCTCGATTTCGTCGCCGGAGAGCCGCTGCCGCGGGACGTACACGCCCGTCGCGACGATGCCGCGGTTCGAACTCATCGCGCACCTCCGTCGACCCGCTCGAGCACGTGGACGGTGACACCACCGCCGGAGCCACCGACGTTGTGGGTGAGCCCGACCTTTGGGTCGTCAGTCTGGACGTGGGCCTCACCTCGGAGTTGGGCAAACGCCTCGACGACCTGTCCGGTTCCCGTCGCGCCGATGGGGTGACCTTTTGACTTGAGGCCGCCGGAGGTGTTGACTGGGAGTTCTCCGTCGGCGTCTGTGACACCGTCGCGGAGGAGTCGGGGTGCCTCGCCGCGCTCACAGAACCCGAGGTCCTCGTAGGCGACGAGTTCGGCGATGGCGAAACAGTCGTGTACCTCCGCGAAGTCGAGGTCCTCCGGCGAGATGTCCGCCTCTTCGTACGCTCTGTCGGCAGCCGTCTGTGACGCCGGGATGCTCGTCAGCGAGTCGCGCTGGAACAGTCCGACGCGACCGCTGGCCGCCCCCACCCCCGCGACGCGAATCGGGTCGTCAGAGAGTTCGTGTGCGACCGACTCGTTGGCGACGATGACGGCACTCGCCCCGTCAGTCGTCGGACAACAGTGATAGAGGTTCAGCGGCGCGGCCACGTCCGGTGCGTTCATCGCGTCCTCCAATGTACATTCGAAGCCGAGTTGCGCGTGCGGGTTCTGCGCCCCGTTGGCGTGGTTTTTGACGGCGACACGGGAGAGGTCCTCTTTCTCGGCACCATACTCGCGCATGTAAGCGCTCGCCATCTGGGCATAGACGCCCGCAAACGTGGTTCCGGAGAGCCGTTCCCACTCTGTCTCGCCGCTCACGCCGAGCCACCACTTCGTGTGGTCGGAACTCATGTCGGTCATCACCTCGTACCCGCCCGCGAGCGCGACGTCCGCCATCCCGGACCGGACGGCCATCACCGCTTGTCGGAGCGCATACCCCGAGGCGGCACAGGCGTTCTCGACGCGCGTCGTGGGGATGCCGTGCAGCCCGAGATGTTCGGTCACGGCCGGGCCGCTCAGCCCCAACTGCCGACCGCCGACGCCGAGTGTGCCGAGGAACGCCTCGTCGATACGGTTAGTGTCGAAGTCACCCCCGGTACTCTCGAGTGCCTCGTCGAACGCGTCGTCGAACAACGAACGGTACGTCTCCGACGGAAACGAACCGAAGTCTGACTGTCCAGCACCGATTACGTACGCATCGGTCATACACTATCGAAGCGGATAGATGACTAAAAAGTGTGGGCTCCGGCTGGATTTATACGCCCGTCGACCGAGAGAGTCAGTATGGTTCGAGTCGAGACAGCTGACCGCGTCCACACTCTTACGTTTGACCGACCCGAGACAAAGAACGCCTTCTCCCCGACGGCGGCAAGAGAACTCGTCGACGGACTGGAAGCGGCGGCCGAGGCTGACGCTCGCGCCGTGGTGCTGACGGGAGACGGCGACGCGTTCAGCGCCGGCGGCGACATCCAGTCGATGGCCGAACGAGAGGAGACACCACACGAGTCCTACGATCGCGTCCAGTCGACGCTCAATACGGTCGTCGAAACGATGCTGACAGCTCCGTTCCCTGTAATCGCGAAGGTGAACGGCGACGCCGTCGGTGCGGGGACGAACATCGTCGCAGCGTGCGACTTCGTCTACGCGGACATGGAGGCGCGGTTTGGCGAGGTGTTCGCCAACGTTGGTCTGATTCCCGATTCTGGTGGAACCGTAATCCTCCCTGCACTCGTCGGTCTCCGGACGGCGAAGGAGTTGACGATGACAGGACGACTCTTTGACGCCGAGGAGGCAGTGGAGATGGACCTCATCAACCGTGCTGTCCCCACCGAGGAGCTTGACAACACCGTCGGCGACCTGTTGGAGACACTCGAAAAGAAACCGACAGAGACGCTCGCACTGACGAAGCGAGGACTCCACGAGAACATCGGTCGTCCGTTCCGCGACGCACTCGACAGAGAGGCACACCTCCAGGTGCTTGCATACGGAAGTAACGCCCACGAGACCGGTGTGAACGCGTTTCTGAACGGAGAGCGTCCGGAGTTCCGGTAGATTACCGCCGAGTCAACTTTTTTCACAGTTCGGAGAAGTGGTATCAGTATGCGGTATGATGGCCCGACACAATTGTACATCGACGGCGAATGGACCGACGCTGCAGACGGCAGTACGTTAGAAACACTCGACCCGGCGACCGAAGAAACGTATGCGACGGTCGCCTGCGCCACCGCGGAAGATGCGAGTCGTGCAGTCGCGGCAGCCGATGCGGCCGCGGAACGCGGGTCCGAGTGGCGGACCACGGCACCAAGCGACCGAGGAGAGTTTCTGCGCGCGATGGCCGACGAAATCGAGGCGATGGCCGACGAGATCACCCTTGTCGAGTCGCACGACAACGGGAAGACGCCGTTCGAGGCCGGTCTCGACGTCGACATGGTCGTCGACACGTTCCGCTACTACGCCGGGTGGACAGACAAACTGACCGGGGAGACGATTCCGGTCCCTGGAGATCGACTCGACTACACTCTCCAAGAGCCGCTGGGCGTCACTGCCCACATCGCGCCATGGAATTATCCCTTCCAACTCGCGGGGCGAAGTCTCGCACCGGCGTTGGCCTGCGGAAACACAGCCGTTCTGAAACCCTCGAACACGACACCGCTGTCAGCGCTCTACTACGCGAAGGCTGCCGAAGCCGCTGGCCTGCCGGACGGCGTCCTCAACGTCATTCCCGGAACTGGATCCGAGGTAGGGAGTGCACTCGTCGACGAACCCGCTGTCGACCACGTCGCGTTCACCGGGAGTACAGGCGTCGGCAAACACATCATGTCTCAGGCAGCGGACAACGTGACCGGTGTCACACTCGAACTCGGGGGCAAAGGCCCGAATATCGTCTTCCCCGATGCGAATCTCGAGGCCGCGTCCAAAGGAGTCCACTACGGGATCTTCATGAACTGTGGGCAGATGTGCTGGGCGGGTTCACGTCTCCTCGTCCACGAGGACGTTCACGACGAGGTAGTCGATCGCGTCGTCCAGCGGGCGGAGGCGACGCCGCTCGGGAGTGGTATCGACGACGACGGACGGATGGGGCCTGCAGTAAGTGAGTCGCACCGCGACGACGTGCTTGAGTACATCCAACTCGGTGTCGATGAGGGCGCCACGGTGGCAGCAGGTGGCGGTGTCCCCGAGGACACCGACCAGGGGTACTTCATCGAACCGACCGTGTTCACGGATGTGACGAACGACATGCAGATCGCCCGTGAGGAGATCTTCGGACCGGTGCTCTCGGTCATTGAGTTCTCGGAGTTTGAGGAGGCACTCGAAATCGCCAATGACTCCCCGTTCGGACTCAGCGCTGGCGTCTGGACGAATGACATCAACAAAGCGCACGCAGCCGCTTCGCGGCTCGACTACGGGATGATAAGCGTCAACGAGTACCCCCAGACATTCCCGCAGACGCCGTTCGGTGGGTACAAAGAGAGCGGCCTCGGACGCGAACAAGGGACCGAGGCAATCAAGGAGTACACGCAGGCAAAGAACGTCAACGTCAACCTCGATCTGGACGCACAGTAGCGACGTCGGCCGACGCAGCAACCCGACGGACCAACCTCGACTCTTACCTCTTCTCTTCGAGACGACGATACTTGATCACGGCGCTCTGTCTCGTCGCCGAACGCGGACACTATCGACGAGGGGTGCCACGTAGTTCGTGTTCCTGTATACTGGGATTGAAAACGACTGCGCCGTTACCCTAGGAGCGCACGCGTCGTGTAGGGAGAGAACAACGGCGTCTAGCGTCGTGCACAAGGTGGACCGATCCCGGTACTGTGGACATCGGCGGTAATCAGCGGAGTTCGTAAACTGCCCGTATAGCCTGAACGAACTCGGGCGGTCGGCATATCGGTAGTCGTCGAGACCGACAAAAATGGTAACGGGTGGTTGGGACAGACTGTGACGATTCGTGTGAGCGTTGCAACGGGCGGGCAGACGGGGGGTGCTCAGGTCCCTCGCACTGGCCACCCGTGCCTGCCTATGACTGAAGACGCTCGATCACGAGGCCGATTACCCACGGCCAGTTCGATATACCGGTTAATGTCTTTTAATGATTATCCTTTAGATGAAAATTACGTGTGTCGGTCGGTTCCACAGTCCGCCGTCTCCTTACCTCATCGGTGCCCTGAGAGCGAAAACGCCCGCCGCATCTCACCACAAATCCCCGCTTGGCGACGACCATCGGGATGTCGTCCCATGTGGATAGCATCGCCGACTCAACTTCGCCGCCGAGCCGCTCTTTCGACATTCTCGGCGATTGATTTCTCTGGTCACTCAAAGTACGGCAACGTCACCTTGCTGGCATTTGCGAGACTATCGAGAATTGCCAGAACGTCCTGCTTGACGAGAGCTTGTCACCGCTGAAGGTGATCGCCCGTTGGCACCTCCGACAACGAGGTCGACTCGTATTCAGTCTACGTTTTCAGCCGTGATTACACCGCCGACTGCAAGAGGGGCGGGGCGTCGCTCTCCCGTTTGAGGAGTCGTCGTTCGCCACCTCTTCTGAGATTTCATAGTTCATTATCTCTTCTGGCTATTCTTGTTGGAGGGGATGGTGTGCATGTTGAGGTTCTCTGAGTCTAGATACCACCGTTGACGTCGCTGATGACGACAACATCTCACCACTCCTACACGGGCACACCGTTCGCACCAACACTTCCAAACCTCTGGACAGCGCTGGTCGAATTGTTGAGCGAGGGAAACACGTGTGACGCGAGAGGTGGAGCTCCATCCCATTACAGATATAGAGTTGTAATGACCACTATGATGGTCAATATCGGACCCAGCCTTTCACAGAGAACACACGAGGTCAAAAGCAGTTCGGGGATCTCGAATTCCTGGTAGCGGTGATTCGATGTTAGTGTGGTTAATTTCAGTAGGTGTTTACAAATTCGTTTACAGCCGCAAAAACGACATGTCGACTCTCTATACATACTCTACTACCGAAATCAGAACGAGCGAATCCCACCCTAAAGATGAAACGGGCCGGGTGGAGGGTGACCGGCTTGAACGAAGCGATGAAGACGAACTCAGGGCACCTATGGGCGGAGTTCCGTTCGCCGTATCTTCCCCGTCTCGGTCCGAGGGAGCGTTTCCACAAACTCGATCTCGCGCGGGTACTTGTACGGTGCGAGGGTGTTCTTCACGTGTGTCTGGAACTCTTGGACGAGCGACTCGCTCGGTTCGTACTCGTCGTGGAGGACGACGTACGCTTTCACGATCTCCCCACGCTCCTCGTCAGGTGCGCCGACGACGGCAATCTCTTGGACGGCGTCGCGGTCCTCAAGCACCATCTCAACTTCAGGGCCAGGGATGTTGTAACCGCTGGAGATGATGAGATCGTCCTGTCGCGACTGGTATTCGAAGCGACCGTCCTCACGCTGGACAAAGATGTCTCCGGGATAGCTCCAGCCGTCCTCGACGACCTCTCGCTGCTTCCCTGGACGGTTCCAGTATGTGATTCCGGTCGGACCACGGACAGCGAGGAGCCCCGACTGTCCCCGTTCAAGCGTCTTTCTCGTCTCCGGGTCGACAATCTTCGCCTCGTATCCAGGTACTGGGAACCCCGTCACTCCAGGTTCGATATCGTCGGTGTGTCGGTGGCTGATGAAGATATGGAGCATTTCGGTCGTTCCGATTCCATCGAGAATGTCGATGCCGTACGCGTCGTTGATCCGGTCGAACGTGTGGGGTGTCAATGGCTCTCCCGCGCTTAACCCGAGTCGGAGTGAACTGACGTCGTACTTCTCAGGTCCCTTGGGGAACTTCGAGAGAAGCTGGTTGTACGCCGTCGGAACGGAGCAGAAGACAGTGATTTCGTGCTTCTCGATTGTCTTGAGCAGTTTCTCGGGTGTCGCGTCTTGGACGAGACTCGTCGTCGCACCGAATCGGAGCGGATGTGTCACAAGATCGCCGTAGCCGTACGCGAAAGGTAGCGGCGGATTTCCGCCGAAGACGTCATCTTCGGACGCGTCCACACAGTATCGCGCGTACGTGTCGGCGGTTGCGAGAATCGCCTGGTGACTGTGGACGACACCCTTGGGACGGCCAGTTGTCCCGCTCGTGTACAGCATCAGTCCGATGTCAGTCCCTTTGGTCTCGTAGGCATCCAGTTCGTCGCTCGCCTCGGCGAGGAGATCGCGATAGCTCTGATGGTCATGGTCGACACCAACGTCATCGACGACGACGATCTCCTCGAGGAGGTCAACATTCTCGGCGGCCCCCTCAAGTTCATCGAGGAGGTCGTCGTAGACGACGGCAAACCTGATGCCCGCGTCTTCGATAATCTCGGAGAGCTCTTTCGCCCGAAGTAGTTTCATTGACGGCTGTGGGACGGCACCAATTTTCTGTGCCGCGAGGCAAGTAACGATGGCCTCTGGACGGTTAGGGAAGCGAACGAGCATTCTGTCTCCGGGTTCGACGCCGAGTGAATGTAATGCGTTTCCGAGACTGTTTACTTTCTCTAAGAGTTCGGCGTACGTGATCTCTTGCTCTCGGAATCGGATGGCGACGTTGTCCCCCCGTCCCTCCGCCACATGACGGTCGACAAGCTCCTCCGCCACGTTGACGTGCTCGGGATAGTTCACTTCGGGAAGAGCGTAAACCGGGTCAGGAGCGAGTTCCCCGTCAGGGAGGTGCTCCTCTGGGAGATTCTCTTGCATGACTCAAATTATAAAACAGGTACGTTTCATTTGAGCGTTTCGGTATGGTATAACTATTCACGATTCGCAATCTGACACCGCATGTAGACAGTGGGCGTCGTTGAGCGAAAACGGCCTTTTATGCCGGTAGAACGTTATCGACGTGATACCGTACCAATGACCACACGCACCGTGACCTGCGAACCCCAGAACTTCCGTCGAGTGCTCTCGTCAATGTGCACCGAACCCCATCCGCTCGCTCGACAGGCGGCAAGCCGTTTTCTGGCCACGAACCCAGGTGACCCGACTACCTACCGTACTGTCTCTAAGTTAGAGAGTGAGGTCGTCGAACGGCTTGGTGAGGTAACTGGACAGTCAGACGTCGAAGGCTATATCGCCTCCGGGGGAACGGAAGCAAATATCCAGGCTGTTCGCGCCGCACGCGACTTCCACGATGTCAACGATCCTAACGTCGTCGTCCCGGAGCACGCCCACTTCAGTTTCCACAAGGCTGCGGACGTGTTGGACGTCGAACTCCGGACCGTACCGCTCACCGAACGTCTCGTCGCCGACGTCGATGCGGTCGCAGCAGCGACAGATCGAGACACGGTACTCGTCGCCGGGGTCGCCGGCTCGACCGAGTACGGACGCGTTGACCCGATTCCGAAACTCGCCGACCTCGCAGCGGCGGTCGACGCCTTCACCCACGTCGACGCCGCTTGGGGCGGGTTCTATCTCCCGTTCACGGAGTACGACTGGAACTTTGCAGACGCGGCCGTCGACACCCTGACCATCGATCCCCACAAACTCGGACAGGCTGCCGTTCCCGCGGGTGGATTCCTCACCCAAAGTCGAAAGATTATGGACACGCTGGCCGTCGAAACACCGTATCTCGAGTCGACGTCACAGGCGACGCTCACAGGAACGCGTTCCGGGGCTGGTGTTGCGAGTGCCGTGGCAGTCCTTCGAGAACTTTGGCCGGATGGCTACCGTGAGCAGTTCGAGACCTCGATGTCGGACGCCGAGTGGCTAGCCGACGCGTTATCGAACCGCGGATTCGACGTCGTTGAACCAACGTTACCGCTCGTGGCCGCGAGCGTCTCCGAACGGCTGTTCGAGCGACTCCGTAAGCGAGGGTGGCGTCTTTCTCGGACGGCGAACGGCGAGTTGCGAATCGTTTGTATGCCCCACGTGACCCGTGAACTGCTAGAGTCGTTTGTCGAGACAATCGACGAGTTGCGGTGACGGTTCCCAGAGACATCTTATCAGCCTCGTCACTGGGAAGGACCGATGAATTCGAACAGGCTGCCGATAGCTGATTACGGTCCGCGCGAATTTTGTCAGAACGTCATGCTTGATTCTGGCGGAAGGTAGAGTACCACTGTAGACGGGACTAGGTTACCTTTGACATGCACCGCAGGTAGCTCATCGAACCTGCTTTTCTCCTCGTTCCCGTCTACGTGCGACTTCGGAGAGCACTCGCAAGCGACTAGCCGCTGGTGGCTGTCGAGAGTGAGACGCAGCTATTCCCGTCGCTTGAAGATCGTCGTCGCCCGCCAGAAGACAACCTCCTCCTCGTGCTGGTTGTAGCCGACCACTTCGTTGTCGACGTATCCATGGTCATCTTGACTCTCGGACACTCGCTTATCCACGATCGTATAGTACGCCGTGATCGTATCGTCCGGTTGAACTGAATGCTCCCATCGCAACTCATCAAGCCCGAATGAACTCAATGCAGCCGTCTCTGAGAGAAACTCGTCGACCAAGAGACGCATACAGATACTTGACACCTGCCACCCACTGGCGACGATATGCTGGTTCTCCACAGTCTGCGTTGACTCGTCAACGTGCTGCGGTCGTGGGTCGTACTGTTCGGCGAACGAGATTAGCTCGTCTCGAGTTACGCGGTGACTGCCGAGTTCGTGGACGTGCCCGACTTCGAGATCTTCGTAGTATATCATGGTTAACTGTCTGTAGTGACTCGTCTCAGTGGACAAAAATGTTCGTGCTCGACCGAGGGTGGAACGGTTGACAGGGTCGCTGTCGACACATGTGGGAGATGAATCCATACTGAAGAACCGGGAAGGACTTATGTGGTATCGTGTAGTTGTTTACACGTATGGAATACAGCGTTCTCCCGCAACTATCGAGGTGGTGGCGGTGACAGCCGAGTATGTCACCTCCGAGGAACACCTCCCGGACGATCTCACGGGAGAAGTTACAATCCAGGTAACTGATTCGAAGACGAAAGAGATCTTCACCACTCGAGCGCGAATCGATCGGAGTCCAGACACCCTGGAGTCGCCCGATTCGTTGACAATCGTCCGGGGGCCACACGAGAACGTCGAGGAGCAGTGGTACATCGATATTATCGAAACCGACGTAACGCTCGCCGACATCGACGCGGAAGTCTTACGCGACTGTATCCAGCGGAGTCAAGACGAGTCGAACGTCGTCAACGCCCGGTCGGATGAGCTCCGTGCGCTGCTGCTGTATCTGGTTGAAACGGGCCGGTACCAGTCGGTGTCTGAGGCGGTTCGGTCGATACTCGGCGAGTATCTCTCCGACCGATACCCTGAGCTCGTCGACAGCTACGTCGATGTCCGAACGGAACTCGAACGGGAAGAGTTGGCCACCCGGTTGGGAGGTGAAGAGTAGATGGCCGTCGAAAGCTTTCGTGACTATCTCCAACTCCTCGACTCGCGAGACGAGCTGAACCGTATCTCACAGGAGGTCTCCTGGAACCTGCAGGCCAGCGCGGTAACAATGATGGCCGATAAGACAGATGACACGGTCCCTGTCTTCGAGACCATCGCGAATCCCGGAGAGACGGATGCAAGGCTGGTTGGTGACCCCTACCGCGGGGCCCGACGACGACCCTGGGACAGAATCGCAGCGGCGCTCGGACTTCCGGACGGACTGACCGGAGACGAATACTACGAGACAGTCATCGACCGACTCAAGTCACCGATTCCGCCGACGGTCGTCGACAAGGAGGCTGCAGCCTGTAAAGAGGTGGTACAGACGGGCGAGAACGTCGACCTGTTCGAGTTCCCCTGGCCCTACATCCACGCGGGCGACGGTGGACGGTACTCAAACCTACATACGATGATCACCACCGACCCTGACTCCGAGTGGGTCGATTGGTCGTATCACCGGACAATGATCCACTCGGGGACAAAGGCGAGCGTCCTGTTTCTCGCCGGTGAACAGACGCCGAACCTCTACTACTACAAGTACGAGCGACGAGACGAACCGATGCCGGTCGCTATCGCCATCGGAACGGAACCGGCAGTGTACTTCTCGTCGGTGATGTGGATCCCCACCGGACGAGATGAAGCGGATTACGCGGGTGGACTCAAAGGGGAGTCGATCGAACTCGTCCAGTGTGAGACGAACGACCTCCACGTGCCGGCGAGTGCAGAGGTCATCATCGAGGGGACGGTGTTGCCCGAGCGGCGACTCGACGAGGGACCGTTCGGCGACTACTTCGGCTACATGCACGGGCCGAGACGGTCGATGCCGGTGCTCAAGGTCGACGCGATTACGCACCGCAGCAAACCCTACATCCCCTTCTGTGTCGAAGGAGCTGGGACGGGACACGACCTCAACTCAAGCAGCACGATGGAGTTGGCCTGCGTCGGACCGGACGCGACGCTCGGACTCCGCACCGCCGGGTTCAACGTCGAGCGATGCGCGCCGTGGCGGTTCACGCCGCGGACGGTGTACACCGTCGCGACTGACCAATCTCAGCAAGGGTATCTTCACGACCTCGCGAACTTCATCTTCACGACGTGGGGGATGCTCCATGTAGACTTCTTCGTGTTCGTCGACAGTGACGTCGACCCGCTGGACCAGCGGGCGGTGCTCGAAGCGATCGCACTCAACGCCGACCCGGACGAGGACTTCTATCAGTTCGGCGTCGAGACAATGCCGAAAGTGCCGCTCAACATCTACCAGACACCCGAAGAGAAGGGCGACGCCGAGACTGGCACCTCGAAGACCAAAACGGCGAAGGCGTACATCGATGCGACGCGCGATGAAGATTGCACGGCAGTACCGCCATATCTCGGTGACGAGGAGTTGAAACGAGATGCCCGGGAGACGCTCTCGCGAGCGGGGCTGTCGCTGGCGTCGTCAACGGAGGGAGACCGATGACCTCCCTCCGCGACCACGTCGCGGCGCTCGACGAAGCTGGGGCGCTGCTCACGATCGAAGAGTCGGTCCACTGGACGACGGACTTACCCGCGATGGCGGCAGAGGCCGTCCGGGAGAGCGGTCCGGCGCTCTGCTTCGAGAACGTCTCCGAGCGGACGCGGGTAGTGAGCGGCGTGTACGGCGGACCGGACCAGATGCAACCACGTGCCGTCAAACCGTGGTCGCGGACGGCGCTGGCGCTGGACGTCGACGACGAGTACACGACGCTCGTACGGCACATCTCGCAGGCCGATCCGTCGAATTCGTCGCTTCGCGAAGGAGAGCTCAACGCAGAGTCACGAGACGGCGACCTGTTCGCGCTCGGACTCCCCAGTCTCGGCGACTCGAACACGCCGACGATATCGCTCGGCCTGCTCGCAGTCTCCACCGGCGACGAACCTACGTGGGCTCCGGTGAGCGCCGAGGTGACGCGGGGAGACCGTCTCGAAGCCGTCCTCCCCGAAGAACTCGCACAGTCGCTATCAGCCGGGAGTTCGGTGACGGTCGCACTTGGCGTGCCGCTGGCGAGTCTCGTCGCTGCGACGCTTCGATGGACCGGCGACACCGGCTTCTCGAACCCGATCGCAATCGCGAACGCGCTTGACGAGTTCCCGCTCGCGACGACAGACGGAGGGCTGGTTCCGGCGAGCAGCGAGCTCGTTTTCGAGGGGACGGTGACCAACGCCGACGTCGAAGGCGGCGACGGGCCGGTGGAGAGTTGGGAGCACGCGACGTCGACGTCGACGGTAGCCCTCCAAGTGTCATCAGTCGCCACCCGAGAGGATCCCATCGTCCCGTTCTCGCCGCTCGGCGCACCGCTTGCCGACGACGTGCATCTTCTGAGTCTCGTCGAATCCGCCCGACTGTTCCGGCGTGTTAACCATTACTGGGGTGTTGAACCGGTGAAATGGGTCTCGATCCCCGTGGAGACGAAGTTGGGTGTCTGTCTCATCTCCAGTGAGATCCTCTACGCTGGCTTCGAGTGGCAACTCGCGAACACGCTGTTCTCGTTCTCCCAACTATTCGATAAGGTGATTGTCCTCGACGAAGATACGCCGCCTGCGAATCTCGCCCGAGCGTTCGACGACATCTGGGTGAAGGCACACCCGTCGCACGACTGGCAGTTCAGCGACCCCTCTGCGCCGGCCGCGACAGTAACACGCTACCGACGCGGTGGCGAAACCGGGTCACGCCTCTACATCGACGCGACGTGGGACCCGCGGTGGAACGACGAGTACATCGCGCCACGGGTCGGGTTCGAGGCGTCGTTCCCCGAGGACGTCCGCGAGTTCGTCACCGAGCAGTGGAACGAGATGGGGTTCGAGAACCCCCTCGAGTGACGCTCCATCGAGCGGCGACCGTTGACGGTCGACCCGAAACCGACGTTTAAGTTGCGTGACGCATCGGAAGGGTTTATGAGTCCTGGCGTGTGTTGTTCTCACATGGCGCTCATAGAGAACTCTCTCTCCGAAGAGAACCGAGAGGTACGTGACCAGGCTGCCGCGTTCGTCTCAGACGTCGTCGAACCCCGAGCCGAAGCGATCGAGTCGTCCAACGAGTTCCCGCGAGACGTGATGGAGGCTGCCGCAGAGTACGACCTGCTCGGCATCCTCCTCCCCGAGGAGTACGGCGGGCTCGACTCCGACTTCGTCTCCTACTGTCTCGCGGTCGAACAGATCGCACAAGCGAGCGGCGCGGTCGCAGAGAGCATCCAGGGGCATACCTTCGCCGCACTCCCTGTCGCACAGTTCGGTACGGAAGCGCAGTGCGAGCAGTATCTCGAGCCCATGATCGCCGGCGAGCAGATCGGGTCGATGCTGCTCACGGAACCCGGTGCGGGGAGTTCGCCGACCGAGTTGGAGACGCGTGCCGAACACCGAGACGGTGGGTACGTTCTTTCGGGCGAGAAGTCGTTCGGGACGAACGCGGGGGTCGCAGACGTCCATCTGGTCGTCGCTCGCGTCGACCCGACGCCGGAGGACTCTCACGGAGTAAGCGTCCTGCTGGCGCCGAGCGCGGACGATGTCGACGGGTTCGAGTTCGAGCGACGGGACTTCATGGGAATGCGTGGACACGTCACCGGCGACTCGACGATGGATAGTGTGACCGTCGGCGAGGACGCTCTGCTCGGCGAGGTGGGGCAAGGATTCCGTATCGCGATGGGGACGATTGACATGGCGCGGACGGGGCTGGCTGCCATCGGAACCGGAATCGCGCAGGCGGCATTCGACCGCGCCGCCGACTACGCGGGGCAACGAGAGCAGGGTGGCCAAGCCGTCGGGAACTACCAGGCCGTACAGGTACTCGTCGCGGAGATGGACGCAAAACTCGACAGTGCCCGGCATTTGACGTTTAACTCGGCGGCGTCGATTGCGGCCGGCGAGGGTAACACCCGCCGGTCCAGCAAGGCAAAGTTCGTCGCAAGTCACACCGCTGAGTTCGTCACGCGGAACGCGATGCAGATCTACGGTGGCAAAGGCTATCAGAAGGATCTACCGCTCGAACGCTACTACCGAGACGCGAAGATCCTGAGTATCATCGGTGGCACCTCGGAGATTCAGAAGACCACGGTCGCTCGCGAAGCGCTCGGCCTCTAAGACACGCGGCGTCCAGGTATAGTCCGGTACACGCTCAGTCGTTTCTTGCTCGTTTCTCGTTCGCTTCTCGCATGTCTCTCGGTTGATTTCTTCCTCGATGGTCACGACGTCTGGAGTCACGACTGGTCGTTGGTGAGTGCCGATGTTGCTGTCACTGACGGGACTTGCAGCTGGAAAAAAGGTTAGGCGGTCGCGTCTGTGCGTCTCCGGTGGTGAATCAGTCGTCTGCGGTGACGTCTTCGACTTCCTTGTCGCCGAGTTCGGCCGCGATGAAGTCGGGCTCGCGCTTCTCGAGGAACGCCGAGATACCTTCCTTCGCGCCGTCCGTCTCGAAGAGCTGGTTCTGGAGTTCGCGCTCGTGGGCGAGTGCGTCCCAGAGTGGGAGCTCCATCCCCTCGTTGACGGCGAGTTTGTCGAAGCCGACCGCGCGGTTCGGAAGTTCGGCCACCTGGTGGGCGAACTCGAGGGCCTTCTCTTCGACCTCCTCCGGCGGGTGGATCTCGTCGAACAGGCCGACGTCGAGCGCCTCCTGCGGGTTGAGCGTCTCGCCGGTCACCATCATCTTCAGGGCTTTCGAGCGGCCGATGTAGCGCGGGAGCAGCTGAGTACCGGCCTCTCCGGGGATGAGACCGAGTTCGACTTCCGGGACACCGACGTTGTACGAGTCGTCGTCACCGATGTATCGGAAGTCACAGGCGAGTGCGAACTCGAGACCGCCGCCCATACAGTGACCGTCCACTGCGGCGATGAACAGCGTGTCTGTCGTCCGCATCTTCATGATCGTCTCCTTGCTCGTCTGGCTGGCTTTCCCGATGTGACGACCGGTCTCGTCCTGCAGTGCCTGGATGTCGTACCCTGACGAGAAGAACTTCTCGTTCCCACTCGCGAGTACGACCACACGAACCTCCTCGTCGAAGCGGATGCTCTCCACTGCCGACTGGAGCTCGATGATCATGTCGAGATCGTGTGCGTTCGCCGGCGGGCGGTCGATCCGAAGGATGCCCACGTGGCCGTCCATCTCGGTCGTAAAGTTCTCTAGCTCGAGGTCGCTAAACGCGTCCATTACATGCATGTCATCACGACCCACCCACATATAAGTTTCCATAGAGTAAGAATCATGTTGGACTTCCCCCAACAGAGAGTGTGCCTCGAGATTACGACAAGATCGCACTTAGCGACCAGAAGCGAGCAGAGCTCCTCGAAGAAGTGCCAGTCATGCGCTTTGCGACCGTTGACGCTGACGGACTCCCGCACGTGGTTCCGGTCCAGTTCGCCGAGGTAGAGGGGGCGATCTGCTTCGAGACCGACGACGACTCGATCAAGACACAGAATGTCAGAGCGACCGGGAAGGCTGCGGCGGTCGTCGACGCCGGCGGCCACGACTACATCCAACATCGGGGAATCATGTGGCGCGGCGACGCACGCGTCGTCGATGACAGAGAGACAATAGAAAAGATCGAGCGGGCGCTGTTTGGGACGGTGAAATCAATAGATGGAGCGGACGGACACGATCGAGTGAAGATCGCGTTAGATCCACGGACCGAGGTCACGTGGGACTTCAGGCAGCTCGCACCTTAGCGACCGGTGTCGGGCCGTTCACCGTCGTACTTGAGTCGCTCAAACATCGTGTGACAGCCGTTGCAGTAGTACTGGCTCTTCGAGATCTCCGACCCGAACGCTGACTCTAGTTCGACGTCCTGTGACCCACAGTAGGGGCACGTCGGGACGAACTGTTCTGCGTCGGACTCGTCGTTCATGGCGCTCATTCCGCCGCGAACTGCTTGTTCTTGACTCCGACGAGCGAGTCGACGACCGACTGGCTGATTGTGTCGGTACTGACCCGTCGGCGCCTACTGTCCCACTTGTCAGCCGTCGGTCCCTCGGTGTCGACGCCATCGAGTGAGACGTCAGTCCCATCGAGCAGCGTCTCGTAGTGGGCGATGAGTGCGGAACGGAGTTCCACCGCGGAGCGATCGGTGAATCCATCCTGGACGACTGGATCGGAGTCGGCATCGTACTCCGCGGGACCGATGAACGCTAGCGTCTGTGGCAGCACCGCTTCGAGCGCCGCCTGCAATTCCTCGGGGCTCTCGTCGGCGAGCGTCTCTAGTCGAGCATCCTGATACTCGAGGTGGAAGAACTCGTCTTCACCGATCTTCTCGGTCAGTCCGCGGAAGTCCTCAGAAGTGATCGAGTCGAGCATGTACCAGGTCGCTCTGTCGACGGCGGAGATTGTTGCGACGTACTCGACCCATGTGTCGGGAGCGTCATCGAGCGGTTCCGCGTTACAGAACTCGTCGGGACTGCGGTTTCCTGCTAACCACTCGGAGTCGCGCCCCTGCTGCTCGAGGAGGCGGAACAGCTGACGGACATGGCCGACCTCGTCCTGAGCGGCGCTCGCGCCACCGATGTCGTCTTCGAGAGTTGGGCCGCCGAGCATCCACTCGGCGTAGCGGTGGGATAGCACCAGCTTCGTGTCGGCGATAGCCTGAACGTAGTTGACCGCCTCCGTCGGCCACTCGCTCATACATCCACCTCCGGCGACGGTACCGCGTGTTCGCCCGTCACTTCGACGATGTGCTCCCGTCTCACGACAATCATGTAATCCCAGCTCTCTTCGTCGAACGTGGTCCGCGCGTACGACTTCGCCAGCGTGTCGCTGTCCGCCTCGACACGGCCCACGTGGATGGTTTCGTCTCCCGCGTTGAGTCGGGCAAAGACTTCGTACTTCATAGACTGATACCTGCTTCGCGCATCTTTTCGCGCACCTCGGGAGTGAGCATGTCTTTCGTCCAGACCGGGTCCCAGACGACATCGACCGTCACGGAATCGACGCCCGACACCGGACGGAGGATACTCCTGATATCCGACTTGATGAACTCGTAGGCGGGACATCCCATACACGGGAACGTCATCTCGACAGTTACGTCGCCGTCGTCAACCTGCACGTCGTAGATCATTGCCATCTCCACGAGGCTGACGGGGATGTGCGGGTCGGGGATCTCGTCGATGAGGTCCCACAGTTCGCGCTCGAACGCTGTCGTCTCATCGTCGGGACCAAGTTCAACCGTACTGTTCTCGTTGGCAGCCGCGTTTACACTCATGCCTTAACCTCCAGCTTGCCGGATTGGAGCATGTTCACGTACTTCTCGTTCGCCGGACCGCGCGAGCGCCAACGGTCGATGACGTCGGACCAGGAGATGGGCTGGTCGTACAACCACTCCTTGTTGTCCTCGTCGAACGCGATCGGCATGTCGTACTCAAGGACGTACTCCTCTTTTTCCTCGTCGTAGTGCGCGGGGATGTCCAGTCCGAGTTCGTTACAGAGCGGGACGGTGCTGTCCATCCAGTCTTGTCGGAGTTCGTCGTTCGACTTCCCCTTGATGCGGTACTCCAACTGGTCGTCGTGCTTCTTCTGGTCGTCCGGGAGGCCAAACCACTCGATGCCGATGGGGAACATCCAGTCGACCGCTTCCTGTAGCTTCTGTTTCGTCTTGTCGTTCTTCCGGGCGAGCCGACGCATCCACGTCTCGCCGTGACGGAGGTGGAACTGTTCCTCCTTGCTCACCTTCGTCAGCGCGCGCTTCCACGGCGCGTAGGAGGTGTTCTCGTGGATATCACCGAGGAGGACGATACCCGCTCGGTCGAACATCCCATGTGCGGAGACCAGTTCGGCGAAGTTGTCGATGGGCTGGTCGAACCCGTACGTGTTCCGCCACTCGTGGGGTTCTCGCTCGTAGATCAGCTCTTCGCGGCTGACACCGAGGTCCTCCAGTAGCCGGTAGGCGATGTGTCCGTGGCCGAGTTCGTCCTGAATGACGCTTACACACGACGTGCGGGCGTCCAGACTGGGTGCGTTGAGCGACTGTTCGTAGTACGCGGGTGCGCTCATGAGTTCAGTGTCGCCAGACACCTTCAGGATGGTTTTCAGTGCCTCCAGATAGCCGTCGGTCATCTCGTCGGTCGATTCGATCATCCGTCCGTTCTGCAGCTCCTTCTTGAACTGCTTCTCGCTGACCATAGGGATTGCCTCGACTAATCATGTGGAGTCATCGTTAATAACTCTTTCTAGCATAATAGAACTGTCAGGAGTGCCTGGGGACAAGGGTTTATTATCCAGATGGAGAGACAAGATACCATGGCAGACAGAGACAGAACACCACCGGATGGTGTCATCGATACGCACGTCCACATGAACCCGTTCTGGAGACTGAATGACGACGCTCGGTCGACGCTCCAGTCACACTCGGCAAACTTCGAGGAGAAACGCGCACTCGCCAAGAATCCCGACGAGTTCGTCGCCTACCTTGACTCACAGGGCGTCGCCATGGCAGCGATCATCAACTACGTCACGGCAAGTATGGGGTACACGCACGACACGAACGAGTGGGCAGCCGAATTCCGCGACTCACATCCGGACCGAATCATGGCGTTCGGCGGGTTCGACCCGCGTCTCACCGACGACCCCGAAGGCGTCGTCGAACGCGCGGTCGATGATCTTCAATTGGACGGTATCAAGATTCACCCACCCCATCAGGGACTCAACGCGAACGACTACCGCGACGACCCCGATACACGTGGACTAGACGGGTTGCGCATCCTCTACGAGCGGTGTGAGAGCGCGGGCGTTCCCGTCATGGTCCATACGGGAACGAGTATCTTTCCCAGTGCACGCTCACGGTATGCCGACCCAATGCCGCTCGACGACGTCGCCGTCGACTTCCCGGACCTGCCGCTCATCATGGCTCACGGTGGTCGGCCGATGTACACCGACGAAGCGTGGTTCCTGCTGTTCCGACACGACAACGTCTACCTCGACATCTCGTCGTTTCCGCCGCAGAACTTGCTCGACTACTTCCCGGACATCGAACAGGTGTCCGGACGAGTCTTGTTCGGCAGTGACTGGCCAGGCCCAATGGTGCCCGACATCGGGGACAACGTTGAGGCAGTGAAACAACTCGACCTTCCCGACGACGTCGTCGACTCGATTCTCCGTGGTACGGCTGAAGAATTGTATAATCTCTGAGAGGGAGAACATATTTATTGTAGGTTGCCGACCATCTGATATGGAATTCACTGTCAGACAAGCCCGTCCCAGCGACGGAGATGAGTTACTCAAGTTGTGGCATGGCTTCACGTCACATCTCTCGGAGTACGACGAGCGGTACCGTCACAAAGAGAGCGCGAACGATCGGTGGCTGTCGTACTTCGAGAACCAACTCGTCGACTCAAAGTACGGCACCGTGTTCGTGGCCGAACACGAGGACGAACTCGTCGGTATCGCCGAAGCACGGGTGATGGGAAATCACCCGATCTTCCGACTCGAAAATCACGGCTACATCAACGGCCACTTCGTCGCCGAGTCCCACCGCGGACACGGAATCGGCGAAGCTCTCCTCAACGCCGCAGCAGAGTGGTTCACGAGTCCGCCACGCGACGTCGACTTCTATAGGATCGATACGATCGAAGGCGACGACACCGCAGAGGATGTCTACGAAGCACTCGGACTCCGCCCAGTCGAACATGTCTACGAAAAGCGCCTCGAGTAACATGGTGGAAACGTACGAAGTCGAGTTCGTTGATGAAGGAATCACCCTCGAGGTTCCGGCCAACAAACCGTTGCTCGAAGCAGCAGAGGAGGCCGGCCTTGACCTCAACTACCAGTGTCGAATGGGCGTCTGTGGTGTCTGCTCGGGGATGGTCCTCGAGGGCGAAGTCGATCAGACAGAGGGAATGTTCCTCTCAGACAGCGAACGAGAGGAAGGATACGTACTGACGTGTATCGCCAAACCTCGCTCTGATCTGCGAATCGAGACCAACACTGGTCCGTAGTCGAACTGGGTCCGAATCACCCTTCCTTCTGACTCCATCCTCGAACCGGCGAGTAACGACGACGTCAGTCAACGTCCATGTTTGCTGTTTACACCTAGTGTTTACAGCCTGATTAGCAAGTCATTACACCACTACTATTGTAACGCCCTATTTGCGTTAGAGAGGAGGGTTGTAGCGAGAAGAGCACCCGTCAGACAATCACCGATTACAACGATGGTGCGAGACGTCGACTACCGACTGTCGGAAAAAAACAACCGAGATCGCAGAGAAAACGATGACTCAACGGGCGTAAACACGTCTGTATACATCATTCGTTAACGTTCGGCAGAATCGGGACCGAAAATCACGAGACGGACAGGGCAACAACTACCAACCAGTTGTCGCGAAACGAGTGTCTCCACGGAAGGAGGGCGTCGACGTACGAGCGGGAACGTCCAATCAGACCACTTGTCGCTCGCGCTCTCGGAGTTCTGTCCGTCGGATCTTACCGGTCTCCGTCCGTGGGAGTGTCTCCACGAACTCGACCTCGCGCGGATACTTGTACGGTGCGAGCGTGTTCTTTACCAGGTTCTGCAGCTCTTCGACCAGCCCGTCACCCGTCTCGACATCGGGTGTCCCGACAACGAACGCTTTGACGATCTGGCCTCGTTCCTCGTCTGGGACGCCGACGACGGCCACCTCGGCGACCGATTCGTGTCCCTCCAACACCGTCTCGACCTCGGGGCCGGGAATGTTGTAACCGCTGGAGATGATGAGGTCGTCGCGGCGTGATTTGTACTCGAAGCGACCGTCCTCGCGCTGGACGAAGATGTCGCCCGGGAGTGACCAGCCGTCAAGAACGACCTCCTGCTGCTTGTCCGGACGGTTCCAGTAGGTCATCCCAGTCGGACCGCGGACGGCGAGGAGACCCGGCGTTCCCCGGGGGACCTCTTCCTCTGTGTCCGGGTCGACGATCTTCGCCTCGTACCCAGGCACCGGAAACCCGGTCGCACTCGGATCGATCTGGCCGTCGTGTCGGTGACTGACGAAGATGTGGAGCATCTCTGTTGTCCCAATGCCGTCAAGCAGCGGGATACCGTACTCGTCTTGGAACTCCTCGAACGTGGTCGGCGTGAGCGGTTCGCCCGCGCTCATTCCCACTCGGAGCGACGAGACGTCGTACTGTTCGGGACCGTCGGGATGCTTCGCGAGAATCTGGTTGTACCCCGTGGGAATCGAACAGAAGACGGTGATGCCGTGGGATTCGACGGCCTCAAGCAGCGACTCAGGCGTCGCATCCTCAACGAGAGCCGTGCTCGCCCCGAACCGGAGCGGGAACGTGACTAGACCGCCGTAACCGTACGCGAAAGGCAACGGTGGGTTCCCGCCGAAGACGTCGTCCTCAGTCGGTTCAAGGCAGTATCGCGCGTAGCTGTCGGCGGTCGCGAGCAGTTGGCGGTGCGTGTGGAACGTCCCCTTCGGACGGCCTGTCGTCCCGCTAGTGTACAGCATCAACGCGAGGTCGTCACGCTCCGTCTCGTGTGGTTCGAGGTCCGGAGAGGCCGCCTCAAGAAGGTCGTCGAAATCACGGTGATCGTGATCGTGGCCAGTCCCGTCTCGGTCGACGACGATTACCTCTTCAAGCGTCTCCAAATCGTTGAGTGCGGCGTCAAGTTCATCAAACAGTTTGTCGTAGACGATGGCGGCCGTCGCCTCAGCGTCGTTGATAATGTATGTCAACTCCTTCGCTCGGAGCAGTTTCATCGACGGGAGTGCGACGCCACCGATCTTCTGTACCGCCAGACAGGAGATTATGGCTTCAGGTCGGTTCGAGAACCGGACCAGCACGCGATCGCCCGACTCGACACCCAGTTCCCGAAGCGCGTTGCCGAGTCGGTTCACTCGATCTTCTAACTCGGCGTACGTCAGTTCCATCTCTTCAAACTTGATGGCGACATTCTCACCACGACCTTCGTCGACGTGGGTATCGACGAGTTCTGCGGCGACGTTGATCTGATGTGGGTAGTGTAGCTCGGGGAGTGGGTGAACGAAGTCCGGAGTGGTATCCTGGTCGGGGAGATACCCCTGTGGGATATTCTCTTGCATAGCCGGTTAGACCATACTGGTTTACCAAGAAATAGCTTGCGGTGAAAACAGCGAGCGGACAGTGAAAGCGAGAACGACGAGAAGAGGGGCCCGCGACCAACCTATCCGCGGACCTTCTCAACGTAGTCGCGGAGGACCGTCGGGACGTTCGCGACCGCCGCCCGCGGATCTTGTTTAAGGGACTTGACGGCACCGGCGATACCGGTCGGCGCGAAGATGACCATGAGCGCGTAGATAGAGCCGAGGATGATCTCCCAGTTACCGACACTGGAGAGAACGTCCTCCAGGAAGATGACCGTCGCCGCGCCGACCATCGGTCCCCAGAGCGTCCCCATCCCGCCGAGCAGCGTCATGACGATGAGTTCCCCGCTCATCATCCAGTGGAGCATCTCGGGGTGGGCGGTGCTCTGGAAGGGGACGAACAGCCCACCTGCGAGACCGGCGAACCCGCCGCTGATTGCGAACGCGACGATCTTGTAGCGGCGGACGTTGTAACCCACGAACGCCATGCGCTCTTCGTTCTCTCGGACGCCCTCCAGCGCCCGCCCGAACGGGGAGTTCGCGAGACGGAGGATCGCGACGAACGAGAGCGCGACGATGACAAGCGCGAGATAGTAGTACGTCATCAACGAGTCGACGGTGAATGTCGCCAGTTCGTACGACGGGATGCCGACGAGTCCGTCGTCGCCGGCGGTCACCTCGCTCACGCCGAACACGGTCGCGAGGATATCGTTGAACGCCGTCGTGTAGAGCAGTTGGGCGAACGCGAGCGTCAGCATCGCGAAGTAGATACCCTTCGTCCGGACGCTTAGCCACCCGATCAACGCTGCGACGACGACGCCGGCCACCACGGCGAGCGGGAGGACGACCAGCGCGCTCTGGGTTACGTGTTCGAGGAGGAGGGCGACCGCGTACCCGCCGGCCCCGAACATCGCCGCGTGCCCGAACGAGAGCAACCCGGCGTAGCCGAAGACGAAGTCGAGACTGAGCGCGAAGAGCGCGAAGATGAGCGCCGTTGTCATGAGGTTCATCCAAAACGGCTGGACCATCTGTGCGACCGGTGCGAAGAGCGCGAGGACGACGCCCACGACGACGAGCGCGACTCGGCCGGTTCGACCCACGATCTTGACGTCCTCGCTCTCCATCGCAGAATGCCGATCGACGACGTCTTTCGTCGCCATCAGCTACCCTCCGGTTGGCCGTAGAGACCAGTCGGTTTGATCAGAAGCACCACTGCCATCAGGACGAAGATGAGCGTATCCGTCAGCGACGAGGCGAACATCGGTCCGTAGGCGTTGAGCAGTCCGACGACGAGTGCGCCGACGACGGCCCCCCGGAAGCTTCCGAGACCGCCGATGACGACGATGGCGAACGCCTGGATGATAATTCCGACGCCCATCGAAGGATCGACCGCGCGGGCGGCCCCGAGAAGGACGCCAGCGAGTCCCGCGAGCGCCGACCCGAGGACGAACACTGCCGTGAAGACCTTCGCGACGTCGATGCCGAGCGCGTCGACCATCTCCGAGTCGTGGGCGCTAGCTCGCATGAGCACGCCGAAGTTGGAGCGAGTAATCGCGACCCAGAACGCGAACACGACGAGCGTACTCGTGACGAGCAGGAACACACGATAGGTCGGGTAGGTGAGGAACCCCAGATCGAGCGTTCCGCTCAGGAGCGCCGGCGTCTCGATGTTTCTGACCTGCCCGCCCCACATCTCGGTCACCAACCCTTGGACGACGATGGCGAGGCCGAAGGTGAGGAGGATGTGGTACAACGGGTTTCGTCCGTAGAGCGGCCGAATCGTGAACACTTCGACGAGAGCGCCGACGAGAGCGACGGCGACGGGAGCGACGAGCAGCGCGAGCCAGAAGCTCCCGAGTTCAGTCGCCGCTGCGAACCCGAAGTACGCGCCGAGCATGTACAGCGACCCGTGTGCGAAGTTGATGACGTCCATCATTCCGAAGATGAGGGTCAGTCCGACGGTGATGAGGATGAGCGTCATCCCCATCTCGACCCCGAGGAGCGTCGCCTTCGCGAATGCGTCGAGTCCGATCATCTCAGAGGCTGCAACCCCACGTCGGTCCTTCGACGCCCTCGATCGTCTCAACGACTTCGTTCGTGACACCGCCGTCGTCGCCCTCGACCACCTGCCGCACGTCGAGGTCGTGGATCGGATCGTGTGTCTGCTGGCTGAACGTGAAGCTGCCCCGGGGACTGTCGATACTGGCCCCTGAGAGTGAGCTCACGAGCGAGTCGACGTCGGTGCCGCCGGCCTCCGCCACGGCCTTCTCGGCGGCCAACGCGGAGTCGTACCCCTGGCAGGCGTACACGTTTGGCGCCGTGTCGTGGGTGCCGCGGTACGCCTCCACGAACGCCGTGTTCCGGTCGGTCTGCTTCGTCGGCGTGTAGTGCAACAGCGAGTACATGCCGAGTGCGTCCTCACCCTGTGCGCTGAGGGTGTCCGCAGACAGCAGGAAGCCGCTACCCGTCTGGGTCATCTTCTCTCGCAGTCCGAACTCCGAGAACTGTTTGACGTAGTTGACGGCGTCGCCTCCGGCGAAGAACGAGTAGACCGCGTCGGCGCCACTGTTGTCGATCTTCTGCAGGAACGACGAGTAGTCCGACGTGCCGAGCGGCGCACCCACCTCGCCGACGACAGTGCCGCCAGCCTCCTCGAACGCCTCCTTGAAGAACGTCTTCGACTGCTGGCCGAAGGCGTAGTCGGCGTACGCGAGGAACACGTTGTCCGCGACGTTGTCGTGCACGTACTGGGCGAGCGGGGCGCTCGTCTGCCAAGAGTTGAACCCGGTCCGGAAGTGGTACTCGCTACATCCCTCGGAGACGAGTTTGTAGTTCCCAGAGTTGGCGTTCAGCCAGACCGCAGATCCCTGCTTCTGTACCTCGGGGAGCATCGCCGCGGCGACGGCGCTCGAGACGGGGCCGACGAGGAAGTCGACCTGCTCTTTCTGCATGAACTCCCGCGTGATGGAGACGCCGGTGCCGGTGTCCGCGCTCGTGTCCTTCTGGACGTACTCGACCTCGGAACCGCCGATTTCGCCATCGAGTTGGTCGACGCGCAGTTTGAACCCGTTTCGGATGCTCTCGCCTAAGAGGGAGTACGTCCCCGAGAACGGGAGCACGAACCCCACCTTGACCGTCTCCGAACCGGAGCCGGGACCGCCGCCGGTACAGCCGGCGACGGAGACCGAAGCGGCAGAACCGACCCCGGCGAGGAACTGTCGGCGAGAGATCGGAACGGTCCGTCGGTCGGCCGTTGCACTCGACTCACTGGATGGTATGCTTTCGCGAACCATAGTCTCTCATTCCGACAACCATACTTATAAATTGTGATATTCCAGGGTCGAATAGCGTTAATTAAACAATCCGTCGAGAGAGGTCGGGAAAAGAATATATGTATGAGAACATCAAACAAGGCCCATGGTTGAGCCGTTCCTCGAACTCGATAGCGTCGACAAAGACTTCGGATCCATCAGAGCAATCCACGATCTCTCACTCCAAATCCCGGCGGGAGAGGTGACAGCGATCATCGGCCCGAACGGGGCCGGCAAGACGACGCTGTTCAACCTCCTGACGGGGAAGTTCGGTCCCACGGCGGGGCAGATCTCCTTCCGCGGAGAACGGATAGATGGCCGTCCACCCCACGAGATCGTCGAGATGGGTCTCGCCCGGTCGTACCAGATTACCAACTTCTTCCCCGAGTTGACCGCACTAGAGAATGTCCGGTTGGCCGCGCAAGCACGGTACTCGGGATTCGCACCGCAGAACTTCGTCTCGCACTACACCGACCTGGACGAACCGCTCGAGATTGCCTACGACGTGCTCCAGCGACTGGAGCTCGAGAGTATCGCCAACGAGGTCGCTAGTACGTTGTCACACGGTCAGCAGCGACATCTCGAGATCGGCATCGCGCTCGCCGTCGCACCCGACGTGTTGCTGATGGACGAGCCGACTGCCGGGATGAGTCCCGACGAGACCGGCGAGACGAAGGAGTTGATTCAGGAACTCGCCGACGACCTGACGTTGGTCATCGTCGAACACGACATGGAAGTCGTGATGGAGGTCGCGGACAACATCGCCGTGATAAATCGCGGGTCGCTCCTCGCAACCGGGTCTCCACAGGATATCCAGTCGAACGAAGCGGTGCAGAAGGCCTACCTCGGTGGAGGGGCACGATGAGCCGACCGATTCTCAAGGTCGACAGTGTCGACACCCACTACGGACCGAGTCACATTCTCTACGACGTCTCACTCGAGGTGAACGAGGGCGACGTCGTCGCGCTAGTCGGCCGCAACGGAGCCGGGAAAACGACGACGCTTCGGAGCATCATGAGTCTCACACCACCGACGAACGGGACGGTCCGGTTCCGCGACAGCGAGATGCAGGGTCTCACTCCGCACGAAGTCCGGCGCAAGGGCGTCTCGTGGGTCCCCGAAGACCGACGCGTCTTCCCGAACCTCACCGTCGAGGAGAACATCGCACTCGCCGCCAACGTCGAGGAGACGAAGTTCCACGACGACGTGTTCGACCGCTTCCCCCGACTCGACGAACGGCGAGAACAACTCGCCGGCACCATGAGTGGCGGTGAGCAACAGATGCTCGCCATCGCCCGAGCGATGGTCGGGCCGACGCCAGATCTCCTCATGCTTGACGAACCGTCCGAGGGGCTTGCCCCGCAGATTGTCGACGATGTGATGGACACGGTGCGGGAACTCAACGAAGACGGAACCACGATACTGCTCGTCGAGCAGAATGCCGAGATGGCACTTGATATCGCAGACTACGCATACGTATTGGAGACGGGCCGTATCGTCCACGAGTCGCCGGCAGCGGAACTGCTCGCGGAGCGCGAGATTATGGAGTCGTACCTCGGAGTCCACTGATGCCCGAACTATTAACTCGGTCGGCGAAGAGAATCCGAGTGATGATCGAGAGGATCAGCAATGAGTCTGGAAAGTGACCGGTACCACGAACGGGTCGTAAGGCACGTCGAGTCGATAGACGACACGCGGGTCGGAAAGTTGGTGATGGAGCGCGGAGACGAGACAGCGAACTCGTTTACGCCCTCGATGGTCGATGCGATGACCGAGGCGGTCGAAGAAACGATCGGAGACGTTCGCTCGCTGGTGCTGACCGGCGAGGGAGAATTCTCTGTCGGTGCCGATCTTCGTAGCTTCGAAGAGACGCCGCGCGAGATGCGACCATCGATGATCGATCAGACGGCCGCGGCTTCGAATCGTTTCATCCGAGCGCTCCGCACCGCAGAGATACCGGTCATCGCCGCAGTCGGAGGAACGGCCGCAGGGGGTGGACTCGGATTCGCACTCGCCTGTGACCTTATTGTCATGCACGAAGAGGCCGTACTGGACACGGCGTACGCCCGAATCGGTCTTACACCGGACAACGCGACCCCGTTCTTCCTGACGCAGACGATTGGTCCGTACCGCGCCCGAGAGCTACTGTTCTCCCCTCGTCCGGTCGAAGCGGACGAAGCGAAGGATCTCGGTCTCGCGAACATCATCTATGGGGGGTCGTCCACCGAGTTCGAAGACCGAGTGATGGAGTACGCGACGACGATGGTAACCGGGCCGAAGAGTATGCAAGCGGAGACGAAGACGCTCGTAGACACCGCATTCGTCGGTGATCTCGACCAACACCTCGAACGGGAGCGTGATACCATCAAACGAATTAGCGACTCCGAGTCCTTCGACGAAGGATTGACCGCGTTCTTCGAGAAGCGATCACCGGAGTGGACGTGAGACCCTAACCTCCCCAAATCGGCCTGATACACCGTTTTAACCGAAAAAATGATTATAGTAGCCATACTCGATGTGAGTAATGAGTTACGAGACGCTTGACGTAACGATCGAGAACGGAATCGCGACGATTCGGCTCGACAACGAACCAGTCAATGCCATTAGTCAGGACGTCCGATACGAACTCGCCGATGCGGTCGAAGAACTCCGCGACGACAGCGTCCGCGTCGGTGTATTCGCCGGCGCGGACGAGGTATTCTCTGTCGGTGCGGATATTAGCCTGTTCGAGGAGGCTCAAGACTGGACGACACAGGAGTTCCGCTCGAACTCGCGAGTACTGGGACGGGTGTTCACCGGAATTGAGGACCTGGAAAAGCCGGTAATCGCTGCAATCGATGGTACCTGTGTCGGCGGCGGCCTCGAACTCGCCCTCGCGTGTGACGTTCGAATCGCGAGCCCGGATGCGACGCTCGGCTTCCCGGAACACAACATCGGTCTCATCCCTGGACTCGGTGGCTGTTCTCGATTCGTCCAGATGGTCGGTGCGGGGAAGGCGAAAGACCTCATCTTTACCGGTGAACTATTCGACGGAGAGACGGCCCGTACCCTCGGCGTCGTTGAGCGACTAGCAGACCACCCCGCGGCGGCGGCGCAGGAATACGCCGAGAACCTGCTTGACCAGCCACCACAGGCACTCGGCCTCGCAAAGCGCGTGATAAACACGGCTCGAGACACCGACACTCGGACGGCAGGAGTTGTCGAGTCGCTCGCCCAGAGTACACTCATCAAGACGCAAGATCACGCAGAAGGACTCCAGGCGTTTCGCGAGAAGCGTGACGCTGAGTTCGAAGGGAAGTAGCGGTCGCTCGCACAAACGGTTTTCTCGACATAGATGACGTTACCCGAGCGTAAGCCAGCGTCTCACCAGGTGTGACTCGACAAGCTTCCCAACAAATCGTGCAACCGAGATTCACCGTTTACGTATTCCGAAATCGAAGTTGTGTACGGGCACCCGTTGTTACGGCAAGCGTACTCCCACCGGTGACAGAGTCAGTCGACCACGAGTCCAACGCGGTACCCCTTGGGCGCGCTGCGAGCCGAGATGGAGGTACGGTCGAGAAGAACAAGTCTAGAACTGTCACACTGACCACTCGAGCATCCGAAGGTGGAAGCGAAAGAGCGCCGCCTACAGCCGTCAGAATGCAGTTTACAAATGATGAAAACGAGAGGCTAGAGGAAGAAAAGTAGAGAAATCCAAAAATGAACCATGTCTACACCAAAAAGAACGGCGTCTCAGAAGCGCGTGGACAGTTTCACCGCGTCAGCTGACTCTACCGTCGCTCGATAGGAAAGTGGACGGGTACCGACTCGTTTGACGAGATCAATCGTCTCTGCGTACGCGAGGTGAGCGGCGGCCTCACCTGCACCCATCTTCGCATGGATGCCGGACATCTCTCCGAACAGCGTCCGAGCAACGTCCCACGGCGTCGCGACGCCTTCTACAGGCGTCGCTTCGGCAACAGCGCGAACGCGCTCTCGATGGTGTTGTCTCGTCGTCTCGATACGCTTGGGGAGGTGAACCGACGGGCCGTGGCCGGGGTGTGCATGAGGGTCGACATCTAACGTCGTGAGACTGTCAAGGGTGTCGAGGTACATCGCCAGCGGGTTCTCACCGTCGGTACGGGTGTCGCTTCCACCGACGTTCGGCGTGTACATCGGAAGGACCGCGTCACCGGTGTAGAGGGTTTGGTCCGCCTGAACGGCGACGTGACCGCACGTGTGGCCCGGTGTGTGTCGAAGCGTGAGACCGGCGACACGATCCCCGTCCTCGTGTTCGGTGACTGGAATGGACTCGGGCATCGACGACGGCGTATCACGCTCACGAACGTCGGAGACAATCCAGTCTGGGGCTCCCCACCGGTCAAGCGTTTCCACGTCTCGCGTGAGTCGACGTTCCCGTTCACTCGCGTAGTCGCGAATCAGCGGAGCGTCCCGGGCGTGCAAGTGGAGAGTCGCATCGGCGGCCGTCGCCAGACGTGGTGCGAGACCCGCGTGGTCGGAGTGCCAGTGAGTGACGATTACGTCGTCGATATTGGAGAGATCGACTCCACGATCGGCGAACCCGGCGCGGAGCGTCTCGTACGGTGCATCACCCGGTGGTCCGGGGTCGACGACAACCCCGTGTTCGGGAAACACGTACGTACTGTTCTTACCTTCGGGACTGCCGTGCTCGTGAGCGATACGGAATACAGTCATGGTCGCGTGAACACGCTTGGATCGGTGCACCGTTCGGTCTTTGCTGTTCTCCTAGTCATTCGAATCTCCCGGTCTGTTTGTACTCCTGCCCGTACTCTAGGTAGTGTTCGTGTACCAGTTCGATCTCTGCTCGCTGGGCGTCGCTCAATGGACGTGTTTCTGCTGGAACCCCGTAGGCGAGGTGTCCTTCCGGCACGGTCTGATCCTGTCTGACGAGACTCCCTGCTGCAACGAGAGAGTTCGCTTCGACTGTCGCACCCTGAAGTACCGCACTGTTGATTCCGACGAGCGAGTGTTCCTCGATAGTCGCGTAGTCGACCACGACACTGTGACCGACGGATACTTTGTCTTTGAGGGTAGCTCCGTGGAGCATCGTGAACTCTTGGACGTTACACTCGTCGCCGACAGTCGTGGGAACGTCGTCCTCGTCTCCCCGAAGACAGACGAACGGCCAGATACTCGACTCCTCGCCCACAGTGACGTCCCCGATGAGGTAGGCCATCTTGGAAACAAACGCTGAGTCTGCCACTGTAGGTGACGCTCCGAATATCGATTCTTGCATGCCCATACACTTGTTGACTACCTACATGATTCTTGCGCTGGGAGATGACGGATTGCATTATACTCCGAATCGTTGTCGGCACTGAAGACAAATCATCTACTGTCTAACACAAAAAGTTAAGTTAGCCGCTGTGTCGTTTAGACGTATGCGAGTTACCGTGCTAGGAGCAGGTACGATGGGCCATGGCATCGCACAGGTTAGTGCAATGGCGGGTCACGAAGTGGTACTCCGTGACCTCGAAGAGGAGTTGGTCTCTGACGGGATCAACGCCATCCGGACAAATCTGGAAGGTGGGGTAGAACGAGATAAAGTGTCCCGAGAGGAGATGACAGCGACGCTCCAACGTATCTCCGGCGAGACGGACTTAGAGACGGCAATCGACGGGAGTGACCTCGTGGTCGAGGCGGTGCCGGAGAAACTCGACCTGAAGAAGAGCGTCCTGTCGGAGGCGGAGGAATTCCTCGACGAGAGTGCCGTGCTCGCGACGAACACCTCGTCTCTCTCCGTGACCGATCTGGCAAGCACGCTTGAACGCCCCGGTCAGTTCGTCGGATTGCATTTCTTCAACCCCGTCCACATCATGCCACTCGTCGAGGTCATCATCGCCGAGCGAACGACCGCCAAGACACGCAAGTTCGCCACCGACTACGTCGACAGTATCGAGAAGACTCCGGTTGTGGTGCGTGACGCGCCTGGGTTCGCCTCCTCCCGACTCGGCGTCGCGCTCAGCGTCGAGGCGATTCGGATGGTCGAAGAGGGTGTCGCGTCACCGCGAGACATCGACAACGCGATGGAACTCGGTTACAACCATCCGATGGGACCGCTCGAACTGACAGACGTCGTTGGACTGGACGTCCGTCTCGATATTCTCGAGTACCTTCGAGAAGAACTCGGCGAACGGTTCAGGCCGCCGCAGTTACTCAAACGGAAAGTACGGGCTGGAAAGGAAGGGAAAAAGTCCGGCGAAGGGTTCTACGTCTGGGAGGACGGTGAGCCTATTGGGATGAGCGGCGAGTGGAGTGAACAATGACCGATGACCCGAACGCCGTGCTGGAGGCCAGCTACGAATCAATTCATGTCAAACGCAACAGCAACGGCGTCGCCACCATCACCATCGACCGACCGGACGCTCGCAACGCACTGAACGGAACCGTTCGTGAAGAACTCTCGACTGTACTGCCGGCCGTTGAAGCATCTGACAGTCGCGTCGCCGTTATAACCGGTTCAGCAGAATGTGGCGCCTTCGTCGCCGGTGCCGATGTTAGTGAACTCCGCGAACGAGGCATGATTGAACAACGGCGTGCAAGCGAGCGTCCTCGGGTGTACGAAGTCGTCGCGGAACTCAAGACGCCAGTTGTCGCCCACATCAACGGTCACGCACTTGGGGGAGGGTTGGAGTTAGCAACCGCCTGTGACATCCGCATCGCCCAGTCCGGAGCGAAACTTGGACAACCCGAGATTAACCTCGGTCTCATTCCCGGTGGCGGTGGGACACAGCGGTTGCCTCGACTCGTCGGCGAGGGACAGGCGATGAAACTGATTCTTTCGGGTGAACTCATCGACACCGAGGAGGCAGCCGACATCGGACTCGTCGACGAAGTCTGTGCACCCGAGGACATCGATAAACGTGTCGCCACACTCACCGAGTCGATCGCAAATAAGAGCCCCTTTGCGCTTGAGCACGCCAAAGAGAGCATCCGGGCAGCCTCGCGAATGAGTCTCGACGAGGGTATCGACTACGAGGCAGAGTTGTTCGTCCAACTGTTCGCCACCGAGGACAAGAACGAGGGTATTGACGCCTTCTTTGAGGGGCGTGACCCGCAGTGGAAAGGCCGGTGAGGCACGTCTTCCGCTCGGTAAGGAGATGATTCTCGGTGGAGAGTCCACGGGCACATCTGCGAACGACGGTACGAGCTTCTTTCAGTCCGAGCGGCCAGCGATAGCGATGATGGCTCACCGACGAAGTACTGAGGCAAAGCTGAGTGAAAGAGCCTCTTCGACCACTGGTAGACGAAAACAGGTTTGTTTACACTCAAGTCGACACCATCTCTCCTGTCAGAATTGAAAACTTGGCGAGTGCCTCAGCAAGTTTCTCACTCGTCGAGGTAGTCGGAGGAGAAAGCCACTATCACCTTGTCCGAGGCCAGAGAGTGCAGATACTCGTGTTATCGGAGACATTGGTGGGTCTTAATGGACGCTCACTTAATTCCTCCGCGATATACAGCGCTTTGCTCCACTACTAGCCACACTGAAGCACCGCTTTCGTCGGCCGACTGTTTGGGGGGTCTTCTCGACTTCAGATATATCGAACCTCACTTTGAGCAGCCATATCGTGATCCAAGAACCGAAGCGTAAGTGTATACTTACCGTTATCCTTGACAAGGTACCCCAGATGGACGAGTGTCGTTAGATAGTCGTACAGCGTACTTTCTGCCATATCTATATGGTCGGATAGTTTGGCTAACGCTGCTTCGACCAACTACTGAACGATATCAACCGTGCGAATATTGGGACCACTGTTTTTGTTGCTGCAGGTCAGACAGTCTGTCTGTCCCACACATCTGCAATGTAAAGGTAATCATGGAGGGGGTTGCTCATCTATGCATCATCGCAACCCTCCCCACAGGAGATTACAATTCTAGTTCTGTAACGATTCGGCCAGTCAAGTTGAAATGTGAGTTCGATATTTCGGAAGTACTCGATGGCGCTCCTGTGGGAAAAGAGGGGTAGAACGACACAGGTTCGGATACGTAGAAGTAGCCAGAGGATGGTTCAATGGACCATCGAAGCAATAATTCCGGTACTAGCAGACCCTCAAGAGTTGTCGAGAGAGAGTCACAGTTGGATCCCGAACAAGATACGGAGTCACGGTGTACCGCTAGGAAAGACGGCAGACCACACTGGAAAGACTTCGGGGATATCGAAGTGAGGAAATCAGGTAAGTTGAATACAAGCGAGGGACCGCGACCACGTGTAGGTGGAAATAAATCCTGAGTACACAGATAACGTTTGTACTCAACTCACTCCTTCCTCTCTCCCGTTTATCGCACACATGAGACGGAGTGGTCACGTACACAGATAGAACTACTATTAGACTTGCTGATGTACCACATACTGTTACACATATAATACATACTGAACTCCTATCCAGCAATATAGTGTCAAGACTTTCTGAGATGATAATATTGATACTGCCAGGGAGGCCTAATCTAATTCGTAGGCGGGATCGGACCTTAGTCAACCACACAAAAGCCCCTACTCCATCCCTCTGTCTCCCGTCTACGTACACCACTAGTACTGACTGGTTTAATCAAGATTACTCACGTCGGGTAGTCAGTCAAGTTACCTCGGCTTCCGACCGCGCAGACCCAGAAAAGGAGTGGAACGCAGACGCTAGTGTTACTTGAATTGAGAACCCATATCTGTAGGGAGTTCCGAATGTGCACGAGATTGGGTCAAATTCGACTTTATTCAGCACGCTCAGAGCGTGAGTCCATTGGGGAGAGCCGCCCGCTGTCGCTCCAAATCCGGTAAGTGAACGACAGGTGTCAGATCACTCTGAAAAATCGGACGTTTGGTGAGTGCTGCGGCTATCGACCGGGCGAACGCGCCGGTCTGAGGCTGCCTAGTCGACGCCGACCTCCTCTATCGCTACGTTCAGGAAGCGCTTCGCAGTCATCCTTGGTTTTCGACGATACTCCTCAGGGTTGTCTAGGCTCACCTGAACCAAGAAATCAACCAACAGCCACATATTGTACAGCAGCACGGCGAACGCGAAGTAGAACAACCGCACCGAGTATTCCTTCGAGGTCGTCCATGCGAGGAACTGCTTGATTGACCTGTAGGAGTTCTCTATTCCCCAACGCCGCCGATACCGGTCTACGATTCCCTTCGCTTCTACACGGTCAAGGCGAATCTCGTCGTCGACGTCTTTGTTCGTGACGAACCCAATCGTCTCCTCGACTTTGTCGTCATCCTCATTCGCGTTCCTCTTCGGCACTGCCACAAAATTCGTCTCTGCCCGCGCATTCGTTGCGTCACCGTCGATATCTCCGTATATCGCGTAGTTCTGTTCGACTTCAACCTCGTGCTCCATCTGCCGGATGAAGTTCTTCACCCGGCTCGTCTTCCGTCGAGGAATCACGTAATCCACGCCAGCCTCGTTTAGTGACCGAATCACGTCGGCAGCGTCGAATCCTCGATCCGCATACACCGTGTCGATGCTGACGTGCTTTTTGGCTTTCCAGATGAGCGACCGGACGATTTTGCCCATCGAGTGCCCGAGTGGTACTGGTTCTACTCCTAGAGTGAATTTGACGTTCTCACCGACGATGCAGCACGTCGCAATCTTGTAACACAGCTCGTACTCTTTCGAGTCCGGCGTCCCTTGGACCATCTCCTCGTCTTCCTCGGTGAAGAGGACGACTTCGTCCTTGTCTGGATAGTACGCGAGATAGGTGATGTCGATAGCTACGTCAGCGGGGCGAGTGAATTCGAGATGGCGCTTTGCAGGCTTGATCATTCGCCCTATACAGTCGTCGACGAAGCCGACGATTTTCTTGCGCTTGAGTTGTTTGAACCAGTGCAGCACCGTATCACCATCGGGAGACCCATTCTCTCGGGTCGTCGTATCACCGTAGATTGTGGTTCCATCCTCTGCGGCGAGGTTCTGAAGGCTCATGAGAACGCAAAGGTCGAGGAACGCGTTGTCGTGGTATCTGGTTTCTTCGTCGGGTCGCCCAAGTTCGATTGCTGGGTAGGCGAGCTGCTTCATCTCTTGGGTGACCTCACGGATCTTCTTGCGCGTGTACTGCTTCTCTCCTACTTCTGAGACGTCGCTCTTGTCCTCTGGTTCCAGCGAACGCATTCCGAGTGGATTGCCCTGCTCGTGAGCGAGTTCGAGTACCCACGTGGCCGTGTTCGAGATGTAACGTTTGAGTTCCGGGCCGAAGTACTCGTTCCATGCACGCGAGAGAGTCGTGCGAGCGGGTGCTGATTGGCCATTAGCGAACTTCTGTGGGTCAAATCCGAGTTTAATTGCTCGGCCATCTTCCGATATGTGATCGTGGAGCTTTTTCCACGGATAGCCAGTGAACTCTCGGACGTACATCACCCGGACGAGTGCTTCGAGAGAGTATTTGTGATGCCAGCCAGCTCGTCGATCCTCGTAGATATTCAATGAGCCTAACTCGAACTGACTTGCGAGCGAAGTTGCGTCGTTGACAGTTTCGAGGAGGTCGAACGCCTGCTGTTCGATGCTCGTTCGAGCTTGTTCGAGTGTCCGATTCATCGAGATTATCTATTCACCAAAATTGAAACGTTGTGAGATGAGGTATTGTGCATCGTTGAGCCGCACACTCACATGCACGAATCGATTATAGGATATTCGACATCCCAATTGGTATTTCAATTTAGTAAGGGATTCCTCTGAGAGAGTTCGTAGTAAGGCTGTTATTTCTATACAGATATTTGAAATTTCTTTGTTGTATTTCACTCAGTTCTAATTTAACTTGAAATCTTTTCGCCTCTTTTTCTATGTCTGATACCTTAGCTAATTGGAACAGTTTGGTTTTAGCTTGTACTCTCTAACGCTCGGGATTGCAAACGGCGCTCTTGGAACCATGATTTAACGAGAAAATTCACTTTACAACGACAACAAACGTTCCTTCTAAGAAGGCATTCGGACCCTTCTGTCATGGAGACTCAGCAGAAAAACACAGGAGCATCGGCCAGCGGACACAAGAAATAGAGATGCTGTTCGTCCAAGTGATTCTGCAAAAATAATTATTTTGTATTATACGTCGCTGCCTTTGTTGTGGTATGCCACGTCCGTACACTCACTCTCCCAAATATCATCACTTTGATGCCACGTGTCATTCTCTACGTCTAGAATGATTTGGATAAGGGGATTCCATCCGTACTGATCAAACGAAGCAGTCCCGTACAGATGTTTATAATCTAGGTAGATGCGTCGCTCGGACGGCGACAAATTGTTATTAGGATCGACGGGGACTCCAAACCACGATTTCACTCCCTGAGTACTTGTGTCTCGGTTTTTCCAATGGTCGTGGTCCCGATAGGTAGCACCGACTCCTCCAGGCCCTGTGCTATCAACACTTATGTCATTCTCACAGTATGGCCCAAAGTATCGATCTCCGGCTTTTGTGTAATGATCGTTGTTGTACCCTATACCTACTCGATCCGCGGGGCCGGAACCAGTGTCTGGATCAAAATCATAAGCATGATGTTTCCAAGTGAAATCAATTGAATGCTGCCCCCGAATAATCTGTAACGTAAGTTACAATAAATTCGAAATCTGCATAATTGTATTTTTGAATGGTAGGACCGGAGCTTTGCGACTGGAGAGGAACCTTCCTCACCTCCTTATTGTATTTCACATCAAACCCTCGTTTTTCTAGGTATTTGTACCATTTCTCATTATTCCATGAGGCCCGTTCGCGAAGTCTGAGTGATTTCTCATAGACTTCACGAGAGGAAGGTTTGCCAGCAGCTACAACTCCACTCGCTAATGGGGCTGTTGCGAGGCCGAATCCTACTCCCTTAAGAAGACTACGTCGAGATTTCAAACGACTATCTTCTTTGAACTTGCCTATATTCGATTTAGTCTTGTCTTCTTTCATCTACAATTTTACATTTATATGTTTCATATTAAACCTATTCATTGCAGACATATTTTCTGAATAGTAACTCTATCTGAGTGCCATATTGCCAAACGGTTTTGTTAATTGAATAAAAAGACAGTGACTCTCAGAATCACATAATGTAGCAGTACAATACTGAGTCAGCAACTACACCCCTGCTCAACTCGCTATCTGTGACGTGAACGTATCCATCGATAGATGTTACCGAGGATGATTGCGATACCGTAGAGGTACATACTGAAAAATAACAGATATGCCCAACCGGTAAACTGAGGAAGGAGAGGGCTTTGTATAAGTTCAGATCCTTGAATAATCAGATATCCTGGGAGATAAACAAATGGTATCTTAGATATCGTAGTAGTGATACTGACTAACCCGAGTACAATTACAAATGAGACGATTATCTCCTTTCCAAGTACCCAGGTTAGGGCCGAGCGTTGACGATTATTTAGGACCATATCAGTCTGTTTGTGATCCGGTAATATAGTTTTTATTGTTGGGAATACCCAGGGTAAGAAAAACGCGAATCTAATTACAAATAAATTTATGCAGATATTTTTTTTTTTTCGGTTGAATGATGTCTGATATTGCTAGGTTTGAAATTGTTCTTACTACCTATCAGATATTCTCATCGGACCACTAACAGTCGAAACAGACCACCGAGAAGATCTCTTGCAGGTAGACAGACTAATGCACAGAGACCAGTGTTCGGGACTACTGATCTGTGATAAGCCGGAGTTACAGTCTGCTCATACGCGGGCACTCCTGTATGATACAGGCAGCAGTGAATTCCATCATCGCCCCAGGTTTAGGAATCTGGAACAAATGACAGGTGTGAGTGCCGTCGAAGAGAGCTGTCGTAGTATGTGAGATCCCACATCGACAGCTCTGAAACAGGGGAACATCGCCATCTGGATTAGATTTCGCAACGTAGAAACGGTGACACAAAACCTAGTACGTATGTTCAACGCAGTCAATCAGACGCGACTCCCGCGGGAGATAGTCGTCGGCAGTGATGTTCTCTCGGAAGCTGTCAATCTCATCAATGGTCTCTCGCTCCGTGGGCAACCGTTACTCGTTACCAGTCCGATTCAGCAAAAGTTAGCTGCGGAGCGCCTTGTAGATGATTTAGAGACCGCGAATCACGACCCGATTACTGTCATCGTCGAAGAGGCTAGTTTCAATGCCGTAGCGGAGGTTCGGGATACAGCCAGAACAGAAGACATCGACTATCTGATCGGCGTTGGGGACCGGAAGGTACTCGACGTAGCCAAGATGGTGAGCGACAGCCAGGGGAAAGGGTTCGTCTCAGTACCTACCAACTTGAGCCACGACGGGATTGCCAGTGACCGAAGCTTACTCATCGACGGTGAGGAACGTCACAGTCTCCTAACCAAATCCCCACTCGCAGTTGTCGCAGATACAGAAATCCTTGCGGACGCCTCCAGTGACCACATGAGTGCTGGTTACGCCGACGTCATCTCGAACTATACAGCGGTGATGGATTGGAGAGTCGCCCATCGAACTTGGGATGTCCCGTTCTCAAAATACGCAGCAGCGCTGTCGGAGATGACTGCTGAGATGGTCGCCTCCAACGTCGATTTGCTCCATCAGGGGATCGAACAATCAGCGTGGATTGTCGCGAAGGCCCTCATCTCGACGGGAGTTGCGACGTCCATCGCGGGAACCTCGCGACCAGCATGTGGAGCGGAACACCTCTTCTCGTTCCGACTTGACCAGCTTGCCGCCGAACCCGCACTCCACGGCCACCAGGTCGGCGTTGGTTCTATCATGACCGCCTACCTTCACGATGGTGACCGTGGATCTTGGACGAACATACGGAACGCACTCGTTAGCATCGATGCCCCGACAACAGCTGCAGAGTTAGGCATCGACGATGGAACAGTAATCGAGGCACTAAATAGTTGTCACGAGATTTGGAACCGGTACACGATTCTCGGAGACGGTATCGATGAGCAGGCCGCTTGGGAGATTGCGTCCCACACGGGTGTTATCTCCTAATGGGAGAGGTCAACGGTTAGTGGGTGGGCGGGCGACAACGACGAGAGGCAGAACAGTTCTTCTGTCGACCGGAGCCAGAAAATGCCTGCTCGGTGACCCAATCGACGAACGTATCCGTTTTCCGGAGTGGAGAAGAAAAGAGTCTGTGTACTACTGCGTGCGTTGGCGACTCCACAGCGCCTCTGCGGTACGAAGCGCAGCCACGGTTTCGGCGACATCGTGAACCCGCACAATATTCGCACCATTCTCCGCAGCGACAAGGTGAGCGGCGAGACTTGGCGCAACTCGCTCGTTCGGTTGGAGGTCGACGAACTCCGTGGTGAAGGACTTACGCGACGCGCCGACGAGCACTGGAAACCCGAGGTCAACGAATTCACCAGTTCGCGCAAGTAACTCGAGGTCGTCCTCTGCTCCGGTTGCAAAGCCGATTCCGGGATCGATGATGAGTTGGTCGTCGGAGACGCCTGCAACGCGAGCGCGTTCGACACGGTCTTGCAGACGCTCGTAGACATCAACGACGATGTCGTCCGACTTCGGATTGTATCCGGCGTCGACAGGAAGGTTAACTGCGTCCATGAGCACTGCTTTGCAACCGTGGGTGGCGACGAGTGACTGCATCTCGGGGTTATCAAGCCCGTTCTGGTCGTTAACGATATCAGCCCCAGCAGCGAGGGCCGCTTCGGCAACGTCCGGTTCGTACGTATCGATAGAAACTAGCGCGTCGATATCTGGGTCGGCGGTAATCTGCTCGATGACGGGAAGAACGCGCTCCAGTTCCTCCTGCACTGAAACGGGGTCTGCTCCGGGCCGCGTGCTCTCTCCGCCAACGTCGATGATGTCTGCGCCCACTTCATCGATTGCACCTGCCCGTGCGACGGCCTCCTCAAGTGTCGTATAGCGGCCGCCATCAGAAAAAGAGTCTGGAGTGACATTCAGAATACCCATCACTTGCGTATAGTCCGTGGTCCCAAGCGTCTGCATCCTGCTCATATTCGTATCTCGACCGCTGGTAGAAATAAGCGTGGTGACTTTGAAGGCTACGCGCGCAGGTCTTCGAGTTTGGCGGCGGCGGCACCCGACTCGATTGCCTTGCGTGCGTGGTTAACTCCTTCTTCGAGCGTCTTTGCAAGGCCGGCGACGTAGACTGTCGCACCGGCGTTCGCGAGCACGATGTCACGCTTCGCACCAGTGATTGATCCAGTGAGTATCCCGCGCATATCGGCCGCATTCTCTTCCGGTGTCCCACCGGAGACTGATTCGATGGTGTGAGTCTTCAACCCGAGGTCGTGTGGAGTGATTGTATACTCTTCAATTGAACTGGAAGTTACTTCAGCAACGGCCGTCTCACCGTGAATTGCAATCTCGTCTATGCCGGACCCGTACACTACGAGTCCATGCTTGACGTCTAACCTAGACAGCGCTTCGGCCACCATTGGTACCAGCTCTTGATCATAGACGCCAACTACCTGTGCATCGGCACCAGCGGGATTAGTCAACGGGCCGATAATATTAAAAATGGATCGTATTCCAAGTTCCTTCCGTGGCCCGATAACTCGCTCCATTGCTGGGTTGAAGACTGGTGCAAGTAAGAACCCAATTCCGGTGTCTTCGATTGCAGCTTTGATATTCGGTGGTTCTGCCTCGGTTTGTACGCCTGTTGCATCGAGTACGTCAGCACTTCCAGAAGAAGAAGAGACAGAATAGTTCCCATGCTTTGCGACTGATACCCCTGCTCCTGCTGCAACTATCGCGCTGGTTGTGGAGACGTTGATTGTATCGAAATCGTCACCACCAGTACCACAGATGTCGACGAGTGGAGACACCTCAGGAGCGATTGTTCGCATCGTATCACGCATTCCTTTTGCGAATCCAGCAATCTCGGCTTCCGACTCTCCTTTTGTTCGGAGGGCTGCTAGTACTGCGCCGATCTGAGTTCCTGTGGCATCTTCGAATAGCATGTGAGAGACTTCACGTGCCTCGTCCACGCTGAGTGTTTCTCCGTTGACCACTAGCTCCAAATATTGTTCAATAGTGCTCATTGATGTCTACTATAGTATACTACTTGGCATAAGAGCTGATTAATGTGTCGTTCTCAACAGAGACTGAATGTGAGGATGAACAGTGTAATCCGATGGAATGCAGCCAATCTGAGGTTGTATACCGAGTGAGAAGTTCGTTGAAAAGAGGTTCTGCATGATCCACGGACTAACGTCACTACGAAACCATGAACTCGCCACCTCAACAATCCATCTACACCGTCAGTACAGATTATCCATTGTCCGAACCAGACACAATAAGGCAATTAACAATGAAGGCAAGAGCAACAATACGTAGCGCTCAAGAGACTCAACATCATTACGGAAAAGCATGGGTCTAGATTTCGTCACGGTACTGTTCGATAGCCCATTTGCTGTTATGAATACGATTGGCTTGATTGCATTCGCACTCGTTGGATCAGCCAAGGCGATCCGTGAGGAGTTCGACCTCTTCGGGATTACTGTCGTTGGACTGGCAATGGCATTTGCTGGTGGGGCTACACGAGACCTCCTCGTAAATCGAGTTCCATTAGTACTTCAGTCGCCAGTCGAAGTAAGCTTAGGACTGCTTGGAGTCGGCTTAGCAGTTGCGTTGAGTGTCGTATTGAGATCTCCAGAGAATCATCCAATTACTCTTGTCGCAGATGCTATCGGTCTCGCTGCCTTCACTACAGCCGGTGCCATCGTAGCAACCGAGGCCACTGTGTCAGTATTTGGAGTCGTTGTTATCGGGACAATCAATGCCGTAGGTGGTGGGGCGTTTGCAGATATTCTTCTTGATCGATCTCCGTTCATCCTCTTTGATGATTTCTATGCGAGTTGTGCAGTGTTAGGTGGAAGTGCATATTGGATAATGGGAAGTGTAGGAGCAACTGGAAGTACCGCTGCCGGGGTATGTGCAGCAGTGACCGTTGTGGCGCGGTTAGTCGCAGTTACTTACAGCTGGAATCTCCCAACAGTACAGACATTAGGAGTCTTGAGCGAGCGAATGGATGACCAATAACTGCGTTGACTTTCTCATGTCGGTAGTAATCCATAAGCCAAAACAATCACGACAGGAAGTCATCTCTACTGTATACGACCGTACCTCTTTTTTGGACGAATTCGTGCTCGATACCAAGATCACTCACAAATCAGCTGCGAGCCTATTCAAGCCAGTTCCCACCCCAGTCGTCCAATGCGTCGAATACGGGACAGAGCGCACCGCCTTTGTTAGTCAGGGAATAGTAGCTCGCGACCGGTGATTCGAACTCCTTTCGGTTCTCGACGAACCCTTGCTTCTCTAAGTCATCGAGCACACGGGAAAGCGTGTAGGAGCTCGCGCCCGTCGAGCGCTTGAGTTCGTTGAACCGCTTCTCGCCGTCGCGCAGGTCGTTGATAATGATGAGCTTCCACTTCGAACCAATCTCCTCAATCGATCCAACGACATTGCAAAGGTCCGCATTTCGCTGTTCAATCTCGGTGTCTTCGTTAGTATCGGCCGTTGGTGGTTGGGTTGCCATTACTTGGTTACACAATTATTGCCTGAGCTATATATGGGTTTGGGACCAAACTAGGTACTGTGATAGAACTACAGAATGCGACGGTGCTCGTTACCGGCGCTACCGGTAACATGGGTCCATACATGACCGACCAGCTCGTCAACAGCGGTGCCGACGTTGTCGGTACTTATGTCACTGAAGCGTCAAGAAAGGACATCGAGAACCGCGCTAAGCATGCCGACGCGGTGTCGTACTACCAAGTCGATCTGACCGACCAAGCAGCAGTCGAAGCCTTCGCCGAGATGGTTATCGACGACCACGGAGCGGTCGATCATATCGTCGGTCTCGCTGGGGGCTTCTCAATGGGCGGCGTCAGCGATACCGACGGTGCGGCGTTCCAAGCCGCACTGAATCGTCACGCGGTGACGGCGTTCCTGACCGTCAAGGTCTTCGCGGATCACCTCAGTGAGCACAGCGGCGTCGTCCTGTTCAGTTCCGACCGCGCCATCGAGCCCGTCGGCGGTACGCTCGCGTACGACGTTGGCAAGGGCGCGGTTCGCACGTTGACTGAGTCGCTCGATGTCGAACTTGAGGCTCGGATCAATGCGATTGCCCCATTCCTCATCGATGTGCCCGCTAACCGTGAGGCGATGCCCGATGCCGACTTCTCGGAGTGGACAGCTCCTGAAGCCATCGCCGACGAAGTGCTTCACCTGCTCTCGAACGAAGGTGTCACGGGACAGATCGTCCAGATGACTGGTGGCCAACCGGACGTGGGTGTGTAATGTCACAGACCGCATCACGTCAACGGCTGCCCGCGACGTCTAGCCGGTGGAGTCTGGTATTCGTCCGCCTCGCGCTGGGGATTCCGATGCTTATCTCGGGCGTCGGCAAAGTCTTGGCAATCGGGCCGAAATCGATGGGCATCGCGGGATTCGCAGGCTTCCTCGCCAGCCTTGGCGTTCCACTTCCCACGATTGCTGCGTGGGGTGTCGGTCTCCTCGAACTCGTTGGCGGCATCTTGCTGCTGGTCGGCTTGGCTGTTCGAGTCACGAGTGCGTTGGTTGCCATCAACATGCTCGTCGCGACGGTTCTGGTTCACCTTCCGAACGGGTACCCGGCCACAAGCGGCGGTATCGAATTGACGCTTGCGCTGACCTTGGTCGCAGTCGCGCTCGTCGTGAGTGGCCCCGGTGCGCTCTCGGTTGAATACGCGCTTCGCGACCAGGATGACCTCTCCTCTGACTCTTCGCAGTCGAGAAGTACGGAGGGATAATCCACGCGGAGAACTAATCGAAAACTGGGGGTCGGCTGTCGGCAGTCTCCTCCTGGCCTGCAACGTTCGTTACCTCGTACCTCCGGAGGGCTGAAGCCTTTCGAGAGCCGGAGTTGGCCGTGCTTATCGTCGTGTTTGATAGCTCCTTTTTCCACGTGACGGTGGAGCGCGGGTGATTGTCGCCGTGTTTCCGGTAGTCTGGTGGGTTGTTGCCGTCGTCGGAGTTGTACCAACCGGTGAACGCCTCAGCAAGTTCTTCGAGAACTCGCTGATTTGACTGCGAGTGCAGGTCACTGTAGCGTTCGTGGCCTTTTAACTCCAACTTCAGCCCGAATTCATCCGAGATTTCACTGTCGTCGTTTCACCGTTGTTGGATGTAGTAGCGTCTGACATTCCAACAGTTTGGGTACAGAGAACCCGTACTGGTCAAGATTGCCACGAACCTGACTGTAGTTCGTGCTGCGTGCGACGGAGGTGCGAGCTGTCTCCAGCATCGAACTATCTTATAACTAGTTATGAGTAACTATGTATTAGAAGTGATATTCGACGTGGAATATCCAAACGGGCGATAGATCGGTGGAGTGTAGAATTGGATATCGGATTCATCCCGCACCTAAAGGCATGGAATTCTCCTTACTTTTTATAAACGCTGGGACTCGCGAAGCGACGCCCACACAAGTTGTTGAAGGTGATAACTGTCTCCCTCAGCGCTCTCCCCTCGACAGTTCAACGACATCGCAACAGTCTGTATTCAACCGTTCACTTTCAGAGACATTTCGAGATCTGTCTTCGGTGGTTAGGTCACCATTACTTGGTTACACTCGTGTTGCCAGAGCTATATATAGGTTTGAGAACAAACTAGGTATTGTAATGGAACTAAAGCGGTCAGCTGCACCCATAACTGGTGCAGCCGGAAACATTAGCCCGGAGATAGCGGATGAGTTCGTCGGCGAAGAGAGCCATGTACGTTCGCACGCAGACCTGGCGGGACAGACCGTGCAGACGGTCGGCGGCCAGCCGGAGGTGAAGAACTGATGGCGCTGGAGACTACGGTCGGCGGCCTCGCCTTCCTGGTGGGCCGCGTCGTCTTCGGTGTCCTGCTTGGGTTCATGGGACTCAATCACTTCACGGGCCTCGACGGGATGAGCGGCTACGCCGAAGCCAAAGGCATTCCCGCTCCGCGGCTCGCCGTCATCGTGTCCGGTCTCATGCTCATCCTGGGCGGGCTTGCCATCGCGCTCGGTGTCTACCCACTGGTTGGTGCAGCGGTGATTGCGCTGTTCTTCCTCGGTGTTACGCCTGTCATGCACGACTTCTGGACAGTCGATGACCCAGAGCAGCGACAGGCCGAGATGACGAACTTTCTAAAGAACGCCACGCTCTTCGGCGCGGCGCTCGTATTGGTCGCAATTGGTGGAACTGCCTGGCCGTACGCGCTCAACATCAGCCTCTAGAATCTCACCTATGACTACCCAACCAAACCCAGACATGATTCCGCAAGAAACCCATATCGGACAGACCGCACTCCGCGTCAACGATCTCGAAGAGATAACCAAATTCTACCGCGATGTCGTTGGACTCAGCGTACAACGTCGGTCCGACACCAGTTCCGTTCTGGGTGCCGGAGAAACCCCGCTGCTCGTCCTCGAGAATGATGAAGATGCGCTCGAACGACACCGTTCGGGAGCAGGACTCTTTCACAACGCCTTCAGAGTCCCCTCGCGTGAGGCGTTGGGCGACGCGTTAGCGCGCATTCGGGATCTCTGGCAGCTCGGCGGCGCATCCGACCATGGCGTCAGTGAGGCGCTGTACCTGACTGATCCCGAAGGCAACGGTATCGAAATCTATCGTGACTACCCACGTGAAGACTGGCCTCGCCGCGACGACGGCCGCATCCGAATGGGTACGTATCCCCTCGATCTTGACCCGGTTGAAGCTGCTGCCGCAGGTGACTCAGGACTTCCTGCTGGAACGAACATGGGGCACCTTCACCTCGAAATGTCCTCACTGGAGGCGTTCAGCGACTTCTACGTGGACACCCTCGGGTTTGAAGTCCAAACAGAAGCACCAGCCGCGCTCTTCGTCGGTGCTGGTGGCTACCACCACCATATCGCTGCGAACACGTGGAACCACAGAACGGGTCCAATCAGTGGGCGCGGACTGTCGTGGTTCGAGGTGCTCGTCCCAGACGAAGAATCACTTGACGCCGTTCGGGGGCGTCTCATTGCCAGTGACATTCCGCTCACCGAGTCAGATGATGGTTTCGTGGTTCACGACCCCGATGAAATCGAGATTCGCATTCGAGTCGACTCGTCGACTCAATAGGCCAGACAGCACGGTCTAGGTTACCATGTTAGGAGACGAGTTGATCGTTAAATTTCGACCTAGAGGTACCCTGAACCCGCAGCGAATGCCCAGGGTTCATTCAGAAGGTGGTATACTCACGTTAATCTTTAGCGTGTACGCACTCCCAATCGTTCCTGGGCATCTCATCTTTGGTCAGGTATCAGATTAGTTTGGTCGCCGAAGCGTTGTGTTTCTTGGCCTCCTCGTCATGGCACTAGGGGTCTGGGGTGTTCGCTGTCGCGAATGGACTAATAGAATTATGGCTGTCGTTCGCCGTCTCGAACGCCGCGGGGGCAATAATCACCTTCGTCTGGTACCGACGTGGCACGAGAGTAATCTGGCCGAATCCAAAGTTGACCTAGGCGAAACCGTTGTTAGGACAATAGCTGGCGATGACTGATTCAGAGATTGAAGCTACCGTATCTGAATTCTCGGCTGTCACTGAGGAGATTATTTCAACAATCCTAAATCGCTACGATGAATTCGTTGAGTTAGTAATACCGACGGCGGTACTACTGCTCGAGAGCCAGTTCGACTACAACAGACTGTAGTTGCAATAAAATGGTTACTAAAGGAATGATTCAGTTGTTAACTTGGCACAAGTTTCCGACTCGGACGAACAACTCTCTCGAAGAATGATCGAACTTTACAGACTTACGGCGGGCCGCTACCTCAGTGAGAGGTGTGGAGAGTGACGACAACCGAAGTATCCAGCGCGCGCGAGGAGGCTCTCGATTCCACGCAAGGGTGGCTGATCGTCGGGCTCGGAATCTGTATCCTCACGATGATCTGGGGGGCTGTCTTTACCTTCACTGTCTATGCCGACCGCCTCGCTGCAACCTTCAGCCTCTCTTCGTTGCAGGTCTCGTCTGTATTCTCAATTACGACTGCATTCTTCCTTATGGGCGGTGGACTTTTCGGTGTGTTCGCAACCCGGTTCTCCCTCCGGCCCGTCCTCGCAATGGTTGGCATCGGACTCGCCATTGCCACCGCACTTCTTCAAATCGTCAACTCGTATATCGGGGTCGTTGTAGCGTTTGCACTTCTCGGCACGGCAGGAGGCACCGCGTTTACGATCGTCGTTTCACTCGCGCCGCAATGGTTCGATGTCTATCAAGGGCTTGCGACGAGTATCACGATGACGGGGATTGGTCTCGGCCCGCTGGTGCTGCCATTCGTGTGGCTCTGGCTGTTCAACCAGATCAACCTCCGACCCGCCTTCGCTGTCGTCATTGGGGTAACTGCCCTTCTTGTGTTCGTATCGAGCCTCGTCTACCATCGACCGCCGAGAGGTTCGCAGAATTCAACCACCGTTGACGCTGCATGGATCCGCGCAAGGATTAGCGACTCGCGGTTTCTCAGCACGGCGATTGGGTTCGCTCTCACATTTAGCTGGTATTACGTACTCTCTGCCCACCTCGTCGGGATTCTCACAGCGAATGGGATCGATAGCCAGATCGCCGCTACTGGACTCAGTATCATCGGTGGTGTTAGCGTTTTTACCCGTATCGGAGGAGGAGTTATTGGAGACCGTGTAGGTCAGCGTGAGACTTTCGTGACAAGTGTGGTTCTCGCTAGCCTATGCGCGTTTGTATTCCCATTTGCACACTCAAATCTCCTAGTCTATATCGTCCTCTTCGGGTTTGGTATCGCCCTCGGACCTCTCGCCTCGCTCTGGTCACCGATTGTCCTCACTCGTTTCGGCTCCGAGAATGCAACTGCGACGGTCGGCTTGATGAATATTGCCGTGGCTGGCTCCGCGTTCCTCGCACCGCTCATCGTAAGTGCACTCCACCGCGTGACCGACGAATCTATCTTTCCTTTCGTCGTGCTGGGTGCCATTGTCGGTCTCGGAGCTGCCCTCTTTTACTGGGGTACAAACTCGGCGAGCAGTGATGAAGATTAAACCATTCATATTAATCGCCGCTCAGCATATTCATGTTCTCTCATACGCATACAACAAGGAATCTCTTGATCCGTGCGTAACCGCAGTCGGAGACCGGCAAATAACCACCTGCGGTACGAGAAGCCCCGAATTTACACCGAGGAGGATATTACATCATCCGCGTCGTTCGAACGACAAGCGTGCCAGCAACCGCACCGAGAACTGCAACAACGAACAGCGAACTCGAGTAGAAGAGGGCCACAGACCCAGCGATTATCAGTGGTCGAGGCAATTCGCCGGTCGGCACCCCTGCCATCGTTGCGGTTAATCCGACTATAGTACCAATGCCAGGGAGTACCTGAGCGAGTGCTGCGCCGATGGCAGCACCTCCGGCCAAGAGCGGGAAGATTGGACCGCCTTTCCAGCCCGTCTCCAGCATCACACTCACCATCATGATTTTGGTGAGACCGGCTACGAGCAATGCCTCTGTTGGAAGTGGGAGTCCAGTAAAGAGCGCATTGATGGCGTTCTGGCCGGAGAAAAGAATACCCGGCGCGACAGCTCCAGCGAATCCCAATGTAAAACCTCCTACTGCCGATCGAACGAGGCGATTCTCGTTTCCTCGACGGTCTTGTAACTGATGTCGAAATCGGAGGTATAACACCGAAACGAGACCACCGATTGCCCCAAAGAGAATTGCCCCTCCTAGATGCCACATCAGATTCGCCGATTGGAATTCCGGGACAGCGTATCCGAACTTCAGTCCGTTTCCAGCAGCTACTTTAAGAGCCACGAGCCCGAGGACGATAGCCGCGAGCCCCGGAATCCATCGCCACCATCGTGGGATGGGTGGGATGTCACTCTTTCCAATGGGTTGGGCAGATCGGTCGGTCGCAGGATAGAACAGATCTCGAAGTGACACACTCGTATTTGCCACTGTCGCAGACCACGCTGTACGAATCGCGGTGTTCAGCCTCGCGAGAGCGTGTGAACTCAATCCACCTCCGATGGCCACTAACGCAAGTTCAGGACCGAGACTCGCACCGAAGACGAGTGATATCAGAGAATTGACTGCTCCTTTTGAGATTTCGTCGTGATCGATGGTACGGCCACCGCGGATTTCCGACAGTAGCTTCTCGACGTCGCCTGGATGGTCGCCGAGATGGATGCGCCCCAGCCCGAGCGTGACACCTCCGACAGTACAGACAAGAATCGTATATAATGGGTGACCCGGCAACACTGTGATTGCCTCCGGAATCGTTTCCCAGAGGATAGTCATCAGCCAATAGAGAGCTCGAAGGAATATTCCCGTAACGAGACCAACGGGTATAGCGAGACATATCACCACAACAAGAACGCGAGAGAGGTTACGAACAGCGAGCGGTATGGCGATTCCTTGGCGGTGGTGTTTCGATTCACCTACCATCGTTTTGCACTCTAGACGAACGGGATATGGGGGCAAATCAGTTCCGTTTTAGACAACGTAGAATGATATCTCTGAACAGTGGATGAACAGCTGCTGCTGAAAAAGAGAGGGTCAAATTCAGGTCACTGTCTGAATACTGTGCGGTGGTTTCAGATCTGCACAGAGCACACGCTTCTGGAAACCTTGTTGAATCACCTTTTTTTCGTCCTCTACTGCATTCGGGGAAGAACGATGTTGCCGGCGGCGTCCATCTGTAATCGGTGTACTTGAGCGAACAAGTTTCGAATATACAGATAGACCGTGGTTATATCCGAACTATGTGACATGGAGAAAGTTTCCATTGACAACGTAGACGACAACACGCGAGCGGTGCCTGGTGACGACGGGTTTCGCCCGTCTGCCAGGATTGCGGTGCCAAACGCGACGCTGAGTAGGCGGTCACCCCAGGTCGACAAGAGTCTGAGTGTCCGAAGATGCGAGAAGTGTCTCGGAAACCTCCGGGTTTCGTCTTCAGTGTATTCCGCCTTATTTTCATCCTTCCTGTGGGCGGGAGAAGAGTTTCTGTACAATTAAGCCACTAGGCGATTATGGAGTCATATGGACGTCTTCAGTAGCGAAACGCCGATTATCGGAATGGTTCACTTGCCGGCACTTCCGGGCGCACCCGGTTACGATGAGGATCGAAGCGCGATTCGTGAGCGTCTTTTACAAGACGCTACTGCACTCGAAGCAGGCGGTGTCGACGGTATCATGCTCGAGAACTTCGGTGACACTCCGTTCTATCCAGACCGTGTTCCTCGACACGTCGTTGCCGATATTACTGCACTTGCTGAAACACTCAGCAATCAAGTATCGGTCCCCTTTGGAGTAAACATCCTTAGAAACGACGTGCAGAGCGCACTCGGTATCGCCGCTGCGACGGGGGGTACGTTCGTCCGTGTGAACGTACATACAGGTGCGCGTCTCACCGATCAGGGGATCATCGAGGGAATGGCCCACGAGACGCTGCGGCTTCGCGATCGACTGGATACCGATGTTGCCATCCTCGCCGATATCGACGTGAAACACTCCGCTGCGCTTGCTGAACGTACTCTCGAGGAAACCTTCGGCGATTTAATCGAGCGTGGCGGTGCCGACGCCGTCGTCGTGAGCGGGACGGGCACCGGCGCGACCGTTGATACGACGGTTCTCGATCGAGTAGTCGAGTGTCGTGATGACCACGGGTTTGACGTCCCAGTCTTGATTGGGAGCGGGGTCACACCGGAGACGGCATCCGATCTGCTCTCGGTCGCCGACGGCGCGATTGTCGGAACGGCACTGAAACGCGACAGAAGAACGACCGCTCCAGTCGACGAAGCGGCGGTCGAACGCCTCGTCGCGTCTATCCATTAGTACTCGTCAATGAGTGCTTGAACGCTGGTTTCATCGGGAAGACAGCCGCAAGCACCCTCAGCACTGCAATTAAGCGCAGCGACGCCAGCAGCGAACCGTCCCGCATCTGCTGGAGAAGCCTCACCAAGTACCCATGCATGGATGAGTCCTGCAGTGAATGCATCGCCCGCGCCCGTCGTGTCCGCAACTGGGACAGGAATAGCTGAGATATCGACTGTTGTATCACCATCGAGAAGAACTGCTCCCTCGTCCCCACGAGTGACGGCCGCACGCGGGAGAGATCGCTGTCTGAGAGCGGCGATAGTATCTTCGAAATCCTCACCAAAATATGAGCGAGCAGCCACCTCACCGACTACGAACAGGTCAGCAACTGAGAGCACTCGGTCGATAGTTTCCGGAGTTGTGCCACGTCCCTCGAGTTCCGAGAGTGGTCCTGCGAGGTCGAACACGAGGTGTGCAATCTCACCACGCTCCCGAGCCGCCACGAGCTCGGTGACGACTGCGTCAGGAGCATAAGCGCTGCTGAAAACGACGTTCGCGTCGGTGAGATATTCTCCGTCGGTGGTATCAAGCTGAAGTTGTGGCACACTCTGCCCGCCAGCAACGATCATCTTTTCTCCGGTAGGGCCCCGCAAGATTAGCGTATACGAGGACTCTTCCGAACCGGAGCGAACCTGGGTGACGTCCAGACCGCGCGTTCGCAACGTGGTTTTGATTTCTTCGGTGGCATCCTCTCCGAGACGCGTGACAATCCCGACGTCACGGTCGAGCGCGGCGAGTCCAGAGCCAACGTTTGCTGCGACGCCACCGACAGTAGTGGTATAGTCGTGGACGAACGCCCCGCCATCTGGTTTCGGTAGGTTTGAAAGCGTGTAAACATGGTCGATAAGAGCGCTTCCAACCGTAACGACATCCAGTGAAGCCATGACACCTACTCGTTCCGCTGTCTGCTTGAATATGTGGTTCTTCTCTCTGCGGGTTGTCCGACACAGCGTGGGAGTCGGTTGCTGACTATCCGCTTTCTCACAGTAGAGGCAGATGAATTATCGAACAGCATCTCCATTGAGACCAAGGATATTAGATACTAACATAGATTTGGGCTATGTACATTCCTACTGTTCACACCGACAAATCGGTATTTGACCGTATCTGTAGCGAACCACTCTCAAAGCTCGGGACGAGAGGCTCAGAGTATAAAGAAAATTGACACTAGTGAACCGATAGACAGCGGTTGAGTTCACTGTTTCGCGGCACACTTGATGTGGTGAACGACACATATCCTACCGGCTCTCTGCTACCGAGTCGGAATCAGTGTAGTGATCCAGCGGGCCGAACTCCGTTGCGAAGTCGATGACTTCCTGTTCCGAAACTATCGTTGACCCACACGATACTACGGTCCTTTTCGATATCCTCGAAGTAGACGGTCTCGTTATCCTTCTCGTTCACAGGGAGGTTTCTGGTACCGATAGAGGCTTTTTACTATTTCACTGTGGAAGAGAGAAACAGATGTTGCTCTCTTCCTGATGATGTGGCATCGGGTTTGCTGGCAATCTAAGCATCGGTCAGCGATAGATAAAGGCGATCTGCTTAGAATCATCCTCGTTGTGCCAACCAGTACGGAGGTGTTAACTCAACCACACTCATCACAGAGACTGAATCAAAAAATAACGTTTCGATATATCCTAGAATATTTGTCTAATACGTGGGTTATAACGTAACAGGCGTACTGAAAGTAAGTCTGAGCCAAGTCCGAGAATTCAGTTTGGTCGATATACAGCTAGAAGTTGAGACAAAAATGACACGGGGACCATGATAACCGCATCGTACGGTATCTCAAAACCCGAGGGTGTGTCACGTTAGCGACGAGAAATGGTGTCGCAGTGTAGTTAGGAGAGCAGTTCGAGTGCTGTCTGGGAAAGTACCGACACTCCGATTGAAAGGCTTTCTTCGTCGATATCGAACGTGGGGGTGTGGTGTCCACTGGGGTTACTGCCACCGATACCGATGTACGTTCCTTTTCCTCCATTTTCAACGACTGCTTTCAGTAGATACGTAACATCCTCACTGGCTCCTAAGTTATCACGTCGGAGAACTGTGGAAGTACTATCAATACTCTCTGCGACGTCACTCACGAGACTGACCAACTCTTCATCGCAATCTTGCCGAATCGATTCTCCGATAAGCGAGGCCTCCACAGTACATTCGTGGAGATCCGCAGCCGAATTAAGGCACCGATAGACGGCATCACGCATATACTCCATCAGTTCGGTCGATTCCCCACGAACCTCCGCATTGGCGGTCGCTCGATGGGCAATCACATTAGCGGGATTCTCGGAGTGGATGTTCCCGACGTTCACCCGCGTTGAACCCTCTTTGTGCCGAGGAATCCCATACATGTCATTCGCAGCGGTCACTAACGCTTGTACTGCGTTCCGACCATCGTTAGGTGCGAACCCAGCATGCGCAGACTCTCCTTCGAAAATAATATCGAACCGAGATAGAGCGAGTGCCCCGTCGAGTCCCGCAACAACGGTCCCTGTTGGGTAATCAAGTCCAATATGAGCACCGATCAGATACTCTACGTCGTCAATATGTGGTCCTGCAGCCATCGGTTTTCCGCCGCCGAGGAGTTCCTCAGAAGGTTGGAAGAATACCTTGAACGTTCCGCTAAAATCACTTTCCAAAACCGCCCTAAGCGTACCTAGACCAAATGTGATATGCGCATCGTGCCCACAAGCATGCATGAACCCGACGTTATTTGACCGGAATCCCTTGGCCGCCGGTGTATGTTTGCTGTCACGTGACTCTTCAATCGGAAGTGCATCGATATCAACGCGAAGCCCGATAGTAGGTCCCTCACCGCGATCGACGACTGCAACGGCACCCGTATTTCCTCCTTCGATGTGCGTTAAAATATCCATCCGGTCGGTTTCGGATTTCGCTTTTTCGAACCACTGTGAGAGTTCCTCCTCGTCCGGAACGCCTAATCGCTCGGTGGTTTCCAACGCGTCGGGGCCTACGTGTATCTCATCCACTCCGAGACGTTCAAGTTCTTCGACGATGCTCACCGTGGTTAGGAATTCACACCATCCCGGCTCCGGGTACTGATGGAACTGTCGTCGCAGCTCAACCAAATCCATCTCCTCTGGCATATCTAAACTAATATCGATATCCCATATATTAGTTATCGATGTAATCGGATATATTCTAATTGAAAGATATCACAACATGGATTCCTTTACTCGTCTGACGAACTGATCATACCTCTCTCCCACATCGCCCGCGCAACGTACATCGTTCCGAATACAGAGGCTATTATTACGGCGTACAGCGGAAGGCCCGGAAGGAACGAGAGCAGGCCGAAGTCCATCAACAGCGTCATGACCAGTGCAATTGTAAACCCTACACCCGCGAGCTTTGGATAATCTCTTCCGAACTGTGCGAATATCGCACCGAATACGGAGGGGACGAGATAGGAGTCGAGTGCATTTTGCCACAGCTCTGGAAGTGCTTGGAAGACGGAGACGAGGGCAACTGCGCCCACTGCTAATATCGTGATATTCACAGCTATCGATGCAGAGATCGCTATTGTCGAAATCAAACTACCCTGTGGCGTGCCGGGTTCTACGTCGGCACTCTCTTGGGCAGCGGCGGCACATGGCAGCCGAAGGTTCGAGATGTTCCCAGACAAGAAAGCCATGTACGTACCCGGAATCCCCAAAACGGGGTAGTAAGATACCGGTTCGACGATCCAAAAGATCCCGAATGTGGCGACTACCGATACAAACGCCCCAGTGATCGCTCCCACTGGAGGAACGATCTCGAAAACTGTGAGCAAGACTAGCGCAGGTCCCAAAGATAGTGCTACCGCAAGCAGGTTGGTCCGTCGTCCCCACTTATTGATATACGGGATGAACCGATTTTGGTAGATGCTTTTGTCCTGTGCTGCCTCCTCTACTACTTCGCTGGCGTCAATCGTATCGTGCTGTTGTTGTTGTTCAGACATACTACCACAAACTTCCAATCGATAATTGAATAATGATTCCGACGGCTAAACCAACTACCATTGCAATTCCTAACGCCCACTCTCTGATCCACTGTACATCTTTTTTATCTGCGACTTGTAACAGCCCAAGCATCGCCAAACCACCAGCGGCTACAGATCCAGTTTCCGGGGTACCGGCCGTCACCTCTCCTGTGAGGAAATAAGCGAAGGCCCCGAGCATAGCCGCCGAACTGATAATCGGGATGAGTTTTTCTTTCCCGCCCCCGATCCTTTGTCTCACCTTCTCCATGTGCGGGGTGCCTAGTGCCGAGACCAATAGCCAGCCTGTTCCACCAAGAGTCATTGACCATACTGCGGTTGCGTACGCTTGTTCGGAGATGCCGTCATCACCCAAACTGTAGCCGAATTGAGAGACACCGAGTTCGGCAGCCGGTAACTCGAATGCTACTGATCCAATCACAGAGAGTCGCATCCACGCGACTGGACCACCTACGGTTGCAATCAGAGCGAGCATACCGGCTAAAACAGCTACAGCAGGGCCAATAGCCGAGATCACTCCCGTTTTGAGCCCGGTTTTTAACTGTTCATCTGACAGTCCCATCTCGTTCCCGTTTTTCCACGCACGCTGGAGGAACAGCCCAGCTTGTAATAGGACAACTAGTACTACCGGTACCGTTGCAAGCCATAGCCAAGTGCTATTGGCAATGTCCATATAAATCGGCACCGTCGCTATTGTTTGGTATCCGACCATGCTAAATAGTCCCATTCGACCCAATCTATAAATAATTATTGGTGAGATTCAGCCATTTTCTGTCGCATCTCAGTAACAGCTAATCAAGCGGCAGGACGTCATCGATGCTGATCAGAGGGAGGCACCAACCGTCAACATTGATAAGCTTCACATATACGACCCCCACAAGGGTTCGTGCGACTGGTCACTTACCCGACCGCATGCATGCGACTGAATGAGTGATGACTTTCACTCAGCACTCTGGGTAACGATCTTACTGGAAGTAGAGCATTCCCGATAATCTGAGTACACATGTAAACGTCTACCGTAAACTCGTCAGGGAGTACATGACTTGGTGAGAAGAACCGTGTAGGCACCTGTTTCGGCTGTTGGGAAATACACGGAGGAAGGTCTGTGTGTCATCTACTCGGATCGTGGCCGTTCGATTCTGATGGCAGCTCAGTACGGATAGGATTACAGCACTAGCGGTGTCATCTTTATCCATAGCTCAAATACGAGCCCGTTGTACCAGAATGATTTACTCAAATAGATTGCAGATTTTCAGAACCAGCAGAGAGTAATTTCCCAGTGTGGGAAATTCTAATGTGTAAATAGCGATAGCGAGATTGGCCAGACGACGCGACTCGCCTATGATCGTCCCCTGACTACTTTGAACCTGACCGTATGACGAACACGTTCTATGAGAACGCCAGGTAGAGTGGTGCGGGAATCAGATTACAGAGGTCTATTCGAAAAACAGGACCTTACCGAGTCAAAAAGAGTGTCTCAGAGACTCGCTATGGCCTCAATCTCGATGTCAACGCCTTTCGGGAGATTAGCGACTTCGACAGCGCTTCGGGCAGGTGGAGAATCGTCGAAGAAACCACTATAGACTTCGTTCATCTCATCGAAATCATCGATATCGTTGAGATAGACTGTCATTTTAAGTACATCTTCGAGTGTGCCCCCTTCCGAATCGAGTATGGCCACGATGTTGTCAAAAACTTGTTCGGTCTGTTCGGCGATACTCGCTTCGGCCAGTAATTCCCCATCTGCCGTCATCGGGATTTGACCCGATGTAAACAGAATCTCTTCGTTCGTCGTCGCTTGACTGTAGGCTCCGACTGCAGAGGGTGCTTCGGCTGTTTGGATAACGCGCATCATTTGGTCCAGTTGCTCGAATACACATAAAATTTCCTGCAGATGTCGATTCAGATGCAGAAAAAGAAAAGCTAGGAACCGATTGAGCCCACCCGCAAGCTTATCACGATTCGACGATAGATTCCGGTATGACCGGTAGGCGAAAGCCCGACTGGCTCAAGATGCGTCCGCCATCTGGTCAGCGCTTCACCGAAATAAAGCAGAATCTTCGGAGTCGTAATCTCCATACAGTCTGTGAGGAGGCTAACTGCCCGAATCTTGGGGAGTGCTGGAGTGGACGCGAGGGGCCGGGAACGGCGACGTTCATGCTGATGGGAAATCGTTGTTCAAGAGGTTGCAACTTCTGTGACGTCCAGACTGGAGGCATGGAACCACTTGATCCGAACGAACCCGCGAACGTGGCAGAGGCGGTCTCCGAGATTGGCTTGGATTACGTCGTCTTGACCTCCGTTGACCGAGATGATTTAGCTGACGGGGGGTCGGCTCACTTCGCCGAGACAATTCGAGAGATTAAAACACGTGATTCCAGTATCCTCGTCGAGGTACTTACCCCGGATTTCCAAGGGTCCCCGGATGCAGTTCAGCGGATTCTCGACGCGGGCCCTGATGTATTTGCTCATAACATAGAGACAGTAGAGCGTCTTCAATGGCCGGTTCGAGACCGTCGCGCGGGTTACGAACAGACTCTCGACGTTCTTCAGCAAGCAAGTGAAGAGTCCGACGTATACACGAAAACGAGCCTCATGCTCGGTCTCGGCGAGTACCATCACGAGGTCTATCAGACGCTCTCTGACCTGCGCGAAGTCGGCGTCGATATCGTCACGTTCGGTCAGTATCTTCAACCCTCACGTTCACACATAGATGTGTTCGAGTATGTCCACCCCGACGCATTCGAAACATGGCGCGAGGTCGCAGAAAAAGAAATGAACTTTCTGTACTGTGCCTCGGGGCCAATGGTTCGCTCGTCCTACAGAGCGGGTGAACTCTTCGTTGATGCACTGCTCCGAGACGGCAGGAGTGTCGAACAAGCACGAAAGCAGGCACGTGTCAGCAGCGATTGATGCCGCTATCCAACGAGATTGAATAGAACCACGATCATGTCCGAGTGGTAAACGAAAGAAGAGGAGAGAGGTACGGAGCGTCAGCAGAGTATCGTTGGTGTCTACCGAAATGTACAAGATGGACCAAGTACAGCCACTCAGTATCTGTCGTGAAAGAGCCATCATAACGACTGATGTGTCCACAGACAAGGGGCATGCAGCACGACAGATACTCGGAAGCGAAGTGGCCGAAAGATCAAAGCTAGCGAAAACCCACCAAACCTCACGTTTGCAGACCTCAGACAGAGCGTTCAACTAATTCAAGATAATGTCAAAAAATGACAGCTGAAAATGATTCAATCGAAACAGATGTACTGGTTATCGGCGCAGGACCCGGAGGTTACGTCGCTGCTATTCGCGCCGCACAACACGGTCTCGACGTAACTCTGGTCGAAAAAGACGCGTACGGCGGCGTCTGCCTCAATCATGGTTGTATTCCTTCGAAGGCCTATATCAGTGCCACAGACCTTGCGTACGAGGCGAGAGGAGCGTCGGAGATGGGGATTTTTGCAGACCCGACAATCGACATGGCGAAGATGCAAGAGTGGAAGTCGAACGTAACTAACAAACTCACTGGTGCCGTCGAAAAACTCTGCAAGGCAAACGGGGTTACCCTCGTCGAAGGTCTGGCGTCGTTCGTCGACGAGAATGAAATACAAGTTACGTCTGAGGGCAAAAAGTCGGGGCAGAGTTCGATCACGTTCGACCGCTGCGTTATCTCGACAGGGTCACGCCCAATTCAGATTCCAGGGTTCGACTTTGCAGACAGCAAAGTGTGGTCTTCACGGGATGCACTCGCGGCAGAATCGGTTCCAGACCGTCTCGTAGTTGTCGGAGCGGGCTACATCGGAATGGAACTCTCAACCGTGTTTGCAAAGCTTGGAGCGGAAGTCGATGTCGTCGAGATGCTCGACGACGCCCTTCCTGCATATGAAGACGACATCACACGTGTCGTACGAAAACGTGCGAGCGAATTGGATATCGACTTCCACTTCGGTGAAGGTGCAACTGAATGGCGCGATACTGACGACGGTATGGAAGTCGTTACCGAAACCAAGGATGGAGAGGAATCAATCTATTCGGCGGATAGGGTCTTAGTCGCAGTCGGTCGTCAGCCTGTAACCGATACTCTCGGATTGAAGAATACCGGAGTAGAACTGAACGAGCAGGGGTTCATAGAGACCGATCGTCATGGGCGTACGTCCCTCGAACACGTCTTCGCTGTGGGTGACGTGGCTGGGGAGCCGATGCTTGCACATAAGGCCAGCAACGAAGGAATCATTGCAGCCACTGCCCTGGCAGAGAACTCACCCTCCAGTGGCACTCGGTCAATTCCTGCTGCGGTGTTCACGGACCCCGAGATAGGAACTGTCGGACTAACAGAACATGAAGCGGAACAGGAAGGCTACAATCCCATTGTTGGGAAGTTCCCCTTCAGAGCATCGGGGCGTGCACTAACGACCAGTGACACGGCCGGATTCGCCCGTCTTGTCGCTGATGGTGAGAGTGGAGCTATCCTCGGCGCACAAATCGTGGGCTCGGAAGCCTCAGAACTTGTTGCTGAAGTGGCGTTGGCTATCGATATGGAAGCGACGCTGAAGGACATCGCAACGACGGTTCACACACACCCGACGCTTTCAGAAGCAGTCATGGAGGCTGCCGAGAACGCACAGGGACACGCGATTCATACGCTGAATCGATAATTCGAACTTCGGTGAGAGAGCCGGAGCGAACTACGGCACACGACCGATAGTGTGAGAAAGCGTGAATATCAGAGACGAGTCCAGTGAACCCTTCGAATGAAACCTTCACGCCGTACGCGTAGACTCTGTCAGGGTTCGGGTGAACTCTTGTGAACCCACTCGTCGGCCTCATATTTTGCTGTACTGCGCTCTCGGGCCTGCTCCAGTTCACCGTCGGTCCAAGAACCCTCGGTCGCATCAACGAACGCTGCGAGTTCGGATTCAAGTTCTGAAACGGCCTGCCCCCGACGTATGTCCACGAATTCGTCGATACCGACTACTCGTTTGTCGAATCTCTCATCCACCACATCTGGCTCGGAGAACACCGCTAGGTGGTCTTCTGGGAGCGACGAGAAGGTGATCGAACCGTGTTGAATCACTGCATCGTTCTGTCGATATTGGGCATTGCCGGATATTTTCCGTCCCTGAGCGAGAATATCGTGGGCCGGATGGAGGTCCCGCAGATAGCACGCCGGGTGATAGATCGCTGGACGGGGTTCATCGGCGTAACCGGCGGGTATTCCGAGGTTTCTGAACATTTTGAGGACGGGTTTACAGAGCAAATGGTAACACTCCAAGAGGTCACCCGGGAGTTCGTCCTTCGGGGCGGTAATCGAGTAGGAGATGTCACCGACGTGATCGTGATAGATTCCACCACCACCGGTTTGACGTCGCGTCACGTCGATTTTTTCGCGTGAGCAGTAGTCCCAATCGACGGTAGTCGGATCTTGTCCATAACCCAACGAGAGACAGCTCGGCTCCCACTGATAGACTCGTACCGTCCTCGGCCCCCCTGATGCAGCTGTCTCTGCAGCAATCTCATCAAGTGCCATATTCATCGGGCCCGACCGGGGCTCTTCTCGAATGAGTCGCCACTCGTACTCGGCCATGTCTGGCATCACGCTTACTCCATGTCGGTAGGGTAAAATTGTTTGGTCAGTGTCGTCGTCAATACGGTGACAATAACAGTGGAATCAATGGGAAATCGGAAGAGAATCCTTCGCTGAATCGACGTTAGATATCGTGACTCCCGACTGATTCCGGAGTGGGAACAACCCGCTTGATGGTATACCCGGCCTCCTTGATATCGGAGACGACTTGTCTCATCGCATTCTCACCAGGAGTCGTCGTTCGAATGACCAGGTCTGCCTTGCCGACGGGGAGTCCCTCCTCAGAGCGATCGTGGCGTACGCTCCGGATATTTGTATCGTGGCGACCGATAATGTCCGCGATTTCCCCAAGAACTCCGGGGTGGTCGTCGATACGAACGTAAAGCGTAACGAACTGACGTCGATCGACGAGAGCTCGCGTGAGCATATCTTGAAGCGTTGCAATGTCTATGTTACCGCCACAGAGGAGCGGAACGACCGTTTCACTTCGGCAGTCGATCGCCCCCGAGAGAAGTGGCGCAACGGACGTCGCAGCGGCCCCTTCGACCATCTGTTTCGTGCGTTCCAACAGCCACAATGTTGCCTGCGCAATTTCGGTATCCGTAACCGTGACTACGTCGTCAACGTGGTTCTGAATGATCCCGAATGTGAGGTCTGAGATACCCCCCGTGGCGATTCCGTCGGCAATCGTGTCGGGAGTCTCATTCTCGACTGGGTGCCCTTTGTCGAGGCTTTGAGGGACCGTAGCAGCGGATTCGGCTTGAACACCGACAACGCGAATTGACTCGTCGTACGACTTCACCGCCGTTGCGATACCACTGATCAAGCCCCCACCACCGATTGGGACGGTGAGAACGCTTAGGTCCGGCACTTGTTCGGTCAATTCGAGCCCAATCGTACCCTGACCAGCGACAACAGCGGGGTCATCATATGCGTGAACGAACTCCGTGTTAGAATCGTTAGCGTACGACCGTGCAGCGTCCATCGCCTCGGCAAACGTCTTCCCTGTGAGCTCGACAGTTGCCCCGTACCCTTCCGTTGCATCCACTTTTGCCTGCGGAGCAGTCTCCGGCATAACGATGAGCGACTCGAGTCCGAGTTCGGTTGCAGCGAATGCGACACCCTGTGCATGGTTCCCTGCACTCGCGGCGACCACCCGGGTCGCGTCTCCTTGCGCTACTTGCGAAATTTTGTTGAATGCCCCACGGGGTTTAAACGACCCTGTTTTCTGGAAGTGTTCGTACTTGAACCAGACGTCAGCGTTCACTGCTCTGCCAAGCGTCGAACTCTCTTCGACAGGAGTCTGACGAATATCCGCTGATTGATCGAGACGCTTTCTCGCACGCTCTATGTCTTCAATTGAGACGGTCATCGGTGGTCTGGATTGGAACTTTTGAAACGGACTCAGTCGTTACGCGATTAACGGTGAGTTTGATATCACCGTGGCAGCTCCGTAGGATGTGACGCTGTCGGTCAATCATAGATTGGATACTCTTCACATAGGCGATCAACTAACGATGAGACATCCTCGATCACGTCTTGGTCCTCAGGGTGTTCGATGACGTCGACGATCGCGTGCCCGACAGTTTCCATCTCTGATTGCGTGAACCCACGAGTTGTGAGCGACGGTGTCCCAACTCGGATACCGCTGGTGGTGAAAGGCGATCGGGTCTCACCGGGAACAGTGTTCTTGTTGACAGTGATTCCTACGTTTTGAAGGTATTCTTCGGCGTCACTTCCAGTCACGTTTGGATGAGAGTCTCGCAGATCCGCGAGGACGTAGTGTTTGTCAGTACCTCCGCTCACGAGGGACAGCCCGTGTTCGGAAAAGGTGGTAGCTAAGGTTTCTGCGTTCGCTACTACCTGCTTAGCGTACTCAGTGAACTCGGGCGTCAGTGCTTCTTGGAATCCCACCGCTTTTCCAGCGATGTTGTGCATGAGCGGTCCACCCTGACTTCCGGGGAAGATAGATTTGTCAATCTGTTCAGAAAATTCATCCGACGTGAGAATTAATCCTCCTCGGCCTGCTCGGATCGTCTTGTGAGTGCTTGCAGTGACGAAGTCTGCGTTGCTAATCGGATTCGTGTGTACACCGGCCGCGATGAGACCAGTAACGTGAGCAATATCCGCGAGGTGATACGCGTCGACGTCAGATGCGATTTCGTGGATACGCTCGTAGTCGAACTCCCGCGGATACGCCGACGCTCCACTGACGACGAGGTCGGGATCAAATTCTGTAGCGTGTTCAGCCACCGACTCGTAATTTATGTATCCACTGTCAGGGTCAACGCCATACTGCTCAATATCGTAGAGTTGGCCGGAGAAGTTGACGTCGTGCCCGTGTGAGAGGTGTCCACCGTGAGTAAGGTCCAAGGACAGAATTCGGTCACCGGGATCGAGCATCGCGAAGTAGACACCCATATTCGCTTGCGTGCCACTGTGAGGTTGAACATTCGCGTGCTCTGCATCGAAGAGTTCTTTCGCACGGTCGATCGCCAACTGTTCGACAGTGTCGGCGTGCTCACAACCACCATAGTATCGAGAGCCGGGATATCCTTCGGCGTACTTGTTCGTCAACACCGAACCCTGTGCTTCGAGAACCGCCTCCGAAACATGATTTTCCGACGCGATCAGCCCGAGACTCTCTTCCTGACGACGTCTCTCGTCTTGAACGGCAGCATAGACCGCTGGGTCAGTCTCCTCAAGGTGGTTACTACGAACCATAGAACTCACTTTCAATCGATACTATACAAATCGTTGTGAATAGGCAGTATTACCCTCTAAATTTGAATACAAACGTTACTCTCGCCGGCTACGCTCTACGGGACCCCATTCGGTAGATGTCACGGAAAGACGCGAATCGACGGGAAGTCCCAACCGTATCTTACCGACCTCTAGGACGCGGATTTTATTCAGATAGCGGGGACGAGTAGAAGTTCAGAAACGGGAGATCAATCCGAGATCTGGTGCCAGGACAGGACCGGATCTCGTGCGGCTTGCGTTTGATCTATGCGTTTCGCAGTGGTTTCGTTTGGTGCTGCCTCGATTGCGTCGTCACTCTGATCGAGTACCGCGTTGAAGGCCTCTGCCAATCGGTCCAACGTCGTTTTACTCTCGGCCTCTGTAGGCTCTGTCATCAGAGCTTCGTCGACGATGTCGGGCCACTTTGTTGTCGGAGGATGTACTCCATAATCTAACATTTTCTTCGCAAAGTCTGCAGCGTCCTTCTCACCGGCACTTGCTACGAACTCGTGGTGGAACGGTTCGAACGGGACGTCCAACTCGAGCTGAGAGGCGAGATAGTTCGCGTTGAGGACTGCTTTCGCGCTCGTATCGGACAAGCCTGAGTCACCGAGCCGAGAAATGTAAGCGTGTGTCTTGAGAAGAACGAGCCAGTTACCCATTCCTCCGTGGACCTTTCCGATAGATTCCTCGGGGGTTGTGAGAACATACTCTCCCTCCTCCTTTCTCACGTGGGGGTTCGGGAGAAACTTGTCAAGGCCTTCACGAACACCGATCGGTCCCGCCCCCGGACCTCCGCCGCCGTGGGGTGTGGCGAACGTTTTGTGAACGTTGTAGTGCATGATGTCGAACCCCATGTCACCTGGTCGAGCACGACCGAGAAGCGCGTTCAGGTTGGCACCATCGTAGTACAGGAGCCCTCCAGCCTCGTGGACCAGGTCCGCGATCTCCTCGATCTCTCGTTCGAACAGTCCGAGTGTGTTCGGATTGGTCAACATCAATGCTGCCGTCGACTCGCCTACTGCTGCAGAGAGGACATCGAGATCGACTCGTCCATCCTCGTCTGCCGGAAGCTCGACGATGTCGTACCCGGCCATCGCAGCGCTGGCAAAGTTCGTCCCGTGAGCACTAGAAGGAACGATGATTTCGTTTCGCTGTGCTGCTTCGCCGTTGTATTCGTGGTACGCTTTAGCGACCAAGATGCCAGTCAGCTCACCGGCTGCTCCAGCAGGAGGTTGGAGCGTTACTGCACTCATGCCCCCGATCTCTCCGAGATACTCTTGTAGCTCGTAGTAGATTTGTAGTGTCCCTTGGGCTGTTTCGGACGGACGGTCCAAGTGAACCGAGGCTGATGGAAGCGCAGCGATATCCTCGGTGAACTTCGGGTTGTATTTCATCGTACAGGAGCCGAGTGGATACGGACCGCTGTCGACTCCGTAGTTCATCTGTGAGAGCCGCGTGTAGTGGCGTGCGATCTCTGGTTCTGAGAGGGAGGGCAACTTGATACTCTCGCGAGTCAGCTCGTCGGGTAGATACGTGTCCTGCAACTCATAGCGGGTCAGATCTTTTTCAGACAAGAGCGGTTCGTGACCTTCAGATTCTGCATCGTCCCACTTTGCCTGTCGATGTCGTTGCATTACTCCATCACCTCGCGGAAGCCTTCGATGAGGTCGTCAGTCCGATGCTCGTTCGTCTCAGTCACACAGATCTGTACGGTCTCTTCGTCCAGTTCGTGGATCGCAAACCCTTCTTCTACCATATTCGATACTACGTCAGTCGCATCGTCTTCGATTGCTGCCGTGAACTCTCTAAAGTGGTACGCGTCGTTGACGGGGGCAGAGATCCCCTCGATTTGATCGAGTTCGGAGGCAACCCGCGCTGGTAAACGTGTACACTCGTCTGCCAGTGAAGCGAGTCCGTCTGGCCCTAAACAAGTCGCGTGGATTGCCGACCGAAGTGCAACCCAAGCTTGATTGCTGCAGATATTACTCGTTGCTCGCTCTCGTCGGATATGCTGTTCACGTGTCTGGAGAGTCAGCGTATACGCTCGGTCACCTGCACTGTCTCTCGAAGCACCGACCAATCGACCAGGCATCTGCCGAAGGAAATCGTCACGACAAGCAAAGATACCGATTCCCATTCCGTAGACAGAGGGTAGCCCAAGAGTTCCAGCGCTACCGACCACGATGTCAGCACCGATCTGACCAGGACTTTGGAGGAGCGACAGCGCGACCAGGTCGGATCCGATACACAGCAATGAATCTTCCCCGTCTAGAATCGACCCAATCTCCGTCAGGTGCTCTTCGATCACTCCCTCGGATGTGGGATTTTCGACGTATACGAGGAGAGTATCGTCATCAAGATACGACCGAAGCGTTCCAGGGCGGACCATACCACCTTCAGTCGGGAGCTCTCGAATCGAAAGCTCCGATCCAGCGGTATAGTTTTCGAGAACGTCACGGCGTTCGGACCGAAGATAGTCGGGAACCAGGATTGTTGACCCGTCTGCGTCACGTACTCTGTCTGCAAGAGTCGCGGCCTCACCGAGGGCTGTCGCAGCGTCGTACATCGAACAGTTTGCCACGTCCATCCCGGTCAACTCTGTGACGAGAGATTGGAACTCGAACAACACCTGTAGAAACCCCTGTGAAACCTCCGGCTGATACTGGGTGTACGAGGTGATGAACTCAGATCGGAGAGAGAGATGATCGACGACTGACGGGACGTAATGGGAGTAATGACCTCGACCGAGGAATTCAGTAACATCTGCGTTGTTGCCGAGGATACGTTGGAGTCGTTGCTTCACTGCTTGTTCGGATAACCCTTCGATTCCGAACTCACCCTCGAAACGAACGGAACTCGGGATATCGAAGAGCTCTTCGATATCCGTTACCCCAATTGCAGTTAGCATCCGACTGATATCGTCCTCGTCGTGGGGGGTGAATGGGCTTTCGTGGTTATCTGAACTGCTGTGCGTGGACTGTATATCACGAGATTCCAAGCTGTCTTGCATCGTTAGATCTGGTCTTCGTATTCACTAGCAGTTAGCAGGTGATCGATACCCGACTTTGGGTTGATTTCCAGTAGCCACCCAGATCCGTGAGGATCGTCGTTGATCAACTCGGGCTTGTCAGCAATCTCACTATTGAGGTTCTCAACAGTACCAGAGACAGGGGAATAAATATCTGACACTGCCTTGATACTCTCGATAACTCCGAACTGATCGCCTTCGTCGAGTTCGTCCCCTACATCTGGGAGTTCTACAAAGACAATATCTCCGAGTTCGTCCTGAGCAAAGTCAGAGATTCCGATTCTGACGAGACCACCAGAGTCGGTTTCCTTTGCCCATTCGTGCGATTCTGCATACCGTCGGTCGTTTGGGATTTCGAATGTCATGTTGGATTATTCGTTGTCGTTTGTGAGTGAACTGAGGAAGCGGTGATTGACAATCGTCGCCGGTACTGCACGACCCCGTATTTGTACCTCGACCGACTGGTTCTCGTCTGCCTTGTCGGAATCAACGTACGCGAGGGCGATTGGTTCGTTCAACGTCGGACTCATGGTGCCGCTTGTGACATGCCCAATAGACTCCCCTTCGTCAGTTACTTCGTATCCGTTGCGTGGGATTCCCCGCTCGTTCAGGTGTAGTCCGACAAGTTTCTCTTCGACGCCGTTCTCTTCGAGAGCTTTCAAGGCATCTTGGCCGACAAAGCGCGGCTTCGAGAGATCAACGACGAAGCTGAGCTTTGCCTCCAAGGGTGTTCGAGGCTCAGATTTCGGGTCAAAGTCCTGACCGGAGAGCAAGAGACCTGCCTCGAGTCGGAGCGTATCACGGGCCCCCAACCCACAGGCCGGAACATCACTGAACGACTTCCACATCTCTTCGGAGTCAGTCGTATCAAAGAAGATCTCGACCCCGTCTTCGCCCGTATAACCAGTCCTCGCAATTAGACACTCCACTCCTTCGATAGCGGTCTGCGCCATCGAAAATCGTCCGAGGTCTGTGATGGAATCGCGTGAGCGGTTTTCAACGATCTCGATGGCATCTGGACCTTGGACGGCAACCAAACCCATCTCTTCGGTTTTGTTTTCGACGCTGACCTGAAGCCCTAACTGACGGGAATATTTCGACCATCGGTCGACCATCTGCTCTCCATGCCCAGCATTCGGAACGAATAGATAGGCGTTCTCGTCTGGGTAGCTATACACGACGGTATCGTCGATGATGATTCCGTCTTCGTTCAAGATGCACGAGTACTGTGCGTCACCTCTATCGAGGTCTCTGACATCGTTACTCGTGAGACGGTTCATCAGCTCCGTGGCGTCAGTACCGCTCACTTTGACTTCGCTCATATGGCTTACGTCAAAGATTCCAACTGAATCACGCACAGCAGCATGTTCTGTACTAATTGTATCGTACTTCACAGGCATCTCCCAGCCACCGAAGTCGGTGAACTCGGCGCCAGCATCGAGATGTGCCTGATAGAGTGGCGGCTTGCGCAAGGACACAAGTACTGTGTTTGACTGATATCATAAGTACTTTTCTGTGGGGACAGTTGGAACCTCAAACACTCGTGAGCTACCATTCAAGGGTGACCTTTATTGTATCTCAATCGTGTTTTCCAGTATGGGAAAAGAGTCTCGGAAGACATCTAAAACGTCGCTCCTTACCATTGAAGCCATTCAGGAATTAGAGAGCGCATCGTTGTCAGAAATATCTAATCATACCAACATTCCAGTCAGTACCTTACATACCCATCTACAGACCCTAGAGGAGATGGAATACATCATTCGTGAAGATGGTGACTACAAACTCGGAATGAAGCTATTCCACCTCGGCGAAAAAGCCCGATGGCGAGACGATCGATACCAATTAGTGAAAGAAAAGGCCTGGGACTTAGCGAATCGAGTGGGTGAAGAAGTCAGTTTTGCGGTAGAAGAGAACAATCGGATGGTGATTATATTCGACGAAACGGCTACCCCTTCAGATGAGGGATTTCAGGTTGGACGATATTTTGGGATTCATAGTTCCGCCTGTGGCAAAGCAGCATTGGCAGAGTTTTCGGAGAAACGGATTAACGATTTTGTCGAACAGACCAAACTCCCGGCCTACACAGACAACACAATCACCGACAAAGATGAACTGCTCTCTGAACTTGAGACTATTCGGGAACAGGGCTATGCCGTAAACACTCAAGAGGAGCTAGAAGGGTTACGAGCCGTCGCAATCGCAATCAACGGACCCGACGGAAGTTTGTTTGGAACTTTAGATATATCCGGACCTCCATACCGGCTCCCTGATGAAGAAGAAATGGCAAAACGACTTCAATTGGTAGTCGACGATATCGAGTCATCTCTGGCATCAGAAGTCCAGAGTTAGTCAGTTAGACTGCTAGATTATTCGCAGACAAACTATCCAACGACAGTCAGGTAGTGGTGCGATCAGTCCTGCTTGTCCCTTCCCACCTGTAGTCCGATTTCCCAAAGTGGAAAACAGAAGTATAGATCCAAGCGGCAGTGATATCGCCACTTTTCGCTTAAAACCGGGTCGGTAGCGGCAACGAGTAACTCACACAGAGAAACACCGAGAATGTGGGTCGCGTGCCGTTACAAAACTATTATTGTAATACACAGTAGTGCCTCGAATTTCTCATGATGCACTGTAGCCCACCCCTCTGCAGGAAGCACTCAGAAACGGCATAGGGGGTGAGTCCTGCGGCTGACTATCGTCGAATAACGGAGAACGAGGTCCCTCAACCACCTTCGTCGAGCGAGAGGCCGACGATCAGAACGAACGTCTGGTTGACGGTTACGACACGCGGCAGGTGGATGTCTCAGTTCTTATTTGCAGAACCCTGTTCGAGTCTGATCGATGATTTCGATAAACTCGAAGAAAGTCAACGGTACATCGACGCCGCTCAATACAGCAATCGTCGTAACAGCTCTCGAAATCGGAGAAATGTCGTTTCCAAATGGGTCCGAACTGCGTCCGAAATGATTGAACCATAGACTACTAACCTCTCGCCAGTAGGTCTTATGTTCACAACGTCTGAACAAAGATCGTCTTTCGCTCGTAGCTAGTTCGGTATACTCGAATTATTAGTTATAATTGCTTCCCGTCGCAGGAAGCGAGTGCCATTCTCAGGTCATCTGGAGGTCTTTTCATTCACGATAGAATGGAGCGTCACATCTTGCATCGCATACCGGCTACCACTCCTGAGACCTAGATCGCGTCGTTAAGGGAGACAATTCAGAAGAAGAGAACGAACACGCCGATCTGTATCGGGACGAGGATCAGAAGCGTCGCGACGGCGATAGTGCTCGAGATACGCGTCAGCTCGACGCTACCGACGACGTCCATCCCGAGGATAGCGACGAGCACAGCCGACTGATACGGGAAGAAGTAGGTGTTGAGCGCCACGGCCTCCATCATTGCGACAGGGACTAGTGGGACACCAGCATTGCTCGAGAACGACGTGAGAATCGGCGTGAGCACACTGGCGACAGCAAGTCCCTCCATCACCAGTGTGAGTAGCTGTGAGACGACGACGACGAATCCGAGTACGACTGGTAGCGACGCGTCACTCGGTAACTGCGACAGGAGGGCTTCGGCGGCCAGGCGAGTGAACCCAGTCTGTTGAAGGCCCGCTGCGATGGCGAAAATCGCGCCGAAGAAGAAGAGGATCGAGAAATCAGCCTCGGCGACAGCATCCGAACCGACGACGCCAATCCGGGGGGCGAATGCTAAGAGTACGACCACGAGCGCACCGTACAACGGATGTAAGCCGTGGAGGAAGTCAGTCGCCCAGATGGCCACCCCAACGAGGAGAAAGCCGAACATCCGTAGCTGCTCGGCTGTCACGGTCACACTCTTGGTTCGCTCGGGAGCGACGAGCGCATCCCTATCACGTGGGCGATAGAGCAGATAGGTAACACCGATGACGACCAGAACACGCCCAACGCCCATCACGGGCCCGAGCCAGCGCAGCCACGCAGTCCACGAGAGAGAGAGCCCGGCAGTCGATTCGATTAACCCGGTTACGATGATGTTCGCAAGCGACCCCGTCAGGACGCCCGAAGAACCGTAGAACGTCGCAAACAGCGGGCCAAGGAAGAGCCCGATCTTTGCCCGACGATCGGTGAAGAGATCCCCGACCGAAATCAGTATTGGTCCGAGAATGAGTACTCGTACGAGTGAAGAGGGGATCAAGATGGCCAGCGCGAGGCTCGCGAAGCAGAACACGACGAGCAGATACCAGTACGCAGCCACGGCATCGGACATCGCACGGTCAGGCATCTGATTGCGAGCGAGTTCCTCGACCAATTCTGCCAGTCCACTTTGACGGGACGCTTCACCAACGAGGATGCCGACGGCGACGAGCCACGTTGCTGGCGACCGGAATCCGGTCAGTGCCAACTCCGACGAGAATAGAACACCGACTAATCCGATACCGACGAGCGCGGTGAACCACGGTTCTACCGGTGACCTGACCCACAGCACAACACAAAACACTGTGATGGCGAGCATGAGTTTCGCGTCTGCCGCCATCGGAGCGAACTGGAGAATGGCCCCTGCCGCAAGGATACCGACGGGAATCGATAGCCACGCAGGGTCGAAAGCAGCGATTTCGTCCGTGGGCCATCGCGATTCGTTCGACATCGTAACTCGGTAGTAACGTCCCACCGCATTTATTTTACCGGAGAAGTCCACGTCGAGAGATGAGTTCGGGTGGTTCGTCTACTAGCGTAGATAGAACCCCCATAGACTTATTGCAAAACTGTACCAATGGGTTCCTATGGCACAGCAAGAGCCAGAGGAACTCCTAGAACTGAGTTCCGGTACACGGAGCATCCTCGAGGAGCACGACCTGCGTCCGCTCTGGGAGGTCGAAGACGACATGGGTACTGTCCTCGACGACCCCGAAGCGGATATCTGGAAGTGGGACGACATCCAGACTGCAATCGACAACATCGAACAGGACGTCCCCATCGCCGACCTGCCACCGGGGTTCCAGCGACGAGTCGCCGTCCCGATCAACACGGCGAACGCCATCTCGAACTCGATTTACGTCGGCGTCCAAACAGTATCACCGGGCGAGACCGCCCCTGCTCACCGCCACGCTGCGAACGCCCTCCGCTTCACCATCGACGGGCACGAAGATATGAAGACAGTGGTGGCAGGTGAAGAGTTCCCGATGGAGAACAACGACCTCATCACAACGCCACAGTGGGAGTGGCACGATCACGTCAACGATTCAGACGAGACAGCCGCCTGGCTCGACGTACTCGATCTCCCGCTTGTCCTCGACTCCCTGAACGCGCGGAACGTCTTCGAGTACCACGAACTCGAACAGCAACCCGTTACCAAGACACAGGGCTATTGGGATTCCCAGTACGGTCGTGGGCGACCAGACGACGCATCGAAAGACAGCTCGATTCCGGGTCCGTTTGAGGGGATCCGCGAGGCGACACCGCCGTACCGCTTCGGGTGGGACGAGATGCTCGAAACGCTGCATCAGCGCGCCGAAAACGATGAACCGGACCCCAACAACGGCTACAGTCTCTCCTACGTCAACCCGGCGTCTGGGAAGCCACCGCTGTTTCCGACGATGTCGTTCCGAGCGCAACTGCTGAACGATGGGCCGACAGATCCGCACTTCCACAACGCGACAGAGGTGTACTTCGTCATCGAAGGCGACGGTGCAACCCACGTCGGCGACGAAGCCCTCGAGTGGAGTCAATGGGACATCTTCGTCGTCCCGCCGGATGCGACGCACCATCACGAACCAGACGACGAGGCGATCCTCCTCGGGATGACCGACCGACCGGTGTTCGAGGCGTTCAATCTCTACGCCGAAGCGACGCCCTCGTAACGACTTTCGTCGGTGGGTCGTCTGGGGAGGACAGGAGAGCCACTACAAATTATTGCCTCGAAGCATTTTGTCCGTCGAATTACGGCAGGTGGTAGGCTTATGTACTACGCGCCACGAGTGGTTTGTATGGCAGAGTTCGAGAATCCCTACGCACAGGCGAACCCATTGGTCCGAGCACATTTCGACTGTCTGAGCTGTGGCGGAAAGCTCTGGGAGTACGCGATTCAAAACAGGATGGTGTGCGAAGACTGTGGCGAACTGTTCGACTCTTCGGACGTATTTGACGCATCACTCGAACATGAGTAACCAACCAGTCCAACGCAGTACGTCGATCGACGATGCCGACGAAAGAACGAACTACGACCACACGTCGGACGCAATCGAGCACCCGAGACTCGTTTCAGAGCTCCGCACGCGGGTCGACGGGGATGTGCGGTTCGACACCTACACGCGCCAGTTGTATGCGACTGATGCTAGCGCCTACGAGGCGACACCGATCGGTGTCGTATTCCCGACGTCGACCGACGACGTTGCCGCGGTCGTCTCTTACTGTGCCGAGCGTGAGATTCCGGTGCTTCCACGCGGCGCCGGCACCAGTCTCGCCGGGCAGGCCGTCAACGAAGCTGTCGTTCTCGACTTTACTCGACATATGGATGCTGTCGTCTCGGTCGACGTCGACGCTCGGCGTGCGCAGGTCCAATCCGGCGTCGTACTCGGGGAACTCAACCGCCAACTCGCCTCTCACGGGCTGAAGTTCGCGCCAGACCCGGCGGCGGGTGATCGAAGCGTGATCGGCGGTGCCATCGGCAACAACTCGACCGGTGCGCACTCGCTCAAATATGGGAAGACCGACGCGTACGTCAAGGAGTGTGAGGCCGTCTTAGCAGACGGGACGGTCGTGACGCTGGGTGAGACCGACCTCGACGAACTCCGAGAACAGGCCGACCCGGACGGAACGGTTCTGCAGCGCGTGTATGCCGAAGTCGCTCACATCCTCGACAACGAGACTGACGAAATCGAAGAGCGGTTCCCCGACCTGAAACGGAACGTCTCTGGGTACAACCTCGATGTGCTCGTCGAAGAGGCTGAAACGGGGACCGTCAACCTCGCGCGTCTCCTCGCCGGGAGCGAAGGGACGCTGGCAGTTATCACCGAAGCCGAAGTGTCGCTGGAGCCGGTGCCGGAGACGAAGGCGGTGTCGTTACTCTTCTACGACAGCGTGCTCGACGCCGTGACCGACGTACAGCACGTCCTCAAACACGACCCTGCGGCGGTCGAGCTTATCGACGACGTCCTCATCGGGTTGGCCCGCGACACAGCTGAATTCGAAGAGATTGCCGCACTCGTCCCGGAGGATGCACAGGCGGGACTACTCGTCGAGTTCTACGCCGAAGACGATACTCACGGGCGCGCACAGACCGCCGGGTTGCTTACCGACCGCGTTCCCGACGTCGACGCTCGTGCGACATCACCGTCCGAGTTCCCCAATATCGAACAGACGTACTCGTTTGCCGGGTTGGAGGCCCACAGCGAGGCCGACCGTGAGCAGTTCTGGAAACTGCGGAAGGCCGGGCTTCCGATCCTTCTCTCGCGGACGTCCGACGAGAAACACATCAGTTTCATCGAGGACTGTGCGATTCCGCCCGAACATCTTCCCGAGTTCGTCGAACGCTTTCAGTCGCTGCTCACGGAGAAGAACCGCGACGTCGACGCAGCGTTCTACGCACATGCCGGTCCCGGTGTCCTACACGTTCGCCCGCTGGTGAACACGAAAGCCGCGGCCGACCACCGGGATATGGTCGACATCGCCGACGCAGTGACCGATATGGTCGTCGAGTTCGGCGGGTCAGTCTCGGGCGAACACGGCGACGGTCGCGCCCGAACCCAGTGGAATCGGAAACTGTACGGCGAGGACGTCTGGAATACGTTCCGCAACCTGAAGACCGCGTTCGACCCGGACTGGATACTCAATCCGGGGAACGTCTGCGGCGACCACGACATGACCGAGAACCTCCGGTACGACGACGAGTACGAATACGACGCCGGATTCGAACCGTCGCTCGACTGGGAGAACGAAAACGGGATGCAGGGGATGGTCGAACTCTGTCACGGCTGTGGTGGCTGTCGTGGGAGCCAACAGACGTCCGGCGGGGTGATGTGTCCGACGTACCGCGCTGCCGACGAAGAGATTACGACGACGCGAGGCCGCGCGAACCTGCTTCGGCAGGCAATGAGTGGTGATCTTCCCGACGACCCGACGGACGACGAGTTCGCCGAAGAAGTACTCGATCTCTGTATCGGCTGTAAGGGCTGTGCCCGCGACTGCCCGAGTGAGGTCGACATGGCGAAGCTGAAGACCGAGGTCATGCACGCACGTCACCAAGAACACGGTGCGTCCCTGCGTGACAAACTCTTCGCGAACTTCGATACGCTGGCGCCGGTCGGCAGTGCACTCGCACCGATTTCGAACCTCGCGCAGTCGATACCCGGTGCGAGAGCGATCGCGGAAAAGACACTCGGCATCGCACGCGAACAGACACTCCCGTCGTTCCGCAGCGAGACAGTGCAAGACTGGTTCGAGGCCCGTGGTGGATCGCATGTCTCGGAGTCTGATGCCGAACGGATGGCAATCTTCTTCGTGGATAGTTACACCAACTACAGCCACACTGAAGTCGGTAAAGCCACAGTTCGTGTACTCGAGGCAGCAGACGTCCACGTCCGACTGGCCGAGCGTACCGACAGCGGGAGACCGGCACTTTCGAAGGGATTCGTTGAAAAGTCGCGTGACGCGATTAAAAGCAACGTCGATGAGCTCTATCCACACGTCCGAGATGGATGGGACGTCGTCCTCGCTGAACCGTCCGACGCCGTGATGTTCCAGTCCGACGCCCTCGACCTACTCTCTGGGAAGGCTGTCGAGTCTGTCGCGGCGAACACGTATGGAGTCTGCGAATACATCGACATATTCCGACTCGACGAGAACGTCGACTGGGCACCGGTAACGGAGTCGGTTGCATACCACGGCCACTGCCATCAGAAGGCAGTGAAGAAAGATCACCACGCGGTCGGCGTCCTCAGACGCGCCGGGTACAACGTCGACCCGCTGGACTCGGGGTGCTGCGGGATGGCTGGAAGTTTCGGATACGAAGCCGAGCACTACGCATTGAGCAAATCAATCGGTGAAATTCTGTTCGAGCAGATAGAGACGAGTGACGCGACTGCCGTTACGGCACCGGGGACGTCCTGTCGAACCCAACTGGGAGACGAGCGTATTGACGCCGTTACTGCTAAGAGTTCGCTGACTGGAACCGACCTAGATCGTGAGGAACCGCCGACGCCGGTCGAACTGCTTGACCACTGCCTCCCAACGTAGCGCTTAGAAGAATTCGACTCGACAACTAACTCGTTCTCGCCACGAGTGCTGTCGATACTATCACCTCGGAGCCAGTCCATATTTTCATGAATGGCATGATTTATATAGGCACTCGATGTAAACACTACCATGCGATTCGTCAGATTCAACCAGGGACACCTGGGGTTGCTGACTGATAACGGCGGCGTCATTGACCTTACAAATCGTCTCGGCATCGAGTCAGAGGACCCACTCGTCGAATACATCAACGGCGACTACGACGCGTCTGATTACACCGACGCCGACCCAGACTACGACCGAAGCGAGGTCGAACTCGGCTCGCCAGTCAAGCGCCCCGGCAAAGTCATCGCCGCGCCGCTCAACTACGAGAACCACATCGAAGAAGCGATTGCCGACAAGGACATCACCACGGACGAGTGGTTCTCGATCAAGGACAAGGGCTACTTCCTGAAGGCACCGTCGAGCGTCGTCGGTCCTGACCACGGTATCGAACTCCCCTTCGTCGACCGTCGCGTCGATCACGAAATCGAACTTGCGTTCGTGATGGGGGAAGATACGAAAGACGTCGACGCCGACGAGGCGTGGGACAATATCTTCGGCTACACCATTCTGTTGGATATCTCGGTCCGCGGTGACCAGGACCGGTCGAACCGGAAATCCTACGACACGTTCACCGTCGTTGGTCCATGCGTCGTCACTGCAGACGAGATCGAGGACCCACAGGACCTGCAGATGGAACTACAGCTCAATGGCGAGCGGCGGCAGTACGAGAATACTGGCGATATGGTCTACACGTGTGCGGACATTGTCCAGTACGCGAGCATCGGTGCAACCATCGAAGCCGGCGACATCGTCACTACGGGTACGCCCGAAGGTGTCAGTGAACTCAACAACGGTGACACTGTCGATGCCGAAATCGAGTCCATCGGCTCGATGACGGTTGACGTCACGCAGCGAGACCTATCCTTCGCTGATGTGAACGTCCAGAAAGGCGGCCAGTAACGCAACACCGAGCAGCCCTTTTTTGACTGGGTACAACCCCTACTGAGGGGCACAACGAGAGGTGCCTCGGTGGCACGAACTACCGTGCATCCACCATCTCTGATTCGCGTACCCATCTTCGTCAAAAAGGGGTTAATTTCCAGATTGTACCCCTTTTCGGAGTGACGGGACGAAGTTCTATGTCGCTGGATATCGTGGGTATATCCGCACGGAGGCAGAGCGTGAAAATCGTGAACCGACCGTTCGGAACTAACTCCGTGCAGACAAAGCTATGACGACGATACTACTGGCAATCGATACAGATGTCGAACGAGCGAAAGAGCAAGTCGAGTCGGTAACCACGCTCCCACTCATGAGAGAAGACACACGACTCATTATCTACCACGTCTTCAGAGCAGACGGCGAGGGAGCCGACGCAAGGAACCTCAGGTCGGTCAGTACAGCTATCGAAAAACTCGAAGACGCAGGGTTCGAGGTCGAGGTCCGACAGTCGAGCGGCGACGTGGTGAGGGGTATCCTCGACGAAGCTGAGCGAATCGACGCCGACATAATCAGTCTGGCTGGCCGAAAACGGTCACCGACGAAGAAGGCTCTCTTCGGGAGCGTTTCACAGGACGTGCTCCTGAAGTCGGAGCGAGCCGTCTTGTTCGAGACAACGACCAATTGAGGACGCGGACGTTTCGCAGGTGTGGTAGTCTTTCAACGGCGGTTCAAATATTTCGAATGTCGAGAGCTGACCAGTCGGGCCTAAAGCAGTCCGACTGCGGCGGCTGCATGCGTCAGGACTGCAGCGATTGGGACGAGGAGCGCAGTGCGCATAATCAAGAGCAGAAAGAGGTCACGGAACCGCATCGGTACATCGTCGAACATATCAACCATCATCGGCGCGGGTGCAGAGAAGAAGATCGCCTGCGCACTCGTGACGACGAGAACGAACACTTGGGTGGTCACGCTCGACTCAACGACGAACGTGCTGCCGATGAAGAACTCTGCTCCGCCGAGGATGATACCAATAGCGGCCAGCTGCGGCTCCGGAATGCCGAACATAGACAATAGCGGCACGAACGGTTGGGCGACGTACTCGAAGACTGGCGTATAGGCTTCCAGAAGGAGGACGACCATCGACATCGTCAACACGGATCCGACTACTGTCCCGGCCAGCTTCAAGCCGTCGACAAAGCCGGTGAGTGACGCACGCGGTATGGAGTCACCCTCCGCTGCCGCAGTAACACCTTCGTTGAACGCGAACCGCAGGTAGTCGCCGACCGTTCCGGTGAATCGTGGTTCCGGGTCGGGTTCTGCGATGTACTCGTTGGGTACCGTCGAGAGGGGAGGAATGCGGACGAGGATGGCCGCAACGATGAGCGTCGCAACAGTATAGAGGAGAATGATGACCGGAAAGATGTGAAGCAAGCCGAGAATCGCTGCGACCGCGCCGACGGTTCCCAAGTTCGCGGTCGCGAAACAGGTACAAATGACGAACACTTCACGCTTGTTGTACCCACCCCGGTCGAAGACGTTCCGAGTGAGATAGTACCCAATACTGAACGACCCGAGCCACGATGCGGCGCTGTCGAGCGCTGACCGACCGGGGAGATTGAATACCGGTCGCATGATTGGCTGTGCCAGTGTTCCGATGAACTGGAGCCCGCCGAGTTCCGCGAGTAGGTTGACGAAGACCGCACCGATGGGAATCACGAGCGCAACCGTGATCACGAGTGCACCCCAGGCGATGTTGGTAATCGAGTCCGACAGCATCCACTCCGGTCCGATGTCGAGCAGAATTGCAAACGCGAAGAAGATGGCGGCGAGTCTGAACAGCACGAATACCGTCGCCGTGCGCCAGTACTCCAAGCCGAGCACGTCTACCGTTCGTTGACTGAACGTCGGCCCCCCGCGGTAGTGAATGTCGGCAGCAGTCGTTAGCACGCCCCCCGCGACGATGATACCCAGCGCAAACAGTTCGACGGCGACGATTGATGCGTTCTGGATGAGCGTCATGATGATGTCAAGCGGTATCGTCATTTGACCTTCCCACTGGACAGGGAACAGAAAGACGAATCCTCCGGTCAGAAACGCAACAAGGAATCGAAGCGTCGGTCTCCACCCGTAGTGACCGAACTCAACCTCGGAAATCGATTTCTCCTCGGCTGTCGCCGAAGCGTCTGAAATGTGCTCTTCACTCTCCCAAGCCTGGCTACCAAACATTATCTCGTAGATTGTAACAATCCCACATAAAACTTACTGAGATAATAATGATAACTTATCTTGATAGCAGACTTCGCCACCGACGAAACTTCGCCTCTCAGTTGATTTTTCCGTCGAGGAGGCGCCCAGCTCCGGAGACTTGGGTACTGAGACCGAGTTCATGAAGAATCTCGTACGTGGTCGCTGTGGCTGCAGAGAAGACCGGAAGCCCGAATCTGTCCTCTGCGGCCTGAATTGAAGCCAGCGATGGCATCTGGACACACGAGGAGAGAATCAACGCGTCCGAATCATTGGTCTCGAGGCCATCGGCGATGTCGATGAGGTTGCGCTGGTCGAGTCGTGCGACTTCGAGGTTGTCAGGACATTCGAGGGTCTCGTAGTCGACGACGTCGACACCACTGGCCTCGAAGTAGTCAATCACTGTCTGTGTGAGTTCCTCGACGTACGGCGCAATCAGAGTGACTTTTTCAGCCTCTAAACGCTCCATCGCTCGGACGAGCGCTCCGGCACTCGTCACGACCGGTGCCTCGGCGTCGTTCTCGACAGTTCGCCGGTGGAGCGTCGACTCACTTTCCTCGTGATAACCTGCTCCTTGCGCCATGATCCCGATGAGACACGCGTACGCCAAGACATCGCAGTGCGCGTCTGACAGGAGGGTCGCACTCTGCTCGGATTGGTCGTCCATCTGCTCGAGTTCCTCCTGCGTGACGTTCTGCATACGCATCCGACTGGAGTGGAAGGTGAACTGCTCGCCAAAGTGATCGGGGCGGGAATTCAACATCGCGGGAATCTCCGTCTCCATCGTAACGTTCGAGCTGGGCACTATCAGCCCAACACGGAAGCTGTCAGTCATTGGCTCAACTCAATAACGAACGAATACACACTTATGTGTTTCTCCGGATTGAAAACACAATCTCGAAGGCGAACACTATTCTCCCCACAGTGTTCCGTCTTCATTCTGGAATCAGAGAACTGTCTCAACTCCAAAGTAAATTATTTATGTGAGAGTATCACACTGTTTACTATGGGTTCGCCTATTAGCCGACTAGATGCGCAAGCGGAGGTACCCGAGCAAGCATTCGATGATAGAATCATCGATCTCGACTTCCACGTCAATCCGTTGGAAGACGACCTGCTGTCGTACGTGGAAGACGATCTCGTCAAAGACAAACTGACGACGGAGTTCGGCCCGACGCCCATCATGGGGAAGTGGGACGCTGCGTACGGAATCAAAGAGGGCAATGAGGGGCTATTCACACAAGGGCGAGCGGAGTACGCCGAGGATGTCCGTGAAGCCTGCGCGAAGTTCGCTATCGATGACCCCATCGTCAACGCAGGGATCAACAACCTACCACTTCAACACCATCCTGTCCTCAAAAACGGAGTCGTGCAGGCAGCGAACGACTACATGCTCGACAACTTCGCCGACGAAGGTCTCTACACGTCGATGCTCGTCCCGAAGTGGGATCCCGCATACGCTGTCGAGGAGATTGAACGCGTCGCCTCGGAGAACAATATCGTCGCCGCCTACTCGTGGTTCGGTCCGAAAACACCGTGGGGGAGCGAGCAGTTCGATCCGATATTCGAAGCGCTGGTCGAACATGACCTCCCGCTTCTTCTGCACGGGTCACTCGCGTACTGGCCGCAGCACTCCTACATCGGTGATGAGATGTTGACGTGGACTGAAGTCCTCGGCTTCGATTGGCCTATCCACGCAATGGTGAACGTTGTCAACATGATCATGCGGGGTGTGTTCGACCGGTATCCTGAGCTGAACGTCGTGCTCCAAGAGGGCGGACACTGGTGGGTTCCATTCCTCCGCTACCGGATGGATGAGTTCTACGAGATGCATCCCGACGATGTGAAGATCACTCCTCGAAAACACGAAACCGGTGATGAGTACCTTGAACGCCGTCCTAGCGAGTACCTGCGTGACAACATCTATCTGACGACGCAGCCACTCGCTCTTCCGCGTGGATCCGGTCAAGCGAGGAATCTTCTGGATTTGAGCATGGCTGAAGACATGTTCCTTTACTCAAGTGACTGGCCGCATCAGACCTTGGATCCACCGACGTGGTTCTACACGTCGCGCGCGTTCGACGAAGAGCTCCGCGGTGCTATCCTGCACGAAAATGCCGAGGAGATTCTCCACATCTAATCATCATGAGCGTAGACCCCAACATCGAAGACGAATACACCAAGGTTGCATCGGTCGAGGACATCCCCCGCGGACGAGGAATTGCGGTCGATCTCAACGGCATCGAAGTCGCTGTGTTCAACGTGAACGGTGAGTTCCACGCGTTGTCGAATCGCTGTCCACATCAGGGAGCGCCGTTGTACAAGGCCGGTGAAGAGAAAATCAACGCAGAGCATACATGGACAAAGTCACGCGGCGGTGTCAACGAAGAGGAGATCACTGTGAGCTGCCCGTGGCACCTCTGGGAGTTGGACATCGAGTCAGGTGAACACGAAGTCTCCGGGAAGTGTATCGGTACATTCGACGTTGAAGTAGCGGAAGATGACGTGTTCGTCCGAATCTAATCGTAAAGTAGACGATTGACGGCGTCGGAGCTGTTGTTCTCCCTTCTCTTCACTTGCTGAGTCGTTCAATTGCATCGCATAGCTACTCAGCTTCGATATCCTCGAAAAGGATTGTTCGGTGCCTAGAAGAGACGCGGAGATAGAAACGCACCCTCCATCGACCAGACGCTGGCACTCAAAGTATTTCGAGATTATCGAACTGTATGCGGTCTAATTGGCAGGAGTCAGCTTTTGACCCATCATGTTACAAACATAGTTTTGTAACGGAGGCTAAACGTCAACCTTCAGTCCGAGACCGTGGCACTCTGTAACACAACTCTTATAGCGATAATCCTCATAAATCAGTCTATGGGTGACACAGGCACGCCGAAGCGGCACATCAAAACGGCGGTTAGGGTGTTTGAGTTAATCAACGTGATACAAGATCTACAGCAAGCGACGTTTACCGAGATCTCAAAGGAAACGGAGATGGCTGAAAGTACCTTACACGACTATCTCTCAACGCTAGTCCACCTTGGCTATCTCTCGCGAGAAAGCGGCAAATACAAACTCTCTCTTCAGTTTCTCGATCACGGAACCGCAGCTCGCGAATCTATTTCGATATACTCGAAGTCAAGGCAGACGCTAAAAGGGCTTGCTGAGGAGAGTGGCGCTGCAGTGTGGTTGGTCGTTGAAGAGAACGGAAAGGCAGTATATCTAGCACAAGAACTAGGTGAGGACTCCATCGAAACACACGAGCGGATTGGAAAGCATGAGTATATGCACTGTCTCGCAACGGGGAAAGTGATACTAGCCTTCTCATCACAGGAACACGTTGAGGAAGTGGTTGAGCAGCACGGGCTTCCACAAATGACGCCAGAGTCCATCACAACAATTGAAGAGCTTCAAGCAGAACTTTCGGAAATTCGAGAACAGCGGTATGCGGTAAATCATAATGAGGCAGCGAAGGGTACTTCAGCAGTAGCAGCACCAGTCGTCATAGATGGCCAGGTAATCGGCGCAGTAGCGATTTCTGCGCCAGTCATGCGCGTTCAGAACGAGAAATACCGTGAGAAGCTAATCGAATTAGTCTTAACGGGATCAAATGAGATTGAGCTGAAAATGACATACGATTAATTATACAACTGACACAACATATCTAATTGTTTCTGTCTACCGACAATTTGGTGATCACAACGGAACCGTCATGACAGAAGAACCTAAGACAATTAATAAGATACCCGCTCAGACAGAACCAGAACTGGCGAATCTCTCGTTGCCATCGCTGATAAAAGATGTCTCTGTCCCTTAGTATAGATAAATTAATTTATTGATATAATTATTTTTTCATTGAGTACTGGGTATCTGTCGTGGATAGGTTATATAATATCAAAATTTTACTCTACCCGAGCGTTATAGTAGATTAGATAATATTCAGCCAGCTGTTTGACCAGTCGTCTATTCTACTCTCACATCAGTACTATTTGCGGAGAGTTAGTTAGCAAATTTCGTGCGCATTTCGCTGTTTAACCTCGCTGTCCTCGTCAGTATCGGCCGTTGGTGGTTGGGTTGCCATTACTTGGTTACACAATTATTGCCTGAGCGATATATGAGTTTGGGAGCAAACTAGGTATTGTAATGGAACTACAACACTCGACGGTGCTCGTGACCGGTGCTACCGGTAACATGGGCCCGTACGTGACACGCCAAATCGTCCAGATGAACAATGGTCAGCCGGAGCTGGAGGAATAATGTCGCAGACCATGTCACGTCAACTGCTGTCCGAGACGGCTGCGCAGTGGAGTCCAGTATTCGTTCGACTCGCTCTTGGGATTCCGATGGTAATCTCAGGCGTCGGTAAAGTCTTCGCAATCGGGTCGAAAGCGATGGGCATCTCGGGATTCGCAGGCTTCTTGGCGAGCCTTGGTGTTCCGCTCCCTACGATTGCGGCATGGGGTGTGGGTCTCCTCGAACTGGTCGGTGGCATCTTGTTGCTGGTCGGCTTGTTTGTTCGAATCGCAAGCGTGGTGATCGCCATCAATATGCTCGTTGCGACAATACTGTACCATCTTCCTAATGGGTACCCGGTCGCAAGCGATGGTATTGAATCGACGCTCACGTTAAGCCTGATCGCGTTGGCGCTTGTTGTGAGTGGCCCTGGAGCACTCTCAGTCGAACAGGCACTTTTCGACCGAGAGGACCTTCCCTCTGACTCGTCGCAGTCGGGGAGCACAGATGGATAAGTAACCAACCACTTCGGTTGTGGTTGCACGCGGGCAGCCATTATCCATTCCATCGACAATCTCCCGAAGATGCTCAAAGGAATCTTCTTTATGAGGTGTGAGTGGTGTCTGAGAATTCCTCATTAGTAGTCTTAATGTCTTCTTTTTTATATTTTTATCTCTCCCACCCACAGCTCAAGGAATGGCCATCGCTTCGGCCTGCTCTTGATACCGATATAGGATGATTACTACGGTTACCTGCGCAACCTCCGCAATTTCTTTCTGTGTACACTTGTTATTGCAGAGCAACCCTGCTGGTAAGTGTAGCGCCAACACGTTCCAGAAACGATGTCACAATTTTCTGCACTAAGAATATTTGACTCAGCAGTTATTATCAATCAGCATTGCTATGATCGGATGCCGTCGTCATATCATTATAAATATACTGCACAACAAAGCCAACGAGTAACACAACAACGGTGAACGCAGCAATCACTGGGTGGTCAACAGAGAGTGCGGTAGCAAGGAGCGAGAGAAATCCAAGTGCTATCGCAGCGGTAACGAGTCCACCTGGTGCGTAGAAGGTCGGAGTAACGTCCCGACGGTATACTCGGAGTCCAACGAAAGACGCGATGTTGATTGCGTACGGGAGTACCGTCCCAACCAACGCAGCAAGGACGATACCGCCGAGCACCTGTTTGCCGACGACGACCGCAGCAGCCGCGATTGCAATCGCACAGAGTGCGACGTACGGGGCATTAGTCCGGTCGCTTGTCGCGGCGAATGCAGTTGGAAATGTGCCACGCTCAGCAAGAGAACAAAGAACACGTGCGGAGCCGGTCATACCAACAAGCATTGTGGTGAAAATTGCAACGAGCGCAGCGAGTGGGAGCGCATAATTCGCAAAGAGTGGAAATCCCGCATTCGTGGTGACTGCGGACAATGGTGCGATCATCACGAGATTGCCGTTTTCGAACGCAGATGGAGGGACGGTAAGATGTAATGCGAGTACGACTGAAGTGTAGAAGACGGTTGTGAGAACGAGACTACCCACAATAGCGCGAGGAATCGTTCGTGACGGGTTTTCTACCTCGCCGGCAGCGGCAGGCACGACGGTCCATGCCCCATATCCAGTGATAGCAACGCCAATAGAAGCGAAGAATTGGGTACTAGAACCAGTGAAAAATGGAGTCATATTCTCGGGGGTCCCATTCGAAATGCCAACAGCCGCCACGACAGTAAGGACAGCGAGAATGAGCGCAGTAAGGACCAGGTTGGTTCGTTTTGTCACATCGATACCAAGGAGAGTGATGAAAAGGCTTGCAGCGATAGAAAGCAGTCCAAACAAGACTGTGTGCCCACGAACTCCACTGAGTGCTGGAATCGAACCCAGATAATTCGCCACATACCACGCGGAGACAGCGACGCCGAAGACCCATCCCAAAGCGTACGATGTGCCCTCAAGATAGGAAAAAAACCGGCGAATAAGTGGATTCGGCCCGAGTGTTTCGGCGGGAAAAACGGCTGGGCCACCAGACTCTGGGAAAGCAGTCGCGAGTTCAGTATAACAGAGTGCGATGCTTACCATACCAACACCAGCAGCAAGCCACGCGATAATTGAGGCGGGCCCAACCCATTGACCGGTGAACGCAGGGAAGAAGAATACAGCCGATCCAATCATGCCACCGGTACTGAGAAGCAGAAGATCACGAAGCCCAACGGTCCGAGGGAGCGTATCCGTTTTGTCACGGTCAGTCTGCATCACGTACAGCTCTGAAATCCTGTTAGTTAATTATTGTGCCTCAATTAAACCATGAATTACCATGAAACCAATAATAGTGAGATGATGTCCTTTCTGAATAAACGCTGGTACGGAACAAGTTTGCTGACTACGTTTACATGTAATATCTGTCAACCATATAGTATATTGTGGCCGGTTTGCGAAACTTCGAGGAACAGCATGAGTGTTGGCTCAGTGGTTGACAGGTGATCCCTAGACACATATGGAACCGATTATTCTGCAGAGCTTGGACCAACGCACCTCTCGCATATGGTCTAGGTGGACTCACAGGGTACACACTGTATAACCAGTGGTACTTCCTATACTGGGCATCCCAATCACATATAGTATAGGGTGGTGTCACCATTTGTTGTTAATCAAGTGTAACACTCAGCATCCATAATTTGGCCAAGTATTCGAATAGGTATCAGAGACAATAATTCAAGAACAGAGCCAATTCAGCGAGTCTAATGATTGACGTTGGTTGGCTGAAGGTCTGTGGTCATCGCTTAGTTCTCTGGCAATCACCACTTCCCCCACTTTTAAATCTCAATTTAGTACTTCATCTAATTGTTCAACAAGGACCTCGTTGCCTACGTAGACCGGTACGCGCTGATGGAGTTCGGTTGGTTCGACGTCGAGCAGTGACTGCGTGCCGTCGGACGAGCGCCCACCTGCTCCTTCGATAATAAACGCAATCGGATTGGCCTCAAACTGAAGACGAAGTTTGCCATTCGGTGCAGAGTGTAACGCTGGGTAGGCGTAGATACCTCCGTAGGTGAGCACCTGGTTAATATCACCAATCATCGCGCCGCCGTAGCGCAGTTTCATGCTGTCGTCAGATTTGATTTCGCTAACATATGCGGAAAATTTACTAGACCAATTAGGGACCCATCCACCAAACCCATATACTACAGGATCCGCGGGAAGCCGAACGTCTTCGGTGAGGACTTCTCTAATCCCGTTGTCGATAAGATACTCAGTCACGCCATCAGCGTCTGCAGCTATCATCGTTGTAATGGGGCCGAAGGTGACATACGCGGCAGCGACAAGGTCCGATCCTGCTGCAGGCAGCGGAGCATCGTAGACAGCGACGATGGTCCCCACCGTGTTGTTCGATTTGAGGTTCCCCGACCCGTCGAGCGGATCGATGGCGACTGAGAGACCACCGGCGTCATGGTCTATATCGCTGTCATCCGTCGAGACAACCTTTGCACGCTCCTCACTCGCGTACTCGATGACGCCGTCAAGTGTACCGAGGTGTTTGAGGAACAACTCGTCGGCGTAGGCATCGGCCGCGAGTTGCGTCTCACCGCTCGGATTAGTCTCGTTGTCCTTTGTACGACGGCCCGGAAGTGCTCGACGAACCTCAGGTGCGAGCGCGGCGAGCGTAGCGAATATTTGGGAGACAGTATCCGGACGGTGATCTAATTGCGCGGCCATCAGTGAGAGGTTACATCAGCGCTACTCTTGACAGATGATATCATCGTAAGCGCCTCGTCTGTAGTCTTGTCCTCAAAGATGATCTGTTCGAGCGCGTCGAGCAGCTCTGTTGGGTTCTCTCGCTGGAAGATGTTGCGCCCGACGGCGAGTCCCGACGCCCCAGCCTTCATAGCCGTCTCGACGGTCTCGAGGAACTCTCGGTCGCTGGTCTTCGACCCGCCGGACATGACGACCTTCGTGTTGCCGGCGACGTCACAGGCCCACTGCATCGCGTCGGCGGAACCGGGATACTTGATCTTCGTGATGTCCGCACCGAGCTCGAGACCGAGGCGGGAGGCGTAGGCGATAGTGCTCGCGCTGGTGTCGTTCTTCAGCCCCTGGCCACGCGGGTAGGACCACATCACGACGCCCATGTCGTGGTCGCGAGCGGCCTCCTGTGCGTCGCGGAACTCCTCGGCCATCTCGACTTCGTTGTTCGACCCGCCGTAGAGCGTGAAGCCGATGGCCTCCGCCCCCAGGTCGGCAGCGTTCTCGACGGACCAGTTGACCGCCGAGTCAGGTTCACCCCTCCACATGTTGGAGGTCCCGTTCAGCTTCGCGAGAAGGGTGACGTCGTCCTCGTAGGAGGGGTAGTACGCTTCCGCGAGGCCCTTCTGGACGGCGAAGGCGGTGACGGCGTCGTGCGTCGCGACGTCGAACACCGTCTCGGGGTCCGCCGATGCCGGGACGTCTGCGAAGTCGACTGGGCCGTGCTCCAGTCCGTGGTCGTACGCGAGGATCAGTGCCTTCTCGTCACGTGTGACTTGTAATTCATTGGCTGACCTCATCAACTGAGTCTTAAAGAAAGGGGCCGTAAAGAGATTCTGATTCGTACAATTTGGATCAGCAAGAACCACCGAGTTGCACAACTTCGAAACTCCTTCTGGTACGGTACTGGTGCCACACATGTAGTTCCAAGATCAGTGAGTTCATGTCAACCGACGGGCCACTGGGGTCTCAACGTCTCCGGTCCAATACTCTTAGAAAAGCAACGAGGCGGCGAACGATGCATGTCTCTTCAATTTTCGTCGAGCGGGGTAATGCCAGTGTACAAGTCTCTCACAGGCCGGTCGCAATCTGATATCGATTCGACGGTATTGAGAGTCGATCACGTCAATCGCTCCCTGTGAAACGGTTGTACCACCATCCATAACTCAGACATGTTCGAGAGGCACCATCATTCGACTCGTGTTCATCCACAGGCTGCCTTACTCACACAAGATTCATATGGAGTTACGTTAGATAATCGTCGTAAGGAGTTCAGAATGAGCGTACCCAACAAGTTCGATATTGAAGGAAAGGTGTGTGTGATAACGGGTGGGTCAGGCGTTCTTGGTACAGAGATGGCGAAAGCGATTGGCCAGAACGGGGGAAAGGTCGTCCTTCTCGCCCGGAGAGAGGAGGGACTCGAGGAGACAAGCGCCGAGCTCACAGAATTGGATATCGACCATCTGACGGTGTCGGCATCGGTTCTCGACAGAGCAGAACTGGAAGCGGCCGCTGAAATGGCCATCGAAGAGTACGGACGAATCGACGTGCTCATCAACGCGGCGGGCGGGAACAATCCCGAGGCGACAACGGGCCCAGAGACTTCCTTCTTCGACCTCCCGAAAGAGGGCTTCGAGAACGTCCTCAACGTCAATCTCATCGGAACAGTCCTTTCCTCCCAAGTGTTTGGGAAGCATCTGGTTGAACAGGGAGAAGGAGTCATCCTGAACGTCTCGTCGATGAATGCGTTCACGCCGTTGACAAAGATTCCAGGATACTCGAGCGCGAAGGCTGCTGTGTCAAACTTTACGGAGTGGTTGGCTGTTCATATCTCTCACAACTACTCGACGGACATTCGCGTCAACGCCATTGCGCCCGGGTTTTACCTAACCGAACAGAACCGCTATCTGTTGATTGACGAAGAGACTGGCGAGTATACAGACCGTGGCCAGTCAATCATTGATCACACACCACAGGGTCGATTTGGAGACCCATCGGACCTTGCAACGACCGTCCTATGGTTGATCTCACCGGGGTCGGAATTCGTTCACGGTACGGTGATTCCGATCGATGGTGGGTTCTCGGCGTACAGCGGAGTCTGAACCGAATCGGGTTTTTTCTCCATCGAAGTTACCGGACCTTGGGCTCAGTAGTGCCGCTGTTTCAGCTCGATAACGTTGGCAGTCTCTTTGAGCATCGGAACGAGTTCACTCTCGATTCGTTCCGACTCAAACTTCGGTTTCGGTCCGGCAATAGAGATTGCGACATTGTCGAAAAGGTCGTCAGTGACCTCAATCGGAACTGCGATCGACCGCACACCTACTACACGCTCTTCGTCTTCGATTGCGTATCCTCTGGACCGAGTCGTCTCCAGATCCGCCAGCAACTCGTCGAGGTCGGTGATGGTGTGCTCGGTCGCACGCGGAAGCCCAAACTGGTCTACAATCGTCCTTACTTCTTCGTCAGTTCGTTCGGCGAGAAGTACCTTTCCAAGTGCTGTCCAGTGCATCTCGGTATACTCGCCGGTTGGTGCGTTGTCCGAGACGGCATCCACGGGTTCAGTTCGATACAACATCACCCGCTGTCCATCGTCTTCGCATCCTAACGTCGCCACCGACTGTGTCTCGGTAGCAAGCTCATCAATCATGTTCCTCGCGATTTGGTAGACATTCAATTGATGTCTCGCGTATCCGCCGTATTCGAGCGACCGCAAGCCCAAGTAGTACGTCCCGTCTTTCCGTTCGACAAAGCCCATTTCCTCCAGCGTTTTCAGATAGATGTGAGCCGTACTCCGGGGTAGCTCAAATGCCTCCATAATCTCCTTTACGTCGCACCCTCTCTCGCAGCGGATTCGCTCGAGCATATCTGCCGCTCGCTGAAGCGATTGTATGCGATGTGAGGTTCCGTCTTTTTGGGTCATCTCTCATTAATAGAGGTGAAACTAGGGTATGCATCTTTTTATCAATGTAATTATGTTTAGGACACTGAGCCAGCCTCAATCGGGATATTGTTTCAAGCAGTAAACATTTGTATCGCCTCTACTCACAAACAACCACTCAGCAAGCGGACACCGACCCAGGGAGCATACTACTGCTTCAGTCAGTTGAATCCGTACAGTTCCTTTGGTCGGTCATATGCGACGTGTGATGCGAGGTGTTTGGCATGACCCATTGGAACTCGTCCTTGGTTTACCATCTCTCCAAGTAAGTTTGCGAGCACTCGTCGGAACATCTCAAATCGCGACCCGTAAGAGACCAGTTTTCGGGAGTCACTAACCATCCCTGCGTGATTTGCGAGCAGATCAACGCTGCCCATATGCCTCAACTGTTCGTCAATACCGTACGGACTGTCGTTAAACCACCATGCTGGCCCCACACTGACGTTTGGGAACGCTCGCGCCAGAGTCACTAGTGTTCCGTCAATTCTCATTCGCTAAGGCTATCTCCTCTGCTAGCGTCTTAGATGCAGGAATTCGGGGGAGATCATGGCAAGGAAGAAGTATCTCGTGGAACTCTCTGATGAAGAGCGGGCTGAGCTGAAGGCTCTTATCTCAGCCGGCCAGGAAAGCACTCGGAAACTCACGCGGGCACGGATCTTACTGAAAGCCGATGAAGGCTGGACGGATCCGAAAATCAGTGACGCGCTGGACTGTAGCCCCGCTACCGTCCAGCGCACGCGGCACCGATTTGCTGAGGAAGGGCTTGCGGCGATTCACCGCCGCAAGCCCAACCGGATCTACGAACGCAAACTCGATGGAGCCGCCG
>NZ_FODV01000009.1 GCF_900110465.1 Halogranum amylolyticum
ATCATTCGTGTCGGACACCGCTAACGCGGTGCCCTTGCCCTCTTCGATTCTAGAGCAACAGCTGAACTGTATCAACAATCTCCTACAGAAGAGCGTTTCCAGTAGTTATTTCCACGTGTTATCGGTTCTATCGCGTGATTCTCCGGGGGGATACGTTCTTTCGTACTAAAATCTCGTACCGGTGGAGAACAGACCGTTCTGTAACGGTCCGTGTTCTCGGTCTGTTCTCGACGATGATTCAGATTCAGATGTGACTGAGAAGTAGGCTACTTTGAGAAACAGTCTGCGTGAAAAATCAGTACCGCTTCAGACTGGGCAGTCGCCAAGGAGGTCGCACTGGAATTCGTCGTCGTGCTTGTCGCAGTCGTAGCCTTCGCGCAGCTCGGAGGCTGTCACAAACCCATCCGTGGATTGTTCTCGCGTGACAGTAGTTCGGTCAATGTGATTCTTTTCGCACTGTCGGCATTGTCCAATGCCTGCCATTTTGTCTCCGCACACGGGGCAGAGCTGAAGCTCACACGCGGAACAGAGTCCGTCGACGGGATCGTTAGGATGCGTGTCTGCGATGTTTTCGCAGTTCGGACCTGTGCAGACGGGTTTGATTTCAAGTTCGTGCTTGTTCTCGTTTTCGTGGTTGTTTGCGTTCATCGCAACTGGTGGTCAGGGACTTTGTTATAAAGCCCATCCCCATGTCTCAGTCCCCAAGTCGAGATTTGATTTGTATCAGAGAACGCCCAAGCCTAACCCGGGTTTAGTGGCATCTGAATCACACCCCCACGTTGCTATTGTATAGCCACACCCCATCTCTCCTGACGCTATTATTGTCGTTCCAGAGAATTAAAGGGATATATAATGCATATTTTTATCACTTTAGGGTTGCCGCTACCCCAAGCTTATAAAAATCAGATGGGAAACTGCATGGACGCGCCCCATAACAACCGCAAAACCTGGATATGACCAGTGAAAGTTGCGCTAACGCCGGTATTCGAATTATCATGAATAGATGTGTCAGCCATTACGATTAACTGGTATTGTGGTGCCAACTATTCCATGCTGACTCTGGAGAAAGACGGAGGCGGAACTTGGTACGCATCTATGGATTTTGCCGGGGATGTAGCCAAAATTCTATTCATCCCATGCCCCGAGGCTGCTAAAGTGACAATTCCTGCCGTTCTCTCTGCTGTGTCCGAGAATTGGATGTGTCGGTCATCAGCACCGCGCAAAGACGATATCGTATCATGGACAGCGCGTAGCGCACTTGACGCGCTGCAAACTTCTACCGATGTTTCCAATGACTACCTCGAACATTTTGAACGCGGATGCCAAGAAATCGTCTCGGATGTTGAGCAGGACCAACTGGATTATCACGACCTCGCCGAAGTCCAATCAGTCTCGTTAGACTATCTGTCGACACTTTTCGCGGAGGCTGAAGCTCAGTCTATATCTGATCAGAGTGAGTAACCGAGAGGCGACAGAGATTTTGGTGGAACTGTACGTTAGACTCTGTCGAAGTGCGCGTACACTCGCTCAGTCGTCTGAATTGTCGCGTGTCGGAGACGGCGCGTCACCGCGTAGATGTCTTTCTCTTCTACACTAATCATCCGGTAAGCGACACTGTGACGTAGGGTATGCGGACTTACGTCACTCGCGTCTCCGCGTCCACGTTCTACACTGAATGGTTCAATGTCAGCGGCCACTGCCGCGTCTTCGACGACGTTTCTCACTGATTGTTCGGTCATTCGATCCGATTGACGGGATGGCAGTAGCGCGTCAGGGTCTTTCCAACGCGAGTTGAGATATGATGTGAGAACGCGCACCGTTTCGGGCTTCAATCCAATTCGCGTATAGGTCGGTGAATTCTCGTTGGGATAGTCCTTCTGGATGTTCGCTGGGAGTCCGAGTGTTCCTTCATCGAGGTCGAACATCGCGACGTCGAGTTGAACGAGCTCGCCGACACGCAGACCGGAGTCATAGAGGAGTGCGAGAATCGCGTCGTTTCTCGCGGAGAGGTAGGATGCGGATTCGCGCACCGTTGCGTTTCTCATTTTCTCGATCTGGTTCGGTTTGAGCCATACCTTCGCTTTCGTTTCTCGCTGAGTTTTGGAATTTGTTGAAGTGCTCATGATTGGATAGACTGAGTATCTCAGTCTACCGAATTTTGACAATAGAGATTGAAAAGGCTTGGCGAGTTTTGGAATCTATTAACAGAATCCAAAACTCGTCTGAAGCTCTGACATGCAGCTTTTTTCTCTTTCTAAACTCAGTGGAGTTCGTTTTTAACGTAATCTGAGAAGTAACGATACTCTGTGAACTGAGGGTTCCCAATAAGATCAGTTAGTCTCTCTTTCACATCTAATGTACTCTCACCCACAGCTAAGGTGACATCAATATTACTTGACACGCCATCTTCGATTATCGAACACAACTTATCATCTTGGCTCCTCACTGACGATCCAATAACTACCAGCTCTGAGGCGTGTTCTAGCATAGAGCTAGCAAAGTTCCAGGCATTTTTATAGTCACTATTCTTATTATATATCTTATATGAGGATATGGGGGGTACGAGAGCGGGTTCATACAGCTCATCCCGTGCTTTCGCTAACTCTCTGTAAGGAATCTCTTGTAACTCAGACGGAGGCTTGACCCTGAGACTTTGTCGTTCCCCATCAGAAAAGTTGTTTGTGACAATCGTCCCATGTACAGACCGTATTACATCTATGAAGTCTCCACTTTTGCCAAACGCAATATTCTTCGTGAGATAATTAAACCAATTAATGGAACCATGAACTTTCGCAATAGGAACGTTACGGCCATCATTAGTCATCCGTTTGAATCCGTAATTACATCCCAACCCTTCTGCTAACATCGAATTTTCTAGTAAGTTATCATAATTAAGCGAAATTATTGAATAGCGATTGCGTTTGAATTCTTTCGCTAATTCTTGATAGAAGTCGCGTTCTAATTCTGGATAATGGAATGAACTACAAGTTCGCAAGAGTTCGTAGATAAAATAGTACGATTGGCTTAGTGCCGCTTGTGCTTTCTTATCTCTTTTTGACTCATGTCTCTCTGCTAAATCTCCTAAGAAGTTTTCTATTTCAATTTCTAACGCTGATTCCGATAAAGACTCAATTGGTTGGTTAGTTCCGATATGTTTCTGAATTGCGTTGCAGAGATCTGGAAAGTCGTCAGATGGAAGTATCTGATATTTTCTCCCTTTTGTAAAGAACTCATAAGAACTAGGCGGACTCAAGTTGTCAGGTTTGCTTGGGTTGTTTCCAAGTGACGCACCTGCCCCCAGTAAATAGCACTTAGTCACACATCCATGCTCTGGTTCTATAACATTAAAAACGCGTGAATGTCTTGGATATAGTACGTTCTATTAACGTGTTAGGAACAGGTGTGTTTTTCCCTATTCTGAATCAGGGGATGGACGCGCCTCGAACAACCGCAAAATCAGAATTGTGACTGAACGCGGCCAAACACAGATTTAGCACCAAGCCGTGCAAAACCGATAAATCCCAATACCAAACACACAACGCCCAACCAAAACACAGCTCCCATCAACGGATGTCCTGCCGACGGGATGACATAGTCCACGATCAGTGGGATGCTAATCGATATCAGTCCAAGACCCACGCATCCGATAGCTTGCTCTTTCGGAGTTTTTGCCCGTGATTTATTAATCCGGGTCCGGTCATCATCGTCGTTAATTCTATCTTTGATATAGTTCAATTCTCTGTTCGTTAGTTGGTCCTGCAATTCATCTGTCATTTTTTGCGTCATAATCAACGGTCTGCTCGCGATACTTATAACATCTGTCCGCATGTCGATTCCCGATTCAGAATCTGATATTGACCAGGGTGGACGCGCCTCGAACACGCAAAATCAGTGATGAAAAATGACTGCTGACGTGTCACGCAACTGCACGCAGTGGTCGCCAGACAGTGATGCTTCATTTTTCGCGTCGCGTCCATGACCTTGTAGTTCAGTTGTTGATTCCGCCGGATTATCGCATACCGGACACGTCACACCCATACGACACCCAATCCCACAATCACCATCAGTGTTAGGACCCCCATTCCGAACCCAAACCCCCACAGTTTTTCCTCCCAGGTCATACTTCAGTCACCCATGTCTGACAGTTTTCCACGCCACGACCCGGTGTAATACCGCGCCATAATGCGGTCAGCGACTAATGCTCCGAGGATCACACTGATGAATGACACACCGTCTATCATCGTTCACCGTTAATCCGCATCTGTAGTTGTTCGACTTTGCGCCGCAAATCCTGATTCTCACGCTGGACTCGTTCAAGTTCGATTTCTAATTCGCGCACTAATTCTCGTGACTGATTCATGTTAGGTCACAGTTGAACGCGGACAAGTGTCGCTTATAAGGCTTCTACCGCGTCCATGTTCCAGGTGGGTGGCGCGGTGTAAGCCTTAAACCAAATCACTGTCAACATCCGAATGCCCAACGACGAATTGGGTTACGCGGCTTCACAGTGTGTGTACGGCGACGATGGCGGTTGCTGCCGATGTCGAGCATGTTTGCGTTGTGTTCATCTCGCTCGCGGTATGGCGTCATTTTGACGCTACCCGCACTGTTTTTCAGTACACTAACCGTTCAGAAACATCCAAAAAATCCGGCCACCCCCCACCCCCCACCCCACAACCCCCGTGCCAATGGCGCGCGTGCCAGCTCGCGCGACGCGCACACGCGAACCTTCGCCCTACGCTTGGTCGCGATGATACTGACAATACCCAGTATCATGTTCGGTCAGCGACCCGCAGCGAGTCCCGTCAGACTTGGTTCCGTGACACTTCACACGATCCGCATCGCCGCCGCTGTCGTCGCTGTCGGAATCGTCCTGGTCCGCGTCCATGTCGAAATCGAATGTGCCTTTGTCGTCGATAGACTCGTAGTGTAGCCGGGTTTCCGGAATATTCTTCATTTTCAGCAGTGTTCTGTCGATCTGCATATCCCCGTTCTGTTCGTCTAATCCGACACCGATCGTCGCTTTCTTCTTGCTTTCTTTCCGGCACAGGAGCACCATGCGGCGGATGTCTTTCGGGATGTCCTTACCCGTGTGCGACACGACAATTAGGTGGCACTGGTACTTTCGCAGTAGTTTGATTAGTTTTGACAGTGCTTTCCCGGCGCGCATATCCGCGAATTGTAACACCTGCGCCGCCTCGTCGAGCAAAAACGCCTTAGTTCCCTGAGTCGACTCAAGCCACTCGTTTAGCTCAGACCACGACTGAATGTCTTTAAAGTCGTCTGATGTGTTGTTCGACGCGATAGTTAGTCCCGGATAAGCACGCGTCCCCGCACTAAGCACCGAATACGCGAAATCCGTCTTACCGACGCCTGTCGGTCCTTCAGGCGGTAACGGCGCGTACAGCATCAGATTCAGCATGTCGTCGTTATCCTCCGGCGACCACAAGTCAACGAGGTCGTCAATAGCCTGCCACGACGACATATCCACGCGCTCACGCGGCGCACCTGTCGCGTGTGCCATAACCGACACATTACCGTTACTAACCGCCGTATTCATCTTTCTGCTGACTGCGTTCCCAACCAGTTCATCCCACCGATCAGTTTCCGTCGCATTCGGCACACTGCGCTTGAACGACAGTAAATATTCTAAGTCGTCACGACTAACATACCCTGCTTGCTCTAATCCCTCCAAATTCTCCGCTTTCAACGCTTCTTGAAGGTCTGCGCTAACCCACCGATTTTGTTCACTCATCTGAATTCACCGCCGTTTCCTGCGTGTTCTCATTGTTCAACGCCTCCAATATCTCGTCCTCGATCACATCCTCCATCGGCTTATTCTCGTCCAGGTCACGGAATTCAGGGACGCGATTCCCGATAGCATCCTTCACGCTATCGCCGCCGTCGAACAGCGTCATTTCCATCGACCTGTTCTGAAGCTCGTGATGATGTTGGTCTTCAACGTCCTGCGCGATTTGTTCCTTCAAGATGTACAACTTTCTACCGACAATCGACCACAAGTTATTCCGACGCCGATTAGCCCGAATATTCTCACGCTCAGACAGAATTTCGCTGTCATCCGCTTCATCGAGCCACGACCCTGTAGCGACGTATCCTTCTGCGTCGTCAGGGACGTGTTTCGCGATTTCGTCGCTTTCGCTAATATCGTCAACGTGCTCGAACTCGTCGACCAATTTAACAGTATATCCGCGCATCTGGAACTCGTAAGGTCCCCCCGAAACCATGGTTACATCCTGCCACATATCCGGAGATGCGTACCACATGTTTACGACAGATTTGATGGACGCATCCACCTTCACAACAAACGTCTTTTTCGGGTCCCACATTTGCAGCGTAATCCAAGCGCTCGCGGGGAATAGCAAGAATCCGACGCCTATCACGGACCCGATGAATACTTTTTGCGAGTCTGTGATGATGATTTTGTTCCCCATGAATGTCCACACACCCACGCCAATAAGCCCGACAATCAGCAGATTAGTCAGAGATAGTTCAAGGCTCAAATCAAGATTCTTAACGCTATCAGCCTTGTTCTGCGCTTTCCGTTTCGCGTCACGCTTCAGTCGTTTTTTAGTTGACTTGTTCATCTTAGAGTTCCTCGAATACGTTGTTCCAACCCGAATTCAGTTTCCACTTCAGAGACCGGTACACCGCGATAATCCCCACGAGAACACCGATACCACCACCCACAGCACCAATTGACACAAGATAATCCGTCCACGACCCCCGCAAATTCAGCAAATTACCGGGTTTGTCAACCGGCAAATAGTATCCGTCAGACTGCTGGTACTGTGTCGACAAAATCACGCCTGACACGCCATTAGTCTCGGTTACAGGAATTGTGATTTGGTGAGTTCCAGACGGTACTGTGACGGTTTTCTTATTCTGATTAATCGCCCCGGATGATGACGCGTCAATCCCCGACCACGCGTCAATCACCGTGATTCTGTTCGGAGACTCTGTCCGAATCTTAATCGTGATCGACCCTTGGTCAGGATGCGTCTGCATACCAATAATCTGCGTCTGTGGACCGACCTGATGCAGAATCGTCGTCGTGTTCTCGTTAGAAGATTCTGAATCAGAATTGTTCAGTGGGTTTTCCACTGTCACGTTCACATTCGAACTAACGTTCCATTGAGGCGCGTTCACCCCCGTATTCGTGGACGTATTGTTTGTTGGCGTTACTGTCGAACTCGTGGTGGTATTGTTCGAGGCGATAACCGGCGTGCTGCCAATCATCAAAACCGCTGAAACCACTGTGATTAGCACTGCTACCCGTCGTTTCTGCATACTGGTGCTTGACAAAAACCCGTTAAAAGACTTACACCGAAAGATAAGGGAGAGCTGTCGACAAAATCTGTAGACCGAACCCTACCACCAACAATCGAACACCCCATCTGGTGAACCACCGCTCAACGTAGCGATTAGCGAGATTTTCAACCGTATCCATTCGCATATTCGCACTCTCATCCATGTTCACATTCGGTTCCGTGTCAGCCCTCACGAACACGAACCGGGCTTTCCCGTGTTTCTCAGTTGGAGCTTCGATTCGATTACGCTCCCAGGTCTGTGCAGGGACTGGAGCGATTGTTGGCTCAATAGAGAGCACTTCAAATAGGTCATCGAAACCCTCGTCACCCGGTTCAGCGTCCTCGTAGGGGAAGTTACCTAGTTGGTCGATAATACTGTCAAGACGTTTGAAACGTGGTTTCAGTGTCTTACCGAATTTCAGGGTTACACGCCAGTCAATGCCAATCAGCAGAATCGCACCGAACATGTCGAAAACTAACCCAACGACGGTTAACACATCAGCCCACATTAGTAAAAATAGGCGGCGACGACAGAAAAGCAGGATGATTCCGTTAGTCGAACCGCAGGATAATCGCGCCACCAACACCCACAACCAACAGTGCCACAGTCTGTGCGATTGTCAGCGTGATAATGTCTCCGAGGATGTTCAGCGTCGCACCACTGCCGGATGCGCCGCCGACACTAACCGACACACCATCACTGGTGAACACACCACGATCCGCAATATCCGCATCACCTTCGGTGCTAATCCGGTATTCGTCGTATCCTGGCGGTACATCCACCGTCGTCAATTCGTTATCTGTTACCGACACAGACCGCGACTCGACCAGTGTTTCCGAACTGTTGTTGATGGCGGACACGGACACGTCAAACGACCCGTTAGACGCCTCGACATACGCGCTATCCGGCGTTCCGCTAAGGTTAGACGCGTTAATCGTGATACTGTTCGGACTGGTGTTTGGGAAAGTGTCCGCGTAGTCATACGTCCCGTCTTCATCCGTGTCAGTCTGCGTGACCATAATCGCGTCCACATGCCACGATTCAGACGTCGAACTACCACCGTTAGTCGACAGTTTTAGCGCGTCAGGCACATCAGACGCCGTCGACGACACAGTACTGAACGTGCCTTTATCTTCACCGTCAACAAACACCGTTGCAGTGTCGTTGTCCGGATGCGGGTCAATCGTAATGTGGTACGTCTGACCCGCTGTCAGATTCCCATTATCAATCAGACTTGGCCCTCCCTCTCGTTCACCTTCAGCGGACCAGTGAAGACCGTGTGACCCGCCAGGATTCCCGTACAATCCGTACATATCCACGCCAGAATCGTCCTGCATCACGAACTCACGAACACCCCCATCTGACGAATAATTGACTGCCACGGAAATGTTACCCTTGCCGGAATATCCTGTGCTAATGTCCTTTGTAATTTCCTTGTCAGACCCGTCAGTACTACCGACAATCGAATAGTCTGACCCGGACACAAGCCCGTCACCAATCGTGTAACTGCCGGTGTGCCCCGACCATTCCGCCAAATCTCCGTCCTCATCATCTCCGATGTCAACCGTGTTCGTTACTGTCGCTGCGACGCCGCCGGTTACGACCATAATCGCGACCAACAGCGCGGTAACTGTTCCACCACCGCTAACCAAGTTTTTAATTCTCATTTTGAAAAACCGTCAGAATGTTGCGCGTTAGGCGCGCTACTCCTTACTCAGAACAAGCAGTGCGCCGCCAGCAAGCACAATCAACACCAGTACCGTTTCCTCGGTGGTCAGATTCAGACTGATTTCGTCAGTAGACCCGCCAACAACCGTCTTATCCCCGTCAGAGTCGAATGTACCGACGTTAACGCTGGACGCGTTACCTTCGTAATGCACACTGTACGTGACATTAGAATCGGAACTCACATTGAACTCCGTCAGTTCAAGCGAGTCACCGAAAGTGTAGGTCGTCTGATTCAGCTGCGTGCCGTTTTCGTCGTCGACGACGATGTCAAGCGTCCCGTTTTCAGCCTCGACAAAAATCGAGGAGGTCTCATTCGTGACGTTAACATCGACAGTGTTGTTGACCGGATGCTCGACATTCACCGTGATGCTATCCGTCGCAACAACGTCACCAGAGCTGTTCAAGCCCTTGAGTTCGACAGTGTAGTCTCCTACGGTGTCGAATTCATGGGAGGTGTTGGTGGAATTGTCTATCTGACTGCCGTTAGCGTACCATTCGACGCTACTCACGTTTTCGTTATCGCTGGTGAAGTTGACCGATTCAAACGGAGCGACAGTCGTTCCGTTGGCCGGGTCAGTAATGGTCACGTTGTGTGTGGAACCATCTGTTGCAGCGACGTCTCCGACACCTCCAAACGCCAGTGCCGGAATCAGAATACTTGCTACAAGCGCAAGGAGCAGTGCTCCTCGCGTCGGATTTGTACTACCGCGAATCGAATCTGCGAATTTTGTAAACATTGTTGTGAAGTGAATTGACCTCTAACGTTAGGGGGTGTAGAGGTCGAGAAGTTGTTTGAGAACCAATATACCGACCAGACCGACGATAGCAAACCCAACGACGGCGGATTTGCCATACTCGTTAATCAAGTCATCAAGAAGACCACCAGATGACCCACCAGTCGTGGTATCCGGTTCACGCTCCTCGATCTCCTGACGGAGTTCCGCCATTTCGTCCAGAAGCGACGTGTATTCCGATGTATCTGCGATTTGGTAGTCGTACTGTGTCGTGTCAACAGACGCGATTTGCTCGCCGTCTGTGTTCGTCATCGACACAATCTCGAATTCTCCGTTCAGCGCCACCTCTTTACCATCAGACGATGCGACGTACACGGGACCGCTGATGTTAGACGCGTTGTAGGTTTTCCCGACGCGCCACTGATCGTCAGGCGCGTTGTGAGCCATCAGCATCCCGGTTGTCTCCTGGCCGTTATGCGACACGGTCATCATCCCAGTACCGTTGAGATTAGGCGTATCCACGCCCATCGCGGACAGTGCCGCCACGGAATCGTACATGGACGCATTCGATGCGCGTCCATCCGTCCCGTATTCCATCATCCGGGTGTTTTTCGAAAGCACGTCCTGACTTTCGATTTCACCGTTCTGATACGCGTCGTAAGTGCTTGTCGCGAATGGACCGAGTTCGTTCTTCAGGTCCGCGTTGGACTGGTTGATGCGGTCCCATGATTTTTCGTAATCCGCGAATTCGACAAACTTCAGTTTGTCATAGGATGAATCCGGCGGACTAACACGGATACCCCACACCACGTGATTCGTCGTATCTGCTGACGTGGACCACGATTCAGTCTGAACGTCCCCGTCATGGACAATCGGTCCGTTAGGACCGATAACAATATCCGACGTGGTCTGCGTGTCTGTGGTTTTAACCGCTTTAACATCCGCAGACGTGCCGTTAGCCAATGTCACAGACCGCGTGACAACCGACCAATTTTCGGCAGTGTACGTTTGCGAATCGTAAGAATACCGGATGGACACATAGTCATCCGATATGTTTTCCATGTCAGACGTGTTTTCGGCAGTGTCAGCCGCGCTAATCGTCGCGTTCCACTGCTTAATCTGATTCATTTCTTGGACGCTGTAATAGTCCTCAACAGCCGTCTTAGCATCAGATTCCGCGACGGATTCAGTCGACCCGTTATCGTAGGCTTCAGCAAGCGCGATTTCGGCTTTACTCCACGCAACTGTTTTACTCGAATTGATGTAATTGTCGGAAACAGTCGCGCCAACCTCCGACGCCGCCTTCTGACTGGATGCAGCGGCGTAGATATCGGTTTTCGTCTGCTCTTGGTCTGACTCCTTCATATCCGTGATTGCGCTGTTAACCTGATACTGCTTGGAACACGGATTGTCAGCGTCAGCGAGCCAATTCCCGTAAGTCCAAGCGTCATAGATTAACGCGTCCATGTCAGAACACTGACTGTCATAATCCGACGATGCAGCGCTCACGGGAGCGATTAAACCCTGACTGACGACAAGCAGCGCTAACACGACGCTGAACGCACTTTTCAGACTATTCCCAGACATAGTAATTACTTGTACGCAGCGTACCCTGCAAGTGCCGCCATCGGGATGATGTAGACGACTTTGCCGATGATACCGCCAGTAATCGCGCTATGGAGTTGCGGAACCCAGTGCATCAGCACCGTCAGAGAGAGCCCGAGGACGAACATCGACTGCCCAACGACGTTAACATCTCGTGGGTCAAATTCATTCGTGACTCCGATATAACCGAATGAGACGACACTAAGCAGCAGCGCGAGTGTAACGTCAAACCCAACCACCGAGATAATCGAATCGGTGAAGTTAATATTGAGATCGGGAGAGTTCATCGTGACGAGTTCCGACGTCACGAAAGTCATTAGTGTGTATACTGTACCTGCCACCGCATCCAATTCATCGAGGATTCGTTGAATATCTACCATTGTTGTTACTTTTCCTGAACCGTTTGGATGTGACTACTCGCGAAAATTTGCGAGTGAGGCGCTGAAACACATGTTTCGGCGTTCTGCGTCACTATCAAAATCGGTTCACTGGGGGTGGACAAGTGTCGTTTAAAAGACTTACATCGGGGGGTGGACGCGACCCAAACCTCACACAAAAAACGAAAGAAAAAGAAGCGAAAGAACGTTCAGTCGAGCTGCGACGCCGCCACAAAACCATCCGTCTGACCGCCAACATCCAACTCCGGCGCCGGATTAAAACCCGGGTCAGACAGACGCTGAGTCGGGGACTGGAGGTCATCAACATCGACCACGTAATTAATCCGTTTTTTCGGATACTTTCGCGCATCCTGATTAGCGACGGTTTCACGCGAACACTGCCCCACAAGGAAAACCACGCCATACCGCATGTCCACAGCCGTCGACAGGAACACGTCAGCCGGATTGTCGCGCTTGTGAATGCAATCTGTATCAACCAACATATCATCCGCGAATTTCGGTCTACACGACTTCACATCCACCGTCAAACCATTCACGCGAAGGTCGACACCGTCATCACCCGACGACATCAAATCCATATCAAGTTCAGATCCGAGATACCACGCGACAGCCATTTCAGCGACTAATCCGCGTTCATGCGCGGCTTGTGAGTCGCCGTCAACTTTCCCGGACCCGTTATGCTGACTGTTCCGCTTTCGTCCCTGACGTTTCGCCGCTTGGAACACGTTATTCGGAACATCAATCACTACCACGCGACCCGCGTCAGCAACGCCGTCGAGTCGGTCTGTGTGATGTTTCGCAGACGCCAATAGTTCGAAGTCGGAATCGTCAATATTCATGCTTCTACCTCCGAATTTTCGGTGTTCTGAGTCGCGTCCACCCCGGACTGCGCATCCAAAATCATCTGGTCGCGCTTTTCCGGGTCAGCACACGCTCCCTTACGAATCGAATCCCGATAATTAACGGGTAGATCGTCGGTTAGACACGATTTGCACGCCCATGCAATATCCGAATTATCCCCGAATACCTTTCGGAATTTTTGGCCGACATGACTGCCACAATACCGGCAGTTAGCGGGGTCTCGCGTGCTATTCTCGCGCTTTTCGTTGTCTTTTCCGAAGTGCCATGTTTGCGTCATGACTCAGCGACAGTGACAGGTCTGCATTTAAAGGACTTCCACACATCTCAGGATTCGATTCAGAAATCAACACGCGAGCGAAAGGACCATTACCAAGATATGACTGTCGGACAGTATGTGTCCCGAAACAAACGGTCAAACACCAGATTCTGACGGAGAGACCGAACCGAGCCCAGACCCGGAACCCAAACCGGGAGATGTCGTTTCAGTCGAAGAGGCACAGAGAGTCATCGACAAACAGTTCGAGGCGCATTACCGAATTCAAACGAATCTCTACCAGCTAGTTCGCGCGATGATCGCGGCAGTAGCCGCGTCAGTCGCAGTCATCTCATTTCTCTACACATCAGACCTGAACGTCTCAATTCCCGGAATCAACACCAACTTTCAAACCGCATCAAACGATATCTCATCCACCATCTCCATCGGCGATTTCACGATTCTTACCCTCTCAGAATCCTTCCCTGAATTTCTGATTGCCTTCTCATTTGTAATTTTCTTCATAACTTCTTTCTGTGCAGGTATGATTTGCGCCGCCGCGATAGTCGAAGCATTGGGCACTCTTCTGCGGAATTTCTCGGCACCTCAGTTGATGCCCTTACACAGGACTACGAACATCGAGAGAATTGCAGAAAACCAAGCGAGTCAATCAGATGTCAGCGACACATACCTTGATTGGATCGAACACAACCAAGACGATGTCATTGACGCAAGTTCGAATCTCAACCATATCTACAATCAAATGTTCAGGGCGGTGTTGCTGTTCGTAATAGCTGGTGCATTCGGAGTGTACACGTACTTTGTCATGGTACAAATAGGTCTGCTATCTCTGTTCATACTGATTCTGCTGTCCATATTCGCGTATTTTCACGAAGAAAACGAGGACAAGATTCCACGTCAGAACATGATTTTGGTAGTCGGTCTCTCTGCCGTAATCGCCTTTTTGTCACTGTTCGTGTTGCTGATTTGAGCGACCAACCTGACAAATGAATTAACTTCTGTTCCAGAGGTACATACATCCAGAGATGTCTCAACGACCTGAGCTACCTCGAGAACATCAACTATATCAACCATGACATGCAGACACCGGCGTTTCCGGTGCGAACTACACGAATCACGCCCACGCGGTAACTTCACCTAAGAACTCACGTGAGTACATCACACACCCAAGACACCTAACCCGCCTAAGGTGACTCACCCAACCCACCTCAGGAACATCAGAAAACTCAGTCAGCGTAATCAGCCGGGAGTTTGGATTCGTCGACAACTACATTCATATTCTCGGCTGACTCTGAACCGTCTTGTTCGTCGTTAACTGCATCATCAACGATAGCCTCGATCTAAGCTCGTGAGAATCAACTGGTGCTCGCCCCCAGTGTAAACGCGTATGCTTGTAATAATAAACCAACTAATAAAATAATCGATCCTATAATTCTAAACCTTCGATCGAGTTTATTCAACCCCGTCGTTGTTAATTCAGAGACCATGGTTGTAATCCGACTTACAGGAACTTCCTCTGAATTGTCCCTATCCTCATATATTATCTGAACCTCATTTTTTACCTTTATCCGATTAATTTTTATAGGTTTGCCGTGATCGTCCAGACAGGCCATAATTTCGTCACATAGAGAGTCAAACCCATCGTCACACGGTAGAACGTGACCTTCTGAAAATAGCTTATCTCTTGCTGCTTTAATAGAATCTGCATTATCTAGATGAGTCCTATACAGTTCCCCGACAATTGGAATGTCATCCCGATAGGACCCTAACTCTGGGACGGCTAAAAGAAAAACTCCACTCAAATCCAATATGAGTCCAGCTATTCCGTATACCCAGTGACTTTGAACTTCTATCCCAAAAATAGCTGGAGACATATTTCAATCAACTTCTATAGAACTGACCTCATCGGGAGATAATTCCAGCTTCTGTGGCTCGCCAAGGTCCAGTTCACTTGAAATTGTACTAAGTTCTTCATATGTTTCAACAATCGTGTTTTTTATATCCATTTCCAACTCTTCTTCCCCCAGCGTGATTGAAGGAATATCGGAGATGTGTGTCCAGCGACGATAGACAGAGCCCTCGCGTTTCTCGTCTTTCCAACTATTCCCTTCAAACGAGATGTGATCTTCCTCAGGAACAATCTCAGAGAGGATATTTTTTGATAGCCCGTTCTCATCTTTCCAAGATAACCTGGCTCCCAATAACCCAAACGGCCTCGTAACTATCAGTCCATTTTTAAGATTTCTATTTTCAATTAGCTCTTCAAATTCCCCACTAATTATAAGAAGCTCCTCGCGATAATCTGTATTTGAAGTCATATGTCTTCCCAAGCTTTGTTGTTGTAATCCCAAATACCAAAGAGCCAGATTGGTTTATCGACTACGACCTCGGTAGCGTGTCCACCAATTGATCCTTTGTTTGGTTGGACGGGATTGGGGCCATCCACGAAGGTAGGCATCATTGACGTGTGAACCGGGCCAAGTCGAAAATCAGGAACGTGGCCGAGTAGGTTATTGATATCTTTTGAGCTTCTAGACCCATACGAAATATATGTGGTTTTATTATTATTCGCAGCAGTAGTCATCAGCTTTTTCTCAGTAGTCAACTGGTTCTTTTCTTGAGGGTCGCCTGTGTATCTGAAATACCATTGTGACATCGTGCCATGACACCTTTTCCCTATGTGTTACAACAGGCTAACATATGACTTTAGTGGTGGATTTGGAACACCAACCTAACTTCGTGAGTATCAACTGGAACAACAACTCCGTCCGCGAGAACCGCGAGGTCGCGGTGGTTCTCGAGGGGGAGGACCCGGCGAGTTACTACCGCGAGGTGTTCGTGGCCGACTGGCGCGGTGGAGGTGGCGGTGGACGGCTGCCGGTGGGCGTCGTCGCCGTCGCGGCATTCGCGGTGCTCCTCGGGGTGGCTGTCGCACGGCGGAGAATCGAGTTCGCGGACGGGACGTCAGTCGGTGGCGAGGTGTTCGAGACCGATTAGTCGTTGATCGTCGGCGTGCTCGAGAGATCCTCGTCGAGGTCGGCGTCGGCCATCTTCTCGACGAGGCTGTCGATGACCTCCTCGCGCATCCCCTTGACGAACTTGATGGAGCCGACGACGAGGTGACCGCCGCCGTTGACGCCGCCGCCGACGACCTCCTCGTTCAGTTCGGCGACCATCTGTGGGATGTCGAGACGGACGCCGTCGGAACGGAGGACGGCGAAGTCCGGCCCGTAGCCGATGGTGATGACGGGTTCGCCCGTCTCGGTCACCTTCTCGTCGTGGAGTTTCCCCGTGGTCTTCCCCGGTGCAGGGTAGGTGAAGCGGTGGGCGAAACTGTCGAGGTCGATGCGGTAGAGGTGGGCACCGCTCTCGAGGCGTTCGTGGTCGACGTGGGACTCGACGGCGTCGAGCTGTCGCTGGACGTCGCGCTCGGCGCGCGTCGAGAGGAACTCGACGAGTTCGCGGTGGCGCCCCTCGTCGTCGCAACCGACGTTGAGCACGTCGTTGACGAACGACTCGCCGTCGGAGTAGCGCAGCCAGTGGGCGGCGTAGTCGAGCGCTTCGCCCATGTCGAGCAGTTTCTCGCGGTCGTACCCCTCGGCCTCGGCGAGGTCGACGAACTCGCTCATGGTCTCGGCCTTCGAGCGGTCTGAGAGACCGGCGACCGCCGGGACGTGGCGGAGTTCGTCCGTCACCGTCGGGTCGATCATGCGCGCGAGTTCGACACACATCATCCCGGTGGTGATGCGGTAGTCCTCGTCGTAGAGGTAGGGGTTGACGTGGGCGTCGAGCAGGTGACCGACTGCCTCCGGATCGGGGTGGTGGTGGTCGACGACCGCGATGGGCATGTCGTAGTGTGCGAGGTTCTGGTACGCCGGGACGTCCTCCTCGGTCGACCCGTTGTCGAGCATGAGGAGGAAGGGGAGCTTCTGTCCGTGGCGAGCCTGTCCCTCCAGTGCGAAGTTGAGGTCGCGGGTGACGTCCTCCATCTCGTAGAACGGGGCCTTCGAAGGGAGGCGCTTGAACAGGTGTCGCGGTGCGTCGGGGTCGGTGTGGACCTCGGCGATGTAGTTCTCGAGGGCCAACTGGACCGGCAGCGACGCACACATACCGTCGCCGTCGGCGTGGTGACGGACGCGGATGGGACGTCCCTCGAGGACGGTCCGTCGGAGGAGACGCGCGACCTCGCGGAGGTCGTCGCGGAGTTTGTCGAAAGCGGGCCACTCGACGAGTTTCTCGATCTCGTGAGGTTCGGCGCGTTCGGCGAGCTCGGCGTCGCGACGCTCCCGAGCCGACTCGGCCTGTTCGTCGGTCAGACGGGTCATCGTGCCGACCTCGATCTGTATCGCGCCCTCGTGTTCCTCGACGCTCCCGCCGATACGAACGAGGTCGTCGAGTTCGACGTCTGGGTGTGCGCGGACGCCGGCCTCCTCGAAGGCGGCGCAGGCGACGATGCCGCTCTCGTCGCTGACGTGGAAGATTGTCGGCCCACCGGTCTGTTTGATCTGGACGACCGCCCCCTCGACGTGGACGTCCTCGCCCGTGCGGAGGTTCTCGATGCTGGTCCGTTCGGGGTCGTGGTCGACCGTCTCCGTCTGGTAGTCGTCGAGATCGGCGGCGACGAACGCGAGGTCACCGTTCTCGCGAACGTCGGAGAGTTCGACGACGAGACGGTCACCGACGTCGTAGGAGTCGTTCAGGTTCGATTCGTGGACCAGTCCAGAGACGTTGTCGGAGACGTCGACGAAGACGCCGTAGTCGACGACGCCGTTGACGACGGCGTGATAGCGGCGTCCGACTTCGACGTCGTCGCCCGTACAATCTGGTGCGAGGTCGTAGACGACGGGTCGCGAATCTGACCCAGTGCCGGAATCCCCGGCGTTCTCGCTGCTCATAGGCGTGATAGAATGTGGGTCGGGGTTAACCTTTCTATGCTGTCCCGACCCCTTCCGCAACCCTTAGATGGCGACGAACCGGACGTTTACCCATGCGACTGTTCCGGTCGGGCGAGATCATCGGCATCGCCGCCGACACCCTCGACTTCGCGCTCGAAGCCTCCGAGGAGACCCACCCCGACGAGTACATGGGACTGCTCCGCGGCGAAGACGCCCGCAACCTCGGGCTCGACCGGGAGGGGACCGTCGTCACCGACGTGCTCATCGTCCCCGGGACGGAGTCGAACCCCGTGAGCGCGACCGTCCAGACGAGCATGATCCCCAACGACATGCGATCGGTCGGCTCGATCCACTCCCACCCGAACGGCGTGCTCGAGCCCAGCGACGCCGACCTCGCGACGTTCGGCAACGGCGACGTCCACATCATCGTCGGTTTCCCCTACCGCAAGAGCGACTGGCGGGCGTTCGACCGCGAGGGCAACGAGCGCCAGCTCGACGTGCTCACCGTCGACCTCGCGGACCCCGAATCGTTCTTCGACTTCACCCAGGAAGACATCGACAGTGAGCTCTCCGAGAAATGACGACCGTCATCGCCCAGGGGACTTTCGATCTCCTCCACCCCGGCCACGTCCACTATCTGACCGACGCCGCCGCCCGCGGCGACGAACTACACGTCATCGTCGCCCGCCGCGAGAACGTGACGCACAAGGCGAAACCCGTCCTCCCGGACCGCCAACGCCGCGACATGGTGGCCGCACTCGACGTCGTCGACGAGGCGCATCTCGGCCACCCCGAGGACATCTTCGTCCCCATCGAGCGCATCCAACCCGACGTCATCGTCCTCGGCTACGACCAGCACCACGACGACGACGGTATCCGCGCGGCGCTCTCGGACCGCGGCATCGACTGCGCCGTCGAACGTGCCTCGGCCCGCGAGCCGCGGTACGAGGGCGAACTGCTGTCGACGGGGCGTATCATCGAACGGATCGTCCACGAGCGCGTGGAGTAACGCGACAGTGCCGATCGCTCTCACGGACACCAACGCTTAGGAGCGACCGCACCGCTTCCTCAGTCGATGGACTCCGAGACGCTCACGGACCGCCTGGACGCTCCCGTCGAAGTTCACGGCAGCATCCCGAACACCACCGACGAACTCAGACGACTCGCCCACGACGGCGCCCCGCACGGGACGACGGTCGTCGCCGACGAACTCACCGCCGCCCGCGGTCGAACCGGGTCGGCGTGGAGCGCCCCCTCGGGCGGCCTCTGGACGAGCACGCTCGTCCGCCCGTCGTTCGACGCCGACCACGTCGGCCGACTCACGTTCGCCGCGGGCGTCGCCGTCGCCGACGCAGTCTCTTCGCTCGGCGTCGACGCGCGACTGAAGTGGCCGAACGACGTTCTCGTGAGTAACGCGAACGAGAGCCAGTCAGCGCGAAGCGCTGACGACGTCCTCGTCGCCGAGAAGAAACTCGCCGGGGTTCTCACCGAGTCCGTCCACGACGGCGTCCCGGTCGCGGGCAAGCCGGTCGACGAGGTGTTTCCGGACGGGGACGCACCCCTCGACTACGTGATACTCGGAATCGGCGTCAACGCTAACGTCGACCCGACGGCCGTCGAAGCAGACCGTCCGGTGACGTCGCTGCGCGCGGCGACCGGTGACGACGTCGACCGAACCGAGTTGGCAGTTCGCCTCCACGAGAACCTGCTGCGTCGCTGTCGGCAGGCCGAGTCGGACGACGGGTTCGCGGCAGTGCTCGACGACTACCGAGCGGCGAGCGAGACGCTCGGTCGGACGGTTCGAATCGAGCGCCGCGGTCGAGCGTCAGTCGAAGGAATCGCACGCGACGTCACCGAGACAGGTGCGCTCGTCGTCGAGACGGGGGAGGAAACGGTCGTCGTCACCGAGGGCGAGTGTCGGCGACTGCGGGGACAGTAGCTCCGCACGGAGCAGGCGAGAGAAGGGAAAGTCGAAGAAGGTGAGAGACGATCAGTCTCAGTTCGCGGGCGCGAGGAGGCTGGCGGAGGCGTTACCGCCCGACTCGTTGCCAGAGGCGGTCGCGTTAGATGCCGACTCGTTGCCGGAGGCGGACTCGTTACCCGACCCGTTGCCGGAGGCCTGCTGCTCTTGGACCCACTGGTCGTACTGGTCCTGCGGCAGCACCTCGACCGTGAAGTACATCTGTGAGTGAGCGACGCCACAGTACTCCGTACAGTAGCCCTGGTAGGTGCCCGGCTCGGTCGCCACCGTCTTGATGACGTTCTCCTGTCCGGGCATCGCGTCCTGCTTCAGCCCGAGTTCGGGTACGGCGAAGCCGTGTATGACGTCCTGTGAGGTGACCACGATGTAGACGTCCTGGTCCGCTGGCAGGACGATCTCGGTACCGGTGTTGATACCTTCCTCAGGGTAGCTCATGTTCCAGCCCCACTGGAACGCCTCGGCGTGGACGACGACGTCGTCGTCGTCGGGAGCGACCTCTTGGTCGGCCATGTGTGTGACGTTCGGGTTCGCGAGCACGCCGTAGGAGGCGACGCCGACGAACAGCAGAATGATGGCCGTCGCGATGGTCCACGTAATCTCGAGCCGCCGGTTCTCACGAGTCGGCTTCGGTGAGTCGTTGTTCCTGAACTTCAGAACGGTGTAGATGAGGATGACCTCGACGAGGATCGTGATGGGCACCCCGATCAACAGCAGCCGCTCGTTGAGACCGTCGATGAGATCGATGGTCGTCGACTGCGCCGCGACCGGCTCGACGGCGAAGGCGAGGAGCGCCGCCGAGAGCACCGAAACGAGCGCGAAACGCTTGCCTTTCATGCTGTTCGGGGGTTAGGACAACACGCGTAAATAGCTACTGACTCAGGGTTGTGCACGCGGGGGAGCGCCCACGTTCACGCGAGAAGCGCGTCGACTAAGTACCGCGATTCCTAACCATCGTGTAAGTGACTTAGCCGTGTCAGACACAGAGACACCCGACCGGTTCACCGGCCTGCTCGCTGCCACGGCGATGGGCGTCTATCTCCTCCTCGCCGTCGGCGCGACGACGGCCATCACCGACGCCACCGCCGCCTGTACCGCCTGGCCCGTCTGCGGCGACGGCTGGACCCTCCCCACAACCACCGACGGCTACGTTGCCGTCGGTCACCGCCTCGTCGCCTTCGTCGTCGGCGTGCTCGTCGTCGCCACCGCCGTCGTCGGCTGGCGACGCGGCGAGTCGCGACGCGTCCGCGCCGCCCTCGGCGTCTCGGTGCTGCTCTATCCCGTCCAGTCCGCACTCGGTGCCGTCGTCGCCACGACGGGCGGGACGATCGCGCTCTCGGCGCTCCACCTCGTCGTCGCGATGGTCATCTTCGCCGGCCTCGTCGCGGCGCTCGCGTGGACGCTCGAAGCACGGACCGGCGACCCGGACGACGTCCCCGACTCGACCGCGACGCTCGAACCCGACCTGCCGCCCGCAGACGACCGCCAGCCGAACGTCCCCACCGACCCCGTCGCTCGGGCGAAGGCGACCGCAGCCGCCTACTTCCGACTGACGAAGCCGCGACTGATGTGGCTGCTCTGTCTCGTCGCCTCCGCGGCGATGGCGCTCGCGGGCGGCCCCGGTCTCGACCCGCAGACCGTCCTCGCGACGCTCGGCGGCGGAGCGCTCTCTATCGGTGCCTCCGGTACGTTCAACCACGTCCTCGAACGGGACATCGACCGTCGGATGAACCGGACGAGCGACCGTCCGCTGGCGACCGACCTCGTCCCCGTCCGCAACGCAATCGCCTTCGGCGTCCTGTTGGCAGCCGTCTCGCTGGCGCTGTTCGCGACGGTCAACCTGCTGGCGGCGGCGCTCGGCCTCGCGGCCATCCTCTTCTACAGCGTCGTCTACACGCTCATCCTGAAGCCGAACACGGTCCAGAACACGGTTATCGGCGGCGCCGCGGGGGCGCTCCCGGCGCTCATCGGCTGGGCGGCCGTCACCGGCGAGATCGGCCTCGGCGGACTGGCACTCGCGACGCTCATCTTCCTGTGGACGCCCGCGCACTTCTACAACCTCGCGCTGGCGTACAAAGACGACTACGAGCGCGGCGGCTTCCCGATGATGCCCGTCGTCCGCGGCGAGACGACGACCCGGCGACACATCCTCTGGTATCTCGGTGCGACGTTCGTCGCCGCCGGCGCGCTGGCCGCCTCCGAGGCGCTCGGCTGGGTGTACGTCCTCTCGGGCGTCGCCGTCAGCGCGGTGTTCCTCTGGGCGGTCGTCCGCCTCCACTACGAACAGACCGAGTCCGCTGCGTTCCGTGCGTTCCACGCCTCGAACGCCTACCTCGGCGTCACCTTGCTTGCCATCGTCGTCGACACGCTTGCGATCTGACTCCACCCATGTCCTTCGGAACCCCCTCGACACCCAACTGGCGCCCCACGCGACAGGAACTGCTCGTCGGTGCGGCGGTGGTGAACGCGGAACTGCTCGTCGTCCTGCTTTATCTCGCGTTCATCCCCGTCCGCATCCAGTCGTGGCGGTTCATCGCCTACGGCTTCCTCTGGATCAACGTCGGCCTCTACGCCGTCGCGAAGACCGACCCCGCACCGACCGACCCGCGGACGCGGCGTATCGCACTGCTCGTCGCCGGCGGCTACTTCCTGCTTCTCGCCGTCGCCGGCGGCATCCTCGGACCGAGTCACTCGAGCCCGCTCGCCGCGCTCATCACCGACGGTCACACGCACAGTCACACCGCGAACGCGGCCGGCGCGAGCTTCGACGTCCGACTGCTGGTGCCGGGGTGGGGGCCGTCGTTCGTCTATCAGGGTGGCTGGTTCTTGGTCATCCTGATGCCGTACAAGGTGGTCGGCTACGTCGCGCTGGCGTATCTGATCTACGCGACGGTCATCGACGCCGTCACCGCCAGCCTCTCGGGGGCGCTCGGCCTGCTCTCCTGTATCAGCTGTGCGTGGCCCGTCCTCGGGTCACTCGTGACGAGCGTCTTCGGCAGCGGGTCGGCGGTCGCCGTCGCCGCGACGACGTGGCCCTACGACATCTCGACCGTCGCCTTCCTCGGGGCGGTCGGGCTGTTGATGTGGCGACCGGTCGTCGGCGACGACTGAGTCGGGACCCGGGGCCCGGACTTTTGCTCCGCCGGCACCAACGCCCACACATGACTACCGTCGACATCGAGTACTGCGTCCCCTGTGGCTTCCTGAACCGCGCCGAAGACATCCAGCACGCGCTGTTGAGCCAGTTCGGCGACGAACTCGACGCGGTCGCGCTCGTGACCGGCGACCACGGCGTCCTCCGAGTCGACGTCGACGGCGAACCCGTCTGGGACAAAAGCGAGGACGACTACGACGTCGACGAGATCACGCGGCGAGTGCGCGCCGAACTCTAGGCGACCTGTGCCAGCACGAGCGGGAACTTCGCGTCGTCGTTGCCGTCGTCGAGGTCGTCGTCGACGATCCACGCATCTTCGACGCTGAATCCGACTGCTCCGAGCAGTTCCTGCGTCTCGTCTAACCCGCGGATATCCCACTCCATGGCGACGCCGCTCTCCAACCAGTCCGGATTCTGTCCCTCCCAAGTACTGCATCCTGTGGTGAACAGGAGCCAGCCGTCCGACCGGAGCACTCGTCTGAACTCCTTCAGGACGGTCTCGTGCTCCTCGTCCGGAACGTGGATGAATGAGTTGAACGCACAGACCGCGTCGAAGCTGTCGACCTCGAAGGGAAGCGCGGTCATATCGCCCTGCGTGAGCCACCCTGTGGAGAGTCGCTCGCGCGCCAACTCCAACTGCGCCCGCGAGAAGTCGAGGCTCGCGACGTCGTCGTCGCCGAACCAGGTGGACGCCGGTCGACCGTCGCCACAACCGGCGTCGAGGACGCGAGGGTTCGCCGGCAGTCGCTCGGCGAGGTCGGCGAGCAGTTCCTCGTCGTGGGTGTCGTCACCTCGCGCTCGTTGATAGTCCTCGGCGAGCGCGTCGTAACCGCGGCGGACGGCGTTGCGGTCGGTCATCGGTTGTTTCTCCGACAGCTGACACAAATGTTTTCGGGTGGTGTGTGAACCGGTCGCTAGTCGCGGTGACCCCACCGTTTCCCATCTTCGGCGTAGCGGGCCTCCGAGATGCGCTCGAACTGGTCGGTGCTGAGGTCGATGTCGGCCGCGCCGACGTTCTCGTCCAACTGCTCTGTCGTCCGCGCGCCGACGATGGGGATGCAGGTGAACGCCTCCTGGTCCATCAGCCAGCGGAGGGCGACCTGTGCGGGCGTCGCATCGTTCTCGTCGGCGACTGCGCGGATCGCGTCGAGCACCTCCCAGCCGCGGGCCGAGAGGTAGAAGTTCGAGAACCGCTCGTCGAAGCTCCCCCGCGACCCGTCGGGGGCCTTCACCTGCTTCGGGTCGTCGGGGTCGGCACGTTCGTACTTGCCGGTGAGGAACCCGCCGGCCAGCGGCGAGTAGGGACAGACCGCGAGGTCCTGGTCGGCACACACGTCGAGGTAGTCGGCGACGTCGTCACGGTAGGCCGCGTGAAACAGCGGTTGTGTCACCTCGAACCGTTCGAGTCCCTCGACGTCGGACGTCCAGAGTGCCTTCGTCAACTGCCAGGCGGCCATCGTCGACGCGCCGAGATAGTTCACCTTCCCCTCCTCGACGAGACCGGTCAGCGTCGACAGCGTCTCCTCGATGGGCGTCTCCTCGTCCCAACGATGGATGTAGTAGACGTCGAGGTAGTCCGTCCCGAGGCGGTCTAGTGTGCCCTCTATCTGTGCGCGGATGTGTTTCCGGCCGAGCCCCGAGTCGTTGGGTCCGGGCTCACCCCAGCCGTCGAACGGGAAGTAGACCTTCGAGGCGAGCACGAACTCCTCGCGGTCACGCTGGGCCAACCAGTCGCCGACGTACTCCTCGCTCGTCCCGTTGGGGTTGCCGTAGACGTTGGCCGTATCGATGAAGTTCCCGCCGCGTTCCTCGAACGTGTCCAGGAGGTCGTGCGCCTGCTCGCGGTCGGTCTCGAGCACGCCGCCCGTCTCCCGCCCGAAGCGCCACGTGCCGAAGCAGAGTTCCGAGACCGTCGTCCCCGTCGAACCGAGTCGTCGATAGTCCATACTCGGACGTCGTCGGCAGGTCCAAAAAAACTGTGAGTCGCGGAACTCGGTGTTACGCGTCGGCCTCGGCGTCGTTGCGCGCCGCCGCGATGCGCTCGAACTGATCGACGGAGAGCGAGAGCTCCGTCGCGCCGAGGTTGTCCTCGAGTTGGTCGGTCGTCCGCGCGCCGACGATAGGAATACAGGCGAACTCGGCCTGGTCCATCAGCCAGCGGAGCGCGACCTGCGCGGGCGTCGCGTCGAGTTCGTCGGCGACGGTCTCGATGGCGTCGAGCACGCGCCAACTCGTCTCCGAGACGTAGGCGTCCTGGAAGTAGTCGACGAGGTCCGCACGCGACCCGTCGGGGCCGACCGCGCTCCCGTCGTCCGCGCGCTCGTACTTGCCGGTGAGGAAGCCACCCGCCAGCGGCGAGTACGGACAGACCGCGAGGTCCTGGTCGGCACACACGTCGAGGTAGTCGTCGACCTCCTCGTAGGCGGCGTGGTACATCGGCTGGGTCACCTCGAACCGCTCGAGTCCCTCGACGTCGGACGTCCAGAGTGCCTTCGTCAACTGCCAGGCGGCCATCGTCGACGCGCCGAGATAGTTCACTTTCCCCTCCTCGACGAGGCCGGTGAGGGTGGAGAGCGTCTCCTCGATGGGCGTCTCCTCGTCCCAACGATGGATGTAGTAGACGTCGAGGTAGTCCGTCCCGAGACGGTCAAGTGTGCCCTCTATCTGCGCACGGATGTGTTTCCGGCCGAGTCCCGAGTCGTTCGGACCGGGCTCACCCCAGCCGTCGAACGGGAAGTAGACTTTCGAGGCGAGCACGAAGTCCTCGCGGTCACGCTCTGCCAGCCAGTCACCGATGTACTCCTCGCTCGTCCCGTTGGGGTTGCCGTAGACGTTGGCCGTATCGATGAAGTTCCCACCACCGGCCTCGAACGTGTCCAGCAGGTCGTGTGCTTCGCTCCGTCCCGTCTCGACGACGTCGCCGGACTCCATCCCGAAGCGCCACGTGCCGAAACAGAGTTCCGAGACTGTCGTCCCCGTCGATCCGAGTCGTCTGTAGTTCATGCTTCCACTCTCTGCGGGCGAACACAAAAGTGCTCGCGCCGTTTGCGTTCGTCGTCGGACTCGCAGTAGGCCGTCTCCGGACCTCCAGCAGACTTTTGTCCGCACCCGACACGGATTCGACATGCTCAGAGTCGCAGGAATCGGTGTCGGTGACCTCGGTCGGCTGGAGCTCCGTCTGCTCGCGAACCTCGAGGACGTCGAACTCGTCGCCGGTGCGGACCCCTCACACGACGCCCGCGCGGCGTTCGCCCACGAACTCAGCGTCCCGACGTACGAGGACTACGAGGAGCTGCTCGACGAGGAAGACGTCGACGCCGCCTGTATCGTCACCCCGCACACGCTGCACTACGAGCAGGCGAAGGCCTGTCTCGAACGCGACGTCCACGTCCACTTGGAGAAGCCGATGGTGACGGACGTCGACCACGCCCACGAGCTAATCGATCTCGCCGACGAGCGCGGCCTCGTGCTCGCGGTCGGCTACCAACGCCACTTCGACCCGCGGTTCTCGGAGATCCGACGCCTCGTCGACTCGGGCCGCATCGGCGAGGTCCACATGGCGACCTGCCATCTCGAACAGGTGTGGATCCGCTGGACGAAAGACCAGTGGCGCGGGAATCCCGACCTCTCCGGCGGCGGCCAACTGTACGACTCCGGGTCGCATCTGCTCGACGCGCTCCTCTGGTCGACGCGGAGCACGCCCGTCTCCGTCGCCGCGACAGTGGACGACCGCGGTCACGACGTCGACGTCAACAGCGCGCTCGCGGCGACGCTCGAACGCGACGACGGCGAGGGCCAGATCACCGCGAGCATCGGCATCTCCGGCGAGGGTCAGAGCACACCATCACCCGGCGAGATGCTCACGCTCCTCGGAACCGAAGGCACCATCAGTTTCGACGGCGAGACCGTCACCGTCATCGAGGGGGGCGTGACGTACACTGCGACACCCGAAGACCCAGGATTCGACGCCGTCACGCGCCGCAAACTGGAGAACTTCGTCGACGCTATCCGCGGCGACGTCGAGTTGGAGATTCCGGCCGAGGACGCGCTGAAGGTGACCGCGCTGACCGAAGGTGCCTACGAGGCGTCGGCGACGGGTCGGACCGTCGACGTCGGCGACCGACTCGACCGACCGTAGCCGTCGGCGAATCGAGAACTCGTCTCCCGTTCTACGCTAGTCGTTAACTCGTCTCAGACCAACTAGTAGACGCCATGCAGGCAGCCACCTATCACGGCCAGCGAGACATCCGTATCGAAGACGTCGACGAGAGAGACGTCGGCCCGGAAGACGTTCGGGTCGAAGTCGACTCCTGTGGTATCTGCGGGTCGGATCTCCACGAGTACGCCGCCGGACCGATCTTCATCCCCGAGGGCGAACCGCACCCGGTCTCTGGCGAGGTCGCACCCGTCACGATGGGCCACGAGTTCAGCGGCACGGTGACCGAACTCGGGGCCGACGTGACGGCGCTCGAGGTCGGCGACCCCGTCGCCATCAACCCCATCCTCTACTGTGGCGAGTGTCGACAGTGCAGGGAGGGCAACTACCACATCTGCGACTCCATCGGCTTCACCGGCCTCTCCGGCGGCGGCGGCGGGTTCGCCGAGAACATCGTCGTGAAGGCCGAACAGGCCGTTCCGCTCGTCGAGGGAGTGCCGCTGGAGTACGGCGCGCTGGTCGAACCGCTGGCCGTCGGCCTCCACGCAGTCCGGCGGTCGGGAGTACAGGCGGGCGACAGCGTCGCCGTCTTCGGCAGCGGCCCCATCGGCCTCTCGGTCATCCAGTGTCTCCGCGCGGCGGGCGCGGGCCACATCTACGTCTCCGAGCCCCGTGCGGCGCGGAGAGACCGTGCGCTCGACTGCGGTGCGGACGAGACTATCGACCCGACGGAGACCGACGCCGTCGAGTTCGTCACCGGCGAGACGGACGGCGGCGTCGACGTCGCCTTCGAGGTCGCGGGTATCGAGGCGACCTACAACGCGGCGCTCCAGAGTACACGCCCGAGTGGGACGATGACCGTCGTGAGCATCTGGGAGGAGGAGGTCAGTTCACACCCGAACAGTATCGTGCTCGGCGAGCGGACGGTGACGGGGACGCTCGCGTACCTCGGCGGGCCGCGTTCCGGCGAGGAGTACGGGATGGTCATCGACATGCTCGCGGACGGGACGCTCGACCCGGAGCCACTCGTCACGGACCGTATCGGCCTCGACCACATCGTCGACGACGGGTTCGAGTCACTCCTCGACCCCGACAGCGACCAGGTGAAGATTCTGGTGAAGCCCTGAGGGAGGAGCCGGATCGAACTCTCCCCGACGAAAGGGAAGCCTTACCTCCGAAACGCCGTCAGCATGAGATATGGATGCGGCACTCGTCGCCGACGACGTCCGCCGGACGTACGGCGACACGGTTGCGCTCGACGGCGTCTCGCTCTCCGTCGACGAAGGCGAGGTGTTCGGACTCATCGGTCCGAACGGCGCGGGCAAGACCACGCTGGTTCGCGCACTGACGGGAACGACCGACGCCGAGGGGACGGTCCGCGTACTCGGCGAGGAGCCGACGAAAGTGGACACCCAGCGCGTCGGACTGCTCCCGCAGTCGTTCACGCCGCCCGAGCGGCTGACGGCCCGTGAACTCGTCGACTACTACGCCGGGCTCTACGAGGAGGCACGTGACTCCGACGGCGTCCTCGCCGACGTCGGTCTCGGCGACGCGGGCGACACATGGTACGAGAACCTCTCCGGCGGCCAGCAACGGCGGGTCTGCGTCGCCACGGCACTCGTCAACGACCCCGACGTGCTCTTCCTCGACGAACCGACCACCGGCATCGACCCGGCCGGTCGGCGGGCGCTGTGGGCGCTCCTCGAGGACCTCGCCGACACCGGGACCACCGTCTTCCTCACCAGCCACTCGATGGACGAGGTCGAACGGCTCGCAGACCGCGTCGGACTGCTGAACGACGGGCGACTCGTCGCCGTCGGTTCGCCGGGCGACCTGGTGGCCGAACACGGCGGCGAGACGCGACTCGTCGTCCGCACCGACGCCGGGACCGACGCCCTCGTCGACGCGGGGTTCGTCGTCGAAGCCGACGCGGAGACGCTCACCTTCCACGACGTCGACCCGAGAGACATCGGCCGCGCGGTCGAGGCGCTGGAACGGGCCGGCGTCGACTACGACTCGCTCACGTGGAAACAGCCCGGACTCGAGGAGGTATATCTCCGACTGACGGGCGAGACGTTCGAGGGGATGCGACCGGCTGAGACGCCTGCCGCGACGCCGGAGGCGAGCAGATGAGTCGGCTGAAGCGGGTCACGGCCGCCACCCGCGCGGGCTGGCACTCCTTCCTCCGCCGCCGGACGGCGGTCTTCTTCACGTTCTTCTTCCCCGTCATCATCGTCGCCATCTTCGCGGGTCTCGTCCAGACTCAACCCACCGGCGGCGGCATCTTTGCCGAACCGCCGGCGTACTACATTCCGGGCTATCTCGCCGTCGTCGTCCTCTTCACGCCGCTCTCGCGGGTCGGCAGCGAGATCGCCCGCCACCGCGACGGCAACCAGTTCGAGAAACTGGCGACCACGCCTCTCGAACGCTGGGAGTGGCTGCTCGCGCAGACGCTCGTCAACGTCGTCGTCATCGGTCTGGCGGGGCTACTGCTACTGGGGCTGACCGTCCTCGTCACCGGCGTGTCGATTCCGGTCACGCCCGCGACGCTCCTCTTGATCCCGTTCGTCGCCGTCGGCGTCGCGCTCTTCTGCGGTATCGGCGCGCTGCTCGGCAACTTCTCGGACTCACAGGACGGCGTCGTCGCCGCCAGCAACGCCATCGCGCTGCCGCTACTCTTCCTCTCGGAGACGTTCGTCACGCCGGATCTCCTCCCCGCGTGGTTCCGACCGGCGGTGGGGCTGTCGCCGTTGACGTACTTCTCGCGGGGCGTGCGCGCGCTGACGTACAGCGGCGAGACGCTGTCGGCCGTGACGACGAACCTCGCCGTCCTCTGCGTGCTCGCGCTTTTCTTCTTCGCGGCGGGGGCGGTGACGATCCCGCGGACGGACTAACCGTCGAGACCCAGCGTCTTCTTCCCGACGCCGACGACGAGCAACAGCCCGAACAGAACGAACGCAGGCGCGCCGAAGCGCAAGAGGTCGACGTACTGCGGCGACGTCAGGAATCGAAGCACCCCGACCACCGTGAACTCGGGCGCGAGGAGTAACGCACCGACGAGCGGGAGGAGTACGAGTGCCAGCAGTCCGCCGGCGACGTGTCTTCCGAAGCGAACGACGAACACCGTCAGGACAGAATCGGGGAGGTGGGTTCGAGCGAACAACGCCGTCGCTTCGATTCCAGCGACGACGACCAGTGAGACGACGGCGACGACGACAGCCGTGGCGACTGCTCTGAGCTGAATGCCGGTGAGCATAGCTCGGGGTGGTCGCGTTCTCCGCGAAAAACGTTCGGCCGTCGTTCGCTCAGTTGATGGGGATGCGTCCACCACCGTCGTCTCGGTCGCGTCGTCCGCGTCGGCCACGACGACCCCGTCGGGGACCGTCGCGTCGCGTCGGCTGCGGACGCTCTCCGAGGACCAGCCGCAGCGTCGTCGGGTCACCGTCCCGGAGTACGTCGATGTCGACCGGTTCGCCGGGACTCGTCTCAGTGATGAGGATACGCATCAGCTCCTCGTGGGTGTGGACCTCGTTGCCGTCGATACCAACGATGATATCACCACCGACGGGGATCTCTCTGCCCCGAACCGTCCGTGTGTAGCGCGATCCACGCAGATCGTCGCCCTCGATACCGTCGCCGACGTCGACGACGAGCACCCCACGCGGCCGGTCGAGTTCGTTCGCCTCGGCGACAGTGGGAGTCACGTCGAGCGTCCGCGTCCGGAGGTAGGAGTGGCGGTACTCGCCGTCTTCGACGAGCGCCGGAACGACCCGATTGACGATCGCGGGCGAGACGGCGAAGCCGATACCGTCGCCCTGCCGGGCACGGTTGACGCCGACGACTTCGTACCTCGTCTCGCCGCTCTCGTTTTCGCCCCCAGTTCCGGTCACGACGCCCACCAACGGCCCCCCACTGTTGCCGGGGTTGATGGCGGCGTCGGTCTGAACCACGTCGGGGATCGCAAAGCCGTTGGAGGTCGCCATCGAGCGACTCGCACCCGAGACGATACCCGTAGTGATAGAGCCGTCGAGGCCGAGTGGGTTGCCGAGGGCCGCGACCGGCCGACCCGGTTGGGGGTTCTCTGTGGCGATGGTGAGTGCTGCCGCGGACTCCGGGAGGTTCGAGACGTGAATCACCGCGAGGTCGGTGTAGACGTCGGTGCCGACGACGCGGCCGGTTCGCCAACTGCCGTCACTGAAGCGAAGCTCCACGTCGTCGATAGCGCCGACGACGTGCTGGTTCGTGACGACGTAGCTTCCCTCGGTGACGAAGCCCGAACCGGCACCCATCCCGGGGCCGTTGCGACTCACGTAGATGGAGACGACGGAGGGGATCACGTCGCGATACAGTCGTTCGAGATCGATGTGTGCTGTCATAGCGTCGGTGGCACGGAGGACACTGCTCCGGCCACGCTCACCCGAGGTAAGCGCCGTGCAGTATATTACCCTGTCGAGTGCTGTCACGGGAGCGAATCGCACGGGAGTCGAGGGAATCCACAGCGAACGCTGGTGACGTCGCCGGTGTTTATGTGCGTCCACCGACGACGCTCACCCGAATGACGACACTCGACAAACACACGGACATGCAGCGACTCGTAGACAGCGGCGTCGTCGCCGTCATGCGCGGCGCGGACGCGGACACCGTCATCGAAGTCGCCGACGCGCTCTACGAGGGCGGCGTCACGGCCATCGAACTGACTGCCGACACGCCCGGCGTGATGGAGATGATCTCGGAGGTCTCGGCCTCCTTCGACGACTCCGAGACGATCATCGGCGCGGGGACCGTCCTCGACGCCGAGACGGCCCGCTCGGCGCTTCTGGCGGGTGCGGAGTTCGTCGTCTCCCCGACGCTGGAGGAGGACGTCATCGACGTCGCCAACCGCTACGGCAAACTCGTCGCTCCCGGCGTCATGACGCCGACCGAGGCGCTCCGCGGCTACGAGCGCGGCGCGGACTTCGTGAAGGTGTTCCCGGCCTCCTCGCTCGGTCCCGGTCACGTCAGCAGCATCAAGGGACCGCTCGGGCAGATCCCCATCATGCCGACCGGCGGCGTCGACGTCGACAACGCCACCGACTTCATCGAGGCGGGCGCAGTCGTCGTCGGTGCGGGGAGTGCCCTCGTCGACGATGAGGCCGTCGAGGCCGGCGACTTCGAGGCCATCACCGAGCAGGCCCGGAAATTCTCCGAGGTCATCGACGACGCCCGCGACGAGTAACGGTCGTCGGTCGCCGCAGTTCTTCTTCGGTCTTTTCGTACCCACTGCACCCTCTCCACGTCGGAAGCCAGAGCGAGACGGTGCTCCAGTGCGGTGTCCCGTCCCCACGAAACGGTCGACTCGTCCGGCGACGGCTCCTATCGGATGACGAACCGGATGCTCTCTCGGACGCCGTTTCTGACCGTCTTCGTCGGCGAGCATCTCGTGCGGTGATGTCACAACACCTATATATCGAAGGAGTGCCGGTCCTCCTCGGAACCGGTCTCTTCGCCGTAGTCGTCTCGTCTCTCCTCGTGGGCGTCACGCACCGACGTCTCCGCCGCGCATTCGCCGAACCGATTAACTGGCCGGCGTGCGACCGTCGGTTCGTGTCCGGTATCGTCTTCTTCGCGACGGAGCGCCACGATGCGGTCGTCGACTTCTACACGTCGATCGTCGACGCCGAGATCTGGCTGGAACAACCCGACTGTACGATCCTCCAGTACGACGACTTCCGGTTCGGGTTCTGCGCCCGCGACCGAACCGACAACTGCGGGACGCTGACGTTCGTCTACGACTCGCGGGAGGCGGTCGACGCGATGCACGACCGCGTCGGCGACGCGGCCCGCGAAGAGCCACACGCCAACCCGACGTACGATATCTACCAGTTCTTCGCCGACGACCCCGACAGTCGGAACGTCGAGTTCCAGACGTTCGAACACGAATAGTCGTCTAGAGGCGTCGCCGTCCGGCGTTCACGCACCGCTCGGGTTCGAGTCCTCGCGCGCGTCGCTCCGTTCGTCGGGCGTGGTGTCGTCGGTCGGGTCCGACCCCTCGTTCGGGGGCGAGTCGTCGCCACCCGGTTCGACCGGACCGACGAGCGGTCGTCGGGAGCGTCGTCGCCGCGACCGTCGGTCGGCGACCGCGGAGACGAGTCGGTCCTCCAACTCCGCGCGGACACGTTCGGCGTCGGCGGCTTCGATGTCGACGGCGGCGGCGTCCTGTGCGGCCAAGGAAAGCGAGCCGGCGGTGTCGACGGTGACCGTGGCGACGCGCCAGCGACGCTGGAAGATCGTCCGCGAGTCGATGACCGTCTGGATGCGGTAGTAGGGGACGACCTTCGTCTGGCGCTTCCAGAAGCCGTTTCGGGTGACGACGTGGTTCTCCCCGAGCCAGTAGCCGCGGTGTTTCCACTTGTAGTGAGCGGCGACCGGGATGACGGGGAGGACTGCGAGCGTCCCGTACCAGGGGACGGTGGCGTCGAGCGCCGTCACGACGGCGAACAGCGCGCCCGTGACGACGCCGAGGATGATGAGGTAACGCGCGGTGTATCGGCGGCGGATGCGCTTCGGTGGCCGAGTGAACGTTGGCGTCCCGAACGCCTCGATGTCGTTGGCGAGCGAGACGACGCGCTGTCGGGTGGCGAGCGGGACCGCCGCTTCCGACCCGCGTTCGCTGCCCTGTCCCGGCGCGTAGCCGGCCGTCTCGATCGCCAGCGTCGCGTAACCGAACCGTCGTTTCAAGGGGTTGTCCTCGATGGTGAGCGTCTGGATCTTGTCGAAGGGGATCGACCCGTCGTACCGCTGGAGCAGCCCGCGCTCGTACAGCAGTTCGTCGTCGGTCCGCGAGAGCCGAAAGCCGTAGTAGTTGACGACGGCGATGACGAACCCGGCGAGCCACGAGACGAAGAGGATGGCGACGAGGACGACGAGGCCGCCGAGCGCCAACACGAGCGTCTCGCCCCCGAACGAGAAGAACGACGAGACGACCGGGATCGACCCCGAGAGGAGGAAAAACAGGATGCCCAGGCCGCGCGGGTCGAACGAGAGCGCGCCGACGATGGCGAGTTCGCGGTCCGAGAGCGCGAACAGTTCGTCGGACTCGACTTCGGGTGCGTCCGCGGCGTCGCCGCGCTTCAGCCGCGCGATCTCGTTCTGCAGGCGCTTGGCCTCCTCGAAGGTGACGTAGCGGATGGCCGCTTCGGTCCCGCTGCCGCCGGCCGTCTCGAAGTTGAGCGCCGCGATGCCGAGCACCCGCTGGACGACGTTGCGGCTGATGTCGACGTTCTGGATGCGACGGAGCGGAATCTCGCGGTTGCGTCGGGAGACGACGCCCGACCGGATGTCGAACGTGTCGGCGGTCAGTTCGTACTCGTAGCGCCGGTAGTAGAGCACCTCGTAGGCGACGAGCAGGACGACGATCCCGCCGAGGAGGCCGACGGTGACGAGCGGTCCGCCGAGACCGCCGAGCACGGCCGAGGCCCCCGAGAAGAGGACGAACGCGAGCGTGAAGACGATGCTCGCGCCCTTCTGGACCGCCTTGTACGGCACCGAGAGCGGCGAGAGCTTCATACCGCGTCGTCACCCTCGGCCCGGATGGCCAGTCCCTTCAGACGGTCCTGTAGCTCGTCGGACCCCTCGGGCGTGAGCCCCGGAATCTGTACGTCGGCCCCGCGCGACCCGGCGGTGTAGACCACCGTACTCGCGAGTCCGAGCAGTCGCTCGACCGGGCCGCGGGCGGAGTCGACGTGTTGGATGCGGACGAACGGGACGACCGTCCGGACGCGCGTGAGGACGCCGCGTTCGAGGTACAGCGAGTCCTCGCGGACCTCGTACCCCCATAGCCGATAGCGGAGTATCGCGAAGCCGACGCCGACGACGAGAAAGACCACGAAGACCCCGACGGGGACGTACACGGGGAGTTCGAGCGTCACTCGGTTGAGAACGTAGGCGACGGCGCCGACGACGCCCGCGACGACAACGGCACGGAGCATCCACACCAACCGGACACGGGGATGCAGTCGGTTCATGCCCGGTCGTTCTGTCGGCGGCGGTATAAGTACCCCGTACGTCGGTCCGTGGTCCGGGTCGGTCCGCGGTCTCCGGTCACGGCCGCGGCCGACGCGTCGGTGCCGACCGAGAGTCGATCCGGATCGCCGTCGACGCCGTCACTGGTCGACGCCGCTGCCGTCATTGGTCGCCGCCGCCGTCACCGGTCGACGTGTTCCGTGACGGAGCCCAGCGCAGTCTCTCGGTGGATGCGGATCTCTCCGGTCTCCGAGTCGAGCTCGATCCGTATCGGGGCGGTCGGTTCCCGCAGGCTCTCGAAGTGAGTGGTCTCGTCCATCAGTGGGACGAACGGGCGGCGACGGGATAATAATGATGGAAATATTATATATCCTGTTCCGGAGCGATCTGTCGTCTCCTGTGAGTGACGGACACACGGACGCGACCGACGGCGCTCTCAGCGCACTCGCCGAATCCGGTCGGCAGTCACGTGCAGTTCGTCGGCGTAGTGGACGAGCGGTTCGCCGTCCGGACGGTCGAACCCGTTCGCCTCGAACAACGTGTTCGCGCGGACGTCGACGGTCGCCTCCTGCAGGGGCCACGGGTCGTGGCGGATGTCGCCGTGGTAGAGTCGTCGCCCCCGCGTGTAGAAGCGGTAGTTCTCGACGAGGAACTCCTCCAGCGACCCGGTCTCGGCCCGGAAGACGTCGCCCGCCGGTCGGTAGACGGCGTCGAAGTGGGCGGGCGTCGCTCCGGGGTGTCGTCGCTGGTGGGTGAACTGTACCTCCTCGCCGTGTCGTGAGACGTGCATCTCGGCGCGGTAGTAGGGGAGTGCGAAGAACAGGCGGGCGATAGAGACCCCGATCGGGTCGCGTGCGTCGAGGTTGAAGAAGTAGACGCCGCGCCGACCGCCGCCTTCGGGTTCGACGTAGGTGCGGAGGTTGAGCTCCGGGAAGCCGAGACCGACGGGGAACCCGCGGGGACGGATGTCGGTCATCTCGAAGGCGACGATGCCCAGCCACGCCTCGCCGTCGTACGTCGCCACCTCGAGTCCGGCGGGCAGTCGCTCGTCGACGACAGCGGGGTCGACCGGCCAGTGGACGAACAGGCCGTCGACCCACGTCATCGCCACCAGATCTCGCTTCATACGTCCAGTTGGCAGGGAGGACACTTGCGCTTGACGGGCCGACCGGCCGACTGGGTGGCGGTCTTCGGTGAACACGACGGGCCGCCGGGCCACCGCCTCGTCGAACGCCGCTGCCGGCACACACGGTTGGTGAAACGGCTCTTTGACTCTTGGCAACGATTAACGACCGACGTCTCGTCTCTCTGACCATGCGACGACGACCACGACTCTTCGTGACCGTGCTTCTGGCCCTCCTCGTCGTCTTGGCGGGGTGTTCGGGTGCCGGAGACAGCGCGGCGGGCGGGAACGACGCCGGCGGCGAGGCGACGAACCTCGACCAGTCGACCCCTGCCGCGTCGAGCGGTGGCGACGGCGGGAGCGCCGACGAAGCGGCACAGTCCGGCGACGCCGAGAGCGCCAGTTCCACGCAGTTCGCCGCCCGACGGGAACTGATCAGGACGGGTGAGGTCCGACTGCTGGTCGACGACTTCGCGTCCGCCGAGCGGAACCTGACGGCGGCCGTCGAGGCGCGCGGCGGCTACGTCAGCGACACGTCACAGCAGGTCCGCGGTCGGGAGAACGAGACGTGGACGACCGGGACGGTCGTCCTCCGCGTGCCGAAGGAGAACTTCAGCGCCCTCCTCGACGACGTGAGAGCCGAGGGCGAGGTCCAGCAGTCGAAGACGGCGACCGAGGACGTGACCGAACAGGTGGTCGACCTCGAGGCGCGCCTGGAGAACCTGAGAGCCGAACGCGACCGCCTCCGGACGCTCTACGAGAGCGCCAACGAGACCGAGGACGTGCTCCGGGTCGGCCAGGAACTCTCGGAAACCCAAGAGGAGATCGAACGGACCGAGGCGCGACTGCGTGCGCTCGAAGGCCGCATCGCCTACTCGACGCTCACGGTCGAACTCTCGGAGCCGCGACCCGAGTACGAGCAGATCCGTCGCGCGGCGTGGTACGACACGAGCGCCGTCACGGCCTTCCTCGACTCCGTCGACGGCGTGATCGTCGTCCTCCGAGCGGCGTTCGTCGGGGCCGCCTACGCCGCGCCCTACGTCCTCGTCTTCGGGCTACCGCTCGTGGGAGCGGCGCTGTTCGTCCGTCGCCGGCGGTGGCTCCGACGGCTGCGCTAGCTCAGACGCCGTCGACGACGGCGAGCAGTTCGTCGCGGGTCTCGGCGTCGCCGGCGCCGACGTACAGTCCCTCGCGGGAGGCCGAGACGACGCCCGCCTCCCGTGCGAGCAGTTCGCCGGCGTGCTGTTCGTACACGTCGGGGTGGAAACAGACGATACCCTCCAGCGAGCCGCGGGCGACGAGTCCCCAGTCGACACACGGCGACCACGTGTTCAGCACGCGCTTGCACCGTCCGTCGAGGGCGGTCTCGATGGTGTCCGCTCGTGCGGCCAGCGCCTCGTCGCGGACGGCGGGGAGGCCGACGACGAACGAGACGGTGCCGTTGCCGAGAGCGACGTCGCTTCCGGTCGCCAACGGTCGGCCGTCGACCGTCGCGCCCGCCCCGTCGCGGGCGACGTAGAGCGTGTCCGGGAGCGGTTCGTAGATGGCCGAGACGACGGGGTCGCCGTCGCGGAGGACGGCGACGGCGGTGGCGAAGGAGGGGAGACCGCTGGCGAAGTTGTTGGTACCGTCGAGTGGGTCGACAACCCACTCGTAGCGACTCTCTCCCACTCGTCCCGACTCCTCGCCGTGGAGGGCGTGCTCGGGATACGCCTCGCGGATCACGGCCAGCACCCGCGACTCGGCTTCGTGGTCGGCGACCGCCTTCACGTCGTCGCTGCCGTACTCGCCGTCGACGCGGCCGTTCCGGAACTCGCCGGCGAGATAGTCGCCGCCGGCCCGCACCGCTCGCGTCGCGACGTCCGCGAGCGCGTCCCGACTCGCGCGCTCGTGGGGTTCGTTCATACGACTTGCAGTCGGTCGTCCGGCAAGAGACGTTCGGTCGCCCAGTGTCGTGTGAGGACGAGACACACGCCTCCCGCAACCTTTTGTATCCCCCCTCGCTCCGAGAAGTCATGTCGTCTGACTCACCGGAACTGCCGCTCGACGCCCTCTACGATCTGACGCGGCCGACGTCGATCGCGCTCTCGCCCGACGGCGACCGCGTCGCGTTCACCACGACCGAGTACGCACCCGACGAGGACGAACAGGTCGCCGCGCTGTTCGTCGCGCCGACGGACGGCAGTCGCGACCCGCACCGACTGACCCGAACTGCTGGCGCGTCGGCGCCGGCGTGGAGTCCCGACGGGGAGCGACTCGCCTTCCTCGCCGCCCGCGAGGAGGACCCGGAACGGCGGGTGGGGCGGCAAGAATCGGACGAGGACGACGAGGAGACGTCGTCCGACGAGGGTGACGAGGACGACGGCGACGACGCGGAGAGTCCCGACGGGGGGAACGGCGCGAACGGCGACGAACCGAAGTCGCAGGTGTGGCTGTTCAATCTCGCACTCGGCGGCGACGCCCGGCAGGTGACGGACCGCGAGCAGGGCGTCTCGGAGTTCGACTGGGCACCCGACGGCGAGCGGTTGGTCGTCGCCGCCCGCGATCCGACCGAGGAGGAGCAAGAGTATCTCGACGAACGCGAGGACGGCGGCCCCATCGTCACCGAGCGCCTCCAGCACAAGGTGAACGGGAAGGGCTGGCTCGACAGCGTGACGACCTACCTGTTCGTCGTCGACGCCGAGACCGGCGAGGAGACGCGACTGGACGACGCACACAGTAGTGGTACTTCGAACGCCTTCTCGGGGCTCCAGCCACGCTGGGGACCCGACGACCGCATCGCGTTCGTGTCGACACGGACCGAGAATCCCGACGACACCTTCGTCGCGGACCTCTACACGATCAGACCCGACGGCGACGACCTGCGGAAACTCACGGACTCGGACCTGATGCTCTACACGCCGCGATGGAGTCCGAAGGGAGACCGACTCGCGTTCGTCGGACAGGACCCCGAGAACTGGTATCTCCCGTCACAGGTGTTCGTCTACGAGGACGGCGAGTACGAGTCGTTGACGGCCGACGTCGACCGGACGCTCGCCTGGGGTGGAACGCCGCAGTGGGTTGACGACGAGACGCTCTGTACTGTCGTTGCCGACGAGGCCCGCTCGCGACTCCTGCGTATCCCGCTCGACGGCGAGACGGAGCGCACGTTCGAGGCACAGGGGACCGACCGGGCGATTCAGGCGTTCGAGGTCGCCGGCGACACGGCCGCGTTCGTCTTCTCGCACCCCGAGGAGGGCGTCGATCTGTTCGCCGTCGACGTGGCGGACCTCGACGCCGGCGCGGACGACGACCCCGAGTCGCTCCGCCGACTCTCGACGCTGAACGCCGACCTCCTCGACGAGTACGAGTTCCCGGCGTGCAGGCGGTTCAGCTACGAGAGTGACGACTGGGAGATCGACGGACTGCTCTATCACCCCGCAGACTTCGACCCGGACGACCCGGACGAACAGCGGCCGCTCGTCGTGGCCATCCACGGCGGCCCCATCTCCTACGACGAACCGGAGTTCTACTTCGCTCACGCTGCACTCGCCTCGCGCGGCTATCTCGTCTTCCGGCCGAACTACCGCGGCGGTTCTTCGTATGGCCGAGCGTTCACCGAGGAACTCTACGGTCAGTGGGGAACCGTCGAAGTCGACGATATCGTGGCCGGCGTCGAGAACGTCGTCGACCGCGGGTGGGCCGACCCCGAGCGCGTCTTCGGCTACGGCTTCTCTTACGGTGGTATCGCGCAGGGCTACCTCGTCACACAGACAGACGTCCTGACGGCTGCGGTGCCCGAACACGGCCTCTACGACATCCGGTCGGCGTTCGGGACGGACGACACGCACGTCGGGATGGAACACGAGTTCGGTCTCCCGTGGGAAGACGGCGAGACGTTCGAGGCGGCGTCGAGCATCACTGACGTCGGCAACCTCGACACGCCACTGTTGGTCATGGCGGGTGGTCAGGACTGGCGCTGTCCGTCCAGCCAGTCCGAGCAGCTCTACGTGAGCGCGAAGAAGCAAGGCGTGGACGCCAAGTTGGTGGTGTATCCCGACGAGCACCACAACATCGGCGACCCGGACCGAGCGATTCACCGCTTGGAGGAGATATTAGGGTGGTACGAGAGGTACGACCCTACCGTAGAGTCCGACGACTGAGGCGTGCGAACTACTGGTGAACTCGCTTTCCGAGGGGTGGTTCGGGTTTCCTGACAAAGCCCTCGTACTCTCGGAGTTCCGGGAGTCGCTGTGCTCCTCGGTCACTTCGATCGCTGTCTCGAAAATCGGAGATTTTCGGCATGACGAGAGAGCTTTGCTCTCTCGAACCACGGTGCTTGCGTCCTCCGGGGACCGCCGAGAGCACTCGCCCTTTGCAGTCCGCCAGGACAGCACCGCACCGCGCCTACCCTCCGCATGTCGGCCGCGCCGTCGCGCGGCCAGCACCCGTAGATCGACCAACCGTGGCGCGTGGCTTTCCGGCGTCTCGTCGCCGAAAGCCACTCGTGCGAGGGAGTCCGGCGCGTTCATGCGCCGGACGAGGCTGGGGAGGTCTGAGGCCGTGATCGGTGGGACTAGTCGAGAACGTGTGGAGCTTTCGAGTAGTTCTCTTTAGTGTTCACACATCTACGACGATCTCTCGACCACTCACAACACAGAGGGATCAAACACTCGCCGCCAACGAATACCTCTTTTACCGGCCCAGCGAACCGCACTCTCATGGTTACACTCGGACTCGTGGTGGCGCAGTTCAACGAGAGCGTCACCGGCCCGATGGAGGAGGCCGCCCGCGAGGCGGCCGCCGACGCGGGTGCCGACATCGCCGAAACGTACGAAGTACCGGGCGTCTACGACGCGCCGCTCGCCGCCGACCGACTCGCCCGCCGCGACGACGTCGACGCCGTCGCCGTCGTCGGTGCAATCGTCACCGGCGACACGAACCACGACGAGGTCATCGCCGACGCGGCAGCGCAGGGGTTGACGGACGTCAGTCTCGATCGCGACGCACCCGTGACGTTCGGCGTCGCCGGGCCGGGGATGAGCGGTGCCGAAGCGCGAGAGCGCGTCGACAAAGGAGCGGAAGCGGTTAGTGCCGCCATCGAGATGGTGGAGGTACTAGCATGAGCATGGAGTTTGCGGACCGGGTTAGCCGTGTCGAACCGAGCGCGACGCTGGCGATCAGTGACCTCGCGAGCAAGTTGGAGAACGAGGGGAAGGACGTCGTCGACCTCTCCGTGGGCGAACCGGACTTCCCGACGCCCGAGAACGTCGTCGACGCCGCCAAAGACGCGATGGACGCGGGCCACACGGGCTACGCCCCCTCGAACGGCGTCCCCGAACTGAAAGACGCCATCGTCGAGAAGCTAGAGGCCGACGGCATCGACTGCGGCCCGGAGAACCTCATCGTCACGCCCGGCGCGAAGCAGGCGCTCTACGAGACCGTCCAGTCGCTCGTCGACGACGGCGACGAGGTCGTACTGCTCGACCCCGCGTGGGTCTCCTACGAGGCGATGGTGAAGATGGCCGGCGGCGACCTGACGCGCGTCGGCCTCTCGGAGTACGACTTCCAGCTCGAACCCGCGCTCGACGACCTCGAAGCGGCCGTCTCCGACGATACCGAACTCCTCGTCGTCAACTCCCCGTCGAACCCGACCGGCGCGGTCTACACCGAAGAAGCCCTCGAAGGCGTCCGCGACCTCGCCGTCGAACACGACGTCACGGTCATCGCCGACGAGATCTACGACGAGATCACTTACGGCGTCGAGCAGACCAGCCTCGCCTCCCTCGACGGCATGAGTGAGCGGACGGTCACCATCAACGGCTTCTCGAAGGCCTACTCGATGACCGGGTGGCGTCTCGGCTACCTCTGTGCCCCCGAGGGACTCGTCTCGCAGGCGGGCAAACTCCACTCGCACTCTGTCTCCTCAGCCGTGAACTTCGTCCAGCACGCCGGGATCGAGGCGCTGCAGAACACCGACGAGTCGGTCGAGGAGATGCGCGCCGCCTTCGAGGAGCGCCGCGACATGCTCGTCGACCTGCTGGCCGAACACGACGTCGACGTCGCCGTCCCCGACGGCGCGTTCTACATGATGCTCCCCGTCGACGACGACGACCAGTCGTGGGCCGAGGCCGCACTCGAAGACGCCCACGTCGCGACAGTGCCGGGGAGCGCCTTCGGTGCGCCGGGCTACGTCCGCATCTCCTACGCCGCCAGCGAGGAGCGCCTCCGCGAGGCTGTGGAACGTCTCGCCCAGCACGGCTACTTCTAAGCTGCCGGCCACGGTTTCTTTCTGAAGCTATTTGTCGGAGTAGATAGAAGCGTCGCAAATGTTCGCCCTCCCGTTTCCCGTCGACTTCCTCCCGATACTGGCCGTCTGGCTGACGCTCCTCCTCGTGATCGCTTTCGCCGTCTCGGCCGACGCCCGCGCCCGCGACGTCCGATTCGCTGCCGTACTCGGCGCTGTCACCGCCGTGTTCGGTCCTGTCGCGCTGGTCTACTACCTCACGCGAGGCAGCTACGGGCCGCGCGAGTATCCACCGTCGCGCTGGGAACGAACCGCGTGGACGCTCCTCCTCGCGGTGACGGGTTCGTTCGTCCTCGCGGCGACACTCGCACCCCCGGACCCGTTCACTCAGTCGCTCTACGCCGGTGGCTCGCTACTCCTCTCCCTCCCGCTGGCGTACCTCGTCGTGTTCCGCGATCTCTGGGGCAGAGTCCGAGCGGAACTGCGCTGAGTCCACTCCTGAACTCGGCTCCTCGAATCCTCGTCGCCTACTCCCCTTGCACGCGCCCGTCGACCAGTCGCACCGTCCGGTCGGCGTAGGTGCTCACCTGCGGGTCGTGCGTCACCGCGACGACGGCCACGTCGCGCTCGACGCGGAGTTCCGTGAAGAGATCCAGCACGCTCTCGCCGGTCGCGCGGTCGAGGTTCCCGGTCGGCTCGTCGGCGAGGAGGATCCGAGGGTCGTTCACCAACGAGCGGGCGATGGCGACGCGCTGTTTCTGTCCTCCCGACAACTCCGTCGGCCGGTGGTCCAGTCGGTCTCCGAGTCCGACACGTCGCAGGAGTTCTTCGGCGCGCTCGCGACCTCCCCCGTCGCCGGCGAACAGCGTCGGCAGTTCGACGTTCTCTATCGCCGAGAGCGTGGGGACGAGCGCGAAGTTCTGGAAGACGAAGCCGATGGAGCGTCGTCGCTCCTCGGTCTGCTCTTCGTCCGTCAAGTCGGTCACGTCGCGACCGTCCAGCAGTACCGTCCCCTCGGTGGGGACGTCCAGTAGGCCGAGCACGTTCAGCATCGTCGACTTCCCGCTCCCGCTCGGTCCCATCACGGCGACGAACTCGCCGGGTTCGACGGCGAAGTCGACGCCCTTCAACGCCTCGACGACCTCGCCGCCGGTGTCGTAGCGCTTGACGACGTTCCGGAGTTCGATGACGCTCACGACCGGAGAGAGGCGACCGGCGGAGAAAGCTTGCCCGGCGCCGTGGGTTTTTATGCGGTCGGGCCACCAGAAGGGAGTAATGCACGTCCGGGATCTTCCACTTCCTGCCCCGGTCCTCGACCACTACGAGTCGCTGGGGATCGAGGAACTCTATCCGCCGCAGGCCGAGGCGGTCGAGGCCGGCGTCGTCGACGGCGACCGGGTCGTCGCCGCCATCCCAACCGCGTCGGGGAAGACACTCGTCGCCGAACTCGCGATGCTCACGGCCGACGGCCCCGGACTCTACATCTGTCCGCTTCGCGCGCTCGCCCGCGAGAAGTACGAGTCGTTCTCGGCGCTCCCCGGCGTGAGCGTCGGCATCTCGACGGGTGACTACGACTCGCCGGCCGACGAACTGGCCGACCACGACATCGTCGTCGCCACCTCCGAGAAGGTCGACTCGGCCATCCGGAACGGCGCAGACTGGGTGTCCGACCTGGCCTGTGTCGTCGTCGACGAAGTCCACCTCCTCGGTGCGGAGGGTCGCGGACCGACGCTCGAGGTGACGCTCGCGAACCTCCAGCGACGCGCGCCCGGCGTCCAGATCGTCGCGCTCTCGGCGACCGTCGACAACCCCGAAGACATCGCCGACTGGCTCGACGCCGACCTCGTCGAGTCGACGTGGCGGCCGGTCGACCTCCGGACCGGCGTCTACGCCGACGGTTCGGTCGAGTTCAACGACGGCACCGACCTCAGCGTGGGCGTCGGCGAGGGCGAAGACGGCGAGATACCCGACGGCGAGGACGACGAGACCGAAGCGACGGTGGCGCTCGTCGACGACGCCGTCAACGGAGTCGGCGGACAGTGTCTCGCGTTCGTCCGCTCGCGCCGCGAGGCCGAGGCACTCGCCCAACGGCTCGCGCACGAACGACTCGGCTCCGAGGAGGCCGACGCCGTCGCCGACGACCTGACGGCCGTCGACGACACCACGACCGGCCAGCGACTCGCCGACTGCGTCCGCGACGGCGTCGCCTTCCACCACGCCGGCCTCCGGAGCACGCACCGTGCGGTCGTCGAGACCGCTTTCCGGAACCGGAAGTTGGCGGTCATCTGTGCGACGCCGACGCTCGCCGCGGGGGTGAACGTCCCCGCCCGTCGGGTGGTCGTCCGCGATCAACAGCGCTACACGGGGTCGCAGATGGAGTATCTCCCCGTCCTCGAAGTCCACCAGATGTGCGGGCGGGCGGGACGTCCCCATCTCGACCCCTACGGCGAGGCGGTGCTCGTCGGCGACGAGTCCTCCAAGGCGGAGCTCGACGAGCGCTACGTCGACGCCGACCCCGAGGCCGTCGAGTCGAAACTCCGCGACCGCAACGCTCTCCGGACGCACGTCCTCTCCATCGTCGCCACCGGGTTCGCCGACTCCCGAGAGACCGTTCTCGACGTACTCGGAGCGACGTTCTACGCCCACCGGACGCCCGTCGCAGAACTGTCGGGCATCGTCGACACGGTCATCACCGAGCTGGTCGGGATGGAGATGCTGACCGACAGCGGGTCGGGGACGCTCGCCGCGACCGACCTCGGCGCGCAGGTGTCGAAACAGTACGTCGCCCCCGAGACCGGCGCGCGCATCGTCGCGGGCCTCCGACGGGCCGTCGAGATGAGAGACGAGAGCGTGACGGGGCTGACCGTCCTCCAACTCGTCGCCGACACGCCCGACATGCAGGACACCTACCTCGGCAACCGCGAACGGGCGGCGATGTACCAGTTCGCCCGCGCCCACGACGCGGAGTTCACCGTCGGCATGAACGACGCCGAGGAGTTCGAGCGGTGGCTGGAGACGGTCAAGACCGCCCGCATCCTCCACGAGTGGACCGAGGGCGAGAGCATGGAGACTATCGTCGAGAACTACCGCATCGGCCCGGGCGACCTCGAGTCCCGCGTCGAGCGTACCGAGTGGCTGCTCGGTGCGGCCGACGCGCTCGCGACGCTTCTGGACCTCGACGTCCCCGAGGTCGGTCGTGTGCGGAGTCGTCTCTGAGCCTCACCGATGGTCTCCGGCTCCGTCTCCGTCGAACTCGCGCTGTTTCTCGTCGGCCTCGTCGCGCTGGTCGTCGGCGCGGAGCGTGCCGTGTCGGCCGCGGCCGACATCGCCCGCTTCTACGGCGTCTCGGCGTTCTTCGTCGGCGTCACCGTCATCTCGGTCGGGACGTCGGTGCCGGAGATGACCACCTCCGTCTACGCCGCGCTCTACGGTGCGGGCGACATCGTCGTCGGCAACATCGTCGGCTCCGAGACGGCACAGATCACCCTCGCCGTCGGCGTCGTCGCACTCGTCTCGCCTATCGTCGCCGAGCGACGGAACGTGCTCGTCTACGGCGGCGCGATGACGCTCGCGATGATCGTCATGCTTCTCACGCTCGACGACGGCCGCATCCAGCGCTCCGAGGGGTTCTTGATGATGCTCGCGTACGTCAACTTCATCTACACGCTCTACACGAACGAGGGTGGTGCCGAGATCACCGAGGAGGTCGTCGACGAGGAACTCGAACGGCCGGGACGGGAACTCCCCTGGGTCGTCGGTGGGCTCGCACTCGTCGTCGTCGGTGGCCATCTTCTCGTGACGAACGGGACCGCGCTAGCGCGCGTCGCCGGCATCTCGGAGTACACCATCGGACTTCTGACCGGACTCGGGACGACCGCACCGGAGATCGTCGTCGCCAGCGTCGCCGCTCGCCGTGGTCACGGCGGCATCTCCGTCGGATCGCTACTCGGCAGCAACATCACCGACCCGGTGTTCTCGCTCGGCATCGGTGCGCTCGTCGCGGACGTCGTCGTCACCGACGTCGCCTCGATGACGCGGACGACGACGTACATGCTCGGTGTCTCGCTCGTCGTCGTCGGGTTACTCTACTGGCGACGTGGCATCTCGCGTCGACTCGCGGTGGTCTGTCTCTTGTTGTACGTCCCGAGTGTCGTTCTCCTCTGAGAGTCGTGTCAACGCGATTGTTCGAACCGCCGATTTATCATCCTCGACAACGTATGGCACGGCATGTCCGGAATCAGCTACGAGGACTTCTTGGACCTGTCGTACACCCCGACCGAGACGGACCTCGTCTGTACGTTCCGCATCGACCCCGCCGAGGAGATGAGCATGGAGGCCGCCGCCAGCCGTGTTGCCTCCGAGAGTTCTAACGGGACGTGGGCCCCGCTCCATATCGACGACACCTTCACCGACATGGGGGCGACGACGTTCGCGATCGACGGCGACACCATCCAAGTAGCCTACCCTTCCGGTCTGTTCGAACCGGGCAACATGCCGCAGGTGCTCTCCTGCATCGCCGGCAACATCATGGGGATGAAAGCCGTCGACACGATCCGCCTCGAAGACTGCGAGTGGCCCGAGGCGATCGTCGAGGGCTACCCCGGACCGCAGTTCGGGTCGGGCGTCCGCCGGGAGATCTTCGGCGTCGACGACCGCCCCATCCTCGCGACCGTCCCCAAGCCCAAAGTCGGCCTCTCCACCGAACGTCACGCCGAGGTCGGCTACGAGGCGTGGATCGGCGGCGTCGACCTCCTGAAGGACGACGAGAACCTCACGGACCAGTCGTTCAACCCCTACTCGGATCGCCTGACAGAGAGTCTCGCTATGCGCGACGAGGCCGAGGACGAGACGGGCGAGAAGAAGAGCTACCTCGTCAACGTCACCGCCGAGACGAACGAGATGCTCGAACGCGTCGACGAGGCTGCCTCACTGGGCAACGAGTACGTCATGGTCGACGTCGTCACCTGCGGGTGGGCGGCCGTCCAGACCGTCCGCGAACGCTGTGAGGAACTGGGGCTGGCCATCCACGCCCATCGTGCGATGCACGCCGCCTTCGACCGACTGCCGGACCACGGCGTCTCGATGCGCGTCATCGCACAGGTCGCGCGACTCTGCGGCGTCGACCAACTCCACACCGGGACGGTCGGACTCGGCAAACTCGCCAACGAGGACACGGTCGGTATCAACGAGTGGCTGCGCTCGGAGCTCTACGGGCTGAACGACGTGCTCCCGACGGCTTCCGGTGGACTGCACCCGGGACTCGTCCCGCAGCTGATGGACGCCGCGGGCGACAACCTCTGCATCCAGGCCGGCGGCGGCATCCACGGCCACCCCGACGGGACGCGAGCTGGTGCTGCAGCGCTTCGGCAGGCGGTCGACTCCGTGACCGAGGACGTGCCGATCGAGGTGTACGCCCAGGGGCACTCCGAACTGGCGACCGCGCTGGAGAAGTGGGGAACGGAGACGCCACGGTGAGGATCAAAGAGCGTCTTCGACCGCGTCTCGCGTCTCCGTAACGAGTTCGTCGAAGTCGGGGTTGTCGCCTTTGCGGACCCACCGGTAGGTGACGACGCCGTCGGTGTCGACGACGAAGACGCTGCGCTCGGCGACCTCGATCATCCCGTACATGTCGTCGAGAACGACGTCGTACTTCCGGATGACCTCGTGGTCCCAGTCCGACAGCATCGGGAAGTTCAGGTTCTCCTCTCGTATCCAGACGTTCTGCGAGAACGGGAGATCGACGCTGACGCCGTACACCTGTGCGTCGAGGTCGTCGAACAGCCCCATCGAGTCCCGAAGCGCGCACATCTCTGCCGTACAGCCGCTGGTGAACGCGGCGGGGTAGAATGCGAGGACGGTCGGTCCGTCGCCGACGACGTCGCCGAACGTGAACTCCTCGACGTCGTTGTACGCGTCGCCGCCTGCTTTCGGTACTGTGAAGTCGGGTGCCGCCTCGCCGATGTCGACCATACGACCCAGTCGTGGGGCCGATATTTCACGGTTGCCCCGCACTCGGTCGGCGTGGACGGTCGCAGACGCCGACTACGTCACCGACTGGAGCCACGGTTCGGTCGTGTTCTCGCCGAACAGCTCGCGCATCAGCATCACGATGCTCTCCGGCGGGAACTGCCCGCGTTCGGTGACGATGGCGTCGACGTACCGCGGCGGCGTCACGTCGAAGGCGGGGTTCTCGACGGTCGGGTCGCCGATGGCGGCCCGCTCCTCGGCGGAGACGATTTCCGACTCCTCGCGCATCTCGATGTCGACGCTGTGGCCCGTGAGCGTCCCCGGATGCAGCTTGAACGTCTGGGCGGCGACGACGACGGGCGTTCCTCGGTCGCGGGCGTTGACCGCGAGACCGCTCGTCCCGATCTTGTTGATGACGCTGCCGTCGGCGGCGATGCTGTCGGCACCGACCATCACGTGGTCGACGCCGTTGAGATACCGCCGGGCGGCGCTGTCGACGACGAGCGTCACCGGGACGCCGAGTTCGTGCAGGCGCTCGGCGGTGATGTGGCCCTGGTTCCGCGGGCGCGTCTCTTTGACGACGGCAGTCAGCTCCTTTCCCTGGGCGACGGCGGCCTCGACGCAGGCGAGGACGGCCGTCGAGTGGCAGTGCGTCATGATACGGTCGCCGTCCTTGAGGCGGTTGGCCCCGACGGCACCCAGATCCGCCTGCGACCGTTCGAGTCGTTCCCGGAAGCGCTCGACGGCCGCGACGGTGCTCTCACGCAGTTGCTCGACGGTCGTCCCCTCCATTCCGTGGAGGACGTATCGGAGGGCGTTCGGGAGGCTCACCGCCGTCGGTCGGGTGTCGTGGAGGGTTCGGGCGGCCACCCGTATCTCCGAGCGGAACGCCTCCGGCGTCGACGCGTCGCTCTCTTTCGCCTGTGTCGCGAGCGCCGCCGCCGCCGCGTCGGCGATCTTGGCCGCACCGCGGATCTCCATCGAACCGATGTCGTCGGCGACGCGACGAACCTCGGGGTTGACGTGCGGTTCCATACCACACATAAGGCAACCGAACAGTAAAAGGGTCGCCCGGGAGGCGCGCGACTCAGACCAGCTCGACCAGCGCCTCGTCCCGACTCCGGACCCGGATCGTCTCGCTGCGTTCGACCAGTCGTTCGGCGTCCGCGAGTTTCTCCTTGCTCTCGGCGTGGACAGTGAAAAGCGAGTCGCCGACGCCGATCTTGTCGCCGACGCGACAGTGGAGCACCATCCCCGCGCCCTTGTCCTTCGGCGCGCCGGCACGGCGGGCGACGTCGCTCACGAGTCGGTTGTCGACGTGGGTGACGATGCCCTCGCGATCGGCAGCGACCGGGAGTTCGTGGCGACCGGGGACGAGGTCGTCGACCGTGACGTCGGAGTCGCCGCCCTGTGCGGCGAGGATGTCGCGGAACGCCGCCATCGCTCGCCCGGAGTCGAGGATCTCCGTGGCGTCCTCCGCACAGCCGCAGGACCCAAGCAGGATGTCGGCGAGTCTGACGCTCTTCAGCCGGAGTTCCTCGGGACCGCCTCCGGCGAGCGTCTCGAGGACGTCCCGCGCTTCGAGCACCGGGCCGATCCCCCGACCGATGGGCTGTGACCCGCGGGTGATGGTACACTCGATGGCCATCCCGAGGTGGTCGCCGACACGTTTGAAGTCCTCCGCCAACTCTCGGGCCTGGGCGAGGCTCTCGACTTTCGCCCCCTCGCCGTAGGGGACGTCGACGACGATGTGGTTCGACCCGGCGCTCTTCTTCTTCGAGAGCACCGAGGCGATGATCTGCCCCGGCGGGTCGATAGAGAGCGGCGTCTCCGCGCGGATGATCTTGTCGTCGACGGGCGAGAGGTTGACCGACCCGCCCCAGACGAGACAGCCGTTGGTCTCGGTGACGATCTCCTTGATCTCTGCAAGCGAGAACTCGACGTCGCAGAGCACCTCCATCGTGTCGGCGGTGCCGGCGGGGGAGGTGACCGCCCGCGAGGACGTCTTGGGGATCTTCACCCCCGCCGCGGCGACGATGGGGACGATGATGGGGGTGACGCGGTTGCCGGCGACGCCGCCGATAGAGTGTTTGTCGGCGACGACGGCGGTGTCCTCCCACTCGATGGCGTCGCCGACCTCCGCCATGCACTCGGCGAGATGCATCGTCTCCTCCAGCGACAGCCCGTTCGTGTACGTCGCCGCCACGTATGCACCGAGTTCGACGTCCGACAGGCGGTCCTCCTTGATGTCGAGGACGATGCGGTGCAGTTCGGGTTTGTCGAGTTCGATGTCGTCGAGCTTCTTCTTGATGTAGTGGACCGCCCGCGGCTGCGGTGCGGGGATGACCTCGACGGGGCCGGAGAGATGGCCGAGGCGGCGCGTGACGGCGAGCGTTCCCGGGTCGACGAGTTCGTCGGTGAACTCGACGATGCCGATGCTGATGCGACCGTCGTGTTCGATCTGGACGCGATCGAGTTGGTGGACGCCGAGTTCGGCGGCGTCGGCGGTGTTGAGGAGGACGGTCGGCGACCGAGAGCCGATATCGATCTCCTGAGCGGTCAGTTGCATGCGTGACATAGTGTGCCAAGATAGATAAACTTCCTCGGGCGGAACGACCTCTGACACTGCGACGCAGTCTCTCGTTCTCGGCGGGTGAGAACCACCCTTCCTTTATAACCACTCTCCGGGCATCTGACTATCTGTACAAGGTAAATAACGATGAGCACTAACACATTCCAGAGCAAGGTCGGCGGTCTGACTGTCACCGGAGAAGCCCACAGCCTCAGCGCGTGGTTCGTTCTCGCCCTCCGTCTCATGCTGGGCTACGCGTTCGCGTACGCCGGCGTCGAGAAGATCATCGGTCCCGAAGCGTTCAACGCGAGCGGTTACCTCATGTTCGCGGTTCCGGAGAACGGCGGCCCGGCGGTGGGGTTCCTCCAGCTGTTCGCGACCAACGACCTGCTCCTACAGTTCGTCAACTTCGCGGTCCCGTGGGGTGAACTGGCCATCGGTCTGGCCCTCATCTTCGGCGTCCTGACCCGCTTTGCGGCGTTCTGGGGTGCTGTCATGATGCTCATGTTCTACCTCGGAAACTGGGACGTGGCACACGGTGTCATCAACGGTGATTTCACCTACATGCTGCTGTTCCTCGCACTCGCCGCGTTCGGCGCGGGCCGCATCCTCGGCCTCGACGCCTACATCGAGCAGTACGAGGTCGGCGGCGTCCCCCTCATCGAGAAGTACCCGGCGCTCGACTACGTCCTCGGCTGAGCGCTTCGACTCGGTCCTCGCTTTCGACCGATCTCTCTCCTTTTCGTACCTTTCCGACAGCGAGCGGTCGCTCGGTTCTGTGTTTCGCCTCGCCCCGAACCGTCTGCGCTCCGTCGCGACTCGACTCACGCCGACCGACGCGGGCTGTTCGCTCAAATTCGAGACGAAGACCTACGGGACTATTCGGCGTACAGCGAGTAGAAGATGACGACGAACCCGACGAGCGTCAGAAGCGAGTCGATGAGGACGCTCGTCGCGAGTTCGATCCCCACGATCTGGTCGAGCACGCCGCCGAGCAGCGACCCGAAGGTGACGATGCCGAATCCGACTGCCAGCAGTCGCAACGGCCGTGCGCCGGTTCGCTGGTACGCTCTGTAGCTGAAGTAGGTGATGAGTCCCCCGAGTACGAGAATCCCCGTCTTGGCGATGACGATGGCCGTCGCCACCGCCGCCGACGTCGTCATCAGCTCTCCCTCCGTACCTCTGCCCACATCGCCGCCAGGCGGTCTTCGGGTGTCGCTGCCCGCTGTTCGAGCGTCACCTCGAACTGCCGGTCCTCGGCGAGCGCGATGGTGACGGAGTCGAACGCGACGTCGTAGCGGGCCGTATGGTGACCGTCGGTCCGGACGTCCGTCGACTCCACCAGGAGTCCCGCCTCGGTCAGCCGTTCGAGCTTGCGATACGTCGTCGACAGCGGGATGTCACAGACCTCCGAGAGTTCGCTCGCAGTCATCGGTTCCGAGAGTCGCCTGATGATCGTCCGCGAGGCAGGGTCGTCGAGCACGGTGAGCACGGACTGGAGGTCCGTCTCGTCGCGTGTAGACCGCTCACGTAACATTGTCGATAAGTTGATACTGGGCTGGGCTAACGTTTGCGGTTCGTTCAGTCGCGGTCGTACGCGTGCTGCCGCCGCAACTCGCCGGCACGTTTCAAGACGGCTGGCGTTCGGCAGATGCCCGGCGCACCGGTCGCCTGCGGGACGGTACAGTTGTTGCAGTTCTCACAGACGACGCGCGTCTGTGGCGCGACGCTCTCGTCGTTCTCGTCGGCGAGCAATCGTGCCGGTAGTTCCGGTTCGGCGTAGAACGGACGAGCCATCCCGACCATGTCGCAGTCGCGCCCGAGCAGGCGGTCGATCTGTCCGCGCTGGCGGATGCCGCCCTCCGCGAGCACCGGCACGTCGACGGCGTCGCGGACGTCCCGACAGAGCTCCGCGTTCCACGCCGGTTCGAAGTCGTACCAGCGGGACTCGATCCAGTTGCCGAGCGCGACGAGCAACGCCCGCGTCCGCCCGCCGAACGTCTCGACGTAGCCGTCGCGGAACTGTCCGTCCCGCCAGGCGCGGGCGGGGAACGCGCCGCGGATGATGCTCATATCCCAGACGACCGAGCCGTTGACCGGGGCGAGCGCGTCGTAGCCGATCTCGGCGAGTCGCCGACAGACGCCGACGGTCTCCCCGCGTGTGAGTCGCGGGCGGACGAACGACGGAGCCTCCGTCTCCGTGGGGACTTTGGTCGCGAGCGGGACGTCGCCTACCCGGTCGCGGATCTCGTCGTGGACGACTTCGAGGAACCGGACGCCGTCGCCGAACTCGTCGTTCCGGCGGTTGTAGAACGGCGAGAGGAACTGGTGGACGATACCCATGTTCGCCCCCGCGAGGTGGACGAGGTCGTAGCCCGCGTCGACGGCGTTGGCGGCGGCGCGGCCGAAGTCGGCCGCGAGGTCGTACACCTCCGCCGTCGACAGCACCTTGGCGTCGTAGGAGAGCAGGCCGGCCCGGTCGAGCAGCCGGAGGGGGAACGGCGGACGCGAGACGGCGAGTTGCTGGAGGGTCGGATGCTCCCGGCGGTAGGCGGCGTGCCACGTCTCCATGCTCCGGAGCCCGCCGTGTTCCAGTTGGATGGCGATCTTGCTCCCGTGGGCGTGCACAGCGTCGGTGAGCCGTTCGAGGTCGGCGACGAACGACGGGTCCGCGACCGACGTCATGTTCGGCGCGGCACACCCGCCCTCCTCGCGGACGATGGCCGCCCCCTGGCAGACGAGCCCCGCACCGGCCCGCGCGGCGGGCTCGAGGTCGGCGACGAGCGTATCGACCGCGTCGGGACCGTTGCCGGCACACTCCAACAGCGGCGCTCGATAGAGCCGGTTCGGAACACGCACGCCGCCGACGTCGAGCGGATCTTCCAACCGCGTCATAGTCGTCTGTCTCTCTGAAATATCAAAACAGTAATCATTGTTCGAATTTCCGAAACGTCGGTCACGGTGACGCCGGACCCGCTCGCCGGGCTAGTCGTCGACACCGACCTGCTCGTGAGTGTGGTGGTAGAACCGGACCCGCGGTTCGTCGTCGCGGGCCGTCGGTTCGAAACAGACGCGGCGGTACCGGGCGTTGTCGACGAGGTTCACCATGACGCCGGCGTGGTGGTCCGACACCGAGTCGTAGGCGACGTCACAGACGGGACAGCGTCCGGGTGCGTCCGCGGGGACGTCCATCACTCGCCCTCGGCGACCTCGTCTGCGACGCGCCGGACGGTCTCGAACTCCTCGTCGCTGTAGGCGACGAACCGAACGTCCGTCAGCGACGTCGGGTCGAAGGCGTCGATCTCCTCGCAGATGATCCGTGCGCCCTCCTCGAGCGGGAAGCCGGCGACGCCACAGCCGAGCGCCGGGACGACTAGCGACGCACAGTCCAACTCGTCGGCGGCCGCGAGACTGTTGCGCGTCGCCTCGCGGATGCTCGTCTCGGTTGCCTTCCCGTCGCCGTGGTGCGGCATCGCGGCGGCGTGGACGACGTAGTCGGCGTCGAGTCCGAAGGCGTCGGTGACGGCGACCCCGCCGAGGTCGACCGGCCCCTCGGCCATCGCAGCCTCGTTGAGCTCCTCGCCCCCTCTCCGACGGAGCGCCCCGGCGACGCCGGAGCCCATCCGGAGACTCGTCCCGGCGGCGTTGACGAGGACGTCGGCCTCCTGTGCGGCGATGTCTCCCTGTACGACGGTGAACTCCATACGAGAGACGTCTGTACGACGGCGCAAAAGCGTTTGTGCGGCGATCACTCGAAAACCGGTGTGGACGCACGGCTGTCGCGCGGTCTCGTGACAGTGCCGTGACGGTGTGTCGCGTCTGCCGGGCGTCGAACGTGGCGGTCGGTGACGAGACGACTCGCGGTGTGGGAACACAAGAGTTGTAACGGCCGGTAGAGCAAGGGTTGGTATGAGCACGGACGACAGGGTTGGTCCCCGGTCTGCCGATCGCACCTTCCTCGCGGTTCTCGCCGTCACCGCTCTCGCCCTCGTCGCTCGCCTCGTCGGTCTCGGCACGCGAGTCATGCACTGGGACGAGGGGCGGGTCGGCTACTGGATCCTCCGTTACCACGAGACGGGCGAGTTCTACTACCGGCCGATCATCCACGGTCCGTTTCTCCCCGTCGTCAACGACTACGTCTTCACCGTCCTCCCACCGTCGGACTTCAGCGCGCGCCTCGTCGTCGCCGTCGTCGGCGGGCTTCTCCCGCTGACCGCGCTGCTGTTCCGAACTCGCCTCCGCGACTCGGAGACGGCCGCGCTCGCGCTGTTTCTCGCCGTCAACCCGCTTTTCGTCTACTACTCGCGGTTCATGCGCAACGACGTCCTCGTCGCGGCGTTCTCCTTCGCCGCCCTCGGCTTCTTCGTCTACGGCTACGACCGAACGGATCCGAAGTATCTCTATCCGGCCGGCGCGGCGCTGGCACTCGGATTGACCGCCAAGGAGAACGGTCTCGTCTACGTCGTCTGCTATCTCGGCGCGGCGTTCCTCCTCTTCGATCACCGGCTCGTTCGGGCCGCACAGGCGGGGCGACCGGTCAGAGAGACGGCCCACGACTACCTGATCTACGCGAAGACCGGGCTCAGTTCGTGGGCGGGCGACGTCAAGACGGGCGTCTTTTGGCTGTTGACTCACACCGCCGTCGGCGTCGCGGCGTTCCTCGTCGTCGTCGTCTTCTTCTACGCGCCACGACCGGAACTCTGGCAGCTGTTCGGCGACGTGACGATGGCGCCCGACGTGCTCGAGCGGGCGACGGTCGGCGCGTGGGAGCGGTTCTACGGCCAGTGGGCCTCGGGTTCTCACCAGGCGCACGACTACCTCCCGTTCCTCTTCGACCTGCTCGAGACCATCGTCTACGGGTCGGGCGTGCTCGTCGTGTTCGCACTTCTCGGCTTCGTCGTCGACGGCTACTCCAGCGACCGCCCGCGCGACCTCGTCGCCTTCGCCGCCTACTGGGGGATCGCGAGCGTCGTCGGCTATCCCGTCGCGACCGACATCCAAGCGCCGTGGGCGGCAATCCACGTCGTCCTCCCGCTGGCGATCCCGGCAGCCGTCGGCGCCGGCTACGTCTATCGGACGGCCCGCCAGTCGGTCGCCATCGAGGACGCCGTCGGGACGACCATCGCCGCGCTGGTCATCCTCTCGGCGGTCGTCGGCGTCGCCGGTGCAAACGTCACCTACGTCGACAGCACGAGCGAAGACGACAAACAGGTGCTCCAGTGGGCACAGCCGAACAACGACCTCAAGGACACGCTCCTGAAGATCGAGCAGGTCTCGCGGACCAACGAAGGCCACGACGTGCTGTTCTACGGGACGAAACATCCGAGTACGGGTGAATCGCTGTTCTACGTGAAAGACGAGTCGGCGCCGCTGGAGAACTGGCAGGTCTCGAACTGGCACAGCCGCCTCCCGCTCCCCTGGTACACCGAGATGTACGGCGCGAACGTGACGAGCACGCCGCCGAACGTGACGGCGACCGAGATGGCACAGGACGCGCCACCCGTCGTGATCGCCTACGACTGGAACCGCTCGGAGATCGAGGAGGCGCTGCCGGGCTACACGGTGTACGAACACAAGTTCAAACTCTGGAGCGAGGAGATCGTCGTCTTCGTCGACGAGTCGCAACTCCCCGACTCCCGTCAGGCGGACGTCCGACAGCCCGACCCACGTTCCCGTGACACAACCGCTCGTCTCGACCCCGCGACGGTCGCCTCTCCCCGTTGAGATACGCACGTTCTCGCACATCGAATCCGTCCGGGTGGTAACTCTTATGCAGGTTCATACGAAACGGCCGACCGTGACAGTGACCTTACCCGGCCCGACGCTCGGCGTCGTCGGCGGCGGACAACTCGGGCGGATGTTGGCCGAGGCCGCAGCACCCCTCGGCGTCGAGGTGGTCGTCCTCGACCCGACGCCCGACTGCCCGGCGGCGACCGTCGCCCGCGACCAGGTGGAAGGCGACTTCGACGACCCCCAGTCCGTCCGCGACCTCGCTGCCCGCGTCGACGCGCTGACGTTCGAGATCGAACTGGCAGACCCCGACCTCCTCGAAGAGGTCCAAGACGAGTACGACGTACCGGTCCACCCCTCGCCGGACACGCTACGAACGATTCAGGACAAACTCGTCCAGAAGCGGACGCTCGGCGACGCGGACATCTCCATCCCCGAGTTCCACCGCGTCGACGACGCCGACGACCTCCGGGCCGCCGTCGAGGAGTTCGGCAGCGTGATGCTCAAAGCCCGGACCGGCGGCTACGACGGTCGCGGCAACGTCCCGGTCACCTCGCTCGACGAGGTCGAAGAGGCGTTGGAGTACATCGGCCACGCCCCCGCGATGGCCGAACGGTTCGTCGACTTCGTCCGCGAGGTGTCGGTCATCGGCGTGAAGGGCAGAGACGAAGTTCGGGCGTTCCCGCTCGGCGAGAACGTCCACGAGGAGGAGATTCTCCGCGAGACGGTCGTCCCCGCTCGGACGAGCGACGCCGTGACAGAGCGCGCGAGAGACGTCGCTCACGACGTGCTCGAACAGTTGGATGGTCGTGGCGTGTACGGGATCGAACTCTTCGAAGCTCCCGACGGCGAGATTCTCGTCAACGAGATCGCCCCGCGTCCGCACAACTCCGGGCACTGGACCATCGAGGGCGCGCTGACCTCCCAGTTCGAGCAGCACGCTCGTGCAGTGCTTGGGTGGCCGCTCGGTGCGACGGACCTGCGCGCGCCGACGGTCAGCGCGAACGTTCTGGGTGACGTGGAGTCGGCGCAGCCAGCCGAACTCCACGGCGTCGATGGCGTGCTCGCCGCCGACGGCGTGAGCCTCCACTGGTACGGCAAACGGGAGGTGCGACCCCTGCGGAAGATGGGTCACATCACCGCCGTCGGCGACCCGGACGGACTCGCCGGCGACGGCAGTGTCGATCCGTCCACTGCCGTCGACGACCTGCTCGAATCGGCTCGCGACCACGTCGACTCGCTCACCTTCGACCGATGAACGTCCAACAGCTCATCGACAGACTCGAATCGGAAGCGGCACAGGAGAGAGACCCGGAGACGACACCCGACGTAGGCATCATCATGGGGTCGGACTCGGATCTCGACGTGATGTCGGGGGCGTACGACGCGCTGGAGGAACTCGGCTTCGAGGAGCAGACCGACTTCGAGAACCCGCCCGAAGTGCGGTTCAGCTACGAGAGCTACGTCGTCTCGGCGCACAGGACGCCCGAGTTGATGTACGCCTACGGAGAGACTGCGGAGGCCCGCGGGCTGGACGTGATCGTCGCCGGCGCGGGCGGGAAGTCCGCCGACTTGCCGAACATGACCGCCTCCATCGCGTACCCGCTACCGGTCGTCGGTGTGCCGGTCCAGGAGAAGTCCGTCGACTCGGTGATCGGGATGCCGACCGGCGCGCCGATTGTCGCCGTCGACGCGGGCAAGTCGTTCAACGCGGCGCTGTCGGCAGCGCAGATACTGTCGAGACAGCACGAGGCGGTGCGCGACGCGCTCGTCGCGTACCACGACGAACTCGTCGAAGGCGTGGCCGACGTCTCCCGTGATCTGCACGATCTCGGCCACGTCTCGTTCCGCGAGCGTTCGGAGTAACGGACTGTTTTTCTCGCTTCCCAGTCTCCGCCGCAGGGTTCACGGTTGAAACCGCCGTAATCGCCCGAACGAGCAAGAATCAATGCTTATAGGGGAGCACCCCTAACCCGCGGACGTTACGGAGAACTCGGTATGAATCCATGGATAGCTATCGGCGCATTGGGCGTAGTCAGTGTCGGCATCCCGCTCGGTATGATGGCGGTGTCGGCGTTGCTACGTCCGAGTGTGCCGGAACAAGGTAAAAGCGCCATCTACGAGAGCGGTGAGATCCCGACGGGGACGGCACGCATCCAGTTCAACATCCAGTACTACATGGTTGCGCTGCTGTTCGTCGTCTTCGACATCGAGACCGTCCTCATCTTCCCGTGGACGGTCATCTATCGCTCCGCGTTGGAGCAGGGAGCAACCCTCGCTGAGGTGCTGCTTCCGATGCTCGTCTTCATCGGGATTCTCGTCGTCGGTCTCGTCTGGGCATGGCGCAACGGTGCGGTCAAGTGGGTCAAAAGTCCGCTTGCCGAGAGCCGGAAGACAGAGAGACAAACATGAGTAGTCAAGACAAGCCATTCGTCACGGAGGACTCGAAAGTACTGACCGACACTCGGGACGCCCGAATGTCCGGACAGGACAACCGATTCAACTCGAAGCTCCGTGAGGCGTTCGGTTCGTCGCCGTTCATCCTCACGAAGTTCGACAAGTTCATGAACTGGGTCCGGGGGTCGTCGATGTTCATGCTGCAGTTCGGGATCGCCTGCTGCAGCATCGAGATGATGCACACCTACGCCGTCAAGCACGACCTCGACCGCTTCGGTGCCGGTGTCCCCCGCGCGTCGCCGCGACAGGCCGACGTGATCATCGTTCCGGGAACCATCGTCTCGAAGTTCGCCCCGCGCATGAAGCGGGTGTACGACCAGATGCCCGAACCCAAGTTCGTCATCGGGATGGGGTCGTGTACTATCTCGGGCGGCCCGTTCCAAGAGGGGTACAACGTCGTCAAGGGCGCAGAGGAGGTCATCCCGGTCGACATTCACGTCCCCGGCTGTCCGCCCCGTCCCGAGGCGCTCGTCTACGGCGTCGCCAAGCTGCAGGAGCGGATCGCCAACGGCGAGTCGAGTCCGGTGACGGTCAAACCGTACGAACTCGAACAGTTCGGCGATCTCACCCGGGACGAGATCGTCGACCAACTCGCCGCAGAGATCGACGAGGACGACCTCGTCATGCGGTACAACTGGGCTGATTCACCATGAGTCTGGAGGAGCCAGAGGACGCAGAACAGCCTGCCGTCGAGGGACGCTCGCTGGGCGACGAACTCGCCGACCTGCTCGGCGACCACGTCCTCACTCGCGAGGAGCACCTCAACGCGCCGGGGTTCGTCATCCGTCCCGACGAGGTACAGGACGTCCTCTTCACGCTCCGCGACGAGGCGGGGTTCGACCACCTCTCGTGTGTCACGGCCGAGGAGCGCGAGGACCGCTACGAGTCCATCTACCATCTGAAGAAGTACGACGACCCCACGCAGGAGGTCAGCATCGTCGTCCCGACCGACAAGACGAACCCGGTCAGTCAGACGGCCGAACCCGTCTACCGGACGGCCGACTGGCACGAGCGGGAGGCCTACGACCTCGTCGGCATCGAGTACGAGGGACACCCGGACCTGCGCCGCATCCTCCTCCCGGAGACGTGGCAGGGTCACCCCCTCTCGATGGACTACGAACAGGACCGCCCGCAGCTCGTCCCGCTGCGTGAGCACGCCAACCCGCTGCAGGACGACCACACGGGCGAGGGTGGCGACACGATGTTCCTCAACATCGGGCCGCACCACCCGGCGACCCACGGTGTGCTCCACCTGAAGACGACGCTCGACGGCGAGCAGGTCGCCGACGTCGAATCCGACATCGGCTACCTCCACCGCTGTGAGGAGCAGATCTGTCAGCAGGGGACCTACCGCCACCAGATCATGCCGTACCCCGACCGGTGGGACTACATCTCGGCCGGCCTGCTCAACGAGTGGGCCTACGCGCGTGCGGCCGAGGACCTCGCGGACATCGAGGTGCCCGAGTACGCACAGATCATCCGGACGATGGGTGCGGAGCTGTGCCGGATCGCCGCACACATGCTGGCGGTCGGCACGTTCGCACTCGACGTCTACGGGGACTTCACGGCCATCTTCATGTACGCCATCCGCGACCGGGAGAAGACCCAGAACATCCTCGAGGATCTCACCGGCCAGCGGCTGATGTTCAACTACTTCCGCCTCGGCGGCGTCGTCTGGGACCTGCCGGAACCCCGCGAGGAGTTCTTCGAGAAGATCCGGGACTTCCTCGACGACCTGCCGCAGGCGCTCGAGGAGTACCACGACCTCATCTCGGGCAACGAGATCCTGCAGATGCGGACCGTCGGTACGGGGATTCTCCCCGAGGACGTCGCCAAGAGCTACGGTGCGACCGGTCCGGTCGCCCGCGGCTCCGGCGTCGACTACGACCTCCGCCGCGACGACCCCTACGGCTACTACGAGAACCTCGACTGGGACGTCGTCGTCGAGGACGGCTGTGACAACTACAGTCGCCTGCTCGTCCGACTCCGCGAGGTCGAAGAGTCCGCGAAGATCATCGAACAGTGCGTCGACCTGCTGGAGGACTGGCCCGAGGAGGATCGGACGATCCAGGCGAACGTCCCCCGGACGCTCAAACCCGACGACGACACGGAAGTCTACCGCGCCGTCGAGGGTGCGAAGGGCGAGCTCGGCATCTACATCCGCTCGGACGGCACCGACAAACCCGGGCGATTCAAGATCCGCAGCCCGTGCTTCTCGAACCTCCAGACGCTGCCGGAGATGGCACAGGGCGAGTACGTCCCTGACCTCATCGCCGCGCTCGGCAGCCTCGACATCGTGCTCGGCGAGGTGGACCGGTGATGGGAACGCTGCTGCTTCAGGCGCAGTCGCAGACGCCGCTCGTCGACACCATCGCCGGCCTCCTCGGTCTCGACGGGTTGCTCGGCGCCGTCGTCGGTGGACTGCTCGGTGCGTTCCTCATCGCCAACGTGATGCTCATCACGACGGCCGTCGCCGGGCCGTGGGCGAAGCGGAAGATCACCGCGTCGTTCACCGACCGTATCGCAGTCAACCGGATCGGACCGTTCGGTCTGCTCGTCATCGTCGCCGACGCGGTGCGACTGATGTCGAAAGAGCTCATCGTTCCCGACGGCGTCGACCGTCCCGCGTGGGACCTCGCACCCATCGTCGTGCCGTTCTCGGCGCTGATGGGGTTCGCCGTCATCCCGATGGGGAGCGGCATCCACCTGGCCGACCCCGAGTCCGGCCTCGTCTACGCGTTCGCGGTGAGTTCCATCGCCTCGCTCGGACTCATCATGGCGGGGTACTCGTCGAACAACAAGTACTCGCTTCTCGGTGGGCGCCGTACCATCAAACAGAACATCGCCTACGAGATTCCGCTCATCGTCACGGCGGCGTCCGTCGTCCTCTTCACGGGAACGCTCCGGATGAGCGAGATCGTCGCCGTGCAGGCCGAACCGCTCTTTACGGTTGCGGGCGTCACGATCCCGCAGTGGTTCGCGTTCGTCAACCCCTTCGCGTTCGTGCTGTTCCTGGCGGCGAACCTGGCGGAAGTCGGCCGTAACCCGTTCGACACGCCGGAGGCGCCGACCGAGATCGTCGGCGGTTACCAGACCGAGTACTCCAGCATCTACTTCGTCCTGTTCTACCTCGGGGAGTTCATCCACATCTTCCTGGGCGGGGCGCTCATCGCGACGCTGTTCCTCGGCGGCCCGGCCGGTCCGGGTCCGGAGGCGCTCGGCTTCCTCTGGTTCACGATCAAGATCTGGGCGGTGTTCCTGTTCACGCAGTGGGCCCGCTCGGCGGTGCCGCGTGTGCGTATCGACCAACTCATCGAGATCGGCTGGAAGGGCATGCTCGTGCTGTCCTTCGCCAACCTGGTGCTCACGGCCATCATCGTGGGAGTGATTGCATGATTGGAATTCTGAAAGGAATGGCGACGACGATGAAACACGCACTGGACGGCCAGACGTTCACGGTCGAGTACCCCGACGTCGCGCCGGAGGTGAGCCCCCGGTTCCGTGGGGTCCACAAGTTCAGCCAGGAGCGCTGTATCTGGTGTCGCCAGTGTGAGAACGTCTGTCCGAACGATACGATCCAGATCGTGCAGGACGACAAGCGCAACGGCGAGCAGTACAACCTCCACATCGGCCAGTGTATCTACTGCCGGCTGTGCGAGGAGGTCTGCCCCGTCGACGCCATTCTGCTGACACAGAACTTCGAGTTCACGGCAGACACGAAAAACGAGTTCGTGTACAACAAAGAGCAGCTGAAGAACGTCCCGTGGTACAAGGACATCGACCCCCTCAACTCGCGTAACCCCGACCGTGGGGCGTGGATCGGCGAGGGTGAGGGAGAAGTAGATTACCAGTAGAGTGACCCTCGAGATTTCGACCGTGAGAGGCCTCGAATCGGCCTCCACCGTCTCGAAATCTTCAAAGGGATCTCTCAAGGAGATACAAACAATGGTTTATGAAACCATCGCGTTCGCGCTGTTCGCCCTCGTCACCGTGGGCTGCAGCCTCGGCGTCGTCCTCGTTCGGGACGTGTGGCATTCCGCACTCCTGCTCGGGGGCGCGCTGTTGAGCGTCGCGGTGCATTACGTGATGTTGCAGGCGGAGTTTCTCGCCGCTATGCAGATTCTCGTCTACGTGGGCGGGGTTCTCATCCTCATCGCGTTCGCCGTGATGCTGACGCGTACGAATCCGGAGGTGAGTAGTACATGACAACGAAACCGCAGTTGAACGACGACCTGAACCTGCTACCGGGGCTCGCCGCCCTCGGACTGTTCGTCGTCCTGGCTGCCGTGTTCCTGCAGACGGAGTTCGGTCCCCCACAGGGGTTCCCGGCCGACGCGAGCATCGTCGCTAGCATCGGCTACGCGATGTTCAACCTCGATTTCGGTGCGGTGCCGGGAGAGAGCTTCCTCGTCGCGTTCATGGTGATGGCCGTCACGCTCGACGTCGCCATCGACGCCGCCGTCTACCTCGCACAGCGCGAGGACGAGGGCTCGTTCCTGCAGTCGGCGGCGAGCAGCGCACGCGGCGCAGTGACGGGTGAGGGCGTCCGGACCGACGGCGGCGCCGACGACACGGAGGGGGAGCGATAATGGTGCCCGCAGAGTGGTATCTGCTCCTCTCGGGGCTGATGTTCTGTATCGGCCTGTTCGGCATCCTGACGCGGCGCAACGCGCTGCTGTTCCTGATGTCCGTCGAGCTGATGCTGAACGCGGCGAACATCAACCTCGTCGCCTTCTCCTACCAGTGGGGGAACGTGACTGGCCAGACGTTCAGCCTGTTCACCATGGCGCTCGCGGCCGCCGAAGTCGCCATCGGTATCGGCATCATCCTCGTGCTGTATCGCAACTTCAACGACCTCGACGTGACGAAAGCAACGACGATGAGGTGGTAACTGATGGCTGCATTCGACTACGCTCCGGCGATCGTTCTCCTGCCGTTCCTCTCGTTCCTCGTCTCGGTCGGCGTCGCCGTCAGCGGTCGGGACCTGCTCCCGAAGGGCGGCGCGCTGCCAGGGATCGCGGCGACCGCAGGCTCGCTCCTGCTCTCGCTGTGGATGCTCTTGACTGTCTCGAACGGCAGCTACTACGACGAAACGATCTACACGTGGGCGACGACGGATCAGAGCTTCGAGCTGACGTTCGGACTACTCGTCGATCCGCTCAGTGCGATGATGCTCGTCATCGTGACGCTCATCGCGACTCTCGTGCACGTGTTCTCGCTCGGCTACATGAACGACGAAGGCGAGATAGGGCTCCCCCGGTACTACGCCGGTCTCGGCCTCTTTACGGCCTCCATGCTCGGGTTCGTCGTCGCCGACAACCTGCTCATGGCGTTCATGTTCTTCGAGCTGGTCGGGCTCTGCTCGTACCTGCTCATCGGCTTCTGGTTCCGCGAACCGGGCCCGCCGAGCGCCGCGAAGAAGGCGTTCCTGGTCACCCGCTTCGGTGACTACTTCTTCCTCATCGGCGTCGTCGCCGTGTTCGCTACCTTCGGCACCGCGCAGTTCGCGGGCGAGGGTGCGTTCCCGGCGCTCGCCGAACAGGTACTGAACGGCGAAGCCAGCGCCAACACGTTCGGCTTCGAACCGCAGACGTGGTTCACCATCGTCGGACTGCTCGTCCTCGGCGGCGTCGTCGGCAAGTCCGCGCAGTTCCCGCTGCACACGTGGCTTCCGGACGCCATGGAGGGTCCGACGCCCGTCTCCGCGCTCATCCACGCGGCGACGATGGTCGCAGCCGGTGTGTACCTCGTCGCTCGGATGTACGGCTTCTACGCGCTCTCGCCGACGGGGCTCGCCATCATCGCGTTCATCGGCGGCTTCACCGCCCTGTTCGCGGCGACGATGGGCGTCGTCAAGCGCGAGATCAAACAGGTGCTCGCGTACTCCACCATCTCCCAGTACGGCTATATGATGCTCGCGCTGGGGTCGGGTGGCTACATCGCGGCGACCTTCCACCTCATGACGCACGCGTTCTTCAAGGCGCTGCTGTTCCTCGGGGCGGGGTCGGTCATCATCGCGATGCACCACAACGAGGACATGTGGGACATGGGCAACCTGAAAGAGAAGATGCCCGTCACCTACGCGACGTTCCTCGCCGGATCGCTCGCACTCGCCGGCATCTTCCCGTTCTCGGGCTTCTGGTCCAAAGACGAGGTGCTCTACGAGGCGCTCGTCCACGGACTGGGGGGCAGTCCGCTGCTGTTCGGCGCGTGGGCGATGGGGCTGCTCGCCGTCTTCTTCACCGGCTTCTACACCTTCCGGATGGTGTTCCTCACCTTCCACGGGAAGGCCCGCACCGACACCGCGCGTGACCCGCACGGCGTGGGCTGGAACGTGAAGGGACCGCTGACGGTGCTCGGCGTGCTGGCGGTCGTCGCCGGCTTCGTCAACATGGTTCCGGTCGCGAAACTCACCGGTGCCGAGATCGAGTTCCTGCACCAGTGGCTCGGACACGGTCCTGCCGGACTCACCAGCGAGCACTACGGCGAACTCACGCACGACTTCGCCCACTACAGCGTCGGCACGCTCGCCGGCGGTGAACTCGGGACGGCGCTCATCTCGGGTGGCGTCTCGCTGACGCTCGCACTCGCGGGCGTCGCGCTCGCACACGTACTGTACAACGTCCCCGAGCCGGTCGAACACACCGACAAGCTCGGCGGTATCAAGACGCTGCTGTACAACAACTACTACCAGGACGAGTATCAGGTCTGGCTGGCGACGGGACTCACGCTGCCCGTCTCCCGCGCGGCCGACAAGTTCGACCAGGGCGTCATCGACGGCGTCGTCAACGGCGTCTCCAGCGTGAGCCTGTTCTCCGGGAGCCGCGTCAAACAGCTCCAAACGGGCGTCGTGAGTAACTACGCGATGCTCCTCACGCTGGGACTGACCGTACTTCTGCTCGTCTTCGGCCTGCTCGGAGGGTGGTTCCTATGATCGTCGAAGCACTAATCGCGTTCACGTTCGTCGCTGCGCTGGTGACCTTCGTCGCCCCGAACCGGGTCGCCGGCAAGCTGGCGTTCGGACTCAGTCTGGTTCCCATCCTCGGGAGCCTCTTCATGTGGAGTCAGTACGACGCGAGCGGCAACGCCTTGCTTGGCGGGTCGCTCGCGTTCGAAGAATCGTTCGCGTGGCTCAGCCTCGCGGGTTACGAACTCTCGTGGCACACCGGCGTCGACGGCATCAGTATGCCGCTCATCGTGCTCACGACGGTGCTCACGTCGCTGGCGATCGTCAGCGCGTGGACGCCGATCGACAGCCGACAGTCGCAGTTCTACGGCCTCTTCCTGTTCATGGAGGCGAACCTCATCGGCGTCTTCACGGCGCTGGACTTCTTCATGTGGTTCGTCTTCTGGGAGGCCGTGCTCATCCCGATGTACCTGCTCGTCGGCGTCTGGGGCGGTCCGCGCCGTAAGTACGCCGCGATCAAGTTCTTCGTCTACACGAACGTCGCGTCGCTCCTGATGTTCATCGGGTTCATGGCGCTCGTGTTCGGCCTCGGCGACTCTATCTCGTCGCTCGGACTGCCGGAGATCGCACAGGCGCTCCGCGGCGGCGAACTCGGCGGGTTCGGGGGCCTCGACGCCACGACGCTGCGGACCGTCGCCTTCGTGGCGATGTTCATCGGCTTCGGCGTCAAGGTGCCAATCGTCCCGCTGCACACGTGGCTGCCGGACGCTCACGTCGAAGCTCCGACCCCGGCCTCGGTGATGCTGGCCGGCGTCCTCCTGAAGATGGGGACGTACGCCCTGCTGCGGTTCAACTTCACGATGCTGCCGGAGACCGCCACCGCGTTGGCGATCCCTATCGCCGTCGTCGCGGCACTCAGCGTCATCTACGGCGCGATGCTCGCGCTGGCCCAGCAGGACCTCAAGCGCATCGTCGCGTACTCCTCCGTCTCGTCGATGGGGTACGTCATCCTCGGCCTCGTCGCCTACACGGTGTACGGGGTCGGCGGCGCGACGTTCCAGATGATCGCCCACGGGCTCATCTCCGGTCTGATGTTCATGGCCGTCGGCGTCATCTACAACACTACGCACACGCGGATGGTCGGCGACATGTCCGGCATGGCCGACCGGATGCCCATCACGGCGGGCATCTTCGTCGCCGGCGCGTTCGGCTACATGGGGCTGCCGCTGATGGCCGGCTTCGCCGGCGAGTTCTTCATCTTCGTCGGTTCGTTCGGCTCGCAGTCGCTTCCCTTCGCGCCCGTGTTCACGGCGGCGGCGATGTTCGGCATCGTCATCGTCGCAGGCTACCTGCTGCTCGCGATGCAGCGGACCCTGTTCGGGTCGTTCCGACTCGAGACCGACTACCCGGTCGGTCGCGCACCCGTCCACGACACGCTCGCGCTGGCGACGCTTCTGGTGCTCGTCATCGCGCTCGGCGTCGCTCCGGACCTGTTCTTCACAATGATCACCGACGCGGTTAACCCGATTCTCCCAGGAGGTGGGCTCTGATGTTGCTGCAGTCGCAACTGCCCAACTGGATGGCGCTGGCACCGGTGTTCGCACTGGCGCTGACGGCGCTGCTCCTGCTCGTCGTCGACAGCATCGACCCGGATTCGACCAACAGCACCGCACTCGCCGGCATCTCCGTCGTCGGGTCGCTGACGTCGCTCGGTCTTGCCGGCTGGTTCCTCACCGCGGGGACCGGACAGGTGTCGACCGGCGGCGGCATCTCGCTGTACGGCGACGCGCTCGTCGTCGACGGGATGGCGCTGTTCTTCATGGCCATCTTCGCCAGCGTCACGGCGATGGTGACCATCGCGAGCTACGACTACCTCCGGACGGACGCCCACCAGGCGGAGTTCTACACGCTGGTCATACTCGCGGCGACCGGCATGGGGCTCATGGCCAGCGCCAACTCGCTGGCGACGGCGTTCGTCTCGCTGGAACTCGCTTCGCTGCCCTCGTACGCGCTCGTCGCGTTCCTCAAGAAGAACCGCGGGAGCGTCGAGGCGGGGCTGAAGTACTTCCTCATCGGCGCGGTCTCCTCGTCGGTGTTCGCGTTCGGTATCAGCCTCGTCTACGCCGCGACGGGGTCGCTCGTCTTCGGCGACGTCGCCGAGGCGCTCTCCGGAACCGACTTCGTCGGCGTCGCCGGCGTCGGCGTGCTGATGATCGCCGGCGGGTTCGCGTTCAAGACCGCCTCCGTCCCGTTCCACTTCTGGGCGCCGGAGGCCTACGAGGGCGCACCCGCCCCGATCAGTGCGTTCCTCTCGTCGGCGTCGAAGGCGGCCGGGTTCGCCGTCGCCTTCCGCGTCTTCACCGAGGCGTTCGCGCTGACGGCCATCCCGCAGGGGATCGACTGGGTGCTGCTGTTCCAGGTGCTAGCCGTCGTCACGATGACGCTCGGTAACTTCGCTGCGGCGACCCAGGAGAACGTCAAGCGGATGCTCGCGTACTCCAGCATCGGTCACGCCGGCTACGCGCTCATCGGTCTCGCCGCGCTGTCGGCGGGGAGCGCTCAGAACGGCAACGTGATGGGTGCCAGCATGGCGCACCTGCTCGTCTACGGGTTCATGAACACGGGCGCGTTCCTGTTCATCGCTCTGACCGAGCACTGGAACGTCGGCCGTCGCTTCGAGGACTTCAACGGACTGGGCTCACAGGCACCCGTCGCCTGCGCGGCGATGACGGTGTTCATGTTCAGTCTCGCGGGCCTGCCGCCGTTCGGCGGGTTCTTCTCGAAGTACTTCCTGTTCGCCGGCGCCATCGGGGCCGGCTTCTGGTGGCTCGCGGCCGTGGGGGCGATCAACAGCGCGCTGTCGCTGTTCTACTACTCCCGCGTCGTCAAGGCGATGTGGATCGAAGACGCCACTCGCGAGTTCGAGATCGCCTCGAAACCGCTCGGTCTCTACGCGGCCGTGATGATCGCGGCACTCGGTACCCTCCTGCTCCTACCCGGCTTCGGGCCGGTCATCGAGGTCGCTCAGTCGGTCGCCACGGCGCTGTTCGCGTAACACCACCCCGAGTTCTCTTCCGTTCACCGCCCGACGGTCCCCTCTCCCGTTTCACCCACGTGCGAGCGCCGACTGACCGATCCGTTCGTCGGCGCTCGCGACGCCGAATCCGCGTGACGGTAGGGTTTTGAATCGGCAGTGCTACGACTCAGATATGGTCAGTCGGTTGGTACTCGGCTGTGGCTCCGTCGGTCACGACATCGTCGAACGGGCCATCGGCTGGTCCGGACGCCTGCACGTCATCACCGACGAGCAGAGTCGGGTGACGGCACTCCGTGACGAACACGTCAGAGCGACGGTGGCAGACCCGACGGACCCGTCGAGATATCCCGAGCGGGCCGACATCGTCATCGTCGCCGCCGACGACCCCGAGCGCAACCGTGCTGCGGCGACCGCCGCCCGCGAGCAGTTCCCCGACGCCCTCTTCGTCGTCTCGACGGGGTTCGGTGCGGGCGAGGAGACGAAGACGGCCATCGACGCGGTCGCGGACCGCGTCGTCGACCCCGAACGGACGGTGGTCGACCGCGTGCTGAACGTCTCGACGGGCGACGGCGCTCGACGGATGCGGAAACTGTTGACCGTCCTCCGCGATCTCGAGGGACCGCTCGCCGTCGTCACCCACGACAACCCCGACCCCGACGCCATCGCCAGCGCACTCGCACTCTCGCGGCTGGCCGAGTCCGTCGGCGTCGACGCCGACGCCTGTTACTTCGGCGAGATCTCCCACCAGGAGAACCGGGCGTTGGTCAACCTCCTCGACATCCAGATGCGCGGACTCGACTCCGAGGCGGATCTCGACGACTACGACGGTATCGCCCTCGTCGATCACTCCCGGCCGGGCGTCAACGATGGACTCCCGACGGAGACGACCGTCGACATCGTCATCGACCACCACCCGCCGCGTGCACCGGTCGAAGCCCGTTTCGTCGACCTCCGGAGCGACGTCGGCGCGACGAGCACGCTCCTCGCGAAGTATCTGGAGTTCTTCGGGCTCACGCCTGACCGGACGGTCGCGACGGCGCTACTGTACGGGATCCGCGTCGACACGAAGGACTTCACTCGCGAGGTGTCTGGGACGGACTTCGAGGCGGCGGCGTTCCTGTTGCAGTTCGTCGACGCGACCGTCCTCGAACGGGTCGAGACGCCCAGCATGAACGCGGAGGTGTTCGAGACCATCGCTCGAGCCATCCGAAACCGCGAACTGCAGGGGTCGGCGCTGGCCTCGTCGGTCGGCGAGATCCGCGATCGAGACGCGCTGGCACAGGCCGCAGAGCATCTGCTCAACATGGAGGGAATCACGACGACGCTCGTCTACGGGTTCATGGACGGGACCGTCTACGCTTCCGGCCGCGCACGCGGTGCGGACCTCGACCTCGGTGAGACGCTCAGAGACGCGTTCGACCAGATCGGGAGCGCGGGCGGTCACGCCGACATGGCCGGCGCACAGATCCCGCTCGGTATCCTCGGCGACGTCGGTGCCGACTCGAAACAGTCGTTAGAGGGGGTTGTCCACGAGATCATCTCCGGACGGTTCTTCGAGACGCTCGGCGACGCACCGACCGCACCGGACCGTGACATCGGTCCCAGTCTCGCCTTCGAGTATCCGACCGAGGACGACCGGGGGAGAGAGCCGCCGTCGACCGGAGAGGAGACCGTCGGCGCCGGGACGCGTCGAGGTTCGACGACGGAGCTCGTCGGCGACCCGGCTGAAGGCGACACGACCGAAGACGACGACGAGAGCGACGCATGACCCCGGAGGGCACCAGCCTTTTGCTATCGAGTGACGTATCCCCGGCAATGAGTGGGAAGGCAACCGTGAAAGAGTATATGACGCGAGACGTCCAGACCGTCTCTCCTGACGATACGGTCGCGGACGTCGCCCGTCGTATCGTCGAGAGCGACGGACACAACGGCTTTCCCGTCTGTCAGGGTCGCCGCGTCGAGGGGTTCGTGACGGCCCGCGATCTGCTTCTCACCGACGACGAGGCACCGATCTTCACCGTGATGACCGACGATCTGATCGTCGCCCACCCGGATATGGCCGTCACGGACGCCGCCCGAGTCATCCTCCGGTCGGGGATCCAGAAACTCCCCGTCGTCGACGACGCGAGCAACCTCGTCGGCATCATCTCGAACACCGACGTCGTCCGGAGTCAGATCGAGCGGGCGACTCCCGAGAAGGTGGGGAAACTGATGCGGACGCTCGAACAGATCCACGGTATCGGCGTCAGACAGGAGAAACGGCGGGTCAAGTTGGAGAGACTCATTCCGACGCAGGCCCGCGTCTACGCCGACGAACTGGCGGGCCGACAGTACGAACTCGAACGCGGCCTCGCGGAACCGCTCGTCGTTATCGACAACAACGGGACGCTGCTGCTGGCGGACGGCCACCACCGCGTGATGGGCGCCCACCGGATCGACATCGGCGAGATGGACGCCTACGTCATCGTCGTCGACGACGACGTCGAACTCGGGATGCAGCGCACGGCCGAGAAGGAGGGGTTGCAGTCGATCGACGATATCGACGTCGTCGACTACGCGCGACATCCGCTCATCGAGACGACGAAGCGGTTCCAGTAGCGACCGGACTGTGTAAAAGGACGTCGCGTGAACCGGAGAGCCGATGGCGCTCCCCATCGAACTCGCTCGCACCCTCCTGTTCGGAATCGTCGTCGGACTCGGGTCGTTTCTCTTCGTCACCGCGCCGCGAGCACTCCGCGACACCGGCCTGCAACTCGTCGTCGTGGTGGTGCTTCCCACTCCACTACGACGGCCTCGACCGCGTCTCGAACCTCGAAGCGGCGCTCTGGGCGTTCGTCGTCCGCTGTCTCGGCGTCGGCTACGCCGGGGTCGCGGCGCTCGCACTCGGGAGCGACCTCGGACGGACGCGTCTCGTCGCAGATGGCGAGTCAACCGCGTGAACGTCACCCGCTGCCGTCAGAAGCGTTAACCGCGGTCCGTCCCCAGAGACGGTATCATGGGACAGCCCTCCACGGTACCCGCCCGCGACGGGGCAGAGACGACCTCGCCGACGTCGTCCGAGGGTTCCCCCGCCGTCTCCGTCCGAGAGCTCACGAAGTCCTACGGCGACGTCGTCGCCGTCGACGGCGTCTCCTTCGACGTCGAAGCCGGGACCGTCGTCGGACTGCTCGGACCGAACGGAGCGGGGAAGACGACGCTCATCAAGTCGATGCTCGGACTCGTCGTCCCCACCTCGGGGACCGCCCGTGTCGACGGCATCGACGTCCACACCGACCCGACGGCGGCGTACGGACGCGTCGGTGCGATGCTCGAAGGGGCGCGCAACGTCTACTGGCGACTCAGCGTCCGCGAGAACCTCGAGTTCTTCGCCGGACTCGCGGGCCACCGGCCGACCGAGGTCCGCGAGCGTCACGACCGACTGCTCGATCAGTTCGGTCTGGCGGAGAAAGCCGACGTAGCTGTCAACGACCTCTCGCGAGGGATGAAACAGAAGGTGGCACTGGCGTGTACCCTCTCGCGAGACGTCCGAGTCGCGTTCCTCGACGAACCGACGCTCGGTCTCGACGTCGAGAGTTCGATGGACCTTCGACGGGAGCTTCGCCGGCTCACCGAACAAGAGGAGATGACGGTCGTCCTCTCGAGCCACGATATGGACGTCGTCGAGGACGTCTGCGACCGAGTCGTCGTCGTCAACGAGGGGAGCGTCGTCGCCGACGACACCGTCCGGAACCTCGTCGACCTCTTTCGCAGCAAGCGATACCGGTTCACGCTCGACTCGCTCCCGTCGCGGGCGACGCGTGAGCGACTCTCCTCGACCTACGACGTCGCGACCGACGAGTGGGAGACGGTCGGCGACACCGTCGAGTTCGAGACGGCACTCTCGGACGGCGAACGCCTGCACGCACTGCTCGGCGATCTCCTCGCTGCGGGCTGTGCAGTCCACGACGTGACGAGCGTCGACCCGGACCTCGAAGACGCCTTCCTCCGGCTGACGGAGCGTGAGGTCTGATGCGGACGAGCGTCCTCGTCCGTGCGGTCGCGCGGAAACAGGTCATCCTCCTCACGCGCTACCCACTGAACACGGCGTCACAACTCGTCGGGCTGTACATCTTCTTCGCGCTGCTTTTCTTCGGCGGACGGGCGGTAGGCGGAGCGGCCGTGAGCGACTCGCTCGGCGGTCTCATCGTCGGCTTCTTCCTGTTTACGATGTCCGTGACCGCCTACGCCGGTCTCTCGTGGGCGATCACGCGCGAGGCACAGTGGGGGACGCTCGAACAGCTCTACATGTCGCCGTACGGGTTCGGACGGGTGATGGCGGTGAGAGTCGGCGTGAACCTCCTCGTGAGTCTCGTCTACGGCGGGTTCATCCTCGCGTCGATGCTGCTCACGACCGGTCGCTCGCTCGCCGTCGACCCGTTGACCGTCGTCCCGGTCGTGGTGTTCACGCTCGGCTCCGCGGTCGGTGTCGGGTTCGTCTTCGGCGGACTGGCGCTCGTCTACAAGCGTATCGAGAACGTCTTCCAACTCGTCCAGTTCGCGTTCATCCTCCTCATCGCTGCACCCGTCGAAGCCTACCCGTTTCTCCGCCTGCTCCCGCTGGCACAGGGTGGCCACCTCCTCCAGCGTGCGATGCAGGGAGGCGTTCGGCTCTGGGAGTTCGCTCCGGTCGACCTCGCCGTTCTCGTCGCGACGGCAGTCGGCTACACCGTCGTCGGCTACGTCGCGTTCCGACACGCGAGCGACAAGGCTCGCCGAGATGGAGTGCTCGGACACTACTGAGGAGAGAAGAGCTTACTCGACGTCGAACTCGGTCTGCCAGGCTGCGATGATGGCTCTGGCGGCCTCCTCCGTCTGAGCGGTCTCCCGCTGGTAGAACTGCCCCTCGGGGGCCTGAAACAGGCGGTCGAACCGGACGGTGAAACTCCCGTCGTGGCGACGTCGCATGCGGATGTTCGCGTGGCCGTCGGAGCGTTCCCACTCGGTCGTCGCGTCGTCGGATGTGGACTCTGTCCAACTCATGAGGCTCGTTTCGACCGCCACCGATAACAAACTACTCGCCACGAGGCGACGACTCGACAGCGTCGAACGGCATCCACGGGCCGACCCACTGGTCGTTCTCACGTCTGTTCGGCCAGCGGACCGTCGGTCCGTCCGCAACGCGGACAGACCGGGTAACCGAGGCAGTCGGAGTCGACGGCGGCCGATCTCTCAGTGACTCCGCAGTTTCCACACTCGAAGATCGACTCCCACTCGAACGCCATGCCCGCCAGCTTGTGCCGTGGGAACTTAACTAAGCTGTCCGGTAAGACGAGTTTCGATCGAACTAACGGGTCGTTACCTTCCGGTTGGACTGTCGTCACGGTCTCGCTGTAGACGACCCGTAGACGAGATGGCGGCGACACACATTTGACTACTGCGTGACTCTTTCGCGCCATGCGTACCACCGTCCGGCGTCGACTCGATCGGTACAGACAGCCCGAGTACACCGGCGAGAACCGGTGTACCCCGTGTACAGTGGTCAACCTCGCGATCGCGGTCGTCCTCAGTGTCGCCGTCGGCGTCTCGTTCACGCCGCTGGGCGTCGTCGTCGCCGGCGTGTCGCTTCTCGCGATCTATCTCCGCGGCTATCTCGTCCCCGGGACGCCGACGCTGACGAAGCGGTATCTCCCGGAGCAGGTGCTCCAGTGGTTCGACAAGAGGCCGACGGTCGCACTCGACGCGGATCTCGACGTCGAGGCGCAACTGCTCGCCGTCGACGCCGTCGAACCGGCCGACGACGACCTGCGGATCACCGACGAGTTCGAGACGGCGTGGGACGAGGAGATCACACGCGTCCGCGGCGACCTCGAGCGCCGCGTCGGGTCGCTGTTGGAACTGGACGACCCGGCCGTCGAACGGGGGACGGACGTCTGTCGCGTGTTCGACGGCGACAGACTGGTCGCACGCTGGCCGTCGACGGCCGCGCTCGTCGCCGACGTCGCGGCCATCCCCCTGCTCCGCGATCGGGCGTCGAACTGGGACGACCTCTCGCGGGCCGAGCAGGGGCAGTTGCTCTCGGGGCTTCGACTCTTCGTCGAGCGGTGCCCGGACTGCGGCGGTGAGCTCCTGTTCAGCGAGGACCACGTCGAGTCGTGCTGCCGGACGGTCGACGTCGTCACCTACGACTGCGACGCGTGTGCGGCCCGTGTGATGGAGATCGAACGCTAAGACGCCCGGCGACCCTGGCGACCCCCTCCCGTCCTCACCCGGTCGCGTCGGTTCGGTCACTGGCGTCGCCGACGTCCGCCCGTACCGACGCCACGAGGTCGAGCGCCGGGTCGAACTCGCCGAGCACGAACAGCGCGTAGTACCGGAAGTACGTCACCACCGGTACCTGGACGAACAGACCGACGACGACTACCGAGAGCCCGTAGAGCGCACCGACGACGCCGAGGACGAACCAGCCAACCGTTCCGAGACCGCCTGTCGAGAGCAGCGCGACGTAGAGAACTCCACCGACGACGACGAACGGGAGTGCGACGACGAGCGCCAGCAGGACGACGACGAGTCCGACGACGATGGCCGCACCGATGGCGAGCGCGTACCGGACGAGCACATACAGTGCAGTCTGTTCCCACTCACTCCGGAGCAGCGGGTACACGCGTTGCCATCCGTCGAGCACGCCACGGTCCTCCGCGAGCATCGTCGGAACGACGAGGTCGGTCGTCAGTTGGAGGACGACGCCGACGACGAGCGCCACGAGTCCGACCACGAGGAGGACGGGGAGTGCGAGAAGGAACAGCGCCGGCGAGAGACCGACCCCACCGAGAACTGCGCCTGCGAGCGGGATCGCAACGAGTGCGAGTATCAGCAGTCCGACGAGCACTCTGAACGCAAACAGTCGCAGCCCGAGGTGGAGATGTTCTCGGAACGGCGCACGGATGCGGACGCTACGACGACTGACACCGTCGACGAAGACGAACTCCAGCACGGATCCGACGAGCAGATAGCCGAAGCCGAGGAGCGCCAGCACGACGAGGACCACGGCCACCATCGGGAGGAGTGATCTGACCGGCAGCGCGTCGACCGAGGGGACCCCGTCGACGAACCCCGGGAGGGGCTCGTCGAACGAGTAGTTGACTGTTCCCTGTCCGCCACCACCGCCACCGCTCCCGCCGCCGAGTCCGCCGACGAAGAAAGCGATAAGCGCCAGTCGAAGCCAACGGCCGATGTCGACGGGGAGCAGCAGCGACGTCGTCGCTCGACGGGCATCGTCGAGCGTCGTGAGGGCGTACCAGGACATATCTGTGGTGTGACGTCGGCGGTGGACAAAAGGATACGGTCGGCTGCTACTCTCGGCGTCCCGAACGGTCGACAGACGCCGATCCCGCTGAGAGCGCTAGCTCTTTCGTCCGTCCGAGAGTAGTGACGGGAGATGACACCGTTCGAACGCCGCACTCGCGACTGTCAGTCTCGACTCCGCGACGGCGCGGGTGACGCTCTCGTCCTATTCCCTAGTCAGAACCTGTTTTACTTGTCGGGGTTCAGCGAGTCACCCGGTGAGCGTCACCTGCTGCTCTTCGTTCCCGCCGACGGCGACCCCGTCTTTCTCGTCCCCGACCTCTACGCCGAGCAGATCCGCGAGACGTCGTGGATCGACGACGTGCGCACGTGGAGCGACGACGAGGACCCTCGCGAATCGCTCCGAGCGGTCGCGACCGACCTCGATCTCGAAGGGGGACGGCTCCTCGTCGACGACACGATGTGGGCACGGTTCACGCAGGACCTTCGCGGGATACTGCCGGACGCGTCGTTCGGACTCGCGAGCGAGGTGGTCGCGCCGCTCAGACTGCGGAAGGACGAAGCCGAACTGGACGCGCTCCGCCGTGCGGGCCGCGTCGCCGACCGCGTCGTCGGCGACGTTCGCGCGCTGGGCGACGACGTACTCGGAACGACCGAGGCGGAACTCGCCGCGACGATCGAACGCCGACTGGTCGACGCCGGTGGTGACGGTTCCTCCTTCGAAATCATCGTGGGCTCCGGGCCGAACGGCGCGAAGCCGCACCACAGCCACGGCGATCGGCGAATCGAAGCCGGCGACCCGGTCGTCCTCGACTTCGGGACTCGCGTCGACGGCTACCCCTCCGATCAGACGCGGACAGTCGTCTTCGCCGGCGACCCGCCGACCGAGTTCGTCGAGGTCCACGACGTGGTTCGCGAGGCTCAGCAGGCGGCCGTCGACGTCGTCGAACCGGGCGTCGCTGCGGGCGCAGTCGACGCCGCCGCACGCGACGTTGTCGAGGCGGTGGGTTACGGCGAGCGGTTCATCCACCGAACCGGCCACGGCGTCGGTCTCGACGTCCACGAGGAGCCGTACATCGTCGCCGACAGCGACGTCGAACTCGAGGCGGGGATGGTGTTCAGCGTCGAACCGGGCGTCTACCTCCCCGGCGAGTTCGGCGTCCGCATCGAGGATCTCGTCGTCGTCACCGACGACGGCTGTGAGCGACTGAACGACACCGACCGTGGGTGGCGGTAGTCACTCCTCCGCCCACGGGTCGCGCTCGAACCGCTTGCCGACGGCGTTGACGACGGCGAGGAAGACGAAGCCGACGAGCGACGCCGTCCCCGCGTCGTCGGGGAGGCGAGACGACTCCTCCTCGACTCGCCACGGCTCTTCCTTCGCGGCCTCTTTCGCGGCCTTCCGGTGCTGGAGGATTTTGTAGACTGCCGCGGCGAACCCGCCGAGCGAGGCGACGGCGAGGCCGATCCACGCGGTGGGGCGACCCGGACCGTCGTCCGTCTCGTCGGCCTCGTCCGTCCCTCCTCCCTCGTCGAAGCTACGCTCGGCGACGTCTGTCGGCGCGTCGACGACGACCGTCGCCGCCGCGTCGCTCTCGTACTCCTTCTCGTCGTCGCTTCCGCGACGGAACCGGAACAGCGTGCGCTTGACAGCAGCCATGTCCCCCCCTTCGGTCCCGACGTTCTTGGAGTTACGGGCAGCGGTGACGCAGCGCATACGTTTATCATCTGTCCGACCCCCGGTGTTGCTATGCGCGTCGCTGTCCTTTCGCCCGACCTCGAACTGACGCTCGAAGAACGCGACCGACCGACGCCGGCGGCCGACGAGGTGGTGGTTCGGATGCGCTCTATCGGCATCTGTGGTTCCGACGTCCACTACTACGAACACGGCCGGATCGGCGACTACGTCGTCGACAGCCCGCTGGTCCTGGGCCACGAGAGCGCCGGCGAGGTCGTCGCTGTCGGCGAGGACGTCGACGACGCTCGCGTCGGCGAGCGGGTCACGCTCGAACCGGGTGTCCCCTGTCGGCGGTGTGAGCACTGTTCGCGCGGCGAGTACAACCTCTGTCCCGACGTGACGTTCATGGCGACGCCGCCGGACGACGGCGCGTTCGCCGAGTACGTCGCCTGGCCCGCCGACTTCGCGTACGCGCTGCCCGACGGCGTCTCGCTGGACGAGGGAGCGCTCGTCGAACCGCTGTCGGTCGGCATCCACGTCGCCCGCCGGGCGAACGTCGGCGTCGGCGACTCGGTGCTCGTCACCGGCTGTGGCCCCATCGGGCTGCTCGCGATGGAGGCAGTCCGCGCCGCCGGCGCGACGGAGGTCGTCATCTCGGACGTAGTACCGGAGAAGCTCACACTCGCGGAGGAACGCGGAGCGGACCTGACGGTCGACGTGAGCGAGGAAGACCTCGTGGCAGCCGTCGACGAGGCGACGGACGGACGGGGTGTCGACGTCGTGATCGAGGCCTCCGGCGCACCGCCGGCCGTGCAGAGTGCGTTCGACGCCGTCCGCCGTGGTGGGTCGGTCGTCCTCGTCGGACTGGCACCGGACGGGGAGATGCCGTTCGACACCAACGAGATCATCGACAACGAACTCGACGTCTTCGGCTCGTTCCGCTACCGGAACACCTACCCCGCCGCCATCGATCTGCTTGCCGACGGCGCGGTCGACGTGGCGGGGATCGTCGACTTCGAGGCTGGCCTCGACGACGTCGACGCGGCGTTCCGGCGAGCGCAGGAACCCGAGACGGTGAAGGGAATGATTCGACTCGACGGCGAGTAGAGAGGGCAAGTAGGTGGCACGATCGGTCGGTCTGCCGGCGAAGCGATGTACCACGCACCCGCGGGACGCTTCGCCGCACGTCGTCAGCTCATACGGCTGGTGGTCACGTTCTCGCACATGAACACTAGGTTCAGGATCACCCGGTCCTCCGGCCGAGCGACAATCCCTACACGTCGTCGAGCGTCGACCCGTCGTCTACTCCGGTTGGCGCCGAAGGACGGCAACGTATCGACCGCCGTCGCGGTGGACGTCGGAGACAGTCCACGGCGTGTCGGCGACGACCTCTCGAAACCGATCGATCGAGAGCATGAGCAGCGTGACCCACGGGTCGAACTCGCCGTCGTAAGCCAGCCGAAACCGTCGGGTGACGACGCCTGGAGCGACCCGGTGGTCGGCCATGTACGACTCGTGTTCCGGTGGAGCCTCCGTCGGGTCGGCGACGTCGCCGACGAGCGTCCCACCTGGACGGACGACCTCGGCGAGGTCACAGAGCAGTCGGCGGAACCGGTTTCGTGTGCCGGCGGCACACCACTGCTGGCCGACGACGAGCGCCGCGTCGAACGGGCCGACCGTCGCGGGCGAGAACAGGTCCATCACGGCCGCGCGTTCGACGCCACGTTCGCGGGTGACGGCGACGGCACCGGGGCTCACGTCGACCCCAAGCACGTCGTGACCGACGGACTGGAGGCGGAGCATCGTCCGGCCGACGCCACAGCCGAGATCGAGCGTTCGCGGGACCGACGCCGAGTGGGTCGTCTCGGCGTCGACTCCTTCTACGGCGTCGACGGCGACCCGGTCGAGTTCGGCCCACTCGTCGTACTGGTCGAAGTAGTGTCCGAGATGAGCCTCGTTCGTCTCACCGTCGTCGCGGTGGTACGTCGGTGGTGCGGCGAGTTCGTCGCGAGCGTAGTCGCGACACATGCGACCGAAGGCATCGGTCACCGGCACGGCTCGGTCGTCCTCCCAGTCATCGTTCCGGTCGTCGGGGCCGACGCCGTTGAAACTTCCTCTCGCCGTCGATGCGGTCGTCCGAATCTTCATCCCGGAGGACGGGGCCACCGACGGTGTGATCTGACGGTCACCGCGTGACGGCCTGCGGGTGTACGGCACACCGTCTCGCGTGTCTCCGTGCCGTCTGTTCGCCTTGTGACCGACGAGGCCGTCGCTCGCGTCGCCGAAAGAATCGAGAAGTCGAATGTGGGTCGGCGCTACTCGTCGTCGGCAGCGGGGGGGACGAGCGCGTCGACGTCCGCGTGCTCGAAGAGCAGGTCGCGGAGCAAGCCGACGGTCTCCTCGTCGCGGGTTCGACCGCTGCGGATGAGATCCTCAGCGCGGTCGACGACCGACATCGTGTCCGCGTTGACGAGGAGGACGGGGACGCCCTTCTCCTCGGCCTTGCCGAGCACTGCGGCCGGTGGTCGGTGTCCACCAGTGAGGATGAGCGCCTTCACGCCGGGCGCTTCGAGCGCCGCGGTGTGGATCTCCGAGCGGTCGCCGCCCGTGATGACCGCTGCGTCTTTCGTCCGGCGGAAGTAGCGCAGCGCGGCGTCGCCGCTCATCGCGCCGACGAGGAACCGCTCGACGAAGGCGTCGGTCGGGACGTTCGTGGCGATCTCCGCTCCAAGTTCCTGTGCGAGCCCTTCGACGGTGACGCCGGCGAGTTCGCGCTTCCGCGGGAGCACGCCCAGCACGTCGATGCCGCGCTGTTCGAGGAACGGGACGACCTCCGTCTCGAGTTCGTCGTAGACGGAGTCGGTGACGCGATTGAACAGAACGCCGGCGAGGTCGTCGCCGATGTCGTCTGCGGCGGCGAGTACCTCGTCGATGTCTCCCGGCTGTGTGTAGTCGGCGACGAGCAGCACCTGCGCGTCGAGCAGCCCGGCCATCTCGGGGTCGGTGAGATCGATGATGCCGCCGGTCGTGTAGCGGCCGGCACCCTCGACGAGCATGAGATCCTTGTCGGCCGAGAGCTGGTCGTAGTTCTCGCGGACGATCTCGGCGAGTTCGTCGCCGTCTTCCTGTCCACGGATGGCACCCTGGACGAACGTCGGCGAGTAGACGATCGGCTCCATCTGGTGCATCTCGGCGTCGAGATCGAGCAGTTCGCGCGCGAGCATCGGGTCCTGGTCGAGCGTCTTGCCGACGTTCGACTGCAGGCGCGTCCCCTTCGGCTTCATGTAGCCGACGTCGAGGCCCCGTTCCTGTGCGAGGAGGCCGAGCGCGAGGGTGACGGCCGTCTTTCCGGTGCTGTCCTGGGTCGAGGTGACGAGTAGCGTGTTCATGGCTGAATCGTGGGCGGGAAGGGTCATAGCTCGTCGGGGTCGACGGTCAGTCGAACGTCGACCGCCTGCGCGCCGTCCGGCAGGGCGACGAGCGGGTTGATGTCCAGTTCGAGGATGGCCGGGAAGTCCGTGACCAGTTGGGAGAGTCGCTGGATGGTCTCCGTGACCTCGTCGACGTCGACGGGGTCGCGACCACGGGCTCCACGGAGCAGCGGCGCGGAGTCGATCTCCTCTGTCATCGCGTGGGCCTCGTTCTCGGCGACGGGGGCGACGCGGAACGTCGTGTCCTCCATCACTTCGACGAAGATGCCGCCGAGGCCGAACATGAGAAGCGGCCCGAACTGCGGGTCGCGGTTCATGCCGACGATGGTCTCGACGCCAGCGTCGAGGTCCACCATCTCTTGGACCTGCACGCCGATGATGTTGGCGTCAGGCTGGTAGTTCCGCGCGCGTGTGATGAGGTCCTCGTAGGCGTCGTAGACGTCCTCGTTCTCGACACCGACCTTCACGCCGCCGATGTCGGATTTGTGGAGGATGTCGGGACTGACGATCTTCATCACGACGCCGCCGTCGATCGTCTCGGCGACGTCGAGCGCGTCGCCTGGCGAGTCGACGATCTCTCCCTGCGGCGTCTCGATGCCGTACGCGTCGAGCAGGTCCATCGCCTCGACACCGAGTCGGGTGTCGTCACGACCCTCGACGGATTCGAGGATATCGCGGGCACGCTCGCGGTCGACGTCGAACTCGGTCGGTTCGTCGTACTCGCGCCGACTGATCTCCTCGAAGTCGGCCAGCGAGTCGAGTGCGAACACCGCACGCGAGGGATCGAAGTAGTTCGGAATCCCCGAGTCCTGCAGGATCTCTGCGGCGGGTTTGACCCGTTCGCCACCCATGAAACAGGCGGCGACCGGCTTGTCGTGTTCCTCGCGGAGTTTGACCGTGTCCTCGGCCAGTTGCTCGTAGTCAAGCACGGCTGTCGGACACGTCAAGACGAGCGCCATTCCGACGTTCTCGTCGGCGAGGGCGACGTCGAGCGCCTCTCGGAACCGGTCGTTGTCGGCGTCGCCGACGATGTCGACCGGGTTGTAGATGTTCCCCTCCTCGGGCAGTTTCTCGGAGAACGCTTCGAGCGTCTCGTCGGAGAAACTCGCCATCGAGAGACTCGAGTCGCCGACGGCGTCCGTCGACATCACGCCGGGACCACCGGCGTTGGTGATGATGGCGATCTCCTTGTTGTCGGGCAGCGGCTGGTTGGCGAGCATCTGTGCGGAGTCGAACAGCTCCTGCACCGACTCCGCGCGGATGACGCCCGCCTGTTCGAGGCCGGCCTCGTACGCCTGGTCGCTGCCGGCGATGGTGCCAGTGTGGCTTGAGGCGGCCTGTGCCCCGGCGTCCGTCCGGCCGGACTTGACGAGCACGATCGGCGTGTCCTGCGTGACCTCGCGAGCAGTGTCGATGAACTCGCGTCCCTCCTCGATGCCTTCGAGGTAGCCGATGACGACGTCAGTCTGCTCGTCGGTCCCCCACGCGTCGATGAAATCCGACTCGTCGAGGACGGCCTTGTTCCCCAGCGAGACGACGTCTTTGAACCCGATGCCTTCGTCGTTCGCCCAGTCGAGGACGGCCGTGATGAAGGCACCCGACTGGCTCATGAACGACATGTTGCCGGAGGTGGCGTTCTCGGGGCCGAAAGTGGCGTTCATCCCTTTCGGCGTACTCATGATTCCTAGACTGTTTGGTCCGACGAGGTTGAGGTTGTACTCCTCGGCGACCTCGGTGAGTTCCTGTTCACGCGCCGCACCCTCACTACCGGTTTCGCCGAACCCGGCGGTGATGACGACGACGTTCTGGATACCCGCCTCACCGGCCTGTCGGACCGCGTCCACAGCGATGTGGGGCGGGACGACGACGACCGCGAGGTCGGCGTCGGTCTCACCGACGTCGGCGACGGCGGGGAGGCCGAACACCTCGTCGTACTTGGGGTTGACCGGCACGACCTCGCCGTCGAAGTCCTCCATGAGGTTCTCGACGATGGCTCGGCCGACCGACCCTTCACGCTCTGTCGCACCGACGACGGCAACCCGTCCCGGCGCGAACAACTCGGATAGGTCTCCCATCGGTCTCGCCTTCCCGCCGTACGCGCATAAATTGCTGTGTGTGAACCGTCTCACGGACTCTGTCATCACGCCACAGACGAGAGAAAATCAGGATGTTTGTCCACCGGGAGTTCGAGAGACCGCCCAAACAGGCGAGAGACGAACCCTCACTGAGATACTGGAGTGCGCCCACGCCGTCTCGTCGGGTGCGTACTGCTCGTTCGCCGGAGGAGAGAGGTGTCAGCCGCGTCAACCGAGCACGCCGAACCCGAACAGCGGGCCGAAGGCGAGATGCAGCGCGACGCCGACGACGAGCGCCGGAATCGTCGTGTAGATGCTCGCGATGACGGCGGCCTTCTTGTCGATGGCGATCAGCGGGAACAGCGCGTCACCGTCCTGACTGATGGCGTTGGCCGTCAGCGCAGAGAACGGGAGCGCGCCCTGCGAGTAGGCGGTCGCGAGCACGATCTGCGGCCCACAGCCGGGGATCAACCCGACGAGTGCGCCCGCGATGGGTGCGAGCAGCCCAGCCGCGGCGGCGACCGCCTGTATCTCGATGCCGGTGAAGACGATACCGTACTCGTAGACGAGGTACGCACCGATGACCCACACCGTGACGAACGACGTCTCCATCGCCGCGTGGGTCAGCGTCTCCTGGACGTTGGCGAACGTGTCTTTCGCGCGCCCGACGTGTCCGTGGCCGACGTAGTGGCGGCCGACGAAGTAGAGGTAGAACGACAGCGCCGCCCCGGTGATACCGAAGACGGTGAACGCCCCCGCGAAGGTCGGTTCTGCGACTATCGGTACCTCGGGAGCACCGCGCAGGAGGTAGAGGACACCGGCGACGAGTGCAACGGTGGCCGCGATCCACCACGCGCCGAGTGCGACGTGGCTCAGCGGCGTCAGGAGAGACGAGTGGCGGGCCAGGTCGTCGTCGTACACCTCACACCCCTGTGCCTCCTCGTAGTGGTGGATCTGGCTCCCGATCGGCGGCGACACGTACCCACCGTCGGTGACCGTCCGGCCGATGCGACTGACCGCGCGGTCGATTCGACCGACGCCGAGTCCGACCGTGTCGACGGCGTAGCCGAAGACGACCGCCGAGACGAACGCGATGGAGTAGGCGTACAGCGCCGCCTCCGGCGCGAGCGCGAGAATGACGAACGCCGAATCGCCGGCCGTCGCGATGAGCGTCGCGACGACCGTCCCGAACGAGACGCTCCCGCGCACGTACAGCGGCATCATCACGATGGCACCCCCACAACCGGGGGTGAGTCCCATCAGCGCACCGACCAGCGGTCCCGCCTTTCGGTTCTGTTCGAGTCGACGGACGAGTCTTCCGTCGGTCTTGTACTGGACGTAACTGAACACGAGAACGGTGACGGCGACGAACGCACTGACCTGAACGAAGCCGTCACGCACGGACGCAACGAAGATATCGACGAGCTCTGACATTTGAGACCTCTAAATTAGACGAGTCTAAATATTAGATTGGTTCGCTACAACTTATAGATTTGTAATCGGATATTTGAAGTTGTGAGGGCGGAATCCACCGCACAGCCGAGAGCCTCTCGGCCACGACGCAGGTCGTCTCCAGCAGAGGCGTTACTCGTCGGACCCGGCGATCCCGCTCGCTTCGATCCGACGCTCGTACTTCGTCGGCGACTCTGCGAGCGCGTCGCCCGCATCGAGATTCAGCTCGTCGGCGAGCGCCAGCAGGGCGAACAGCGCGTTGCCCAGTTCGTCGCTGTGCACGTCCAACGCCGCCGGCGTGGCGCCGTAACTGCTCGACTCGGTAGCGTCGGCGGTGAGCTCACCGACCTCGGCGGCGAGATCGAAGAGTCGATACGCAGGCTCCGTGTGGAGATCGTGTTCCTCGAGAACCGTGACGCCTGTCGTTGTTCGTGCATAGCCGAACCCGAACGATGTGACTGAGGAGACAAGACTGTTGCGGCGACCGAGGTCCAGCGGAGTCGCACCCGGATGAGATGGGGTGGGGAGAGGGTGTCGCTAACCACGTCGAGAAACGGGACGACGACGTCGTCGACAGGCAGTACTCTCGGCGGCACCGTCAAAAAAACTCGTTCGTCGACTAGCCTCAGCCGCTCATCTCACAGCAGGAGCGAGATCACCGCCAGTACCAGGAAGATGAGTACGAATATCTTCGCGATACTCATCGAGATGCCGGCGACGCCGCGGAAGCCGACGAGCGCGGCTACCAGTGCCAGCACGAAGAACACCAGTGCGTAGTAGAGAAACCCACCGCCCGACTGGAGTGGGATCGTGGTCAGTGCGCTGTACATGTATCCTCCGTGTCGCCTGCCCGTCGGTCTACTCGAACCATACAACTCATCGTACGATAGCTGCCCGTATAGTTGCCAGCTACCTAAGAACAGTCCATTCGACACAACTGTCCACTAAAACAGTCCTACTGATCGAGTGACGAGAACTTAGGCCGACCAAAATTTATCACTATTCTGATAACACTTATCCTCGTCGCGAACCAACTGAGGTGTATGGCAGTCGACCTCGGATCGCTCGTGTTCGTCTTCGTCGCCGGACTCGTGACCGCGTTGGCGACGGGAATCGGTGCGGTTCCGTTCTTCATCTTCGACGACATCAGCGACCGTTGGAACGTCGTCCTCTGGGGACTGGCTTCCGGGATCATGGTGTCGGCGTCGGTCTTCGGACTCGCCTCGGAAGGGTTGGCCACGGGACAACACGTCGAACTCACGGGAGGTGTACTCGCGGGTGTCGGTCTCGTCATCGTCGCTCACGACGTGATCGAAGAGTCGACGGTAGCACCGCAGAAGTACGAAGAGGCGGACTTCCGCAAACTCCTCCTGATACTCGGCATCCTGACTGTCCACAGTTTTCCGGAGGGAGTCGCCGTCGGCGTCGCCTTCGCCGACCTCGGACTGGAAGGCGGTGTGGAGTTGTTCGGACTCGCAGTCCCCGTATTGGCGGTGTTCATGACCGTCGCCATCTCCATCCACAACGTCCCCGAGGGTGTCGCCGTCTCCATCCCGTTGCGGGCGATGGGCGTCTCGAACCCCAGACTCGTCTGGTGGGCGGTCTTCTCCAGTCTCCCCCAGCCGGTCGGCGCGGTCATCGCCTTCTACTTCGTCCGTCTCGCTCGCGAGTTCCTCGCGTTCGGATTCGGGTTCGCCGCCGGCGCGATGGTGTATCTCGTCCTCACGGAGTTCATCCCGGAGGCGCTCGAACAGGGCCGGAACGTCCCCGGCGGCGGCAGAACCGAACTGGGGTTCGGCCTCGTCGTCGGCGCGGCAGTGATGCTGCCGCTGGCGTTCATCTGACGCTCGCCTCTCCGCCGGTCGGGTCAGAAACAGTACGCGACAGTCGTCGGGTTAGTGGTCGTGGCCCGTCGCCTCGGCGAACGAGACGCCGAAGCGCTCCTCGAACAGTTCCTCTGCCTTCTCGTTGATCTCCAGCAGGTCGTCCGGCACCTCGCCCTCGGCGTGGTGGACGATGGTGTGGGCGCGCTGGACGAACGAGAGGAGCGTGATCTCTGCGACGACGGTGGCAGGTTCCTCGCCCTGTTCGGAGAGGACGTCGACGAGCCCCTCGGGGAGTTCGATGCTATCGGTGTCGCCGTTCGGTCCTTCTATGGTGTAGGTCTCGGTGTCGACCATGCCCTGCTCTCGGGCGTGGACGCTAAAGGGTCTGTGGGAATCGGACGAAGAACGCGACTAGCCGTCTCGTGGACGGACTGGGATAACGGTCGGTTTATTCGAAAGACGCCTCGGTGCTCAGTCGTCGGACTCGGCCGTCGCAGGTTCGCCGACGTCGGACTCGGCGCGCTCGAGGTCCTCCAGATAGTCGTCGGCGTCGATGGCGGCCTTACAGCCCATCCCGCCGGCCGTGATGGCCTGTTGGTAGTGGTAGTCGACGACGTCGCCGGCTCCGAAGATGCCGTCGACGTCGGTGGCGGTCTGCCCGCCGCCGAAGCCGCCCTTCGTCTCGAGATACCCCTCCGCGTCCATCTCGACGCCCGTCTCTTCGAGATACTCCGTGTTCGGCGTGTGGCCGATGGCGTAGAACACCGCACCGACGTCGAACTCGAACTCCTCGGTTTCGGGGTCGTCGAGTTTCTCCGTCGGATGTCCCTCGGGGTGACGGACGAGCGTGACGTGGTCGACCCCCTCCTCGGGCGTTCCGTGGAGCTCCGTCATCTCGGTGTTGAGCATCAGTTCGATCTCGCCGGCGTCGACCTTCTCTTGGACGCGGTCGATCCAGTAGTCCTCCGCGCGGAACTCCTCGCGGCGGTGGACGAGATACACTGTCGAGGCGAACTTGGTGAGGAAGTTCGCTTCCTCCATCGCGGCGTCGCCGCCGCCGACGACCATGATCTTCTGGTCGCGGAAGAACGCGCCGTCGCAGGTCGCACACGTCGAGAGACCGTACCCCATCAGGTCGTCCTCGCCGGGGACGCCGAGCGTGCGGGCGCTCGCGCCGGAGGCGGCGATGACGGCGTCGGCCGTGTAGACGTCCCCGTTTGTGAGTTCGACGCGGAACGGCCGACTCGAATCGTCGACGGATTTCAGCACGCCGTTCTTGACCTCCGCGCCGAAGCGCTTGGCCTGCTCTTTCATGTTGTTGACCAACTCCGGTCCGGAGATCCCCTCCGGGAACCCCGGATAGTTGTCGACTTCAGTGGTCAGCGTGAGTTGACCACCCGGCTCCGACCCTTCGAAGACGAGCGGTTCGTTGTTCGACCGGGCGGCGTAGATGGCCGCGGTCAGCCCGGCGATACCGGTGCCGGCGACGATGAGTTTCCGATGCTCGACGATCCCGCCGTCGGTGACAGGGGTGTCGCGAGAAGCGTCCTCAGACATGAACAGTTGTTCGTGAGCGGGCGTCATTTAATTTGCGCTGTCCGGTAGACGTGCCGCCATCCCGGACGCCCTTCCGTTCCGCGATCGGCAGAGTCGAAGCGCTTACTACGGTCGGTGAGGTCCGCTGAGACATGGCTGCGGACCTCGAAGAGAAGACCGACCGCTACGAGCGTATGTTCGCCGACGCCCTCGACGAGGCCGAGATCGCGGTCCCCTCGGAGACGCCGCTCGGAGAGGCGGCCGCCGAGTGCCGCGAGATGGCCGAGTCGTATCTCAGCGACGGCCGTCACTTCCGCGCGGACGACGATCTCGTGAACGCGCTCGCCTCGTTCTCCTACGGTTACGGCTGGCTCGACGCGGGCGTCCGGATGGGACTGTTCACGGTTCCGGACGATAGCCACCTCTTTACCATGTGACGTCCGAAGAATCCCAACGTGTTGCCGATACGTCCCGACGCGCTTACATTGAATCGGTGTCTGTAGAGGGATACGATGGAAGGGGTGCTCTGGTACGTCCTGACCGGGACGCGCGGTGGAAAGAACCGCGTCCGGCTGTTGCAGGCGCTCGACGAGCGTCCGCGCAACGCAAACCAACTGGCGGAGGACCTCGACCTCGACTACAAGACGATTCGTCATCACCTCGACGTGCTGATGGAGAACGATGTCGTCGAGAACAGCGGCAACGGCTACGGTACGGTGTATCTCCCCAGCGACCGCGTCAGAAACAACTGGGACACCGTCGAGACGATCATCACGAAGGTGGACTGAATATGGAGAGATTCGGGAAAGAGTATATGCCTGCGTCAGAGCAAAGGAGTACGAGATGAGCCTCTGGTTCGACCTCGCACGGGCCGCCCACGCGCTGAACGTCCTGCTCTTGGTGGGACTCGGCTACGTGTGGGTCCGGAACTACGTCGAGTTCCGATCGAAACACACGCTCGGACTGCTGTTGTTCTCCGTCTTCCTCCTCGCCGAGAACGCCTTCGCCCTCTACATCTACACGATCGACGGCACGCTCGCCCAGTGGTTCGCGAGCGCCGTCCCCGACCCCGCCTGGCAAGGGCTGATGATGCTGCCGATGTTGGAGGCAGTGGCGCTCGTCTTCCTGCTCTGGGTCACCTGGGACTGACTTTCACATCACGCCGCCGGCGGCCGTTCCTCTCGTTCTCCGATCTCGCCCATCTCACTAAGCGCCTCCGGGAGCAGTTCGCGACCGAACAGCGCCTGCTCCAGTGACAGTCTTCCCGGCCCCGACAGAGCGACGCTCACCGCGACGAGCGTGAGCAGCAGGGTGAGCTCGTAGCCGCCGTCGGCGACGCCGAACCCGTTCGGGAGGTGGACGAGCAGCGTCGCCACCGCCATGTCGACGGCGACGAGCACGGCCATATACCGCGTCAACAGGCCGAGGATGATGAGCAACCCTCCACCCGCCTCCACGAGGGTGACCAGCCACGCGAACAACGTCGGTGCGGGGATACCGAGCGACCCGAAGAACCCGGCGACGCCCGCGACCCCACCACCGTTCGCTAGTGGCCCGACGTCGAACTTCCCGATGCCGTGGACGAACATCACGAGGCCGAGGCCGAATCTGAGCGGGAGCGGCCCCCATCTCGCCGAATTAAATCTGAATGACATATTTTGGAGTGCAGATACTACCTGTGATATATTAGCTCTTTTTCGGGCTGGATCGGACACTCCGACAGACCAAACGTCACAAAACCGCAGGACAGTCCGCCGAATTTGGGAACAATTTGGGAGATAATTTCATGATATTTGGCCAAAATGGCTTTCCTTGGAGAGTCCTCCGACCCAGACGAAGCTATGCCCGATACAAACCGCAGAACGTTTCTCAAGACGGTCGGAGTGGCAGGCGCAGCGACGATGGTCGGTGGCGCTGGCGTCGTCGGTGCCGACGAACACGGGTCGGACGACGGCGCCGGTGCAGCGGTCCGCGTCGTCCACGCCTCGCCGGACGCACCGAACGTCGACGTCTACGTCGACGGCTCGAAAGTCCTCTCGGACGTCCCGTTCCGAGCGGTCAGCGACTACCTCTCGCTGAAGGCGGGCACCTACACGGTGAAGATCACCGCCGCGGGCGATCCCGAGACTGTCGCCTTCGAGGGCGACGTGACGGTCGAGGACGCCGACTACACGGTCGCCGCGGTCGGCGAACTGAGCGAAGACACGTTCGCACCGCTCGTACTCGAGGACGCACCGAGCGCTCCCGCCGAGGGGAAGGCGCAGGTTCGTCTCGTCCACGCCTCGCCCGACGCGCCAGCGGTCGACGTGACGGTGAAGGGCGCGGATCTGACGCTGTTCGACGACGTCGAGTTCGGCGAGCACTCCGACTATGTCGAAGTACCGGCGGGTGACTACACCCTCGAAGTCCGCGGGGCGACTGAGAAAGACGACGGCGACGTCGTCGCCACGTTCGACGTGACGGTCGAGGCGGGGATGTCTTACACGGCGTTCGCGACGGGCTATCTCACGCCGGACGACGAGCCGGAAGACCGGGCGTTCGACCTCCTCGTCGCCGCCGACGGGTCGGGGATGGACGAGAAGGCGGGCGAAGACGAAAAGGAGAAGGAGGCCGCCGTCCGCGCGGTCCACGCCATCCCGGACGCGCCGAACGTCGACGTCTACGTCGACGACTCGAAGGTCCTCTCTGACGTCCCGTTCCGGGCGGTCAGCGACTATCTGGCGCTCCCGGTCGGCGAATACACGGTGACGGTCACGGCTGCGGGTGAGCCCCACACGGTCGTCTTCGAGGAGACGCTCACCGTCGAGAAGGGTGCTTACACGGTCGCCGCCGTCGGCGAACTGAGCGAGAAGACGCAGATGCCGCTCGTCCTCGCCGACGACGCGACGAAACCGGCCGACGACACCGCGAAGGTGCGTCTCGTCCACGCCTCGCCGGACGCCCCCGCAGTCGACGTGACCGTAAAGGGCGCGGATCTGACGCTGTTCGACGACGTCGAGTTCGGTGAGCGCTCCGACTACGTCGAGGTTCCCGCCGGCGACTACACGCTCGAAGTCCGCGGGGCGACCGACTGCGACGACGGCGACGTCGTCGCCACGTTCGACGTGACGGTCGAGGGCGGGATGGCCTACACGGCGTTCGCGACGGGCTACCTCACCCCCGACGACGAGCCGTCGAGCTGTCCGTTCGACCTCGTCGTCGCCTCCGACGCGACGACGAAAGGCGAGACTGACGACTCCTCGAACGGCAAAGACGGCGAAGACGGCGACTACTGAGCGTCGTCGACTGCCGGCATCACCCCGGCTCTCACCCCTTCCACATTCGTTCTTTTCTGAATATCATCCCGTTCCCAACAGTCGTGCGAGTCGAACTATTGGGAGACTAAGATGACACCAATAACTGCGAACCCGATCCCGGCAACTCTCGTTACTGTGACTTTTTCTCCGAGGACGACCATACCGATGATGGCCGCGACGACGAAGTACATCGCACCGAGCGTAGAGATGGTTGTCGTCGACCCTCTGGAGAGACCGACGTACATCGAGATGAGGCCGATTCCGGTGAACAAGCCGGCCGTGCCAGCGAGCAGTCCTCCTTTCGCATTGATGGCGAGCGATGCGTCCGAAACGAGGATGAATCCGAGCGCGAGGGGTCCCGCAACGAGATAAGAGATCGCGGCGGCCGTCCTCGGGTCGATGGACTCCGACGCAGCGTTGCCCAAGACCACCCAGATACCCCACGTTACCATCGTAATCGAACCGAAGAAGACGGCCGAATCTATCTCGGGGAAACCCATTGGTGTATTATCTACATCGGCCCTCGGAAAACACCTTTCCCTTTACTATCTGTGGTCGTTAAACAGCCTCCGTTCGAGAAGAGTGCGCCTAGTGCACGGATCTGCAGCACCGCTCACCAGCCATGACGATAGCTGATCGCGACGCTGCCGTTCAGCACGTGGATCTCGACAGGTGAGAGAGCCGTGACGTCGAAGAATACGAAGGGGGGTCGCTTATCGCGCTCAGAGTCGGTAACTGGGCCCGTCGTCGCTGTCTTCGACCTCGACGCCGAGTTCGGTCAGCGCGTCGCGGAGCGCGTCGGCCCGCTCGTAGTTGCCCGCCTCGCGTTCTTCTTCGCGCACGTCGAGCACGAGTTCGACGAGGTCGCCCGCGAGCGACACGTCGCCGTCGGCCGACGCCTCGCCGAAGGTGAGTCCGAAGACGTCGCCGCCGAGTTCCTCGAACGCCTCGATCGTCCGGCGAAGCCCCTGGTAGTCGTACTCCGCGGAATCTTCGAGGTGGCGGTTGCTTGCGGAGGCGAGTTCGAGCAGCGCCGAGATCGCCTCCCGGACGTTGAAGTCGTCGTTCATCGCCGCGGCGAACTGCTCGTGGGTCTCGTCGACCGTCGTTCGGAGGGCTGCGTCTTCGACCTTCGTGCGGGCGTCGACGCTGTCGCAGGCCTCGACGGCGGCCTCGTACGCACGTTCGAGTCGCGACCAGCGCTCCTCGGCCTCCTGCATCGCAGACTCGGAGAACGTCTGTTTCGATCCGTACTCGGTGGAGAGATAGAACGTCCGGACGACGTTCACGCCGAACTCCTCGAGCGCCCCCGAGACGGTGAAGAAGTTGCCGAGCGAGGAGGACATCTTCTCGCCTTTCGTCTCCAGCAGGCCGGTGTGGAGCCAGTAGCGGGCGAACTTCTCCCCCGTCGCGGCCTCGCTCTGGGCGATCTCGTTCTCGTGGTGGGGGAAGACGAGGTCGTGGCCGCCGACGTGGATGTCGATGGTCTCGTCGAGATGGGTCATCGACATCGCCGAGCACTCGATATGCCAGCCAGGTCGCCCTTCGCTCCACGGCGAATCCCACGTCTCGCCGTACTCCTCCTCTTCGTCGACGGGGCGGTCGTCCTTGCGGTGTTCGGCGACGTCGTCGGGGGAGACCGCGCCGGCCTTCCAGAGCGCGAAGTCCGCGGCGTGGCGCTTCTCGGAACGCTCGCTGGCCTCGCCCTGTGCCTCCATCTCGTCGACCTGCTGGTTCGAGAGTTTGCCGTACTCGGCGAACTCGGTCACGTCGAAGTAGACCGACCCGTTGGACTCGTAGGCGTACCCCTTCTCGACGAGCGTCTCGACGAGGTCGATGATCTCGGGGATATGTTCGGAGACACGGGGGTACACCTCCGCACGCTTGAGATTGAGGCCGCGCATGTCGCGGATGACCGAGGCCATGAACTGTTCAGCGACGGCGGCCTCGTCCGCGCCAAGGTCGTCCTCGCCGGCGCGGGCGGCGATCTTCTCGTTGACGTCGGTGAAGTTCTCGACGTGGTGGACCGTGTACCCTTCGTGTTCGAGCCAGCGGTGCATCACGTCGGCGTGGGTCCAGACGCGAGCGTGGCCGAGGTGGGCGTCGTCCGAGACCGTCAGCCCGCACACGTAGAGCAGGACGTCGTCTTCGTCACCGGGCCTGAACTCCTCGCGCGCTCTCGTGAGCGTGTTGGTCACGGACAGTGTCATCGAGAGAGGGTTCCGCCGCGGGTCGCTTGAACCTGTTGAACGTGTGCGACCGCGGTCCGGTGGTCACGCTGGCACCGACTCCAGCGCCGACTCGACCACTCGCACCGCGGTCGCTCCGTCGCGGCGGCCGACGACGACCAGCAGCGTCTCGCCTGCGACGGCGGCGGCGTCGACGGCGACGTCGTCGACCGCGAGGCGTTCGAGGACGGCGGCCAACCCGGCGGCGTCCACCTCGCCCGTCGCCAGCACGGCCGTCTGCGACCCGCCGTCGGCGACGGACGTCCCACCGAGTGAGAAAAGCGGCTCCGTCTCGTTGCGCTCGTCGCCGTCGCCGCTCTCCGCAGTGTCGACCTCGACCCCGCTCTGCATCGTCACGCGGACGCGACGCTCCTCGGTCGCGTAGTCGTCGAGGTCCTCGGAGAAACGCCGCAACGCCGTCGCGACGGCCTCCCGCTCCCCGTCGAGCGCGAGGAAGTCGGCGGCGGCGGTGTGGTTGACGACTCCGGCCCGGAGGGCGTCGCGGAGGAACGGACGTTCGCGGACGGCCTCGCGCGTGTCGGCGGCGAGTGACATGGGCGAGCGATTCGCCGGCGGGAGTAAAAGTGTCTCGGCGAGCCACGAGGAGCGACGTCCACTGAACTGAGTTTCAGTAACTCCGCGAACAGAAATGTAGTTCAGATTATCATTATGGTGCCGGGGGTACACTGTCTAGCTGTGATGAAGCGGAACGAGACGACCCCGAACCCGGTGTACAGACCCGGACAGATACTCGTGGCGACGGGGGTCACGTTCGCCGCCGTCCTGACGTTTCTCGTCGCGGTCGCGAACCCGGTCGCCGTCGCGGGGGCGGTCGCGGCGGCGGGCGTCGCGACCGTCGCGACGACGCTGACACTCGACTACCGCCGGAAGGTGGGACGGACGCGCGAGCTGTGCGTCCCCCGGACGGGCGTCTGCGTCGAGGCGTGAACTCCACAGGCAGCCGCCGCTGACCGAGTCTCTCGGCCCTCCCATTCCGTTTGCGAAGTCACTAAGGCGGTTCCGTCCCTGGTTTCGGACATGAGTCAAGCGCTGGTCATCGTCGCCCACGGGTCGCACCTCAACCCGGACTCCGCCGCGCCGACGCACGCGCACGCGGACACCATCCGCGAGACGACTGCGTTCGACGAGGTGAAAGTCGGCTTCTGGAAAGAGGAGCCACACCTCCGGGAGGTGCTCCGCACCGTCGAGTCCGACGAGGTGTACGTCGTCCCGTTGTTCGTCAGCGAGGGCTACTTCACCGAGCAGGTCATCCCGCGAGAGCTCCGGCTGGAGGGGTGGAACGTCTCGGAGTGGGACTCCGACGGCCTCTCGGCGGACGACGTCACGCTCACCGCCGCCGACACCGGCCAGCAGGTCACCTACTGCGGCCCGGTCGGCACCCACGAGTCGATGACCGACGTCATCGTCCGCCGTGCCGAGACGGTCACCGGCGATCCCGACGTCGGTCCGGGGTTCGGTCTCGCGGTGGTCGGTCACGGCACCGAACGCAACGAAAACTCCGCGAAGGCGATCGAGTACCACGCCGAACGCATCGAGAAGTCGGGGCGGTTCGACGAGGTGCAGGCGCTCTACATGGACGAGGAGCCGGAGGTCGACGACGTCACCGACCACTTCGAGTCGCCCGACGTCGTCGTCGTCCCGCTGTTCATCGCCGACGGCTTCCACACGCAGGAGGACATCCCCGAGGATATGGGCCTCACGGACGACTACCGGAAGGGGTACGACGTCCCCGCCGAGGTCGAGGGACACCGCATCTGGTACGCTGGCGCCGTCGGCACCGAGGGGCTGATGGCGGATGTCATCCTCGAACGCGCCGCCGAGGCCGGTGCGGACGTCGGCGAGGCCGTCGAACTCGTTCGCGAACGCACGCGGAACGTCTCGGCGATGGAGGCGTGAGATGGGGAGTGCACGCACCCAGTTCGAGGCGCTCCGCGAGGCCGCGGCGACCGGCCCGGGCGTCCAGTTCGACGGTCTCTACGTCCACGCAGGCGACGAGGACTACGACCGCGATGGCGGCTACACGTTCGGCACGCCCGAGGGCGAACGCTCGAACCTCTCGGAGTCGGCGTTCCACGCCGCCGCCGAAGAACACGCGAAGTACGTCTCGAACTGGTACTTCTGGACCCACGTCGTCGGCGGGTCGAAGCTCAAAGGCGGCGTCGACGTCGGCGAGGACGGCCACCACCGCCGCAGCTTCCTCCGCTGGCTCGAACTGGCCGACCAGACGCAACACGACGTCCCCGGTCGCTACGAGGCGCTCCAGGGCGGGCTCTCCCATGAGTGGGGCGAGCTCCAGATCACCGCCACGCTCGGTGAGGACGGTCACCGCCGCTACGAGATCCGCCACGAGGACGACGCGGACGCCGACGTCTCCGAACTCGACAGCTACGCCGACCCGCTGGACGTGCGGGAACTGGTCAAGTACGACGACCGGGGTCGCTACCGCCCGCTGAAGACCGCCCCGACGCTCCAGACCGGGTGGGTGTTGACAGATCTCGACCAACGCGAGGTGTTCGAGGCCGTCGACGACGTGATCTACCCGGCGACGGTCGTCAACTGGAACCTCGAACGGCACGGCGAACTCGACGTCGACCACTGGGAGGAGACGATCGGTCGGCAGTCGGGTATCTACAGCGTCGTCCAGACGTGGAACCGCGGCGAGGGCCACGAACACGTCGACTGGGTCGCCGAGAGCTGCTGTGTCGACTCGCAGTGTCTCAAGCGCCGCGAGTGGCAGTACGACGAGGAGACGGAGCTCGACGTCGACGGCGGCGACGGCGTCTTCCCCTGTCGAGAACCGTGTTCGATCGTCGTCGCCGCCGCTCGAAAGTGGACCCGACTGGAGGGCGAGGAGACGAAGACCTACGAGTTCGACCTCACCGAGAGCGAGAAAGAGCAGGTCGAGGAGATAATCGACGCCGTCGCCGACGGACGCGCCGACGAGATCCGGGAGGCCGACGTCTACGACGGTGCGAACCGCTACCGCGCGCGGTTCCTCCGCGCCAAGCGGTTCGACGAGGCGGGGAACCTCTCGGGAACGTCGACTCGCCCCGAGGACGGAGAGAGCCACGGGACCGACGGCGACGACGACCGCGACGAACACGACGACGAAGAGTACGACGACGACTGATCGCCGAGCGGAGCGGGCCCATCCTCACTCCTCGGACTACGATCTCGTCTGTAGCGCGAGCGCCACGAGGACGCCGCCGATGACGACGCCGACGCCGAGGAGTATCACGGCGTTGTCGACAAGGAGACCGACCACGAGCGCCAAGAGGAGGAGGAGTCCGCCGATCGCGACGACCGGGACCCCCCCATCCGACGATGTCGAGGACATCCCGGCGAACTGCTCGCTCAGCGACGGCTCACGCTCGGCGGGGTCGCGGCGCTGTGGTTTCCCGAGCTCCTCGTCGACGTCGACGCCGTGGTTCTTCTCCTCGAACGGCTCGATAGTGACGTCGACGTAGGTCGTCTCCGCTCCGTAGCCGGTGACGATCTTGAGCTTCCCGGTCACCGGTTCGTCGTCGGGGTCGACGTCGACGCGGACGGTCTCGGTCGACCCTGCGTCGACGTAGTGGTTGCCGCCCGCCAACTGCGCGACCGTCGACAGCGTGTCGTCGAGATGGAGATGGATGTGGACGGCCTCACCGTGGTTCTCCAGAGCGACGTAGAACGCCTCGTCGGTCGTGTACGTCTTCGGGGCCGCAACGTCGTGCAGGCGGTCGCGGTTGAGGTCGACGGTCAGCGCTGAAGACACGTCTGCCGAGACACGGCGGGAGACGAAAAAGGTTCAGGACCTCAATCGCGCATATCCGGCGGCAGCAGGTTCGGGATCCCGTCCTCGATGGGGTAGCGCTCACCACACTCCGTACAGACGAGCGTCCCCTCGAGCACCTCGGTGTCGTCCTGCTCGTCGATCTCGAGGTCGAGGTCGTGTTTGTCCATCGGGCAGCAGATGATGTCCATCAGCGACTCCTTCATTGTCGCAAGCGAGGGACGGACCGGTCAAAAACGTAGGGGTTCCAGCCGAGCGGCAGCGCCGTCTCGTGGCTCCCGGGCGGAGGCGGCCGTCCGATGCGCCCGTCCTCAGGCGTCGGGGCGGCGGTAGCCGACGACGAACCAGGCGCCGGCGGCGACGACCCCGGCGGCGACGACGAACACCCAGAACGCGCCCCACGCCGCCGTCGCGAGGCTCTCGCTCCAGACGCCGACGGCGATCCCGACGAGCGTCGCGACCGCAAAGGGGGCGAGAAAAACCGGGTCCGTCCACTCCCCACCCGCGTTGTAGTACTCCACGGCGTACCCCCAGAGGTTGCCGACAGTGAACTGGAAGACGAGGAGTGCGAGCAGGCCGGAGACGACCGCCTCGAACCAGTCTGCGAACGCGTAGTCGCCGGCGCGGAACAGCGACAGGCCGGTGCCGACGAGGAAGACCGCGACCAGTACCGCGTGCCACGGTCGGAGACGTGTCTGGAGGGACATACGCCGAATCGTCGTCGAGCCGATAAGAACGTTCCGGACGGGGGGCCGACGGGTCGCGCCGAGTGGTCGACTGGCGGCTCCGAGTGCTTCCGAGCGTCGACGACGTCCGGCGACTCAGTTGTCGAAGGGGTTCGTCAGTTCGACCGTCTCCGCGCGGTCCGGGCCGACGCCGACGGCGTACACGGGCGCGCCGACCTCGTCGCTGACGTAGTCGAGGTAGTCGCGGGCGGCCGCCGGGATGGCGTCGTAGCCGTCGTCGGCGACCTCGGTCCAGTCGACTTCGGGCCACGTGTCGAACTCCTTCAGGACGGGTTCGCAGTCGCCCCAGCGTTCGGTCGTCGCGGGCATCGTCTTCAGCTCCTCGCCGTCGAGGTCGTAGGCGTGGCCGACCTTGATCTCGTCGAGGCCGGCCAGCACGTCGAGGTGGTTGACGGCGATACCGGTGAACCCGTTGACGCGGGCGGCGTGACGGAGCATCGGCATGTCGAGCCAGCCGATCCGGCGCGGCCGACCCGTGACGGTGCCGAACTCGCCGCCCTTCTCGCGGATGTAGTCGGCGAGGTCCTCGTCGTCGCCGGTCAGTTCGGTCGGGAGCGGACCGGTGCCAACGCGCGAGAGGTAGGCCTTGACGATACCGACGACCTCACCCTGTCCGACGACGGTCGGGCCGACACCGCTGCCAGTGGACGCGCCGCCTGCGGTCGGGTTCGAGGAGGTGACGTACGGGTAGATGCCGTGGTCGATGTCGATCGACGTCCCCTGTGCACCCTCGAACATGAGGTTCGCCCCGTCGTCGAGCCGCTCGCCGAGGTAGTCGCCGGCGTTGACGGTCATGTCCTCCGACTGGAACCGCTCGCCGATCTCCTTGTACTCCTCGTAGAGAGCGTCGACGTCGAACTCCTCGCCCGTCTCGATGCCGAACACCTGCTCGGCGAGCGCCTTCTTCTGCGGGACGACGTACTCGAGTCGCTCACGGAGCACCTCGGGGTCGAGCAGGTCGCCGGCGCGGATGCCGCGCCGACCGGCCTTGTCCTCGTAGGTCGGACCGATGCCGCGGCCCGTCGTGCCCGCGTCGAGACTCGAGTCGCTCTTCGCCTCCTCCTCGATGCCGTCGAGAACGCGGTGGTACGGCATGATGATGTGGGCGCGTCGAGCGACGCGTACGTCGGGGTCCAGACCCCGCTCGCGTAGCTGGTCGAGCTCGTCGAACAGCGTCCGCGGGTTGACGACACAGCCGTTGCCGAGGATGCCCACCTTGTCGCGGACGGCACCGCTCGGTACGAGCGAGAGCTTGTACTCCTCGCCACCTTCGACGACGGTGTGGCCGGCGTTGTCGCCGCCCTGATACCGGACGACGATGTCGGCGTCTCCGCCCCAGAGGTCGACGAGTGCACCTTTGCCCTCGTCACCGAGCTGAGAGCCGACGATAGTTACGGTCATATCCGCCGCTTGCTTCTGTCTCACCTACTAAACCGGTTACGGTCCTCGGCCGTGAGCTATACACGTCTGTGTGGTTTCGTGTTTAGACACCAGAGAGACTACACAGGCTCGTGTATCACTCTCCGGTCGTGCCCGTCGTCACGATCGCTAACCCGAAGTGTTAACTCCACTCATGAGAAACGTCAGAATCAGTCGTCGCGTCGTCGTCTCCGACAGCAACTTTTAAAACCCTAAAAGACAAGTTAACAAATGGCATGATAGACCGACTTGAGAAGGAAGTGGATATGCTTGAACGCCACTTGCAGGTCCTGAAGATGGTCATTGAGAGTGAACCGATCGGCATCGTCAAGATGTCGAACGAGACGGGCTACCCGCACCACAAGGTGCGATACAGTCTGCGCGTGCTCGAGGAGGAGAACCTCATCGAGCCGTCGAGTCAGGGTGCGATCACGACCGAGCGCACCGCCGAGTTCGTCGACGAGCTCGACGACAAACTCGACGACATCGTCGACAAGCTCGGCTCGATGCGCATCGAGGACGCCGCAGAGATCGAAAGCTAACCTCGCAAGTGGGAGGGGCTTAGAGCTCCGGCACGTTCAGGTGGAAGTCCCCGTTCCGAGTTTCGACTAAACAGAGATGGAACCCCTGTTTTCTAGATAGCTTCACGAAACTCTTCCGTCGCCCGCGACTGAGCAGTCCCCCGCCGGTCGCGTCGGCGGCGGTCTCCAGCGCGGCCGGCTCGAAGTAACTCGCCGTGACGAGGAACGCCGCCCCGAGCGACTCGTTGGACTCGCGGAGGCGACTCGCGTTCTCGATGAGCGACGTCATCGTCTCCTCGGTGGCCGGGTCGCGCGAGTCGTTGACGTTGGCGACGACCAGCGGGTTCCCCATCCGGTCGCGTAGCACCACGTCGAACGTCTGCTGTTCGCGGTGTTCCTCGCCGCCGTCGGTGTACTTCAGCGTCACGTCGCCGTGTATCTCCGCCCGGTCCACCTTCGGGATCGCGTCGAACAGTTCGTCGAGATGTCCCTGGTTACCCGTCTCGCGGATCTCGTACAGTAGGTCCTCGACGGCCCACCGGACGAACCCGTACTCGATGCTGTCGTGGAGGAACGTCTCGTAGGAGTCGCCGTCGACGACGACGCCGTCGGTCTCGAACCCGGTGTGGTGTTCGAGTCTGAGGTTCTCGTTGACCGCGGCGCGCTCGCTCTCGCCCTCGTGGGCCTTCTCCAGCGTGCCGCCGCTCTTCGTGCCGTACCGGACGAACAGGTTGGTGCCGTCGAGCGCTGCCTCGGCCGACATCGACTCGGTCGCCGTCTGCGGTGCCGACGACGCCGACGACTCCGAGCGGGCCGCCTCTAGCTCGGTCTCGAGCCGTTCGACCTCGGCTTCGAGTTCCGAGACGCGCGACTGGAGGCGCTCGACCTCCTCGCGGTAGTCGTCGCGCTCGGCGGCGACGCGCTCGCGGGCCGTCTCGAGTTCTTCCTTCGCCTCCGTCGCCGCCTGCAACTGCGCTTCGAGTCGGTCGACGTCGCCGCGCTGTGACTCTCCCTCCTCGTTCGGCCGTTGTTCCGGTCGGGCCGCCGACTGCGCGTCCGGTCGGCGTCGTTGTTGCGTCGACGACTGTGACCTCTGCCGCCGTCGTTTTCGCGCCCGTTGGCTGATCGCTGCCGACGAAGGGGACGTGGCGTCGGAGTCCTCTGCGTCTCCCGTCCCGCTCTCCTTCGGGTCGAGCGCCGGGATCGACGTCGCCTCGCGCCACTCGGCTTCCTCCGAGAAAACGTCCTCGTCGGCGTCCGAGGGCGTCGAGGCGACCGTCGTGTCTGCCGACGCGTCGTCCACGGCGGCGTCGTCGGTGAACGGGGGGGTCCGATCCTCGTGTGCCGACTCGGCGGCCGCCTCCGGTACCGGCTCGGGCGTCGACGCCGACTCCCCTGCGATCGAGTCGGCCCCACCGACGGGGTCCGACTGGTCGGCCGCCGCTCGGGGGACGTCCGTCGGCTCCGCCGGCGTCGTCTCGCCGTCGTCCGCTCTCTCGGACCTCTCGGTCGCCGTCTCCGCCGGAACTTCGTCGTCGGAGACCGTATCGCCCGGGTCTGGTTCGTCTCTCGGCGCGTCGCGTGCGACGTCGGCAGTCGACGTCCGTTCGTCTGCCTCGGCAGCGACGTCCGACTCGGCCGCGGGGGAATCGGCGTCGGAACTCGCCTCGCCCGGCGCGTCGGGGGCGTTCGACGCGTCGGTCGCGTCCCGGTCGACGGCGGCGCTTCCCGTCGGTTCGTCGCGCCGTGGCGGTTCGGGTAGCTCGACGATGTCGACGCTCGCCTCGTTGACGCGGTAGATCCCCACCTCGTCGTCGGCGCGCTCGAACGCCTCCTCGCCCGCCAGCAGCGTCCGGTTGTTGCCGACGAAGGCGACGCTCATCGACTTGCCGCCGTAGTAGACGACGTAGTAGTCGCCCGAGAGGACGTTCTCGGAGAGTTCGACGTACCCCGTGAAGTTACCCGAGGAGAGCGTCGCGTCCGCCGCCGAGAGCGGCGTGTCGTTGGAGTAGTACTTCGCTCGCGTCTCGCTGTCGCCGGCCTGCATCGCGTACAACAGCGGCAGCGCCGGGTCCGGCGCGCGATACGCGGTCGCCTCCGCGTCCGCGAACGCCTCGATATCGCCGTCGAAGACGCCGATGACCTTCCCGTTGAGTACGAACGCCCAGACCGACCCCTCGCTGACGGCACCGGTGAACTCCCGGTCGGCGAGGTCGTGGAGAGCGCCGTAGCCACCCGAAACGGGCGTCGACTCCCACTCGGCGACGACGTCGATTATGTCACTGTCCATTTGTCACTATGTCCCGTCAACCTGACTAAATAGTTTCCGGCACGGATATGATGAATTTCAGATAGCTTCGGCGGTCGTTCGCGACGGAGTCAGCCCACTCGGCGGTAGCTCTTTCTCCGCCCCGTCCGACGGTCGACCGTGTCTCGTCCCGAGGAGTTCTCCTTTCGACGCTATCTCGCCGCCAAGCGGACGGTCGACGACCGGGCGCTCCACCGGCCGACGCTCGACCGCCTGACCGAGACCGTCGCCGGTCGCGACCCGCTCGCCGTGATCGAAGTCGCCGCCGGCGTCGGAACCGGTCTCCAGCGGCTGCTCGCGTGGGACCGTCTGCCCGACCGGCTCGACTACACGCTCCTCGACCGCGACGCCACGAACGTCGACGCCGCCCGTAAACGACTGTCGTCGTGGGCGAGCGACGTCGGCTACGCCGTCACCCGGCGCGACGGGACGCTCGAACTCGCCCGCGGGAGCGAGTCGGTCGTCATCCGCTTCGAGACGGCCGACGCACTGGCGTACGCGGATCAGGTCGACGGACGGTTCGACCTCCTCGTCGGGCAGGCGTTTCTCGATCTCGTGGACCTCGCGGACGGTCTTCCCGCACTCTTCGACCTCGTCGCCGACGGCGGACTCGCGTACTTCCCGATCACGTTCGACGGCGTGACGGCGTTCTCGCCGACGCCCGACCCCGAACTGGAACGGCGCGTCCTCGACGCCTACCACGCGACGATGGACGCGCCGGACCGCGCCGGCGGGAGCACGACCGGTCGGGAACTGCTGGCCGCCGTCCCCGAGGCGGGCGGAGAGGTCGTCGCCGCCGGTGGGTCGGACTGGGTCGTCCACCCGCCGTACCCTGTCGACGAGGCGTACTTCCTCCACCACCTCGTCGACACCGTCGCCGGCGCGGTCGACGGCGACGTCGACGACGCCGACCGGCGGACGTGGGCCGCGGACCGACACGACGCCGTCGCTTCCGGTGAGTTGCGGTTCCTCGCGCACAACGTCGACGTTCTCGCCCGAGTCGTTCGGTGACGTCCGCGCCGCCGTCGACCGCCGAGTCTCAGAGGGAGTGTCGTCGAGCTCGATAGCCTTCTCCCGTAAAAACCGACGACAGGAACCGGCCGGGCTCGCCGTGCTCCGGCTGGCTACGATAACCCGATCAGTCTACGGTCCGTTCGCCGGAGTCGCTCCCCGCGTCGCCGTCTCTCGCTTCGTCGACGAGCCGCCCGGAGACGTAGAGCCAGTCGCGGCCGAAGCCGAGGAGGAGCGCGCCGCCGAAGAGTGCTGCGCCCCACCGTCCCAGTGCGGGCGAGACGACCGGCGTGAGCGCGGCGGCGACGAACGCCATCTGCAGGCCGGCGAGCAGCCGTCTGCTCGTCCGCGGCGGGAGGTCGGCCACGGGGAGCGCCCGGTGCTCGCGGAGGCGGACGGCAGCGACGAAGGCGTAGCGGGCGAGGCCGACGGTGAGATACCACCACGGGAGCTGCCCGGCCGCCATCGCGACGACGGGAGCGACGAGCAGGCCGGCGGCGTCGAACGCCACGTCGAGCCGCTCGCCGAGGGCGGTCGTACGGCCGAGTCGGCGGGCGAGCGCGCCGTCGACGGCGTCGAGCGCGGCGGCCAGCCCGTACAGCAGCGCCGGCAGCCACGCGAGCAGCACGCCGCGTTCGGTCCACGCGAGGAGAATGAACCCGGCGACCCACGCGAGCAGCACACCCCGAGCGAGCGTGACGAGGTTGGGGAGACCGAACCAGTCGGCCGGCATCGCGTCGGCTTCGGGCGGCCGGTTGTCGTCGAACCCGGCGACGAGACGGCCGAACACGCCCACGAGCGTCGCGATCGCGAGCGTCCCCCACCGGAGGGCGGCAGCGGTGCCGACGAGCCGCGCGAGGCCTCCCCCGACGACGACCGTCGCCACGACGGCGACGACGGCGAGAACGAGCGTCCGCCGCCACAGCCCGCGCCGGTGGCTCTGCGGCTCCGCTCGTGAAGAACGGTTCACAGCCGAGAGACGGCGCGGTCGCTCTTAGTTCTACGGCGGTGGGTGGAGAAAAAGACGTGTCGGATCGGTCGAACCAGTCGAACCAGTCGACCCGGTCGGATCGGTCGGCGACGTGCTCAGTCGTCGCCGTCGTCGTCCTCGTCGTCCTCGTCGTCGCGCATCTGGGCGAGTTTGCCGATGAGGTCCTCGTTTGACGCGCCGGCCTCGAACTTCGACTCCCCGTCGTGGTCGTGTTCGTGGGTCGCGACCGCCTCGCTCTCGTCGAGGTCGGCACTACTCTGCTGGTTCTCCTGTTCGGACTCGTCGTAGCTGCCAAATCCCATACTGTACTCGTAGCGGTCTACACCTATAACGCCCCGGGTTCACCGGAACGGTGGGACGTAGTGGCACCACGCAACTTATCACGCTGGCCGCCGCTCCACGGATAGATGTCTCGCCGACAGCCGTCGAACGCGCCCGTCGTCGCCCGTTTGGCCGGTCACGCCGCACCCGTCGTCACCCTCGGAGCGATCCTGCTCGCGACGGTCGTCTCCGACACGTTCGCGTGGACCGACAGCGCCCTCTCGGATCTCGGCGTGGCGGCCGCTACCGCGCCGCTGTTCAACGGCGGTCTCGTCGTCGGCGGACTGCTCGCCCTCCCGTTCGCCTACGCGCTGTGGGTCGACGGACGGGGACCGCTCGGCCGCCTCACGGCCGTCGCGTTCGCGCTCGCGGCGACGACGATGGGTCTCGTCGGCGTCTTCGTCAGCGGTCATCCGCTCCATCTCCCGGTCGCGCTCTCGTTTTACCTCCTCGTGACGGCGACGCTCGTCCTCGACGGGGTCGCACGCAGGACCCGGCGAGCGGGGCAACTCTCGGCGCTGCTCGGCGTCGCACATCTCGCCGGATGGGTCCTCTGGGTCAGCGGTTCTCGGTTCGGTACCGGACTCGCCGTCCCGGAGTTCGTCGGTGCGGTCGTCTTCGCCGCGTGGATGCTCGGACTGAGTCCGTCGGGCTCGTCGCGGTGACTCGGCGACCCGTCGGTTCGGCGTCGACCTCGGCGGCGTGCTCCTCGGCCGAGAGGCGGGCGTCTGGATGTTCGCGGTCGTCGGCGGTGGTCTCGGACGCGTTCGTGCTCTCGTGTTCGTCCCGAGGAACGTCACGCTGGAACTGGAGACGAAGTTCGACGCCGAGGACTGAAACACTCCTACCCTCTACTAAAGGTTGTAAGTATTGGGCCACTCCGCTTAATGCCGCTAGACACGCAGCTTCAGGTGCGGTTCGACAACCGCCCGTCAAGGTCGGATGGTGTCGAACCGTGGCATTCCGGCGTCCACGCAGTGCAGGTTCCACGGCCTGCACCCGTGGATTCGCTTCGACTCCGTGTTCTAAGGATGCTCTCTACCGACGCGAGCGTCGTCGCTCGACGCCGAAGTGGGCCAAAGAAGGGACCGCGCGTCTACTGCAGTGCGCCGCCGAGTTCTGCGCCGAAGTACAGCACGACGACGAGGAAGATCCAGACGGCGTCGACGAAGTGCCAGTACATCGAGGCGGTCGTGACGGAGACGTGACGTTCGGCCGAGTACTGTCCGCGGAGCGCGCGGACGAACACGATGCCGATGAGCACCGCACCGAGCGTCACGTGCAGCCCGTGCAGGCCGGTCAGTCCGAAGAAGGCCGAGGCGAAGATGCCCTCGGTGAGGGTGAACCCCTTGTGGACGATGAACTCGTAGTACTCGAGCACCTGGCCGCCGATGAAGACGGTCCCGAGCACGAGCGTCGAGAGCAGTCCGAGGATGAAGCTCCGGCGGCTCTCGTTACGGAGCGACACCTCCGCCCAGTGGAGCGTGAAACTCGACGCGACCAGCAGCGCGGTGTTAGCCAAGACGAGCGAACTCGTCAGTTCGGGGAGCCCTGCCGGCGGCCACGTCGCTCCTGCTCGAATGTAGAAGTAGTAGCTGAACAGCGCGCCGAACGTCCCGAGTTCGGAGCCGAGGAAGGCGATCATCCCCCAGCGGAGTCCGGACCCGTGGTCGTCGCTCGCACCGCGTTCCCAGAAGTTGACGATGAACGCGTGGTACAGCCACCCGTAGATACCGACGAGGAAGATCCCGACGCTGGCGATGCCGACGGCCGGACCGGCGACGGGAGTGATGAGCGGGTCCTCACCGTTGCCGATGATGTACAACGCGGCGGCCAGGTAGATGCCTGCTCCACCGATGGCGGTGACGAACGGCCACCAACTAGCCTCGCCGAACCCGCGCGGCCAGTCCTCGACGGCGGGGAGATGGTGTCCGTGGTCGTCGTGTGAATCTTCGGTACTCATACGCGTGGGTTCCAGTTCGACTACCAAAAATCCTCCCAAGCGCGTCGCCCGGAATCCGCGACGGAATGCGGCATATATTGCCACATCACCTGGTACGATCGTCGTATTCGGCCGTCGTTCCGCAAGCTACACTTAGTCGACCGCCCGAGTTCGGATACGAACCTACGCCCGGGTCAAAAGAGACAATACCGTCCTGCCGTAATCTCTGCCGTTGGCTCGGTGCACACTCATCAACTCATGACACACCCGTACTCGGTCTCGCGTCGGTCGGTCCTCCGGGTGCTGACCGTCGGCGGTCTCGGCTCGGTCGCAGGCTGTCTCGGCGGGTTCGAGACACAGTCCGCCTGGCGTGACCCCCCGCTCGTCGAGAACCGTCCGAGCGCAGTCTACGTCCCTGCAGTCACCGAAGGGATGAAGCTGTACGGTCAGAAGACGGCAGGGCCGTACGGCGTCGCACTCACGTACTCGTACCCCCACCGTTTCTGGACGGTCGCAGGCACCGACCGGACCAAAACCCCCGTTCAGAGCGAGGACTCGATCCATCTGATGATCTCGCTGTGGGACGACGAGACGGAGACCGTCCTCCCGCTCGACGCCGGCGTGAGTATCGAGATCACGAAGGGAGGGAGTCTCGTCTCGCAGGAGGTCGCCTATCCGATGCTCTCCCAGCAGATGGGGTTCCACTACGGGTCGAACTACGAACTCGACGGCGGCGGCGACTACACCGCGCGGGTTCGAGTCGGGGGCGTCGGCCTGAACCGAACCGGGTCGTTCGCCGGTCGGTTCGAACAGGTCGAGACGGTCGCGTTCGACTTCACCTTCGACACCGACGACCTCTACGACGTCGAGATCACCCGTCTCGACGACCGGAAGGGGACGAGAGACGCGATCGAACCGATGGAGATGGGGTTCCCGGTCGGCCGTGCGCCCGCGGTCGACTCGCTCCCCGGACGGAAGCTCGGCTCTGCCACGAGCGGCGACGCCGTGTTCCACGCGTTCGCCGTCGACGACGGCGGCCGGTTCGGCGTCGACGGCTCGTATCTCTACGTCTCCGTTCGGACGCCGCACAACGGGATCGTCGTTCCGATGATGGGGCTCGAGGCGACGCTGACGCGAGACGGAGAGCGCGTGTTCGACGGGACGCTGGCTCGCACGCTCGACCCGTCGGTCGGCTACCACTACGGCACAGCGGTCGACGCCGTCGAGTCCGGCGACACGCTCGAACTGACCGTCGCGGTTCCGCCGCAGGTGGCCCGCCACGACGGCTACGAGACCGCGTTCTTCGAGATGCCGCCGATGACGCTGAACGGTTCCTAACACACCACATGAACGAGACACGCCCGACACCGACGCCGGAGTCGACACCAGACGCAGCCGACGCTCCGTACCGCTGTGACATCTGCGGCGGAGCGTATCCGACGGAGACGCTGTTGATCCACCACCGCGGCGTTCGTCATCCGGACGAACTCAGCGAGACGGAGTTAGACCAGTACCGCGATGCGTACGAAGAAGAGGAGTCGCAACTCCGACGGTTCCGTATCGTCGCACTCGGCGGCATCGTCCTCCTGTACTTCGGGTTCCTCTTCATGTATGCCATCTTCGCACTCTGATATGGACTCCCGAGACGACACACCGTCGCGATCGGTCGCCCACCTGACGAGTTGGCTCGTCGTGGTCGCGCTCGCCGCCGTCGCGTTCGTCGGGACGGTCACCGCGAGCAACGCTGCCGTCGGACTCGACGGCGCGTCCCAGGAGTCGCTCAGCATCCCGCGGTGGCTCTACGTCGCGACCGGCGGGGCCGTCATCGGAGCGTCCGGTCTGTTGGCGAGTTTCGTCACCGACCGGCGGTTCATCGAGTCGATCCACTCGTGGCGACGGTCGCTGGGCGACGGTCGGACCGTCAGACGGGGTGGCCGTCTGGCGCTCTCGGTGCTGGGTCTCCTCCTCCTCTCTCTCACCGTCTTCCTGGGGTTCACCGGGCCGCAGGTTCCCACGGTGAACTTCGCGATCGTCCTCGTCTTCGCCGGGATGCGTGCGGGGTTCACGATGACGACGTACCTCTTCGGGAACGTCTGGCCCGCACTCAACCCGTGGCGGACGGTCGCCGAGCTGCTCCCGAAGGGGTTCGTCACGTATCCCAAGCGGTTCGGCCGGTGGCCCGCAGTCGCCGGACTGCTCGCTCTCGTCTGGGTCGAGACGGCGACCGGGGTGACGAGACTCCCGTCGTCGCTCGCGACGGCGCTGGTCGTCTACTCCGTCCTCACGGTTGCTGGCGCGGTGCTGTTCGGCCCCGACGACTGGTTCGACTTCGTCGACCCCGTCTCAGTCTTCTTCGCCTTCTACGGCCGGGTCGCCCCCCTCACGTGGACGCGCGAGGGTCTCCAGCTCCACCTGCCCGGGATGCGACTCGTCGAAGACGGCTTCGTCGACGAGTTAGCCGATGTCGCGTTCGTCGTCGCCCTCGTCTGGGAACTGACGTTCAGCGGGTTCGTGACGACGACGGCCGGCGCGTCGTTCGTCGAAGGACTCGCCGGGCTCGGCCTCCCGCCGCTTCTGATCTACGGCGTGAGCTATCTCGGTGGGTTCGCCGCGTTCCTCGGCCTCTACCTGCTCGCCGCCCGGTTCGCCGCAAACTACCTGCGAACGTACCGTTCCGCCCGTGAACTCGCCGTTCGGTTCGCCCCGCCGCTGCTCGCGATCGCTGCGGGCTATCATCTCGCACACTACTTCGGGTTCTTCGTCTCGCTCTCCCCGTCGCTCGTCACCGTTCTCGTGTCGCCGTTCACGCCGTCACCGAACCCGCTGGTGCTCTCGCTCCCGGCGTGGTTTGGGAGCCTCAACGTCGTCTTCGTCCTGCTCGGCCATCTGTTCGCGGTCTGGGCCGCTCACTCCATCGCCTACGGACTCTTCCCCAGTCGGTTACAGGCGATCCGGAGTCAGTACTCGTTCGTCCTCGTGATGATGCTGTACACTGCACTGAGTCTGTGGCTCATCTCGCTGCCGACGACGCAGCCGCCGTTCCTCTGACGGCCGACGGGAGAACCGCCCGCAGTTCCAGACGGGAGTCACTTCCGCTCACACCGTCTCGTCAAGCGCTCCGGCCGTCACTCCTCGGAGACGTGCTGGCCCCAGAATCCGCCGTGTTTGGTGACGACGAGGTCGCCGTAAACGCGGGTCTGACAGGCGAGTCGGAGACCGCTGTCGGGCGAGTGCGGGGGGAACGACAGTCGCCGCCGCTCGCGGTCGGTGAGGTCGTTCACTGCCGGAGCACCCTCGTTCTCGTCCGGAGCAGCAAGTTCGACGGCACAGGTACCGCAGGTGCCGTGCCCGCGACAGTTCAGCTGCTGTGCCCGACCGTTGTGTGGCGTCTCGCCCGCGGCCAGCAGTGCGTCGCGGAGGATTGTTCCCTCGGCACACTCGACGGTGGTCCCCTCGAAGTCGACGGTCGGCATGGTGTAGTGTTAACGCGTCTCGTCCAAAGACCTGACGGTTAAATAGCCCGAACACCCTGTCTCAGACATGGATACGACTCGCCGCGCTCTCCTCGCGACGCTCGGAGGGGGCGCGACGCTCGGACTCGCCGGTTGTCTCGGTGTCGGTGGAAGTAGCAACGGTGACGCGGGCGACTGCGACATCACCGAGGAGTCGACGGTACAGGAACTCCCGGCGCCCAGCATGGGTCCGGAGGACGCGCCCGTCGTCGTCAAAGCGTGGGAGGACTACGTCTGTCCGCACTGTGCGACGTTCGCACTCGACGTCCTGCCGAAGATCCAGTCGAACTTCGTCGAGTCCGGCGACGTCCGTTACGAACACCACGACTTCCCGATCCCGATGAGCGAGAAGTGGTCGTGGGCGATCCCGAGCGCGGCCCGCGGCGTCCAAGACTCGATGGACGACGAGGCGTTCTTCGAGTTCTCCCATCAGATGTTCGCCAATCAAGACAGCTACTCGATGGATCTCGTCCAGACCGAGGCCGAGGCAGTCGGCGCCGACGGCTGTGACATTCGCGGCGACGCTATCAACGGGACCTACCGTCCGGTGCTGGAGGCCGATAAACAGCGCGGCCAACAGCGAGACATCCCGGGGACTCCTGCGGTGTTCGTCAACGGCACGCTCCTGCAGGACACGTCGTGGGAGAACGTGAAGTCGACTATCGAGTCCGAACTGTAGGCCGCTCGCGCGCCGCGACCATCGGGGTCGACGGTCGCGAAGTCGTGAATCGACTACGTTTTCCATTCCTGCCGGCAACGTCGCGTGGGAGACAGACCTGACGGCCGAGTCGGTCCAGATGATGCCGCCGCCGGTCGTCGGTGACGTCGACGGCGACGGCGCAAGCGAGATCGTCGCCGCTGGCAACGACGGGACCGTCTCGGTCGTCTCGGTCGACGGCGAGCTGCGGGCGACCTACAGCCGCGACGTCCCGATCTTTACGCACGCGACGCTGGCCGACACCGACGGCGACGGCGACGACGAGATGCTGGTGGTGTACGCCGACGGACGGGTCGTCTCGCTGGACTACGCGTCGTGAGGGGCGAACAGACGGGACGAAGTAGACGACCCCACGAGTCGGCGTCCCGTACTCCCGCGAACCGACCCGCTGCGCTGGTCAGACCACGGGGTCGGTGGGCTCGCTCTCGCACTTGAACTTTCGCTCCGCTGGTCGGAACGCCGCCCGCCGCTAGTTCCGCTCGCTCGACGCGTCGCTACTCGCTCTCGCCCGTCGGGGCCGGGAACGAACGGAGACGGCGCGGCGGGACGAGGAAGTTACCACGACGACGGACGAAGATGTACTCGAGGATGCCGTTGTTCACTCGCTGGCGGATCGCCGGGTTCGACGTGAGGTCGGTGCCGTTCATCGCCTCGCGGACCTCCTCGAAGACGGAGATACCGGTCTGCAGCGACGGGAAGTGGAGGCTGGCGACGTCGTCGTCGGTCGACTCGAAGTGCCGTCGGAGGGTACGGACGTTCCCCTCCTCGTCGCGGTTGGCCCGTGCGGCCTTCTGGGCGTGGCCGACGCGGCCGTACTGTGTGGCGTGGTCTTCAATACTCTCGATGATCTCGGGTGTGAGACCGCTGCTGTCACCGAGGTTGTCGCCGACGCCCTCGACAATCCCCTCGGCAGCGTGGGCGGGGCTGAACAGCTCGGCGACCCGGTCGTCGAACTCCTGTTCGACGTACCAGTCTTTGAGACGCTGACGAAGGTTCGAGACGTGTTTCGTCGTCCCGCCGGCGAACGGTCCCTCCTGCAGGGTGACGTAGTCCTCGGTCGCCTGGTTCTTCGCGAATCCGGCTTTGAACCCCATGAACAGCGGCGACTCCTCGGGGACCGGTTTCGAGTCGGGGACACCCTCGACGTCTTGTCGCTCGGCGGGCATCCCCGGGCCGACGAACCCGGTCCGTCGAGAGTCGACCGCCAGCACGTCTGTGAGCGGCGACTCGACGGTGATGCCGTTGGCGGTGTCGCGCTCGCCCGTGAGCGCCTGTTCGGCCTCCAGCAGCGCGTCGGCGCGCGTCGACCCGAGGTGGAGCAGCGCGTCCTGTCGGTCGAACTCGGGGTCCTCGAACGGTGCGAGCGACCGTGGTTCGGGGAGGTCGAGCCCCTCCGGCAGCGACTCGTCGAACCGATCGAAGTACGCCGGCGAGTAGGCGATGGAGTAGATCAGCCCCTCGTGGCTCCGCTCGTAGGCTCGGTCGAGCACCGTGAGTGCCGACTCGAGCACCTCCCGGTCGTCCGCGGTCGGTGAGCCGTCGTGGTCGAGGGTCAGATACAGCAGCAACTGGTGGCGCGGTCCTTCGACGTTGCCCGCCTCGTCGTGTTGGAGCACGTCGTTCCAGGCGTGTTGGCGGTCCGGCAGCGACGACGGGTCGTCCGTCCCGCTCGGGATCGGGTCGTCGTCTTCGGTCCGGTCCAGACAGGCTGCGAGGGCGCTGGCGCCGCCGGTGGCGACGGCTGCCTTCATGAACGCTCTGCGCGAGGACGCCCCTTCGAACATACGCGGGCTAGGTGACTGCGCCGTTAAGGGGTTCTGGTCCGGTTCGCGAATCCGTCCGATCCCCTTCGGCCGCCCCTCGGATGCGGGGTTTCGAGCGACGCACCAATCGGCATTTGAGTCTTCGGGCAGTAGGGCCAGGTAATGAACAACCGGTCGTCTCTCCGTTCCGCCCCTCCGGCGGGGGGTCGTTCGTGAGCGGGTTGCTCGTGCTCCCGTGTCACGTCGCCACGACGGTGACGCCGATGCTCGTCGTCGCAGTGTCGCTCGCCGGCCTCGGTTCGGCCGTCGTCGCCGCGCTCGGAATCGCCGCCTTCGCACAGCGTCGGTCGGGGTCGTACCTCCTCGTCGCGCTCGCGCTGTCTGCGGTGCTGGCCCGGAGCGCCGTCGCCGTGCTCACCATCGGCGGCGTCATGCCGTTCGGTCCGCACCACACGGCCGAGCACGCGCTGGACTTCGTGTTGGTGACGCTGGTGCTCGCGGCGGTTTACTACGCTCGCCGCGTCGAGTCGGCGGCGGGGGTGAACCGATGAGCGCCACCCGAGACAGCATCGCGAGCTACGTCCGCGACCATCCGGGCGTCCACTTCAACGAACTCGTCCGCGGCACCGACTTCGCGCCGGGACAGGTCCAGTACCACCTCCGGCGACTCACCGGGTCGGAGACGGTCGCCGCCGAGGAACTGTACGGACGGACCCACTACTACCCGCCGACGTTCTCCGAGTGGGAGCGCGGCGCGCTCGCGCTCGTCCGACGGGAGACCGCCCGCGACGTCATCGGCTACCTGCTCGAACACGGACCGAGCGACCCGGCGACCGTCGCCGACGGCGTCGGTGTCGCCCGGAGCACGCTGGAGTGGCATCTCGACCACCTCGTCGAGCAGGAGGTCGTGACGAAGGAGCGCGACGCACGAAACCGGGTGACGCTCGTGCTCGACCGCCCCGACGCGACCACGGAGCTACTCGCGTCGGTGTCGCCCTCGCTGCCCGACCGCTTCCTCGATCGCTTCACTCGCCTCGTCGACGACCTGCTCGCCGGCGAGTAGGCGGTCGATCGTCCGACGGCCGCTCGTTCGACGGGTGTACCAGAACTCGTAACCTGCCGAGTCCCTAAACTGGGCGTAATGCAACGACGCAGGTTTCTCGGTGCGGCCGGTCTCGGTCTCACCGGTTCGCTCGCCGGCTGTACGAGCGTCACGAGTCTCTTTCAGACGTCGAACAGCCGCGAGCCGCCGCTCGTCGAGAATCGGCCGGACGCCATCTACATCCCGACGCACGAGGAGGGGATGGAGATGATCGGGATGGGCGACGCCGGCGACCTGAAGGTCGGGCTGATGTACAGCTACGCCCACCGGTTCTGGATGGTCGAGAACGACGGCGGCGAGTGGGTCTCGACGGAGGTGCCGTTCGAATCCGACGACACCGTCCACCTCATGGCGATCGTCTGGGAACCCGAGACCGGCGTCGTCGTCCCCTCCACCGACGTCACGGTCGAGGTCACCAACAGCGACGGCCTCGTCTACCAGGAGGTCGTCTACCCGATGTTCTCCCAGCAGATGGGCGTCCACTACGGGGACAACGTCGCGCTCGACGGCAACGACGTCTACACGGTGACGGTCACCGTCGCTGGCGTCCCGTTCGAGCGGTTCGGCTCTTTCGAAGGGAAGTTCGCCGAGGCCGCCACCGCCGAGATCCAGTTCGACTACCGCGAGGGGAAGCGCAACGACATCCCGTATCAACTCCTCGAGGACCGACAGGGCGAACGCGGCGCGCTCCCGGCGATGGAGATGGAGATGCCGACCGGTGTCGCTCCCGACTCGCTCCCCGGCGAGACGATCGGCGAAGGGACGAGCGAGAACGAGGACCTCACGTTCCGCGCACAGGCTGTCACCGACGAGCGATTCGGCGACGCCCCCTACCTGCTCGTCTCGCCGCGGACGCGGTACAACGGCTATCTCGTTCCGGGGATGTCGCTGTCGGCGACGGTCGAACGCGACGGCGAGACAGCCTTCGACGGCGAACTGCGGGCGGGGCTGGACCCGGAGGCGGGGCTGCACTACGGCGCGCCGGTCGAAGGACTCACCGTCGACGATGGCGTCACCGTCGCCGTCGACGTCCCGACCCAGCTCGCCCGTCACGAGGGGTACGAGACCGCCTTCTTCGACGTCGACGACGTCACCGTCGCCTGAGCGAGCCGACGAGAAGACGCCAAGGATTTCCCGCTACCCTCCGTCGACTCTACTATGGGCTCACAGCGCCGAGACCGGGTCGTGCTCGCGGGCGCCGTCTGGGCGGTGCTCGTCTCGCAGGTCTTTCTGTATCCCGGCGTCTCGGATCTCGTCACCGCGCTCGGGGCCACGGGCGACCTCGACGCCGGGATGTACTTTCTCGTCGCCGAGTTCGTCGCCTTCGTCCTCTTTGCACCCGTCTGGGGTGCGCTCAGCGACACGCTCGGTCGACGCGTCCCGCTCGTCGTCGTCGGCGCCCTCGGCGGTGCGGCGTCGTATCTGGCGCTCGCGTTCGTCCCCCAACTGGGACTCCCGTTCGCCGGCGTGCTGGCGATCCGCGCCGTCGGCGGCGCGTTCACCATCGGCGCGTTCTCGCTCTCCATCTCGATGCTATCGGACCTCTCCGGCGGCCACGGCCGTAACATGGGGGCGGCGGGCATCGCCATCGGTCTCGGGGCCGCCCTCGGCTCCGTCGTCGGCGGTCGACTCACTGTCGTCGACCCGCTGGCGCCGCTCGTCGCCGCCACGGGCGTCCTCGTCGTCGTCGCCGGCCTGCTTTCGACCGTCACCGACCGTGCGGAGCGGTCGACCGACCGCGACGTCGGCGGCGCACTCGGCCGCCTGACCGACCGACCGGCGCTGCTCGTCCCCTTCGCGTTCGGCTTCATCGACCGCATGACGGCCGGCTTCTTCGCGCTCGTCGGCGTCTACTACTTCCGCGAGACGTTCGGCCTCGACGCCGCTGGCGCGGGGGCGGTGCTCGCGACCTTCTTTGTCCCCTTCGCTCTCTTTCAGTACCCCGCGGGCGTCCTCTCGGACCGTGTCGGTCGGTTCGTCCCCGTCGTCGTCGGGTCGCTCTGCTACGGCCTCACCATCGTCGGCGTCGTCGCCGCACCGACGCTGCCGCTGGCGGCCGCCGCGATGGCACTCGTCGGCGTTGCCGGTGCGCTCGTCGCTCCGGCGACGATGGCGCTCGTGACGGACGTCGCCGACTCGGACGAGCGAGGCGCGGCGCTCGGCGGGTTCAACGTCTTCGGGAGTCTTGGCTTCTTGACCGGGTTCCTCCTCGGCGGGGCCGCCACCGAGGTCGCGGGCTACGTCCCGGCGTTCCTCGTCGTCGGCGGGGCCGAGATCGCCATCGCCATCGTGGCGTCGCGGGCGGTCAAGCGACTGTCTGACGAGACGATCCTGTCACAGGGGTCGGTGCCGACGGGCGACGACTGAGCGACCGATTCGTGGAACCGACTGCCGAGTGACGGTTGTTAGCGTTCGTTCCGAACAGAGCGCGCGTATCTTTCAGTCCACGTCCACTACTGTTGCGGTCGTGGCGCGAACTGAGCGGATGATTCTTCGGAGTATCTGTCGGGAGTGTTGAAAGAATAGAACGAGGTCATCACTCGTCACAATCCTATCTCCGTGAGCAAGAGATCACCGTGTCACTTTTCCTGTGCCCATGCACACCTGCGACAGAATTGAACGATTCCCACATGATTAACTACCTATAGACGTTACTTTCGGGTGAATAATGTCAGGTACAGAGATAAAATTCGACGAGACGGTGGATACGGCTGGCGCAGCGTGCCCTGGTCCACTGATGGAGCTCGTCGGCGTGATCGAACGCGCCGAGTCGGGAGCGGTCGTGCGGCCGTTGAGTGACAACGAACAGTCGGCCAGTGACGTTCCCAAGCGGGCCGAACAGGCAGGGAACACGGTGTTGGGGTCCATCGAACAGGACGACAGCTACGAGTGCTCCGTGGAGAAGCCATGAGTCAACACGTCGTCATCGTCGGTGGGGGAACTGGAGGAAGCGTCCTCGCGAACGACCTCGCAGAGCGCCTCGGGACCGAGCTAGCCGAGGGGGACGTCGACGTGACGCTGGTCAACGACGGTCCCGACCACGTCTACAAGCCCGTCTGGCTGTACGTCCCGTTCGGCAAGCGAGAACCCGAAGATGGCCGTCGCCTCCTCTCGGAGCTCGTCGACGACCGCATCGATCTCCGAAACGACCGGGTCAGCGAGATCGACACCGACGCCAAGCAGCTCCGTTACCAAGACGGAGACGGTCCAGTCGACTACGACTATCTCGTCCTCGCGACGGGGTCGACACTCGCACCGGAAGAGATTCCAGGGCTCGCCGAGGGCGGCCACGACTACTACAGTGAGGATGGCGCGGTGGCACTTCGCGAGGAACTGCTGTCGTTCACCGAGGGCCACCTCGTGCTCAGCGTCATCGGGACGCCCCATATGTGTCCGGCCGCACCGCTGGAGTTCGTCTTTATGGCCGACGACTGGTTCCGCAAGCGTGGGCTCCGAGAGGACATCGAGATCACCTACACGTACCCGATTAATCGCGTCCACGGCAATCCGAACATCGCCGAGTGGGCCAAGCCGCTGATGGACGAGCGCGACATCAACGTCGAGACGTTCTTCAACGCAGACGAGGTCGACCCGGGTTCCAAGGTCGTCACGTCGATGGAGGGGTCGGAGCTCGACTACGACCTCCTCGTCGGCATCCCACCACACCGCGGCGTCGACCTCGTAGAGGAGGCTGGCCTTGGCGACAACGGGTGGGTCAGTGTGGACAAACACACCCTCGAAGCGGAGAACGCGGACGACGTGTACGCGCTCGGTGATACGGCCGAGACCGGTGTCCCGAAGGCGGGAAGTGTCGCACACTACCAGGCAGGTGTCGTGGCACAACGGCTGTCGAGCGATGTCCGTGGCTACCCAGCGACGGCGTCGTACGACGGGAAGACGCTCTGTTTCCTCGAGACGGGCATGGATGAAGCGTCGTTCGTTGCGTTCGACTACGAGAACCCGCCGAATCCGGCACCGCCGTCGCAGAAACTGCACTGGTCGAAGCTAGCGTACAACGAGGCCTACTGGCTCACCGCACGGGGACTGCTCTGAACATGTCGGAAGAACAGTCAGAACAGCGTGAAGCGCTCGAAGAGGCGATCGCAGAGAACCCGGAGGCAGTCGCTGCGTTCGTCGAACGTCTCGACGCCGTTAACGAACTGTTGGACGTGGTGTCCCTCGGCGAGAGTGCACTCAGCGACGAGATGGTCCGAGAGCTCTCGGGGACAGCTACGACGCTCGCGGAGTCCGCAGATGGCCTCGCGACCGACGAGACCGTCGGTCTCGCCGCAGCGGTCGGCGACAACGGGGCGGAGCTCCAAGAGGCACTCGAGACGATCGTCACGTTGCAGCAGTCGGGCGCGCTCGACGACCTCGTGGAGTTAGCCCAGGTGGCTTCGCTAGGCAGTGCCGCACTCAGCGACGAGATGGTCCGGGAGCTCGCGAACACAGGCTCTGCGCTCGGCGAAGTCGCGGATACCGCAGCCGACAAGGGGACTCGGGATGGCCTGCATCGGCTCCTCAAAGGGGTCGGCACGGCCGAAGCCGAGGATCCCGAGCGCATCGGTGCACTCGGACTCGCTCGAGGGGTCCGCGACCCGGACGTCCAGTACGGGTTGGGCTATCTCCTCGCACTCGCAGGTGCGATCGGACGGTCGCGGAACCCGGACGAAGCCTGAGACCGTCCCGATCCGATAGTCGGAGTGAGAGGATCGGCAGTGTCGACTCTGGAGACTCACAGAACGCAGAAAGCTGGTCGGTTGCTGAACTCACTCTCTATCTGTTACACGCCTCTGCTGACAGCCACTGCGGTGGTCTCTGGGGGCGTCCCGTACTGGAGCGCACATATGCGGCACGACCGACACACAAAGTGGCTCGTTTGTCGGCCGATGAGTGGAAGGTTAGATGGCGACGGAGACAGCGTGAGTGAGCCGGGCAGACTCCCCACCCTGCGAAGCCAGAGGCACACACCGACACGGAACGGAAATCCCGTGTGGTGTCATACCATGATTCTGACTCGGTAGTCTTCACTACTGTGCTTGCACTTTCCGGGTTCTATACTCACCAGTTCGAGACGACGTCTCTGCGTCCAGCACGCCACCTCAATCGACGACCAGTCGTCTCACCAGACGAAGCGACTGACAAGGGGTGTCCCGATTAGTCGTGGCCCGAGACGCGAACCGGCTGGTAGGGCTCCTCTAAGTACTCCATCTCGCTCGACGAGAGCGAGACGTCGAGCGCCTCGACGGCGTCTTCGAGATGCTCGACGCTCGTCGTGCCGACGATGGGGGCGTCGACCCACTCCTTGTGGAACAGCCACGCGAGGCCGATCTGTGCCATCTTCACGCCCTTCTCGTCGGCGAGTTCCTGCACGCGCTCGTTGATCTCGCGGCCGCCACCCTCCAGATACGGATGCTGGCGGGCCAGGTCGTCGGACTCCCCTCGGGTCGTCGCCTCGGACTCCTCGTGCGGCCGAGCGAGGTAGCCGCGGGCGAGCGGCGACCACGGGACGACGCCGACGTTCTCCTTCGCACAGAGTGGCAGCATCTCGCGTTCCTCCTCGCGGTAGAGCAGGTTGTAGTGGTTCTGCATCGTGACGAACCGCTCTACCCCCAGCGAGTCGGCAGTGTGGAGCGACTCGGCGAACTGATGGGTCCACATCGACGACGCGCCGATGTACCGCACCTTCCCGCGCCGGACGGCGTCGTCGAGCGCCCGCAACGTCCCCTCGATGGGCGTGTCGTAGTCCCAGCGGTGGATCTGATAGAGGTCGACGGTGTCCATCCCCAACCTGTCCAGAGAGTTCTCCAACTCCTGTTCGATCGCCTTCCGCGAGAGGCCGCCCGAGTTGGGGTTCTCCTCGTCCATCTGGAAGTAGCCCTTCGTGGCGACGACCGACTCCTCGCGGCGACCCTCCAGCGCCTCGCCGAGGACGCGCTCGGACTCCCCGTTCGAGTACATGTTGGCGGTGTCGAAGAAGTTGATCCCGAGGTCGATCGCGCGTTCGACGAGTTCCTTCCCCTCCTCCTCGTCGAGCACCCAGTCGCGCCAGTCGCTCGTTCCGAAGCTCATACAGCCGAGACAGATCCGGGAGACCTCCATCCCGGTGTCGCCGAGTGTCGTGTACTCCATGTTCGAGACTCAGTGGCAACTCACAAAAACGTAGGTTCCGCGGAACTGTGGGCCGAGCGACGAGCGTCGTCCCGCTGACGACTGCTGTCGTACGTCACTGCGGATTTTATGTCTCAGAGACACGTATCTACACCCGACGAGAGCCCTCCGCTCTCGCGGTGATTTCAATGATTCACAACGTTCGACAGACGTGGCACCGGCTCGGTGTCCTGCTCGTCGTCCTCCTCGTCGTGACGGGGTCGATCCCCGCGCTCGCGCTGGCACAGGCGACGGGAGACGACCAGACCGACCAGACGCGCGCCGGCGGTATCGTTAGAATCGGGCCGGGTCAGACGGTCTCCGGCGACCTCGACGCGACCGGCGGCACCGTCCTCGTGTTGGGGACGGTCGACGGGGACCTCGAAGCGGTCGGCGGCACCGTCGTCGTCTCGGGTACCGTCACCGGCGACGTGCAGGCGATCGCCGGGTCGGTCACCATCGAAGGCGACGTCGACGGCAGCGTCGACGCGCTGGGTGGGAGCGTGCTCGTCCGCGACGGCGCACGCATCGGCGGGTCGCTCGAAGCGGCCGCCGGCGCCATCCAGCTCGACGGCGAAGTCGTCGGCAACGCTCGCCTCGGCGGCGACGAAGTGACGCTCGGGCCGACCGCGGTGGTCGGTGGCAACCTCGAGTACGACGCCGAGACGTTCGACGTCGCCCCCGGCGCGTCCGTCGCCGGTACGACGACCCGAAACGACGATCTCTCGTTCAACGTCGGGTCGCCGTTCGCCGGCGGCGTCGACTTCGCGGTGCCGACGATCCCGCCCGTCGTCGTCGTCGCCTACGGCTTCCTCGCGAACCTCCTGCTCGGGGCAGTGCTGCTGCTGGCCGCCCCGCGGTTCGCCGAACAGGTCGTCGACGTCGGCACGAACCGGGCGCTCCAGAGCGGCGGCGTCGGGCTACTGACGCTCGTCGGCGTACCGGTGGTGCTCGTGATCCTCCTCCTCACCATCGTCGGCATCCCGCTGTCGCTGCTCGGGTTCGTCGTCTTCGCGTTCGCGCTCTGGGTCGGACAGGTGTTCGGCGCGTATCTCGTCGGGACGAAGGCGCTCGATCTCGCCGACCGGTCGTCGCGCTGGGGTGCGCTCCTGCTCGGACTGCTGGCGCTGGCCGCGCTGGAACTCCTCCCGTTCGGTCTCGGCGGTGTGGTGAGCTTCGTCGTCCTCCTGCTCGGACTCGGCGCGCTGGCGCTCGCGCTGTACGAACGGTCGCGCGGCGAACGCCGCCGGACGACCGGCGTCGCTGCCGACGACTCCGAGGGACGGCCGACCGCCTGAGCGTCCATACCCACCTCCTCACTGACCGACGGTGAGGAGCCCGTGTCACCCAAATGATTATCCCTGAGCTTTTCGACTCTCGGTTATGGCAATCGACTACGACGACGCCGTCGAATCGTTCGAGTGGGACGTCCCCGCCGACTACAACCTCCCGTCGGTCGTCGAGTCCCACGCCGACTCGTTCGGCGACCGTGTCGCCGTCTACTTCCGCGACGCCGACGGAGCACGGGAGGAGCGAACCTACGAGGACCTCCGGCGTGACATGAACCGCTTCGCGAACGCGCTCGCGGAGTTGGGCGTCGGGAAAGGCGACCGCGTGATGCATCTGTTCCCGCGGCATCCCGACGGGTTCGCCGTTCAACTGGGGGCGCTGAAACGCGGCGCGCTGCTCGTCCCCTGCTCGGAGATGCTGAAACCGAAGGACCTGCAGTTCCGCGCCGACGACTGCGAGGCGACGACGGTCGTCGCCCACGCCGACCTGACGGAGATGGTCGATCCCATCGCCGACGACTCGCCGCTCTCGACGTTCGTCTCGCTGGACGGCGCGCCGGGCGACTGGCAGGCGTTCGGGGACCTGCTCGACGGCCAGTCGGACGAACACGACGGCCCCGACGTCGGCGCGGAGGACCCGATGTCCATCAACTACACCTCGGGCACCACGGGCAACCCGAAACCCGTCCGCCACAAGCATCGCTGGATGCGCTGCTTCGAACTGGTCAACGCCCCCTACTGGTGGGGCGTGACGGCCGACTCGAACCTCGAAGACGAACTGCTCTGGGCGACGACCGGCACGGGGTGGGCCAAGTGGTTCTGGAGTCCCGTCGGCGTCGGCCTGACGACTGGGGCGTCACAACTCGTCTACGAGGGCGAGTTCGACCCCGAGACCTTCCTGCAGGTGATGGACGAGGAGGGCGTCACCCGCCTCTGTGCGGTCCCGACGCAGTACCGGATGTTCACGCAGGTCGACCTCTCGGAGTACGACATCGATCTGACGGCCGCGCTCTCGGCGGGCGAACCGCTCAACCGCGAACCCATCGAGCGCGTCGAAGAGGCGTTCGGCGTCACCCCGCGGGACGGCTACGGCCAGACCGAGACGGTCGCGCTCGTCACCAACTACCCCGGCATCGACGTGAAACCCGGCAGCATGGGCAAGCCGACGCCCGGTCTCGGGACGACCATCGTCGACGACGACGAGGAGGAACTCCCGCCCGGCGAGATCGGCGAGATCGCCGTCCCCGTCGGCTGTCCCGGCATCTTCGACGGCTACTACGAGAAGCCCGACCTCGACGCCGAGACGTTCTCCGGGGAGTACTACCGCACTGGGGACCTCGCCTCCCGCGACGAGGACGGCTACTTCTTCTTCGAGGGCCGCGCCGACGACATCATCATCTCGGCGGGCTACCGCATCGGCCCGTTCGAGGTCGAAGACGCGCTCATCTCGCACCCCGCCGTCGCCGAGGCCGCCGCGGTCGCCAGCCCACACGAGGAACGCGGCGACGTCGTCAAGGCGTATGTCGTCCTCGCAGAGGGTAACGATCCGAGCGACGAACTGGTCGAGGAGATCCAGAGCTTCATGAAGGAGGAGACGGCCCCGTACAAGTATCCCCGACGCGTCGAGTTCGTCGACGAACTGCCGAAGACGTCGAGCGGGAAGATTCGCCGAGTCGAACTCCGCAAGCAGGAAGTCGAGCAGTTCGGGCAGTAGCCTCGACCCCCGAACTAGTCGCGGAAGCTCGCCGTGTAGACGAGAAACGCGCCGGTGGCGATGACGAACGTCAGGAAGGTCACGAGCGACAGCACGGTCGCGATGGGTTCCAGTGGGGCGACGAACTCCGGACCGGTCGTCGCGAGGACGAGCACGGCCACGAGCGCTGCGATGAGTGCGAGCAACCAGTTCGTCAGAATATTGTCCATAGCCCACCCTCACGGGCCTGACGGGAAAGCGTATCGCCGAGCGAGAAAGAACAGCTACTCTAGAGCTTCTTCAGCCGCACTTCGTCTGAGGTCACCGTCGAGATCTGTTCGTTCTGCATCGTCGACTTCACACCGTCTCCGACGCCGAGTGCCTCCCGGAGCGGGCCGGGGAGGTCCTTGTCGGCCTCGAACGTCGCCGCGCCGTCGGCGACGTCTGCGACCGTGCCGACGCGTTCGCCGTCGTGTGTGACCACCGGTTTGCCGCGGTCGTCGTCGGTGAACTGGTGCGCCATAGTGTACGGTGCGGACGCCGCATACGTGTGTCTACTGGCCACCGCCTACTCGTCCCCGTCTCCGTCTTCGTCCTCGTCTGCGACCTCGTCGCCCTCCCATCCCTCGGTGTAGATGTGGTCTTCGGACACGCCCTCGTCTTTCAGCAGGTCGGTCGTCTCGACGACCATCTGCGGGACACCACAGACGTAGAAATCCCTGCCTTCGAGCGAGTCGAGTTCGTCGGTGAGTCGGTGCTGAACGTGTCCCGTCGCTCCGTCCCAGTCTTCTTCGGAGAGCGAGTAGGTGACGTCGACGTTGTCGTTGCTCGCCGCCGTCCGGTCGAACGTCTCGCGGTAGATGAGGTCCTCCCGGGTCTTCTCGCCGACGAACAGGTGCGCGTCGCCGTCGCCGCGGTCTGCGTAGTCGCGGAGCATCGCCGCCATCGGCGTGATACCGGTCCCCGTGGCGACGAAGACGACGTCCGAATCGAAATCGCGGACGTAGAGGTTGCCGTCGACGTCTCCGACCTCGACCGTGTCGCCGCGCTCCCGCTCGTGCATCCAGACGGATGCGGTGCCGTCGTCGTACCGACGGATGGCGAGCGTGAGTTCGTCGGTGCCGGGGAGGTTGGTCACGGTGTAGGGGCGAACGACCTCCTCGCCGTCCTGCTCGAACTGGACGGTCGTGTGCTGGCCCGGCCGGAAGTCGAAGGAGTGGTCCGCGGCGACGAGGTGGAACTGCTTGACGTCGGGTGTGAGTCGAGTGACGTCGTCGACGGTCATCTCGTACGTCATCTATCGGAGCCTCGCCCGCCCGACGCAAAGGCGTGCTGGCCGGTCTCTCGGAGTGAACACGTGCGGACGACGACCGTCGCGTCGCTCGTCAACTCACCGTCTGGGAGGAAAAAACAGCGTGGGATGCCACACCTCGGCTGCGGTGTGGACGACAGACCGCGCACAGTGTGCGCCGACACAACGTCTCTCACAGTCCCTCTTGACTGTATCGTTCGGACAGAAGCGTCTGTTCGCCCCTGTACGGACTGGTCCATCGACGGGGGCGGGGACGGCGCTCTCACTCGGACCGCGTAGAAGCAGTCTGACGCCGCCTCAGAGTCGTTCGACGTTCTTCGCTCGTGGCCCCTTCTCCGCCTGTTCGATTTCGAACTCGACCTCCTGTCCCTCTTCGAGGTCCGGGCCGCCGACGTCTTCCATGTGGAAGAACACGTCCTCGTCCGCCTCGTCCGTCTCGATGAAACCGTAACCGCCCGTGTCGTTGAAGAACGCCACTTTACCTTGCGCCATACGGTTGAACGAACGTCACTTACAGATATAAGGGTTGTGGGGTGGTGACGTTCCCCAACGGCCGTTCGGTCGGCCGTCTCGAGGGGACTGCTGTCGTCAAGAGCGGGGGCGACGCTGCGTGAGGCGTCACTCGGAGGGTCGTTGTACGGCGACGAGCGACTGCACCGACTGTCGGAGTTCGCCCTTCCGAACCGGCTTCTCCAGCAGCTGCCGTGCACCGAGCGACAACGCCTTCTGGCGGACTTCGCTCGAGAGTCGCTTCGCGAGCACGAGGATAGGGACGTCGAGCGACTGTAGTCGCTCACACCGATCCCAGATCTCTCCGGTGAACCCGTCGATGTCGAGCACCGTCAGCGACACCCCGTCGGCCTCCTGTAACAGTTCGTCGAACTCGTCGATGTCGTCCGCGGTCAACACCCGGTAGCCGGCCTCGTCGAGGAGCTTCGTCATCAGTTCGAGGTTACGACTCCGCGAGGCGACCGCGAGGATGAGTGCGTCGCCTTCGGTCATCCGTCTCTCCGTATCCTCCGGTCGTCCGTCTCTCCTCGCCGTCGCGACGCCGACCGTCGCCTCATGGGCCGCATCGGTGAACCTCCTCCCACATGGTTCGTTCACTCTTGCCGCAGTGACAAAACGTTGTTTGCCGTGGGACGGGTCGTTCGCTACTTCCCGCGTAGTCTTCCGAACAGACGGTATCGGCCGTCCGGGTCGTATCGCCGGAAGAGCAGACTGTTCGCCAGCACCGAGACGCTGGAGAACGCCATCGCACCGGCGGCGAGCACCGGTTGGAGCAGTCCGAGCGAAGCCAGCGGGATCATCGCCGTGTTGTAGCCGAGCGCCCAGAAGAGGTTCTGCTTGATCTTCGCCAGCGTCCCCTCCGAGACGTTGATGGCGCGGAGCACGTCCGCGGGGTCGTCCCGCATGAGCGTCACGTCCGCCGCCTCGATGGCGACGTCCGTCCCGCTGCCGAGCGCCGTGCCGACGAACGCCGCGGCGAGCGCCGGGGCGTCGTTGACGCCGTCGCCGACCATCATCGCCCGGTGACCGTCGGACTGGATCTCCTCGACGACGCTCGCCTTGTCCTCCGGCAGCACGCCCGCGCGGACGTTGTCGGGGTCGATGCCGACCTGGTCGGCGACCGCGCGCGCCGTCCGTTCGTTGTCGCCGGTGACGAGCATCACCGTCAGACCCCGTTCGCGGAGCGCCGAGACGGCCATACTCGACTCGGGCTTCACCTCGTCGGCGACGGCGAGCACGCCGAGCAGTCGGTCGTCGAGCGCGACGAGCATCGCCGTCTTCCCCTCGCGCTCCAACTCGGCCATCGTCTCCTCGGCGGCCGAGGGGTCGACGTCGTACTCGCGCAGCAGGTCGGGTTTCCCGACGAGGACGTCGCCGCGGCCGGTCCGCGCGCGGATTCCCTTCCCCGCGACGTTCTGGAGGGCGTCGGGGTCCGAGACGTCGATACCGCGCTCTCGGGCACCCTCGACGACGGCCTCGGCGATGGGGTGTTCGCTGCCGGCCTCCGCGCCGGCGGCGACGTCCAACAGGAACTCTTCGGTGAGTTCCTCGTCCGTGACGGAGTCGTCGCCGGAGACGACGTCGACACCGGCACCGTCTGTCTCGGGGCGGAGCACCCGGACGTCGGTGAGCGTCATCTCACCTTTCGTGAGCGTGCCGGTCTTGTCGAAGATCACCGTGTCGACGTCGCGGACGCGTTCGAGCACGTCGCCACCCTTGAACAGGATACCGTGACTCGCGCCGATGGCGGTCCCGACCATCGTGGCCGCCGGCGTCGCGAGTCCCAGCGCACAGGGACAGGCGATGAGCACGGCCGACGCGAAGACGATGATGGCGAACTCGGCGGTCGAGACGGTCGCCGGACCGCCGGCGACGAGCCCCCACAGCGGCAGCGAGTCGACGACCCCGGACAGCGCACCGGGGAACAGATACCAGACGACGGCCCACAGCAGCGCGTTCGCGATCACCGCCGGGACGAAGTAGGCGCTGATGCGGTCGGCCAGCGTCTGGATCTCGGGCTGGCGACTCTGGGCGTCGCGCACCATCTGGACGATCTGCTGGATGGCCGTCTCCGAACCGACCTTCGTCGCGCGGACGTAGACGAGACCGGTCTCGTTGACCGTCGACCCGACGACCTCGTCGCCCGGTTCCTTCTCGACGGGGACGGACTCGCCGGTGACCATCGACTCGTCGACGGCGGTCTCTCCCTCGAGGATCTCCCCGTCGGTCGGAATCTTCTCGCCGGGTCGGACCTTCAGCACGTCGCCGACCTGCACCTCCTTCAAGGGGACCTGCCGCTCGTCGACGAACTCGCCGTCTTCCTCCGTAACGACGGTCGCCTCGTCGGCCTCAAGTTCGAGTAGCTGCTCGATCGCCGCGCCCGCCTGGCTCTTCGAGCGGGCCTCGAGGTAGTTACCGAGCGTGATGAACGTCAGGATGAGCGCGGCGCTCTCGAAGTAGAGCCCGCCCGCGACGAGGCCGAACAGGACGGCCAGACTGTAGCCGTAGGCCGTCGTCGACCCCAGCGCGATGAGCACGTCCATGTTGGCGGTCCGGTTCTTGGCGAGCGCCTTGTAGGAGTTGACGTAGAACTCCTTGCCGAGGACGACCTGCACGGGCGTCGACAGCGCCAGCGCCCACCAGCCTCGACCGACGCCGAACGGTTGCTCGGGGACCGGCAGCCCCACCAACTCGCCCATCATCAGCACCGACAGCGGGACCGAGAGCGCCACACCGAACAGCACGAGTCGGAGCTGTCGTCGTACCTCGGCGTTCCGGGCGTCCTTTCGCCGGTCAGACTCGCTCTCCTCGCCGCCGGTGTCGCGGACGGGCGAGTACCCCGCATCCTCGATAGCGTCGTAGACGTCGTCGCGGTCGGCGACGGCGGGGTTGTATCGCACCTGCGCCTCGTCGGTGGCGAAGTTCGCGTCGACCGAGACGACCCCCGGAACTTTCGAGACGGCCGACTCGACCGTCTGCGAGCAGTTCGCACAGGTCATGTCGGTGATGCCGACCGACAGCGTCTCGGCGACCGGTTCGTACCCCGACTCCTCGACGGTCTCGTAGATCTCCGCCAACGAGATCCGCTCGGGGTCGTACTCGACGGTCCCCTCGTCGGTGGCGAAGTTAACGTTCACCTCTCCGACTCCCTCGCGCTCCGTCAACGCCTCCGTGATGGTGGACGAGCAGTTGGCACAGCTCATCCCCCGTATCTCGAGTCTGACTCGTTCCATGGAGTTCACTTGTCTCTTATTACGGGTCCCTTACTCATGCGGGTTGTGCCTCAGAAACCGTCGTCGACTGCGACCGAAACTTTCGATACAAAAGCGAACTCGCAGCTCAAGCCCCACTCTGGAGGCGTTCGAACCGCTCCTCGAAGTTGGTGAGACACGATCCACAGCAGAAGTGGTAGAGCTCCCCCTCCAGACGGGTGGACTCGCCCTCACTGGTCACGGTGTTGCTGCACTCCGCACAGGTGAGCGACAGCGTGGCTTCGCCGAGCGACGGCGTCCACTCCGCCTTCCGGAGAAGTCGGACCTCCACGTCGCGGAGCCGTTCGAGGTCGACCGCCTCGTCGAGCAGCCCGGTGACGTCGCCGTCGCGGACAGTCGCCTGCACGACGACAGCGCCGTCGGCCGTCTCGAACGTGTGTTCGACCGCCTCGAGGTCGCGGAGTGCGGCCGCCACCTCACTCGTGCGGGTCACGGGTACGCCGAGTTCGACGAGGACGGGGACGCCCGACGTGAGAAGCGACTGGTCGACGTCGACGGTGAACCCGCGGACGACGCCCAGCTCCCGAAGACGGTCGATCCGGTCGGAGACGGCCGGTGCCGAGAGGTCGACGTGCTCGGCGATGTCACTGTACGGCCGTCGGGCGTCCGCTACCAGCAGACGCAGGATCTGTCGGTCGGTGTCGTCGAGGTCGCGCATAACTGGTCGTACTCGCTCCGTCCGCTTATCGGTTCCGAGAGTAGTTTGAATTCGAAAGTGAATGCGTCGTTCACCCACCGTCTCGAAAGAGAAAGCCGCTAAAGTATCCCGAACCTAGGGGACACCATGACGACACTCACTGTCGAAGGGATGAGCTGTGAGAGCTGTGAGGCGACCGTCGTAGAGGCGCTCGAGGGCGTCGACGGTGTCGAGCGCGCGTCCGCCGACCACGAGGACGACGCTGCGACCGTCGAGGGCGACGCCGACCCGCTGGACCTCGTAACGGCGGTGAACGAGGCGGGGTACGACGCGCAGGCCTGAGATCACTCCCGTTCCTCCCGCGCCATCGCGTGGAACTCGTCGTTCGGGCGCATGTCGGCGAACATCGCCATCCGGTTCGAGAGGTTGAAGAAGGCCGTCACGCTGGCGACGTCCCAGATCTCCGCCTCGCTGTAGCCGGCCGCACGGAGGTCCTCGAGGTCGCGCTCGGTCACTTCGGTGGGACGTTCGGTGAGTTTCACGGCCACGTCGAGCATCACCAACTGCGCGTCCGTGACGTCGGCCTGCCGGTAGTTGGCGACGAGTTGGTCGGCCAGCTTCGGATTCCCGCTGTAGATGCGGAGTAGCGCGCCGTGGGCGACGTTGCAGTAGTAGCAGTGGTTGACGCCCGAGACGGCGACGACGATCATCTCCACCTCCTCGCGGTCGAGTGCGGTGTCCTCGACGAGCGCGTCGTGGTAGTCGAAGAACGCCCGGAAGTGCGAGGGCTTGTACGCGAACGCCGAGAAGACGTTCGGAGTGAACCCCGCCCGCTCGGTCTCATCGGCGATCCGCTCGCGGAGATCCGCGGGGAGGTCGTCGTAGTCCGGGACAGGGAACCGCTGCATCGCGTCGTCGTCGAGTGTCGGGTCGGCCATACCGCGCGGTTCGACGCCACACCACTTAACCGTAGGTCGCCGAACCGTTGACGGCCCAGTAGGACGTCGACTCCACCGTGACTCCCGAAACGCGCGACATCGTCGACGAGTACTGGTCCGACGCGCTCGACTGCTCGCGCGAGACGCTCCGGAGCGACGGCGTCGCTGTCGTCGCGAGCGACGCCAACGACACGAACGACGTCGAGATCGTCGCACGCGGCGGCTCGGCCGTCGTCGCCGTCGCCCCCGATCGATCGACCGTCGTCCGTGAGGCGCTGGCGGGTCTCGACGCGGTGGACGTCGTCGAACCCGGCGTCCTCGTCGAGCGGTTGGCCGCAGTCGACGTGGCTGTCGACGACGTTCTCGGTCCGGCGTTTCTCGGCTACGTTGACGACTCGACGCTCTCACCCGTCGAACGGCCGGCCCGAGTGCTGACCGAAGGTGACGACCGCGCGTACGACGAGTTCCGTGCGGCGTGCGACGACGAGTGGAGTGCTGGCGGGTCGTCGTTCGTCCCGGGCCGTTCAGTCGGCCGGTTCGTCGGGTCCGAGTTGGTTGCACTCGCAGGCTACGAGGTCTGGGACGATACGCTCGCGCATATCGCCGTCGTCACCCACCCGGAACACCGAGACGAGGGCCACGCGCAGGCGGTCGTCTCCGAAGTCGCACGGGCCGCACTCGACGCGGGACTCGTCCCGCAGTACCGGACGCTCGACGCGTGGCCGTGGTCGGTCGCCGTCGCGACGAACCTGGGGTTCGAACGGTGGGGGACGAGCGTCCTCGTCCGTCCGGCGTGACGCGGTCGATTCAGAGGCCGCGTATCGCGACCACCGTCGCCGCCGCGACGGCGAAGACACCGAGAGCGAACAGTCCGTAGTTCCACACCGTACTCTTCGCGGGCGTGAGGGACAGCGAGTAGCGTTTCGTCGACAGCGGCCACAGGAAGTTCACGCCCATCGGGGTGATGACGTCACCGAGGAGGTGGGCGACTACGGTGACGCTCCCGAGGAGGAAGCCGAACGCGCCGAGACCGACCGTCCCGACCCCATCGACGGTGACGACGAGCCCGAGGTTCCGTTCGAGGAACACTCCGACCGCGGCGAACACGCCGCCCACGAACGCCGCGAAGAGAAGCGAGTGCGTCGGCCCGCGGTGGGTGACGTACGGGAGTTTGTGGTCGACGTCCGGCAGCGTCGACAGCCACACCATCGTCGCGCCGGTGACGAACGCGAGCTCGACCGCCCCGGCGGTGACCAACAGGAATCCGATGGGAGCGAAGACGAGAAGCGAGACGCCGAAGTGGCCGAACCGGTACATAGAGAGAGGTTGCGCCAATTCGGACAAAAACACACGGGTCTCCGCGGCCGACGTGCTCGATCGGAGCGACCCTCGCCGGAGCCGACGTCACATCGCCCACGACGGCCGGGGACGTGAGCTTTAATCCGCCGGAGACGCTCCCTGAAGACGTGCTCCAACTCGGGCCCTTCTCGGATCTCATTGGCGTGTTCGGGCCGTTCGTCATCCCAGTCGTTCTCTTCGTCTGTGGGCTCCTCGGCTATCTGATCCTCGTCGCACTCGGTCGTGCTGGCCTGGGAAACGGTAGATAGCGACCCGACTGACGGTCAGTCGACACCGCCGGAAACTCTTTTGTTCAGACCAATAGTTACGAATAATCTGACATTAACTAACTGTGTAGTGTCCGAAGCAGAAGCGAAGAGATGTCAGAAGTGTTCTTCAACCTGACCGGATTCCAGCGCGACCTCCTGTACGTGATCGCTAACCTAGAGAAACCCTCGGGACAAGCCGTCAAGGAGGCCTACGAGAACTCCGTCGAGAACGAGATCAGCGACGCTCGACTGTACCCCAACCTCGACACGCTCGTCAACGAGGGGTTGTTGCAGAAAGGCGATCTCGACCGGCGGACGAACTACTACACCATCACCGACGAGGGGCTGAGAGCTCTCGAGACACGACGGACGTGGGAGAACGGTCTCGTCGCACAGTTTCACTGACGGTCGACCATCCAGAGGTCGGTGCGGCGTTCTCGGAGTCGCTCAGTAGTCTGTGTCCCCCCGCGTGAGTGGTGACGCCGTGTTCGGGAACCCCCGGTCGACGGTGTTCCCACCGGTCAGGGTCGCTCGTACGCTTCGATCGTTTTCTACGGGAATGACTACACCGAGCTGGATGTCACTCACTTCCGGTAAGGAAACGGTACGTTGGGACGAAACGGACAACTCTTCTGCGATCCGCTCGCGGAGTGACAGTCGTCGCAGAAACAGTAGTGTAGCGCCGGACGACCGGAGTCGATCCACTCAGTTCGTTCTGAAGAGGTTCACGAGCGAGTCGACCATCCCGTTCTGCGCACGGTCGGCGGTTCGTTCGGCCTCGACTCCCTCAGCCGCCGCGTGGCTGCCGTCCTCGGGTCGGTCGCCGTCCACTGACTTCGCCTCCGAACCGTCCCCGTCGTCGCCCTCGTCGGCGTCCGACGACGCGACGTTCGGATCGAAGTGGAGATACTGGTAGTACTTCCGGGCGTTCTCCTCGTGGAGTTCGACCGTCCCCCGGTCCTCGTCGTAGTCGATGATACCGACGTCGTCCATCGTGGGTAGATGCGTCTGGTGTAGCGAGACGTACACTCGCTTTCGGTCGGTCGTCGTCACCTCCTCCATCTCGATTCCTTCCTCCGCGGCCGCGACGTGTCGGGCGAGCTCGCCGCGCGACAGCGTCCCGTCGCTCTGCTCGAGGTAGTGCAGCAAGAGTCGGCGACGACTGCTGCGTAAGATCATGAAGACCGTATCTTTCGACTCGTCGGTCAGGCTGTCGTTCGTCGAAGGTCCCGTTCCCACCGAACCTTTCTGATTTTCTAAGTTGGCAGACCCCATACCATTCGTATTAGCTGACTATCATAAAAATATGGTCAGATTTTGACACTCATGAGCGGCCGTGAATTTTCAGATAAACGTACAATACCCAAAGAAAGTGTTAGCCGAAATGAAGTACTGCTATAGAGTCATTAACGATCGATTATCTGTCTTACATATAAATAAACTACCGATATCTCGCCCTTTTTGATTGTTGATAATTCGTTGTTATGGGAGTGACAAGTCTCCACCGACCGGTGTCAGAGAAGTTCACAGCGGTCAGTGGCGGCGATCGCCTCCACGGTCCGCCTTCGACCGTCAAGTCAGGACAGTCGAAGGCGGACGCCAACCGCTCGGCGGTCGGTGACGTTCGCCGAAGCGGGCACGGAGCGACGGAGTAGGAGGCAGTTACGGGGTGTCGCCGTCGACGCCGGCGGGTCACCTCGACCGACTAGTCACTCAGTTCACTTATCAGTTCTGTGTATCTGGTCGTTCTGGCCGTCTGAGGGAAAAATCCCCCCGTTCATACGGACGTGTCGACGCCGTTCGATCGCCCGCTGTCTACTGCTCTCGGAACGTACGCACCGCCTCCCGCGTCGGCAAGGCCGTCATCGCGCCGCCCGCGGTCGTCGTCGTCGCGGCCACCGCGTTGCCGAACGCCAGCGCCTCGGACAGCGGTTCACCCTCGGAGAGCGCGGCGATCGCACCGGCCGTGAACGCGTCACCCGCGCCGGTCGTGTCGACCGGGTCGACCGAGTAGCCGTCGTGTGTGACCTCGGTCTCCTCGTCGGCCCACGGCGCGTCGGCCGTCGCGTACGCATACGACCCTTCGTCGCCGAGGGTGACGAGCACGGTGTGGGGGCCGAACTCGCAGAGTTGCCGGGCGAGGTCGGCCGCGTCGCCCTCGAACCCCGCCTCTCGGAGGTCTTCGGGCGTCGCCTTCACCACGTCAGCGAGGCGGAACCCTTGCTTTGCGGCCTCGACGTAGGAGAACTCCCCCCACCGTTCGGGTCGTGAGTTCGGGTCGAACGACACGATCGAGTCGGTCATCCGAGCGCGTTCGGCGAGGTCGACGACAGCGTCGCGGGAGGGCTCGGTGTCCAACGACAGCACGTCCACGTGGACCCAGTCGTAGTCGGCGAGTTCGTCGTCGTCGACCGTTCCCGGCTCCATCCGGGTGTCGGCCGTCCGGTCGTGGTAGAAGCTGAACTCCCGGTCTGCGTCCTCCCCGAGACTGACGAACGCGAGCGTCGTCTGTGCCTCGGAGTCCCGTTCGACCAGCTCGCCGGAGAGTCCCTCGTCGGCGAGCGTCTCGACCAGGAAGTCGCCGAAGGCGTCGTCGCCGACGCGGGTCCAGAAGTCGACGTCGGCGTCGAGACGGGCGAGGCCGACGGCGACGTTGGCGGGTGCGCCGCCGGCGCGTTTGTCGAACGAGTCGACCGACGCGAGCGGGCCGGGTGCGTCGGGGATGAAGTCTATCAGCGTCTCCCCTGCGACGAGAATCCGTGGCATACTCCCTCTTGGACTAGGTGGATGAAAAGCGTCGCCGGTCCCGGTACGGTTTGCACGAACGTTTATATCACTTCGTCGGAATGTCGGACGTATGACTATCGACCCGCGCGGCTACGACCTGGGGGAACTGCGGGACGCGGCCGACCGTTCCCAGTCGAACGCCCGTGAGAACCGAGGCGGGCACACCGAGGAGTGACGTCTCTCCCGTCTCGGCGGCGGCTCACAGCAACGCCGCCAGTCGGCGCTTGCTGACGCCGAGATAGTCGACGTCGTGCGTGAACACCTCCAACGAGAGCGTCCCCGTCCAGTCGTCGCCGAGGGCGTCGAAGACCGCCGGAAAGTCGATGTCGCCCGCGCCGAACGGGAGATGTTCGTCTTTCGCCTGTCGCGTGTCGTTGAGGTGGAGGTGGCCGATGCGGTCGCCGAACCGCTCGGCGAAGGCGGCGATGCCCGCCGAGTCGCGGCCGTCCATCCGCGCGTGACCCGTGTCGAGCGTCATCGAGACGTCGGTCTCCCGCAGGAGTTCCGAGAACTCGTGGGTCCGGAAGACGCTCCGCGGGACGTTCTCCGCGCAGAGTTCGACGCCGGCCTCGCTCGCGTGTTCGTCCAGCGTTCGCAGTGAGTCGACGACGTTCTCCCGGAGCCCCCTGGCGTCCCAGGCGGGCGACCAGGCTCCGGTCGTCGGGTGGACGACCGCCTTCTCCGCACCGAGGGTGGCCGCGGTGTCGACGGCGGCGGCGAGTTCTCGCACGGACCCCGCTCGGACGTGTTCGAACGGCGACCCGAGGTCGACGCCGCCGAACGGGAGATGGACGAGCAGATCGAGGTCGTGTGTCGTCAGCGACGACCGGAACTCGTCGCTGCGGGCGGCGAGTCGCGTCCGCTCGTCCGCACCGTCCATCATCACCTCCACGAAGTCGAACCCGTGGTCGGCGGCGACTTCGAACACTGTCTCGTGGCTCATCCCCATCTGGGTGACGAACCCGATTCGGCAGTCCATACGGACAGTGCGTCCGCCGACGAGTTATAGCTCCGAGACGAACGAGGCGACCGAGGAGTTCGGGTCCGAAGGTGACTGTTCAGCTGACCGAGCACTGCTCGGACGGAGCCGTCGGCCGTCCCGTCGGGGAGATGTCAGCGAGGGGATTTTTACCGACGGGGTCGAAACGACCGACAATGGCTGACACGCGGGACCCACTGGCCGCCTTCGACGACACAGTCATCGAGACTGTCGCTCGTGAGCGAAATATCGAGGTGACCGAACTCCGTGACCTCGTCCGCCGACAGCAGGAGGTCGTCCGTTCGCTCCCCGGCGTCGACGACATCGTCTACGAGTGGCGCAAGGCGTTCGCCACCGACCCGCTGGTCGAGCGGCGACCCGAGGGGTACTATCTCTCCGTCCCGAACCACGTCTGGCCGGAGTTCGCCACGTCGTTGTCGGCGTCGACGGCCGAACTGAACGCGCTCCGTGCGGTCCACGACCGGCAGTTCCGTGCCGTCCTCGGCGACGACGGCGGCGACAACGACGCCATCGTCCTGACCAGACCCTGACGCCGTCTTCGAACCGCTTCGAAACCGCTCGAGAGGAGCCGGTTCGACAGCCGTTCCCACAGCACGAAACGATTGATTAGTGCCGCGGCTCTCTGCGTTGGTATGCCAGGTCCAGTGTTCCTCCACAACGAGACCGTCGAACTCCGGACGGTCGAAACGGACGACCTCAAGTTCGTCCAAGAACAGGTCAACGACCCCGACGTCTGGGGGATGCTCGGCATGTCGGCCCCGAAGAACCGACACGACGAGGAGGAGTGGCTCGACTCACTCACCGGTGACGACGACACGGTCAACCTGCTCGTCTGTGACGACGGGACTCCGGTCGGCCTGATGGGTCTCCACGTCGACGAGACGTGGGGCGTCGGCGAACTCGGCTACTGGGTCGCACCCGACGCGCAGGGGAACGGGTACTGCACTGCAGCCGTGCGACTGATGTCGACGTACGCGTTCGAGGAGCGACGACTCCACAAGGTCGTCGCCGAGGCGTACGAGCACAACAGCGGGTCACAGCGTGTGCTGGAGAAGGTCGGCTTCACGCAGGAGGGTGTCCACCGCGAGGAGGCGTTCGTCGGCGGTACCTACCGCGACCTGTTGCACTACGGACTGCTCGCCGACGAACTGTCGTCGGTTTCCTCGTCTTAGAGCCCGAGTTGGCGGCCGAGCACGAGATGCTGGATCTCGCTGGTCCCCTCGCCGATCTCCATCAGTTTGGCGTCGCGGTAGAACCGCTGTGGCGCGAAGTCCTCGGTGTAGCCGTAGCCGCCGAGAACCTGGACGGCGTCTTCGGCGACTTCTCTGGCCGCTTCGCTGGCGTCGAGCTTCGCGAGCGCCGACTCCTTGGAGACGCGGTTGCCGGCGTCGTAGCGACAGGCGGCCTTGTGCGTCAGGAGGCGTGCGCGCTCGGTCTTCCGGTACATGTCGACGATCTTGTCGCGGATGGCGTCGTGTTTCGCGATCGGCTTGCCGAACTGCTCGCGCTCCTTCGCGTAGCCGTGGGCGGCGTCGTACGCCCCCTGTGCCAGCCCCGTCGAGAGCGCGGCGATAGAGATGCGGCCGCCGTCGAGCGTCTTCATCGTCTGTTTCCACCCCTCGCCCTCCTCGCCGAGCAGGCGGTCCTCGGGGATGCGAACCTCGTCGAGCGAGATCTCACACGTCGGCGAGCAGTTGAGTCCCATCTTGTCCCAGACGGTGGTGACCTCGAACCCGTCGTCCTCGTTCGGGTCGACGATGAACGTCGAGATGCCGTCGTACCCCTCGCCGGGGTCGGTGACGGCTTTCACGAGGACGCTACCGGCGACACTGGCGTTCGTGATGAACTGCTTCGTCCCGTCGAGGACGTACTCGTCGCCGTCTTTCTCGGCCGTCGTGTCCATATCGCTAGCGTCGCTCCCGCTGCCGGGTTCGGTCAGCGCCCACGCACCGATCTCCTCGCCCGTCGCCAGCGGAGTGAGCCACCGCTCTTTCTGCTCGTCCGTCCCGAACAGCTCGATCGGTTTCGAGGCGAGCGAGATATGCGCGGCGTAGGAGAGTCCGATACCGCCAGAGACGCGGCCGAGTTCCTCGGTGACGAGCGCGTACATCAACTGGTCGCCGCCGAGGCCACCGTACTCCTCGGAGACGGGGACACCCATCATGTCGAGGTCGGCGAGTTGCTCGAAGACGTCGGCGGGGAACCGGTGGTCGTTCTCGAGTTCCTGGGCGACGGGGGCGATCTCCTCCTCGCAGAACTCGCGGACGGTGTCGCGAATCATCCGGTGTTCCGCGGGTAACTCGAAATCCATAGGCAAGGCTTGCGAGAGCGACGTGATAAAGTCAGCGAACGACCGTGACAGACTCGCGCGGCCCGTGATAATTATACGAAACGGCGACGAAAGACGGGACGATGGATTTTCGCCGCCTCGTCAGGGGGCAAGTCGAGTGGGATCGACTCGAGGAGGTCGTCCGCGAACTCACGGTCCGATACGACCGGGAGGAGGTCCACGTCCGGTTTCTCGACGCCGACAACTGGCTCTCGACACCGATGGTCGTCGACGACGAGTGGTTCGTGAAGGTGATCTCGAAGCAGAACTCCGTCGTCCACGCGCTCTTCACGACCGGCCGGAACCTGGGTGCGTTCTCCAGCGGGACGGAGGGGTTCTTCGAACACTTCGGGACGCCGCTCCAGATGGCCGAACACGAACTGGAGGCGACGAAGCGGATGCGGGAAATCGGCGTCAACGCGCCCGCACCGGTCGAAGCGCTCGAAGTAAACGACCTCGGCGTCCTCGTGTTGGAGTATCTCCCGGAGTTCCGCTCGCTGGGCGAACTCGACCGCGAGACTGAACGGCGACTCGCTCCGGATCTCTTTGCCAACCTCCATCTGATGCACGAGAACAGCCTGGCCCACGGCGACCTCCGGGCGGAGAACGTGCTCATCCGCGACGGCGAACTCTACTTCATCGACGCGACAAGCGTCCGCGAGGACGGTCGCGAGGACGCCCGGTCGTACGATCTAGCGTGTGCGCTCGGCGTGCTCGAACCGCTCATCGGCGTCCAGGCGAGCGTCGACGCCGCCCTCTCGGCGTACACTGTCGAGGAGCTGCTGGCGGCCCGAGAGTTCATGGACTTCGTCAACATCCGACCCGACCACGACTTCGACGCTGCCGGGCTGAAAGGAGAGATCGAGAAGCGCGCGTCGTGAGGATCGGGCTCTACTCTGCGCTCGCGTCGAGATGCTTCTCGAGCAGGTTGACGTTCCGTCTGTTGGCCCGCCAGAACGTGTCGAAGATCGTCCCGAGCACCGGGATCGAGCCGATGGCGAGGTCGAGTCCGATGTACGCCAGCATCTTCCCGATCGCCGTCATCGGAACGCCCAGCCGAGCCGCCTCCAGCGGGATGTACAGCGAGAGGGCGCTGCTCACGAGGTCGCCGGAGACGGGCAGCAGGCCGAGAAGCGGGTCGAGTCCGATCTTGACACCGATGACCGGCAGTTCGATCCCGTCGTCGAGCAGTGACGCGAGCGCCTCCGACCGCTGTAGCGCTGCCTCGCTTGCCGCGTCGAAGAGCTCCGAGTCGTCGGGAAGGTCGACGTCGTTCATTGTGTCTCTCCATTCGTCTCCCGGAAGGATGTACGTGGTGGCTGTATATTCCAGTCGTGCGAGTCGCTCTCGCGCGTGTCGTTGACTTCCAATCTAGGGGGTTTTTCACGTCCGATGACGCAAATTTTACCACACCATGAGCGACCAATCAGACGAGACGTACCGCCACTACATCGGCGGAGAGTGGACGGACGGCGACGGGTCGGAGACGTTCGAGAGCGAGAACCCGGCGACGGGCGAGGTGCTCGGCGAGTTCCGCCGTAGCACCGAATCGGACGTCGACGCCGCGCTCGCAGAGGCCGAGGAAGCGGCCGAGGAGTGGCAGGCGCTGTCGCACATCGACCGCGCGGAGTACCTCTGGGAGATCTACCACGAACTGCGCGAGCGGACCGACGAACTGGGCGAGATCGTCTCGAAAGAGTGCGGCAAAGAGATCTCGGAGGGGCGGGCGGACGTGATCGAGGCGTATCACATGGTCGAGTGGGCCGCCGGCGACGCTCGCCACCCGAAGGGCGACGTGGTGCCGAGCGAGATCCCCTCGAAGGACGCCTACATGCGGCGGAAACCGCGGGGTGTCGTGGGCTGTATCACGCCGTGGAACTTCCCGGTGGCGATCCCGTTTTGGCACATGGCCGTCGCGTTGGTCGAGGGCAACACGATCGTCTGGAAGCCGGCCGAACAGACGCCGTGGTGCGGACAGATCATCGCCGAGATGTTCGAGGAGGCGGGCATCCCCGAGGGCGTGTTCAACATGGTCCAAGGGTTCGGCGACGCGGGGGCATCGATCGTCGAAGACGAGCGCGTCGACACGGTTCTGTTCACTGGGAGCGCCGAGGTGGGCCACGAGGTCGCCGAGAAGGTGGCTCAACAACCCGGCAAACTGGCGGCCTGCGAGATGGGCGGGAAGAACAACGTCGTAATCACCGAAGAGGCAGATCTGGACATCGCCGTTCACTCGGCGCTGATGAGTTCGTTCAAGACGACGGGACAGCGCTGTGTCTCGTCGGAGCGATTAGTCGTCCACGAGGACGTCTACGACGAGTTCAAAGAGCGCTTCGTCGAACTCGCTCAGAACGTCTCGGTCGGTGACCCCCTCGAAGAGGACACGTTCATGGGGCCGCTCATCGAGGCCGAGCACAAGGAGAAGGTTACGAAGTACAACCAACTGGCCAAAGACGAGGACGTGAACGTGTTGGTCGACCGGACCGAGTTGGACGCCGAGGAGATTCCGGAGGGGCACGAGGACGGCCACTGGGTGGGTCCGTTCGTCTACGAGGCCGACGCCTGGGAGGACCTCCGCTGTACCCACGAGGAAGTGTTCGGCCCGCACGTGGCGCTGCTGAAATACTCCGGTGACGTCGAGGAGGGCGTCGCGATCCAGAACGACACCGACTACGGACTCGCCGGTGCCATCATCTCGGAGAACTACCGCCAGATCAACTACTACCGCGACAACGCCGAGGTCGGCCTCGCCTACGGCAACCTCCCGTGTATCGGCGCGGAGGTCCACCTGCCGTTCGGCGGGGTCAAGAAGTCCGGCAACGGCTACCCCTCGGCCCGTGAGATCATCGAGGCTGTCACCGAGCGGACCGCCTGGACGCTCAACAACTC
>NZ_FODV01000019.1 GCF_900110465.1 Halogranum amylolyticum
GAGGAACTCGGCTGGAAGGAAAAGCATCGGACGAACGGTGAAGGACTGCCACCAGGATACGAGCACAGACTCGGCTAAGCCGCCTCGCTTCGCCTGAAGCGAGGCTGGCGAACAGCGACAGCTGTCTTCGGAGACCGGTCTGAGCGACGTCCACAGCGGAAACCAACCAGATATGTGACTCTTTCTCGACTCTCCGTGGCGTCAGAAGTGTACTTCGTCTCGTATCGGCGTCCTCACCGTGTCAGACCGGCTCTTGCTGCCACCGCCATCAAGAGAGTGGACAACTAGCGACTTTACACTCGGCCGCTGGCTGTTCGTGGCGCTCGCGGTCGTCGGACTCGCGTTCGCCGCTCCCGTGGTCAGCGCACACGGCAACGAAACGACTGCAGACGACACATCCCCGTACGACGGGATCGCCGACGACTGGGCGGCCCGGATGGGGGCGCACATGACTGACCACATGGGCCCCGGTAGCGTCGAGTGGATGGAGTCGCACACGGGTGTGACCGACGACGAGATGGCCCAGGACATGGCCGACGACGACTACTACGGCGGGGTGTACGGGCAGGGTCACTGCTGACGACCCTGACCGTTTCGACCGCTTCGATAGAAGACTGCGACTCACTAACACACGACAATGACGCGACTCACCACTTACATGGGACGCGCTGCTCGTCGACTCGCGATACTCGCCGACGACGGGTCAGTCAACGACACAGCACGAGTACTGTGTATAGCTGGACTGAGTACTATCTAACGTGTCATTAATATACCAAACCGCGCAGTTCAGCAAGACGATTAACCGACAGTCACAGTATGTCGAGAGTATGAACGGTGGAACTTCACGTAGAGTGTATCTCGATCTCCGTTCGCGCTCCGAACTACGATTCAGCGACGTCTACGACTTCGTAACTGACATTCTGTTCGCGAAGGTTCTCTGCGTGCGAGGGGAGAACGTCCGTCGTGGCGAGAAGCAGGACATCGAGGCCCTTCGTGGCTGCTTCTTGGACGGCGGAGACAGTGCCGAACCGAATGTCTGGATCGAGATCCACGGCATCGGAAGCAGCTAACGCCTCTGTCCCGGCCGCTGCCACCAGATCGTGAGTGTTGGTGAGTTCGACGAGTCTATCCGGATCGACTGCCGAACTTCCGCCGTTTTGGACCTGTGGAACCGAGACGATTGTCACCATTCCCATGTCGTACTCCACGACACCATCAAAGCTGGTGACGCCGACATCTTGACCGACACACGCATCCGTGACTGCAACTGCGGTTGCGTTCCCCGTCGCACCTGACATCGCACGCAGGACACCGTCTCGCATCGTAAGCGAAACCGGCTCACCTTCACTGATGTCCGTCGTTGCAATGGCAGTCTCGATGTCGACCTGTCCGATAACGTTCTGGGAAACGTGTCGGACGAACTCGCGTAGCTCGTCGGTTTGCGAGATGAGCCAGTCGACACCTTCTTTGGTGACTTCGTACCGGCCTCGGCCGTGTTTGGTAACGTAGCCCTGTTCGACCAAATCTCGAAGATAGTCGCTGACGGCCTGTGCGGTGACCCCAATGGCGTCGGCGATCTCTTGCTGACTCACCGCGGGCTGTCGCTCCGCAATCTGTACCAAGATCTGATACCGGGTTGCGTTCCGTTTGCTCTGCAGAACGCTGGTATCGTCGCCCGATTCTACGTTCTTGGGCATACCAGTTCTCTGTACCGCCCGTTCAAGTAGCTTTGCGTCATCTCTAACTGGGTTGTTCTCAGACCTGATACGTCGCTACTTACGAAACTAAGGTTTCTCTAATACAACCAAAATTGTTTTACGGCCCAGTAGAGTTGTATACGGTGATGTCGCGAGTATCGCTCCCACACGACGCGAAGGCCGGTCCGACGAAGCCAGAGGTCAGGGCCGTCCTTCTCAGCAAACTCGATCTCGAACCGACCGATCACTTCGCAGAAGTCGGCTCGTGTACCGGGGCCGTTACTATCCAGGCGGCGCGCCGGGCCGGTCGGGTCACTGCACTCGAACGGAAGTCAGCACGACTATCAGTCACAGAGAAGAACCTCGCTGCCAACGACGTTTCCGCAACCGTCGAACTCCGTGAGGCGGAAGCACCCGATGGGCTCCCGACCGACGTGGATGCCTTGTTCCTCGGTGGCAGTCGAAACTACGAGGCGGTGCTCGATCACGTGGTCGACACTGGTATCGACCGGGTCGTGATGAACGTCTCCCGCCTCGAAGTCGCTGGCGCCGCAATCGAGGCGTTCCGCGAACGGAACCTCCTCGACGAAGTGGTCCAGTTCCAGGTGAGTCACGGCTACGACCTCGCCGGTGCGACGAGTTTTAACTCGGACAACCCGGTGTACATGCTGACCGGCGGTACGACCGACGTCGCAGCTGACGGAGGAGATAGCCGATGACTCTCTACGGCGTCGGCCTCGGACCCGGTGATGCAGACCTCGTGACTGTCCGCGGTAAACACGTTCTCGAAACAGCCGACGTGGTGTACACGCCCGGCCGCCTTTCGCGGTCAGTTGCGACCGAACACGTACCGGAATCGCGCATCGGCGATCTCTCGTTCCCGATGACACGCGACGAAGACGAACTTCGTCGTGCCTGGAAGGAGGCAGCCGAAGAAATCGCACCCAGGGCCCAGACGGGGACAGCTGCCTTCGTCACACTCGGTGACCCGAACGTCTACTCGACGTTCGGCCATCTGCGACGGACACTCTCGGCGTTCCACCCCGACGTCGACGTCGAGACAGTTCCCGGAGTGAGTGCCGTCACGGCGTTCACCACTGCACTCGGTATCGAAGTGGCCGCAGGGTCGAGTCTCACGCTTCACGAGGCTGCTCGCGGTGCTGCCCCTACGGATGCCGACCGGATGGTTCTGTTCAAGGTCACCGACGTTCCGACAACTCACGACCAACTCGTCGCCGCCGACTACGACGTCGTCTACGGTCGACGACTGTACATGGAGCAGGGCGAGACCGTCGTCACAGACGACCCCGAGGAGTTGACCGACCGAGACTACTACACTCTCGCTTACGCCGAGAAACGCGATCTCGACGTGACCCCGGCGACGGCAACGTTCGACAGCATGGAGTCAGAGGGCACATCGGATCGTACCGGGCCCGGGGCAGGAACTGACGACTCGAGCGAGTCTGCCGATGTGACTGACGGGACTCACGCTCAGCCTCATCAGCCAAGCGAGACCGAACGACAGGAACGAGCCGAGAGCGCTTCCTGTGGCGACGAGATTCCAGGGGAGGCAACTCTCAGATGACGGATCCACAAGAGGCCATCGACGCGGAGGCTGCGGTCCGGACGACGAAGCGCGACTCGCGAATCGAGGAGCGGACGGCCGGCGAGAGACAGGACGGCATCCCGTTCATTGGCGCCGGCCCGGGTGACCCGGGACTGCTCACGGTTACGGGGAAGCAACTGGTCGAAGCAGCAGATCTCGTGGTACACGCCGGGTCGCTCGTCAACAGTGAACTGCTCGAAGAGTACTGTGCGGACGCCGAGCAGGTGTCGAGCATCGGTAAGGACTTGGAAGAGCTGATTCCACTGATGCGGGACGCCTACGAGAACGGCCGCACGGTCGTCCGCCTTCACAGCGGTGACCCAGCGATTTACGGCGCCGCCTTAGAGCAGATGGATGCACTCGAACACGAAGGTGTCCCGACGTATCTCGTACCGGGGGTCACCTCGGCGTTCGCTGCCAGTGCGACGCTCCGGACGCAGCTCACCTTGAACGGCGTCTCGAATCACGTTGCCTTCACTCGACCACAGGGGAAGACGCTCGAACCCGAAGACGACCACATCGGAGAGTTCGTCGAGATGGGAGACGTGACGACGTGTGTCTACCTCGGGACCCACGCAGTCGCCGACACGATGGACCGACTGCTGGCGGACGGACACGACCCGGACACTCCGGTGACGGTCGTTTACCACGCCTCGTGGCCGGACGAGGACATCGTCGAGGGAACCGTCGCGACCATCGGTGAGAGACTCGAAGCCGCGGGCTATCGCGCCTCCGCACTGGTCATCATCGGTGCTGCCGCTCAGAAGACGGGGTACGAGCGTTCCTACCTCTACGGTGATTGGGCGAACCGTGGCACGAACGAGAGCGAAGCGGACGACTGATTCATGAGTACTGACACGAACGAGACTGACTCGGACGAATCGACTGGCCACTGTTCGACCCCCGACTCCGACGGGGAGGTGGCCGAAGAGATCGCGATCATCAGCTTCGAGCGAAAGCTCGAGACGGCGCGGGAGATCAGAGCAGGAATCGGCGACGAGTACGACTGCATCGACATCATCGAGTACCACGGAGAGGTGTTCGAAGATCACTGGGGAGAGTACGACTGTTTCGTCGGGCTGATGGCCTCGGGCATCGCGATGCGAAAGACTGCGCCGCTGCTCGACGACAAGTGGGACGACCCGGCTATCGTGGTCGTCGACGAAGCGCTGACGTGGGCCATCCCCATCACGGGCGGTCACCACGGTGCCAACCAGGTCGCCTACGACCTCTCGCAGTTGGGTGCTGTCCCTGCGATGACCACCGCGAGTGAGGCGGCAGGCAAACAGGGTGTCGAGAGCAAAGCGAAGGCTCTGGATACGCACGTCGTCAACGGTGACTCCACAGTTGCGACGAATCTCGCTGTTTTGAACGAGGAGCTCGGTCCAGTCGCCCGTCTCGACGGCCCTCGTGCGGTCCTCGTCGGCGACGACGTCACCGTTCTCGAGCGCAACGCCGACGACGGCGTGGTCCTCGGGACGGGTACCGTCTCGGGGGTGAAGAAAGCACGAGTACTCGACGCCTGGGAGGCCGCTCTGGGTGAGCTGGGACTTGGGTTCTCGGACGTGGACTTCGTCGCCACCGGCACCCGGAAGGAGGGTGAAGAAGGACTATACGAGGCCGCACAGGAGATCGGTGCTGGAGTCGTCCTCTTCGAGAAGGAGACGCTGGAGGAGTTTGAGGGGCCGTCACCGTCGCGGTCGAAGGAGCTGATCGGCTGGCCGGGAATCGCCGAAGCGTCGGCCATCGCCGGCGGTCGCGAACACGAACTCGCTCGGGAGAAAGAGCGGTTCGACGACGCCGTGACCGTGGCGGTGGGGCGATAACATGGGTACGATCGATCCTCCCGTCGACGACCGCGAGATGGGAACGCTCTACGTCGTCGGTATCGGCCCTGGGCTGCCGCACGCGATGACACAGCGAGCCAAGGATGTCGTCGCCACAGCCGACTGCGTCGTCGCGTCGAACCTCTACCAGGAGTTCCTCCGACGCGACGGAACGCTCCCGCCCGAGAGCGCAAAAGTAGAAACCGCACCCGACGGAGGGACGACGGCGGGAGACGAACAGGGTACCGTCCTCGAGCGACCCGGCGGCACCCGGCAGACCCTCGTTCGGTCGACGATGGGGCAACAGGTCGAACTGGCCCGCGAGGCGTTCCAGCGCGTCCGGGCGGGCGAAGACGTCGCCCACGTCTCGGGGGGCGATCCGAACGTCTACGGTAAGAGCGATCTGCTGTTCACGATGGCCGAGGCCGACGAGGCGTACGATATCCCTATCGAGGTCGTCCCTGGCGTGACGGCGGCACTCGGTGGGGCGGCGAATCTCGGGGCACCGCTGTCGAACGACTTCTGCACCGTCTCCCTCTCCGACAAGTGGCGCGGATGGGACGAGATCGAAGAGAAACTGCGCGCCGCAGCCATCAGCGGGTTCGTCATCGTTCTCTACAACTGCTGGCGGGACTACCAGCGGGCCATCGACGTGGTTCGTGAGGAGCGAGCAGACGACGTCCCGGTCGGCATCTTCAACGACGCCGGTCGCAGCGATGCCGGCCGAAATCTGGAGGACGAGACACACACCATCACGACCCTCGGTGAGGCGAACGACCACGACGACGAAGTCGGCGGGATGGGAACCTCCATCCTCATCGGCAACCACGAGACGACGGTCTGGGAGAACGACTACGCCGAACATCTCGTCACCCCGCGCGGCGGGCGTGACGTCGACGATTTCTAACAATGAGCACTGACGACACTACCGAGACGAGTACAGACACCGAAACCAGCTGTGGCGCAAACGGCGCCGAGAACGCGACTGACACCGAACCGGATTCGAACTGCGGGGCTTCCACTTCGTCGTCCCGGTCTGGATGCGGCAGTTCGAAGAAATCGACGACTGATGAGAAGGTCGAGTCGACTGTCGACGATTTCGACGCCGACCCCGGACGACTCGTCGCAGTGGGGTTGGGTCCCGGTCAACCGGACGGAATGACACAACGGGCTCGCGGGGCGCTGCTGGAGGCAGAGCACATCGTCGGCTACACTACGTACGTCGAACTCCTGCCGGAGGAAGTCACGAAGTCGGCCGACGAACTGTACGACACGCCGATGTGTGGCGAAGTCTCCCGCACAGAAGAGGCGATCGACCGCGCGCTCGCAGGAAACGACGTCGCGATCATCGGAAGTGGTGACCCGAACGTCTACGCACTGGCCGGACTCGCGCTGGAGATACTCGAGTCGAAAGGTGCGACCGCGAGCATGGTCGACTTCGAGGTGGTCCCGGGGGTGCCGGCGGCCCAGTCCTGTGGCGCACGACTGGGTGCACCGTTGGTGAACGATACCGTCAGCATTTCGCTGTCGGATCATCTGACGCCGATGCCGACCATCGAGTCGCGACTCCACGCAGCGGCGAAGGAGGGCTTTACCATCGCCATCTACAACCCCTGGAGCCGGAAGCGTCGGGAGAACTTCCAGAAGTGCTGTGAGATTCTCATGGAACACCGCGAGTCGGAGACGCCAGTAGGAATCGTCCACGGCGCGGGTCGCGACGATGAACAGGTCGACATCGTCGAACTCCAAGAGTTAGCTGACCTCGGCGAGACTGAGCTCGTCGATATGACGACGACCATCCTCGTCGGAAACGAGGAGACGTACGTCTGGGACGACCGGATGGTGACACCGCGAGGATACGAGTCCAAGTATGACTACTGACTATCAGATCCGACTCGACCGTGACGCCTGCGAGGGCGTCTTCGCCTGTCTCGTACGAGACGACCGCTTCGCCGAGGCGTCGGACGGTCTGGCGACGATAGGTGGCAGACAAGGAGGCAGCGACGAGGACGACGAGCTAGTCGTCACCTTTACCGACGACCGAGTGGCGGAGGCCAGACAGGCCGCTCGTGCCTGTCCCGTCGACGCAATCGACGTGGTGACGGAGGCAGCCGATGAGTGACACGAACCCTGAGTCCACGACGCGAGAACCAGTCGACGACCTGCTTGCAGCGACGGCGCGAACGGCGTACTTCTGGGGGCGCGTGGTCGGCGACGGTGAGCTGACTCGGGACTGCGTGACCGTGCGGACGGAAGACGAGACGTCTGCCGACGCACTCGCAGCGATTGCCGGTGCCAGCCGGACGTCCCACGACCACCAGATGACTGCACGTGAGTCAGCGCACGACGCCTCGATCGTCCGGTTCGAAGACGAATACGAGCTACAGGTGTTCGGCGCGTCGGCTGACCGCGCCAGCGCCGCGCTTGGGCTCCCGATCGACGGGCAACGAGGAGGGTACCGGTTCGACACGTTCTCGGCCTACCGTCCACAGCTCGTTCGGGGGTTGCTCGAAGCCTGCGGCACTGTCTGTTTCCGAGAGTCATCGGGGTCGGTCGGGGTGTCGTTCGTCCACGACGACGAGGCCCTGCTTCGGACCGTTCAGTCACTCCTCGACGCCGCCGAACCCGACGCTCCCACCGATGCACTCTCAGAAACGTCTTCGGGAGGGCACTGGTTCGGACTGGCCGAGGATGCGGACACCGCGTCGTTTGCACGGTGGGTCTACGCTGGGAGTGACAACTCGAAACTGTACTCGGCGGAGCGACGACAGAAACTCCGACGGAGCGTCGAACGAGCAACCGGCAGCGAGGTGGGAGAACTCTCCCGATGACCGCCAACGCGAAAGCCAGCCCGGCTGCACTCGACGACGAAGCCGTACTACTGGTCGGACACGGCTCCCGTCGTGAGAAGTCCAACGAACAGGTTCGCACGCTCGCAGCGGACCTCGAAGGTCGACTGGGTATCCCGGTCGACGCAGGGTTCCTCGAACTCGCCGAACCGGCGATAGCCGACGCAATCGCCGGTCTCGCGTCGACCGTGTCGCGGGTTACTGTCGTCCAACTGTCGCTGTTCGCAGCGAGCCACGTCAAAAACGACGTCCCCCTGGCGGTCCAGCGAGCCCGGAGTGACCACTCTGAACTCACGATTCACACCGGTTCACATCTCGGCGCCCATCCCGCACTCGTCGACCTGCTCGACGACCGGGCGGCAGCAGTCGAAGCGGAACTGGGCGTCGACCGCGAGGTGGACGACGTCGGGGTCGTTCTCTGTGCTCGCGGCTCCAGCGACCCGGACGCCAACAGCGACGCGCACAAACTCGCCCGATTGCTGTACGAAGGGCGCTCCTTCGACCGAGTCGACACTTCGTTCATCGGTATCACCGAACCGCGGCTCGAGGAAACGCTGCACGCGATGGCCAAACATCGTCCGGACGCTGTCGTCGTCCTGCCGTACATGCTCGGTGACGGCGTGCTCACCGGACGAATTCGGGACGGTGCCGCCGAGTTCGACGAGGCGTACCCGTACGTCGATGCGGCGGCCGGCGACCCCCTCGGAACTGACACGCGGCTGTTAGACGTGCTCGGGGATCGCTGGCAGGAAGCGCGGACGGAGAGCGTGAACATGTCGTGTGACACCTGCAAGTACAAGGTCGAACTCGACGGCTACGAGGAAGACGTCGGCGGTGCGCGGGCGATGCTGCGAGCGCTGACACACCAGGAGTCCCACGCCGACCGCGACGACGTGGACGAGGACCCTCACATGCACGACGCGCCCGAGAAACACGTCGCCGTCTGTACGAACCAGACCTGTGCCGCCGACGGCTCACCGGCCGTGCTCGAACGGCTACGACAGGAGGCACGCGACTCCGACGCCTGCGACGTGCGAATCACGCGTTCGTCGTGTCTCGGGCGCTGTGGTGACGGGCCGATGGTCGCCGTCTACCCCGACGGCGTTTGGTACGGTGGTGTCGACCGGACCGACGCGGAACGAATCGTTTCGTCCCACCTCGATCGGGACCGCATCGTCTCGGATATCGTCGATCAAACACTGTAATCAGAACAATGAGCTGCTACGAAATCGAAGCCCTACGACTCGGACTGATGAACGTTCTCGGAACCGAGGACCGAAGCGCGCGTGAACACGCAGAGAAGGAACTCGACGGTCACCTCGACGGTCCCATCGAAGCCCTTGCACACGCAGAGACGTTGTCGGACGTCCGGCGGCACCTCGATGCGGCGCTCGTCGACCTCGAAGAGGAGATCGCCGCGACCGATGCAGACGATCCGGAGTACGACTACATGCGTGGACGACTCGTCGCTGTCCGTGATGCCGAGCGTGCCGTCCATCGACTGACCGACCAGGGCGAGAGCGTGCTCGGTGGACTGGCGGAGGCACACGACGTCCTTCACGAGACGTTCCCCGTCGATGAATGACGCGCTGGCGCGGCGAACGGTCGAACTCGGGGAGGTGACGCCAGCCCGATCCCGGCATGCCGGTCGACGGTCGGCCGTCACGTTCGTCGACGAGCTCGTGGTTACGGGGAGGGCCACCGGAGACGTCCTCGCTCACGACCGCACGACGCTCGGCGAACGCTGGAGTTCCGGAACGGAGACGGAGGAGACTGCCATCGTCTCGGCCGAGCAGTTCGGCGACGGCGTCGTGGTCGGCGAGCGCGGTCCCGAAGGGTCTCTCCGGTGCTACGACGCCGAGACCGGTTCACTCCGCTGGCAGTACGCTACGGCGACGGACGTCGGCACACACCAGAAGCCGTCTCGGTTCTTCTTCCCGTTCGTTGTCGACATCGTGTCCGACGGTGACCGGTTGTACGTTGCCTCCCGCCGCTACGAGCGTGACGGTGAGCGTCGCTCGTTCACCAGTGTCGTCTACGCTTTCGACGAGGCAGGCGACGTCGTCTGGACGTACGAAACTGACGCCTCTCCGATCAGCGTCGACGCCGACGGCCATCGCCTCGGAGTCGCGTACAACCGCTGTCCCGGCACTCACCAGCGTGGTCTCGTCGTCCTCGACGCGAGAACGGGCGCAGTGCAGTACGAGTGGGACCCCGGTACCGACGGTCAGCGACGCGTTGGTGACGTCTCGCTGGTCGACGACGGAGTCGTGGTAGCCAGCCACGGTGACTACTGCGGCTACCGCCTCCGAGACGGCGGTGTCGAGCAGTGGTGTGTCGACATAGCAACGCCCACGACGGTCGACGGCGAAACGCTGTACGCCTATCCGAACCACGTGCACGCGACGACCGACGGTGTGGTCTTCCTCACGGGGAACACGTACTCGACGGACGGTCGTGAGACTGCGTCGCTGCATCCAGGCGAACACACTGCCTTCGGTTACTCTCCGGACGGTGAGCGGCTCTGGACGGCATCCGTCGGTGGTTTCACGAACGAGCTCGGCGTCGACGGAGACCGCGTGGCTGTTCCCGGAGCGCAGCACTTTCGGACTCGCGATGCGGAGGTCCACGGTCTCCGCACGTTCACGACAGACACCGGTCCCCAGGATGGGTTCGAAACCGACGGCATCGTCACGGCGGTCGCACTCGACGGCGAAACGTTCGTCGCCGTGGAGGAACCCGTCGTCTACCACGACGAAGCGACGGAGCGTGGCAGCTATCGACTGCTGCTCGGGACGGTAGGCTCGTAAGACTCGACGAATCAGGACTCGACACTACACGTCGAACAGAACCGTGGAACTTCGTAGTCGTCACCCGGCGACGGCTGGTCGTGATCGGCTCGTGCTGGTTCGGAATCGCGAGCGAACTCGAACTGGCGACGCCGGTCGAACTCGTATCGCGTCTCGGAGAGCGCATCGTTCCGGTCCCGACTTGGGAAGTCCAGTCGCGGACATCCGTCGCGTGAGCCACGATTCGCGAGGCTGAGAGGCCGTCACGTACGTCCGTAGCCGCCTCGGCCACAGTTACGGGACCGAGAAAAGTGTGCGGAAGGCGTAGCTCAGGGATCGGTGGTATTCTCGCCGTCGTCGACGAGACTGTCGTTCTCCTCGAGACCCAACTGCGAGCCATCGACACCGAATTCGCCTTCGAGTAGTTCCGGAACTTCGTCCGGGAGCACGTCCGAATACCACCGATTGCGTGGCTGAATTACGATCGCCGTTCCCTCGGCGCTACACAGTCCGAGACAGCTCGTCTCTACGACGTGGACGCGCGACCAGAAGACGCCCCGTTCGCGCAGCCACGACTTCACCGCCTCGTAAACGTCTCGACCGTGTGCCTCCGCACAGCAGGCATACTCCGAGTCCCGGTCGTTCGTACAGACCAGTACGTGGTCGGAGAAGCCGTTCTCTTGGACGTCTTTAGTACGGTGTTTCATCAGTCTGCGGTGACAGTCGGATCAGAGCGTGCTCTCGCCGCCTCGGCGGCCTGCTCGTCCATCGAGCGTCGACGGAGTTGGGCGTGGCTCCACGCGAGGCAGAGCCAGAGCAACGCCTGTCCGAATACGACCATCCCCACTAGTCCGGTCGCCAGTTCGGAAGGGAGTGGGCTCTCCACGGAGTTACTCGGCGAGAGAACGGCCGGGATCGCGAGCAGACCGAAGGGAAGCGTCGCGAAGACGGCGGCTGTAAGCCGTCCGCGCACGTCCCAAAGTCGACCGTATACGAATCCCGCCAGCAGGCAGACGAGCGCACCGGCGACCATCATCCCTCCGTAGAGGACGAGACGGGTATCAGTGGGGAGCGCTTGCTCGGCCCCCGGTGGCCGTGGCGGGAGCACGAGCCACGGCGACCCGGAAACGGTGATGAAGCCGGCAGCGGCCAAGAGATAGCTCTTCGTCTCACCGACTCCCGGAATCGCGGGTTCGAGGAAGTAGTAGGCGATTCCGAAGATCACCCCGCCCAGGAGTACGCCCCAGAGAACACCGGAGACGACGCTCACTCCTTTCGTAACTGCCGTCGAGACGGCGCTATCGTGGTGTCCACCACTCTCCTCGTGATGCGCACTAGTCTCCTCGTGGTGTTCATCGACAGCGTGGTCACTGTGCCCGAGTTCGTCGGCAAAGACGACGAGCGGATTAGCGACGAGTGCCGTGAGCAAGCCGAAAACCACCCCGGCAATCACGCCTGCCTTCACTCCCTGTTTTAGATACGTAGTGAGCATAGTCAGTGGCAGGTAATCCCCGCCGCGTGCCGGAAGTTATGCAGCGAATCGTGCACCATCGGGTCCTGAACGAACAGCAGCGCGAACCCGACTGCGGTGACGAGCGCAAGTCCGACGGCTACCTGCGTCGGGGTTAGTTCCGTTCGAGCCTGTTCGATTCGATCGTAAACGGTGTTGTTGGCAGTCGCCATCCTAAACCACACTTGCAAAATAACAAGTTAGGTTGTAAACCTACCGAATGACCGAAACCTAGGTTTCTCGAGCAGTGTCGACGGCTGCGTCGATTCGTCCTGCAGAGAGTGCAGAGAGCGGGATGCGCTCACCGCCCGTCTCGTCGGCTATCACTCCTGTCAATCCAGTTCTGTCGTCGGAACTGGCGTCGACGACGACCACGTGTGTGTCGAACTCGGTCAGTCGTCTCGCGGCCTCGCGCGTCTCACGCACCGGGCTCTCGTCTGCGACGTTTGCCCGACCGTCGGTGACCAGTACGACGACGCTGGCAGCCGGTTCGGCTCGGTCGAGAACGTCGCTGGCGGTTCGAAGTCCGGCAGGGAGCGGCGTCCGGTCGCCGGTCGGCAGGTCCTTCAGGTGGCGAGCGGCGAGGGTAACGCTGTTCGTCGGTGGGAGGAGAACGTCCGCCTCGTCGCCGGCGAACGCAACGAACGCGACTTCGTCCCGCTGCTGGTAGGCGTCTTTCAGGAGTTCGAGCAGGGTTCCCTTCGCTGCACGCATCGCGGGCAACATCGACGCACTCGCATCGACGACGAAAACCACCAGTGCGGAGGCGTCGCTCTGACGGACGGATTGACGTAGGTCGCGTGACTCGACGGACGAAGCCCCTCGAGTGGTTGCGGCTCGCACCGAGGCCGCGGCGTCGATGCGCCGAGTCGAGTCTGTACGCTGACTTCGCACCCGAGACCCCTCGTTGTCGACGTGGGGTCGTGTCCGTGATCGAGTTCCACTACCGGCTTTTCCCTCTTTGATCGCCTCCGATGCAGATAGGTCAGGGGCCAGCGCCTCTCCGACGTCGGCACGGGACTGTCCCGGGACGAGCGGCGTTCCCTCTCTCTGCGTATCGCCTTGCTGACTGTCGCTTCGTTCCGTCTCCTGTGCGCTCTCTACGGCTTGTGCCTCTGCACCGTCGTTCGTCGCACCTCCGCTCGGTGGTGTCGACGAAGCCTCGCTCTCGGCATCGTCGCTTTCACTGGTCTGAGACGACTCAGCCGACGTCGAGTCAGGCCCGTCTGTCCCGTCGATATCGTCGGAGCCGTCTGTCCGGTCGAACTCCTCTCCACGGTCGGACTGGTCACCCTCGTGTCGCTCCTCCTCTCGCTTCTGGTGCTCGTCAGTGTCCCCGTCATCGAAGTGATCGTCGATGAGTTCGCTGGGGTCGGGATCGTCTTCGAAGGGACGCGACTGAAGCCGATGGGGGAGCGCGAGTTCCACCGCTCGCTGAACGTCGGGCTCGATGACTTTCGAACGCTCGTCGAGGGCAGCGAACGTCATGGCGGCGCGCGCTGTGGCGATATCACCGCGATGACCGTCGGCCCCCGAGTTCCGACAGAGCTCGGCAATCTCTCGGGCGAACTGCGTCGAAAGTTCGACCTCGGGGAGCCGTTTGCGGGCCTCCCGTAGCTGGCTTCGGACGTCTTCAGTCTCTCTGGGTCCGTTGTTTGCTCTCTCGGTCACGTCGCTACCCGTCCGTCCGATGGCCTGATCGATGATACTGACCCGTTGCTCGATATCGTCACAGGCCGTGACCGTCGCCTGGAGCGCGAAGCGGTCACGCAACTGCGGTCGGAGATCTCCCTCTTCGGGGTTCATCGTCCCCACGAGCGTGAACTGAGCCGGATGGACGACGCTCACGCCATCACGTTCGACTCTGTTGACCCCGCTCGCCGCCGCGTCCAGTAACACGTCCACGAGATGATCGTCGAGGAGGTTCACCTCGTCGACGTAGAGGATACCGCGGTTCGCGCGGGCGAGTAGCCCAGGGTCGAACTCGTAGTCTCCGGCCAGGGCATCCGCCACAGAGAGCGTCCCGACGACCCGTTCGCGGGTCGCTCCCAGCGGGAGCGTCACGAGCGGGACCGACCGCTCGGTCGTCTGTGGGTTAGTCCGCTCACGACAGTGTTCGCATTGGTGTGCGGTTGCATTCGGCGGACAACCGTAGGGACAGTTCGCGATGACGCTCTGTCTCGGAAGTAACTCCGTGAGCGCTCGCACCGCCGTGGACTTCGCTGTTCCTTTCTCCCCCTGTATGAGAAGTCCGTCCAGATCGGTGTTCGACGCGACAGCTAGTAAAGCTCTTTTGAGTTCCTCTTGACCCACGATCTCCGAGAAGGAGGGTCTCTTCTCCCGAACGTGCGAAGCTTTTTTGCCTCTGCCGAAATCAACCATACTTGTATTAGAGCAATAGAGGTTTAACAACGTTATGCCAACAATCGGCCTATACACTGCGACCGAAAACGAGCTGGGAGCCGTTCAGCGGGCAGCAGCGCAAACAGACGTCGACTTCGTCGTCCGGTCAGAGAGCGATTTCGACGACCAAGCTGATGTCGACGCGTTCGTCGACGAGATCGAAGACGCGACGGCGGCGGTCTTCTGGCTTCACGGTGCTGAAGAGAGTATGCCAGGGTACGACCACGCCGTCGGTCGTCTCGAAGACGCTGGCGTCCCGCTTGTCGTCAAATCGACTGGCGACGCGTACGCCGTCGACGACACGTCTGTCCCCGCCGAAGACCGCGAGCGAGTCTACGAGTACTTGGAGAAGGGTGGTACTAGCAACGTCGTAAACTGCGTTCGGTTCCTCGCCGACGAGTACGGGGCTGGTGACTGCGAGTACGACGACCCCGTGACGCTCCCGACGGAAGGCGTCTACCATCCGGACCACCCAAGTGCAACCTACGACGAACTCGTAGCCACACTCGACCCGGATGCACCGACAGTCGCCGTCTGGTTCTACGAATCTCACTGGACGCACGAGAACACGCGCTACGTCGACGAACAGGTGCGCGCCATCGAGGCTCAAGGCGCAAACGCACTCCCGATCTTCTGTAACCCGGCGACGGACACCAACGAACAGTGGGACGCAGAGCGGGTGACCGACGAGTGGCTCCTCGAGGACGGTGAGCCACTCGTCGACGCTGTGCTCTCGTCGTTCATGTTCTCGCTGTCGATGGACGAGCGGGGACGAGCAGCGGACGACGAGGGGAACAGCGCGGAGGACATTTTCCTCGATCGGCTCGGTGTTCCCATCGTTCAGACCGTGACGACGATGCGGTCACGGTCACGATACGAGCAGAGCGACACCGGGGTGATGGGGTTCGAACTCGCGCTCTCGGTTGCACTCCCCGAGTTCGACGGCAACGTCGTTACGCATCCGATCAGCGGAAAGGAGCGGACTGACGACGAGGCCGGCATCGGAAGCGCACCGAAACAGCACTTCCCCATCGACGACCGTGTAGCCCACGCCGCGCGGCTCGCGGTCAACTGGGCGACGCTGCGGCATACCCCGAACGAGGAGAAGAACGTCGCGGTCGTCCTGCACAACTATCCACCGAGCGACGACGGCATCGGCACCGCCTTCGGACTCGACAGCCCCGAAAGCACCGTCAACCTTCTCGAAGAGCTGGTCGCTCGCGGCTACCAGCTCGACGGTGGAATCCCAGAGAGCGGTCAGGCCTTAGTGGACCAATTGACTGCACAACTGACCCTCGACGACCGCTGGGTCGCACCCGAGGACGTACGTGACCTGAGTGTCGACGTCGTCGCCCCCGACCAGTACTGCGAGTGGTTCGAGGGGACGGACGAACGCTTCCGAGCGAACGTCGTCGAAGAGTGGGGTGAGGTTCCTGATCGTCCCTTCGCCATCCCCGGCGTCGAGTTCGGAAACGTCCTCGTCACGGTCCAGCCGCCGCGCGGATTCGGGATGGACCCCTCGAAGATCTACCACGACTCGAATCTCCAGCCGCCACACGACTATCTGGCGTTCTACGGCTGGCTCCGGTACACGTTCGAGGCCGACGCCGTCGTCCACCTCGGTACACACGGCAGTCTGGAGTGGCTGCCGGGGAAGACCGTCGGGCTGAACGGGGAGAGTGCCCCGGACCAGTTGGTCGACGATCTTCCGAACGTCTATCCGTACATCGTCAACAACCCCGGGGAAGGAACGCAGGCGAAGCGGCGTTCGTACGCGGCTATCGTCGACTACCTCACGCCAGTGATGGGCAATGCCGGGACCTACGACGAGTTGGCCGAACTCGAGGAGCTCGCCGACCAGTATCGCGAAGCCGGCATGGAGGATGCCCGCGCTGACGACGGCGAGCATCTCGAACGCCTCATCCGCGAGACAGTCGACGACCTCGACCTCGCGGTCGAACTCGGTGTCTCGGGCGAGATCAGCGACCGAGTCGACGTCCGTGGTCCTGGGGAGGCTGGCTCGACTCTCGCGCAGGGGGCAGTCGACGGCGACGAGGTCGCTATCGAGGAGCTCGTCGAACGTATACACGAGTACCTCACGGACGTGAAGACGACACAGATACGTCTCGGTCTGCATACGATGGGGGAACCGCCCGTCGACGACCGACTCGTCGAGTACCTCGTCGCGCTCACTCGACTGGAGAACGCAGGTGCACCGAGCCTCCGAGAGAGCGTCGCGGGTGTTCTCGGTATCGACTACCAGCAGATGCTCGACGAACCGGGAACGTACGACGAGACGCTCGGAACGACGCTCTCGGAAGCCGCAGACGAGGTGTACGAGACGAGTCTGGAGCTCGTCGAGACGCTCGCTGAACACGATTTCGAGCTCCCGGCTTCGGAGGTGGAGGCAGGTCCCGACGACGAGACGAACATGAACCTCCTCGTCGTCGACCTCGACCCACTCGGTGATGCCCGAGCCAAATCCGGCGCACATGACGAGCTTCGAGAGGTACTCACGTTTATCTGCGAGGAGGCGACACCGCGCGTTCGAGGCGCCGAAACCGAAATTCCACGTACGGCCGATGCACTGAGCGGCCAGTACATCCCGCCAGGTGGCAGCGGCGCACCAACCCGCGGTGGCGTCGACCTGCTTCCGACAGGCCGGAACTTCTACACGCTCGACCCACGCAAAGTGCCTGCCAAGAGTGCATGGCAGGTAGGGAAAGAAGTTGCCGACGGTGTGGTCGAACGCCATCACGACGAACACGGCGCGTACCCCGAAGAGTTCGGCGTCGTTGCGTGGGGAACGCCGACGGTGCGAACGCGTGGCGAGACTATTGCACAGATACTCGCGCTGATGGGCGTCGAGCCGGAGTGGACCGATGCGGGACGCATCGACGACGTGACACCGATTCCGCTGGCAGAACTCGATCGTCCTCGAATCGACGTGACGACGCGCGTCTCGGGGCTGTTCCGCGATGCGTTCCCGCAGGCAGCGAGTGTCATCCACGATGCCGTCGATGCCGTCGTCGCCCTCGACGAACCGCACGAACTGAACTACGTCAAGAAGCACGTTGAGCAGGACACCGAAGAACTGCAGGCAACCGGGATGGAAGAGTCCAATGCACAGACTGCAGCGACTCGCCGCGTGTTCACGACACGACCGGGTGGCTACGGTGCGGGTACGAACAAGGCCGTCGACGAAGGAAACTGGGCCGACCGATCTGACCTGGCGGACGTGTACGTCCAGTGGGGTGGCTACGCACTCGGGAAGCGAGGTCGCGTCTCCGAGGCACACGACGCGTTCGAACGACGGCTTAGCAACGTCGACGCGACTGTGAAGATCGAAGACACCGCCGAGCAAGACGAGTTCGACAGCTCCGATTGGTACGCCTTCCACGGTGGGTTCATCACTGCCGTCTCAGAGATCGCAGGCGAGGAACCAGCCTCCTACGTCGGCGACAGTTCCGACCCGGACAACGTCGACGTCTACACTAACGAGGAGAAGGTCCGCAAGGCGATGCGCGCCCGGGTGCTCAACCCCGAGTGGCTCGACAGCATGGAAGAGCACGGCTACAAGGGCGCGGGCGACCTCTCGAAGACAGTCGACGTCACTCTCGGTTGGGACGCCACTACGGGCGTCGTGAGCGACACCCTCTGGACGGAGGTCGCCGAAAAGTACGCGTTCGATACCGACCGACAGAATTGGATGCGTGAGGCGAATCCGTGGGCGTTGGAGAGTATCACCGACACCTTGCTAGAAGCGATCGATAGAGGTCTCTGGGATGCTGACGATGCGACCGCAGACCGCCTCCGCGACATCAACCTCCAAGTCGACGGGGACCTGGAAGCGAAGGCCAGTGAGCCGGACGTTTCGGAGGTGATGAGCGATGACGACTGAACAGGACGCGACTGCAAAGAACAATGCCGACTTCGCTGAGTACGCAGACCTCGGTGCGACGACGTCGGAGGCGATGGAGATCGCCGAAACGAGTATGGATCGCGTTCGAGAACTCGTCCCCGACGAGACGTTGGCCGACCGGATTCGACAGAAAGCGGTCCATGCGACCGGCGACCCCGAGTTCCAGCATCTGGTTCGGTTCACCGGTTCGAACGACGCGAAACCGGTCCGCGCCGGGACCCGCGCAGTACTCGACGAACAGCCCATCGTCACAGACATCACGATGGTCAAGGCTGGTATCACTGGGCGCGGTCACGGCTGTCCGGTCCGGAAGGCCATCGGAAACGGTGCCGAACTCGCCGAGCGTACTGGGATGACCCGGACGGCGGCGTCCGTGCTTGAACTCGACCGCAACGGTGTCTACGAAGGTGCTATCGCCGTCATCGGTAACGCACCGACAGCAGCGCTGGCGCTGGCTGACTGTATCGAAGACGGGACACGTCCGGCCGTCATCGTCGCGACTCCAGTCGGGTTCGTGAAGGCTGCAGAGAGTCGGAAGCGAATACGGACGGTCGCACGGGAGTACGGCGTTCCAGCCATCACGAACGTTGGCCGTCGTGGTGGGAGCGGGTTGGCCGCTGGCCTGACGAACGAACTCGTCCACGCCGCGAGCGACGTCCGAAACGGTGACCTCGATATCCCGTGAGCGACATGTACGATCTGGATTCGGGACCAGACCCGGCGACAGTTGCGACAGCCACCCCGGAACCGACCGATTCGTCGAATCGGTTGTACGCAGTCGGCATCGGTCCGGGGGATCTGGAGTATCTGACTCCCCGAGGTGAGCGAGCGATCCGGGAGGCAGACGTCGTCGTCGGGTTCGAGACCGTCGTCGAATACGTAGCCGAGCGAACCGACGCCGACCTGTTGACCTGTGGGTACCGTGACGAGGCGGAGGCCCTCTCGAGGTTTGCTGACCGCGTCGCCGATGGGGATACTGGAACAGCCGTCCTGATGGGAGACCCGAACCACTCGGGCTATCAGTTCGTCGGGAAGGTTCAAGCCGTCGTCGACGCTTCTGTCCGGGTGATTCCGGGAATCTCGTCGCTGCAGGTTGCGGCAAGTCGAGCACGTACGCCGATGGAGGAGACGACATTCGTAACACTCCACAAGAGCGGAGATATCGCGCCCGATCTTCGGCGTCTCCGCGCGGACGTCGGTGAGCGGCATCTACTCGTGCTGCCACGGCCGTACGACTGGATGCCAGAAGACGTGGCCGCCGACCTTATCGAGGCGGGTGCACCGGCATCGCTAGACGCGCTCGTCATGGAACGGTTGACACACGACGACGAAACGGAGACCAGGACTACGCTCGGCGAACTTGCAACCGATGCTGGTGGATCCAGTATCGATGAAACCGCCTTCTCAGATCTCTCCGTACTCGCTGTTCGAACGGGTGAACAGCCCACTAACAGCGAGTCTGAAACGTCGAGACCTCGGTGAAGTGTCGCCACAGTAGCCGAAACTTATTTTATGTCGTCTCTCTACGCATAGTACAAGCCAACTTGAGTTAGATAAAACCAACTTGGCAAACAGGATGCTACCCATGACGACCGAATCACTCCTACTCATCAGTCGTGACACGAGAAGTTCCCGCGAAGTGTTCGAGACACACGCCGACCGGCTCGAACGACGGACCGGCGTTGACACCGTTGAGTTAGCGACCTACGAGAGTGAGCCGGTGTCTGAGCTCCGTGACCAGTTCCGGGCAATGTCCGCCGAAACGGTGTATGCTCTCCCGATGTGCATGGCGCACTCGTACGACACAGTTGATGGCGTTCCCGCTGCTCTCTCGTACATCTCGGGTGAGGTACATTACTGCGAACCTCTCGGTCAGAGTCCAGCTATCACCGATGTGCTTCTAGAAAAAGCGTCTACCCACGTTCCGGCGACCGGAGAGACGTCACTCGTCCTCGTCGGCTTCGGCAGTAGCTCGAAACCGTATCACCGACAGGCTGCTAACTACCACGCGGCACGACTCCGTGAGCAATCAGACTACGGAGAAGTCCTGACGTGCTATCTCATCCAGAATCCGACCGTCGAATGCATCCGGTACAACGTCTCGAACCCCCGTGCGGTGGCGGTTCCCTTGTTCGTGTCACGCACCGAAGCGACCGAACGACGGGTGCCGGAAGAGCTCGAACTCGACCGTGGTGGCATCGAGTACGCAGACCCATTCGGCGACCATCCCCGGATAACAGACGCGATTCACGCGGAGGTCGAAAAGCAGCGAGCCCTCGCTTACGGCGATACGTCCGCCTCTCGCTCGTTCGAAGCACAGCTCACGCGAACGTGTCGCCCAGTCGCAACTGACGGCGAAGGAGTACTGTAACGACGCGTGTCGAGGTTCGTTCTGGTCGCTGGTAACACGGTGACTGCTCGTGTCGATGGGATTAGCGCTGCTGGCGCTGACTCCGACGCGATGGTTTATACTCCGTGCGCCGATCTCGATACTGACCTGACTGTCACTGATCCAGGCTTCGGCAAGCGGGTCATCCGACGATGGACGCCTACATCACCGGTGGGCCAAGGAGGATGTCGGGACGGGTGGAGCAGTAGTACTGGCTGACGCTGCTGACGTCTCGATGGCCGCTGTGCGCGAGAAAGAGGCTAGTTATACCGTCCAACCCAGGAAGCCGAGCCCGACTTCATCGATCCCAGTCATCACGAGCAGGTGGCTGGTCGACCATCTGACTGTCAACGTCTGGCTTCAGAGCGACGAGGGACTACGACGGAACTCTACCAGGGAGAAGGAGACATCTGCGTCGTCGAAGGCGTGATGGGGTTGTACGCGGCTTCTCGCCACGGCGTCACGGCTGGTTCTGGCGATCCGACGCGGCGACGAGGTGATCCGCCAGCGTCTCCGAGAGGTCCGGTTGCAGGCCGGCGACGTCATCCTCGTCCAGGCGCCCGACCAAGTGCTCGATCGCATGGCAAGGGACACGAACGTCGCCATCGCGGGCGAGGACAGGTGGGAGGATTTCGACCGATCGAAGATTCCCATCGCGCTGGGGATCCTCGCCGGCGCCCTCGGACTCGCGGCACTTGAGGTCCTCGGACTCCTGATGAGTGCACTGACCGGCGTCGCGGCGATGTTCTTCACCGGCATCCTCACACCTGAGGAGGCGTACGAAGCCGTGGGCTGGGAGGTGATCTTCATGGTGGCGGGTGTCATCCCGCTCGGCATCGCAGTCGAGGCCTCCGGGACGGCGGACCTCATTGCCGACTTCGTCGTTTCTGTCAGCGTCCTCCTTCCCGTGATCGCGGTCCTGGGGCTGTTCCGGTCCGTACTGTCCACCGATTCGTACGCTGCAGGCCCTCTTCCGAGTCCCTCACGCGACAATGAGAGAGATAGCTCGATCTGCACCCGTTGGTGGGTGACTCCTCGTCATCATGTGCGGGGAATTCGTGGTCGCGGAGTTCGTATTCGTGTACCCGTGAAAACGCACTCGTCAATCGAGGAAAGCTCGGTGCAGAGTAGGTACAGCCAGTACGGAAACTCGTTCACACGCACCTTGGCCGTTTTCTTTATGCGATGTCGAGGTGGCGTTCGAGACATGGGCCACGACCGACGGTCAGTTCTCAGCCTTGTCGCCTCCACAGGTGCACTCGCGCTTATCCCATCTCGCACGGCACGAGGACGGAGCAGACGGGCATCCGCGTCGGAGATTGAGCATCGAAGCGCGGACCGGAGTGAACTACCCCACCCTACCGCTCGCCTAACGGCTCGCGCTTGAGGGTGGGGCTTCCTGCTTCAACGACGCGCTTTGCAGATACCGAGGTATCCACAGGGAGCGCAGTCTCCACAGGCGTTGACTCGGAGCGTCCCGCTCCTAACCGCTTTGTGATACCGCGAGAAAGAATGTTCCACGCTGCATTCGCGTCCCTATCCACCTCAAATCCACACGCCGGATAGGAGTGTTCACGGACCCACAGCGGCTTGTCCGTCGAAACGCCACAGGACGCGCACTCTTTGGTCGTCCCTCTCGGGTTGACCGCTACGAAGTGCGTCCCTTCGCGTTCGCACTTGTGTTCGAGCATCCGCAAGAACGTCCCCCACGCCGCACCTGCTCGGTTCCGGGAGTTCCCCGGTAGTTCGACCAGACCGGCAGCGTCCAAGTCCTCGACCGCCACGAGGTCGTACTCCCGAGCGTAGTAGTTCGAGAGCTTGTGGAGGAAGTCCCGTCGCTTGTTCTTGAGGTCGGCGTGACGTTCGGCTACGACCTTCCGCTGTTCCTCCCAATTCGCGGAACCGTGTTCCTTCCGCGAGAGGTCGCGTTGGGCGCGTTCCAACCGCTCGCGTTCGTCGGACAGGTCGAGCGATTCGACGGCGGTTCCGTCGGTGTCGTGGACGTACTTGAGTATACCAACGTCGATACCGACGCACCGCTCAGGATTCTTGGACTTCGCGGGCGGGTCGTCGGGAGTCTCGACGCCGAGGATGGCGTACCACTTGCCGGTTGGTTCCTGCTTGACCGTGACGGTCTTGATTTCGGAACCGTCGGGCAGGTCGCGGTGGAAGGTAAGCGGGATTTCTCCGAGTTTCGAGAGCCACAGTTTTGTCCGACCGCTCGTGTTCTTGAGCTTGAAGCCGGATTGACTGTAGGTGAAACTACGGTATTCGCCCGGTGCTTTCCACTTGAGCGTGCCGACGCGGTAGCCGTTCTCTTTACGCCCACGTAGCGTCAAGAGGTTGTCGTACAACCGCTGAACGACTTTCTGTAGCACCTTCGAGTGAACGCTCTTCAGGTCGTTCCACCACTTCTTGAGACTCGGCAGGAGTTTCTGTTCGGAGTATGCCGAGGTGTCGTCGGTGCGGTTGAGTCGGTGAAGGAAGTGGTTGTAGACTTGTCTACAGGTATCGACAGTCCACGCTAGCTGTTCTTCGAGAGCGTCGGACGGTCGGAGTCGATACCTGTAGTTGTAGTTCATCTACGAGCGTTCTTCGATGAGTTCGTCGAGTTGCCCGCGAACGAACGACGAGAGGTTGAGGTGGTTCTCCTCGACCCACTCGGCTTGGTCTTCGCGGATGGTGATGTTCTTCCGTCTCACTACATACGCACTATGCGCACCTATGCGTATAGTTGTTGTGATTGCGTGGGCCTGTGGGCCGAGCGTCGGACGTGTTTGATACTCGTGCGGCGCTGTATCCCCTCCCTACTCACTCGCTTCGCTCGTTCGTTGAGGAAGGGGCCTTAGCGCCTCGATTCAGGTAAACAGACCGACCGTGCGTCCCCGCCATCCCCCGCACTCGACTTCCCGGACCAGGAATCAACGGGTGGGAGCGTCACCGTCGCCAGCGCCACACTCTCCGATGGGGGGTTCGTAGTCGTCGTCAGAGACGACGAGATAGTCGGTGTCTCGGCGTACCTCTCTGCCGGAACCCACGAGAACGTCGAGATTGACCTCGACAGGCCGCTGTTTGAGTCTGGAACGCTCACAGCGACCATCCAGACCGACACGAACAGGAACCGAACGTTCGACGCGACGACCGTGAAGCTCTCGTGTAGCCAGCGCGACGAAGCGAGCGCTGTCGTCTCCGATACTGCGACCGTATCGCTACCCACGTTCCAGAACGCGGAGCTTTCTTTCAGGGATCAGGTAATCAATGACACCATCGTCGTCGAATCCGCGACACTTCCGGACGGGGGATGGGTCTCCCTGTTTGCTCCGAACGTTGAGTCCCCGGACTCCAACGAGTACGTCTCGATTGCTACGTCGGACTACCTTGAACCGGGGCGCTACGACGACATCGCGTTCAAGACCGACTTCCCTACTGAACCCGGCGAATGTTCGGCCGACATCATCGCGCTCCTGATCCGTGACGTAGACGACAATCGCAAGTACGAGTTCGACTATCACTTCCCCGGCCCCGACTTCCCGTACTACCCGGGCGGGAGTGCGACGGCGCTCGTGACGAAGAAGGGCTGTTCTTCGGAGTAGCGTCCCAACGCGACGTCGTCCTGAACGGTCTCGATTCCGCCGGACGTGTCACAGAACTCCAGAACAATCATCCCATTGCCTTCTCTATTGTCAGTGTAAACACCAACATCGATAGCGGGATACCGAGACGTGGTCTTCGGTCAATCTGCCGGTCGAGGACGGTCAGACGGAGCGATGCCCGGAAGCGATGGAAGGTCAAGATCGACGCGACGGAGGGACTGGGCGTTGATGGCGACGAGAACTGTACTCAGTGACATCGGGAGTGCTCCGACGGTCGGTGAGAGGAGTATAGTCGTTGGGGGAAACACTGGAACACTGTTTTATCTCCGGGAGAACGATAACGAGATATGTCATCGATTGATCTGACGCCGAGCCAGCAAACGATACTCACCGCACTCGTTAATCTGCATCGCGAGTCCGAACAGGCGGTCAAAGGTGAAACGATTGCTGAGGAGATCGACCGCAACCCTGGAACCGTCCGGAATCAGATGCAGAGTTTGAAAGCACTGCAACTCGTCGAAGGCGTACCTGGTCCGAAGGGTGGTTACAAACCGACGGCACTGGCCTACGACGTGCTCGACATCCAAGAGATGGATGAACCCGCAGTCATTCCGCTCCTCCACAAGGGTGAGCGTGTGTCAGGCGTGAACATCGACAGAATCGATCTCTCGAGCGTCCATCACCCCGAAAAATGCCGCGTCGAAATCCACGTCCAAGGATCCATTAAAGAATTCCACGAGGGTGATACGGTGACGGTTGGTCCAACACCACTCTCGAAGTTGCTTATCGAAGGTATTGTCGATGGGAAGGACGACACGAGCAACATCCTCATTCTCCGCATTGCGGAGATGACCGCCCCTGCAGAAGAACCGGCTCACTGAGACGACCTCAGGTGGATTTTGAGGTTTTGGACAAATCACACCGTCCCTGCGGGTACGTCGTCTGGAAGGTGCGCAAGCGCACGCCGGAGCAGTGGCGGCGTCATGATAGACGTGACAATAGCGACGAACACGACGACGGCATAGATGGTGGGCGTGAGGATTCCGATTGCCAAGCCCAGGGCCGCCACGACAAGCTCCATCGCTCCGCGGGCGTTGAGCCCGATGGCGAGGCAGACAGTTTCTGCTCGAGAGAGGTCCGTAAATGTCGCTCCGAGTACCACGCCAAGTGCCTTTCCCAGCACGGCAACGGCGAGTGTGACGCCTGCGACCAAGAGCGTATCCAACGTGAGCAGGCCACTCAGATCAACCCGCAACCCCGCCGTCGCGAAGAAGATGGGTGCGAACAGTCCGAGTGTCACCATCTGAAATACGCGTTCGGTCTCCGTGCCGAGCCGATTTCTCACGAGAACGCCTGCGAGGAAAGCGCCGAGAACGGCTTCCAACCCGAGTGCGAGCGAGCCACCGGCCATCGCAAGCCCGACGACGATGACGATGGAAAACCCGGTCAACGCCGGCGATCGAACGTATGCAGTGACATCGAAGAGTGTATCGACGATTCGCGGGCCGAAAACGAGAGTGACCCCGACGAATACAGCGAGGACGAGGAGTGTTCGACCGAGCCCGAGCGGATCTATCTGCCCCACACGAGCGATGTCAGACACTATCGTGAGCGCAACCCATCCCGCTGCATCAATAACGACAGCGACGGTCAGGGTGAGTTGGCCCACTGTTCGGTCCATCGCGTCGAGGTCGATAAGCACACGTACGGCGACGGGGACCGCCGAGATGCTCAGTGCCGTCGCCAAGAATAGCGCGAACGGCAGTCGCTGCTCGGGAGTGACGAGGAATCTCGCGGGGAGAACCCATCCCAGGGTGAATCCCAAAAGGAACGGTACGACGGAGGCTCCGGTAGCGAGCGCGATCGTCGGTCGAACATAGCGGCGTACCGTCTGAACGTCAACTTCTGTTCCAGCCAATACGAGGAGGAGAATGAGCCCGAGCGACGCGAGGGCTGCTAGCCGATCGGGAACCGGGACGACGATCGACGTGACGGTCGGAGCTACGACCCCGAGAATCGAGGGGCCAAGCACCAACCCGGTGAGGAGTTCTCCAACGACCGGTGCAAACCCGAGGCGATCAGCGACGGTTCCAAGCGTATGTGCAACTGCCAAGACGAGCGTCATCCCGGCGAGAAACGGAAGGAGCAACTCCGACTCAATGGCCATGAGTGTGTTCACCCTCCGTTGGTCAATCGCTCATCAACGCCGTCGCCGAGAAACTCTCGAATGTCCCGTCCGTAAACCCCGTTATCCGTTCGTCTTCTTCGTGGATCGAGGCTTCCAGCGCGCTCATGTGACGAGCACCCACCTACCCGGCATAGGTGAGGTCGTCGTCAGTGGCGGTCGAAGAATATCTGGAATTGATTCGCTACGTTGGCTTTTCTCCCCGTATCCCCCAACTGCACCAGCCCCGAGCAGGGCACAGTTCATGACTTAGTTTCATAGCCCCAGCTTATCATTCTAATCGTTGCTCCCAACATCTACTCTTTTGACTTATAATAGACGAAAGCGAATACGTTCGAAAGCCAGAGGTCGACGAGAACGTGAAAGAAACGCGCCTGCAAGGACTGAAAGATCGGCTTGCGAGCTCCGAAGAGCCAGAAGCAGCGGACCTGCGAGATGAGATCGAAGAGTGAGAACAACGCATCGAGGACCCTCCGAGTTTCCAGACGGGAACAGAACTCCACTCACCCCGGTACAGATACGGCGACAGTCGCACATCAACTATCGACCCTAGATTAATATTGAATAATTAACATTTAGAAGATATGCCAACATGCCAGAATTGTAGAGCCAATGTTTCAAAGCAATACGTCCGTGTCTTTACCCCGGACAATCTGGATAATCCACGGGCGTGTCCCCACTGTCAAGACATGGTTCGAGCGGGAGCGAGCGTCCGGAAAACCCGTTCCACTCGATAAGAGTGATTCACTCCCGTCTGAAGACAGCAGCCATCGTTGAAACGGGCGCTGAAGGTCTCAGACCATGACGAACTCGTGGTCATTGTTCTTCGCGTGGATTATAGACGGCAAGGTCGTCAACCCACTCGAAATGTCCATCCGTCGCGACGAGCGTTGCATCAGCGCTCCGTGCTGTCGCGGCGTTCAGAACATCGGGGAGTTGAATCCGGTTACCCCGACTCAGAAGGTCGGCGTGGATCCGTGCGGCGTCCTGTGCTGAGTCATTCGTGAGTGGCAGCGGTTCAGCGAACGAAAGGTCATCAGTAACGGTGGGAATGTCTTCGTGTGGGGAGTCCGAGAGCAGCGCGCCCGCGTATAGTTCGAACAGTGCCACCGTCGGTACACGGACGTCTGCCTCCACCTCGAGACTTTTAAAGAATCGTCGGGCGAACGGTTCCCCATTCCAGTAATCGATGATAAACGACGTTTCAAGGGCGTATCGGTTAGCTGTCAAAGAACTCCTCCTGGCGCTCTCGGAAGTCTTCGTCTAACTCCTCACCAACTGTTCGCACAGCCTCGCCGACGTCTGTGTCTGCATACTTCCCGAAGCTCTTGAGGTAATCCGGCCGCTGTTCAGCTTTGTACGCGTCCGAGAGCCACCAGACCTGTCCACGTGCGCCGACATCCATTCGGTTGAGGATGTTTCGCTCTTCGAGATCTTTCAGTCGATTGAGGAGCGCACGCTTCCCGATCGCGACCTCTTCGGCTGCCATTGACGTCGTCAACACAGGTGTGTCGGCGTTCTGGAACACCTCAATGATTTCTTCGTCGGAAACACGGGGGTTTCGCCCCGGTCGCGATTCGCTCATATGTGTACTTCGTATAATGCGCACAAAAGGATTCTGACTATGGGGGTCCAAGTATCTCTACGGAGGGTATGTGGCTCTCATCAGCGGTATTGGACAAATTCGTACTATGGGAATAAATGAGGTAGCTGGACCTTCTCAGACGGTATCGCCGTGCACCACCGTGCACAACAGACGCTCTCGCGGCGTTAGTCGTAGATATTCCATCGGTGGTCGATGTTCTGGCCGATCAGCGCCGCTGGATTTTCGTCGCGCTGCCAGTCGAGGATAACAGATACGGGCTCGGACTCTCGTGCGTCCGACTACAGCGAACAGGAATCAGCAGAAGACTCCAGATATTCACACTGGTTCCTCTCCGCTAGTTGCCAGAAACGCTGTGCTGAATAGAGAGCGCGTCTTCATCAAGCTTTGTCGGATCAACCGGTACTTCGAAGGAATGTCGAAGGAGAACATCTCAGACGGTCGGCTCGATGTTCTGGTTGAGGTGGAACACGTTGTGGGGATCGTATTCAGTCTTGATCTCGGCGAGACGCCGGTAGGTGTACTCACCGTACGATTCGCGGACCCGTTGGGTGCCGTCATCGGCGTCGAGGAAATTCACGTAGACCCCCTCTCGATGGGGTTCGAGCGCGTCGAAGAACCGACGGGTCCACGTCGTTTCCGACTCGGCGTACCTCTCCTCCTCGTCGAGGCGCCATACGCCGTTGATGTTGATGTTGTGAGGCGAGTTCCGACCGGTGTAGGCGGTGGCGTCATCATCGACGCGGCTCACCGCTCCGCCGAGATGGAATAGCACCGAGTACGAGCGAGGTGACTCTGCCGAGAAGGCGTGGTCGACGAACACGTCGATCAGGTCATCGGATAGCTCCGGCAGATCGGTCGACTTCCAGTAGTAGTGCCATCCGTGGAGGACAGTGCTGTCGAGCCCGCCTTGATGTGCCAGATAGGGCTTGGGGGATACCAGATCGAGAAGCGGTGTGCCGTGCCCACGCAACGGTCGGAGGACGCGTTCACCCTCGTCGACCGGGCCGGCGTAGCAGGCGTTGATTGCCACGGCGGATCGCCAGTGGAGCTCCTCGGGGACGGCAGAGAGGGGAGGAATAGTCCCGAACCTGATGACGGTGCCAAGCTCGTCGGGAGCATCCCGCGCAAAGTCGCGATAGAAGCGTAGCACGTCGGCGGTGTCATTTGCCGCCCAGAACATAGGGCCGGCGAGTACAGTGGAACCGACAGAGTGGAGGGCAAACTCGAAGGAAGTCACGATTCCGAAGTTTCCGCCGCCACCTCGTAGTGCCCAGAACAGGTCCGAGTGTTCGTCGTCCGAGGCTCGGATGAACTCGCCATCGGCGGTCACCACATCGGCGGAGAGCAAGTTGTCGGCGGTGAGGCCGTGCTTGCGCATCAGCCAACCGATCCCACCGCCGAGTGTGAGTCCGGCGACGCCGGTGTGGCTGACGATGCCGCCCGTGGTTGCCAAGCTGTGGGCCTGGGTCTCGTGGTCGACATCGCTCCACAGGGAACCGCCCTGTACCCGGGCGGTCCGCGCGCGAGGGTCGACCCATACGGCTCGCATCTCTGAGAGGTCGATGACGATCCCGTCGTCGCAGACAGCGGTGCCAGCAACATTGTGGCCGCCGCCGCGTACCGCGATTTCGAGGTCGTGCTCCCGTGCGAATTTCACAGCCGCAATCACGTCCGCGGTGCCTGCACACTTGGTGATGACCGCAGGATGGCGATCGATCGTCCCGTTCCAGACCGCACGGGCCTCGTGGTAGCCCTTGTCGTGGGGCTGGACCAGGGTGCCTCGAAGCGTTTCTCGGAAGTCGTTAACTGGCACCATGTCTTACTTTCTCCTACCACCCGAATCGAGTTAGCCGTTACCGTAGCACAAGGTCTGCTGAATCCATTCTCTCTATTCAGCACGCTGACTTCAGCAGATTGGAGTTCTGAGACGCTGAAACGTACGATGACTTCCGCTACGCGTCTTCGATTCGACTAATCGCTCGTTGTTCTGCCTCGGGATGCTCCTCAAACAACTCATCGAGGAACATACGGACGTTCTCGAGCGATGCCCCGGTGGTCGTTCTCGGAAAGCCGTCCACGTTTCGTTGTGGGTAGGGGCTGTCACCTCCGTTTCCGTTAGGAGAGCGAACTCTCTGAGTAGGCGGTGATGCAGATTGTGCGGTGCGGAGACGACGCCAGAGGCGCATCCAAGTGACATCCTCCCCGCGGTAAACGAGGGGGCTTCCCACGCCCACCAACGGGCGGTTCGTTGTTCTCTGAGGGTTTGCACACCGACGAGTGTGGGAGTGCCACGCCCCCGTTACTCCTCTCCTGCGGTGGGTTCGAGTGGTTCTGCCCCGCTGATTCAGAGTCATCTTGTTGTTGTGTGTCGGTATCCTCGCCTATCACGCAGAGGATACCTACGTGAATCGGGGTGGAAGGCCGATACTGTCCGATTGTCACGGTATGGGGGCGGGTGTACCGCCTCGGTAATGTACAAGACGTTCTCAATCGGCAGAAAAACGAGGTTGGTCGGATTCACGCCCGCCCTGAAGGGCGGGAGTCTCTCCTTGATTCAAGATAGTCTCATTGGAGAGACAATGATGGCTGAACGGCAGAGTCATGCTATGCGCTCACTTACTCATTCTCCTCGTCCGGGGCGGGTTCGCGCTGTACGACGAGCACAGGGCCGAGGAACCGGTCGGAAACTTGGTCGGCCGGCATACCGAAGACGAACGTCGCTAACGACGGATCAGTTTCACCCATGACGACGACGTCGAACGCTTCAGCTGCGTCGGTGATCGCATCGAACGGATCCTGCGCCCGCTCGACCCGTCTCTCGACCGTCGACGCGTCGATACCGAGGTCTGCCAGTCGGTCGACCATCCCATCGAGGAGGGTCCCGATGTCCTCGTCCGTTTCCTCGTTCTCGGCGACGTGATACAGCGTGATCGAGACGTCCATCGCACCGAACACACCGGCGACGACGTGGGCGAGACGGTCGACTCCTACGGTTCCACGGACGGCGACGAGCACGTCTTCGACCATACCGGTGGCGTTCGGAACAAGGACCGCCACGCAGTCGTGCTCGTGGATCGTTCGGTTGATCGTCTTCTGACCGTCGTGTGTGAAGACGAGCCGCCGCTCGACGGTCGCTCCCGCCTTCTCGAAGATCACCTCGTATTCGTCGAGACGGTTGGTGGCGCGCTCCTCGAACTGCATCCGCGCCTGTCCCGCCGCCGTCTGCTCCGGGATGACGTGATACCCCAGGAGGACGACGTGGGCGTGCGCGAGGAGGTCGGGAACACCTTCCGGGATCGACTCTCCTTCGAGCACGCGAATCGGGACGAGTATCGGTGGTCGGTCCGTCATGGTCAAATGTCTCCTTTGAGTGTGACGTTCTCAGCGTAATAACGATACCAGAGGTACGAGACGAGCATCACGACGATGCCGATGCCGATCGACGCGGGCTGCATGAACGCGATCAGTCCGAAGCTCGCGAGCGCACCCACGGCCGGGACAACCGGATAGCCCGGCACCCGGTAGCTGGGGGAGTACCACTCGGGATTTCGCCGTCGCAACACAATCAACGCAACGCACATCAGTCCGTACATGATTAGGTGGAGGAACGATGCAACCTCGGCGAGGAGTTCGACCTGCCCGGTCGCAACGAGGACCAAGATCGGCCCGCCAGCAGCGAGCAGGGCGACGTGTGGCGTACCGTATCGGAGATTGACCTCGCTCGCCTTTCTGGGAAGCAATGCATCGCGGCTCAGCGCGTACACCGCCCGCGAGGCGCTGAGAATCGACGCGTTCGCACTCGAGAACGTCGCCAGCAGCCCGGCACCCAAGATCGCGACCGCCCCTGGCAAGCCGAGGAAGTCGCGGGCGACTTCGACCATCGCCGTCTCCCCGAACTGCCCCAGCCGGTCCGCACCGAACGCGCTGGTCGCGACGAAGATCGTCACAACGTAAAAGACCGTGACGACGAGAACCGACCCGACCATCGCCAGCGGAAGATTCCTGCCCGGCTGTTTGATCTCGCCGGCAACAGTCGCGACCTGGGCGAACCCCAGATACGACGTGAACACGAGCGCCGCGGTTGTCAGCACCGGGAAATATCCCCGGGAGAAGAACTGCTCTGGAACGGTTCCACCACCGAAAACACCCACGGCGTCGAGGACACCGTACGACAGAAAACCTGTGAGTACCACGAGGAGGATTCCCACCACCACATTCTGGATCTTCGCGGTGTTCTCCGTGCCGGCGATACTCAACGCGGTCAGCGCTGCACCGAACAACAATCCGATTCCGATGACGGGACTGATCGGGAGTCCGATACCGAGTTCGGCGAACACGGCGCTCGCATAGTGACCAAGTCCGACCAGATAGAACGCGGAGGCGAACATCAGACCTAGCCACAGGCCGAGGCCCACGATCGCACCGTAGGCCGTCCCCATCCCCCGCGAAATGAAGTAGTAGCCGCCACCGCTCCGGGGCATCGCCGTGGCGAGTTCGGAGGTCGGTAGCGCTACGAGCAACGCGACGACCCCGCCGATCGCGAACGAGAGGGTGGCCGCGAGGCCCGCGTTGTTCGCCGCCAACCCCGGGAAGACGAAGATCCCCGCCCCGATCATGGTCCCGATTCCGATCGCCAACCCGCCGACCAGCCCGATAGTCCGCTCGAGTTCGACGTCGTCGTCGTGGACGGTCGTGTCGTCGGTGACGGCTTCCGGCTCCGCTGCAGGCGCCTCACCGGCGACGTTCTGACCGCCCGGCTCGACGTCGACAGGCTGTTCGGCCATGTACAGTACTTGTTTCAACAGCCAGATAAGCTCGGCGGTGGTGGGTTGGATCAGACGACTGCTGTCTAGAACCGACTGATGTTCTCGTCGGTCCCAGCGACGACGAGTTCGTCGCCGTGCTCGATCACGAACGAGGCTCCGGGGTTGGTAACGGTGGTATCGTTCCGTCGGCGGCGATCACGGTACACTCCGTCCGATTGCGGATGTCTGCCTCACCGACCGATTTGCCAACAGCGCCTGGAGCTGTCGTTCAAACGAGCTTGAGCTGCGTATCTGGAGAGAGGATCTCTTCGTCGAGAACGATCGACGCGAGCATTCGTCCACTGACGGCCGCGATCGAGAGCACGTAGTCAGCGCCGGCACGGTACACCTTCGACACGTTCTCGCGCTCGTTTGCACGAGCGATGATCTCGATCCGAGGATTCAATTCGCGAATGGCGAACGTCGCGGAGATCGTCGCCGTATCGTCCGGCAACGCGAGAACCATCGTGCCGGCGTCCGTGATGCCAGCCACACGGAGAACCTGCCGTTCGGTCGCGTTGCCGACCCCGTCAGTGGTCGAGTTCTCCACGAGGTCGACGGTCGTGTACTCGAATCCGGCATTGGAGAGTGCGGTTGAGACTTCCCGCCCAACGACGCCCATGCCGGCGATAATGACATCCCCCCGCCGGTGGCGTCCCTCGGAGAGCGTCATCGCCTTCAGTCGGTCGAGTTCCGACTCTCCGCCGGTCACAACGAGGATGCTTCGGGTATCGAATCGGACATCGGGCGGCTGGGGACTCTGGAACGTCCCGCGGGACCACACCCCGATGACGGCTACTCCGTCCGCTCGAGGATATCACTCTCCCCGAGAGTCTGGCCGATCAGTTCGCTCTCGCTTTGAAGTGGGAACTCGGCAATCTCGAAGTCCTCGTCGATCTCCACGGCCTCAATCGCCTCACGGTCGAACGTCCCGACCGCTTTGGCCGCCAGGTGATCTCCCGGTAATTGCTTGGGCGAGAGTACATGATCCGCCCCTGCGTACCGGTGATAGTTCGCTATCTTCGGGTTCTCGGCCAAGCTGACCGTCAGTACGTCGGATTGACCTTCCGGGCGGAGAGAAGGACACTTGGATTCGTTTCGTCGTCAACGTCCGCTTTGCGGACGTATGCATTCTCTTCTTCAAGACGCTCTCCCCGGATCTCATACGACGGTGGCTCACTTTCCTGTTTCCAGCCGAACTTATCGAAGACATCGCGCATAGCGAGAGGTGGTGACGACCAAGACGACGAGGATGAACGCCTTCGTCACCGCCCCCCAGTCGTTCTCGACCGCACGCGTGATGTTGTCGATACCTCGAGCGATTCGCTTGATTCGGCTGGCCATACAGACTAGGTGAGCCAGCCGTCTCTGTGTTGCACCCTCACCACAGCCACGGCGGCCAACCGAAACTCAGCAGTTAAATCGTGGCTTCTTTCTCCGACTCACCCGCTTCGAAGGAGACGACCGTCCGTTTGTTCGCCGTCGCCAGTGTGACCTCAACGGAGTGGGTCGAGTCGACGGTCACGCGAACCGCCTGTGAGGGGTCGATTCCGGCGTCTTCGACCCACACCGTCACCTCGGAGACACCGTCCAGCGTCAGGTCAAGCGCGTTCTCCGCAGGTGGGTTCGCAATTGGGTCCTTCCACACGGTGCCACGCTTGACGTGCGGTGTCGGTTCGGTCCCCTCGCGTTCGTAGTCCGCTTCGATCGGTGGAGCCTCACCGAACGCACGCGACCGAGCATCGATGCGGCCCGACTGCGCGTCGGCGGCGACCGTCGCGTCCGACACCCAGTACGCCCCATCGTGGACGAGTCCGAACTGTTCGGCATCGTACTCGGGGACCAACGGGTAGACGACACGCGTTGGGTGCATCGGAACGGTGGCGTCCCCGAGGAAGTCACGGGCTGGCCCCCACTCGTCGCGGAAGGCGAAGGTGAAGTGGTCGTACTCGGGGAATACGCCGAGTTCGTGGCGATAGCCGAGCTCCCGTAGTCGTTCCTCTGTCGCCGTGAACACTGGCGCGGGAACGAGCTTGTCAGCTCCTCCATTCCACATGCGAAGCGGGAGGTTGCGGAATCCATCGAGGTACTGGGGCGTGCTTCCCTCATACGATTCGGCTTCGAAGGCACCACCGGAGACGGCGAACGCCCGCGCGAACAGATCAGGATACTGCCCGCCGAGCCGGAACGTCCCGAACGCACCCATCGAGTACCCACCGAGGGTCACGTGGTCGGAATCGATTGTGTACCGCGAGCGGACGTCACCCCACGCCTCGAAGACGTCAAGCTCCGCTTCGTTCAGGTACCACCCTGCTGGCCCCCTCCCGTGGGGGGTGAGGATGAGGGAATCACGCTGTTCACCGAGTTGTCGGAGGAGGTTCGGACTCAGGGTGGCGTATTCGCTGTACGTCGACCCGAGTGAGTGCAGGTGGAGATGTATCGGGGTCGGCGTCTCAGAGTCGTAGCTCTTGGGGACGTACAGACCGTACTGCTGGACCCGGCCACGAAGGATGTCGTTCTCTGCGTCGACACCCGACCCGATATCGTAATGCGACGAGTAGAGACGCGTCTGAAAGCCCGTCTCGGGAAGTCGGCGCTCTTCGACGTTCGTCTTGACCTTGGCGAAGTCGATGTCGGCGTAGAACTCGCTGATATCTCGGGCCGCGAGTGCCGTTGCCTGTGCGTGGTCGCGCCAGTGGCCGTACCCGATGCCGCGAGAGCCAGTTTCTGTGGCCTCTTCGAGTTGCTCCTCACCTGTTTCGCGGTCGATGTTCGGTGCGCCGACCGGTTCGTCGAATCGGAACCCGACGTTGAACACCGGCGGAGGTGACGACTCATGGGCCCCACCGGGGTGTGTCTCATCGGGGAGTTCCTGGACGGGAACGAACGATTTCTTGGCGGGGTCGAACAGGCCGACCACGAGGTAGTGGCGCCACGTCTCTTCGTCCGGGGTGAGAGGGACCATCACGTCGATCTGGTTCCGAGCGAGGTCGGCCTGTGAGTCGACTGGTTCACCGTCGAGTTCCGCGCCGTCACCCCACGTCACGACGACGTGGTCGAGCGACAGGTCACCGAGCGTCCCGAGACCGTACCCCCACTCGTCCGTCCCCGTGGTGCCACCGGTGTCGATACCGATGGCCGCGGCAGCGATGCCCGACTGGGTCATCGTGTTGAGGGTCACGCGGTATCGGAGACTGTCACCCTCCGTCGTCGCCCGAAATTCGAGGAGGTCGGCAGCGTTGTGGCGGTACGTCTCGGCGTCCGTCGGGTAGACCACATCACCCGACATCACTCCGTTGTCGCCGTACGCCGAGGCATCGTTCGGTGCGGGTTGTGGCGGTTCAGCCGTTTCCGTCGTGTTCGCGCCGTAGTCGTCGTAGACGTAGTCCTGATACTGATACTCACCCTTGGAGTACCCCTCGGTCCCTGCGACGAGCAGCGGCTCGGCACGCCACGGTGGGCTGTTCTCAAACTGCGGTGCCGTTGCGGGCGGTTCGTAGAGAACGTTTGGCCCCGGTTTCGGGCCGGTTCGGGAACTCGCCGCTGCAGGTTCGGTCAGTGGCCCAGACACACCAATACCGAGCAGCCCCCCTGCGACAGCTGTCTGGAGGAGCCGTCGACGTGAAAGAGTACCTCGGATGTTCGACTGACCAGATTTATCATGGTCATGGTATTCAGTCATGCGAGAGTATCACGGTATGTGGTATGTAATTTCTGTGGCCGACGTTTTGAGTGACCGTTGTGTGTTGTGACGGTGGCCGACCCCTGTGTCACGATGTGTATCGTTCTACTCGTGGATCGCTCGCACTCTCGATTCTGGAGCATCTCAATGTGTCTCTGCTCCTTGCAGAACACCCTCAGTCTCTCGGGCTCGTCACCGCCGACGTAGACAATCCCGTCGGCGACGACTGGGTCGTAGGTACGACTGTCGGTGGTCGTCCGCCAGCGAGACATCCTGCTCTCCGGTTCACGACACGGTGACTCCTCGGGCGTCGCCGTCTGCGTGCTTTTAGCGGTCGGTTCTGCCGTCTGTGTTGGAGTCGGGTTCGCTGTCTTCGGCGTATCGCCGACCGACGTCGTCGGTTCGTCGCTCGTCGTCTCTGTACAACCAGCGATGACGACCGCACCTGCGACGCCGAACTTCTGGAGGATTTTCCGGCGGGGAATTGTTCGAACCACTGTCCGAGAGAACTGAAGCGCAAAAAAGAAACTTGCGACTCTGTAGCTTGGGTACACAGCACAACCCCAGCCGATTCTGTGGGGAAAGAACATGGTGCCCGTTCAGCCGGACGATTTGCGACTTAGTAGTGGACGTCCGCCGGGATGATCCACACCTGTTCGTCGGACTCAAGGACACGATCAAGCTGGTCGCGATGGCGAATTGCCCCGCCATACTCATCGTACAGGAAGAGCGACGGTCCCCGGTACGCCCCGAGGTTGTAGCAAGCGTGTCGAGCAAGTTCTTTGTCGCGCATGAGTTCCTCAGTGCTGAACTCGTCGACGGCGGTTCGCACTCGTTTGAGATTCCGTTCGAACTCTTCGGTCGTTGCGTTCCATCCTCGTTCGAGGAGCTCCGCTCCTTCGTCGGAGTCAACTGATGCCACGACAGGTAATTCACCCCATCGGGCCGTTCCGGCGACAGACGTTGTCTCGTCGTCGAACGTCACATAGTAGTCGAAGACGGCAGCGCTGTCTGGTCCGACGCCGACGAGACGGTCGAACGCTGCGTTACCGCTGGCGAGGGCATCGTCTCGATTCGGTGCTTCAACGAGCGCGTAGATGAGTTGGTGCATTGTGGTTCTCGGGACGCGATGTGTGTGACGCCCCGCACCCTTCGGGGGCAGAAAAACGCTCTCCGGTGAGCTCCAGTTCGGTTGTGTTTCGTCGCTCTCGTGTAACCCTCAATCTGTGATAGGTTTCTGAGGGCGTGCTGAACTCAGCGCGCAGGTCGGTCACAGAGTTCGGTTGACTTCGAGATTCAATGCAGAGTTCGGAGGACTACCGCTAGTAGGTTAGGTGGATAAGGTTGCCGAGTCATCGGCGTCTTTCCATTCTCCGAGTCCTGCCGGATCGAGATGAACGTGAACGTCTGAGACCGGATCAATCTCACGGACACGCTCGCGGAGTTCCGATTCGAGGTCGTGTGCATCAACCAACGTTAGGTCCTGCTCTACTTCGGCGTGAAACTCTACCTCAATTGTATGCCCGGAATAGTATGCCACGAAATCGTGGACACCATGAACTGCTGGGTGGTCACGGATACGTTTTTTAATTTTGGCTTGGTCTGACGCGGGTGGGGCGCTGTCGGCGAGGTATTGAACGTTCTCTCTCGAGATATCCACTCCTTGATGGATGACGAGCAGGCTTACGACGCCGCCCGCAATCGGGTCCAAGATGGGATAGCCGACTGCCATGCCGAGTACACCGATGAGGGCCGCACCGGTCGTGTAGAGGTCGTTGAGGCTGTCGGCAGCAAGAGCCCGGAGACTTGGCAGTTGAAGTTTCTCGTTTATCTTATCCGTGTACCAGTAACACACATACATATCACCAAGTGCGAACAGGAGTCCGATAATTAGCCAAATGCTGTACTCAGCAGTAACTCCGGTGAGAATTGAGTGACTCGCGTCGTACAGTAGTTTGAGGCCGAGTAAGACGAGAACCCCGCCAACAAAAAGCGCGGACAGCGGTTCGAACCGATTGTGGCCGTGTGGATGTGAGTCATCGGCGTCTTCGTAGACGGACCGTCCCCAAACCAGGACAACACCGCTTGCAAGAAGATCAGCAACGGAATGTGCTGCGTCGGCAGTGAGTGCGAGACTCCCGGTGAGGATTCCAAGTGTTCCCTCAACACTGATTTTGAGAGCGTTCAAGAGAACGTTCACCCAAGAGACTTTGAGAAAGGCCTGACGAGGGTCCGACATGATAAAGCGATACTGCTACTCCCCAATAAGCGGTCTCATTAGCCCTGTATAACGGACCTTTTGATTCAGTCTAAATATTTCGAGGGCGACGGACAATATCGGGTAACCGACGAGTTTCACAAGCGTGTTCTTCGCATCTGCCGAGGTCTCGACTTCCCCCTGATGAATTCGCCTGACAGCCCCGCTCTCACTTTGCGTATTAACAGATAGATCAAACTCACTTTTGTTGCTGCATACATCCTCTGTATGTTGCACGCCACTTCTGACAGTGCTCGGTGAGATTTCTGCGGCCGTGCTGAACTCAGCGCGCGAATTGCTCAATCTTTGGCTTTATTGTTAGCCTCAGGAATTGATTACTTCTTCCAAGAGCGAACAAAGAACTGTTATAGTGATTAGGATCGGAGTTTGTGGAATATCTGGTCTAAAAAGAATGGATATGTCTGTTAATTAGATGTAAAGTAGATTTCCGAGAAGGATCCTGGCACTTCGCACGTTTCGTCATTTGTCATATCCACGATCTTAACGTTGGAGTAGGAGACAGACGCGAGAACCTCCTGTTGACCTGGTGGACAATCCCAAGTACTCTCGGGAGGCATGAGCGTCAGACTACCGTTAATCTGACCATTCTTGCCTGACGAGAAGGTTCCTGTTGCTGAGACAGAGCCTTCGAACGATTCTTTGTTTGTCGCTTGTGGATATTTTCCACCGCGGTTGATACACGCATACACAGCAGTTGCGTTCGCGGATGCCTCATAGTCGATGTTCTGGTTGTCACCGAGCCCGGCTTCCTTCCAAACGACTTCGAGATTGCCAGCGTTATCTGGCCCCCGAGCAGAGCAACGGATAAAGTGAGGATTCGCTGCTGCAACTGGTTGACTCGTTGCGAGTAGCCCACCTGCAATAGTGACTGCTCCAGTTGAGTACACGAAGCTCTCAAGTCGTATCTCGTTGAACACGGCATCACCGAGATCACGATCGAACATGCAAACGAACGACCGCACCGAAATCCCGTGAGCGGGAAAATATCGTCACGTTTGGTCAACGATGAATTGTTGAATAACTGTGGATACTCTCTACAATACGGACATTCTCATCCAGTAACGGCCGCGCTGGAATATTCGGGATATTTGTTGGTACAGTCCCCGATAGCCGGCAGAAACGCCGTTTTAGCCGGTGGAATCCGAGTCCCCTCGTATCCGTGTCCGCAGAGATCAGATCGTCAGAGCAGCGCGACCTGGACGAGCGAAAGGACAACGAGCGGGACGTGAAACGAAGCGTGAGCCACCATCGCGGCCTCAAGGCTACGCCGCCAATAGAGCCAGCCAAAGAGAACGCCAGCGACAGCGTTCAAGAGGACCGTCCGCGCGATCAGTGCCGGAGTGAGATCGACCGATTGGGCGAGTGCGGGGAGGTGACCTAGACCGAACAGCACGGCAGCGATGAGGATTGCAGCCCAGACGACGGCCGGTTGCGGGCCATCCGCTCGGCGGCCAGTGATGCGCCACCCGACGAACACGAGTCCGGACATGAGTCCGAACCGCAGCATGAGTTCCTCGGTGATCCCTCCGTAGAGGAATCGGACGGGTACGTACGCGAAGACGTCAAGTACGGTCGGCCTCGTCGCTCCGATTACTGATTGGGGTAGGTCCTGGGCGACAAAGGGCATCATCACCGCATCGAGGACGACGATCAGGACGCCTCCGATGATACCGGTTCCGACGGCCAGTCCGATGTCGCTCCGGAGGCGTTGCCAGATTCCGTTGCCAGTCCCCTTCCGGTCGATGACGTACGACTGCAGGCCCACTCGCGGCGCTGCGTAGGCTCCGAATAGACACGCGACGCCGAGCAGCAGCAATGGATTGATAGCTGAGAGGACGGCGAGGAGCGGGAGTGACAGCCCGGACGGGACAGCTGTCTCTGGCGTCGTGAAGTAAATGTAGCCAACGAGCGCCATGATTCCGGGTATGCCCAACAGCAGAGCTACACCGAACCGCTTGCTAAAGGAAAGCCTGTTCGTAGTCGGGGACATGGGTTCGTTGACTCCCAGCGTTGAGAAAGGAGTTGTGGAACTACCATCTCCCACCGTCATGGAACCTCCGAATTGTAACTAGGAGTCGGGTCGTTACTGCATCTGTCTGGTCCTGAACGTCCTCAGCCGCGAAAGCTGAGCAACCGAAGGCCGTTCAGCGAGACGATGACCGTCGAGCCCTCGTGGCCGACCACTGCGAGTGGGAGCGGGATACCTCGGAGGATGATCGTGCCGACCATGAGTGCAATCGCGCCGAAAGCGATGGCGAGATTGATCGTGAGCGTCCGGCGGGTCCTGCGTCCGAGGCCGAGTACGTAGGGAATCTTGCTGAGGTCGTCGCCCATTAGTACCACGTCGGCAGTGTCGAGCGCGACGTCAGTCCCTGCGCCACCCATCGCTATGCCGAGGGTCGCTGTGGCGAGCGCTGGCGCGTCGTTGACGCCATCGCCAACCATCGCCACGTTCTCGTGTCGTTCGACCAGTTCTTCGATGGTCGCCACCTTTTCTTCTGGCAGCAGTTCTGCCTGGACTTCGTCGATGCCGACCTCGTCGGCGATGCGCTGTGCGACGCGCTCGTTGTCGCCGGTCAGCATGACGATGTGCTCTACGTCGAGCGAGCGGAGGTCGGCGATCATCTCGGCAGCGTCAGGCCGGACCGTGTCGGTGAACGCGAGCCACCCCAAGACGCTGACTTCGCCGTGACTCTCTCTGGCGACGAGGACGCTCGTTTTCCCCTCCGCCTCTAAGGCTTGGAGGCGATCAAGGCCTGGTTCGAGACCATCGATCGCCGCGTCTCCGAGAACGGTTTCGAAGTAAGTACGGTTCCCAATATGGGTCGTTTGCCCTTCGACGTCTGCTTTGACCCCTTTGCCGGCGACTGACTGAAACCGCTCCGCGTCATCGACAGTGAGTGACCGATCTTCTGCCGCCCGCACGGTCGCACGAGCGAGATGGTGTTCCGAACGGGCCTGCACTGCAGCCGCGATGGAGAGTAGCCCGTCCTCGGACAGTGTCTCGTCCGCCGTCCCATCACGGACGAATACGTCGGTCAACTGCGTGTTACCCTGTGTGAGGGTGCCGGTCTTGTCGAACGCGACCGCGTCGATACGTGCTGCGGTCTCGACGTGTTCGCCGCCCTTGAACAGGACGCCCTGTCTCCCACCGGAGGCGATTGCTGAGAGGACTGCTGCGGGCGTCGAGATGATGACTGCACACGGCGAGGCGGCGACCATAAGCGTCATGGCGCGGTAGAACGTCCCCGTGAACTCGCTGCCAAGCGCGAGCGGAATTGCGATCGCTGCGATTGTGAGTGCGAATACGCCGAGGACGTATGGTTGTTCGAGACGATCGATGAGCCGCTGTGTCGGGGCCTTCTCGCTCTGGGCCCGTTCGACCATGTGGATAAGGCGGCTGATCGCTGACTCGTGGGCCTGTCGAGTGACTTCGATTTCGAGGCTTCCGCTCTCGTTGATCGTTCCGCCGAATACTTCGTCGCCAGGTTCCTTTGGTACAGGAACGGATTCACCGGTGAGCGAAGCCTGATCGACTGTTCCCTCGCCGGACGTAACGACGCCGTCGAGTGGTATTCGGTCACCGGGACGGACGACGAACACGTCACCGACGGCGACCTCGTCGATGGGAACGGTAACTTCCTCACCGTCACGCAGGACCTGCGCTTCGTCCGGTCGCATCTCGACGAGAGACTTGATCGCCCGCCGCGAGCGGCCGATCGCGTAGTGTTGGAGCGTGTTCGACAGTGAGAACAGGAAGAGGAGCATCGCGCCCTCGAACGGGGCCCCAATCGAGAGGGCACCGACCGCGGCGACGATCATCAGCAGGTCGATATCGACTGCGCGGTGGCGAAGCGTCTCGATCGCCCCTTTGAGACCGTACCAGCCGCCAAAGACGTACGCAACGCCGTAGCCGCCCCACATCAGGAGTGGCGGTCCGTCGAGCCATCCTGTCGCTAAGCCGGTCACCATACCGAGCAGCGTCAGACCGACGAACGCTGCTTCCTGTCTGAGTTCCGAGCGAGAGGTCACCTCGTCGGCTGCCGTGTCGGACTCATCTTGGATCGAGACGTCACGGTCTTGGACCGCTTCTCGAAGCTGTTCCTCTGAGGTGACGCTCTCATCGTAGGTAATCCGGGCGCTCCCCGTTCGGAACGAGACTTCGACGTCGTGGACGCCGGGTGTATTTCGGAGGTGTTGTTCGAGTGCTCGCGCCCCCGCTTTCCCACGACCGCCTCGTCGTTCGATCTGGACAGTACACGTCGATAGCGGGGGTGATTCAGTAACGGTCACGCGATCTCTCCATACTGTATGTGTTGATTTTGCATTGTCGGTATCTTACTGTGTCCTCGTCTGACCCCATGAGAGCGGGTTCTCGCCTCACTCGAGAGGCCTCCTGTCCTTCTGGCCCGAATCACTCAACTGATGATCGTCACCGGGATCCGTGCTCGACGGATAACTGTCTCCGCAACGCTTCCGAGGAGCGCCCGGTCGATTCCTGAGCGGCCATGGCTGCCCATGACGATCTGGTCGATGTCCTGGTCGTCAGCGTATTCGAGGATCGCTTGTGCTGGTTTTTCGACTTCCGTGACGGTATCGAGTTCAGTATTCCGTTCCGCCGTGAGATCCGTGGCCGTCGTGTGGATTCTGGTTGCTTCTTCTTTTGCGTTCTCGTACCAGTCTTTGGCGACTGGTAAGCCGCCAGCCTCCACGTCGATAACCGAGTCAATAGGATTAATGATGTAAATCGCGGTGATGGGTGCGTCCGGGAAGGTCTCGATAGCGTATGCGAGCGCACGCTCTGAAAGCGGGGAGCCGTCGAAGGCGACGAGAACGTTGGCAGACATAAGAATATAATTAATGGTGAACTGAAATGAACGTACTGCTTAGCGGGTAGCACGACGACGATTCATGGAGGTGGGGCGTTCAGACGGGTCGGGTTGAGGACGTTATTCGTCCTGGTTCGACGGTTGAACGCCAATTGTTTTGGCAACCACCCCCTCGGTTTGGCTGTATCGACCATCGGCTAGCTCACATCGAACGCGACCATCGCCTGAATTCATGCCACTGGCCTCAGCGCACTCAGCGACCTCGCTTGGCGACGTGAGCGTGGTCGTCGAATGGGGATCGCCACACTGGGATACGGGATGTTCGCCGTCTATGGGTTCATCGTGTTTCTCGAGTATCCGCTGCTTCCGTATATCGAGGCGGGGGGACCGACGGCGAATGCGATGAGCGCCAGCACGAACCCATATCGAGTGGGAAACTCCCAGAGTTCACGCCGGGGTTTCCACACCATCCGAACGAGGTCCAAACGCAGTGCGTCTTTGATCTGGTAGGCGATGCCCAGCGACCCGAGGGCCCAGAAAATTCGAGCGCCGAAGCGTCGACCGACCGGAGCGCTCTCGACGGCGACGAAGATGAGTGTGACCGCCCCGTACAGGCCAATGGCAGAATAGACGGCAAGTGCGTACCACTTCGGGAGGTTCCACTCACCAGCCCAGCCTGTGGGGTCGTTGCGTTCTCTCTCGTAATCCGATTATGGCTACAGAAGTGTTGCTCGATACATTTCTACTATTCGTTCATAAGCCTGATAACGGACTCATCTTTGGAGTCCAAAGGAAGTCGTAACTGACAACAGCGAAAATGTCGAGTGCTACCCTGAAACAGGGAAACGACGACGACGGCAGAAACAACACCAGATAACGGCACACCTACCGCAGCGGACACGACAACTGCAGAAGGAACGCCAACCGAGGAAACCACAACTACTGAGGCGTAACTACCCGGAGTCATCGTCCTCCCACTGGGTATCACGTCGCAGTCCATAATCGGTGTTAGAACAACGCATTCAGCAGCGCGACAGGAGGAACTGTTCGCGCTCGCATTGCAGACTCAACAGAGATCTTGGCGACTTGCAAGTCGCCTCGCTACACGAATCGAGAACAAAGACACCGAATCCGAACACGTATTCTTGCTCACTAATCACAAATGCGGAGCAAAGCAAACGCCCTCGCGAGAGGAAGCTCTTAGCCGTCGATAAGCCCCGAGGGGGCAATCACGTCGACGTCTTTCTGTTTGAGGTGATCTAAGACGTTCATGAAGTCCGCAGGCGAGGTTTCGTACTCTTCCCCGTCACCGATCGAGTGCCAGGTGACGACGGCCAGCTGATTGAACTCTTCAGCGAGGTTCAGGATGCGGCGTGTCCCCTGCGGGTCCTTGCCCATCACGCGGGAGATGGCGTGCATGTTACTCGGTTGTTGGGCGTTGTTCGGACAGGCGCCGAACATGAATCCCGTCTCGTGATACTGCTCGACGATCTCCAGTGTCGTCTTGCTCACTCGGTTGTAGGGGGCGACGAAGTGACGCGCACCTTCTGGGAACCCCTTGAGGTCGAGGTAGTTGTGCGCTTGCTGGATGATCCGCTGTTGTTTCGCTTTCGAGTACGCCGGCAACGGCTCTGGGGCCTGTGGATGAGCCATCATATCCCAGCCAGCATCGCGCATCTCACGCATCTGCCCCGTCGTCAGGTTCCCTTCGCTGTTGATGGCGTCAGGAATCACAGCCACCCCACCCGGCCACCCTCGCTTCTGCAGTTCCTTGAACGCAACCTCGTACTGTGAGGTAACGGCGTCGTCGAACTGCAAGACGACCTTCCCTTTATCGGGTTTCGGAATCTTTCGGAGGTCGTCAATGCGCACGTCGATCGGCTTGCCCTCTGGGGTCAAGACCATGAGCCGAAGCTCTTGAATCGCTTTCATTACTGGCTCGCCGGTTTTCCCGGTATACCCCAGATCGATGCGGACCCAGTCGTTGAGTTCCTTGGGGATGAAGCGCTTGCTGGTGAGCATATCGCTGCGTGCTGGAGCGATGAACTCTGCAGCAATCTTCCCCCGCACCGGTTTTTCGAGTTTGACGGCGAGCGACAGGTCGTGCTTGCGAAGATCAAGCCCATCCGGGAACGACTTGTAGATCCCAGCGACGTCCCCATTTTTGTTGGTCATGTGGACCGACTGGGTGCCCGCATACACGTCGTTGGTGTCTGCGTTGATTGTCCCACCAATTGCCCCCCAGCGCGTCTCTTTCGTGCCGATGTCCTCGAAGTCGGCAACGAGTTCACCGCGGGTGAATGGCTGGTCTTGTTGCTGTGTGGATGTCTTAGTTTGATTTCTACTCGAGGTCGCTGAAGTGGTTGCTGTGGTCGTCCCAGTGGGCGTGGTATTCGGGTCGGTTTGACCGGGGTCTCCCAAGCACCCGGCAACACCAGTCACGCCGACGGCACCGAGCGATGCGAGGACACTGCGTCGGGTCGATGAATCATTCATTACGCTTCGTTGGTAACTTCGGTTTGGGGATATATGAGACTGGTGCTAGTAAGCGACACTTACCAGTCTCTTAGCAGATGACGCTTGGTCAACTACGTCCCACGAATTCAAATATCAGCAAAGGGCTCCCCAGTCTTGTGGAAGGAGATTCCGCGCTACCGCCGCAAAAGTAATGCATTGATGCTCCAAGTCGGTATCTCGTGATTTGCGGCCAGTGCGGAGAGTTATCTATCTGGCTTCCAAGGGTCTATCCATGGTATTGGTGGTCGTTCTCTAGACACCCACTTGGATTCAATCTCTGTTTCCGAATCCATCCCCGATCTATGTGACAACCCTTGCTCTCGTGCTGTGTCTTCTCAGTGTGTTCGTACTGTACTCAATTCGTAATCGACATCCCAGCTCTGCGATATCAAATGGTCCACGACATCAATCCAGATCTCCGCTCGATGAGTCTGTAATCGCGTCCTCGTCACTTCAGTGGGCCATAGTATGTCCAGTCTGTCACACAGTGAATGATCCGGACTATCGGTTTTGTCGTCACTGCATTAATGATTTATCCCAATACAGATGACTACCTGTATTTTCAAAGCGAGCGGGGCAGAAGGACAAAGAGTGGCGACCTGGGTGTGACCAGTTTCACTCATGCTGTGATGAGGATCGATAGACGTCGCGACTATTCTTGGTAATGGTATTGTTCCACACAAGGAGAGTGCTGGCAGCGTCTGAGACGGTACCGAGTAAATTGTTTGAAACGATGCTTCCTCGGAGAACGACGAGATCAGTGTCTGCAAATGAGATCCCGTATCCGTTGTTGACGACACGTACATCCCGTATCTGCCCACCAAAGGTGCTCTCAAAGCGAATTCCGTAATCCCACTGCTCAACTGTGACGTTCTTGATTGTCACATTACGAGCATTCGAGACTATGATTCCCGAGGTATCGCTTACCCCATTGCCACCAATCGTGCGACCAGCCCCATCGAGAACGACGTCGTTGGCCTCGATACGTATGCAGGCCTCCGAGAGACGCGTTCCACCACCATTCTGAATGTCTTTGGCTAGTCTATAGGTCCCCGGTTTCGTAATCGTCGTCCGTGAGGTGAGCCGTTTTTCTTCCATCGTCCTACGCCTCTGCCCACTCAGGCCACTCGCTGCGCTCTTCGCCATCGAACGATGCATCTCCGGACATTGCCTTTATCGCTCGTGCATCCTCGCGACTCCAGACCGCCCCGTCCTCGTGAAACAGCCCGTTGATGACACCGTTCTTCCGCTGTGGTTGGACCCACGCGGGCTTGACCATCAGTGACCAAAAGAAATTGCCAATCCCGACGTCGCGGATCAGTGGCGCCAAGCTGGCGTAGTTTGGTGTCTGTTCACTCGGGGTTGGCTCTGCGGCGAAGCCTCGCCCGTGACGAGTCCGCTGCCACTCCGTGAGCCATACTGGGGTCTCCACTGCCTCACGAAGATGATTAACACGCTGTAGCATCGTTCGATACGTCGACTGGTTGTTCACGAAGTTATAATGGAACTGGAGAATCTCGTTGCCCCACTGCTCGTATTCAGCATTGTTGGCCAGACTCGTCGACCCAACAGTCAGTGGGACACGCCCCTTCTGTTCAACCAACGTCGCAAACATCTCTCGTGCAAACGCCGTTTTGCTGGCCATCCACCCCGGTTCGTTCATCGCTTCGATCCCAAGCAACCGATCGTCATCACGGTAGTTGTCCATAAACCAGCGAACAAACCGTCTCGGCCCGTCCCACAGCTGTCGATTGAGAAGTACCTCTTTCGGCGGCGAGCTCAGCCCCGTGGCTGACGCTGGATCGGTATCTTCCAATCGTTCTTCCGTTGGGTAGCTGCCAACAGCGTCGAAGAGTCCCAACAGAACAGAGAGATCACGGTCGTCGGCAGCCTGGAGGAAATGATCGAGCGCCTGTTCATGAGCATCCGGATCTCGCTGCCACGCTTCGTAACTCACCCATGTCCGGATAGCGTTGAGATTGACCTGCGTCGCATACGTCAAATCGCGTTCGATGATTTCGGGCTCGTAGTACTGCCACATTTGATAGATATTGTACGCTCGTGACGGAATGTAGATCGCCCCTCGAACATCGACGACGTCCGTGCTGTTAGACGAGTTGTTGACTACCGCTGGGTCACCAACGTTCGGTGGCCACTCACTCTGCTCTGTAAGTTCGCTGACTGGGGAGCTACAGCCAGCCGTGCCAACCACGCCTCCGACGGCACTCGTTGCCAAGAATCGCCGTCGAGTCAAGTCAGACGTCATAGCACTGGCCCACATAGAAGCCGCTTCACAACGAGATTCACGTGTGTTCTCTGACCAGATATGGAGGTGAATGTTATGGCCCCGCTACAACCTGTTGGTCGACTAGTGCCGATAGGAGTTAGCAAAAGGATTCAGACAGTCGCTCTTTCTAATCTCAGGTAGTTGTCATAAGTGCCGTGCAACACTCAGAGGGTGTGTTCAGCACTTGCCAGACCTTCTATTCCTGAACTTACGTCACAAAACGCGCTGTGAATCGCTGGTGCGAAGTTATCATAACGACAGAATACAAGCCACATGTATGCCGATCAAATGGTCCCGGCGAAAATTCCTCCATAGAAGTGCCCTCCTGTCTGGTGCTTTTCTAGCGGGCTGTACTGGACAACAACTCGGCGAACGAGCAACCTCCGAGACGACCGCTACGACAGCTCAACCGACGACTTCCGAGACGAGTACGATAACAGCCTATCCGATTACCTCCTCGACACCTGCATGGACGAATACTCCGACGACTGTTGAGTCAGTCAGAGAAACACCAACACCCTGTGAAAGCGGCTCATATTTTAACGTGGATGGATTCAATCGAACAGGCAGTTCACAAACCGTCTGGATACAATTATTCCGTGATGACCAGCGGATATTGTCAAAACAGAGTCGGCTGTCTGCCTACAATGAAGGAAACCATGGGTTCTCTGTTTTTCCTGGCGGGTGTGTCGGTAAACCCTATCGCGTTGTAGTCAAGGTAGTCGGTCGTGCAACGGTCGAGAAGACATTTACTCCGAGAGAAAGTGGTGGCTTAGTAGCCTTCATTAGAGAAGACGAGGTTGAGGTAAAATACCAACTTCAAGACTAGCGACCTACATTCAGCACGTTCATCGAAACCTACCGGTTCAGGGGTGGTATAAATTCGACAGGTGATTCACTCGGTTTCGAGGGCCGTATAGATATCCGCATGACGGCGCCTGTCAAGCCGCGCCATTTCAAGTGCAATTTCGCGGCGTTCCTCGTCAGTCTCTGCCGCGTGATACCGTTCGTAGAGCTTACCGACTTCGTCGTCGGCAGAACGCGAGGAATCAGTGCTGGACGCCATCTCTTATTGGTGTGTAGTTTCTGGTGTCGTTTATCTGTTCCGCCGTGAACAGGCACGGAAGTACACGACCGCTGTCTCGATGTCGATACTCTCTGCATCGGTTGCAAAACGCTTCAACAGTGCTCGAACTTCATTGCCGTAATTGAACGTGTACCCGTTGAGCATGTAGAACGTCGCTACTGTGTCGAGTGCAGTTCGTTTGTTGCCGTCGACAAACGGGTGGTCGGCGACCAAGAAGCGCATCAGATGCACAGCTTTGTGGTGAATCGTTTCTGGTGACTCACCGAAGTATCCTTCAGAGATGTAGTGTACCGCGGACGTAATCGGTTTCTTCGAGCGGACGCCTGGCTCGGTGTTGTCACCCTCCTCGACGATCTGTTCGTGAATCTCGAGGATGAGCTCAACCGTAGGATACACCAGTTCGTCGCTCACAGTGACAAATACAGGTCGACTTTGGATAGTCGTTTCTCTCTCTGCCGGACAGTGATGTTCTTTCTCCCTTCTCAGGTGGCTGCCTACAGATACAAATGCGAGATATGCGCTCTCTATTCAGCACGCAGATTTTTGAGGGTGGCAAATCTGTGACGTTAGACAGTACGAAGACTTCCGCTAATCGCTACGAGTATCCTGTTCAGCCTCTCATGGCACGAATCCAGGTGTAGAGTTCAAAACATTCGGCGAGATTGCCGCCGAACGGAAGTGATCTCCACACTACTCTCTTCAAATCGGATTGTGGGAGTGTACCATGGCGATTGATAGAAAAAATCTTGACGCCGAAGAGACAGTTTCAACCAACCAGACGCATGGGACGCATGTATCGGGAATTCGACGAACCGGTTGGAGTCGCCGTGGTTGACGGTGTGTAAAACGAAGAGCGTCAACCGAGCGCTACGAGTCGTCAGCGACGATCTCGGCGAAGGCAACGTTCTGGCGGACCGTATGCACATTGACCGTCACTGTCTCGCCAGGCTGGCCGCCGTCGACGATGATGATGTATCCGCGTTCGACCTTCGCGATGCCGTCACCTTTCTCGCCGAGCGTTTCGATCGTCACCTCACGGACCTCACCTTCGTCGACGGGCGGGACCTGGGGCTCCTGTGGCGTTGCGTTCGGGGCGATGTCGGTGTCCGGGGATTCACTTGGTGACGACGCACCGGTGTGCGTGAGCACGCCAACGCGATAGAACTCGCCGGCGTTGAGTTCGCCGCGCTCGACCTCTTCACGTGGGATCTCGATACGGTACGACCCCGCTTGTTCGGTCACAGACGCAGTCACAAGACACTGCAGTGAGTCAGGAATATCGACCATCGGTGTAGTGGTCACTCCTTTGAGAGACTCGCGTATAACGGTGTGCTTCGGATGCGTCGCGAACCGGCACTCGAGCGGGGCGTTTGCAACCGGGGATCGAGATTGTGAGACCCGAGACGACCACTTCGGGTGTGTGATCGACATCTATTAACCAACAAAGTCGAGTGTGTTGGTTAATAGCACCACGTCGACGCACGGCGGTCGACGAGCCACTGCTGAAGTCCAAGTGACCGTGAGAAGGTCCCGAGCCAGTCGAACGCAGAGACAGGTTGCAACCGGGAGTGCGTGCTAAAAACGACGTAAGAAAACCACGCTCTGGTTACCGACGGATCGATTGGCCGGCAACAACCCGGATGCCACCACAGACACGTTCGAGGTGTGTCTCCTCGGCGACGCTACGGCGTGCGATCGGCGTGAGACAGAGTACCTCGTCGTCTTGTGTTTCGACCCACTCTCTTCCGGTCTCGGTGTTCCAACACTGTGGTGTCCACACCCCGGACTCGAATCGCTCCCAGAGGTCCACATCCCCGTAGTACTCTCCATCACTGCCGCGATAGATTGTCCCAACACCCATGAGAAGTAACCACACGCTTTTAGACAATAATATTTGCCACTGATTTAATATATTCGAATGATAGAACGATAATGGAAAATTGATATCTGCTAAAAAATATATTTGGGCTATCGACACCGTGACGACACCGACGTCGGCGACCGTCTCGTCGAAAGCATCGCTCACGATGAAGACGATTAACGACAATCCGTATGCGTACTGGCAGTGGCGAGAGGGCGACAGTCTCAAAGCGAAGTAGTCGCTCTCTTCGACTCGAATTCGAGGGTTGCGTTAGCTTTCGCTGACAGCTGTGACCCCAATCGCTCGATACTCCTAAGGTACTACGATCGCAATTCTGTTGTTTCTAAAAGCAAAGAATTTGCCTCACATTTGGTGTAGCGATATGCGATTTATTTGTTGGAGGGTGCATTCCAGCAGTTTTATTGGAGTTCACACAGACCTGACGGGACAGTGTGTCCCCAAAACATATAGTAAATCCGAACAAAAGTCTCTCCAACCAGAAAATGACGAGCTTAGAATCAGGAACGCCCTCAGCGAGACGTCTACCCCCGGGTTCGGGACCTGCCCTACTGGGAACGGTGGGGGTCCACCGTGAGTGAGCCAGCACACTCATCACAAAACCGTGAATGGAACGACGTCGACGACGTTTCGTGGACGCTCCTCGAACGCGATGAACTCGTCGACGCGTACTGGGCGGTTGTCGCTCCAGCACTGGAAGCTGACGGCCTTGATTCGACACAGGAGAAGCCAACGCACAGCTGGTTGCGCGAACACGACTTCCGGCCGCTGCTCTACGCCCTTCGAGAGTATCACGACACCACGTTCGGCGACTTCTGGTCCGACGATTTGGGACTCGAACCTGAGGAGACGGGATACGACTGGGCGACTGACCACGAACGAACCATCGAAGCACTCGAGTCGTTCCTCACCTCACGTCGCGAACGGAAAGGTCTCGCCGAGTCGTCGATCGACACCCTCCGCTACCGGCTGAACCGCTACGTCAGCGCCTATCGAGACGAAAACGGGACCGCTGATCTTGTGACGTCCGTTGGTCGCGAGAGTGACGTCCCGGCCTACAAAGCGGTCGATGCCTGCTGGGCAGCGTTCGACCGACTGCACGACGATCTCGACGGCGGACAGACCAAACGCCGAATCCATCTCGCAGTCTCGAACTGGTATGCACACTTAGTCCGGCGAAAATGGGCCGCCGTCAATCCTGCTGACGGTCTCGACGACGAGTTCGACTGGTCGAACGGGAGCGGTGGCAGCGACGCCGATACACCCTGTCTCGACGCAGAGCACGTTCGAGCGCTCTACCACGCAGCAACTGATGCCGAAGAGCGATTGCTCGTGTTAGCGCTCTGTGCGTGGGGACTTCGACCGGGTGAGGTCGCTCGACTCCACACCCGACAGTTCGTTCTCGACCCGAACGACGAGGACGTCCCGTTCATCGCCTTCGAAGAACGGAAGAACGGCCCCGGGGAAGTGTCGCTTCTCTATGGGCGGGGGATCCTCGAAGACCGCCTCGCTGCGACTGCTGACGCTGATGAGTGGAGCGGCTATCTGTTCCCCTCGCCGCATGCGTCGGGAGGACACATTTCCCGTTGGACAGTCTGGAATCGGTTTGGACGGCTCGCCGATCGGGCTGAGTTGCCCGAGACAATCGACGGTGAAACCCCGTCGCCGAAGATGGGACGCCGATTCTGGTACGACGCGTACTCCTCGTCGCTTGACGTCGTCCTCGGGAGCCTCGACGAGATCGCGGCCGAACAGGGAAGTGCGAGCGCCGACGTCGTCCTACAGAACTACCTCTCGGACGCACGGGCGCGGAAGTTGCGGCGAGAGTATATGCGAGAGCAACTCGCCGCTGCGTTCGAGGAGGGTGAGCGAGACCATTGAGCCGTACGCAGCAGATTAGTCGAGAAAAGGAGTATTCAGTAGTACCGTACAAAGAGACACAGACTAAACGATAGTGCCAGCCTGATTTCGATAATAGATCAGACCGCACGATTGTCCAAGCTATTTTGTGTAACGTGCCGATAGATCCGCACTCGAAAAGAGAGACAGATACTAAAACGAAAGCTGGATTCGAGACCCCGACGCTGCTCGACGGGGAAAATAAATCGTACCGAAGGACGCAGCCAACCACATGCACAACGAGACCGCGACTGAATCCACATCGTCCGACACTCATGCCGCTGCAGCAGAGGCGTTCGTCGACCAAATGCGGTCCCAGCATGGCGACGAAATCGCCGAACTGTACATCTCCGGGAAGTTGAGATGACACCGGGTTTAGCAGGGCTGAGAGCAGCACTACACCTCCTCTCGGCCATCGCGATCGCGGCTCTGGGCGTCGACGTTCGGTCAGATATCCAGCTAGATCTGTTAGAAGAACGTGCGACAGAGTTACTCGACGAAGCGGGAACATTCGCGGACGACGCTGGCATCGAACCGACGTCGAAGGCGGTCGAGTACGGGCCGTCGATCCACAAAGTGGTTCTCAACCACCAGACGGGAGACCATTTATCGGGTACGGGTGAGTTTTAGTACCCATGGCTCGGCTCGTTTTTGTGACTGTCCCGGCAGGGAAGCGTGACGCTGTTCTCGATGTTCTGGACGACGAAGGAATCAGTTATACGCTCACTGATGAGACGAGCAACCGCGAATACACCTGTGCCGTTCACTTCCCCCTCCCGACGAACGCTGTCGAGCCTATCCTGGATCGTCTCCGGGAAACGGGGATAAACGACGATGCGATTACAGTGACGGTTGAGACGCAAACCGTCGTTTCACGAAATTACGACCAAATCGAGGAACAATTTGCGGAAGACGAAGACAGTCCAGAGCAAATCGCACGCGAAGAACTCCAAAGCGCTGCTGAGGAACTCGTCCCAGCATCCATGCCGATATATGCTGGCATGACTATCGTGAGTGCGATTATTGCGACGGCAGGACTGCTTCTGGATTCTGCTGCGGTCGTCGTCGGGTCTATGGTGATCGCACCGCTCATTGGCCCCGCAATGGCTACAAGCGTTGGCACGGTCTTCCGGGACCGCGACCTCTTTAGAGACGGTGTCAAGCTGCAGATCATTGGGGCCATACTCACAATAGCGAGTGCCGCTCTTTTCGCGATTCTCATCAGAACAGGGAATCTCGTCCCACCTGGATTAGATATCCTGTCTATCTCGCAAATCCGAGAACGATTTCGGCCGGATGTCCTGTCACTCGTGGTTGCCCTCGGGTCCGGTGCCGCTGGAGTGATTAGCCTTGCTTCGGGACTCTCATCGGCGCTAGTTGGCGTCATGATTGCAGTGGCACTCGTCCCTCCCGCAGCGACGGTCGGTATCGCCATTGCGTGGGGGAATACGGCACTCGCCGTGGGCTCCGGCGTGTTACTCCTTGTTAACGTCCTGTCGATCAACCTCGCCGCACTCCTTGTACTCTGGTATATGGGGTACCGACCTAGCGAATGGTTGCGTGTGGAGCAGACCAGAAAGACATTCGTCAAGCGCATCGGCGTTCTTCTGATTACCATTCTGCTTCTTTCTGCATTCCTCGGAGCTGTTACGTTCTCCTCGTATCAGACTGCCACTGCCGAACAATCGATTCAAAATGATATCCAATCAATTCTCAATGAACCGGTTTACTCGGAGTTCGTTCTACTCGAGGCTCAGTTCGAATATTCGGAGAATCTGCTCGCCCAGCGTCCCTCCAAGGTAACCATCTTGATCGGTGCTCCTCGAGGAGAAGCCCCGCCAGAACTGGGTGATCGTTTGAATACCCGCATTGATCAGATTGCAGGTCGTAACGTAGCTGTACAGGTTCGATACCTAACCGTTCAAGAACCGGGGTAGTGCCGGGGGTAGGGTAACCGTTTATGTAATTGGTAGGTGCTAAAACCCGTCCTTTAGGGCGGAGATACAGCACCGTCTTTGGCTGTAAACACTGCGACCCGAATATACAAGTTCTCACACGACGTTTCTGTGACTGTCGTTGCGATGGTTCCCCATCGTGATTGACTGTCCGAAAACTGACATTTGACTCGGTGTTTGCCTCATCAAAACGTAAGCCTTCGGACGACCCAACCGACACAAAATAATCAGATAACTCTGAGTCCTCGTGGAGAGGATAGGAGTAACGGTAGCGTGGCCCTGCCAGCACTTGTCGGGTGTTAAACCATAAATCTCCCAACTCAGCGGGTCTTTGCTCGTGGGAAGCCCCGCCGTTTACGGTGGGGAGGAGGTAACCTCAACAAAGTCCAATAGCCCAGTTAGATAAAAGTCATGTTCCAACGCATTCTACTACCGACTGACGGCAGTGAAGCCTCGTCGATCGCAGCTGAAGCAGCTGTTTCACTCGCCGATCAGTTTGATGCGGAACTACACGTAATCCACGTCCTCGAACACGACGAAACCTCTACTGATAATGTCGATTCCCCCACCCGATATGGCGAGGAAGCAGTACAAGCGGCTGTCGAATTGGCTACTTCTTCTGGTGTCGAGGCTACGAGGGCGGTCATTGAAAAGAGAAAGTCGATTCATCAAGAGATCCTCACCTACACGGACGAACATAGTATCGACTGTATTGTGATGGGAACCCGGGGCAGGAGTGGACTCAACCGGCTTCTCCTCGGGAGCGTTGCCGAACAGACCCTACGCGAGTCTCCCGTACCAGTCATGACTGTTCACGAGGAGACGGTTATCGATCCAGACATCGGCTCAATACTCGTTCCCACCGATGGCAGCGAGTGTGCACATACGGCCGTTGACCATGCGGGTGAACTGGCGAGATCGGTCGACGCGACACTGCACGTCATCTACGTCGTCGAGACGGGACAGGTAATCAATGGCAATAGAGTCCGGAAACTACGAGAAGCGCTTGAGGAAATCGGTGAGAAGGCGCTGGACCTCGCCCTCGATCAGGTCCAATCGTCGACGTACTTGCCGACTGAAACTTCGATTGTGAATGGCCCGCCCTATATTGAAATTGTCAGATATGCGGAGGAGCACGATGTCGATTGTATCGTAATGGGGACTCACGGCCGAAAGGGCATACGTCGGTTCCTCCTCGGTAGTGTTACCGAACGTGTAATTCGCCGTGCTGATGTTCCTGTGATATCTGTAAAGTAATTTTGTCAATAAATACCCCATCCAAGGCCATAAGCAGGCGAACGTCCATACTAAAAATACTGCACTAGATCGGCTGGATATAATCAGATTTCAGACCTGTACCCCACATCAGGTCCCACGATTCGATCGGCACGTTGTTCTTTCGCGCGTCGGACGAATCGCTGAACCACACAATGAACTTGGTTCGGCTGGTTCTTGTCCCATGCTGAACACTCACGGACGGGCTCGCCGGGCAAAACGAACGGTGAGCAGATTGATCCAACACCCTCATTGTCGTGTGAAGGACTGGTAGGGGGGCGGCTGCAGCGCAGGACACCAGTGGGCAATACGAATCGGGGTCCGGTGTTGTCACAGTCCCCAGAAAAATGCGATACCAGCAGTCGTAACGACAGTTAGTATCAGTTGTAACGGTGCGCCGACGCGTGCGAAATCCGTGAACTTGTAGCCGCCGGGGCCGTAGACCATGAGGTTCGTCTGGTAGCCGACAGGGGTCAGTAACGGTGTGCTGGCCGCGAAGGTCACGGCCATTACGAACGCGAAGGGGTTGGCGCCGAGTTGGCCGGCAACCTCAACCCCGATCGGCAGGAGTAACACGACGCTGGCGGAGTTGCTGATCATCTCCGTGATGACCGCGGTCCCCAGGTAGAACAGCCCTAGAACCGCGATCACGGGCAGGAGGACACTGACGGAGACGACGAGGTCGGCGATGAGGTCCGCCGTGCCTGAGGCCTCGACTGCAATGCCGAGCGGGATGACGCCCGCCACCATGAAGATTACTTCCCAGTCGATGGCTTCGTATGCGTCCTCGGGCGTGAGGATGCCCGTGAAGAACATCGCCGCGACACCCGTTAGCGCACTCACCATGAGCGTGAGGACGTCGAGTGCCGCGAGTCCGAGGGCGCCGGCGAGGATCCCCAGCGCGATGGGAATCTTCGATCGGTCGAAATCTTCCCACCTGTCCTCGCCCGCGATGGCGACGTTCGTGTCCCTTGCCATGCGATCGAGCACTTGGTCGGGCACCTGGACGAGTATGACGTCGCCGGCCTGCAACCGGACCTCTCGGAGACGCTGGCGGATCACCTCGTCGCCGCGCCGGATCGCCAGCACTGTCACGTCGTAGTCGCGCTCGAAGTCTGCGACACCGCTGCGTCGACTCGACCAGGGCCCGGGCAATAGCACGACTTCGGTGAGTTCGATCTCCTCGTCGGAGGCCTCCTCGGCCGTCTCGTCGCCATCCTCCTCCGTGTCTTCGCTCGACGCCTCGTCCTCGGCGAGAGAGCCGCTGCGTTCCGCGTCGAGCGACTCCCAGCCGTGACGCCGTGGCGAGAAGCCGGGCGGGAGGGATGCATCGTCCTCCGTGGCCGCCTCCATGACCTCCGGTAACAGCTCCAGGTGGTCCTGCTCGATGACCTCCTGGAGGGTTTCCTGGTCGGCCCTGACGGAGAGAACGTCGCCGGCTTGGATCCGTTCCGATCCGAGTCCGCGGGCGAGCGTCCGGTTGCGACGAACGATCTGGAACACGTCGAGGTCGAGGTCCTCCTCGCCCAGTTCCCCGACCCGGGAACCGACGAGCGGCGAGTCCTCCATGACGACGACGTCGGTGAGGTAGTCGGTCATGCCGAACGCGTCGGTGGGCGACTCCGCCGGCTTGATCCGTGCCGGAGTGAGGTATCGACCGACGGTGAGCAGGTACACGATCCCCACGAGCAAGACGATGGCGCCCAGGTGTGTGAACTCGAGTAGCGCGAACGGTTCCGCGTCGGGACCGCCGACCTGGACCCACACCTCGCTCGCCAAGAGGTTCGTTATCGTCCCGACGACGGTGAGCATGCCGCCGAGCATCGACGCGAACGACAGTGGTATCAGGAGCTTCGAGGGCGACGTCTTCGTTTGCCGGGCGAGGTTCATTATCGCAGGTATCAACACGGCGACGACCGAGACGTTGCTGACGACCCCGCCCGGCGGTCCGGAGAGCGTGACCGTAGCGAGCAACTGCCGGAACTCGTTGTCTCCGGCGAACGCGATCAATTTCCGCGTGAGAATTTGGATGACGCCGGTTCGTCGGACGCCCTCGCTCAGGACGAACATCGCCAGCACGGTGAGCGTCGCGGGGTTCGAGAATCCTGAGACACCCTGCTCCGGCGACACGCCGGTCCACTCGCCGAGGAGGACGAGTGCGACCACGAGGCCGACCGCGGTGGCGTCGATCGGTACCGGCTGGGTAACGAAGAGGACGAAAACGATAGCGATGATCGCCAGTACGACGATCACGTCGAGCGAGACCGGAAGCTGTACAGGGAGTAGCTGTAGAGGCCATCCGGTGCTCAAAAAGAGGAAGAATAAGACAGTGCTCATTTATTCGTTGTAACCGGGGATTGCTTGGATGGTGACATTTAGGTTCTCTCTCCCGGGTCCAGATGCTCGCTCCCGGCGGTGATGTACGAGACGAAGCCCAAGAGCAAATTTCTTCGGAGGGCGAGTGAGTCTCTCGTGGTCTTAGGAACGGTAGCTCCACGGTAGGAATAGCACCGAGGTCAAACCATCAACGAAGCGTTATCCAAATCCTTCGAACTGTGTGTGTTCAGGTGGGACGCCAAGTCGTTCGGCCGCGTCGACGAGACTGGACACCATCGCATTGAGTCCACACGCGTAGACTTCGAGTTGTAATGCGTCAAGACGGGCATCGATCGGATATCGGGGGGGGGGTTCACTTCGATGGCGCTCGAATTCCGCGGGTAGAGATTGATGATCGATCGCGCCGTCTTCGAGGTATTTTGCGAGTATGTACTGGACGTAGGCTGTCTCTCTCTTCCAATCCGTCAAGTATGAGTCACGGCTCACTGTCGGCACGAAGTGAAAGTTTTCGCGCTCGTTCGCATACGACTGAAATGCCTCACGGTACGGTAGGGTATCCTCCCATGCGGCGCTGAAAATGAGCCAAATATCCCGGGGGGTATCTTCGTACCGATCACGTCCTGTTTCGAAGAGGTAATCGATCATACCTTATCTAGACAGTATCCTATTTGATTAAATACTATCTTTAGGCCTTCTAACGGGCGTACACAAGGGAGGAAACCACATGTGCGAGACTCGCCACGATGTACTCAGTTGCAGTTTCGTGGCATAAAAAGTCGAGATTACGTTTGGTTATAGACCCGGTCTCGATCAGAGAACGGGACCTCGTTAGGAATTCCGACCGTTGCCGCGGGAGCGTGCGCCGACAGACGCCGGGAACTGACCGTCCTTGAGTTCCGTCGTGATGCTCGTATCAGTCCCGTCGATATCGACTTTGAGGCTCGGTGCAAGCGTTCCGCCGAACGCCTCCTTCAGTTCGTCACCGGGAAGACCGAGCGTGTCGACGTCCTGGAAGTTCACGAAGCTCTCGACAATACTGCCACTGCCGTGCGGCATCGCGAGCCACGAGTACGTCTGGAAGGGGGCTTTCTCCGGGTTCGCAACGACCAGACTGCTTCCGTTGAGCGGTTCCATATCACTGTCGTACAGACCGTCTGCGGCAAATCCGTGGAGCGCTTCCGGCCCCGGCGGCTTGCCCTTCTTCTCGAATCGGCCACCCTCACTCCAAAGCTGGGGAGCGTACGTGAACTCGTGGGTGATAAAGAAGAGGTACCACTTGTCTTCCTGGAAGATGAAGTGGGGACGTTCAGTCTGCTGGCTTACGCCCACCGCCTCGAAGATCGGTGGCTTCAGTTCCCACTCGGTGAGATCCTCACTCGTCGCTTTCGCCGCACCGATGTTTCCGTTGTAGTTCAACGGACTATCCGAATTGTTGTTTTCTGTAGGTGTGTTGCCCTCGAAGATCATCCAGTCCTCGCCAGTCTCGGGGTGCTTGAAGTACCACGGGTCACGGAACGCAGTGATGATTCCGCTGGAATCTTCGAGCTGTTCATACATCTCGCCGTCAGCTTCGGCGAGAATGTGGTGCGACTCGGACTCAGAAACGGTGACGTCCTGTGGTCCGGTTTCGACGGTCGCACCTTTCGCGAGCGCGAGGCGCTGACGTGCTTCGGGGAGTGCGTCTGCGGCCGTGTAGAAGTGGTAGATCTGCTCTTCGTCCTGATCGTACATCGCAGAGCCGGCCCACGTCTGGTTCCCAAGGAAGGCGTCTTCGTCGAAGACTTCACCACCGAACTGCCAGCCGTTCGGTCCCTCACTCTTCCCGGCTCGGGAGTAGAAGTACCCCACACGCGCGTAGTTGTGACGATCACCCGGAACGTCGATCTCGGGGCGGCTCTTGTCTGCGACTAGTGAGAAGATGATCTGCCAGCCGTCGATGATTGCAACCGATCCATCGCGGTTCCGGAGCGGCCACGTGTCCCAGACCCAATAGCCTGCTTCTTCGGCAATCTGAGTTGGTTCCTCATCGAGGTACGGTGCAGTGTTTTCCTCCGTACGCTCGATTTCAGCGACCATCTCTTCGGTCCACTGCGCTGGTTCCTCTACTTCGACCGCTGCAGCCGAACCGCTCGTAGCTCCGACACCGGCTGTGGCGGCGAGACCAACAGCTCCGGTCGTTCGGAGGAACTTGCGACGCCCGAACTCGTGTTTAGAGTTATCTTCCGTCATTCCATCATCTCATAGATTATCTTTACAGATAAAGTTTTATCTTCTATATACTATTATATTATTCGATAAAAGTGGGTAAAATTGTCATTACGTAAGAATTCGTGCTGGACGTTCCCTCTCTGAAAGGGGGCTCGGGTCGTTCTGGGTGCAGTCTTCTCAGCGAAGCGACCCCGAGGTGGATATCGTGAAAGCCTCGATTTCGGATATTACACCTGTTGTGAATTCGTTATCGAGACCGGTTGGATGGGCGTGAGGATCCGACCGATGGGAGGAAATGACCGTCCTTGAGCTCTGCGACGATGCGCGTCTCCGTCCCGTCGAGTTCCAGTTTGAGACTGGGAGCGAGTGTTCCTCCAAAGAGCTCTTTTTGCTCTTCTGGTGGAAGGTACCCCACTTCGTCGAGGCTGATCGCACCGCGCGACGTATCGTCAAGGCCACGGAAGTTCTCGAAGCTCTCGGCGACGATACCATCGCCGTGCGGCATTGCGAGCCACGAGTACGCTTGGAACGGTGCCTCTTCGGGATTCGAGATGACCAATCCGCCTTCGTTGAGTGGTTCGTAATCACCGTACATTGAGTCAGCCACGAATCCGTACAGGGCATCAGGTCCGCTCAGACCCGGCGCAAATGTGAACTGGTGGCTGATGGTGAACAGATACCACTTGCCGTCTTTGAACACGTAGTGTGGACGTTCGAGCTGCTGGTTGGTGCCAACAGCTTCGAGAACTGGCGGCAGCAGTTCCCACTTGGTCAACTCGTCGTTCGTCGCTCGCATGACTCCGATATTCCCGTTGAAGCTCTCCGGGTTGGTGGGGTCTCGGCTCCCAGTTGGCGTGTTCGCTTCGAAGACGACGAGGTCTTCGCCGGTCTCGGGATGCTCGAAGTACCACGGGTCACGGAAGGCGTAGACGATTCCTTGCTCAATCGACTGTTCGTAGGTCTGGTACATCTCGCCATCTGGAGTTCCCATGATGACGTGTTCCTGTTCACCGACCAGTTCGACTCCTTTAGGGCCCGTTTCGATCGAGGCTCCCTTCCCGAGTGCAGGCTTCTGCCGGAACTCGGGGTGCGAACTAACAGCCGTGTAGAAGTGGTAGATCTGTTCTTCGTTCTGGTCGTACATCGCGGAACCGGCCCACTGATGGTGTCCGAGTGGCGCATCGAACGCCTTTCCACCTTCGTGCCAATCGTGCCCGTTACGCGAGTAGAAATACCGGATCGTCGCTTCGTTGTGCCGAGCACCGGGGACGAGGTCATTCGAGGCTGTAAGCGAGAAAACAATCTGCCAGCCGTCAATCTTCACGATAGAGCCGTCGCGGTTCCGAAGCGGCCACGTATCCCAAATCCAGTAGTCGTCAGAGATGGATTCGGAGTTTTCTGTGATGAGCGGGGCCGTTGTCTCATCGGTCAGTGCGATTTGCTCGGCCTCCGCACGTGTCCATTGGTCGGTGTCCCTCGTGTCGACAGCGGCTGCGGAGCCACTCACCGACGAAAGGCCCAAAGCGGCGACGCCGACTCCAGCGGCGCTTTTCATGAAATTTCGTCGGTTCGTGTTGAGCGAGTCCTTCCGATTGAACATCACGCTCAGAATATTATGCTACCGCTTTAATAAGATTCTGGCGGGAAAATTGGTTATAAAAGAGAATATTAATTACAATACTTTCTCTCTGTATTTAATAAACATCCACACTATCTCGTGTAATTGAACTTGTGTATTTGGGATGTGTCTCTCTTGGACGTGAGAGAGCAGAGCTTCCAATCAACACTTCCGCGGATATCACACGACGGAGTGACCCGTTGGGAGAGAGCACCCCGCTGGACAAGGTGGAGCACGATGACTCGCCTCCGGTTGGAGCGGCAGTGACACCGCCGTGACTCACCGCGAAAAGAGCGTACCAGCACAGACGACGCTCACGACGTTTCGAGAGTCGGAACCCTCTATCAACGTTCACGAGACGCGGTCTCGTGAGCCAACTCGAACCCCGATTCTGGTGACGACGACTGACTGGGATCCCCATGCAGGGGAACCTCCCCGCTTACGGCGAGGAGAACGTCACGAAATCAGTCGATCGATTGAAGCGTGATCGAACTCGCTTCGTAGTCTTCGATAATCGAGTTTTGTCCCCCGATGCTTACCTCGCCCACATCAGTTTCGAGGAAGAGACTCGTTTCCAAGGTGAAGTCGTTGGTCGGTGGCTCAACGAGAGCCTGCCGGATTCGGCTTATCGGCCCGGCGAGGGTTTCGCCATCGGTCGTCTCTACTTCTGCCCAGAGATCGGTCCCCGACTGTTGGTGCACCATTGCTTGGAGGACCGCCTGCCAGAACCAAGGGTAGGTTTTTGGAAGCTGATCTGGGGTGGTGACAGAGACTTCCGTCCCTGTTGGCCAGAGAGCACCAAAGAACATTCCACGAATCGATCCTGTAAGATGCTGCTCCGAGACCGCGACCCCGTCTCCGAGGTTATGGGCTCCAGACAGCAGTTGCGCATCGCCGATCAGCGCCGCCTCGCTTGTCGAACAGTCTGGTGATTGGGTATCGACTGCGAACAAGAACAGGAAACTCTCGCTCCAACAGCGAACAACATCTGCGGCGCCCGCATATCGATTCCGTGCTTCCTGATAGTCGTCGACGCCTTGCATGAACAGGATCACGAGCACGTCTCGTTCGAGTGCCGCCTGAAGCTCCTGTTCGATCTCTGGGTAGATGTGTTTTGGAATCGCAACGACGACTTCTCGTTGAGCGTTCGAGACAGCATCTCGAAGCCGTTTGACCGCCGTCTTTTGGGACTTGACTATCTTCAACTCGGGCGTCTGCGGTTGTGTATCGTTGAATCGATCTTCAAGTACCGGTGTTATGGAATCAATTCGATTGGTGAGAGCGGCCATCGATTCTGCGGGCGGTACTGCACGGATTGTCTTCGGTGAAGCGTGTTCGTTGACACGAACGAGGCCGCGGTCTTCGAGACGATCCGTAATGCTGTAAACGGACTGTTGTGTGACATCAGCGTCTTCTGAAATAGTCCCCGTGGTCGCTTCGCCTCGAGATAAGAGTGCGAGATAAACATCGATCTCTTTGTCCGAGAATCCGAAGTCGCCTAATTCCTCTCTCAGTATTGCATCGTTCTCCTCACCTTGCTGGGGCATTCTATGTTGGTTGTTGCGTCTCGGGAGGGACTTGATTATCCATTCACTTTGGGCGGACGTTGTGTAATATAGCCGAGCGACCGAGTTTCGGTTACTTCGAGTTGGCCGTCGTCACCAAAGGCTGTCTGTTACTACACCGAGATGTCTGGTCGTTTACTCGTTTGAACCGAGCTTCCAGCCATTCGAGGCTCGAAAAACACCTCAGGAGATCCGACTGCAAGCCGTGGTCACCACGCTGGTTCTATGAGGTTGGCAAACAGACGACGTCTTATGAAAGTGAGCGTCTAATCTGTAGCCATGCTCCGCAAGATACTCACGACGGTCGGTCTCATCGAACTTCTTGTTCCAGAAGCGCTCATTGAGACTGCCGAGCAGGCCGCCCTCGAGGACCCAGACGAGTGCAAGTTGCGCTCCTGGGTTGTCACTGGTGCGCGGGTTGAAGGACTCGCCTTGTTACTGCTTGTGTGGGGTAATGACACCTCGTATTCGAGATTCAAGAAATTCCTCGGTCTCATCGGAACTCTCGCCGCGAGTTCTCCACACGTCTTTGTGGGCTGTGCAACACCGCTTGCGTACACCGACGCAAGCAACTGCAATTGGAAGCCGTGGGTGTATCAAGGAACACGGCTGGTCGGATTGTTCTACGTGCTGATCGCTCTCGCCGAGCTGCGGCGCGATTGGCTTCCAGAATCGAACTGATTTATTCCTCCTGTTTCCGAATCTCCTCTGTACGCTGGTCGAGCCGCCAGATAATCCGCATGCGCTGTTGATTCGCGTTCTCGTAGGCGACACAGGCTCGAAGCGTGGCCATGTTGTGAATAGTCGCGATGGCCTGCGTCGATGAGGTAGGTGGTCGGGGCTTCGAGACGCTGCTCGGGTGTGAGGCCGGTCTCACCGAACCAGTAGAGTCGAGAGTCGTTATCTCTGTAACCAACACAGCGTGGCCTCGGCCAACTCTGCTGGTTAACACCAAACTATCAGTTCTGTCGGAGGATTACCTGCTTGGTAGTGGAGTCAGCTGGGATGATCCAACCTGCTCGTCCGATTCGAGAACACGATCAAGCTGGTCGCGATGGTGAATCCCATCGCCGTACTCTTCGTAGATGAAGAGCGACGGGCCGCGGTAGGCTCCGAGGTTGTATAGGGAATGGCGTCCGTTACCCGCCGAGCCACCAACCGTAGAGGTGCTCTTGAGCCTCGGCGTCGGATTGCTTCTTCGATTGGCCGTACGTCTTCCCCTTGAGGAGTTGGCGTTCGACCGCGTTCGCGGCAAGTCGGAGGGCGTGGGAGGCACCGTATCCTTCGCCATCGGCGGTGAAGTAGCCGCGGTCGGTCACCAGTCGAACCCGTGCCAACACTAGTGGTACGCCCCGGCTCTGTTCCTTATGCTCCTGCAGTTCGATACTGGCCTTGATGACGCTCATCTCGCCGTACTTCGAGGTTACACTCTCGATCAACGCGGAGACGTCGTCGTAGTCCATCCCCTCGAGTAGGTCGAGCCCGAACACCTGCACGGCGTTCCGGTCGTCGCGCTCCCAGGTGAGTGCCTCGATGACGTCTGTTTTCGTGATGATACCGACCGGCTCGTCGGTATCGTCGGCCGTGACGACGAGCGAGGAGATCTCTCGCTCGAACATCATCTCGACGACCTCGTCGAGCGGTGCGCTCCGCTCGACCGTCGCGACGGCGTCGGACATCAGGTTCCGTACCGGAATATCGAGCATCCGCTCGGCATCGCCCGCGCGCTCGCCGAACCCGCCACGGTTCTGGCCCCCTCCCCCACGTCCACCGAAGCCGCTTGACGAACCGCCCTGGCTCTTACTGCCACCCCGTGTCGTGAAGTCGATAACGTCGTACAGGCTCAGCATTCCCGCGAGGTCGTCTCCGTCGACGACCGGGAGATGGGCGATTCCGGCTTCTCGAAGCATGTTGAGTGCTTTCCCGATCGTGGTTTCGGGAGTCGCACTGATCAGCTTCGCCGTGTAGGCGTCGTCGACGGTCACCGCGTCGAGAAACGGACGCACAGCCTCGAGGACGGCATCGCCGGTCACCACACCGACAATACGGTCGTCGTCGAGTACGGGGAGCGTTTTGGCGTCGCTACCGATCATGAGCCGCGCGACCTCGCGGACGTCTTCGGTGCGGTCGACAGTCGGGACGTCTTGTACTTGTGACCCAACCTTCGCAGAGGGCTGGTTGGACGAGGAAGCCAGCTGTCGACGGCTAACGACGCCGCGATACTCGTCGCCGTCTGTTACGATGACGGCATCGAGTTCTTGGTTCTCGAACGCCCCGGCGACCTTCGAGAGGGGTGTACCGATGTCGAACTCGGTGAACTTTGGGGAGAGGATTTCTGATATATCCATGTGTTACTCTCTGGTATGACGGTCCCTGGACGGTTATGCTTGTGCCTACCCCCAATATCAGGGTCGAAAATGTTCTGAGTGACGACTGAACGTCGAAACGAGGCGAGAGCCGAGTGTGAGAAGAATCACAGACTAGTGTGTCCACGGCGGACTAAGCACAGACGTCACGGATTACCTGCCTCGTGGCACGTCGTCTCTCTTAGCAGACATCCATTGCCTCGAGCTGTTCTCGGTATCGATTTCGAATCGTTACTTCAGTCACCTGTGCAACCTTCGCAACCTCTCTCTGTGTCATATTCTCGTTACAGAGGAGACATGCAGAGTAGAGTGCTGCCGCAGCAAGTCCTGTCGGAGACTTCCCCGACAACAGACCAGCCTCGGTAGACACGTCGATGATTTCAGTTGCTTTCCGCTGGACCTCTTCGCTCACCCCCAACTCTGAGGCGAATCGAGGCAGATACTGCTTTGGGTCGACTGGCTGCATCTCGAGCCCAAGTTCGCTCGCAATGTATCGATACGTTCGAGCGATTTCGATCCGTTCGATCCGAGCGACGGTGACAACCTCGTCGAGACTTCGCGGAATCCCCTCTTGACGACACGCTGCATAGAGGGCACTAGTGGCGACGCCTTCGATAGACCGCCCCCGAATGAGGTCCTCAGCGAGTGCACGGCGGTAGATGACGCTCGCGACTTCGCGAACTGAGCGCGGCACACCGAGCGACGACGACATCCGGTCGATTTCCGACAGCGCGAACTGCAGATTTCGCTCGCTTGCGTCCTTCGTTCGAATGCGTTCTTGCCACGTCCGTAGTCGGTGCATCTTACTACGCTGGTCTGCGGAGAGCGTTCGCCCACTCGCATCCTGGTCTTTCCAATCGATGGTCGTCGTCATCCCATCGTCGTGCATCGTCTTCGTCGTTGGCGCACCGACTCGGGACTTCGAATCTCGCTCGTTCTGATTGAACGCCCGCCACTCGGGTCCACGGTCGATCTGTCCTTCTTCGAGGACGAGCCCGCAGTCGTCGCAGACCAACTCGGCCATCTCCGTACTCTGAACGAGTGTCGGAGAGTCACACTCCGGACACGTTTGAACCGTCGAGTTCGACGACGTCTCTGTCTCCTTCTTACCTCGATCGATTACCCGCTCCCGAGTGGGATTAGACATAAAGGGTTCGTTCCATTTTTTCAGCTGTTGTTGTTCGATGGGTCATTGTATTGTATTCTGCGTCGAGCAGTACGAGAGACGTCTCTCCGGTCTGTGGGCGACTCACGCCGTGGCAGTTGGAAGTTGAAGGACGTGACGAGACTGACGTTCTCGCCACACTGGAGTCTCCCGAAGAGACCTTCGTTGTCGGTCTCACTCGCGTGAACGAGATCGCCGTCGGCGGTGACGATATCGGCTGACAGGAGGTTGTCGATCGTCACTCCATACTTCCGGGAGAGCCAACTGAATCCCCCGCCAAGAGTCAATCCAGCGACACCGGTCGTCGCGTTGTACCCGACTGGTGTTTCGAACCCGAACGCATGGGTTTCGCGGGCAAGTTCGTCGAGTCCGACACCCGGTTCCACGCGAGCAGTCGCCGTAGTCGGATCCACGCGGATTGAGTTCATCCGTGCGAGGTCGATCAGGAGACCATCGTCGCCAGCAATCCGGCCGACGACGCTGTGGCCACCTCCGTGTACCGAGACAGGGACGTCGCGTTCGTTCGCGAACTCGACTGCGCCGATGACGTCTGCAGCCGAAGCACATCGTGCGATCACTGCAGGATGCTTGTCCACCATGGCATTCCACACTCGTCGGGCCTCGTCGTACGCTTCGTCTCTTGGCCGGATCAGGTCACCACGAAATGTCTCTGCGAGTGCAGCGGTCGATTCGATGTCTATGGTTGGCTTTTTTATCGACATTGTGGACTCCATCAACGCGTGTCGAGAGGGTGAGTAGTAATCGAACTCTGTGACAGTCTGTCATCACGAGACGGGGACAAACGTTGCCTTCAGTACTGATTCCGAAACGAGCGGACGTCTCGTGGGATATCCAACCGATCTCCACCGTCCTTGGGTAGCGATCCTTCGATATCGAATTCGATCCGAACTGTCTCGTGTCGGTGACCGGCCATTGGAGGAGACTAGCGGTCACGACTTCGTCACTGGGAGGTATCGGAGTGGACAACCCGCTCGACGACGATAGCGAGGGCACGCCGCATACGCTGAGAGAGTGCACTGTCACTGATCTCCATCTCCTCGGCAAGGTCAGTGAGAGTGATGCGCCTCGGAACCTCGAAAAAGCCGCACTGGTAGGCCATCATGAGCGCCTCGTACTGTTCGTCCGAGAGCGTGTCTGTCTCCTTTGGCGGGGACGGGTTGTAGAGATGACGCAGCGTGACGGGGATGCCTTGGTTCGTGAGTGCCATATTGAACTTCGAGAGTTGTTCGTGTGTTCCAAACCGAAGCCGGAAATCCCACGTCTCGGACTTCCCTGTCGCTTCGAGGATCTTGGCGTGAGTCTCGACGAGAGCCGCAACGATACCGTTGATCTCGCTACTCCAGTGGACTTCGAAGAGCGTCTTCTCGTTGGTCGTCGTGAGTTGCGTGACGCTCTTCGTGTGCGGACTCGTGCTCAATGTGGCTTCGATGTCCGCACAATCGGTACCAGAGATCCAGAACAGTGGAATGATAGTCTCCTGCAGCGGGACGATTCGTTCGAGTTCGATAACGACCTCTGGAAAGTCCTGCAGGACGCGGCCAAGCTCGAAGGCGTCTGCGGGGACAGTGATGTCGGCGATAACTGTCATTGGTGGTCTCGTCGATGCGACGGTGAAATGGAGATCATTGTCATGAGTTCCCGCAATGTATTGACAAGTTACGAGGTCGAAGGCCAAAAGTGCGAGGTGTAGCTAGCTAGGTTCGATATCGAAGGTAGCCGAGCAGGAGAACTAAGAGCACCTGCACAACCTTATCGAGCAGACCGAAGCTACCCAGATGGGGCATCCCCTCAAGTACCCACAGCGGAATTTGGATGAGCGTAAACAATGCTCCGCCGGCATAGAGATACCGACGATTGAATCCAGCGAAGAAGAGAACGATTCCGCCAACGAATCCTGCCCCCGCAAGCAGCATCACGACTTCACCGTGTTCCAAGAAAAGATACAGGTGGACAGCGGCCGTGAAGAGAGCCAACAACGCCACAAGAAGGTGGATGGACGTCGCCTCAAACCCGTTGCGATTCGAAGAGAGATATCGGTACGTTGGGGCCGTCGCTACCGTACCGGCGAGGAACAATCCGCCGACGACGGATAGCCAGCTACCGAGGAGCCCCTCCTCGCTGTGTCCATCGCCCTCGTGCGTGTGTCCATCGTCGCTCTGTTGGGCGGAGTCATTGTGATGGGGTGTAGACGTGCCCGTTTCCTCGCCGCCGTGAGCATGTTCGTCGTCGCTGTGCTGAGTGGACGTCCCCGAGTGTGTCGACGTCCCCTCGTGGTGACTTTCATCGGTCGTCGTCTGCGTCGACGCCTCGTCGTGGTGGGCCGTCCCGTCGCTGTGTCCAGCAGTCGTCGGGGTCGGTGTCTCTGTTCCATGTTCTTCATCTGCGACCGCGATACCCGATGAAAGCGTCAACAGGACTACGCTCACAACGAGCAGTATTCGGCCGATTCTTCGCCATCGGTGTGACATACACGTCGGGATATATTTCTCGGAGAGATTAATTTGAGGTGCGTATTTTCATCTAGTGCAACTACCGGTACTCTTTTATGAAAATTGAAGATAGTCTTGCATTGTGCAGGCAAGTGGCCAGTAGAGATATACTGGAGAATCTGACAATAGTAGGTATGCAGCAGAGCGGGAACACGAACAATCGGCTTCTTGCGTTACTGGGTGACGATGCCGTCAGAGGGATTCTCGCAGCGACCGACGAAAAGCCGATGTCGGCACAGATGCTCGACCAACACTGTGATGCGTCGCTCACGACCATCTATCGCCGGTTAGAAGACCTCCTCGAGCATCAGCTCCTTCAGGTAGAGACGGCGGTTCGATCCGACGGAAACCACTACCATCTCTACGAGGCGAACTTAGACCACCTCAACGTCACGCTCGAGAACGGCGATTTCGATGTCGAACTGGCCAGACGAGACGATGTACCCGATCGATTCCGCGGTATCTGGGATGCAATGCAGGGGCGTGAGAAGTGATGCACCTCGGACTCGTCGCAGCGAAACTGGTCGTTATCTTACTCGGGCTGCTCATCTCGTATCAAGGATTTCGAGCCTACCGTCGAGAGCAGAGCCACAGAATGTTGTTCGTCGCAGCGGGATTTACGCTCATCACCGTCGGGTCAGTTCTCGAAAGTGTACTCTACGATATCTTGCATCTCTCCGTTTTCGTTTCGGGGATAGTCCAGACGGGGTTCGTCGCTGCGGGGATGGCACTGATACTCTACTCACTGTTCGTGACTCACCAGTCGGCAGGAAGTAAGCGCTCGCAATCTCGTCCATCGAACAATCAGCAACACCGAGCAGATTGAAACCCCACACTACTCTGTCGCCGACTTGGTAGTCGAGAGGGTCGCTATGACTACTGTTCGTATTGTGGTCTCTCAAAGAAGAGACTCGATTTGCGACAGCCTCTCGATTCGATGACCCGGCTCTACGCCGACATCATGCTGCGACAGGATTCGGCACAGTCGCGGAGGACGTCAGCACACCTCTGGCAGTGGTCGGCATCGTGCTGATCGCACTCTTCGGCACACTCTTCGCAGGCACCGGCACAGACCTCGGCCAGTTCAGTGCTGTAGTTCGAGTTACGTGCCATGAAGCGTGCGTGGAGCGAGGCGACGTCTGCGACGTCTCGGCACAGGCGGATGCACTCGTCCATGCCCTCTTCGCCGATACACTCGTCGGCACAGTACTCACACGCTTGTGCCGCCTGCAGACAGTTTCAGAGTACAGTTTTTTATATGTTAGTATGACTACCAATACAGTTTACAGGAGTAGTGATGGAGACTATTACGGTGACGTCGAGATCTGGGAACGGCTTGAGTCGGGGACCTGGACACCCTGTTGCTGGGATACGGAGTCTGGAAAAGAGTGGATGGAAACACGAGACGGAGAGCTACTGATTCTTGAGCCGATCTCCCAAAATGAGCTTCCTGAATCGGTACAAACCGAACGTGTTACCACCGGTACTGCTGTGAAAAAAGAGAATAGCTACCGATAGCAGACAAGGTGGTCAGGAGCGACTGTGTAGGTTACACTGAGTCGAGGAAAGCCTACGACATCAGTCGTGGAAGGAAGTCAAACAAGCCAACAATGGTGAATGCGGAAGTTGAAAGATTCACTCTCTGAGTGTTGCACGCTGATTCTGACAGAGCCTGAGTAGGTTTCGACTGTCGTGCTGAATAGAGCGCGCATATGTAGCACATTCAGTTTCCCCGAGACTACTGTCTGTGAGTACTTTTTGAGCGAACACCCATTGAAGGGTTTCATCGAGCCCGATTGCCAGTGAACATTCTAAGCGACGTCTTGACGGTGTTGCTCACGCTGACGTCTCTTGACGAGAATTGGAATTTGACGTGTCGGTATCGATAGGGAACGTAATTGAGAGATCAATTGCCTCGGTTCCATCGCGGAGTATCGGGCGCTTACTGTTACCATCTGTGGTGAACTCAATGACGCCGAGCGCTTCGAGTTCCTTGAGATTCCGGTGAACCTCCTTGTAATCACGATTGGCAAGTCGAGCAGTCTCACGGATACTTTCTGGGCGCTCACTAGCGACGATGTCCAAGAGCTGGAGGTTCAACCGACGCATGAGTCGTTCGACGTCGTCGAGATCCTCGAAGTTTAGCACGAACGCTGCCTCCTGTTCTTCGAACTCTTCTCCAGATTCCGCCCGACGGAGTCGCTCGCGAGCGGCTCGCTGGTTATTCTCGCGCTGGCCGTACGTGATTTTGAGTGTGTTTGCGGTCATGGAAGATCCTGGATTTCGTTTAGGAACCGGTCACGGAGTTCTATCATTCCGGGGAACTCAATTTCGTCGATGCCATCGGGTGTATGTCGTTCGTGGCGTCCGGGAGTTCGGTTCTCGTTGTCGTAACGGAGAATGACGCCTTGGCCATCGAGAAACCCTTAGTGAAGCGCGTATCGGTACTCGCTCGGATACTGAGGGTCGTCAGTTCGGTAGATTTTCCGCCGAATGACCGTCTCGCCCGTCCTATCTTCGGTGTTCTCGATAACCTCGAACGTCATTCCTCTCTCTCTATGGTATGAAACCCATCATCATAAGCATATGGGACACAGCCCATCAAAGACCGGGAATTACTCTGCAACTCGTGACCGACTTGCGCGCTGAGTTCAGCACGAACACAGAAACCTCACCGAACGCTGTCAGAAGCGAAGTGCAACACTCAGAGGGTGTATTCAGCATAGTGAATCGGCTGAACAAGTCTCTAATTAATCTCCGTAGTAGCGGGACCCGTGCGTCGTGACTACTTATCCTTAGCTCCGAATTGGACGATATCAACACCAATCAGTGGCGTGTCCCCTTCAAACCCTCGTGTGGTTCGGGCACCCACTCCAGCACCGATGGGTCTGCATCGAACGACAATCTGACAGGCTAGCAAGTTGACCCTTTGGTTGAAGCCGCGCCGTCTTACAGTCCGCTCTTGACGAGGTTAACGAGGGTTCTCAGCATACCGCCCATCGTGAAGTCTTCCGGAGCGATGCCGAGTTGTTGAAGCATGGAGAACTGATCGATATTTTCCCAAGTCTCTACGGCTCTCCCGTTCTCATCGTAGTGAGTGACGAACGTCCCTGTCACGTGGACACTACGGCCTGTCGGTTCGAGACCGGCGAATTCGCCGGTATGCGTTCCGGTCATTACCCAGTGCCCTGCGACGGTATTCTCCTCAACGATAACCGGACCAAAGACAAATTCGGCGTCCGGAAAGCCACCGAGAAGCTGTCGCTGCATCTCTTTGTACTCGGTGTTCGTCAGGTCTTCCCCGTCGAAGTGACCGACCCAGTTCGGCGCGTGGCACTCATCGATGAAATCTAAGTTCTGCTTCCCGTGGACTTCGTCAGCCCATTGTTGTGGCCACCTTCGGCGATCTTCTGTTGTATCTGTCGGTGTTGATGACATGGCTGTTGCCTCCGTCTCCAGTAATCTGTCGAGATCGGGACTAACTTCTAGTACGCGCTGAGAATATAGATAGTTCACTACAAATCTCGCGGAGTGAGAATACTGTAGGACAAGTACAACCTCTCGATCTATCTTTCAGTACACGTGACCAACTTGCGCGCTGAGTTCAGCACAGCCTCAGAAACCTCACCGAGTGTTGTCAGAAGCGGCGTGACACATACAGAGGATGAGTTCGGCACGACGGGTCAGTTTGTTTCGCCCACTATCCGCTGAACCGATCATTAGAAAGAGAGTGCAAATCTACCTGTGACGAAGCGGCAGCTATCAATTCTCCACCCCCACGATGCAGGCATTGGAAAAACACTTGTCAAGAGTACGCATTTACTGAGTTGATGAGCCCTCCATTATCCCGTCGCAAGGTGTTGTCTGTTAGTGCCATTGCTGGTATTAGCTGTCTCACCGGCTGTCAAGGTCGGATGAGTTCTGCTACCTCGAGAACATCAGATGAGAGCGAAACCGACGGTGCTGACGAATCCCTCGGACTCGCATACTCAAAGAGCCGTACATCGTTCCCAAGCGAGGGAGAGGCCCACAGCGGGTGGGTTCACATCGTTAGCGACGGCGAGTCAGCGGATTTAACCTTTGACGTGAGGCTCTGCAGCGAGTTAGGAGAAGTCGAACCGGAGCTGACCCATTCTATTGCGAATGAATTCGTTTTGAGATTCAACGTCACGTCTGATTTCAGTAGTGGAACGACCGAGGAATCGCAATGCAATTCCGTAACTCACCTTGTCGGTGGGGGAAATGTGCCGAGTGAGTGGGAAACGCTCACGGTTGCGGTAAACGACATCGAAATCCAAACGATTGAGCGGTCAGGAACGAGGCCAGAACTTCGGCCACTACCAGACCCAGTACGTCCACGATAGATTTTATGTCTGCTAAGCGGCAAGTCACTGTCCTGTGTGTAACGCCGATGTAGAGGAACCTCGTGTGACCGACTTGCGCCCTCTATTCAGCACGACCGCTGAAACCTCACCGAACGCTGTCAAAAGATGCGTGCAACACTCAGAGAGTCTATTCAGCAATTCGACGAACTGCAGTTCCAATTCCGAAGCCGAGTGTTCCCACGATTGCAGCAGCAATCACACCGCCAACAGTGGCAAGTCCGATCAGCTGCAGTATCCCCGGTCCATCCTCAGTCAATCCGATGCCACCGTAGTTCAGGATGAGTCCAACGACAGCAGCGAACGTGAGCAACCAGCTCACTACTAATCCTCCATTTGAGTACGCTTGTACCGCAACGAGGACGGTGAGAAGAACAGCGTAGCCTTCCCACCACAGAGCAAGGTGAATCGTCGGATAGTCTACTGCTTTTACTGCCGAAAAGTAGAGAAGTGACGCGACAAGGAGTATTCCAGCACCGATACCCCACTGCTTCGTTCGTTTTTCACTCCTACCCAATAGAAGGGTTCGTGTGTTGGCGGTGACCATGCGGGAACTATCTTCACCCATCTAATAAATCTGCGTGTGTGATATGACCGACTTGCGCGCTGTATTCAGCAGGTTACCCGAGATCTATCACCGGTTAAGAGTTTCAACCAGGCCTATAGAGCCCAACGGCGGCATCGATTATGTACAATAGTGGACCCAGAGTCCAAGACGATGCCAGCCGGACGAACACTGCTTTTACTATTCAGCCATGGTAGGTTTCGGTATGAGACGGCCAGAGTGTCTCGAATTGGCGGGTCAGATGTCTCTTCTCGTAGCCAAGAGCGAGCCGTTGAGACCCTCGAAGGAACATAGGAATCAGCTATGGTAGCGTTTCCAGAGGAGTTCTACTGGATTGCAGCGTTTGCCATTGTCGCGGCGCTGATGAACAGTGCAGGAATCATCGCGATATTTCGACACCGGGAGTGGGCGGAACGGTCACTCCCGTATCTCATGTGCTTTGCTGCGGGGATTCTTATCACGACGCCGTTGATTCATGCCCTCCCGAACGCGGTCGAGAACAACGCTGACGCGGGCTTAACCGCCCTGGCTGGCTTCCTCTTCATGTATCTCTCCAACCAAGTGATCAAACGTCGCACCGGAGAGGAGACGCTCGCGTTCGGAGTGACGGCAGCGGAAGGCATCGGGATTCACTCGCTGATCGATGGTGTCGTCTACACCGTCACGTTCAACATCTCGCTGCTGACCGGCGTTCTGGCCGGAACCGGACTGGTCGTCCACGAATTCGCCGAGGGGGTCATCACGTATCTCGTCTTGCTGAAGGGGAATGTGACTGAACGAACGGCGGCAACGTACGCGTTTTTCATCGCGGCATTGACGACACCGATCGGCGCCTTCGTCGCCTATCCACTAGTGAGCGGGTTGGGGCAAAGCGATCTGGGCATCTTGCTTGGATTCGTCTCGGGCGTGCTGATCTATGTCTCCGCAGCCCATCTGCTCCCCGAAGCCCGGTCCTACGAGAAGGAACATTCGATGCTCGCCCTCCTGGCCGGTGTCGGCTTAGCGTTGTTCATCGTCTTCGCACGGACGATATGAATCGATTCTGCAAGTACATCGCGAGTTCGACACCGAGACGTGCCGACGGATAGGGATGATTGTAGACGACTTCAGGATCCTCTCGATCACGAGCGTATTGGAGCATCTTCCCGGCTGGATCGATGCCAACCTGCATCCCGAGCGGCGCAGCGAATCGAGCACTCCCGACGCCAATCTCGACCCCGTACCCTGTCGTCGGAATGAGGCGTCGCAGGGCCTCCAGTTCGGACTGATAGGCGGCCTCGTGTTCCTCGAACCATCCTTCGTACCGCTCGGTGTGTCTCTCGAACGGCGCTGCTTCGGGCATAGAGAGACATACGGGACGCGACGACACCAAGGTGCTCGAAGTGTCGTCGGCGTCGTACCAGCGGCCGCTGCAACCTGTGTCTGTGTCAGCGACTGCCCGTGTTCACGACTGGCGAGATAGAGACAGGCTGCAGCAACCCCAGACGGCTGATAGCCGTTCGTAATGGACGTC
>NZ_FODV01000001.1 GCF_900110465.1 Halogranum amylolyticum
CCATGGATCTCTCGTCGAGACCGTCAGTGCAACCGCTCCGACACAGCACTCAGGCTTCAGAAACAGCTAGCCGAGGATGCTTTGTGAGGTACTGATAGTCGGAACCCACAGTATCTCGGGACGATCGTCGGCATTGTTGGGTTCGCCTTGTGAATTCGCTCTTTGCCGCCATCTTGACAATGGTATATGTCAACTGGGTGCCGATCTTACGCAGAGGATGTCAACTCAATACGAGGGGGTAAGCGTAACTTTCGCCACGAAGCCCTCAGAGCAATTATCGTGTTCGGACAGCTTCCGAGTGCCACCGATTACAAGATTTCCATCATCTGTCGTCACGACTTCGGACGGTGTTTCGTCTCGCTCAGTTCCGAATGCTGTACTCCACGTTCGATCTCCGTTCTTGTTGAGTTGGTTGAGCCATACCTGCTCCCCGATAATGTCCTCACTTCGTGACCCAGCGATGACATAGCTATCGCCGATTGTAGTAACGCTGTCGGCGGTAGCATGTTCTCCAGGATCGCCATAGGTTTCTTTCCAAACGACGTCACCCTGGTTCGTCGTCTTCATGACCAGTGCATCCGCCGTGAACGCATGCTCCTGTTGCGCTGTTCCCGCCATTAGATATCCCGTCTCAGTCGAGATACATTCTGCGAGATGAGCGGATGTGCCTGTTATGTAGCGGCGTCGCCACTGTTCTCGTCCACGTGAATTCGTTTTGAGTAGGAGACACGCAGTCGTATCGTCTTGTTTGGTGACTGTCCCGCCAAGTACGAACCCATTATCGGCTTCGAGTATGGACACTGCATCAAGCGATTTGTCCCCGGAGTAAGTGCGAGTCCACTGCACTTCACCCGTGGCATCAAGTGTCGCCATTGCGGCCCGATTACCGGAGGACCCTGCAACCACAAACTTCCCATCGGCTGTTTGAATGATATCAGTCGCCTGGTCATCCACTCGCTGGTCGAAATGGAAGTGAGTGGTCCACCGCGTTCGCCCTCGCCGATTCGTCTCGACGACGTACGCTCGAGCAGTGTCCTCACTTTCGGAGTGAGAGTGACCACAGAGGGCAAATCTGTTGGTAGCGGTTCGTATTCCTCCGAAGAGAGCGTCATGTCCAGTCTGTCGATGCAAAACCGTCCAGCGTTTGGTGCCATTAGCGGTCCAATCGTGTTGCCAGCCGTCTGACCATTCGCCGTCAACTGTGGCCATACCGAGCGTCATCACCCCGCCACCAACGGTCGGAATTACATGTCGAAACTCCTCACAGCTATCCTTGTCGCTGGTACGGTACCAGAGAACCTCATCGTGGTACTTGGATATTTGAGACGTTTCATCGTCTGAATTTGGTGTTGATGGCCTATTGGAGTCCGTGGTTTCGGCACTGACGTTTGTTCCAGTGGCTGACAGCAGTGTTATCAGGCCTGTGGTCCGAAGGACATTTCTACGACTTACGATCCGGTCAGATTGCGATGTGTTGTTAGTGTTGGTCATCAGTGTGTATTCTTACGGTGGTGTGATTATGCGTGCTGGTGGTCCGTTCGATTCGCCACTCGGTCGACGAGACTGGGTAGTGCATCTGGTTATCCCTCAGTAACAAAATACGACACCGTCTCGTCGCGATGTCGTGTTTCTTTGTCAGCACTTTGCTCCTCTTCAATGAAGAGGTCGACACCCGAGGAGGTCAGGTTCCTCCACCGAATTGTGGTGGAGTTCCACCCATTGTATGACATGACATCCGCGATGAACGTCGGATTCTGGTACGAGCGTGAGAACTGGATGTTCTGCCATGAATCGTCCGCGATAGTCGTGTTTGCTTCGTAGTCACGACTGCCAAGTGATCCACGGCCAGGTTCGAACGCCATCCAACTGACAACCTCCTCATAGTGGTACTCGGTAGCACGTTCGGCGTCCTGCTCTTGGACGCGATACTGGAACCCACTCGGAGAGGCGTTTTGGATTCGAGCGACGATTGGATCACTGCCAGCTGTCGTCTGCGGCATCGCAAACAAGACGGGAGTCGTCGAAAACGAATTCTCGAACGAGACGGACTCCCACTCGTGATTGACCTGCGCTCGGCCAACCTCGATCCGTCGTCCATTCGTAGTCGAATAGGTGCCCGGATTCAACATGAGATAGCCCGCTTGCGCCTTAGTGTGTGAGCCGTCGAGATACGGCCACTCCTCGATCCGGGCCTCGAACGACGATCCAGTCAACCCACTAATGCGAACGTGTGCCGGGTTTCGTCCGTTGTACGATAGTGCGGGGGCGACGATAGCTGGATGCGAGTAGTAGTCGCTAACATCGAACTCCTGCCAGTAGTCGTCGAGTGTAACCATCCCAGCACTATAGTCGACTGAAGACTGTTGCGGTACCCGTTCCTGCCCATATTGGTTCATCACATGTTCGACACAGAAAAGATGCCAGTTGATCTGCTCGCTCGTCGTCGTATCCTTTCGAGTAGTCTCACAGATGTAGCCTGGGATGTCAAGCATCCCGGCAACGCGATGCATGAGCATCGGCCGGTCAGCATCGAGGGTATTACCCATCAGATAGCGCATATCTCCCGTGAATCCAAACTCGGTATTGAGATCGGCGACGGTGTTCTCGCCGTATTCACGGGCTGGCGACGTCCACGTTGGAAACAGTGCTTGGCCGACACTCCCGTCGCCGGATTTGTAGATGCCGCGTGCAGAGTGTAAGTCGAACATCCAATCGGGGTCGTGTTTCACTACTTGCTTCCAAATCGCCTGCGCCAGTGGTGTCTCAGGGTCTCCACTGAGTGGCGGAAACTTCCGATTCAGGTCGCCATCGTCATCGTAGCGGCTGTTACGACTGATGGCGACCTCATTGGCGCGAGGCAATACAACCAACTTTCCACGGTCGACCCCCCATGACGCAATTTGCGTTGCTGCGCGGTATCCTGAGGGCTCGTTTCCATGGATCCCACCAACGACCATGGTTGTCGGCCCCGACTGTCCAGAGTCGTACACATAGACGTCGGTTTCATGGGGGGTATCGGTCCGAATTGAATAGCTACTCGTGACCATTGGTGCGTACCCCCGGTCGAGAAATGGGAATGAGACAGCCTACCAGAACAGCGGGAGTCGGGAACCGCCGCGAATCGCAGGTGGGAGGTGTTCGATTTGAAGACCAGAACGGACGTGGCGCTTGACTCGTTTCTGCTCCATCGAGTGTTCTGACTCCCCGTGGAGACGCGATCCTCGTGTCTGGGCTGCGTGCTGCGTCCATATTGGCGTTCAGCTTGCCGAGTTCGATTGCAACCATTAGATTACAATGTGCCTACAGGTTCTATGTTGGTAAAAACACATTATATAAACTCAACATGTGTTGATCATTCTCTTCGTTAAGAATTTCACTCTCAGAAGAATGTATCGCGAGAGACTCTTCGGGGGGTGCTACCAGAAAACTAACAATCCCCAATCGGAGGGAGAGCGTCGATTTTTCGTGATAGTTGTCGAGCGGCAACTGAACAGCTATGTCGATCCTGTCGTTCGATACAACTATGACCGGATCTCTGTTGGACCGAGTGGGAGGGGCTGACTGGGACTGTCGGTACTGTCTCGGAGCCCTCCTCGCTCTCTCGGTTGCGGTTGTCTCGGTCGTTTACGGACTCACACACAGCGATATCGTGACGGCGCTGGGCGGATTGCTGTTCGTCCCGACGGCCATCCTCCTGGCGGGAATCGGACTCACCGGCGGCACTGGACGTCGCGACGCTGAGGCCACCGAGTCGCTGTAGTCGGCCGTCCGGTGATCGTCGCCGACAGGCCCTACGACGTACGAACAGACGCGGACTGTTCGCAGCGGGAGACCAAAGGTGTCCGCTTCGGAATCGGGGTGCTCCCAGCGTCGGACAATAGCTGAAAGACGTACGCTCAACCGACAGCGATGGAATCGAGTCGTTGCAGTCGTCGATCAACCGAGTGTCACGGGCGTCGGCACCTGAGAAGTGCTTCGGGCGAGCAACGTGGGGTCGGCGCCACCGACGCCGTTTTCGGAGCGACCTGTCGTGCGACAATCTCCTCCTTATGTCCACTCATCCCTAAGCGACTGCCATGCAGACACGCCACGCCGTATTGGGGCTGGTGCTCGTGGTGACTACGGTGATGGGCATACGCGGTGTTGTCGCCATCCTCGACGGTGACGTCGGAATCTTCGCCAGGCAGGTCGCCGTCGGCGGGTTCATCCTTGCATTTGGGGTCGCGCTGTACCGCAACTGGGACGCGATTGGGACCTGACCGGACGACCAATACACACAGCGTGGCATGCGGTCCCCGCGGGTCGTGGGTGCCAGCTGTCGTCGTGCTCGTCTCCGAATCCTGAGGCGATTCACAGCGAGCGTATAATCGAGTCAAATTCGGTGCGGATGTCCCACTGCGAATGGCTATCCAACAGAAGAGCTGCTGACACATAGACCGCTGCCCCAACAACGACGAGGAGTGCGAATTTGACAACAACCAGTTCGATTGAAACCGTCTGACGGACGCCAAGAAGTACGAGTCCCATGATCCCGCTGGCGAGTGCCGGATAGGCCAGTTCTTTGAGCAGCGCCCGATGGCGGATATCGAGACAGCGCACCACAACATGAATCTGGAGGGGGACAGTAAGGAGATATACGCCGACGATTGCTCCGGCAGCCCCTACGAGGTCGTATCTAATCGTTGCCGGAATAATGAGTATCCCCGAGAAAAGGAGTCTGATGCCGTTGATTTTCGGGTTGAGGTCCGGGCGGCCGACTGCGTTCCAGACGTCAGCGAAAACCGACGTGAGTGCAGCGAACCCACCGTAGACGGCGACGATCTGCATCACTGGAACGATGGGGTTCCATTGTGAGCCGAGCACAGCGGGGATGAATGAGCGAGCTGTCAGAATGATTCCAACCGTTGCGGGAAACGCCAAAAACGAGAGCAGGCGAACGCTTCTGAGGACGGCATTACCGAGCATTTCCGTATCGTCCTGAAGCTTCGAATACAGGGGGAAGACGACGGTCGAAACCGACCGCGACATTTCCATCGTCGGCATCTTCGCAAGCTGATACCCGAGTTGATAGTATCCGAGCCCGGTCGTCGAGACGAGTCGTCCGACAAGAGCGTCGTCGCCACTTGTCAGAATGAAACTAATGGCTTTCGACGCCGTAATCCACTTTCCGTAGCCGATGAGTTCACGCACCTGTGCGCGATCGATATTCAAACCTGGCCGATAGTCGTGCAGTGCGTATGAAGCGACGAGCCGCGCGAAGTCAGCGATGATAAATCCCGCAACGAGCGCCCAGACGCTTTCGTAGATAATTGCGATGGCCACTGATGCGACGAATTTCGCCACAGAGGCGCTCATTCCGAAGAGGAACTGTTTGTGCATATCCAGATCCTTCTGGAAATACACGATACTCGGGTTGATGACCCCGGCCACGATCGGTGACACTGCGATCACCCGGAGAATGAGCGTAACGCGTGGTTCGTCGAAGAACCATGCGACTGCGGGCGCACTGGTGACGAGAAGGAGTGCGAGGACGAGACCACGAACGAGTTGGAGCGTCCATGCAGTATCGAGAAAAGTGTCGACGTTTGCTTCGGAACGCTGGATAAGCGCACTCTTGATACCGAGTTCGGAGAATCTCCGGAGTGACGTGTAGGTGATCAACGCAATACCCATCAATCCGAACTCACGCGGACCAAGAATGCGGGCAAGAACGACGAGCGACAGTACCTGAAGTCCTCGCATTCCAATCTTCATGCCCGCAGACCACACCCCAGATTTGACTGTCTGGTTCGTCAAGGTGCCATCGGGGAGCGCCCGCTGGTAGATGGTTCGGAGAACGCGACGTAGCTTGTCAAACATGGAGCAGTATCAGGGAGGACAAATTCACTATTTGGCGTAGGACACCAGACGTATCAGTTATCATCTGTCTATCGATCGGCAGTGTGTCTTACTGAGAGAACTTTGTGCTTAGTCATAAAATTGTCCAATACAGGTGAAAATACTCAGAGTTGGCATAGTGTCATATGTGGTCAATTAACATTACTGAGCTATAAATGACGATCAGACATAACGTCTGCAAGAGACGATTGGTGTCTCCTTTAGCGAACCTCAACTTTTTTAATAAGTTAGGATAACCAGACATTATGGCTGAGCATCCACTTCTGGCCAAGTTATATCACGGGGCTGATGACCAACTCTCGCTTTTTGCTAGGTTGCTGAAATACGAACTGAAGTGGGGTCGGGCCATTGATGTCTCTTTGAAACGGCGGCTCTGGCTGTGGCGCCGCGGATTCACCAGCGAATCTGATCTGCTGTTCGACATTGATGAGACGAACGCCTACGAGTTCCTCTCGACGGTCCAACAAGAGCGCTCGATGGACATCGCGAACAATTGGACTCCGACCGCCAGCAACAAGCTCACCAGCCACCTCCTGTATAGTTCGGTCCCCGAATATCTCCCAGACCTCTATGGCCTCATCGAGAACGGGATGTTAAAGCGAATGTCGCCAATACTGGACGCGCCGGCATGGCAGCAGCAAGAATCGGCCCTGACTGCGACTGACGGGGGACAGGTCCAGCAGTTCGGTACATTCGAGTGGATTGATACGTATCTTGATGAGCAAAATGCGCTCGTTCTAAAACCCGTCTATGGGCGTGCTGGGAACGGTATTTTCGTCTGTCGAAAAGACGCTGATTCGAATCGATACGAGGTGAACGGAGAGCAGAAGACCCAACGCGAGTTTATCACGTTTCTCGAAGGCCTCGACGAGTACCTCGCAACAGAGTTTATCGAGCAAGCCGACTACACAGAGCAGCTGTTTCCGGACGCGAGCAACACGCTCAGAGTGATGACGTTTTGGGATTATGAGACAGACGAGCCCTTCATCGGTGCCGCTGTCCAACGAATTGGGTCATTCGAGTCCGCTCCCACGGACAACTGGAGTAATGGTGGCATCTCGGCAGAAGTAACCGAGGATGGGACGTTGAGCCGCGGTGCACAGTGGTTGTCCTCTGCGGGCGACGTCCGCTGGTTCGATACGCATCCAGATACCGGGAGCCAGATCGCCGGGACGTCGATTCCGAACTGGTCGACGATGCGTGAGCAGATTCTTGAGTTAGCATCGCTGTACCCGTATTTCCCGAAAGTCGGATGGGACATTTTACCCACTGGCGATGGGACGTTCAAGCTCATTGAACTCAATCCACGTGCCGGAACACGGAGCATCCAGATACATACCCCCCTCCTTCGAGATCCACGAATCCGGCAGTTCTATGACCATCATGACTGTCTGTAATCGGTGGGGTAAACCGAGACTGCCGAACGCACGCTTACACGCATCGACCGATTCGACGACGGAGCCAGTGTTCCGTTCGGTGTCGTTCTTGTGTCGGCGGAAGCCGATATGCAAGAAGTAGTCACCGTCACGGGCGGTGAGCGTACTTTCCGTGACGCTCCATGTGTCCGAGTCGGGATACTGCTGTTGGTAGCCATCGTCGGTGTCAGGCAGTACAAGTTCACACCGAATACGACTCTGCGTTGTGGAAAGCGACACCGTATCGTCATCGAACAGTGATATGGTTCGGGTGTCGTCCTTCATCGTGGGTGCAGTGAACGTGGGTTTGCTGACCTTTTTGCCTTTGGCGCGGCGTTCGATACAGCTGGTGATGGCTTGGGCGGCTTGGTGGGTGGCGAGAATCGCGTGCTGACTGCCGAGGCCGGTGTGTTCGCACACTCGTCGTAGGCGAGAGGCTGTACGTCGCTCTTGGCGTTGCACTTGCCCCCACGCCATGTCGGTGGCGATTTGGCAACCACGCTTCCACTCGGAGATAGTCTCTTCGAGAAGGTCACGTTGCTCGTCTGTAACTTCGAGACGAGTGATTGCCGTCCGACGCACGTAGTCGTCTGCCACAATTTCAATGTGACCGGGAATCTACTTACAAAATGATGTTTGTAGCCGATACGAACGCTCTCCTCCCCTTTCTACTCATTCGTTTTGCTCATTCCTTGAGGAAGGGGACTTCGCGCTACCGCTTCAGTTGAAGCCCTCGAATTGCTTTGAGTCACACCCGAAGAAGCAGGTGAAGTACCACGGGTCGGGTGACCCGTGGCATCTGGGTTTAGTCCGCCGTGGACGCACCAGTCTTTAATTCCTCTCGCGCTCCCGTTCCCGGTCGCGCCAACTTCGCGTCGGTAATACCCGAACTCAAAGTGAGTCCGTGAGAGTCGGCCTCTTCACACAGGCCCGATACCGTCCGTCTCACCTTCTTCACAGTCATTCGCTTGAGGAGCCCGCACGCTCAGTAATGAACAACTCGCCGTCGACCTCGTAGAGATACCCTCGTAACAGGAGACGTTCGATCGCAAACTCGGCATCACCGTCAGAGAATCCCTCCTCCCGCAGATTGCCAAGAGCTTTTTCAGGGGCAATCCCCTCTGATGGCTCGATTGCAGTCAGCAGGATCTCATAGGCATCGCCAGAAAGCGGTCCCAGCGATCGATTAGTTGGGTTGTACATATAGTAGATAGTTTAATGAGAAAAACATCTATAAGCATATTAATCTCACGGGGTTCAATCACTTACACTGATAAAAATCTAGTATACAACATATGTGTATGGATGTTATTTCAAGATAGGTATGCCGTCCAAGCACTCGACAACTAATTAGTACTGCTTCGTCAAGAAGTTGAGCAGCATGGCAACTACTATGGTACAAATAGTGACATGGACCAACGATTCCACGTCTCCGCGATGAGAGTGCCCGCGCTGTGGTTGATTAGTCTTGCTACGTGATAGGGTGACTATGCACGCGGGCATCCTTGTATACACGATCAAATAATATGAAGCTAAGGATATGCTCAGTACTTGCCACAGTAAGATGTAGTTAAATCTTTTGTTGGTGATTATGAAGAAATTGCCCATAGTGAGGACTCTCGGACCAGTCCACGTCTGTATGGACTCCAACCTGTTGAAACCCCAATCTGAGTACCACATGAGGCAGTTCTCATATACTAGAACCCAGGAGAAGTCGAAGAAATAGATAAGATACCAGATGGCGCTCTGGTAGTGAACAGTCGAGCACGATGCCTGAGACCACTGTTCAAGCCACTTCTACCGTGACCGCTGTCATCTCTCGGCTGAAAGGAGTTTTATGAGTGTTTTGTGGTAGCTAATTCTGGTTTGACGGCATCGATTAAGAGAGACTACGACACTACCACACAAGACCCTTGACAGCTGATTCTTGCAAACACGAATTGAAATAATGTCTTGCATTCTGGAATAATTGCGACGCTGTTCTATTCACTTGGATGTTATTTTATTTTTTACCGAAATTCTATTCTATTGCACAATCCATTAGGACATAGAGGAATACGCGATTATCTGGAATGGCATCTAGTCGACGGAAGTTCATTGCAGGACTTGGTATCATTGTCGCAGGTGGCGCAAGCGCACAAACTGTGCTCGCACAGGAAGACATCTCACTCACTATCACAGCGGTGAATCCCGAGGAAGAATACGTCGTCATCAAGAACGAGGGTAGTTCGGCGGTTGATCTCTCGGGTTATATCATGGAGTTCGAGTACAAACAGAACGTCAGTCAAGACAAGACGTTCCCCAGTGGAACGACAATCGAAGCTGGCCAGTCAATCCTTGTTGCATCAGGCGCAGTCGACGTCGATAACGCGGACGTCACATTTGACTACGAAGGTGAAGTAATCAACAACGAGTCAGACCAGGTCGCAGTCCTCACTCCCGACGGAAACGTTGTTGCTTCGGCGAGTGTCGGCGAGGTACCGTCTGAAGCCCCGGAAGAGACTGAAACTGAGACTCCAGAAGCGACTGAAACTGAGACTCCAGAAGCGACTGAAACTGAGACTCCAGAAGCGACTGAAACTGAGACTCCGGAAGCGACTGGAACTGAGACTCCAGAAGCGACTGAGTCCTCTGAGTCGACGTCGACGGTTGAAGAAGACGGCTGTTAGCGAACTCGGGCTTCTTTTTCGAATCAATTGAACCACCATCGCTCCTGGATAGCACATTGTTGATTTCAGAGAGTCGCTTTGACAGCGTGTTTGAGTGCTTCTCGACCAGATCTTTCGAAGAATTCGCTGCGTAGCTGAAAGGCGCGAAAGTACTGTGTCAACTTGGCCTTCGAGACGCCTCTCGCAGGTGTTCACGTGAACGTCTTCATCCACGTATTCTCCGTCACCGTGGACGACGTACTCGCAGTCGAACTCGTCGTCCTCCACCAGTGGATCGTATACCCGAAATCTGTCGGTGTAGTTGGTTATCGACTCCTCCTCGTGATCTGCGAGGCAGAGTCGCACCCTCGATTCGTCGACGGATTTCGCTGGGACAACGTATCGCTGTCCCGTTCCACAGCTAACGATGGTGAAGACGGGTGGGTTGTCTCCCTCATGCGAGCGCCCGCGAGGGCGACGCCAGAAACCAACAGTCGACGAGTTGCGATGGCCCAGAATATTCTCAATCAGACACTAGCCTATTTTTTACTGTTCTAAAAGATGTAGTTTTGTTATCAATCATATTTTTAACCGAACACAACGCATGAAACTCGAGACAGCATGTGTATTGTCAACATGACACAACAACCAAACACACACCAGCTGTCTCATTTCCCCCATGAAGACAGAAAACCCACCATCGACGACGTGGCTGCGACAACTCGAGACCTCTCGGTTCCTCCGACAGGGACTGACCGTGACGATCGGCGTCTTGCTCGTCGCCGTGACCCCGGTCCTTGCACAGACGGATCCCGTTTGTACTGCTTCGAAGATCCCAACCATGCTCGAGGGCTTTTTCGAGATCACGACGGCGTTCGGCGTCTTGGGCGTTGCACTCATCTGGCAGGGCGACTCGTTGGTGGAAATGTTCACCATCGGCGTCGACGAAAAGCGCACGCTGAAGCGGCACAAGCGAACGGCACTCAAATCGGCAGTAATCCTCCTCGTTCTCGGACCGCTCTACACGGTCGCGGGCTCGATTATGGGTCTCCCACTCGCGTCGTGTATCAATCTCGCACCGTGGTGAGTCACTGAGCGACCAGTGACTCCCAGAGATAGGCGGGCGACACGATGGTGCGCACACCTGAGTGTCGCATTCTGCATCGCGAGCCTCCTCGTCGGTGCGGTTTCGGCGACGCCACCAGCACCGAGTGACGACAATGGGCTCACGGAGAACGAATCGGCGACGCTGTGGTCACACGACCGTGATTCGTACATCAACGAATCCACCTATCAGACCCAGTACAACCGCACTCGCGTGCCGATACAGCAGTTGGCCAACGGGACGGACATCTCGTTCACACGACCACCGAAGACGGCCGCGACGTGGACAGACCACGATTTTGAGGACCTAGCGGCTGGTGACGAAACCAAAAGTATCGCGCCGGCTCACGCCAACCTGACCGATGGTGTCCTCATCAGGGACGCCCACGTAAGCACCTTCGCTATCCACCCTTCGACACGCGGACATCTCACCCCGAGTGAGACGCCGCTGTACATCGCGCCGACGGGGTCGTTGCGAGCACTGGTCGACTACCGCGTTCGGCTTCCATCTACGAACAACAGCAGTGCTCGCAACTGGACCATCACCTCGCACGAAATCGAGGCGGTTCGGCTCTCCCAGGAAGAGACGACGATCGCACAGACGACAGGACACACACCTGTCCTTGAGTACACCCTCACAGATGGTGGCCCGACCACCCTCACTATCGAGGCTGACATTGCGGTCACAATCGACAACGGCCTCATCTCGGAAACGGAGACGCTCACTGTCTCGGAGACACTCGAGGTGGTCGTCTACGACCTCACGGCGTACCCCCACTACACCACCTATCCGGATGGGGACACTGGGGTTGCGATGTTCCAGAACCAGCCTTGGCAGGGGTACTCGCTGGGTGCAAATGCCAGCGTCCGTGGGGTGTGGCGATTCTACACCGCACGCGATCGGCGCTGGGATACACTGTCGGTGTCAACGGAGACAACCAACCAGACAGTCGACTCACCAGCGCTGCCGGTGTACGTCCACGCGTACCCCTCACGTATCGGCCCACGAGCCGAACCGCTTCGGAACGGCCCGGAACTCATCGACGTCTGGGGTGTCGAACATGCGTCACCGAACGAGACACTCGGTTCGAACGTCGCCGTCGAGGTCGTTGAGCAGCCATATGCGGCGTCCTACGGCGTTGCTGTGCGAACTGAGACTGTCGACCGCGATGAGTTGACCGTGAGTGGTATCGTTCGCGGTGTTAACGCGACCATCGTCGACGCTGCAGACAGCCACCGCACCTTCAGAGAGAGCAATCTCACGGTCACGGTCGTTTCACAGACGACGTCCGAGGCGACGCTTCGTATCGAACTCCGAGACAACGAGACGAGCACACCAATCGCACTCGCAGAGCACCCGCGACTCGATCCACTCAGTGAAGAGAGTCGAACTGGGTACATCACTATCGCAGGCGAGCGTGTGGAGACGAACTCCACGGGTGTGGCGTTCATCACCGTCGACCAGCCCGGCATCTATACAGCAACGTATCATTCCGGGTCGTGGTTGAGCAGTGACCCAGCATACACCCCGGCGTCAGCATCGGCGCGATGGCATCCGCTCAGTTCGATCGATAGCTGGCTTGTATTCGTTGTCGAGGTCGTCTGGTGGGCCACCCCATTCCTCGTAGCGCTGTACGCCGGACAGCGAGTGTTGACGTTCCTTCCCGGCAGCCGTATCGACAGATGACTAGTAGAATTCACTTATGACACAACCAACACATCGACACAGACGAACCGTCCTCAAAACACTTGCAGGGAGCTCTCTCGCACTCATCGCTGGGTGTACTGGGAAGGCTGCCCAATCGGATGAGACGAACGGCGAGACAGCCGTCCAACGCGATGGCGTCCTCGAACACGTCGCGATCGAGAAGACAACGCTCGTCGTCGAGCTTGCGAATGACGATCCTGACGTCATCAACCTCATCGAACCGACCGGCGAGCTGTGGAAATCACGCGACGTCGCCACTGGCGCAGAGCGGGTTTCCTTTGCAATCGGGACATCCTATACACCCGGTGAGCACCGCGTGCTTGCGGTGAAAGACAACGAGTCGATTGCTGAAGTCGCGCTCGATATTCGCCCACAACTGGAGATACTGGATGTTGGACTCTACCGGAATCACCCAGAGAAGCCGTGGGAGGAAGTATATGGAGAGGGTCCGAGCAAAATAGAAATTAACAGCCAAGCTTTCGTTACCATCACTAACACTGGGAGTGGACCAGACAAGCTGACTAAGTTACATTTCACGGGCGACATACCAAACAAGACAGAGGCACATCATGAGAGTGGTCTCTCTCGTAAAAGCCCAACTCAGGTAGGGGCTAAGGAGACTATTGATGTCTTCTCTGATATGCTTCCTTTCGGGCTTCCGTATGAGGACGATGAGATCCGATGTTCAATAGAAGGCACGGAAGGGGAATTCACCGTCTCAATCGAAACACAAGTTGCGAAGCAACCTATTGAGAAGACATTCTCTGTTGCATACTCAGGAGCTAACGAGATGCGCGAGTGCGACATCGCGGTTGGAGAGATCTGAAGATGGTAGATTTGATCGATGTTGTGCTAGAGGGGTTCAAGCGAGTACTCAGTTGGACTACTGGGCGACTCAATCAGGGAATGAAAACAGGCTACGAAACTCTCTCGGAGTCAATGTTCGGCACACCTACTCCGGATACTTCCGGACATTTCGTATTCGGTGCTCCAACAAATTCACCGTGGGAGGCGATTCATGCTTCGCTCATAGGCGGAGATATTACCTTCATCGCCTTGCTGTTGCTCGTGGTTTCTGTTCAGGCAAGACACTTGCTCAGAATCTTCAGCATGAGCAGTGCGTACGAGGCTCAGAAAGCAAAGAAAACAGCGTGGAACGGCGCCATTCTCATCATTACATGGTACTGGCTGGGAGTGCTTGCGCTGTACTTGATTGATGGATTCACAATTGCGTTGCTCCCTCAATTAGACAGTGTCAAGGAATTCATGGTTGACCTTCTCAAAATCTCTCTCACCAGTCCCATCTTCGGCCTGATCTTCGCCACCATCGGCGGGCTCTCAATGTGGACGCTCCAGGCACTGCTCTACTTGCGCGAACTCTTGCTGTACGTCTACCTCTATGCGATGCCGATCGCCTTTGCCCTCTCCTACGGCAATGTCCCCATCCTTGCAGACATTGCCACGGGCTTTTCGAGACGCTTCGTTCCGCTCGCCATCCTCCCACTCCCGGCGGCAATCGTCCTGAAGGGCTATGATCTCCTCTACGAGACAGGCGCCCTCAGCCCGCCGACAGTGTTCTTCAAGCATCTCGTCGCGACGAGCCTGCCGCTCATCGCCCTCTACGTCACGTGGAAGACGTTCAAATACGCCTCGCCGCTGACCGCACGCGTCATCGGGACAGCAACACAGACGGCCGTCACCGTCGGCACTGTCGCCACGGGGGCGTACGTCGCCGGTGGGAGTGTCGCGACGACTGCCGCTCGCTGGGGGCCACGGGCAGCAGCAGGGCAAGCGTTCGCTCAGCGTGCGACTGCATACGCCCAAAACGACACCACGACACAAGCGCAGCCCTCATACAGACGAACCGAGAACGACCCTGACCCAACCTACCAGTAATGCCCGCAGATACTGACGCCGCATCAAGACGCATCATGAACCAGTTCGGTGACGCAAGCCGCATCCCCTTTCTCAACGTCGAGGAAGGCGACATCGGCGTGCTTGTTGCCTGTCCCATCGTCGGCCTCTTTACGGCCGCGCTCACCGGCATCGATACATTGGCCCTCCCGTTCGTGGCCGCGGGCTTGGGTATCGGCGTTGCCATCGTCTACGTCGCCCCGAGTCATCTGACGGCATGGGCGTGGCTCACCGATGTGTGGCGCTTCGCGAAGCGACCACGGACGACCTACAGCACACCCACCAATACACCCCACCCACGAAACGAAGGTGGCCTTGCCAACTACACGCTCTTCGCCCCCGACGAACGAACCCAGGATCTCACCAACATCGAGCGTGCGTGGCCTGGTACGGGGACGATCGAGCGCACAGACGGCGCGATGGAAGCGTACCTCGAACTCACGCCGGGCAATATGGACTTCGCGATGTCCACCGACTGGGCGAGTCTCCAATCGATCGCCGAGGACTTTGCGAACAACGAGTTGACCTTCCCCTTGCGAATTCACACCACAACCCGTTCGTTTCCGGTGGAACAGTTAATCGAACAGATCGACACACGACTCACCGACGAGGACGTCACGACGAACCCCGTCTTCCGTGAGCTGCTCGAAGAGTACCGCGAGACACGGCCCGCAGAGATGCACGCTCGCGGACTGCAGGAGATCCGCTACTTCCTCGGTGTCGAGGTGACGCCACTTGAAGTGTACAATCGATACGCGGACGAACAAACGCCCGCAGAGCGGTTGACGGAGTTTCCCCTCATCGGCGTGCTGTTCACACCGTTCGTCACACGTCGTGAACGCCTCACCGACGACGAGCGACGTGCGAAGATGGTCGAGAAACTCGACGAACGAGTTGCGACCGTTCGCTCGGAGCTCGTCGAGCCTGCCTCCGGATGGTCTGCCCGTCGATTGAGCACCGTCGAGTTATTTGTCCTCACGATGGACTTCTGGAACGGCGAAGAACACACCTACGGCGACGCCGACTCCGTGCTTCGGACCGAGCCAGTGATGGGACACAGCCACCGGCAGGAGTCCCACCATGCATGAACTGCTCCTGCAGGTCGACCCGCGTCTCGAAGCACTCCAGTTGCAGTTCGTTGTGGTCACGACCGTCATCGGTGTCGGCTCTCTCCTTGTGCTCAGGTTTGCCCGAGCGAGTGATGGGTCGTCACCGCACATTGAAGGCGGTGAATTTGCGGCAGCGTTCGACGAGACAGACACAGTAGCTGAGGCTGACGCTGCATCCACAGAGCGCGATGCGCCAGACGACCACGCAACTGACGCCAACACCGAAGCCGATCTCGAGACTGTCTTCTTCGAAACGCTCGAAGAACACCACCAGAGTGCCGTCGCTCCGGCAGCAATCGAGTGGGAGACACGCGCAGCCCGCGTGGGGGAACAATGGACGACGACGCTGTACGTCGCCGAGTATCCCGACTACCCGAGCGATGGCTACCTGAGCGACCTCTTCACGCTCACAGATGTCGAATTCGACGTCACCGCCCGGATCAGGCCGAAGAATCAGGAACGTGCGCGAAACGAACTCCAAGAGATTGCCGACGACCTGCAGGTCGATGCCGACCTCGAACGAAGTGTCCGGAGTCGCTATCTCCAAGAACGAGCCAACACGGCAGCGGCGACGTACAACGCTGTCGAAAGCGGCCAGCACGTTTTCGGCCAGAGTATTCTCATCACCGTGCGTGCGGAGACACGGCCGAAACTCCGGGAAGCGGCGCGGAAGATCCGCAGTACGCTTCGTGAAGACCCAGCGAATCTCACGCCGAAGACGGCTCTCTGTCGGCAAGATCTCGCACTCCAGTCAGCAGCACCCATCGGACCAAACGTCTTCGAACGCGAATCAATTGCGCTCGGTGGCGCCGTCGGTGCACTCGTGGCTTCACCGCACAACGCGACGATTCTCGAACCCGGTGGAGTCGAGTTCGGGATCCACAGACGCACTGGCAACCCGGTCGTCATCGACCCCTTCGCGCGTGAGAACGGCTATGCGATGTTCGTCGTTGGCGACACTGGCTCGGGGAAGTCCTTCGCCTCGAAACAGAACTTCATCCGCTCGATCGAACAGAATCCCGACCGAATCGGCATCATCCTCGAGCCGCTCAACAACTGGGCAGGCGTCGCCGACGCACTCGGTGCGACGCGCATCACCGTGGGTGGAACCCTCGGTCTGAATCCCCTGGAGATTCGACCAACGCCGGCGCACGTCCAGCAAGCGATGGGTGAGGACGCAAGCCCGTTCAACGAGAAGCTTGACGACGCGATGAGCTTCCTGACGAACTTCTTCGCGCTCAGAGACGTCTCCCTTGACGACCGCCGAACTACTGTCGAACGGGCGCTGCGAGAAGCGTACTATCGGAAGGACATCACAGACGACATCGCCACGCACGGCAATGAGAGCCCGACGATTCGCGGCATGATGGACGTCTTCGAGGAGATGATCGAGACACCCGAGCCGTTCGTCGTTCGCTCAGAGGCAGAAGTAGAGAAACTCAAAGCGGATGCCACGTGGTTACTCGGCCAGTTCCGTCCCTTCGAGGCAGGTGGGCGATACGAGAACCTCGGCAAACCCTCGGAGTTCGATATTCGTGACGAAAAGGTTGTGTATCTGGATCTCGCACAACGCGAAGGTAGCGTCGACAGTTCCACCGCTTTGACGATGCAATTACTCATTTCACTCGTCTACGAACGGGCTAAGTCGAGTGATGCGGAGATCGTCTTTTACCTCGATGAGGCGCGCTATCTGATGAAGGATACCGCGAGCTTGTCGTTCTTAGAGACGGTGTTTCGACATCACCGCCATCACGATCTGTCGATTCGGCTCATCACACAGACGGTCGATGAGTTCTTCCAGCATCGCGAATCCGAGGCGATTCTCGATCAGTGTGCAGTCAAGCAGTTCCACCGACTCGATGGCATGGACAACCACTGGGCCGACGAGTTCGGGTTGAACTATGCCCAGATGCGCTTTGTCCAAGATGCGATTCCTGGTAATGAGGACACCGGCTACTCAGAGGCACTTGTCGGCGTCGACGGCGAGTGGCGTGGCATTCGCGTCCAAGCGATGTCACGGGAGAAAGCAGTGATCGACTTCGACCCACGGAGCGGGTCGAGTCGAACATTCGCGCCGCCAGCCGAGCGTTCTGTGAGTGAGACCGAGCAGACCACGCCCCATGGTGGCCAAGTTGACGATACAACTCGTGAGTCGATGACGTAGAAGAATACTATTGTCAGGCTGAAACGCTTTTTTCTCGTCGACACATCCATTGCTCCTGAAAAGAGCCTCAATAAGCGACCGCCGTACAGCGGTTCGTCACCTAACTAAAGACGGATGCCACGCCGAGTTCCCCGGTGTGCTCTTGGAGTATTGTCGAGAGTGCTGTGTTGAATAGGGCGACGACGTACGGATCAGAGCGGGGTCACAGAGTTGTTTGATGTTGATGATGGCGAACATCAGGATGATTTCACGGAACTCGTGATAGATTTACCCCCGCGTCCGGTGACGCGAGGAACTCTCGCTGTGCTCTTTAGATCGCTATTCAACACGGCAGTCGAGAGAAACAGTGGAGGAGTCGCCGTACAATTCGAGATGGGGAGCTGTTGTCGTCTACAGACCCGGCTTCCTCATTTCTTCCGAAAAGAAGCAACGACAAGCGACTGCTGTCGTGCGGTTCTTCGCTTAACTAGAGACAGGTGACATCCTCCCACGACTAAAGTCGTGGGCTTCCCACGCCCGTTTGCGCTGGTTTGGGAACTTCCGTTTACGACCCGACACGCCGAAGGGAGTGCCACGCCCCCGTTACTCCTATCCCGTGAAGGACTCGGAGGTACCTGATTATTTTACGTCGGGTTGGTCGTCCGAAGGCTTACTTTTTGATGAGGCAAACACCAACTCAACTGCCAGTTTTCGGACAGTCACTCACGATGGGGAACCATCGCAACGACAGTTACAGATACACAGTGTGGGCACTCGTACTTTTTGGTTTCAGTGGTTGCGAACCGTGCGGCGATTCATCCCACGACTGAAGTCGTGGGTTTTCTCGCCTAATCTCTATAACCGAACTGTGTACCTCGTCTAGCGTAGTTGACACTTTTATTATATATGGTCTTTGATAGTCGTGCAACTAGACCTGTTCTAAAGAAGACAGCGAGAGTTCCACGGGTCACCCGACCCGTGGTCGCTTACTACCTGTGAGAATAGCCACAATATATTTTTACCATTAGCTAGTAATTGGAAATATGAATTTCGGTTCGATTTATAGGTGTAGTGAGGGAGGCTATTACGGCGACGTAGACATATGGGAACAGCTTGAATCGGGGACGTGGACACCCCATTGCTGGGATACGGAGACCGGAATCGAGTGGATGGAAACAGAAGATGGGGAGCTCCTAGTTCTTGAGCCGATCTCTCGAAGTGCCCTTCCCGAAGGGGTGTCAGTCGAACGTGCTGCTGCCGGGACTGCAGTGTCTCAGCAGACAAGAGAATAGTCGGTTCATGGAACTTTGTTGAACCACTAGATGACGTCGGCATGTGCCACTAAATCAAAAGGGTTTTCTACGAGGACATGTCCTCAACCGAACACGAATGTAGCGAACCATGCAAAGACTCCCAGACACTACTATAATTATCTCCGAAACACTATTCCAAAAACTATATTTAGACAGAAACCTGATATTGATTTAGTAATTCAACTCCCTTGCCCGGTGAGTTGAATTACTAAGCATTCCGCTATGCCCCCCTCGGGGCATCTCCTCGGAGTCAGGTTGCCTGACTATAGGGACATTTCCTTGAATTGAGAACCCTCCCATTGCTATCAACACATTATGTTAATAGTATGATTTATTCACCCGGGAGCAAATGTGAGAGTAATGCGAAATTTCGATCAACCCCACTTCAGCCAGATTCAGGCAGGTATTGTTCGTGTAAACGCCGAACTAAACGTCCTCGACGCTGATCAACTTCCCGAGCCAGCCCAATAAGTGAGACGACACGAATTCCCTCTCCGAGAGGTTTTATGAACACAGTCCGATGCTGGAGACAACCCGCACCTATCGAGCGAAAATCTCAACCACTCCCAAGTGAGTGGCGACCTCAACCAGTGTGGGTTCTCCGCGTCGAAACTGTGGAACGTTGCCCGATACTACACGCAAGGTCGGTGGGATGAAGACGGGGAAATCCCCGATGATGGCGAACTCAAATCCGAACTCAAGGAACACGAACGATACAGGGACTTACATTCTCAATCCAGTCAGCGAGTTCTCGAAGAACTTGCTGAGTCGTTCACCAGTTGGTACAAAGCACGCCAACGCGGAGACGAAGACGCCAATCCACCCGGCTACCGAAAACACGGCGACAACCACCCTCGCTCCACCGTGACGTGGAAGCAGAAGGGTATCAAGCACGATCCCAAGCACAACCACCTCCGCCTCTTCAAAGGTTTCAACCACAAGTCCGAGGGTGAGAACGGCCCATCCCGGCGTGCGCTTCGTGCCTGTCAGAAGTTGTCCCGACGCAAAGACCACTTCCTGCACGCGCTCGCCAAGCACATCGTTGAGCGGTGCATCGATCACGAGGTTGGTCGCATCGCTATCGGTAACTTGAGCAAAATTCGAGAGGCCGAGAACGGTGAGGCTAGAAACTGGGGTAAGCGTGGGAACAAGAAACTTCACGGATGGGCGTTTGACCGATTCGCCACGTTGCTCGAATACAAGGCGGAGGAACATGGCATTCTCGTTGAGCGCAAGAGTGAGCGGGACACGAGCAAAACCTGTTCATGCTGTGAACAAAAGCGTGATGCGAATCGTGTGGAGCGTGGGTTGTACGTCTGCGCATCGTGTGGGGGGACGATGAACGCTGACGTGAACGGCGCGGTGAACATTCGCAGAAAAATAACTCAGAATCCTCCTACGGAAGATATGAGTAACGGTCGTTTGGCACGGCCAGTAACCTACCTGTTCAACCAAACTTCTGGGTCGTTCCACCCGAGGGAACAGGTGGGTTGCGAACTTTAATATCCCAAAGTTCGGGAATCCTCGCCCTTGAGGGCGGGGTGGATGTCAATCAACGGTTAGATTGACTGTCTGGGTAAGAGGTGTCGCGAGATGGTGACCATTCCCCATCTGAAGGATAAGGGTATGTTCACCAGATTCGAGTTCAAGCTCCGTAGTTGAAGAGCCATCACCGAAATGAATGTGTTGTTCATCGTTTGGAATTACATCGCCAACGGGAACCGAATCGGCATCGAGAATCAAGTGTGCATGCCCTGCACTCTGGGTGACCTCACCGGCTTGCTCGAGCGTGTAGTTTTCTGCCTCCCATTCGAGCGTCACTGGTGTGGAGACAGTGTCGCCATCAGCGACGTTCGTGAATTGAGCAGATGCCTTCTCAACGGTGATCTCAACTGTATCCGTCACATCATATGCGCGATGTGCTCCATCAGCAACCTGAAGTGTGAGTGTGTGATCACCCGGCTCGAGATCGAGAACCGTTTCCGTTGATGCGTCCCCAAAGTGAATATGTTGGTCATCACTCGGAATTGGTTTCCCTGTTTCAACGGGATCAGTGTCCACGAGAACATGGAAGTGACCTGCGTTGTCGTTCACCTCTCCGGATTTCTCAATTGTGAAGTTCTCTGAGTTCATTATAACGCTAACACCACCGGAAACGGTCTGACTGTCCATTGGAGTACCGAACGATACCTTTGCATCATTCGACGCAGAAGTAAACTCCGTTCCGGAATCAGTATTGGTCTCAGTATTTCCTTCTGTCTCAGTGCCAGTACGACTATTGGTGTTCGTACTATTACCTGCAGGTTCAGCTGTTTGGCTATCTGTACTGGTACATCCAGCAAGACCAACTGCAAGTGCGGAGGAGGCAATACCAAGGAACGTCCGACGAGAATCCAATCTCTCTGACATCAAAATAAAATTAATATAACGTATACTTTAATCTATTCAATTAGGTACTGATATAGGTGCTTGACCATATGTTATATAAATTTGAGAATTCACTTTAGGTAATTAGTCGCGAAGTAGCGAAGTAGCGAAGTGTCCTCGGTACGGATCGCGGAATCTGTCGATTCCAGCGATCCGCCAATCTCTAGGACACACGTGGTTCTCCGTGAGGAGACCATCCATGCGATTCAACGAACCCGATCTGAAGTCGGAACCCTACTTACTCATCATTGCCATTATCGTCGTCTTCGCCTTCCTCAGTTAGCTCGGCGAAATTTCCGGCAATGGCGACACCGGTCTGCGAATTAGAGTTCGACTGTCCGCTCGCTTGGACGGCAGTAGCCTCACTCTCGTCACTATCGTAGGTGACTGCCACAGCGTAACCTTGTTCGTTGGCGTTACCCTGTGAAGCCTCTTGGCCTTGTTCAACGGTTGCTGTGCTACTCTGTTCGACGGTCGTTGAGCTGTCCGGCTGGGCGGCTACAGAGCCAGCACCCATGATGAGGAGACTGCCAACTGCAGCAACGACAAACAGTAACTGCGTAGTGCGCTTCATGATTTGGTTCTCTGTGAGCACGTTGCTCACGCGAATAAGTGATACCCGGGTAACACATAAGTGCCGATTATTGTTCTTGTATAACTACTGGATTATGAGAATTTTAGAAGGCACTACAAACGACCATCCAATTTACATAGTGTAACTAATGATGTGGAACCCCATGCATCAACGTATATGACGTTTTCTATAATCCTAGCTTTATCAGAATTTAACGGGGCTCTTTAGAATGAATATCTGCCTTCTAACGTGTAACGTGTCGCTACCCGACTCAAGGAGAGAGTCCCGCCCTTCAGGGCGGGCGTGAATCCGACAACTGCGGAACAACCGCCGACGCCGCTCAGTCCGGGGTATCCAAGTCGTCGGCCGCGTGGACAAGCATCCCGCGCCACGTCAGTCCGTACTTGTTCTTCACGTCTCTCAACCGCTCGTACTGTTCCTCGTCCGGCACTTCGATATGGATGTACTCCGTCGAGTGGGGCGAATACTCCCGACTCGAAATTCTCGTCGGCCAAGACCTGAAAGACGAGTACGGGCTTGGACACCGCGAACGCCTCCGGCTCGAAGTTCGGGGCAACCCCAACTGGAAAGAGCACGACAAGCAGGGCCGGTTAGAGTTGTTCTGGGACGAGAACGCACAGACATTCAGGGCCTTTCAGCCAGTCACAATCAGCGAAGACAATTCTCGACTGGCACACTCACTGGCGGACGAAACCGCCGCTCTGGATATTGGTGCGAACACCCTCGTCGCCTGTACGACCACGACCGGCACGCAACTGCTGTACGAAGGGCGCGACTTGTTCGAGCGGTTCCGCGAGACGACGCGAGAAATCGCGCGGTTGCAGTCGCTCTTGGACGGCGGACGGTACAGCAGTCACCGGATACGGTCGCTGTACCGACGCCGGACGAGACGACGCGACCACGCCCAAGATGCGCTCGCCCGCGACCTCATCGAACGGTTGCGCGGCGAAGGCGTCTCCACGGTGTACGTCGGCGCGTCAACGGACGTACTCGATACGCATTGGTCGGTCGAAGCGAACCAGAAAACACACAACTTCTGGGCGTTCCGGCAGTTCATCGACCGACTCGCGTGTACCGCCGAGGAGTACGGCATCTTGGTGGAAGTGCCGTCGGAAGCGTGGACCTCCCAAGAGTGTCCGAACTGTGGTTCGACTGACCGGACGACGCGCCACCGCGACACGCTGACGTGTCCGTGCGGCTTCGAGGGACATGCAGACCTCACAGCGTCGGAGACGTTCCTGAGACGTCATCAGAACTCTCTGAGTTCTGATTGGCGAACGAGACACTCCGTGTCTCGTCAACGGCAGACGACGGTAACACGGCCGATGGCACGGCCCGTGCGCCTCAAGTGGGACAACCATTCATGATCAGAGGTCACCACGCTCAGTTCCCAACGAGGAGCGCACGAACCCGCAAGTTGCCTCCGTGGGTCGGTAAGCGATACCCCCAGCGTGAGGAAACCTCGCCGTTTATGCCGAGGAGGATATCATCATCTGCCGTCGCGATCAGACAAGTGAAACTCACTTGTGTATTGTCGGTACAGAGTGAGACGTACGTCTTCAGCGTGTTCTTGGCGTACCCGAACAAGTCGTCGACCACGATGTTGGTCGTCACTGTCGATCGGAATTAATTCCAGTTCGGAGGACAATTCGGCACACACGTCGGAGCAGTGCCTCGCTTGTGGCCCCATCGTGTTGGAACCCGAACCGCCCGTTGATGGGCGTAGGAACCCCCGTCTACGACGGGGAATGTCACTGGCTAAACTGTTTCAGCAACCGTTTTTCGGGTTTCCAGCGGTTGCTTGGGCTTGCTGCACGTTTTGGTTCACTTGGTAGTTGACCTGTTCTGCCGTTGCATCGCCTTCGCCTATCGCGACAGCGATTGCAGCGATTTGTTCATTGACATTCAGCTGCTCAACGAACTGCATTTGCGTGATGTCAGCTGCAGCCGTCTGCTGGGTAGTCTGGCTGTTGCCTTTGTCGTATGCGACCGCCCAGGTGTCGTCACCCTTGACGTCCTTCCCAGTCACTACCTTCGACATCTTCGACTGCCCAGCATCGACGTTGAGTGCCGTTGCTTCGGCAATCTGCGCATTGAAGTTCCCCTGGTAGCTGGTCTGCGTCGCTGTCGCCGTACTGTCATCGACTGCGACGGCAACAGCTAAGTTCTGCTCATTAGCGTTCAGCTGGCTAACCGCTTGGAGCTGTTCGACAGTGGCCGCCGCAGCCTGAACGTTGGACTGATCAGACCCGTTCTGTGAGTGTGTCAGTTCTTTCTCCGAGATATCACCCTTCATGTCCGCGTGCGCAGTGACTTCTTTGAGTGATTTCGAATCGAAGTTAATCGCCGTGGCATCGGCAAGTTGCTTGTTCACGTTATACTGACAGCTAACCTGACATGCTTCCGCGACACTTTCCTCGCCAACAGCAATCGCGATTGCGACACCCTGCTCACTGGCGTTGAGTTGATCAACTTCCTGGGACTGGCCAACCGATGAATCGGCACTCTGGGAAGTCCCTTCGCCAATATTGGCTGCGACCGCGTCAGCAGCTTGGAGGTTGTTGTTTTCCTGGTAACTTTCTTGGTATGCCTGCGAAGAGCTACCGTTTACTGCGACAGCGACGGCAGCACTTTGGGTATTGAAGTTCGCTTGCTCGACCTCCTGCATTTGATCGATTGCTGCCTCAGCGGACTGCTCGCTCTCATACGTACTGTCGCTGACGACCCAGCCGGAAAACTCTCGGCAGCCGGTCTCTTCAGCGAAGACAACGTATGCGTTCCCGACATCTTTGAATGTCCGCTTCTCTTTTTGCTGCGCTTCGTTTATTGACTGGGCGCTCCCAGCTTGCGTATTTTCATTATTCTGTTCGGTGCGCTGGATCGCGTCTGCTTCACCGCCATCGATGGAGATCGCAACGGCGGCACCCTGCTGTGTGACATTCAGCTGGGAAACGTCCTGAAACTGGATGACTTCCGACGAGGATTGCTGTGAGTTCGATTTGATCTCATCCGCGTGCTGCTTGACCCACGAGTCAAGGTCTGCTTCCGACGTCTCTGCACCGAAGACGAGGTAGATATCGTCCCCGTCCACGTGCGTGTCATCATGCGAGGCTGCATCTGCGCGACCGGAGGTACTCGAAAGAACGCCAGCACCCATCCCAGCTGCCGCGATTCCTTTGAGATACCCTCTTCGACCAAGCTTCTCTCTGTAATCGTTATTTTCTGCCATAGCGCACTGTATCGATAGATTGACTTACACTTTATTATGGATGTATTAAAATCCACATATACAAATTAGCCTATAATTATTGTCTGCTTTGGTGAAACAGACGAAAGAATTAATACACTACCAAGTCACATTTGCGGTCCTTGGTGCCTCTGACATTCCTGTAGGGGGGGAGTTATCTTCCTGTTCTGGTTGTCTCTCCAGAGAGTTCGCTCACACGTTCGTATTTGCCATGCTGTCTCAGGAGCTCTGCGAGGCATCGCTGACGGTATCGCCAGAATCTATCGTACAACTCGGAGCTGGACGAGACCGGGCCGACAATCATCCTTGTTAGGTCATCAATCAATAGGTACACGAGCCGACCCACGCCGCTGCGATGAGAGAAAAACAGTGAACCTTGATATGCCGGTATCCACTGAGTCTGGCTATGGACCGTGAGACACTCGCACAGGCGTTGGAGTATGCGGACTTGACATCCTATCAGGCGGATGCATACCTCACTCTCCTTGGGATGGGTGTATCGCCAGCGATCGAGGTAGGCCGTAAAAGCTCGGTCCCAGTCTCACAGGTTTACGACGTCCTTCGAGATTTAGAAGCGAAAGGATACGTCGAGACTATCGAGCGGGAGAAACTCCACGTCCGCCCGTGCGAGCCCGAGGAGTCGATGGCCGACTTAGAATCCAGAGGCGATCTCCTCCACGATGCGGTCGAAGAGGTACGCGAGCGGTATCGACAGCCGAGTCGCGTTGACACACGTGTTGGGGTCACGAAACGCGTTGAGACGGCCGTCGAGAACGCACAGAACCTCATCGGCGAGGCCGGAACCGTCGTCGAAGTTGCAGGAACGTTCGAGCAGTTACAGCGACTGGCACCCATGCTTCAGGACGCCCGCGAGCGGGGCGTCGTCGTTCGCGCCGCTGTCTATGTTAACGACGACCAGACACCGCCAGCGGAGTTCGATCCGACTTATGGATTCTCAGAGTTGCGGGCGTGTACCATCCCGGGTCCATTTCTCGTCATCATCGACCGGCATCGGACCTGTTTTGCACCGAACACTCGCTCCGATGAGGACTACGGCGTCCTAATCAACGATCGCATCCTTCCATTCGTGTTCCACTGGTACTACCTCACCTGCCTGTGGGACCTGTATCCGCAGCTCTATGTCGACGATGCCGACAGGCTGACTTACGTTGCCCTCGAGGAGTTCATCCGCGACTACTACCCCCTCTTCGAAGACGACTACGAGTTGGAAGTCGTCGTCAACGGCATCGACCTGAAGACAGAGTCGGCAACGACATTGGAGGGAACGGTCCGGGACCTCTCATTTCTCGGTGATGGACACCCGCGGGAAAAGCTGAGTCTCTCGGACCTCGGGTCCTACAAGACCGTCCGACTCGAGACCGAAACCGGCAGCGTCGTCGTCGGTGGCTGGGGTGCCGTCTTCGAAGACGTCGAGATGCGAACGATCTCGCTCGTCGGCATCAGTCCAGGGAAGCAACTGTTCCCCGACGATTGATCTGGAAACCAGATCCAGAGCGTGCAGTCGCTGTCAGTCGTCGACGACTGCCGTGAGCGACGCGTCCAGTGACTCACATCGAAGCGAGAGTTCGCCCGACTCGAACCGACTGCTCCCGTCGGGACGAACGACGTCGAACGTCTCGGCTGCAATCTCGAACTCGACGGTCGTCTCCTGACCCGGGTCGAGTGAGACTCGTTGGAAGCCGACGAGTTCTTTGACCGGCGTGACGACCGATGCGTGCTCACGACCGCCGAACAGGTGAACGACCTCGTCGCCGGCCCGCTCACCCGTGTTCGCGAGTGTGACCGAAGCTGTGATCGATTTACCCTCGGCGAGCGACGCATCCGACACCGACAGCCCGCGATACTCGAAGTCGGTGTACGAGAGGCCGTGTCCGAACGCCCACAGTGGGTCGTACGACGGCAGATGTTCGTCGTCACCGATCGGGTAGGGATGCGGGAGATAGTTGTGTCGGACTGGGAGCTGTCCCTCCGAGCGCGGCACCGAGATCGGGAGTTTGCCGCTCGGGTTGTTGTGCCCGAACAGCGTCTCGGCGACTGCCTGTCCACCGTCTGCGCCTGGGTAGTACGCCTGGACGATTGCGTCGACGTGGTCAGCAGCCCATGGGACAGCGAGCGGTCGTCCAGAGACGAGGACGAGCGCCGTCGGCGTTCCCGTCTCGACAACCGCTTCGAGGAGCGTGCGCTGTGCATCAGGGAGCGTCAGCTCCGACCGGTTCGGGAACGCTTCGGTCGGCCCGTTCACATCTTGCGGCCCGAACTCGTGGAGATACCAGTTCTCTCCGAGTACGACAACGGCAGCGTCGGCGTTTTTAGCGGCTGCGACTGCCGCATCGAGGTCAGCAGGTTCGTCGATGCCCGACCCACGCTCGAAGCGAACTGTCGTGTCGGCGGCGACGACGGATTCGATGCCCTCCTTGATAGTCGTTCCATCGAGTTCGTGCGCTTCTTTGAGGCTCCAGCCACCAACCTGGTTCGTCAGGTCATCGGCGTTCGGCCCAGTGACGAGTAGTTCACCGACGTCAGACTCGAACGGCAGACAGTCGTCATTTTTCACCAGCGTCATCGACTTGCGTGCTGCCTCGAGAGCGACATCTCGGTGGGCGTCGGTGCTGAGTGTGTCTGCGGACTCGTCGGTGTCGACGAACGGGTCCTCGAACAGTCCGAGGTCAGACTTGAGTTGGAGGACACGACGGACGGACGCATCGACAGCCGCTTCGTCGACTGCGCCGGACTCGACGAGCGAAACCACGTGGTCAACGTGTGCAGCTTCGCCCAGCGAGTGGACATCGACACCAGCGGTGAACGATTGGTAGATAGAGTCCTTCGGACTCGTAGCGACCCGGTGGTTCTCGTGAAGCATGTTGATGCCGTTCCAGTCGGACGCGACGTAGCCCTCGAAGCCGAGGTCCTCGCGAAGGACATCGGTCAGCCAGTACTGCGAGCCATGAGAGGGTTCGCCGTTGATGGAGTTGTAGCTCGGCATGACGCCTTCGACATCTTCGGCGAGTACCTTCTCGAACGGCGGCAGGAAATCACGGTAGAGCGACGAGAGCGACTTGTCGACTGGTGAGGCGTCTTCACCGCGTTCGGGTTCGCCGTACGCCGGGAAGTGTTTCGCCATCGCTGCGACGTCGACGGGTGCACCACGAATGCCGCGGGCTTTCGCCGCGGCGAGTTCCCCGACGAGATACGGCGACTCGCCGAACGTCTCGAAGGTACGTCCCCAGCGCGGGTCGCGGGCGACGTCACAGGTCGGCCCGTAGGTGAGACTCGACCCCGTCGCGGCGACTTCGGTCGCCGTGACAGTGCCGATGTGTTCGGTAAGCGTTCGATCGCGGGCGGCTGCGACGGCCATGTTGTGCGGAAAGACCGTCGTGTCTTCGACGTACGCATGCCCGTGAATTGCGTCGACGGGGATGAGAATTGGAATCCCGAGTCGGGTCTCCTCGCGGGCGATGCGCTGGAGTTCGTTGGCGATGTCGACGACTTCCTCGGAGTCGCGATGCGGCGACGCGCCGTAGCCGAACGGTGTGACGAACCCGATTCCGTGCTCGCGAATCATCTCTTTCGTGTCGTCGACGGTTCGGGTCTCGCCCATCGTACCGACGTAGGTACCCGCAAGTTGGGCAGCCTTCTCGCGAAGCGTCATCTCCTCGAGGAGCGTCTCAATGCGGTCGTCCATCTCGTCTGTCTGCGTCATCTGCGTGTCGTGTGTCGTCATAGAGTTGTGGTGTTGGAAGTCGTATTGTTCGCGGCGTCGGTCACCATCACGGCAACCGTCGTCGGCGTGTTCTTCGTCCGGAGGTCCGCCGTCCCCGAGGCGCTGCGCCCGGAGACAGACGTCGTCATCTCGTCCAGCACCGTCCCCGCATCGTTACGGAGGTCGACCGTGACCGACTGGAGGTCGCCGTCGGCGTCCGAGACGGTCCAGTCAACGATCGCGTTCGTCCACGGTCCCTTCGTGCTGGTCGTTGTCGATACCGAGTCGATGGTGGGTACACTCGACCCCTCGGAGCCGCCCGAGTCGGAACTACCGCCCGTCGTCGCCAGCGAGTTCGCTGGGACCGACAGCGACGTCCCATCGGAGAAGGTCACGGTCGTCTCAGTGTCGGCTGCGTTGTAAGCGACGTAGGTCTTCGCGGTGCCGTCGTCGAAGACGGCGGCGAGCGGTGTATCAGCCGAAACACTGGCGTCGACCGCACCGAGACCGTCCATCGCCGTCAGCCAGCGGTAGGTGTGAGCCTTCGACTCGCCGAATTCGACGGCGTAACTGGACGCCCGCCCCTCGAACAGGTTCAGGGCGTCGGCCGGGTCGCTGAACGCCCGGTACTCCCAGAGGATGTCGGGCCAGTAATCGAAGTAATCGCCACCGTTGGCGTCGACGAGTTCGGTGTACGTCGACGCTGCAGCTGCCCGATTCCGACCGAGCGACAGCGAGTGTCCGCCGACGGGCAGTGCGTTGATACCGTGGATGGCTTCGACGTCGTCGGTCCACCAGGTGTCGTACTTGTAGCCGCCACCCCACACGATCGCGGCGTAGCTGTAGTTCCACGACGAGGGGTGGTTCTCCTCGTCTACGTCGTACCAGTACTCGTCGACGGCGGCCGTCTCGTGAGCGACGAGATACGCACCGAGGTCACGGAGTTCGGTGTCCCCGGTGTACTCGCCATACTGGAGAATCGCTGCGTACGCGTTGACAGCTTCCGACGAAGATTCTTGGTTGTTGCCGAGTTCGTAGCCGGCGTTGCCAGAGGCCCACGAGTGGCCGGCATACGGAGCGAAGTTCCGCAGGAACGGGTACATCGAGTCCGTCCGCGAGGGGTTTGCGTAGTCGCGGATAATGTGGTCGATCATCTCGCCCCAGTTGGACGCGTCGGCCCACGTTGGGTTCCGCCGTGCAATCTCGGCGGCACCCTTGACGTAGTAGCCGTAGTGGAAGTGGTGGTCGTTGAGGTCTGCCCCAGAGCCGAAAGAATCGTTGTAGCCGATGAGCGTCCCCCACGTGTCGTCGTAGTAGAAGACATCCTCCGAGTCGGTCGACCCCGAGACAGACGCATCAAGCCACGTCTCCAGATCGGTTCGGAGGGCTGTAATGAACGTGTCGGCGGCGGTCATGTCGCCGACCTGTTCGGCGATGGGACGTAACTGAGCGAGCCGCTCGTAGTTTTTTCCCGTCCAATAGGTTCCGTCACCGGGCGTGTCCGAACCAACACGAACGAGCGGCGACTCCGCCTCGACGTCGTCGACGTAGCCAGCGAGCCGAGTCTGGTCGACACTACCGATGTCGGGCATGTACGGCAGGACCGGCGGGAGATCGAGGGCCATCTCGAAGGAGGTGCCGGTCGTCGTCTGCATCGTCCCGCGTGGGGAGACGAACGTATCGCCATCCAGTGTGGTACTGGTATTCTTGTGCTGATGTGGGTAGAGAGCGGCGATAGTGCCGGTTGCCGACGACTCGGCGCGATCGGTCGTCTCGAACGTGTGGGTCGTCCGCACCTCACCGGCCGCCTCGTCGTAGGTCCACGAGACAGTAGTTCCAGTAATCTGGTTGTAGGCGTACGATTCGTAGCGCGAGAGCGCCGTCGTCGTCGCCTCGGGAAGGACGGCAATCGTGAGGTAGCCTGCCCCGTCAAGCGCGCTGGTCAGCGTCGCGGATCCGAGACCACTCCACGTCGACCCGCTGGGGGCGAAGAGACCGTAGTGGTGGCCGTTGACCGAGAGACCGAGGACGTTGCCCTGGTCTGCCCAGACGGTGGGCGTCACAGCAAACGTGAGTTCTGCGTCCGCACCCGAGATTTCCGCGAACGCGAACGGTGAGCCCTGCGTGAGAGTGATGTCGAGCGTCGGCGTCGTCGAGTCATTCGCCCCCCAGCAAATGTCGGTGTGCCAGTCACCGTAACCAGCACACTGCGTGTCAGCGAAGGAGCCGCCCGTCGTCGAGAGGGTGACGTCGGTGCTATCGTCCATCGCAGCGATGTTGTCACGATTACTGTCCCCCGAGTCGTTCGTGAACGTCCACTCCGTCGGGTGTGAGAGATCCAACCCCTCACTCGTCGGCATCGCAGCGAGTGGGTGGGCCCACAGCGGAGCCCCGTATTGTTCGAAGAGGATGCTACTCCACCAGTCGTTCGTCGGATACGGTGCGGAGATATCGCCCGTGGCGTAGACTGTCGCCGGCGGCGACCCCTCCCCGCTGGGAAGCGTCGTAGTGTAACTGCCAGCGCCGACGCTGACCACACTCGAATCTGCTGCGCGGCCCTCCGAAGAGTAGCCAGCAATGCTGGCCAATCCGAGTGCGCCGACACCACCGAGGTAGTGGCGGCGACTGAGTGAGTGAGTCGTGATCGACTCCTTCGATGCGTTCGCGTCGTCTGTCGTGTGTTCGTCTGTCATGTGTGCGGTGTGAGTTACTTCTCCGCTCCGTCGAGCGGGGCGCTGTTCCAGTAGGCATCGTCGTCGGTCGAGCGATAGCAGGCGACGCGGTGTCGGCCATCGTCACTGACGGCGGCCACGTCCGGTGTCGCTTCGCGACACTGCTCAGTGGCGTTCGGACAGCGGGTGTGGAATCGACAGCCTGTCGGCGGGTTCACCGGGTCGGGAATGTCGATCTCTCGGACGGGCGGTCCGGTTGCTCCCTCCTCGACGCCGAGCTCCGGCGTTGCCCACTTCAGTACCTTCGTGTAGGGGTGCTGGGGGTTCTGGAGCACTTCCTCGGCCGGACCGAGTTCGACCAGTTCACCGAGATACATCACGCCGAGGCGGCCACCCGCATGTTCGGCGATGTATCGTGCGTTCGAGAGGTCGTGGCTGATGAACAGGAAGGACGTATCGAACTCCGCCTGGAGTTCGAGCATCAGGTCCATCATCTCGACGCGAAGGCTCACGTCCAGCGCCGACACAGCCTCGTCGGCGAGAATCACGTCCGGGTTCATCAGGAGTGCCCGGACGAGCGCGATGCGTTGTTTCTCGCCACCCGAGAGTTGGTGGGGGTAGCGGTGGGCGTAGTCCTCCGGCGGCGACATTCCCACACGCTCGATGAAGTGGAGGATACGCGCCTCGCGGTCCTCCGGGCCGAGGTCGGGTTGCCACCGTTTCAGCGGGGCGGCGAGCGACGAGAGGACGGTCCGGTTCGGGTTCAGTGCCGCGCCGGGGTCCTGATGAATGATCTGCAGCGACCGACGAATCTCCTCGAAGGGAATCTCGGGGCTGGAGCCCCAGCCTTTGGCCTGCCAGATATCCTGCCCGCGATAGCTGATCGAGCCGCCGGTCGGTTTCTGGAGACCGACGGCCGTCTTGCCGAGCGTCGTCTTGCCGCTGCCGGACTCGCCGACGATGGCGACGACGTCGTTACTGTCGATGTCGAGGTCGACCCCGTCGACCGCGCGGACCGTATCGCGAGTTGCGAAGGGGTTCACTCCGCCACCAGCCTTCTCGAAGTGGACATCGACATTCGAAAGCGAGAGAACCGGCTCGTCGGCACTCATCGCTCCACCCCCGTCGAGAGGGGAATCTCGTCATCAATGTCGAGCCAGTGGTGACAGGCGACCTCGTGGGTCTTCGTTACCGACTCCATCGGTGGCTTCACGTCCTCACACTCCGGTGTCGCCATCGGACAGCGTTCGTGGTACGGACAGCCCGCAGGGACGGCAACTGGGTCGGGCGCAGCGCCTGCAATCGGTCGCATCTCCGAGAGTGGCGCGTCGAGGTTCGGCGTCGCATTGAGCAACGCACGGGTGTAGGGATGTTTCGGGTCGCGGACCATCTCCGTCGTATCGCCGACTTCAGCGAACTCGAATGCGTAGAGGACACCGATACGGTCAGCCAGCTTCGTGACCAGCGGTAGGTCGTGCGTGATGAAGACCATCGTGAGGTCGTACTTGTCACGCAGTTCCGACAGCAGGCTGATGATCGAACGCTGCATGAGCAGGTCCAGCGCGGCCGTCGGCTCGTCCATCACGAGCACCTCCGGCTCTAGAACCAACGAGAGTGCGATGAGCACTCGCTGTTTCATCCCGCCGGAGAGTTCGTGGGGATACGAATCGAGCACGCGGTCGGAGTCGAGATAGAGATCCGCGAGAAGTTCCTTCGCACGTTCGAGGCCCGCAGCGACGTCGTAGTCGTGCGCCTCTAGCGTCTCAACGAAGTGCTCGCGGAAGTCCATCGTCGGGTTGAACGAGCTCATCGCTCCCTGGAACACCATCGAGATCTCTTCCCAACGGAGGGTCCGAAGCGGCCCCTTCTCAAGTTCGAGTACATCGACTGACTCGTCGTCAGGTGAGTGGTAGGTAACGGTACCGTCGGTACGACCCGGTTCGACGACGGCGTTCAATAACGCCGAGGCGAACATCGACTTCCCACTCCCGCTCTCGCCGACGATGCCGAGAATCTCGCCTCGACGGATGTCGATGTCAACATCGTGGAGAACACGGGAGGTCCCACGGTCCATCTCGAAGGAGACCGATAGATTCCGACACTCGAGGATGACGTCATCGGCGCTCGGATTCGTGGCGGCATCGACGGCTGTCGCGACCTCCGTGGTTGGCGAGTTGCTCATTGGTCACCTCCGATAGACGGGGCCGGTGACGCGGGATCGGGCGACGCTGGGTCCGATGACGAGGTGTCGTCGACCGTCGACGTCGTGTTCGCGTGTCGAGCGCGGACGCGGGGGTTGAACACACGGTCCATCCCCTGGGCGAACAAGATGAGTGCCATCGACAGCAGGATGATGGCGACCATCGGCACGAGGAGCCAGTGGGCGGCATCAAGCGTGAGCATCCCGCCGTTCGAGTAGGCCAGTTGGAGCATGACGCCCCAGTTGGCAATCTCCGAGAACGGCAAGAGACCGAGGAAGTAGAGGCCGACCGAGGCGAAGATGACCCCGCGCATGGCGTTGACCATGTTGATCATCACGAACGGCATAATGTTGGGGACGACCTCTTTTGCGACAATCGTGGGCGTCGACAGCCCCATCGCCTGTGCGGCCTCAACGTAGGAGGTCGAGCGGATGGTGAGCACCTGTGAGCGGATGGCCCGAGCCATCCCCGCCCACGCCTGCAGTGAGAGAACGATGCCGAGCACGACCGGACTCTTCGGTTCGAGCAGCGCAACGAGGATCAAGAGGAGCGGAAGCCCCGGCAGGGTCATCACGATGTCGATGACTGTCGAGAGCGTCTGGTCGACGCGGCCACCGCTGTAGCCGGCGAGTGCACCGACGCTCGTGCCGAGCACCGTGACGAACAGCCCGGCGGTCGTAATCATCGTGAGCATCCGTGGGGTGGCGTGGACCACCTGTTCAAGGATACCGCGACCGACGTTGTCGGTGCCGAGTGGCCACTGCAGCGCCAGCCACGGGAGAGAGACACCGAACAGCTCTGTCGTCGTCAGCGCATACCAACTCCCACCGACGAGCCCGCCCTCGAAAGGGCCGACAAGCAGTGGAGCCTGCCCGACGCTGGGTTCAGCGATCAGATGTGGGCCGATCAGTCCCATGAAGCCGAAGCCGACGAGGAGCGTCACGCCGATCCGCGCGCGAACGTCGTTCCAGATGACGCGAAGCGGGGCGGCGAGCCAGAGGTCGAGCACGCGACGGACCTGCTCGGAGCGGGTCAACGAGGAATCGGCGACGGTCCCGAACCCACCGGAACCGCCAGTCGCGAACGTATTGGGGTGGTTCTCCCGGCTCATGCGGAGTCACCGCCCGTGGAGACACGTGGGTCGACGAGGCCGTACGTCAGGTCGGCGATGAACGCACCGACGACGACGGCAAGCGTGATGAGGATGAACCCGCCCATCATCAGTGGGTAGTCGCGCGCCTCGACGGCGGCGACGATGTAGTAGCCGAGCCCTGGGTAGGTGAACACCTGTTCGAGGATCGCAGAGCCACCGATGACGCCGCCAAACGCGAGCAGCAAGCCCGTGTACATCGGGAGGATCGCGTTACGGGCGACATACCGCAGGGCGATACGCGTATCCGAGAGGCCACGAAGCCGAGCGACCCGGAGGTAGTCCTCACCGAGCACCTGGATGCTGTTGCCGCGCATGGCGAGAGCGACGCCACCGAACCCGGTGATGACGACGGCCCCGATGAGGAGACTCGCGTGGTAAATCGCGTCGGCGACGAACTGGAACGTCGCGACGGGTTTGAGTGGATCAACGATGGGCACGACCGCCGAGGAGATGTGCCCACTCGTCGGGAACCACCCGAGCGTGAACCCGAAGATGTAGAGGAACAACAGGCCCGTCACGTAGTTCGGCGTCGAGTTGAGCACGATGCCGAGACCCGTCGTGCCCATGTCGAAGCGACTGCCTTCCCAGTAGGCCATGATCGAGCCGAGCGAGATGCCGACGACGAACATGAGCAAGATCGCGACCGAGAACGCAAAGATCGTCCACGGGAGCGCCCCGCCGAGCACTTCAGCAACGGGTGCGTTCTGGCTGATCGACTGTCCGAGATCTCCCTGCAGGACGCCGAGCACATAGTCGAGATACTGCTCGTGGAGCGGCGCCGAAAAGTCGACGTTGATGTAGTTCGCGACTCGTCGGTTGATCTCCTGTTGGGAGAGGCTGGGGTTGTTGCGGATGAGCTGGCCGCGGAGTTGGTCGGCGGGGTTGCCGGGCATGAGCCGGACCAGCCCGAACGAGAGCGACACCACGACGAACGTCGTGAAGAGCGCCTGGAGCGTTCGCTTGACGAAGTAGTCGTACATCTGTGACTCACTCCGGCGTGGCGGTTAGTTTGCCCTCACGGGGGAGGTAGTACTGTGGCCAGTCGACGATAGCGGCGACGTCCTCGTCGGTAACGGTGTTCCAGTCGTCGGTCGTCAGCCACGACTGGTCGACCTTCTCCATCAGGGGCGCCATCGGGAGATGCTGGTTGACGATCCACGCGAGTTCCTGCGTCTTCTGTTTGGCTTTGTCACCGGAGAGGCCGGCGAGCTCCTCTAGTTCAGGCTCCAGCTCGACCGTTCGAGTCTCGCCGTTCGGGTTGCCGAGTGGCGGCACCTCCACCGAGCGCGGGAAGTTCAGGACATCCCGCGAACGGAAGCCGTTGAGGAGCTTGTTGAGCGAGAAGTACGGGTACAGCTTTCCGTCGGGCCATCCGAGCCCGGCAACGACGTACTCTTGGTTGCCGTAGATGTCGCCCCAGTATGACTGACTCGGATTGAGCGATGCCTCAATGCCAAACTCGTTGAGGTCCTGGACGATAGATTGGCCACCAGCGGTCCAGTCGTTCCAGCCAGCCGGAATCTTATACGGGAACTCGAGGGTCTTCCCATCGGCGTCGACCCACGTGCCCTCGGCTTTCGAGAAGCCAGCTGATTCGAGCAGTTGCGCCGCCTTCTCAGTGTTCGGCTCGTACTTGTCGAAGTCGGACAGCGAGTTTCCGAGCCACTCTTTGTAACTGCCATCGAAGTTGCCGGGCAGTCCACACGGAACTTCGACGGGGACGTGCATCTTACTGCCCGCGGTCTGGGCGAGTTTCTCGCGGTCGATGACGTACTGGATCGCCTGTTTGACCTTCTGTTGGCTGTAGTGTTCATGTTTGTGGTTGAACATGATTCCCATCCCCCAGTTGGCGGGCATCTGGATCTCACGGACGTGGTCACCGTAGGACTGCGCGATGTTGTCGGGCGTGAACACGTTGTCGATGCCGTCGATACTGTCGGTTCGCAGTGCCTGCCACTGCTTTTGGTTCGACTGGAGGTAGTCCCACCGCATCTGCGCGAAGTTGATCTGGTCGGCATCCGGGTGATCCGCGAAGCGCTCGGCAAGCAGTTCCTGATTGCGGGCGTGGACGAACGCGAACGGTCCCGTCCCGTTGGGTTTCTCGAGCGTCTTCTCGGTGAGTCCCGGCGCCTCACCGTCGGCCTCGTAGGCGTCGAGGAACTCTTGGAACTCTTCGCGTGGGGTGTCGAGCGCGATCGGTTTCAGCGAGTAGAGGAACACTTCTTTGGCGACCGGGCGTTTGAGCCCGAGTTCGAGCGTCGTATCGTCGACGACGCTGACGTCCTCAGGGGCGACGATGTTGCTGAGGGCGGCCCCATCGTGAATGTCGAGTTTGAGTTTGAACGCGACGTCGTCGGCTGTCACCGCCTCGCCGCTGTGCCAGTGGTAGCCTTCACGCACTGAGAGCGTTACCGACTCGTCGCCGATCTCCCACTCGCTGAGGACGCCAGGCATGAACGTGCTCGTCGCCTCGTTGACGTAGAGGAGATTCTCGAACAACGCGAATGCCGCCCGGTCGGGGTACTTCTGGCCGTACGGGTTGAACTGCATGTCCTTCGGGACGTTCGTCGTCGCCGTGACGAACGTCCGGTCGGTCATCGAAACACTGTCTGAGCTCTGTGTCGCGTCGTCGCCAGCGGCCGACGTGCCTGCGCCGTCGCCGGCGGCTTCCGTATTCGAGCCAGCACAACCGGCGACGCCGATGGCTCCAGCCACTCCAACAGACTGGAGGAATCGGCGACGTGTTTTTCGTCGGTCTCTCTGTCCTGTGTGAGTCTTGGACATGGACATTCAATTCCCCTCGTAGTACATATGTATTTTTCATGATAGTTTTGGTGTAGGAGTCTAATAAATACTTTAGCTGATATGTTTCAGCAAGCTAGGATAGGATGTAGTCGCGCATGCCCGCGAGTCCACGATCGAGCAGTCTGGTGACGAGAGAGAACGGATGTTACGGTTCGAACAGTCGCTGGCCACGTCGGGCAGCGATAGCGAGACCGACGACCGTGAGGAGGATGACCCCAAGTGAGACCTGCAGGATGGCGTATTCACTCGTGCCTGCCTCGACGAACTGGAACGCGATGACGAGAAGCACGAGCAGTGTCGCGTCGAGTGCGAACAAGACCGACAGGAAGTTCCGACGCATACAGACTCCCTGCGACCCACCTTCAAGAGGGTTCCGCCGGTGAGCGGCCTCCCGCCGACACCGCTCACCAACAACGTTGACCAGTCCGAACACATTCCCAACACGGAAACGCCTCTGTGAGACCGTCACAGTCACAGCCTTCGTCGTCTGGCTCTGTCGCCTCCCATCCGACGGGTCCTCCGAAGGTGCAGCACTGTCCGCCACTGGCCAAGTCATCGCTATGATGAGCACCATTTCGATGAATCCCCAGGTGGAACAGTCACCCCTAATTCTGTCAATACCCAATTCACAACAATTGGGACGCGAAATAAACTATCCATTTCCAATTTCCTCGTAGTATTTTTAATTGAGTAGCTACTACACTGCTGCAATGATCGATGGGTACGATCTCCCTGCGGATGCGCCTGGACAGTACTTGCCGCTCCGAGAAGATCGGCAACTCCCGAAGGCGTACTTTCCTGACAAACTTCCGCCGAGGTTCGACCTTTCTGAGGAGGTCATTGTGGAACACGGACGAGCAATGTGGGCACTCGGCCGTTTGGAGGGACTGGGAAGTGAGATCGACAACCCTGGTGCGGTCTTCAGTTCGTTTGTCTACAAGGAGGCGGAGCAATCCTCTCGTGTCGAAGGCACCACAGTCACAGTCTCAGATATCTACCGCTACGATGTCGACCAGCTCACCTTCCGAGACACGACCGAGAGCGACCACGAAGCCGATGTGAGAGAGGCGCGTAACTATATTCGTGCCCTCAACGATGCAGTATCGTATCTTCGTACGGCAGGCTTCGAACGCACAAGCATCACGAGTGAACTGGTGAAATCACTCCACCAAGAGTTACTCGAACACGGACGGAGTAACGACGATCCGCTTCCAGGACAGTTTCGCCCTGGCTTCGCCGTTATTGAGGAAACCCACCCTCACGGATTCGGGACACGAATCCGATTCATCCCGCCCAAGCCAGACAACGTTGCGCGGTTGATGGATGATCTCGAGCGTTTCATCCAACAGGGTAGTTCGTGGCCGTCACTGATCGATGTCGCCGTCGCACACTACCAGTTCGAAACGATTCACCCATTCAAAGACGGCAACGGTCGCGTCGGCCGCATCCTTGCTATCTTGATGCTCATCGCTGATGGATTACTTCATTATCCACTGCTCTATCTGAGTTCGTATATTGAACGTCACCGTACCGAGTACGCTGACTTGTTACTGGCTGTGAGTGAGGAAGGCGCATGGAACGAGTGGCTGCAGTTTTTCCTTCGTGGGATCCGCGAACAAGCCGAAGAGGCGTTCGTCCGTGCGAAACTACTCGTAGACACACGGCAGAAGTACGAAACGAGATATGAGGACGAACCGAAGTCCGTCCGAAATCTTGCCCTTTCGCTTTTTGAAGAGCCATACTTCACCGTCAGGGAGGCAAGCGAACGGATTGGCGTCGTGTACCAGACTGCCAACAACGCGGTTGACCGTCTCGAAGCTGACGGTGTCATCACCGAGATTACGGGGAACAAACAAAACCGTGTATTCAGAGCCGAAGAAATAATGGATATCGTGGAACGTCCTGCGTCAACCCTCCCCGAGTCGACGGACCTTGTTGACGTCGCACAGGCGTGGAAGCTCCCTGACCACTAGAAACGACCACGAGTCAGATGGTCCAGAGAAGTCTTGCTGTTTTCTTTGGAACTCGGCCACTCTGTGTAGCCCACATATGTATCAGGAAGACTGTCAGCGGATTCGACAATCCATCTGCGATGCGCTGGAACTCATCTTCAATGTAGTTGCGTCCGAATGTCGGCCTCATCGGGGAAGAGACACCTCGTAGTCAGCTGCCAACTCCTGAAACACAGACCACTCCGGGAGACCGGTTCCCTCACCGTTACCGTGCGTTTCGAGGTATCGAAGCAAGGCGTTGATCGTCCCTTCCAGTCCGTATTTTGCCGCTTGGTCTCGGAGTTCGTCTTCGTCGACGTCAACGTGGCTGAGAAGAAGGAGACAGTACGACCGGTAGCGGGGGCCGTCGTCGATCAACAGCGTGTGACAACACAGCTCCGCCGGTGACACCGAATCGAGTTCCGTGGAGTAGCGGTAGTAGCGGTGACGAGTCAGCAGAAACTGGAGGTCGAACGCCGCAAAACGCGCAAGCCCGGTCTCATGGAAGTGCTCGACGTCGATTTCCGTTTCCGTTTGAGCGAGAAATTCGTCGTAGTCCTCCCAGAGAATCGTCCCATCCGGAACAACGGATTCGAGGCGTCGGGTTTGCTGGCTTTTTTACCGTCTTCGAGGATTCTGTCTTTGCAGTTCCCGAGCGCCGTTGCAGCGAGATTCCTCGCGGATTGAACGAGGCTGGATTGGAGGGAGAGGTTCTCACGAACGTCAGAATACGTCTCTTTGTGGAGCGTGTTCTTGGTGTCCGTGATGTTGTAGGGGTTGTCGTTCCATCCGTGGTCAGCGACGTGCTGCGCTGCTTGTCGGAACTGCTCGAACGTCTCATCGAGGACTTCGTGGTTGTCCTCGGGAACGTCGAGTTTGAGTTGGATGTTCCGAACAACCTCCATACTTCATTAGTATAGATTGAACTAGTTAAGACTACATATTGGGGGAGTTGACCTTGCTATCGAGCGTGGTTTTGGAAGGGTAGTGTCGGCTTCCTCCCCGAGGTCAAGCCTCGGGGTATCCGCCTTGAATTTTCGATGAATCATCACGAGACTGGCGGACGAGTTCGATTCTTTACCGATGCACCAGCACCGACGAAGATCAAGCCGAGCGCGCCCAGCGCATCTATCGGAGTATCGACCGGCGACCCTAGTGCAAGCATCGCGGCCCCACCGACGAAACAGAGGAGTCCCACGACGAGCAAGCCATTTCCGAGGAGACGAGTAGTGTTTTCGTTCATTGATGTTCTCCTGACTGGTGATCGGGGTCCGTCTTGGTGTTCCAGTCCGGACTCACTCGGTAATCGTAGAGGTGGGCGCCAGTCACGACGACAACGAACAGTACGACCGCCCACGTGATAGCCGCGTGCGACCCATTCAACGTGACGAGCGTGCGCCAGTCGATCGCATCACCAACGAGGACGACGTCTAGATCGAGCGGGACTTGCCCCGTCGTCGCGTTGTCGGTTCCGTGCATCAGCATTGCCAACAGCACACTCCCGTGAGACCCGTTAAACACCCACCCGAGGAGCACGGAGAACGCGATAATTCCGACGAAGTAGGCGACGATTAGTTCGAGTGGCCAGTCAGCTCGGAATCCTCCGGGAACGAACTGGGGAAGATGCCAGAGTCCCCAGAAGACGCCGATGATGAGGGCCGCAGACAATCCGCCATAGCGTTCTTGCAGTTCGGGCTGGGCGAATCCGCGCCAGCCGAATTCCTCCTGGCCACCCCCGATGAACGTCCCGAGAATAATCCCGATGACGACCGTGATCGGGTCGAAATCGAATGCCGCCCAGTCGATCGGACCGCCGAGCGCCCACGAGGCGACTCCTGCCGCGTACGTGATGGCGAACGGGATCAAGATTGCAGCGGCATACCATTTGGGATGGACGCGCCAACTAAAGACGTCGCCGAGCCACTTCCTGACACTCTCGCCACTCGCCCACAGGACAATCGCAGCAGCAACTCCCGGTGAAAGCGGGCTCAGGAAGCCTTCGATGACCCATCGACCCCACGATGGATCCATTTCAAGGAGTTTCGGGATGGCATCAAGCGTCCACGAAAGTGCGTATGCCAGTACGAAAAAGGATGTAATTCGGTACTGCTGGATTCGTTTGGTAATTAGCGATATCATGACTCCTCACATGCCTCCGTCGAGAGAACCTGCTTCCGTCGGGAGTGAGACGAGTACCGTGTTTCGGTTGTCGTCATCATTGTTGGTCCATGGTGTGTAGATTGGTGGCGTTACAGATCTGCGACGTTGAACTGGTAATACCCAACGAGGAACGGAACGACGAACCAGAGTGCGAGAACGACAACGCCCACGTTCGGGCTCACGTAGAACGGGGTCGGCTCAGCTGCAGCCACGTCGACTCCGACGCCCGTCTGGGCGGGCGCTGCACCGGCAGTCTCTGCGAGCCCGGGTAGGAGAGCAACGATGGTCGAGAGATAGGCCGAAGATGGCGACACTTGCCCGATAAGGAACACCCACTCGGGCATCGTCGACGGGAGGCTGAACCCGGTAACGATGTAGACGATTGCCATCGGGACGACATCCCAGAACAGCTCAAAGATGACGAAGAATCCGAGTGCAAACGTGGTCGCACGTGAGGTTGACCCGGTCGTCGCCGAGAGCCCCACCATGATCCCCGCATAAATCGCTGCAAATCCGAGTGTCACGAGAAGGAATACGAGCATCGCGCCAAGAGCGACTGTGCCGAGTAACACGGAGCCGAATCCGAGTCCAACGAGGAGCCCGACACCGAGACCAAACACAAGGACGGCTGCTCGACCGACGACCTTTCCAGTGAAGACGTTCAGCCGGTTGGTTGGCAACGAGAGTAATAGCTTGATACTCCCGAGTTCGCGCTCGCCTGCGAGAGACTTGTAACAGACCACGATCGCCGCGAGGGGAACGAATAGACCGGTGAGACCGACTGTGAAGAAGACGAGCCCAGCGAACGTTGCCCCTGTCGGCTCACCGAACAGCTCGGGAACCTGCACGTACGCGTACGTCGAAACGAGTGATAACAGGACGAACCCTGCCACGAGCGCCCAGAGTGCCCGTGACTGAACAGCGTCTCGGAAGTCCTTCTTTGCAATCGCCAGCCACGTCATACTCGAACCTCCTGTTTGTCTTCAGTGTAGCGTACGAATAGGTCTTCGAGCGAGGACTCGACGACCGAGAAGTCCTGAACCGACGTCACGTCGGCGTCGATAGTTTGGAGAACGGCAAACTTTGAGGCCTCGTCGACGACGACTCGAAGCCGACCATCATCGATCGATGCACTCCCGACACCGTCGAGTTCGGCAACTCGCTCGACGGTAGACTCGTCGAGTGTGGAGACGTACACGTATAGAACTTCACCCGTTTCGGTCGCGTCGCGGAGGCCATCGATGGTATCGACGGTGACGAGCTGGCCGCGATTGATGATCGCCACGCGGTCACAGACCGCCTCGACCTGCTCCATCACATGACTGGAGAAGAACACTGTCGTCCCGCGTTCGTTCTCTTCTTTGATGATTTCTCGCATCTCGCGGGCCCCATTCGGATCCAATCCGGTAGACGGCTCGTCGAGAACGAGCAGGTCTGGATCACCGACGAGCGCCATGGCGAGGACCAGCCGCTGGCGCATCCCCTTCGAGTAGCCGCCCGCCTTCCGGTCGGCGGCATCGGCGATACGGACCCGTTCGAGGAGCGCGTTCACGTCCTCGTCCGCGTCTTTCATCTCCACGACGAACTCCAGATGCTGCCGACCACTCAGCCGGTCGTAGACGTGATAGGCGTCCGGGAGAACGCCGGTTTGCTGCCGTACCGCTTCGCCCTCTCGCTGGGCATCGTGTCCGAGAACGGTCACCGTCCCTGAGGTCGGACGAATGAAATCGAGCAGGATGTCGATCGTCGTGGACTTTCCTGCACCGTTCGGGCCGAGGAACCCAAAGATCTCGCCTTCCTCGACACGTAACTCGAGACCGTCAACAGCAACGACGTCTCCGAATCGTTTCGTCAAGCCATCGATGTCGATTGCAGCCATCTCTATCGTCCCTCCGTCGTCCATCCAAAGCGACGCTGTTCGGTCGTCGTGTTCGTACTCATGAATGTGTCCCTCCGATGTCAGCAGCGCTGGGAATCGCGCCACGAGCGAGGGACTTCCGGCCGTAGTACGCGACGATAGCGACAGCGAGAGCAATGTACACGACCAAGTGGACGGCAGTCACGATACCGACCGCGCGTTCGTTGATCACTCCATCGATGAGAATCTCGTCGGGAACGAGCGGAATGAGCACGTCCGCCGTATTCGCCATTGCGTGGAGCACCATTACGATGAGGACGCTGCCGGTGCTATTGTACGCCCACGCGAGGATGACTGACAGAGTGAGAATGCCGCCGATCCAGCCGACCTGATTCACGAGGGGGAAACTCGAATGGGGAGTGACGGGGGCGAAAAAATACGGGAGATGCCAGCCAGCCCAGACGACGCCGATGATGAGACTCGCGTTGAACGCGCCGTATCGTTCGTTGAGTCTCGCTTGAGCGAACCCACGCCATCCCGGCTCCTCGTTCAGGCCGCCGCTGAGGACGAGCGTGAAGAGGAACAGTCCCGTGACTACCAACGGAGAGGGGAGCGCTTGTCCAAAGTCGACGGGACCGCGAACGGCGAAGATGCCACCCGAGATCAGGGCCGCCGCGACGAGTGGAAGGCTCAGGGCAATGAGCCACCATTTCCAGCCCACACGCCACGTCGTGATTTGGCTCGCCCACGCTCTGACGTCGTCGCCCCGCAGCCACGTCACTATTGCCGCACTTACTGGGGGACCAAAACTCCCGACGTAAATGAGAATTGCCGCGGTCCAACTCGGCTCCATAAACACTGCTGGGGCAGAGATGATCCAGGTGTACGCGTACGCTCCGATAAAGAACGCTGCGACGGGATGGTTGTCAATCAACGAGTGGTGAAGCGACGGCATATCCGACCCTTCTCCGGAGACCCAATAAATATTGTCATATAGATTACAAATTGGCAGACTGATTACTCAAATCTGTTTGAGTTGAGTGTTGGACCAACGCCAGAGCTCCTTTCTGCTCTATCCGGTCGTTGTTCTCATTTGCTGATAGGATTGCGAGATTACCTCTGATTCAGTTCACGATAGGGGCCGCAGCGGAGTGCAAGTCTTACCTGACGTCTCGTTTGTATTCTCATCACTGGCATGCTCGTCGCTCACCGTGAAACACTGCTTTCTGCGGGAATCGTACACGGATTCGTCGATGAGGAATTTCACTTCCGACCTCCATCTGCACTCTCTCGCTCGATCTTTTCCACAAGCGTAACAGACGGTTGATCATCGACTGACAACCGAATCTCCGTGTCGTCGAGGATGATCTCCACAGACGCCGAGAACGGCTCCGCTGCCCTCACGGTGGTGTTCCAGTTTTCTGTCGTCGTGTACTCGAACAGCTCCCAGAGAGGGATATCAAGAAGGGAAACACCGTGTTGCCAGAAGGCCTCGATAACGACCGGGTGGAACGCGACAAGGACGTCGATGGGAAAATAGACAGTGAACCAACATCGGCGACACTCATTAATTGAGACACTCATCGAACGGTCACCACGCTCTCGCTGCTCGACGGTGGTGTCGAGTCGTCCGTAGCACTCGGGACAGACGCCACCGCGTATAAACATGTATTTCGCCCAGATACCGTATCCGAAACTGTCGACAATCTCTTGGGTAGAACGCCCCTGAGCGATGCTCTGCGGGAAGAGATCCGAGACAACCGGCGTGACGCACGCGCGACACTCAACAATGAACTGACCATCGGCCGCGTATGCCTCAAGCGACTGGGCAGCACAGTTTGGACACGCTCCTTCGACAGCCACAGGATCGAATGTCTGAGACGACTCGTACAGTCCCGAAAAGAGCGCGCGGCGAACTTTGTCACCGGCGTACGTGAGCTGATATCCATCCTCGGTGTCGACGACGAATCTGCCGACAAGCTGCTTGAGATGATAGGAGAACTGCGACGTACTCTGACAATCCACGGCGTCGTACAGTTGCGTGAAAGACATCGCGGACTTCGCCCCATCCTCGTATTTCTTCTCGGCCAATGCAATGAGAATTTCCAACCGTTGTTGATTGGCGAGCGCCTCAATGCTCTCTATGACGCTTTCGTTGATCTGCGTTGCAGTTCCCTCCAAGGCCATTAGCTACATACACTGTACCGGGAGTCGTGAACGTTTGGAACGGTCGGTCAGGGATTTTGTAGGCGTGATCCCCTTCGGTCATTGACAGAGACTCGGTTGCAGCTGGGCATCCTCCACGCGCCTACAGGCGCGAGCATCCCCCGCACTCGAGGTCGGACAGTAGTGCCATCCTCGACGCGAGCGACCGTCTCCTCTTCGTGGATACTCCGGTCTACGCGCACTTCTTTAGGATTTTCGTGACGGTGGGGTTTCCCCGACCTCGTTCGTCAATTAGAATTCTCGTGTTCTGATACGTCTCGAGGATGGTTTTGACGGTGTCTACTTTCACATAGCCTATTTCAAAATAGCCTATTTCAGAATTGGCTACTCGGAAGTAGTATCCTGGTGTCCGGACGTTGAACAGTATGGACCGATTCGTGGACCGGGAGACTGAACTCTCGCGGCTTCGGGAGTGCTATGACTTGGATGAGGCTGAGATGGTCGTCATCTTCGGTCGTCGTCGCCTCGGCAAAACCGGACTCGTTCGACAGTCGCTGTCAGACGGCGACGACGCTGTACTGTACCAAGCGACCGAGACGACGCCGCAGGTGCAACTCGACGAGTTCGTCGACGTCGCCTCAGAGTCGTTTCCTGGTGTCGACCGGATCAAACAAGAGTGGGAGTCGCTCCTCGGAGTCACGTCGGGGTCGCTATCGGATTCTCGACCCGTTGTTTCGGTTTTGGTTCCGGTTCGTCTATGGGAACGAAGACCGGTATGACCGACTGGGCAGCGCTGCCTACGAGGCCGTTATCGAACCGGAGCTGGCCGATTTCGCGAGCCAGGAGCTCGAAATACTCTGTCAAGAGGCCCTTCCGGACCTGTACCCTGCGGACACGTTCATCGATATCGGCCGGTGGTGGTACAAGGAGCACAAAGTCGATATTGTCGGTCTGACGAACGATGGCACGATGGTCACAGGCGAGTGCAAGTTCACGAACTCCTCGCTCGACTACAGCGCGCTTGCGTCGCTCGAAGCCCACACCGACGAGATTCGATGGTCACCAAGCGGTGAGTCAGTAACGCATGAATATGCGCTCTTCGCCCGAAACGGGTTCACGCAATCGACCGCGAGGCCGCTGTTGACCGCGACGACATCGTCGGAGACGCTTGATCACCAGTCAATTGAGGAGAAGAACTCACCAGGGCACTTCTCGCTCATCTCTTGTTCATCGTCTCACAAACAACACTCCAAGGGACAGCTTCCCACAGACCTCGGTCGTGGCTGCCGGCCTCGCTAGAGGCCGGGAGCGGTGGGTGGGGAGGTGGGTTGTGGGTGGCTGGCGACGAAAAAGGAGCAGCCGAGGACGTCGACTACCGCACAGCCACGGTGTCACGCTTCGCTTCGAGCACCGTCGTCGGCGCTACCCGTCCATGCCGTGTCTCGTAGGTGTTGTAGAGTGCCTGCGAGTACTGTGCGACCTTCGATTTCGATGTCGCACACACCGGCCGTGCCGCCGCGACCACCTGCGCTTGGGTCAGACTCTTTCCGGGGGTCAACCGATCTGCCGCATACACGGCCGCCGCCGCGACCGTCAGGCGTGCCGTCCCGCCACCGACCGGCTCGTCATCCGCCATCCAGAGGAGATACCGCCCGATCTGGGCGAACTCAAGAAGCGTCCGCACATCCACGACATCGCCTAAGCCTGCCAACACAGCGTCGACTGCTCCCGTCCGAACTGGTGGATACTGCTCGACCAACCCACCCTCGATACGGATCTTCCGCGCCGCCGCACAGAGTCGCTCGTGGTCTGTCTTCGCGAACATGGCCACATTTTCTGACCCGATGGGAAGCCCTACTCGCCGTGCCGCCAACAACACTGCCCCACCCGCCAGCGACTCCCAGGCCATCCAGCCGCCCGGCAGTCGCTTCTCACTCGCCACACGCATGAGCGCACACGCTTCCTCACGGACGTATCCCGGGAGTCCGAGATTCCCGCCGATCGTCTGCACATCTCGGAGCGCCTCGTTCAGCCGCGCATCCCGCTTGGCCATGCGCCGGTCGAGCCGTCGCAGCCAGCGCCAGCGGCTCAGCTGCGTCCCCGAGAGTTGATTGCCGTACCCATCACTTCGCAGGAAGAACGTCGTGTGCAGCCCCTTGTCGACTCTGAACGCCGTCGTCGGCTCGATGGCCCACTCTTGTCGTCCCGACCCATCCAGCTGCTTGTGCGCGCTTGGTGACACCCCGCAGTCGACCGCGTCCGTCCGCACCACTAACCCACACTCACCGCAGATCGTTTCGATCCCAGACACACCGAGTCGCCCCGCACACTCGGGACACTCGTTCGTCCGGTCAGTCGTTTGTCGCTCCAAATCTTCTTCACCGATGTTGCTGTAGTCCTTCATGGGTTTCTACCCGAAGGCGCGCCTCCTACCGCGTCTTCTCCGACACTCACTCCTACATGAGTCTCATCTCCGCCCAACGCTTCGTCACCGACGTCCGCGCGTCTCGCTCGCGCCTTCGTGAGCGACCATCGGGAGCGAGCGAGACGCGCCTTTGAGGCCACAGAACCAGCACCGCGCGCCGGGCCGCCCACAGCGAGCGGCCAGCAGAGATAGTCTGTGCGCGTTTCGAGCACCGCAGGCGCGCAGAAACCGCCTGACTATCCTGCTGGCGGACCGGGAGGGTCCGAGCGACACCCGGTGCGACTACCGTCGCACCGGGACGGGGCACGGCGAACGAAGTGAGGCGTGCCGTCCGTGGGCGGCAGGAGGCGAGCGGGGCGTGCCGTCGCGGACACATCGACCACACACGAGACGACGACGACTTGTCCTCACTACGGGTGGAGTCGAAAGGGGCCGGACGCTCGGCGAACCCCGACCCCGCAAGCACCGCAGCGAAGCGAGGCGCGCAGCGGGGATTCCGTACGCGAAGCGAACGGAAGCCAGCGAGACGCAGTCTCGCGTGGTCGCGGGAGTTGAGCGGTCGGGGGCTTTCAGGGAGTCGCTCGGTTCATAGTACTCACCGTCGACGAGAACAACTCCCCGAGTATCGGAAGTTAACCCACCAGAGCCTTTGTATACAAAGAATACATTGTATACTCTATGGGCACGATTTCCGCGCGCGTTCCGGACGAGTTCGAAGAAGAACTTGAGGAATATCTCGAATCAGAGAAACTCGACCGAAGTACCGGAATTCGAAAGCTCCTCGCAGAAGGGCTCGAAGAGTGGCGACAAGAGCGCGCACTTGAGAAGCTCAAGGCGGGAGAAGTCACCTTCTCGAAGGCAGCCGAGCTTGCTGGGTTGAACGTGTGGGAGTTCGCCCAACTCGCAAAAGAACACGAAATCACGTGGGTCGGAAGCGACCACACAGCTGCTGACCTTGAGGATCTCTGATTCGATGTGGGTGTTCGATGCGACCCCGCTCATCTATCTCGCAAAAGCCGACCAATTGGACATTGTCTCCCATCTAGATGGATCGCGCCTCATCCCGGAACACGTGTACACAGAGGTCGTCACAACTGGCATCGAACACGGTTATCCGGACGCTCGACGAATCGAACAGGGTGTCGAAAACCACCTGTTTGAGGTGGCAGCAGCCGATGAAACACCATTCGCACGTCGAATCCAACAGAACCCCAATCTGAGTGCAGCCGACGTAGCCGTCTTGGCACTTGCCAAGCAACGAGAGGCAACTGCAGTGATGGACGAACACTATGGACGAGACGTTGCTGAGACAGAGGACATTCAGACGCGGGGGGCAGCATATCTCATCTTACACTGCGTCAAACACGGTACGATTACCACGGAAACAGCACGGGAGACACTGGATACAATGGTTGAGGAGGGATGGTTCTGTGCGCCGAACCTTTATGCGAAACTCGTCCAGAAGCTTGAGTCGCTCGAGTGAATGTCCCGAAGAGAGACATTGAATTGCAGCCATCAGGAACGAGATATGCCTCCGACCCCGAACCGAGGGCGTTCGTTCTTCAGAACCACTCTGAGAGGCCATTCCGAGCAGTCCCCCAGAGAGATGGTGATTCCGCCACTCAAACAACACAGGGGGACCGATGAATACGAACGATGAAGGACCGACAGATGAGGAAACGTACGGGACAGCGACGCTGAACGAACGGGGGCGGTTGACGATTCCGAAGAACCTTCGCGACGAACTCAAACTCGAGGGAGGAACCATATTCAACATCGTCCGCGAAGGCAGCGACATTCGTCTTGTTCGATAGCTTCCAGAGCTACAAACATTGAGTCGGGATCAAGAGTGGGGCGACGACGCATTCCGGGATGCGGGGGAGGCAACGTTTGGTGGGGACTCACGCCGATTAATTTCTGGCCTGCGCTGTCGTAGGTGCAGGGAGCCCTACTCGCGGATGGCGAAGCCGACGATTTGAATGCGACGCTACAGGCACTCCCACTCGCGTACAATCTCACTGCTGGTTCTGCCAGCGGTTTTCGTCAACAAGACAGTGTTTTGATGCAAATAGTCTCCGACGAATTTATCTCGTCGTGCGTGTTGTATGAGACCAATACACACGATATGAGTCACACGCCCGTCGACGATGACCCAGCACAGACGCCACAGGTACCACAGGCTACGCCAGCGGAGCGACCGGCACTCAAAATCACCCCCACGGACGAGACGCTCACACTCGAGACCGTTCACACACAGTTCACGACGTTACATCGGCTTGCCCAACAGACGGAAACAACATGTGTCGAGTGGCTGCTCGTCAAACCGGATGCGACAGCCGACCTCGAGTATTACCTCTCGATAACAGACGAAGCCGTACTCGACCGGCTTCGACAATTCGCACGGACGCTCTTTCCCGACGCTTACGAACTCACAGCAACGACACTCGCGCTTCCGACGACGACACCCCAGTCCCAGCCGACTGACGCAGACGACCGCATAGGCGACGCCGACACGCCGACACTCTCTGTTGCCGGCATCGAGTTTCACGGCCACGCCGAACGCCGCCACGACTGGCAGTTGAAACTCACCGACTATGCCGACTTCGAGAGCGACCACCGTCGAACCCGCAATCCACTTGCGACCGTCGTCGATGCGATGGCCGCCGCTCCGGTCCCGATGGTGTATCAAGTGCTCGTCCGCCCGAAGCCCGACTGGACAGCCGAGGCAGCCCTGCGTCGCGATGACTTGCTCGCGTACGAAGATACGTTCATCCAACGCTGGTTCGGCAGTGTCGACGACCGCCCGATTCGCGAGCGTTCCGTCGACGAGCTGGACCACAGCCACGCCGAGCGCATCGCACAACTCGATGCGAAAGACACACGCCGGTCGTTCGACGTGAACGTTCGCGCTGTGGCGATCGGCAGCGACGACGATGAGCAGCCGCCACACGACGCAATCGCCACCCTCGAGGCAGCCTTCAGCGACGTCGGCACCACCTACTACACGGTTCGTCCCCACGTCGTGACCGGCGACCCAGCTCACACGCTCTCTGAGCACATCACAGCACAAACGTTCCGCTCTGGGCCACGGGGGAGCCGCCGGCTCACCCACTGCTTGCCCATCACGGCCAACCACAGCCCCTGTCTCGTTGTCGACCCCGCCTCACTGCCGTCGTTCTGTCTCGTTGATGGGGCGCGACTCACCACTGCAGGCACGCGCGCACTCGATATCACACACGGCGAGGAATCGTCGGTGCCGCGACCACCCCTCGAGAGACTGGCGACGTACCGCACGCCAGGGCTTACCCTCGGGCGACCACAGACTGCAGACCGAGCGTCGGAGACAGCGCCCGTCGCACTCCCGCCGTCGTTGCAGCCACTGCACATCGCCTGGTTCGGGAAGACGGGGTCGGGTAAATCAACGTCGCTGTTGAACGCGATGCTCGATAACCACGCGGCCACTGATGGCGTAGACATCCTCATCGACCCGAAGGGCGGGGATCTGCCGATCGATTATTTGCGAGCCCACTACGCACGGTATGGGTCGTTGCGGAACGTCTACTACTTCGACTGTGCGAAGACACTGCCCGCGATCTCGTTTTTCGACATTCGCGAGCAGCTCGCCGACGGCATCGACCGGACAGCCGCCGTCGAGGACGTCGTCGACCACTATCTCGACATCCTGCGACAGGTGATGGGACGCGAGCGCTTCGACCGCGCGGTTCGCTCGCCCGATATCATTCGCTATCTCGTGAAGGCGCTGTTCGACCCGGTCAACGGTCACGATGCGTTCGGGCACGACGACCTCGAAGAAGCAGCCGCACAGATGCACGACTCGCGTGATGCACCGCCCGTGAGCGACGATGGGCTCGATCGGATGCTCGGTGGCATCACGACCAACAGCAAGCGCTCGTTCGACGAACTGATGCAAGGTGTCGCCAATCGGATCGAGAAGATACCGGCCGATGAACGTCTGGGTCACCTCTTCAATCACGTCACTGTCGATGCCGAGACTGACGACTCCACCCACCCCCAGTTCGACTTCCGAACGATCATCGACGAAGATGCCGTCGTCATCTTCGATCTGGGAGCGTTGCGCCCGGAGGCCCAGCGCGTCATCACGCTCGTGTTGCTCTCACAGTTGTGGACGGCGTTGAAGCGGCGTCACCGAGTCGGCGACGATGAGGCGTATCCACTCGTCAATCTCTTCGTCGAGGAAGCCTCCAGCGTTGCTGTCTCGAGTCTCCTGTCTGATCTGTTGGCGCGGGGGCGGGAATTTTCACTTGCGGTGACGCTCGCCATGCAGTTTCCTGCGCAGTTGCAGGCGGCCGACGTCGGGGCGTATGCAGAGCTGTTGAACAACGTCTCGACGATCGTCTCGGGGAACGTCGCCGTCGACGAGCGCTTCGAGCGGCGATTCGCGACGGCCGATATGGACCCCCCAGAGGTGGGTAATCGGCTTCGAGCGCTGCAGCGCGGGCAGTGGTTGGTGAGCCTCCCCGCACCGTTCGCCCAGCCTGAACCCCGGCCGTTCGTCCTTTCCTCACAGCCGTTGCCACCGGGGCATCCTGAAGGACCAATGCCGTTTTCGATGCGTGAGGAGCAACGCGTGGCCGCCGCTATCGAGCGTGTTCAGTCACGGACGCAGAGTCAGTGTGGACTGCCACTCACCCACAGCCACGAGCCAGAGCCCGTCCCACAAGAGACCGGTTCTCAGCCCCCGCATGAATCCACACAGTCCGCTACCGACCAGTCAGAGACGACCACCACTACCCACACGTCGCCCATCCAGAGCGCACTCCCCCTGACGAAGCGTCTCCCACTGGTTGTCGACTACGACGAGGCGAAACACGCCCTCATCTGCACTGGGTGTCGGAACCGCTATGCGCCGACGTTTGAGGGGATGTGCGATGCCATCGAATGTTGTTTCAGTTTCGACCGTGTCGACCGCGACGACATCCCGATTCACGCGCTCAATCTGACTCTCTCTGCAGAAGAGCGCACCGAGAGTGGCTATTCGGATCGCCAGCTCGCTTTCTTGCAGGCAGTCTACAACGCACATCAGGGTCGGTACGACGAGCGTGAGTACAATCTCATCACCGACAGTATGGTTCGGCTCCGCGAGTACGTCGGCATCGAGCCAGCGGATGTGCAGACACTCGTCGAGGACGGCGTGCTCCGACACGATGGGAACCATCCCCATCGATTGTACACGGTGTCGGCGGCGGGCCGCGAACTCATCCGTGAGGGATATCGTCAGGGGATTTCACACGGCGATGGAAAGGGCGATTTGAGCGAGTCGAGCCAGCACATCCTGATGGTTGAGATCGGCCGACAGTATCTCGAACACGCGTTTGTCGACGCCGAGGACTCGAGCGTCATCGAGGCTGTGACGTACCATCCGACTCCCGATGGTGGTCGCTTAGATGCGGCCGGGCTGGATGCACAAGGCGACATCGTCGTCGCACTCGAAGCCGAACGAGTGAACAACGACGCCAAAACGGGGGTTCCGGACGACTACGACAAGATGGCTGCCTGCGAGCCCGAGGAAGCCATCTGGCTCACGATGAACCGAGCAGAGGCCCATACTGTGCTGCAGGCGCTCAACACGCCCGCCGAGGGGCCGCCTCGTGTCGAGAAGACCTACAGCGAGAGTTCACAGCCGCGGCGGTTCTCGATCGACACACCGGGCTGTACGGCCATCTATACACTCCTGTACGTTCGCGATATGCTCCTTGAGGACTAGCAGCACCAACTCGACTCATCTCGGGTTACCGCTGAAACGACTGGAGTTTACTTGGTAACGACGGGTGCTGCGACTTCGAAATGGGTCAGCCGGCGTCCGAGATTCACAACCCCTTTTGAGCGGGTAAGCGTGGTGTTAGCGCGGTCTAGGGCGTTCTCAGTCCGTGCTGGTGGTGACACAACGACTGCACAGCTCCGGAAAGAGATGAGGCGAAAAGCGGTGCGTGGTCACTGCATCAGTACGATGGGGGCAGGTCGGCTAGGACATCCCGAGCAGGCCATAGTGGAGTGAGACGCCTGTGTATGGGCGATTCGGCGGGACGGCGAGTGATCGAAGTTGGTGGCTGGTTCGTCGCCACAACGGCAAAACCGAGAGACGGAACGGGGTTGTGAAAAGCCGCCGTTCGAGATGCGTTGTCGAGTGGTGACGCTGGATTCGCGTTGGCCGGCGACGCGTCTTCGCGATGTGCGTATGCCACGCTCGTGGTAGCGAGCGGCGTCTTCGAGTGGGATTTCGAGTTCTCTCCGACTGGCGCCGACCGGGATGTGTGAGCGGTCCCACCACCCCGTTTTGGACGGTTCACAACCGCGCAAAACCCGCAGACTGCATGGGGTTGTGAAAATTTTCGAGGGGTATGAATCGACCCGACTGTGTGTCGCCGGCTACTATCATGTCCTCGCTGTGAGTGTGACTGCGCCTCTGAGTTGCACTGAGGGGTGCATCTCGAGTGTGCGACGACGCGTCCACAGCATCACGTCATCAGAGCCATCTCGCCGATATCGGGCGGTTGTGCGTGCCTGGCTGGCTCTTTCTCTGCATCGTGATTCTCACACGTGCGTTCAGTTGTCCGTTTACGCGTCCATACTCAGTGTGTCGAAACCACTCTCTGCGATGAGCCGTGGCTGGAACCGACTCTCTGACTCACCGTTCACCCCCACTGGTGGTGTTCACACGACTGTTCTTCCGGACAGAGACGACGCTTGTGAAACCCCCGTCGAGGTCTGAAGCTCGCCGAGGTACCCTCTCCGCACCCCTGCTCACCCCGTTGCGGTTGTGAATTCACTCCGAGGAGTGCACGTCAATTCATGGCGTGAATGACAATAAAATATAATCAATAGAAATAGTTACGAGAGTATGTGTGTTGGTAACAAATACACTGATCACGATGCAACCAACGCTTCCTGATACAGCCACCGTTCCTACCGCACTCCGCGATGTCGACCAGTGGGTCTGCTGGCGCACCCGCGATCGAGGTGCTGGAAAGCCCACCAAAGTCCCAATCGACCCAGCGACGGGGTCGTTTGCGTCGACCACAGACGCCGACACGTGGGCGTCCTACGAGACGGCCTACACAGCCGCACAACAGCGTGGGGAGGCCGGCCTCGGATTTGTGTTCACCGCCGATGATGCGTTCGTCGGCGTCGACCTCGATGACTGTCGCGACCCCGAGAGCGGCACCTTCGAACCCTGGGTAGCGGAGCTCATCGGGCAACTCGACTCCTACACCGAAGTGAGCCCCTCGGGAACGGGCTGTCACGTGCTGTGTCGGGGGACGATGCCCACGAGCCGGAATCGAAGCGGCGATGTGGAGATGTACATGGAATCGCGATTCTTCACCGTCACTGGCGACCACGTCGATGGAACTCCCGCAACGGTCAACCACCGAACGGCTGTCCTCGGTGCGATCGCCACAGAATATCTCGCGGCGTCGGACACGGCGTCAACAGCGGCGTCGACAACCGAAGCGGCGGACGAGCCATCATCGACGGCGACTCCCACGCTCAGTGATGAGGAACTCCTTGAGCGAGCGAAGACGGCTGCCAACGGTGCGAAGTTCACGCGACTGTGGGGTGGCGATACGAGTCAGTATGACAGTCACTCTGAGGCCGACATGGCGCTGTGTTGCTTGCTTGCGTTCTGGAGTGGCGGGGACACACACCGGATGAATCGGCTGTTTAGTCGATCAGGGCTGTATCGGGACAAATGGGACGAGCAACACTTCGTGGACGGCAGTACCTACGGCGAGCGGACGATCCAGCGGGCGTGTGACCGAACGACGGAGCATTATACGCCGTCGCCATCGTCATCGGCAGCGTCAGCGACTGTGAGTTCAACACAGTCCGCATCGACACCTCGCGCGCTATCCACAGAGACGCTACACCCAGTTACTGAGAAGACACTGCACCGGCTCACGACGACTGAAGAGACACTTGAATACCTCGAAGAGCGTGTGAGTATACTCGAAGAAGAGTGTAAGATGCTTCGAGACGAACTCACAGAAGCGCGTCAGCCTGCGACGACGGACGCCCACCAGACAGATACGAGGAGCGTGTTTGCTCGGGTTGGTCGACTCTTTCGATAAGCATCCAGCGAGTGACGTCGTGCAGAAACAGCGGACAATGAACTATTCTCAGATAGGCAAGTTCAGAATAGCCTCTTTTGAATTTAGCTACTCGACAGTATTGTGCCGGTGTCCGGACATCGGGCAGTATGGACCAATTCGTGAATCGGGAACCAGAATTCTCGCGGCTTTGAGACTGCTACGACGCAGCTGAGGCTGACATGGGCGTCATCTTCGGTCGTCGTCGCCTCGGTAAGACCGAACTCGTTCGACAATCCCTCTCAGGCCGTGACGGTACCGTGCTGTACCAAGTGACCGAGACAACATCGAAGGTACAACTCACCGAGTCCGTTGATGTCGCGTCGGAGTCGTTTCCCGGGGTCGACCGGATCAAACAGGAGTGGGAGTCGCTTCTTGGTTACCTCGCAGAGCAAGGTGCGGTCATCATCCTTGACGAATTTTCCGCACTTCATCGACGCTGATGGGAGTCTTCCCTCGATCACAGCGGGCACTTCGTCTGATGCATCACAGAGCAGGAACATCCTATCGTCGATTTGACCCACATTCGATCGAGGCCATGGACCCGACCGGGAAGCGATACTGATGTGTCCGAACCTGGGCGCTCGCTCTTCGCATGTTTCGGTCCGAGGAATTACACGACTATCCAGAGAACGGTGGCTCATGGAGCGGACACCAGCAGCATTCGCCGACGCTCTGTCTTCGGGAGCAGCTAATCAGGTGAACCGTGCAGTAGACGAGGTCAAAAACATGGAACTCGAGGACCGAGCCGCACTGTTCGATGAGTGCTTCGAGGTGTGCAGAACGCTCTACGGAGACGGTGATGGGTACCAGCGTCAGTCAGTGATTCGCTTCGCAGCGGCACTGTATCCTCGTCTTGCGTATCGAGCGGTCGGTACAGAGTTCACTGACGACGCACTCCTCGGAGTGTACACAGTCAAAGAGACGGCCACGCAGTAGAGGTGAGGCGAGTCTCGAGCCAATCGGTCACCTCCGGACGGTTGTTGGCCAGTTCGATGAGCAGATCCTGAAGTGTCTCTCGATCCGCGTTGGCGACCAGTTCCGAAATCGGTGGTCGATCGCGCACGCTCTCGGAATCACGGATGCACGTCAACAGCACAGCAACCCGGTGCTTGCAGATACCGCCGTGGTCGTAGGGACAAGAGCAGTCCGTGCCAGCGACCCCAACGTCGTCGAATTCGATGGTAACCGTGTAGGGTTGGTACTGACTCCCGTTGACGTCGGCCCGGACTGTCTCGCCGCGCCGAATCACATCACTGACCGCTCCCCGCTCGTAGTAGGACTGTCCCCGCTCGTAGGATTTAGATCTGGATAGTTCTCTAATAGTCGCTTCGGTCAAGGTGGGCCACTCCCCACCACTCATGCGTAGGACTACTATGACTGGGTCGGAGTTATGGTCTCTGAAATGCAGGCGGACAAGACCCTCTCCCCAATGAACAATGCAAGTCGAGTAGCGTATCTGACTGTTGTTCCCGTGTCTTCGCCCACAAACGCGACGAATCGGTGTTGGAGGTCACGGTTATCCTCCGTGACGTCCAGCAAAAAGTCCGAAGCGCATCAGCAGCCAGTTCCTCGACCTGTAATCACACCGTTCGAACCAGTTGGTTTCGAATCTCCCATTGGGTCGCTGCACACGAGTCATCACAATCGGCGATGGTGGCCAATATCGGATGGTTGAGTTCGAGATCCTGATACAGATACAGCACGAATGTCCTGTGAGTGATCTCGGAGTGTGGAAGTCGCGCTGTGGAGTCTTGGAGGAACGATTGGCGTCGTGTGAGGAACTCATCACACCGTGTGCGGTACGTGTCCAGTATTTCGTGATGAGCTTGGAGTTCAGGGAAGCTGAGCGTCTCGAACGATTCACTGTCGATCTCAGAGCGGGTTGCAGAGAGTTCCTCAACCAGGGATCTCGTCTCCGCCAACAGCGAGCGCTCCTGCTCAAGAACCTGTTTCAGCACCTTCGTTTCTGTTTTTCGACTCGTTGCTCGCGAGAGGACCGCCTGTTTCACCTCGTCGGTGAACGATCCGTTCGAGCCGGGTGCAAGTGCAAACGCGACCGGCTCAGACAGCTCTTCGCTCATCGTCGTCACCACCGACTCTGAGCGCTCCAGGTCCTGTGTACTTTCGGCGCCAATCGTCTCGTCGAAGATGGTCCGAACGGTCCGACAGGCATCGTCTTCAGCGGATGCTGTGTGACTCGCGGTGTGACCAGACGCCGTTGCGCGGGGCTGTGTCGCTGTGTGTTGTACTGTCTGCAGCGATGACACCCGCGAGAGAAACCGCTCGATGGCCGATAGTCGGTCATCAGTCGCCTGGTATTCGTCGTCCACACACTGTTGTGCGTCGGCAATGTGGTCGTTCATGAGCGACGCCTCCCCAGCGGACTGGTGGTGCTCGCCAGCCGATCGGTGTGGGGTGTGTCCCACTTACTGTGGGAGGCGGGCCGTCCGGAAACACGATTCAGAACCGCTTGGCAGCAGGTTCTGTGGAGACCGACTTGTGGATGGTTGGCATGAGTGCTCATCTCGTGCTCACTTTATTACCAACCGATAGCAGAGTGAATCATATAAGCTTAAAGGCCAGCTATTGGGTTTCCAGAAATTATTCGTGCTTTATACCAGCATAATGGGGATTTTCATCCTCGCTCCGGAGTCCAGTGATCAGCTGCCGACGAACGTGTCAAAACACATCGTGAGAGGATGATTGGAAAGAATGGGACCGCAGCTGGTTTCAGTTGTTGATTCTTTCTCAAGGGCCCGTATCGCCGATCTCGATTCTCTAGACAGTCGACTTCTCGGCTTCTCGACGGAATTGAATCTCAATCGCCCCGTTTTCAGCAGCGACCCCAAAGGAGTTGAGAACGGTGTTTGATTCGAAATTCTCCAATTGCTTCTTTGAACAACGGAAACGAGGGGTGTTCTCCACTCGCCGAGTACTAGAAATACTGGAAACGGTGGTGTGTCTTCGTGAACTAGACCAGTAGAAGCGCCATTGAGCAGGCCCGTCTTAGAACGTACAGTAAGTCGACGCCGACCAGAGAGTGCGTCAACCACTCGAAACCACCGCTCTTTCACTCATGACGAGGGGTATGTCTCAGAGCCAGCGAGCAGCTGTCGTGAGTACCCTTGAGTTCGGCCGCTCACACACCAGATTGCACGAGAAACGTCTCACACCTGTGTCACGCCTCGGCCAGGATCTTAGTCCCTCTCTCACCTATCACCCACCTCTCTCGACATCGACTTATCACCTACCGTCTAAACGGGAAACTCGGACCCGACGAATACGGACTCGTCACAACCGAGCAACCCCCGATGAAGAACGGCCGTCTCCAACCGAAGATTGCGACCATCACCGAGAAGGGTGAGACACTGGCAGCAAAACTCGACGCACAAACGCCAGAGGGTGCCGCAGCACTCGTCGACGAGGTCTCGCGACTCCACCAACAGGTCGCACATCTCGAAGCACAACTCGAAAACGAGGAAGGAACAGCCCCGGCCACGTCCGATCATGAGGAACTCGAAGAACGCATCGATACGGTGTGGAATGCGACTATCGCGATCCGTGATTACCTCATCGCAGAACACGACGCCGACCTCGAAGCATATCACCCACGGAACGAGTGACGTCCTCAGAGACGCTACTTCTCTGTTGCACTGCGTGTCCGTCGTCACCTGTGGATGTTCTCGAGACAGGGCCGTTGTCACCGTGGCCAGCCAACACGAGACCGATCTACCGCCTCAGAACCAACTCACACGCTCGCTGAGGAGTTCGATGTGAGGCAAGACGAATCCTGGCTCGAGCGCGAAATAGACGATCCCCGCCAACAGCAGGAAGTTGGTTGTGACGCCTGCAGTCAGGCCCAGGATGGCGGCGCCACCCCGTGTGCTCGGAAAGGCGACGCTGTGCGAGGACCCACCCAGCGAGAAGTGTCGCCGCCACGAGGTTCACCCACGCGTGGACCTGCGCTGCTTCGCCCAGGTTCGTATCTAAGAGGATGAGAGCAACGACGAGCAGTTGGACGCCGATGCAGACGGTGACGGCGAAGACGGCACCAAGGTACGTGGATACCCAAGGAGATCGTGGACCTGCTGCAGGCGGAACACAGCATATAGGAGTAGCGGCATCACGGGTAGGAGATACCGCACCGTGATCATTACATGCAGGGGGAGTCGCGGGAGATAGAAGAGTACGAAGAGGACGGCGATAGCGGCGACCAGAAGGTCAGTGGCGTGGCGAGCGGAAAGTGAGCGGCGACGAGCAAGAAGGACAGACACGTCGGTGCCGCGGAGTCGCCGACTGAGTGCCCCAGGAAGTGCGATGAGCGCCGCGAAAATGGGTGCCGACTCGAGCAGTGAGAGAGTAATCGCGTGGCCCAGGTCCTTGCGGGCGACTGCCTCGATGTAGCCCCCGCGGATGAACACGTGATAGAGACGTGTGGGTTCGAGCACGGCAGTGAATCCTGCCGAAAGCATTCGCCAGAAGCGAGCGACGGCGGCGAGTGCTGCCGCAGCCGACCGTTTGCCCACGGCTTTGAGGTTTTCTTGGAGAAATGGGTTACTCCGTGGCGATGCAGTGTCACCAGAGGGCGTTTGCGTGGGGTTACGTGGCGTTTGTGTGTCGCCGGTCGACGTCCCACCATCGGATACTGGGTTGCCAACAGGCCCGAGCAGTTCCCCCGTATATCGGGGCAACACATGTGGCGGTTTGAACGGGTTCCCTGCAATGAGCAGATTCGTAATCATGAACGGCAGCAACGAGGTAACGAACACCCCGACGAGAACCGCCAACTCACGGGGCGAATTTGAATCGGCAGTTAAGATGTCGACGCCACCGAGTGCGACGAACACACGAATGCTTCAGCAGGTTGGAGCCACGTCGCCACCCCAACGAATGCGTAGGCAAGCGCGCGAAAACGCAGTGCTGTCGTCGAGTCAGGAGTGGCGCGACTCCGATAAAACGCATAGACGACGGCGATGACAAGCGCCGCCATGTACGTATGCCGTTTCGGAACCGTCGCCCAGAAACTCACCTCTGCAGGCGTCGTTGCTGGCGTCTTGGCGTCACAGCGTCGGTGGCTTCGACTCGGTGGGTTCACCGTTCTGCTGAGTGGGCTCACGATCGGCGCGCTGGTGCTGGGACTTGGACCAGTCGGGGTCGTGCTTGGCCCCCTCACAGTTGGGCTTGGGTTTGTCGCCGGAGTGATCCCGTTTATTTACGGGGCCGTCTTTAGCCGTGAGCAGATCAGAGACGTGTCTGAGACAACTGTGTAGCGTTCTTACGGCGAGCGATTCCGTCTACGTCGTCGCCGTCGGTGGTCCGCCTCGTGTTCTTTCTCATTCGTGGTTGAGGTAGAGATGGTCTGATAGGGGATGGGCTGACCCCGCTTCGACAACCTGACAGTCTCACACGCGTATCTGCATTTGACGACAGTGATCAGCCGAAACCCGTTGGGGGGAACGCCTCCAACTGCAGTCGTGGAGAACTTCTTGTAGCGGCATCTCTGGCAGGCCGCGTTCGTCCTCTTTGAGGGGGGTTCAGTGTGCTCGTGTCGGTGTTGTGCGTGCCGAGCAACGTACCGATACCCACATGTGTTAACAACTCTCATAGAGATGGAGGAGAAACTGGTGGTATGGACTGGGTGGATACGGTCCGACGAACCCGGAAGGCTGCGATCCACGATGAGTTCGATCGGCGAGTGTCGTCGCAAGCGGCGTCACTTCGCGAGGCGCTTGCGGCCGGGAACTTTGACGGCGAATTCACGCTTGGACTGGAACTCGAGGGATACGCCGTCGACACCGACGGTCGGCTTGTCACGATTCCGGACGCGGTCTTCGAGACTGGCTGTCAGCGCGAACTCGGCCAGCATAACGCCGAGGTGAATACACCAGCGACGACCTTTGATCCGGCAGGCATCACAGAACAGGCGCGGAGTCTCAACGAGCGCGTTGGGATCCTCCGAGATGAACTCGCAGACTACGACTACAGGTTCGTCACTGACGGCATGTGGACGCTCGGACCACCACAGGGCGCACTTGCGTACCTGACGGCCGCCCACGAGGTTGCAGGACAGCAAATCCCGAGCAATCTCTCATCTGCGGCTCGGTACTACGCACTTGACGCCGACATCACTGCTGGGGGCCCGGTCGAACTGTCGCTCCCTGGGTGTCAGCGGACGTTTTCGTCGATTCTCGTCGAGTCGCTGGCGACGTCGATGCAGGTCCACATTCAGCCACCCATGGGAGAGTTTGCGCAGTACTTCACTCTCGCAGTGCGGACGCTCGGACCGATGCTCGCGCTGGCGGCGAACGCACCGTTTCTGCCACCGAGTCTGTACACCGATCCTGCACCTGAGACAGTACTGGATGCAGGCGTTGAACTCCGTGTGGCGGTCTTCGAGTCGATGAACGTTCGCGAGCCGGGGAAAGTGCGTCTCCCGGCTGATATTGAGCACCCTGTCGATGCGGTCGACTGCATCGTTGCAGACCGACGGTGTGCGCCGTATCTCCGAGAGTGGGTCGAGGACGGTCCTCGAGAGGGCTTCATCGACGACCACTGGGAGTTCCTCCACAAGCAAGGGACCTTCTGGCGGTGGGTTCGGCCTGTATTCGGACCAACGGGGCCGCGTCTCGAATATCGGGTGTTGGCCGCCCAGCCAAGTACTGAGGGCGTCATCGCGTTCCAAGCGCTTCTGGCAGGGGTTCTCCACGGGCTCGTTGTCACCGACCACCCGCTTGCTGAACTGCCGTGGGAAGTGACTCACGACTCGTTTTATGCGGCCGCTCGCGATGGATTCGATGCCACCCTCGCGTGGGTGACCCAGGCAGGTGAGCGAACTAACGATCCCCGAGTCATCTATCCAGAACTGTTCGACATTGCACGTGTTGGACTGCGAGATCGGGGATTTGAGACGGAACGAATCAACGAGTTGGTGGGACCGCTCGAGGAACGGTGGGCGACCCAAACATCCCCAAGTGTCTGGAAGCGTGAGCAGGTTCGCGACCGACTTGACGATGGGACTGCTCTCTCGACGGCCATCGAAGCGATGCAACGTGCGTACATCGAGCGATGTTGTGTGAACGACCCGTTCGCCGAATGGGAAGCTACCCACGACTGAAATCGTGGCCTGTCCCCCGCACGACGCGATTTCCAACCCCGACTCGATGACTCGTGGGTGGAGAGAGGGACACCCACCCTCCGCTGCGAATAACACACGTTTTGTCTCACGCTGCGTTTTCTGATTCGCTGAGGCGAGCGTGTCGTCCACTTTCAGTATCGGTGGCTCGAGTGCCCCGATTCCGAGGGTCGACTTACTCTCGACCCGATACGGGCGACATGTTCTGCCTCCCATGTCGTACTTTGAAACACGAGTCACAGGGAGCCCCCGTCGCCGTGCTCCGTGCGGCGTTCTACCCGATCCCGACTGACGAGGGCGTGCAGCCGCAGCGCGCGTCGTCGCTGTTCTCCGAGACGGCCGGTACGGTCTTCGAGCGGGTGTGGGAAGGCGAAGCCTCACAGATGCGCTGACCCCACGGAAATTCAACTCGAGAAGTTGAGACTGAAGTGATCCATCACGTCCCGATAACAACTTCTCGCGGGACAGCGGATCCTCGGAGGCGACGATAAGCAAACGTCCCACGGGGTTGAGTCACGGACAATCGGCTCTGAAGAGCGGGACGGTGACCCAGAATGAGCCTCTGCCATGACGCCAGAAGGGCAGTGCCACGCTCAAGCCCCTTCCTCCAACGTGAGCGTCAGCGAGCATTGGGGCGGAAAAGGTGATTCTGTCGTCGGAAATACACAACCAGAACTGCAGTTGCTGCAATCACCGACACGAGGACACCGAGCACTGCGGCGACCTGTGTGGCGGAGGCCTCAAAATGAGCGAACAACGAAACGGTCAGGAGAAATGCGAGCGAAACCGCCGCGATCGCCGTCCGTTTCGGAGTCATATTTTCAATACACAGCTATCACATAAATATTCTATCAAGAAGAAACTAGTAACATAGTTTGCCGTTTGATGAGTCGGTCGAGTGTCTGAATTGACGTCCATCACGCGTACGAACTGATCCGCGAAGAGGTGTATATCGAACAGCCATCTCTCGGAGAGACGCCTGATCGACTGTTACACCGCAACCTGTCTGATACCGACCGGGCAAAGGACGAATCGACAGATTGCGCTCTTAATATACCACCTTGTATATGAAAGTGTATTGGTTCGGGCGAGATCCGACTGTATTCATCGCGTTCGGAGACAGAGAAGAACACGAGAGTGACAAACCAACGCTTAGTTTGCGTTGTTTCAGGTTTCACGAGAGACCCGCTTCGTGAGTGAGGTAACTTACGTCTTCTCGCTCGCTGAGCGATCAGCTCGCGATCAAGATCCAAGAATATCATATTTTTCCAGAGACAATACATTCATATTCTGTGATAAAACACTGTGAATAGATGCCATCTCCGTTTCAGTCTCTCTCTGGAGCTGCTCCTGACTCACTTGAGCGCACAGATCTCTATGACGCTCTTTCGAGTGAGCGACGGCAGATTGCCCTTGAACATCTGCACTCGCATATTGGCCCACTCTCAGTCCAGGACCTCGCTGCGTATGTCGCAAGCGTCGAGACGGGTGAGTCACCCCCACCGAAGGATGATCAGCGAAGCGTCCATATTGCGCTTCACCAGACGCATCTCCCAAAGTTGGATCAGCTAGGTCTCCTTGAGTACGACCAAGACGCTGGGGTGGTTCGCCCATTATATACTGACGACGTAACCGCCTACCTCGAAGTCGTCCCCGATGAAGAGTTTTCGTGGGGAGAGTACTACCTGGGGCTGGCGATCCTTGCACTAACAGTCCAACTTGTGGGGTGGGTCAGCGGTCCCGCTGTGACTTTTCTCTCAGCAGGGAGTGTCACAACGGCGCTGTTGCTTCTCATCGCTGGGTCGGCACTGTATCAGATCCTCACACAGCGACGGCTGATCCGAGGGGAAAAGCAACCGCATCAGTGAGGGAGAATACTCTTTCTGCAGACAACGCTAGACAGAGCTGTCATGATTTCACCGAGTCTAGCTGGTGCAGCCTTTGTCGCCGGTCTACTCGCAGCCGCCGGCATCTATGCGATGTTACTTGTGACACTTTTGACTGAGAAGCAACTGTGGCCACCTGGTGAGAAATCGTGGGCGTACTATCTCCATTGGTCGCTCGTGGGTGTGTTCAATCTCTCATTGATCGTCGTTACTGTCACCGACTGGAATTCGTGGGTCCTTCCTCGTCCCGTGACGTTGATCATCGGAGCCATCTGGACCGCGATTGGGATTGGTATCTTCGTTCGGGGAACGAGCGCGATGCAATCGGCAGAGACGATGGGAGTGACGGGTGCATTGCACACTGAGGGGCCCTATGCCTATAGTCGGAACCCACAGTATCTCGGGATGATCGTCGGCATTGCTGGATTTGCGGTCCTTGTGAATTCGCTTTTCGTCGCACTCTTAGCCATCGTGCATATCGGCTGGGTACTACTCTTACCGCGCGCTGAAGAGCCACATCTCCGTGCCGAATATGGAGAAGACTATCGCGAGTATCGTGAGTGCACACCGCGATTTGTCGATGAGCGCACTATTCGCAAGCTACTTCGGTAATAGTCCTGCACCGTATTCGGATCGGCTTGACTTAGTGAGACGTTACTGAGAGATGAGTTCGAATCGCCCGGTAGACAGTTCGAGTGCGAGTTGTTCACGCGGGTAGACGAACTCGTGTTCGTCAGTCGTCATCCGAACTGCCGTATCGGTGATCTCGGTAACCGTCTGAACGGATCGTAAGGTTGCATGTTGAAGTGTCGATCCAACGGTGATTGTATCCGATGCGATGTGAATTTCGTTTGTCATGGTAATAGTGTCAACTCGATTTTACATATAAGTTTGCTTCGCGTTATCGGATTACTAGCCTAATGACCGCACAACGTGGCATGCGCTCGATCATCGCCGGGATCAGTGGGCAACAACCGTCACACTCACACTTGCCGTGATGCATCGTCGGAAGCGACACTCCTACCCCAGTTGAGAGGGGGCCCAAGTCAGGACAAAGTGCACAAGGCAGGTAAGCGGCAATCCGCTGGCATCTTTCCTGACTAGAATCGCTTGAGATGAGATCTTGACTGTTCTGGCTCTCGAAAGCAAGAGACTCATGTCGCTGACGGCGGGGTGAGTCAGATACTTCCTATCCCATCCCACCCCTCTCTGGAGGCGGATTCGAAGGGCGGGTGGAAAGTCGATTACGGAAGTTCAAGGAGAAAGCCCCGTGCTTTAGCGCGGGGAAGATGTCAATCAGAATACGTTCTCGAACGGTGATGTCCACAACATCACTAAGTGCGCGTGTCCGTAACCACGTTCTATGTCACATGGACGTGATTCTCTTGAGGTCCAGAATGTCGTTGCCTCCACTGCACTCGGTCAAGAATTGGATTTAGAGTCACTATCGCTCGATTTGGCCGGTTCTGACTACAATCCCGATAACTTCCCAGGATTGGTTTATCGAACACAATCCCCTAAGGCTGCGAATCTGATCTTCCGCTCTGGGAAAATCGTCTGTACGGGCGCCAGTAGCGTTGCCGATGTCACCCGTGCACTCGATAGCCTTTTTGACGAACTTGAGGAGCTCGGGATTCCTATTGAAAACCGAGAGGAGGCGACGATTCAGAACATTGTCTCGAGTGCAGATTTAGGGACATCGCTCAATCTGAATGCGCTGGCCATTGGCCTTGGCCTCGAAAACATCGAATACGAACCCGAGCAGTTCCCCGGGCTCGTCTATCGGATTGATGACCCGAAAGTCGTCGTGTTGCTGTTTGGCTCTGGGAAGATCGTCATCACTGGTGCAAAGGCAGTTGCAGATGCGGAGGCGGCTGTCGACGTCGTGACCGAGCGGATCGAGGAGCTTGGCTTGTTCGGATGAGAGAACTCCCACAGAGAACACGTACTTCTCTGTCGGGGGAGCCACACCCCTCATTCTAAGTGAAAATCGCTCGATTTCGGCGGGCTAAGAGCGTCTCTACGAATGTTGTTTTTCCACCAAAAGACAGTCCGACCTGAACACAACAGAAGACCATCTCTACTGTTGTACTGGGAGACACACCATCGTTTCCAGTAGTGCCAGCCCTCGAGGAGTGTCGCGGAAGCCTGCAACGCCTGTGGAGACTGCGACTCAGCTGTTCGGCCTGCTTTTTCTAGAAGTGCGGTCTGCATGCTCGTCTAGAAGTAAAACGAACAACAGGCCAGCTGTGTTCCACTCGTACTGAATCTCAGTGTCGAAAATAGTGGAAGCCAACAACCCGGCCCTCGCTCCTCGCAGCGCAAATCAAATTTCGGTCGTCACTCTGGGTGAGACTACACGTAGTCGCCTTCTGATTCGTACACTGAGGGATCGTCTTTGAATCTGTGAGCAATCTCTTCTAACGTTTTGAACGCAGCGTTCTCGTGGCCTTTGACGTATTGGATAAACTCCTCGAGATGAGAGATCATGTGAGGGAGTCCATGGAGGTCGGGATGAATCGTGAAGGTGTAGACGCCAGCGCCGCGGCGGTTATACAGGAAGTCGAACTGACGCTTGTAATACTGCTCGTACATCATTGCAGGATCCTTGTAGCCAGCGTGGTACAACGGCTGTTTGATGAACAGCATCGGAGGAATATCGTCGCGATACCAGCTGATCGGAATTTCGACGATATCGGTTTCGTCGCCGTACTCGTAGGGTTCCATCCAGGTCTCGGCGTCCTGTTCGTACTCAATCTTCTTCCAGGAGTCCCCCTTTCGCATCCACGTCGGCTCGAATTCGGTCTCCATGAGACTGCTGTCATAGAGGAAGTCGTGTTTCTCGACGAGGTCGGGTGTGTTTTCGCTGAATTCCCACCAGCTGGCGCGGTGCCCGACTGGTTTCTCTCCCGTGACGTCTTTGATGAGGTCGATCGAGGCTTCGATGATTTCGTCTTCTTGCTCACGAGCGAGGTCGGTCGGGTTTTCGTGCGAGTATCCGTGCACACCGATTTCGTGACCCCCGGCAGCGACTGCATCTACTTCGTCGCGGAACGTCTCGATTGTATGACCGGGAATAAACCAAGACGTGTCGATTCCTTGGTCCTCGAATAGTTGCACTAATCGAGGGATGCCTTCTTTCCCAGCAGAGAGCCCACGTGAGAGATCTGCAGGAGAGTCCGCCCCACCATACGACCCAAGCCATCCAGCGACACAGTCTGCATCGACACCGATTGCCACGTCAATTTTGCTCATGATGTGTGCACGGTTCTTCTCTCGACAGAATCATAACGATAGTTGAGCCAGAAATCCTTGCTCGTATTGACAGATATTGGTGGTTCGCTCTCTCTGTCGCTGCCATCTCCCACAGACTATTGTCAGTGTAATGTGATCATCGAACGATGCGACCGAGTATCTCGATTTTAGGGACTGGTGGAACGATCGCAAGTACCCAAACCGCGAGTGGAGCAACACCGAGCAAACGAAGCGAGGAACTCGTGTCTGCAATCCCTCAACTGAATGAGTATGCGGATTTGACGGTCCGTGAGGTTGTGCAGCGACCAAGCTTCACGATGGATTTCGAAGCAGTTGACGAACTCCGAGAGGCAATTCGTCAGGAAATCGAGAACGGGGTAAACGGAGTCATTGTCACGCACGGGACTGATACGATGGAAGAGTCTGCGTATCTGCTCGATTTGACGCTCGAGAGTGACGTGCCGGTGGTTTTCACGGGTGCACAGCGATCGGCTGATGAACTGAGCGCCGACGGACCGTCGAATCTCATGACGGCAGTGCGATTGCTTACTGACGAGCGACTTCTCGCAGCGGGTGGTGTGTATATCGCCTTCGACGAAAAGCTTCATGCGGCCCGTGACGTCACGAAACGACACACTCACGCCCTTGATACGTTCTCTTCACCCGACAAAGGCCCAATTGCAGTCCTCACTCGTGAGACAATTCGGATGTATCGGTCACCGGGGAGCTATTCGGATTCGCTTGAGCTTGAGGATGTTGACGCACCTGCGACCGTCCGGACAGTCAAATCTGGGCTTGGTGTCGACAGTGCACAACTCGAGGATGCGATCGCAGCAGACGTCGATGGAATCGTACTCGAGGGAACAGGGTTAGGAAATGCGACCACGTCGCTCGGGAATGTCGTCGAGCAAGCGATTGATGCGGGGATTCCAGTTGTTGTCACATCTCGCTGCTATGCTGGCTCGACAGCGCCAGTGTATGGGACTGCTGGTGGTGGACAGACGCTTGCTTCTCACGGCGCTCGCCACGGTGATGATCTCTCGACACATAAGGCACGGTTGAAGCTACAATTAGTTCTCGCGCAGACTGAGACTCCAACATCACTCGATCGGTATTTCGGCGCCTCAACGTACGATTCACAGCAAAAGTGAGACCGCGATTGTGATCACGACATGCAGGCACGATTGCAACGGCTGATTTCAAACATGACCTCCGAGGGGACTCTATTTCCACAGGGTGAATTAGAGAACGTTCACTCCCCACTGAAAATCCGCTCGAGATCTTCGTCGTTGTAGTTGACGAGCAGTCGGTTCTCGTCTTTGAATGTCCGAAGAACGATATTCGTCGTCGAGTTTTCGATACCCTCAGTCTGGATAATCGCTTCCATCAGTCGCTGGAGATGCTCGTGGTCTTTGACGCGCGAGAGAACGTAAAACGACATCTCACCAAGCATGAAAAACACTCGTTGAACTCCTGAGAGATCCATCAACTTCTCTGCGACTTCTTCGTATCCTGGCCCGGCGTACGTCGCGTTGATTTCGGTAATCGCGGTCAGTCCGAGCCCGACTTTTTGCGGATCGAGTTGTGTGATATTTCCAGTAACAATTCCTTGGTCGCGATATTTCTCCATCCGGTAGTAGATAGTCGACGTACTCACGCCTAGTTCGTCACTCAATTCGTCGACGTCAACGTCCCCGTGTTCGTCAAGTCGGCGAAGAATCTTGAAGTCAACCTCGTCGAGAGTTACTTCTGTCATACTTTGTAGTTCAGTCGTTCGGTTGATAATTGCTGGCATAATTTCCGAGATTGGCTATTTGTTTTCAAGAATATTCCAATACCGCCTGGGTGGTGGCTTGTCAGACGAGTTCGAACTCGGCAGTCGTTTCTGGTCGGTCTTTACGGATTGGATTCCGTGCGCGTTCAGTCTCGACGACACCGGGGTCCAGTGTCACGTCGACATAGCCTGGTGAGTCACCCATCTCGACGATACGAGTGCCATCCGGTTCGATGACAGTGCTCCGGCCGCAAAACGACCCACTCGGTTCAGTTCCTGCCCGGTTACAGCCGAGGACGTACGCTCCTTGCTCGATTGCTCTCGCCGGCAGGAGGGTGTCCCAATCTCGCTCCATCCGGAACGACCACGCAGAGATGTTTACGAAGACGTCACAGTTCGCTTGTGCGAGCGCAGCACTCGCTTCGGCAAACGCTAGATCGTAACAGATTTGCACGCCAACACGTCCAAATGGTGCATCAACGACGAGATACTTTGACCCCGGCGTATAAGCGTCACGTTCATCTCCCCACAGATGTCGCTTGTTATAACGAGCCTTGACCTCACCGTCCGAATCGAGCCAGATTGCGCTGTTGAACATGTCGCCGTCATCTTCAACCGGCATACCGAACACGACCTCGACATCGTTTGCCTGCGCGATGTCGCCCAGTTTCGCTGTCGTTCGACCGGGAACGCTCTCGACAATTGAGTCGAGGGTGTCGAACGTATTGTACCCTGTCGTAGCGAGTTCCGGGAAGACAACTAATTCAGCGTCTGCAGTTTCGATCGCTTCACGCATCCGTCCGAGCGTGTCGTCGTTTGCCGACCCAAGTCGTGAGTCGAACTGCACCAGTCGGCAGGTGAAACGGTTCATCGACCCTCGAACTCCGGTTTACGGTCCTCGGTGAACGCTTCGACTGCTTCTTCGTGGTCGTACGTTTGCGAACAGCGGCGTTGTGCACGCGTTGCATCGGTGAGCGCACGCTCGAGATCGACGTCGAAGCTCTCGTTGACGAGGCGCTTGCTCTCGCCCAGTGCAATCGGGGGTCGGCCAGCAAGTTGTGTAGCGAAGTCGACGGACGCATCTAACAACTCGTCTGCCGGCACTTGTTCGCGAGCGAGATCCCACTCAACGATTTCTTCCCCAGCGAGTTTCCGCCCGGTGAAGATGAGCTCCTTGGCTCGTGCCTCTCCGATGAGTCGGGGGAGAAGAAAAGCACCACCGTCACCGGGAACGAATCCGACGTCAATGAACGTCTCGCCGATGACCCCCTCGTCGCTGACGATTCGGAAGTCACACGCGAGTGCGGTGTCACATCCTGCACCCAGTGCGTAGCCGTTCACGGCTGCGATGACTGGCGTCTCGATGTGTCGTAGTGTCCGCACGACGTTCTGGAAGAGCCCGAGACCGTCCTCGTACTCTGCAAAGTCCATTTCAGGAGTCAACGGCATGTCTGTCAGGTCGACGCCCGCACAGAACGCATCTCCCTTGCCAGTGAGGACGATCGCATAGACGTCGTCCCGTTCGTCAAGCCGCTCGAGCGCATCCACTGCGCCGCGGAGTAACGGCTCGTTGTACGCGTTCATCGAGTTTGGACGGTCGTAGCGAACGACTGCGACGTGCTCGTCGGCTTCTTCGACCGTCAACGGGGCGTCGAGTTTAATCATCGCTTTCCTCCTGAAGTATCTCGGCACCTTCACCGTGGGCTAGCGTACTCTCTCCGACCATCGAGATCGACGCGTCGACGATTTCAACACCCTCGCTGGTGGCAAACACCGGATTCAAATCTAGTTCGGCGATGTTCTGATTCTCCTCGACGAACGTCGAGACGGAACACAGGAGGTCGACGACGGCATCACGGTCGACGGACGGGTTTCCACGTGCCCCGTCGAGGAGTTCCTGCGCGTCGATATCGTTGAGCATCGCGCGAGCGTCGGCTTCCGTCAGGGGGAGCGCCCGAAACGCGACGTCTTCGAGAACCTCGACGAAGACGCCACCAAGGCCCACCATGACGACTGGCCCGAACTGCTCGTCGTCGACGACGCCGACGATGAGCTCAACGGCGTCCTCCCGCATTGGTGAAACGAGGACACCTTCGATATTCGCATCCGGGTCGTACGCACTGGCGGCCTTGATGAGTTCGTTGTACGTCTGTTCGACCGCAGTTCCGTCGACGTTGAGTGCAACACCACCCGCGTCAGATTTGTGGACGATATCCGGCGAAACAATCTTCATGGCAACCGAACCGTCGAACGCCGACGCCGCATCATGCGCTTCCTCGGGTGTCGTCGCCAGTTCGAAGGGAGTCACTGGCAGCGACTCTGCTTCGAGTGCGCGTTTTGCGGCGAACTCCGAGAGCTGTGTGGTTCGTCCGGAGGTTGTGGTGGCGGGACGCTCCGGAAGTTCGAAGTCACTCTTTGCGTCGGCAGTTCGACGGTGCTTCCCATACGTCACGAGCGCCGAGACGGATGCGGCCGCGACGTCGAGTGATTCGACAACGGGAATCTCTGCCTCCCGAAGCACGGCGTGTGGTTCGGGGTTGAATCCCTCGTATGCACTCTGTACCACGATGGGCGTCTCGTGTTCTGTGACGAGTTCACCGAGTTGGGCAGCCGCGTCAATTTCGACTTCGGTGTACTGCTCGGCGAATCGGATTCCGTAGCCACCGAACAGCCCCGACAAGAGGAGGACGTCGACGTTTTGGTCCGCGAGAATCGCCTCTGCACATTCGACGAAAACCTGCTGGTCCTCGTCGGTACCGCCCGCAACATCGACGGGGTTGACCACACTCGCTGCGTCGGGGAGAATCTCTCGCAGTGCGTCTTTGGTCGCATCCGTAAGTGGTGGGACCGACAGCCCTCGTTCAGTGAGGGCATCCGCTGCGAGCGTCGCGTGTCCACCCCCATCCGCCAAGATGGCAACGTTCGGGCCGTCGACCGCTGGAAGGGAAGCAAGCGAGTTCGAGACTGCGAGCAACTCGTCCGAGCGGTCGACGCTGACGATACCGGCCTGTTCGAACACCGCGTCCGCAACTGCACTATCGCCTGCAAGCGATCCGGTGTGTGAGGAAGCAGACCGTTTTCCGACGTCCGATCGGCCGCTTTTGAGGGCGATGATCGGCGTCTCAGGCGTCACCTCTCTGGCGGCCTGCAGGAACGACCGACCGTCGCTCATCCCCTCGATGTAACAGACGACCGCATCGGTTTCGGGGTCCGCATCGAAGAAGGGTAGATACTCGTGGAACTTCAGGTCGGCCTCGTTACCGACGCCTACATAGTAGCTATACCCGACTTCGTCACGGGTCGCGGCTTCGGTGAAGAGCGAGATGGCCATATTCCCGCTCTGACAGAGGAGTGCAAGTCCTCCTTCTGGGACAGTGTCCGTCCCTACAAGGTTCAACCGCTCGTGAACATTGATCATTCCGGACGTGTTGGGACCGATGAGTCGAATTCCCTGTTCGTGTGCGGTCGAGACGATCTCTTCTTCGAGTTTCTCACCATCTGTTCCGGTCTCCCCGAATCCGACCGCGACTACGACCGCCCCTGCGAGATCGGTCTCCCCACAGTCTTCGAGCACTTGCGGGACGATCTGCGCAGGCGTAACGATGAGTGCCAGATCGACCTGTGCTGGGATCGCCGACACCGTCGGATAGACCTCGAGTCCACGGATCTCGTCAGCACTCGGGTTGACCGGATAGATATTGCCGTCGTATCCCCCCTCTTGGAGGGTCACGATTGCTTGGTGGCCACGTTTTGTCTTGTCCGTCGATGCACCGACGATTGCGACCGAGTCGGGAGAGAGAATCCGGTCGATATCGGTTGTCGGAGTCGACATACTCACTCCCCCACGAACTGCGGTTCACGGTCGTCGGTGAAGGCGTCGATACCCTCCTGCCAGTCGTCGGTTCCCATACAGGCAAGCAGGGCCTCGGCTTCGGCCGTCAGCATGTCCTGCCGTGTCCCTTGCGTAACACGACTGAACTGCTCTTTGGCGAATCGGAGCGGAATCGGCGCATTGCTGGCCACATCGTCGACAAGTTCCGAGACTGCCTCGTTGAGTTCTGATTCGGGAACAGCCTCGGTGACGACGCCTTCGTCAGCTGCCTCCGCTCCCGTTAGCGACTCGGCAGCCAGAATTATCTCTTTTGCGCGTGCCTGACCGACGCGCTCAGAAAGGGTGTAGGTGACGCCACCACCAATGTAAGTCCCGATGCTCACCTCCGGAAATCGCATCTCGGCGTCTCTCGCCATGAGGATGAAGTCAGCACTCAACGCGAGTTCTGCACCCGCACCGATAGCGTACCCCTGAACTTTCGCGACGATTGGCATCGGGTGAGTCTGAACTGCCTTACACGCACGCTGTGCGTTCCAGACGTACTCGCGACGTTCTTTCGCTGTCCGCTCTTCTTCGTCGTGGTTCTTCAGGTCAGCACCAACACAGAAGGCCCGTCCTTCTCCTTCGAGAACAACGACGCGGGTGTCATCTGATTCGGCTCGCTTGAGGCCGTTTTTAATTCCCTCGTATAACTCGTCAGTTACGGCATTGAGTCGATCCGGTCGGTTGAGTCGGATACGAGCGACTTTCCCCTCCGTTTTGTAGCACACAGAATCGACCCCTAGCGTGTCTGTGGTTGTCATAGTCGTGCAGTGTCTATCTCCTCCCGACGAACCCACATAAACTTTGGCCAATTCCTAATACTAGGCACTGAATCTAGAGAGATTACAAATGGCGGGTGAAATTTTGGGATAGATTATTATAAGAGTATGTGTAACACACGCACGGTTATGCCAAACGAAGCACAACACGGTCGTCGTGCGTTCCTTACCGCAACAGGCGCTGGCGCTGTGACTGCATTAGCGGGTTGTACCGGTGGTGGCGGTTCAAATTCGGGCGGGAGTGAGAACGGAAGTAGTAGTGGCAGTGGCGGGAGTGGGGGCAGCGGCCCCCTCCGTTTCCTCGGATTCGGCGGGAACACGCAGAAGGCACAGATGTCCGTCTTCGAAAGTTGGAGCGAGAACTCCGGGACCGCGGTGAAGGGGACGTCTGCCAGCGGGACAACCGAGATGATCTCGCTGATCAAGCAGAACCCAGGTTCGTTCGACGTTGTCGCACTGAACGACACCGGAATGGCACGAGCCAAACAGGAAGACGTTATCGAGCCTATCGATCTCTCGAAGATACCCAACTACGAGAAGAACATCAAGGAGTCGGCCCGGACGCTCTCGTTCAACGTTGACGGCGACAAGACAATGGGATTGATTCGCGAGAACGGGGCGACGGGATATGCCTACAACAGTGAGAAAATCAACAAGGAATTGACCTCCTGGGAGGCGGTCAAGAACCCCGAGTACGAGGGGAAAGTCTCGCTTATCGACCGGACCATGGACCGGTTGGCAAACTGTGCGGCTGCAGCCGGGGTCAATATCAACGAGGTGCCGGGTAGTGAGTCAAAAAAAGAGAAGATGTTCACAGAGGCCGAAGAGCAGAATAAGAATGTCTTCGCCTACTGGTCAGATGGGGCGACCTCGATTCGGTATCTCCGCCAGGAAAACGCGTGGATTTGTGAAGCATGGGGCGGGCGAGTGCTCGCACTTCACGGGGAAGGTGGCTACGATCATATTAAATACGTTGTTCCAAACGAGGGAGCGATGGGGTGGTCGGACAACCTTGCGATCGTGAAGGGGTCGAAGAACACGGCGACCGCTCACGAGCTCTTGAACCACACGTACCAACGCGAGCAGTTGCTAACCCTCTCTGATAAAATGAACTACACGGTTCAGGTGAAGAACCCGCCGAAGAAGATGAAACAGTTACCGGACTACGCACCCGCGGAGGATCTGGCGTTCCGGGATTGGGGTGCGCTCTTGGAGAAACAGGACGCGTGGACACAGCGTCTCGACAAAATCAAACAGAATTAGTTGACATGTTAGAGGTCAAAAACTTCACCAAGTACTACGACGATCTCTGTGCAGTCAAGGATCTGTCATTCCGGATTGAGGAAGGGGAGTTCGTCACCCTGCTTGGGCCATCTGGCTGTGGGAAGTCGACGACGCTCCACTCGATTGCGGGGCTCGTAGAGCCGACGGATGGAAGTATCCACCTACGCGGCACGGACGTAACAGACCTCCCGCCAGAGAAGCGAAACATCGGGATGGCCTTCCAGTCGACGGCGCTGTTTCCCCATATGACCGTCCGCGAGAATATCGCGTACGGACTGAAGATGCACGGATACGAGAAAGCTGACGTGCAAGAGCGCGTCGAAGAGTCGCTCGAACTCGTCGATATGCCCGACCACGGTGATCATGTCCCCGGCGAACTTTCCGGTGGACAACAACAGCGTGTCTCATTAGCCCGAGCACTCGCCTATGAGCCAGACATCCTCCTCCTTGATGAGCCACTCACGGGACTTGACCGTGTCCTCCGTGAGGAAATGCGTGGGTGGCTCAATCGTATCCAACGAGAGGTCGGTGTGACGACGCTGTACGTCACCCACGACCAAGAGGATGCACTCTCGATGTCGGACACCGTCATCGTCCTCGATGACGGCCGCGATCAGCAGATTGACTCCCCCGAACGCATCTACGAGTCGCCGGCCAACGAGTTCGTCGCCGAGTTTGTCGGGAAATCAACCCAGTTTACGGGGACAGTCACCCAAGAAAATGGTCATACAATCGTCCAGAACGGGACGAAGTCGATTGAGTTGACTGAGAGTGACCTGACCGATGGAGAAACAGTTTCTGTGTTTATCCGACCAGAAGACATCGAGGTTGGACTAGAACAGATTGGTGCAGACAACGAGTTTTCCGGGACGCTCACAGACATTGCGAACCTCGGAAATCGTGCGGAAGTAACTGTCACCCTCGATGACGGAACGACGGCTCTGGCACACACATCCCGATTTCCGGAGATGACGGTCGGCGATACGGTCTATCTCCGATTCGACACTGGCCGGGTGATTGTTTTATGAGTACTCGGCAAAGCAGACTGAGGACTGTGACGAGAACCGTTGGCGAACAACTCGGTGGCCGGGTCGGAAATCGGCACCTCGCAGCACTTGGACTCGGCTTTGTCGGCGTCTTTTTTGTTTTGCCAATTCTTCTGCTGGTTCCTGAGAGTCTCGCACTTGGAACCAGTGCACCGTTCCAAGCGTACAGTCGGGCAATGCAGGGAATCTACGTGAACGCGTTTGTCCGCTCGTTCCTGTACGGCATCATGACGACAGTGGCGACGCTTTCGCTGGCGTATCTTATCGCGTATTACCTTGCGTTCGCGGCCCGCCGAATTCGAATGGCGATGACGCTAGTCATCGTCCCACTTTGGATCGCCTACATCGTGCGCTATTTCGGTATTCTGTTGTTTTTCTCGCCGGCAGGACCGTTAGCGGATGCGACTGGCTACGAACCAAGTATTCTGTTTACGACTCCAGCAGTTGTCATCGGACTTGCAAACGTCTACCTTCCGTTCGCTGTGCTCCCGATTTATAACTCGTTAAACGCAATAGACCGTGAACTCGTCAGTGCATCACGCGTTCTCGGGGCGACCAACTGGCGGACGATTATCTCAGTGATCTTCCCGCTCAGTCTTCCGGGACTTGTCGCTGCTGGGCTCATCGTCTTCATCCTCGCGGCCGGGTCATTCCTTGGGCCGGCGGTTCTCGGGGGTCCGAAACAGACGATGATTGCGAACGTCATCGCACAGGCGTTCCTCGACAACTTCAACATCCAGTTCGCATCGGCGCTCGCGATTATCTACACGGTGTTGCTCGTCGGGTTACTTCTTGTGTTCAACACCGCCTTCGATCTTCGGGAGGTGCTCGGAAACATATGAGCGTTCAGTCTTCAAGCAGGATCAGACGGGCTGGATTGGTCGGTACCGTTGGGCTCGTCTTTGCGTTCCTTTTGTTGCCCGTTCTTATCGTGGTGTTAACGTCCTTCACTACGCAGAATTTCCCAGCAATTCCACAGGAGGGAATATCACTTAAGTGGTACGGAGAACTGCTCAACGACCAGAAACTCATCGATGCGTTGACTGTGAGTCTCATCGTCGCGACCTTTTCGTCGATACTCTCATCGATCGTCGGAACCATTGCTGCGTTCGGGTTCGTCCGTAGTGAGTTCCCCTACAAAGAGCATATCTCAACAGTGATGCTCCTCCCGATGATTATTTCGCCTGTCATCACTGGCATCGCGCTGGTTCGTTATTTCGGAACGATTAGCCTCCCATCGGGATATCCAGCACTCATCCTTGGTCATACGGTGCTCTCGTTGCCGTATGTCTTCCTTCTCGTCCGGTCGGAACTTGTGACGTTCGATCAGGATCTCGAGCGAGCATCGCGCGTCCTCGGTGCTGACCCAATTACTACTTTCCGACAGGTGACAGGTCCCATTATCTCACCAGCGATACTAGCTGGTGGGTTCATCGCGTTCGTCGTCTCATTCGGAGAGTTCACCGCGACTCAGTTTCTCATCTCCCCGGAGACGAGTACAGTCCCTGTCGTGATATACACGATGCTTCGGACTGGACTGACCCCGACAATCAACGCACTGTCGGTCGTGCTCATCCTCATCATGGTCGTCGCCGCCCTAGGTAGCCGACGATTCTCGACGTCGTGAGGGCGGTGAGACGTCTCTTCGGATTTCCTTCGGGAGAACGATGTCGTTCCTTTGTCTCACTTAACTTACTGATACTGCTGTTCCCACTCTTCGCGAGCGGTGAGTTCACGGCGTCCCCGTTTCGTGATGTGGTAGCCATTTGTCCGCTTATCTTTCTCAGTTTTGTCGACGAGACCTTTCTCGACGAGGGTGTCGAGGTTCGGATACAATCGTCCGTGGTGGACCTCTTTCTCGTAGTACTGTTCGAGCTCTTCTTTGATCGCGAGGCCGTGTGGATTCTCGAAGCCAGCGACAACGTAGAGGAGGTCGCGCTGGAAGCCAGTCAAATCATGCATACGCGGATGAAGATATTATCTCGATTATTGCATATACCTTCGTATCGTTGCACTCAGTTGTTGATACTTGAACGCGTTTAGTAGATTCATATGAACGCTATTAAGCAGTTTTTCCATGATTAGTAGTGACTGTGCTATGGTATTTCATCGTAGATTGAATTATTCTATATCTGTCTAGTCGTACTCGATTCGAGAGACATGGGGATCAGAAGAGAGCAAGGTGGTGCCCCGAGTTCAAGGAGCGAGCGAAGCGCGCGAGTAGGTCGGGGAGGAACCCGACACGACCTTCCACAACCTGCCGACCGAGAGAGCGATACTGTTTTTCCGTAGTTAATTCGGGAAGAAACCCGTCGTGTAGCACAGATGGTTCTCGAACGGCGAAGTTGTTGAAATCTCACAGACAGCTCTGCCCACAAGGCATATATCAGACCCACAATTTGACGTTAATGACAGCGGTCACGGAACAACTCGACCCGTTCCTGGTCTCAGGCATACCACCGCTGTCCCCGCTTGCGTCAGGCCGCCACCTGACGCAGTTCTTAGAAGGTCATCTTCGAGTAGTCACTCGTCTACTACCGACTTCCTTTCCTTACTCTGGTTGTTCGCTCATCTGTCGGAGATTGTTGATACCGGTCTCTCCAGCCAAGTCGGAACAGAGGTTGACCAGCTGACCTGCCAACGACCCGGTTCTCGTCGCATCGACCGCACCACAGAATCACAAGACTGCTCTCCATCACCAATGTGCTACACAAGAGCGCCGTTTGTTTCACCCACTTCGTTGAGGAAGGGACCTCCACCTTGCTTTTCTCGTGAGAACAACAACGAATGTGAACGTCAAGACTTCACCGTTGCGAGAAAAGAGAGGGGCTACAGAACAGCGAAAGCAAAAGCACACTGCCAATCAATCCAACAGTGAGGTACACCAGCCAGTTCGTTGTTGAGTGTGTCTGTGTTGCGAGTTCTGTTCCTAAGGATGTACGGATCAACGGGAGCGAGATCGTCGTCGAAGACGCATCGAGCGCATGAACATCGTCGATAGTGAATCCCTGGTGATTCAGGACTCTGTAGAAGTGGTTCTTTGGTGCGACGACTTTCGTCACTTCTCCGGTCTCAAGCCGTACTGCCAACTCGACGAGTTGGGTAGCAGTGTCTGTTTCTTCGGATGGCTGATTTCTGAAATTCAGCAACTCCCGGAACAAGAACTGCTAGAGGACGAAGGCCCTATCCAACACGCCAAGAGAGTAATAGACGTGCCTGAGACTGCGTATTGTACAATCTGTGGAGAGGAGCAAGAAATTGTGAAGACAGTATCGTGGCAGGCAGACACGTGTGCTATCTGTGGGAACAATATCGAAACTCTCCCAGCTTGAGACAGACGGCAACGAGTTCCATGTTCGAGTAGTGCGAATCTGGATGGCTGTATCAAGCAAGAGCAAAAACGCATCTGTTTCTGCTAGTTGAGAAGTGGTGGTTTTGATACAGGCTCGAGCGTATTCCCGCCGCTTCAGCTTGTCTGAAGCGGAACCCGTGTCTGGATCCCGTATTCAGGAAGTTCCCACGATTGAACATACGAGCCATCAGTTTGCTGTTCGATCGTCATGATGATCTCGAAGTGTTCTTCAAGCGCATCAATAACCGAATGTGAGCGAGGATACGAGAGAAAGACCTGTCCCATTCCATCGTACGCTCGAATTGCAGTGGTAAGTTCCTCAACGAACGAGTCAACTGCGTCTACACCGAACATTCCGAACAATGGCTCTAATCCGTCAAGCGAGACACGCAATTGGGCAGGTTTGAACCCGCCTGTGGGTCTAGTGTGCAGGGAATCAATCTCAGCGAGGAGTTTCGTTGTGAATACCTCAAGGTCCGCGCCATCCTCCGAGTCAATCTGTGGTCCCTGCCAGTCACTTGGAGACCGTGCTGTCGTCGCCCCACTACGAGTAGGTGATCACACTCGTTCGCTCAGATTGATCGACTGAAGAGAGTCCCGTGGGGAAGCGCTGCTCAATAACATCGGGATTCGAGTTCGTGACTGCGAGGAGCCGATAGCGGTGTTCGTCAACCGCACCGAAATGAGTGCAACTCAGTTGATACGCGATTCTTTGGGGGAAAGTTCCAACGACGAGAGTGTTGTTTCCGCTTGTCTTGTACTGTTTGAGTGCATTAGTGAACGTGATATCACGGCTGTGTCCATGTCTGTTCCCCGAGATCTCGTCTTCATAGTTTCTAGTCAATCCTCTACAATATAATATTTTATGCTGGTGGTTAATTGGCTGAAAGTAGGCGCTAAGCCCCCCTCAGTGAGCGCCGACCGAAGGGAAGGCGCGAGCAGGGAGGGAATACAGCGCCGCACGGTTCTCAGGTGATTCACATGACGTGTATCTTACAATAATGCTTGACTGAGAACACTTACAAAGAAAAGCATCCACAGTGAGAGTACGACGAACAGTTTTGGTCCAATGACTGTCATACTGGGAGACCGTGATAGACAGAAGTATACCTACTGGTTTCTGTCGAGGTGATGGTAGCTCGTAGCTATCCTGGCTTGTGGATACACGACTCGAACTGAGTGTTAGAGTGGCGAGCGCATACCCGGGTCTCCAGACGCGGGTCGAGCGGACAATAGGCCTGTTTCCCGCCGACGATACGCCGATCCAAAATCTATGACAATATTGTGAAATGACTACAATATAGGTAGAAAAGGGTCTAACTAGAATGTAAAATATGGCGATTTTATAGGCTCCAGAAAGTACACAATACTGATATAATTTAGGAATAGTGGTTCCTATTTGGCAAATAGTACGGAGCTAATAAACAAGTCTAAGAAATAGGTAATATGAAATACTGATAGAGAATTTCTATAGATCCTCCCTTATCTATAATTTGGGGAGGAATATTCGCACGAAATTGGATTTCTGGTTGTGTGCCCGGAAGATAGTATTGTACAAACACAACAACAGAGGCGGGCTGATCGGTCCGGGTCCCGGATCTGATCGAGGAGAGGGTAGTAACGCCGTCACGACGGTTAAGTCGTTGGGTTGGTCGCCCGTCTCCTCTCGTAGGCAACGACTCGACTCCGTCGAATAGACAATAATTTGGCAATAGTGATTTGCAACCGTCGGAAGAAGAGACAGTCATGTCACGATACCTCGTACGTGATGCGACGCTACTCGATGGATCGGCAGCGGACATCGTCATCACCGATGGAACGATAGAGCGCGTAACGGACCCGAAGACCGTCGATAGAGAGACGTTCGAGCCAGCGGATCGATTCGATGCGGACGGTCGGTTGGTGACGCCGACGCTTACCGAACCACACATCCACCTCGATGCGACTCTCACGGCGGGAGAGCCGACGTGGAACCAGTCGGGGACGCTGGCGGAGGGGATCGATATCTGGGCGGCCCGCAAGGAGTCACTTACGACGGACGACGTCAAGCGACGTGCACGGCAGACGATCGAGTGGCTCGTCAGCCACGGTGTCACGCGCGTACGGACGCACGTCGATACGACAGAGCAGTCACTGACCGGGGTCGAGGCGCTCGTGGAGCTCCGAGAGGAGGTCTCCGATCTCGTCGACCTCCAACTCGTTGCCTTCCCACAGGACGGTATCCTGACGGAGGACTCCCACGAAGAGCTTCTCGTCGACGCGATCGAGATGGGTGCTGACGTCGTCGGCGGCATTCCGCACAACGAGTACACGCGAGAGGACGGCGTCAAAGACGTCCAGATTGCGGTCGATCTCGCAGAGAAGCACGGATTGCCGCTCGATCTTCACATCGACGAGACCGACGATCCACAGTCCCGGTTCACCGAAGTGCTGGCCAGCGAGGCGCTCAAGCGAGGTATCGGTCCGAAGACGACGGCGAGTCACGCCACTGCGATGCACTCGTACTCGAACGCCTACGCGACGAAACTCGTCTCACTGCTCGCGGAGAGCGGTGTCGGTGTGGTCACCAACCCCCCCGACAACGCCGTCCTTCAGGGCCGATACGACGACTACCCACGACGACGTGGACACACTCGTATCGACCAGCTCCGTGAGAGCGGCGTTACGGTCGGCATCGGTCACGACTCGGTGATGGATCCGTGGTATCACTACGGCGTCGGCGACCCCCTCGATGCAGCTTTCGTGTTGCTCCACTATGCGCACATGAACGGCCGGAACGACGTCGAGGCGCTCTGGGAGATGCTGACGAGTGCGAATGCTGTCATCGTCGGCGAGAAAGACTACGGACTCGAACCGGGAAACGAGGGGTCGCTCGTCGTCTTCGACGCAGCGGATCCGTTCGACGCGCTCCGTCGACGTGCGCCTCGCGTGCGTGTCGTCCGTCGTGGCGTCGAGGTCGCGCGGACGACGCCCGCAGAGACGACGGTCAGCCGCGGTACCGACGACCGGACTGTGACCTACACTCGTGAGTGAGTCTCTGAGAGCCCGACTCTCACTGACGGAACGTCCGGAGCGCCTCGAGCACCGTCTTCTGGTACGCCTCACCGTCGACTCCCAGCGCTACCTCACAGTTCGGTGACTTCTCGTAGACGCCGTGTTCGTCGTAGATGGTCGCGCCGTTCGACGGCCCGCCGGTCGTGTCGATCTCCACGTACGCCTCATCGAACTCGAGGGCGTCGTTGACGATGTCGGCCAGGACCACCGCGTCGCTCGCCAGCCCTCCGTCGTGTCCGAACTTCGACCGGACCTCTTCGATGCTGAACTCCAGGATGGCGGCCATCGTCGGGAGCGGGTTCTCCTCTTCGGCCAGCGCTCGGATGTCCTCCGTATCGACGTAGACGTGTTCTGTCACGTCGAGGCCGACGACCTTCGGGTTGGCGTCTTGGACGACGCGAGCGGCGGCGGCGGCGTCGACGTAGAAGTTGAACGACGCCTGCGGCGTCACGTTGCCGGTCGTCTTCAGCGCGCCGCCCATCTGGTAGATGTCGCCGACGCGTTCAGAGAGACTCGGGTCCTGTGCGAGGGCCAACGCGAGGTTGGTCTGCGGGCCGAGCGCCGCGATCGTCAGCTCGTCGCCGTGTTCGTCCGCCTGGTCGAGGATGAAGTCGACCGCGTGCGTGTCGATCGGTTCCGCCGTCGGTTCGGAGAGGTCTTCTCGAACCACTTCGGGGAGTCCGTCCGGACCGTGGACGTGTTCGGCCGTCTCGAGTTCGTCGGCGAACGGCCGGTCCGCTCCGGCGGCGACGGGGACGTCGGTCCTGTCGACGAGTTCCAACAGGGAGAGTGCGTTTCGCGTCGCGTTCTCCACCGTGGTGTTCCCCGCGACGGTCGTGATGCCGACGACGTCGATGTCGTCTGCGGCGAGGGCGATGAACAGTGCGATCGCGTCGTCGTTACCTGGGTCGATATCGAGCAGTAGTTTCGTATTCATGAGTTGTGTGGTGTGTGATTCGGGGTGCGGTCCGGAAGGGCCGCTACACGGACGTGTCGTCGATTCGGCTGCTGATCGTCTCGAACAGCTCGTCGACGGACAGGAGCGGTCCGAGCCCGAGTTCGAGGCCGATTCGCGTTATCGTCGGTGGGTGGACGTTCGAGCGAGCGAGCGTCTCGGTGTCCCCTAGTACGTCGCGGGTCTCGCCGTCCGCGATCACTCGGCCCTGTGCGAGGAGGACTGTACGGTCGGCGTGTTCGCGCACGAAGTCCATGTCGTGGGTGATGACGACGACGAGCTTCCCGCTGTCGACGAGCCGTTCGACTGCCGTCCCGAGTCGCTCGTAGCCGGGAACGTCCTGTCCGCTCGTCGGTTCGTCGAGGACGACGACCGGCGTGTCCATCGCGACGACCGACGCTACGGCGACTCGCTTTCGCCACGGTTGACCGAAGTCGTAGGGGTTCTGCTGTCGCCGCTCTTCGAGACCGAGTAGTGACAGCGCCCTGTCGGTCGTCTCGTCGAGTTCGTCGCCGTCGAAGTCGAGATTCCGCGGTCCGTACTCGATCTCTCCTTCGACGGTGCTGTGGAACAGTTGGTCGTCTGGGTTCTGAAAGCTCAACCCGACGTGATGGGCTAACTCGGCGGTCGTGTGTTCTGTCGTGTCCAACCCACAAGCGGACACCGACCCGTCCGTCGGCTCGAGGAGACCGTTGAGGTGTTTCACGAGCGTCGACTTCCCGGCACCGTTTTGACCGATGAGGCAGATACACCCTTCGGTGAGCGAGAACGAGACGCCTTGCAACGCCTCGACGCCACTCGGATAGCGGTGGTGGAGGTCGTCGAGGACGACCTCTCCCGTCGGTTCGGCCGCCCCATTAGACAGCGTGTTATCGGGACTGTCCACAGCGGGGGACCGAGGCGGTGCTTCCGGAGAGGACGGTCGGTCGACGACGCGACGAAGCTCTGCGAGACACTCCGCCTCCGTCACCGGGAGCGGTTCCTCCCTCGAGACGAGACCGTCGTCTCGGAGTCGGTGACCAACAGTGACTGGGTCGGGGACCGAGACCGGTAGCCCCTCCTCGGCGGCCCGGACGAGCGCCTCGTCCGGCGGACCGTCGAACTCGATGCGGCCGTCGTCCATCACGACGAGTCGGTCGAGGTGGGGGACGAGTCGCTCCATCTCCTGGCTGACCATCACGACGGTGTACCCCTCGTCGTTCATCTTGCCGACGACCTCGAACACCTCTTCGGTCCCCTCGGGGTCGAGCTGTGCCGTCGGCTGTTGAAGCACCATCACGTCGGGCTGCATCGCGATCACGGAGGCAATGGCGACGCGCTGGCACTGTCCACCGGACAGCTGCATCGGGTTGCGTTCGGCCAGTTCCTCGACGCCGATCGCGGCGAGGCTCTCTCGAGCGCGATCGCGCATCTCGTCGCGAGAGAGACCGTGTGTCTCCAGTCCGAATGCGACCTCCTCCAGCACCGTCGACGTCGCCCCCGTGAGCTGATCGTACGGGTTCTCGAAGACGTAGCCGATTTTCTGGGCGAGTTCGCCGACGGACGACTCGTCGGTCGAGCTCCCCTCCACCGAGACCGTCCCCGAGCGCGTCCCGTGGTAGAAGTGGGGGATCTGTCCGGAGATGAGCCGACAGAGCGTCGCTTTCCCCGCTTCGCTCTGCCCCGTGACACCGACGAACTGTCCCGACTCGATGTCGAGGTCGACGTCTTTCACGGCGTACTCGTCGTCCGGTTGCGTCCCGTACTGGAACGTGACGTCGTTCAGTTCGATCAGACTCATACCAGCACCCTCCAGACGACTGCGCCGAGAACGGCGACACCGCCGAGATAGCGAAGTACACGTTCGCCCGTCGGGTCGGGAACGTCGTAGAGATACGTCCGCGGACCAGTCGCCTGAAACCCACGGGCGTTGAGTGCCAACGCCCGCGTGTTTGCCACGATGAGCGTACTGATGAGCAGCGGTGCCAGCAGCGCGACGATCGAGGTGATCCGCGTTCGCACGTCCGCCTCGGTGTTAAGGCCGCGTGCCTGCTGTGCGTCCGAGATGGCCGCCGCCCGGTCTCGAATCTCGGGGATGATCTGTAGTGACGCGATGAAGACGTACGCGAGTTTACTCGGGACGCCCTTATCCATGAGTGCGATGCGCAGCCGTTGTGGCTGTGCCGTCGTGGCGAACAGGAGGAACGCCACAATGAGGACGCTGATGCGCAGGAAGATGAGCCGTGCCTGCTCGAACCCCGACTCCCACACCGTTACCGACCAGAGGGTGACGAGCGGCGTCCCATCGGTCGGTGTGAGGAGGATTCCCTGGATGAGCAGGAGGAAGAACGCGAAGGGAACGGCGACGGCCGCGTACAGTTTCAACACGAGTCCGTGGACTCGTGCGACGAACACGAACGCCAGCAAGACGAGCAGCAACGTCAACGGGACGTAGTAGCTCTCGACGATAAAGACAACCAGCGAGAGGCAGGTCGCGAGGACAATCCCGGTGACTGGGTTCATTCTGTGGAGGATACTCTCCCCCGGCTGGTAAATCGAGGTGTCGGATTCAGACATTGTGTGATCTGTTATGTAGGGGTGGTCGACGAGAGCCGACACTGCTTCTCTGTGTTCTTAGGTGCCACAACTACGAGTAAATATCTTGTCCCTGGGGTGGGAGGTATCGCGTTGGCACCGACTTGCCGATGAAGTACGCGACGAACGCCGACCCACCCTTGTCGACGAACTCGACACCGAGCTGGGCGGTGGCCGCACTCTCGACGAGACTGCGACCCGTCGCGACGAGCGTAGCGGTGACCAGACTGGTACCCGAACTCGTGACGCCGCCGAACACGAGGACGACGATGGGCGTCGCGATGAGCGTCGCGACCACCGTGAGAACGAGCGCCGGAACGATCGTCTTCTTCGCGTTGTCGAACCATCCCCGCCGAGCGAGGAACCCGGTTACGAGTCCGATCGCGACGGGGACGGGGAAGAACGCCAACTGTACTGGGTTGCCGAGCATCGCCTGAACGACGTTCGCGAGTCCGCCGGTCAGTGCTGCGGCCCACGGTCCCGCCAAGATGCCGATCAGCATCGTTCCGATGTTGTCGAGGAACAACGGCAGCTTCAGCGTACTCGCGATGAAGCCACCGATCGCGTTGATACCGATCCCCAACGGGATGAGTACCCACGTCGTCGTCGAGAAGTCCTCCCCGATGCTCTCTCGTAGTCGTTCAATACGGCCGCCACTAGTCGCAGCTTCTGTGCTTGACATTGTATGACAGCCTACTGTGGCCACTACCACATATTAAATCTTTGGGGAATCCCCACAAGGTAGCCGAGAAATTAATCTGGTTGCCAGCCGGTACGTCTCTCTCCTCCTGCAGAACGTGAGTCCATCGACTCGGGTCGTGTACCACCAGACTCCTCAGGCAGCACGTTCGACGAACGTCCGCTCGTGTCGGAGGGACCCTCGTTGCCCATCGCTCGGTTCGCACGACGCCCCGAAGTTCCTCAGGCGCTTCGCACCGTCACGAACCCGTCGAAGTTCAGGATCACCGACTGTGCAGTGTCGCCGAACAGCGCTTTGCCCGCCGGCGATCGACCACGGTTGGTGACGAAGACGTGGTCACAGCCGTGATTCTCCGCGACCTCGATGATCATGGTGGAAGGACGCATGCTCTCGACCGGTTCCCCGACGCTGAGGTACTCGACTCCGAGCGGTTCGAGAACCTGGGCTCCGAGGTAGTTGGCGAAGCGACGGCTGGTGTCCGTCCCGTCGTTACCGGTGTCTTCGAACCCCGGCCAGCGACGCATCGCCTCGAGCGACGCGTGTTCGTCTCCCTCCATCGTGAGCGCGACGACGACGACTTCGACGTCGGCCGCTGCGGCGATGGCTCCCGCCTCTTCGAGCAGTTCGACGTCTGTCTCAGTCGGCGCGACGACGACGAGTATCCGGTTCATAGTTCTCCGGGCAGCAACGTCTCCAAGTTGGAGAGGATCAGTTCACGGCAGCGCTCGACGTCCACGTCGAGGGCGACGGTACAGTTCGGTGGCTTCTCGTAGACACCGTGTTCGTCGTAGACGGTCGCACCGTTCGACGGCCCGCCGGTCGTGTCGATCTCCACGTACGCCTCCTCGTAGGTGATCGGGTCGCCGAGGATACCGGCCAAGACGACGGCGTCGCTCGTGATGGAGCCACCTTCGGCGACGGTCCCGTCAGGGCCCTGTGCCTTGTACTCGAGGATGTCCGCGACGACGTCGCCGTACGCGCCGTGGCCGCGGAAACGCTCCTGTGCCGCCGGCGGGAGATACGCCGGTTCGGTCACGTCGAGGCCGACGACTGTCGGCCACCCGTCTTGAACGACGCGGGCGGCGGCAGCGGCGTCGACGTAGAAGTTGAACGACGCCTGCGGCGTCACGTTACCGGTGGTCTTCAGCGCACCCCCCATCTGGTAGATCCCGCCGATTCGGTCGGGGAGACTGGGGTCTTTCGCGAGAGCCAACGCGAGGTTGGTCTGTGGCCCCACGGCCGCGATCGTCAACTCGTCGCCGTGTTCGTCCGCCTGGTCGAGGATGAAGTCCACCGCGTGCCGGTCGACGGGGTCGGTCGACGGCTCCGGGAGCGCCTCGCGGACGGTCTCGGGAACGCCGCCGGGGCCGTGGACGTACTCGGCCATGACGAGTTCGTCGGCAAACGGTCGGCCCGCCCCGCGTGCGACTGGCACGTCAGTCCGGTCGACGAACTCCAAAAGGGCCAGCGCGTTTCGCGTCGTGTTCTCGACGGTCGTGTTCCCCATCACCGTCGTGAGTCCGACAACGTCGACGTCGTCGTTTCCGAGCGCCATCAGGATGGCGAGGGCGTCGTCGATACCGGGGTCGACGTCGAGGAGGAGTTTCTCCGACATCTATCTCCCCTCCGGTGGAGCGTCCCACTCCTCGCCGTTGTCCTGTGGGTCGTAACCGAGTACCTCCCGGGCGTGCTCGATGTCGAACCACCGACGGTCGTTGTCGCTGACGCCGTAGAACACGTCGAACTCGACGTCGTCGTCCTGCAGACAGCAGTCGACTTGATGGGCGAGGTCGCGTCGAGACTGCCACATCCCCTTCATCCGCGCGACTTTCTCCTCGTACTCGGGGCTGTCACGCTCCCACTCCCCTTCGTCGACGCCGTGTTCGGCGTCGCCGTACGGGTGGTCGTACTCCTCGTGCCGAACGGAACAGATCCGCAGCGCGTAGAACTGTTCGGGTGACTGGTAGTTCTCCACGTAGTATCGACCGAGGTCCTCGTCGAACGACTTCGAGGAACCGTAGTAGGAGTCGGGACGCCGAGGCGAGTCCTCATCGACCGTCAGGTCGAAGTCGAGCTCGTACAGTTCGGGAGCGAACTCGACCTCGTACATCCCGACGACGTGGTTGGTGGAGCCGAACACGAACTTCGGGACGCCGGCGTCCTTCGCCGCCTCGAGCGTGTTGTACATCCCGACGATGTTGTTCTCGAGGATCTGCTTCCAGCTGCCGTCGGTCTCCGGATACCCCGCCAGGTGGATGACCGCGTCTTGGTCGTCGAACGCCGGCCGCATCTCCTCGTAGTTGGAGACGTCGGCGACGAACGTCTCGTACTCCTCTCGGTCTGAACGGTTGAGGTACGTGAAGTTGTACTCGTCTCGGTCGGCGAGATGGTCGATGATCGCCGTCCCGACCCGGCCGAACGCACCCGTCAATAGGACGTTCATGGTCATAGGTGTACGAGACCGATTGTCGTCCCTTCACAAAAGTGTTCAGGTCGGATCGACGCCTGCTCGCCGGAACAGTATTGTAACCGGCCACGAGAACACCGTCTATGCCATCGTCGGTACCCACCATCACGTACTACGGACTGTCGTCGTTCGACCTGACGGTCGACGACACTCGATTTCTCGTCGACCCTTGGGTCGTCGAACCCGACTGGGTCGATGCGGAACTCTCCGACTTCGAGGACGTGGACGCCCTCTTCGTCACTCACGGCGCGTACGACCATCTCGGCGACACGATTCCGATCGCAGAGGCGTCCGGTGCGACGGTTTACACCGAACCGGCCGTCGCCGACCATCTCGCGGACGAGGGCCTCCCCGAGAGCCAACTCGACCGCGTCATCTGGGGAAACGCGTTCGAGACGAACGGGGTCGGAGTGAGGGTTCTCGAGACGCGTCACCTCTCGTACTTCGAGTCGAGCGACCAACGGCTCTCGGGGATCCCGCTCGGCTTTCAGTTCGACTGTCCGGACGCGAGCCTCTACTACGTCGGCGACACGTCGCTCTTCAGTGACCTCAAACTGTTCGCAGAGCTGAACGACCCGGACGTCGTGTTCTTACCCATCGGGAGCGCACCGGGTGACCGGGCACCGCTGCCGCCACGCGACGCCGCCGTCGCAGCGGGATGGTTCGAGGAGAGTACCGTGGTTCCCGTTCACTACGTTCCCGGGAGCGACGAGGTCGACGAGTTCCGGGCGGAGGTGGCCGCCCGCTCGGACGAAGCCGCGCCGACCATCACCGAACTGGCTGTCGGCGACCGACTCGAACTGTGAACTACCTCGCCTTCCTCGCGCTGCCGCGCTCGGTGAGGAAAGGGCCTTAGCGACCTACTCTTTCAGATAAAACGCGTCTCCTCTCGCCCCGTCAGATGCGGAACTCTTCGAGCGCGTCCCGTTCGAGTTCGACGCCGTGTCCCGGACGTTGGGGGAGTTCGATCATCCCGTCTTTCGCTTCGACGGGGTACGTCAGTACGTCGTCGAACGCCTTCACGTCCGAGTCGCGGTAGAAGTACTCGATCCAGAGTCCGTTCTCTATCGCCGCGAGGAGTTGGATGTGCAGGTCCCAGTTGTAATGGGGGGCGACCGGGATATCGTGGCACGCTGCCATCTGTGCGACGCGCATCCACTCGGTGACACCACCGACGACCGTCACGTCGGGTTGGATGACTTCGACCGCGTCCTCACGGAGGAGGTCGGCGAAGCCGTAGCGGTTGAACTCCAGTTCGCCACCCGCGACGGCGTAGTCGAGCGACTCGTTGACTTCGCGGTACAGATCGAGGCTGTCGGGCATCACCGGTTCCTCGATGAAGTAGGGGTCGTACTCCGCGAACCTCCGGCAGGCGCGGACGGCCTCCTGTTTGTTCTTCCACTTCCCGTTCGCGTCCATCAGGAGCGTTCGCTCCGGACCGATCGCTTCACGGGCAACACGAACGCGTTCGACCTCCTCTTCGACCGACTTCCGACCAACCTTCATCTTCACGACGTCGTGGCCCCGTTCGACGTAGGTCTCCATCTCCTCGCGGAGTCCTTCGAGACCTTTCCCTTCGCGGTAGTAGCCACCGCTCGCGTAGGCCGGAACCTCGTCGGCGTGCCCACCGAGTAGCTTGTACAGCGGCATCCCAGCCGCCTTCGCTTTGATATCCCACAGCGCGATGTCGATACAGGAGATGGCTCGGACCATCACGCCCTTCCGGCCGATCTGCACCGTCCCGTCGAACATCTCGCGCCAGAGGCGCGACGTGTCTCGTGGGTCCTCGCCCTCTACCATCGGTGCGAGGACGCTCTCGACGGCCTGTGCGACCACGTCTGCGCCGCCGTAGCCGAGCGTGTATCCGACGCCTTCAGTTCCGTCCTCGGTTCGGACGTAGACGATGGCGTGGTCCCGTTCCTCGACGACGCGAGTTGCGAAGGCGACGGGTTCTTTCAGCGGAATCGATACGGCAAAGCTCTCTACTTCTGCAATCTTCATGGTGTGTGTCAGTGTGTCTCAATTGGTGGTTATATGTCTTCCGGCGAGTCGAGAGCAAACGGGATCATCTAACCACGTTCGCTGTCGCTGTGCCGACGCGCTCTACTTCTGCTCTGACGTTGTCGCCCGGGACGATATGTTTCGCACCGGGCGTCCCCGTTGAGATGACGTCGCCCGGTTCGAGTGTCATGACCTCCGAGTGGAACGACACGAGCTCCCGCGGCGGCGTCATCATGTTCCGTATTCGGTTCTCTGCGGCCACCTCTTCGTTGACGACGGTGCGGACCGAGAGGTCGTCCAGTGCACCGACTTCGTCGGTGGTGACCAGTTCCGAACCGAACACGAGAAACGAGTCGAAACTCTTCGACCGGGTCAGAAACCGAGGGTTCCGCTCGAGGATGTCCTCGGCCGTCATATCGATCACCGGGACGTACCCCGCGACGACGTCGTCGACGTCGGCTTCGGCGACGTCCGAACAGGTTCGACCGATGACGACGGCGAGTTCTGCCTCTGCTGTCACCCGGTCGCTGATCTCCCGTGACGGGAGGCGGATCGGACCACCGGGACCCGTCGCGGCGGTCGCGGGTTTCATGAAACTCGCGGGCTCCGTCGGGCTATCCTCGTTCAGATCCGACGCGTGATCGGCGTAGTTGAGTCCGATCCCCCAGAGTTTTCCCGGTCGCTCGAGCGGTGCGGCGAGTGCGAGATGTGCCGCGGAGACGGGACTGCTCGAGGCGAGGGCCGGCGTCGGGAGTTCACCCGCTGCGGCTAGTGGAAGTGCGTCCTGAACCGTCGTGAGCGACGGGTCGACGGACGACAGTGGGACGAACCCGTCCTCGTCGCCGATCATCGGCCGACCATCGATCGTTCGTGCTAATTGTGTCATGTTCTCTTAGAGGTTCGACGCCCCTTGTCCGCCGTCGACGGGGATCGCGACGCCGTTGAGGAAACTCGAGTGCTCCGACGAGAGGTAGGCGACGACGTCGCCGAGTTCCATCGGGTCTCCGATGCGCCCGAGTGGGTTGATCTCGCCTTTGGTCTCGAGTCCCGCTTCGTAGCTCTCGTACTCACCGCGGTCGACGGCCGCCTGGATGAGTTCCTGTTGTCGGGCGGTCTCGTGGGGGGCCGGGAGAACCGCGTTCGCCCGCACCTCCGGTGCGAGCTCCTTCGACAGCGTCTTCTCGAGTCCGATGACGCTCATCCGAACGGAGTTCGAGAGCACGAGCGACGGGATCGCCTCTTTCACGCTCCGAGAGGTGATAGTGACGATGGTGCCGCCGTCGCCCTCACGGAGGTGTGGTGCCGACTCGCGGACGAGACGAACGACGCTCATCACGAGCAGATCGAACGCCTGGTACCAGTCTTCGTCGTCGGTCTCCAGAAACGAACCGCTCGGCGGTCCGCCAGCGTTCGTCACGAGGTGGTCGAGACCACCGAACTCGTCGACCGTTCGGTCGACGAGCCGAGTGATATCCTCGGCCTCCGTTAGATCTCCCTGAACGGGTAGCACGTCGCCCTCGGCGACTGCTCGTATCTCTTCCGTCGCTTCGTCGAGTCGTCCTTCGTCGCGGCCGTTGATGACGACGTTGGCACCCTCGCTCGCGAGCACCTTGGCCGACGCCTTGCCGAGTCCGCTACTCGATGCGGCGACGATAGCCGTGTTTCCGTCGATCTCGTAATCCATAGTGGACACCAAGAGTGTCTACTGTACCCCTTGTAAAGTCTTTCGCCGATCTGGGGTTGAGGAGTCCGTTTAGATATACAAAACGAAATCTTCCAGAGACGGGCGCGGCTGGCTCGAGCTGAGGGTTTATTCCTCACTCGCGATTCGACTGTTCTCCGAAGAGACGGCATCGGATGGACTGTCGCGGTGGGATGGCGCGTTCGGACGCGTCACCGAACCTGTTTAGAGGAGCCAAACAAAGTTTTTGTATCTGGATGTTCACACAGGCACATGGCACGAGCGAAGAACCCGGTGAAGGCGGTGAAAACGACGTCGAGTATCGTCGAAAAGTTAGCAGAGTTAGACGAGGCGGGGGTGACGGAGCTCTCGAACCACCTCGAGATAACGAAAGGGACGATCCACAACCACCTCACGACGCTCGAGGAGGTAGGGCTCGTCGTCAAAGAGGATGGCAAGTTCCGGCTCGGCCTTCGGTTCTTCGAGCTCGGTGAACAGACCAAGAGTCGATACAAGATCTACGACGTTGCAGTGCCGGAAGTCGACAAACTCGCCGAAGAGACGGGCGAACTGGGGAACGTCCTCGTCGAAGAACACGGGAGAGGGTTCTACCTCTACCGGAAAGAAGGCGAGAACGCACTCTCGCTCGACACGGGCATCGGCTCCCGGGTGTATCTCCATCAGACGGGGCTGGGGAAGGCGATCCTGGCACATCTCCCGGAGGAGCGGGTCCACGAGATCGTCGACGAGCACGGGTTGGCGCCCAGTACCGACCAGACGCTGAGTACCCGGGAGGAACTGTTCGAGAATCTGGCAGAGATCCGCGAGCGTGGATACGCACTCGACATGGAAGAGCGAGCAGAGGGGATCCGCTGCGTCTCGGCACCCGTTATCACGAACGACGACGTGGTCCGTGGCGCTGTCAGTGTCGCCGGTCCCGTGAGCAGAATGCGAGGGGAGTATCTCGAATCGACCGTTCCCGATCTCGTCATGCGAGCGGCCAACGTCGTCAGTATCAATCTCTCGTACCGGTGAGGTGCCGTTTCGAGTCGCTAAACACGTCTCGATCGGAAATTCGTCGACGACTGCCAGTGTGATATTACATACGTAGTGATGTAATGACGGTTCGTCATACATCGTCTCGTAGACGCTGTCCGTGTCCGCTTGCTCGTCAGATAGTGTTGACCGCATCGGACGCGCCGTCTCGCTTATGGTCGGACGTCTTCGCTAACTGAATTATCTGATATATATTTTATTTCGATATGTCAGAGGACATCTTCGGACACGGGAACTAGAAATGCCGTAACTCTACAATCTGAGAGGAATCACCGTCGGAGCGTTTGAATAAGAGTCTACTTACACGTGTTTCTACGCAAATATCGAGCACTATCAGAGAAAAGGGGCATCAGATGCTTTAGGTTTGAACGAAAGAGAGACACAACAGTTTCGCTCTCGACTTCGATCCACAAACTCGGGAGAAGCGGGAAGCGTCTTCACAACGCTATTGACTGCTGTCTTCGACTGATCGAGACGACCGCCTCGAATGACTGAGAGAAATCGAACCTGTTCACTGATTGCTATACCGTCACGCAGCCTAAGTTTAAATTATATGGTATATATCAGATAGTGTAAAAAATTGGTACTATTTTGAGCTTCCGAGGGGCGTCGCACTTTGTTGCAACGACGAGACAGCCGGTCGCGAAGGAGAGCGGCGGATCGCGACGCTAGCGACGACGGAGACGAACCTCGCGGACTCCACGCGGGTCTCTCAGTCGTCCGTCTCTCGGTCGTCGACTCGCACGACCTCCGCGTCGAATGCGTTCTCTTTCACGCTCTGGAGACCCTGTTCGCACTTCTGTCGGCTCGCGTACCCCTCGCCGCTGTCGGCGATGATGTTCCCGTTGACGTGGACGAGCCGCCAGCGCCAGAGCTCTTCGCGGTCCTGATAGATCTCGAACGTCGCACGCGACATACACCGACTTCGTTCCGACGGACCAAAGCCTCTGTTGCCGCCCACGCCTGGCGACGTCACGGACGCCGGCGGGAACCCTCGGTTACTTCTCCTGGACGGCCAGATTGATGTACGGTAGCATGAACTCGACGAGCTTTCGCTCAACTTTCCGGAGGTGATTCGAGGCGGTCGTCTTCGTGATATCCATCTCGGCTGCGACCTCCTCGAGAGTCACCTGTCGGGGGATCTCGAAGTAGCCCCTCTCGACTGCCGTGTTCAGGAACTCCCGCTGTCGCGGTGGGATCGAGGCGAGCAACTCCTGCCACTCGGAGCGACTCGGCATGATCTCGCGGCGGAAATCCTGCGTGATGCGTTCGACCGTCACGTCGCCGAACGCCGAGAGCAACTCGATGGCCTCCGACAGTTCCTCCCGGTCGTTCAACAGCAGGTCGAAACACTCACAGCCGTCGACCAGCTGCGTCGGGCCGAGCGGCAGGAACCCATCGTACATCAGCGACTGCAGCGGCGTCACCTCGGTCAGTCGCCCGCGGAGCAGCATCGTCGTGGCACATCGCCCCTCGCTGGTCTCGTACTGTTCGACGACGTCGATCGTCTCGACGGTGTCGTGCGCGCCGATGACCTCCCGGACGGCGTCGCAGTCTTCGGACTCGATCGCCAGCATCCCCACGTAGCGGTTGTTGCGGAACGTCGACGCGACGAACTCGCCGAAGACGTCGTGGTGGGCGAGCTCTGCCGTCCAGTCGCCGTCGTACTGGACACACACCTTCGCCGTGAGCATTGTTCGCATGGATGTGAAGGGAGTGTATAATTGCTCTGGGTCGCTCCGACGCTGGGAACGGCGTTCGACGGCGTCGACCCATCTGTTCGGGTCAGGGAAACTTCATATTGGATGTTGTACAACACCACACACCATGCCAGACGTCACAGACACCGACGTTCGTGCGGTCGCAGCGCGACACGGAATCGAGCTCGACGACGCGGCAGTCGAAGCGTTCCGCGAAGCGACCGCCGAACAGGCCGCACAGTACGCAGCGTTCCCCTCATCGCTGTCGACGGCGGACCCTCCGACCTCACTCTCGCCGGGTACCGACCCGTACAACGCGTTCCGCTACGAGTTCGAACTCGAGGGAGAGAGCGGGCCGCTCTCCGGACTCGACGTCGCCGTCAAGGAGAACGTCGTCGTCGCGGGAGTTCCGACTACGTGTGGCTCTCCGGGGTTCGAGTACGAACCCGACTTTCACGCGACGGTCGTCGACCGCCTCCTCGGCGCCGGCGCGTCGCTCGTCGGGACGACGAACATGGACGAGTTCGCCTTCTTCACCACCGGAGAGACGTGTGCTCACGGTCGGATCGAGAACCCCGTCGTCGAGGGCTGCGTCCCGGGCGGCTCCTCAAGCGGGAGCGGGGCCGCCGTCGCTGCGGACGTCGTCGACGCCGCACTCGGAACCGACACCGGTGGCTCTGTCCGTATCCCCGCCTCGTTCTGTGGCGTCGTCGGTGTCAAACCGACCCACCAGACCGTCTCCCGGTTCGGCGTCGTCGACCTCTCGCAGTCGCTCGACCACGTCGGGCCACTCGCCCGCGACGTCGAGACGGCGGCACGCGTCCTGGAGGCGATCGCCGGCCCCGACGCGAACGACCCCTCGACGCGTGGGTCGCCCGACGCCGGCGCGTACACCGAAGTGCTCGACGACGGCGTCGAGGACCTTCGTCTCGGCGTCGTCACCGAAGCGATGGACTCCGCGGAACCAGAGGTGGCCCCGGCAGTCGAATCCGACCTCGATAGACTCCGAGATGCCGGGGCCACGGTCGAGGAGACGTCGATCGAGGGGTACGAGTTGGCGTCGGCCGCCGTCGGCGCGATCGCCGGACTGGAGTTCGCGTCGTTCGTCTCGACGAACGGCGCGGCCTACGCCACCGGGACGGGAACGACCGAACCGCTCCGGGCGGCGGTCGCCGCGGCGAACGAACGCGGCGAGTTCGGCGAGAACGTCGTCCAGATGCTGCTGACGAACGGAGTGCTCGTCGACGGCGACGGGAGCGAGTACGTCGCCGCGAAGGGCGTCCAGCGGACGTTCACCCGGACGGTCTGTGACGCCCTCGAGACCTACGACGCGCTCGTGACGCCGACGACGCCGATGGCTGCGCCGGCGTTCGGGGAGATCACGGGTGTCGAGGGACTGCTCCGGACGGTCGAGAACACGGCACCGTTCAACTGCAGCGGGCATCCCGCCGTCTCGGTCCCCAGCGGCGCTGCCGACGACAAACCCGTCGGCGTCCAGGCTGTCACCCGGTGGAACGACGAAGCGACCGCGTTGCGGGTTGCCCGGGCGGTGGAACGACGGTAGTCGCTCCGCGACCGAGCGGTCGACGCCGGTCGGGGACGGTGCTTATCTCACTCCCCGTGGTACGTTCACGAATGTCGTTCTCGTTCGACGAGGGTACGTCCACACCGTGCGCGCCCGACGGCGGCGAACCCCTGTCGCTTTCGCCCGACGACGCGTTCACTCTCCTCGGCAACGAAACGCGGGTGGCGATCCTGCGGGCGCTGTGGGAAGCCCACGAGCCGTACGACTCGGACACTGCGGTCCCGTTCTCGGAGCTCTTCGACCGCGTCGGCGTCGACGACACCGGCAACTTCAACTACCATCTGGGCCGCCTGACTGGCCACTTCGTTCGACGGACGGAGTCCGGGTACGAACTCACCGCCCCCGGCTTCGAGATCGTCCACGCGCTCGTCGCCGGAACGGCGACGGAGAACCCGATACTCGAACCGGCCGTCGTCGCCGCGAACTGTCCACGCTGTGAGCGTCGGATCGAGATCGTCTACACCGACGGAACCGTGTGGGCGCGGTGTCCCCACTGCGAGGGCTACTGGCCGCAGCGTGGTGGGGAGATTTTCGGCTTCAGCCTCCCGCCGGAGGGGCTTCGCGACCGTGACCCCGACGAGATCCTCGAGGCGACGATACGCTACTCGATCCACCGCTTCGAGTCGATGAACGACGGCGTCTGTCCGGAGTGCGGCGGGAGCGTCGACGGGTCGCTCGCCGTGTGTGAGGATCACGACCCTTGCGACGCTATCTGTGACCGCTGCAGTTCGTACTTCGCAGGCGTCATCACGTTCGTCTGTCGCTCCTGTAAGTTTGCGTGGCGCAGTCCGGGCTGGGCGCCCGTCCACGACCATCCCGCGCTCGTCTCGTTCTACTACGACCACGGAATCGAACACGTCCTCGACGACTGGATGGCCATGAAGCGGAGCTTCGACTGGCGCGAGGAGGTCGTCTCCACGGACCCCCCTCGACTCGGCGTCACCGTCTCGTACGAGGGTAACGAACGCACGTTCGTGCTCGACGAGACCGGTACCGTCGTCGACGTCAGCTAGCACCACCGATACAGTCCCGGTTCTGACGTCTGATCTACAGCAATCGCGTGCTGATTACGGTTTTCTCCGTCGACGACCGATCTCTACTCGGGTGTCGTGACGATGCATGCACGAGGCAGACGGACGGTGACGCACTACTCGGACGGGAGCCGACGAGAATGGAGCTGCGAGCACGAACGGAGGGTGTGGGGCGGATGACGCTGGCCACGATGCCAGAGTACGACAGCACTCGACTCGAGAGAGTCGGCTCACACGCCGTGGTAATCGGAGCGAGTATGGCAGGACTGTGTGCGGCTCGTGTGCTCACCGATGGGTTCGAAGAAGTCACCATCGTCGAGCGCGACTCGCTCCCCGACGTGCCCGCTCCCCGCCGAGGAGTGCCGCAAGCGCAGCAACCACACGTTCTGTGGGAGGCCGGACGAGCAACGTTGGAGCATCTCTTCCCGGGATACAGCGCGGCGGTGTTGGAAGCGGGTGGCGTGAAGGTCGACGGACAGACAGAGTTCAACAACTACAGCAATGGTGACTTTCTGGCCAACGGTGACCGTTCCTTCGCGATTTACTCCGCGACCCGACCTGTGTACGAGCAGATCGTCCGCGAGCGTGTCGTCGCACTCGGACGTATCAGACTCCGGTCGGAATGTCAGTTCACCGGCTACCTGCTCGACGACACGGAAACCACGGTCGAAGGCATCGAGATTCGAACTGAGGACTCGGACAGCGAACAGGTCCGCGCTGACCTCGTCGTCGACGCGACCGGTCGGACGAGCAGAACGCCGGCCCTCCTCGAGTACCACGGCTACCAACCACCGGCCTTAGACGAGGTACAGATCGATGCCGCCTACAGTACTACGTTCATCCAGCGACCGGCCGACGACCACCGAGCGTTCGGCGCACTCGCCGAGGCACCTCGCACTCGTGGGGGTGTCGTCGCTCCTGTCGAAGAGAATCGGTGGCTCGTGAGTCTCCACGGCGTTCACGGGGACCATCCTCCCACGGATTACGACGACTTCGTCGACTTCGCAGCGAGCGTTCCGGCGACAGAGATACGGGAGTTACTCGAAGAACATCCACCGGTCGACGGCGAGATTCACCACTATCCGTTCGCAGCTAACCGTCGGTACCACTACGAGCGGCTGTCTCGGTTCCCTGAAGGCCTCGTCGTCGTGGGCGACGCAGTTGCCAGTTTCAACCCCATCTACGGCCAAGGGATGTCGGTCGCCGCACTCGAAGCCGTCCTCCTTCATGACGTACTCGCGACGGGCGGAAGGGTAGACGCCGGACTACGGTTCTTCGACCGGACGATGGAACTCGTCGACATTGCGTGGACGATGGCAGTCGGCGCGGATTTCGGATTCCCGGAGACGAGAGGTCAGAAGCCTCGCGGCACTACCTTCTTCAACTGGTATCTAAACCGATTGCTCCGGACGGCCCACTCGGACGGCGCGCTGACCGATGCGTTCGTCCAAGTGCTGATGCTGGAGCGGCCCCCGACTACACTACTTCGTCCGAGCGTCGTATGGCGGGTTCTCAAGCCCAGCGGTGGCGTCCGACAGGCACTCCATAGACAGGTCGAGGGTACGGTCCGACGGTGAGGGTTCGTCGACACGTGGTAGCTAGTCGTGTGACTATTTGCCCATCGGTGCGATAGGCGAGATAGATGGAGTACACACGACTCGGCGATACCGGTCTCGAAGTCTCGCGACTGTGTCTCGGCTGTCTGAACTTCGGCTCCGGACAGGAGTGGATGATGAACGACCGCGATGGAAGCATCGACGTCATCGAGCGTGCACTGGAGTTGGGTATCAACTTCTTCGATACGGCGAACGCGTACTCACAGGGCGAGAGCGAGTCAATTCTCGGCGAGGCGATCGACGGCCACGACAGAGAGGAGTTAGTCCTCGCGACGAAGGTCTACTTCGGGATGGGCGACGGCCCGAACAAACAGGGACTCTCTCGAAAGCACATTCTCGACCAGGTCGAAGGCAGTCTCGACCGACTCGGGACCGACTACATCGACCTCTATCAGATTCACCGCTGGGACGAGAACACACCCATCGAGGAGACCCTCTCGGCGCTCGACCACCTGATCGACGAGGGGAAGGTCCGGCACATCGGCGCGAGCACGATGGCTGGCTGGCAGTTCTCGAAGGCGCTGTACACCGCCGACATCGAAGGGTACGAGCGGTTCTCCTGTCTCCAACCGGAGTACAACCTCGTCGACCGCCACGAAGAGGCGAACCTCCTGCCCATCTGCCGTGAAGAGTCCATCGGCGTGATTCCGTGGTCACCGTTGGCTGGTGGTTTCCTCGCTGACAAATACAACCGCGACAGCACCGTCCCCGAAGACTCCCGGGCGGAGACAGACGAGTACACACAGCGACGGTTCACCGAGGAGAACTGGCAGGTGTTGGACGAAGTCAGAGCGATCGCCGAGACGAAAGATTCGACTCCCGCGCAGGTCAGCCTCGCGTGGCTACTCCACAAAGAGCTCGTCGACGCGCCCATCACCGGTCCCCGTCGCATCGACCACTTAGAGGAGAACGTCGAGGCACTCGACATCGAGTTGACCGACGACGAACTCTCGCGACTGGAAGAGCCCATCTTCCCGCAGTGGCCGGTCGAAGGCAAAGACTGAGTCACACTGAGTACCGAACGCCGGGGACGAAACCTGTCAGGAGAACGACGGCGTATCCGAAAAGGAGGTGAGCGCCGAAGTTGACGACGACGCCTGACTGGCGGTATGGTCCCACCCCCTGAGGCCGATGGCCGCCTATTTGGCAACACGCGCGCTCTATTCAGCACGGCCGCAGAAAACTACTCAGACTCTGTCGGAAGCAGCGTCCGACAGAGAGAAAATGTAGTCAGCAGGACACCCAACGCTGCATCGCGAAACCCACCCCGAGAAACGGCAGGCGGAGAGGTTCCACTCTCCGTGGCGTGGTTCAGTCGGGGCGAGTTTTAGACATTTTCAAATACTATATCCGAACGGCGGCCGACCGGTCAGAAACGAGATGGTTTCATTGCTACTGGTCGCTGGGGTCCTCGTAGCGGTTTTTGTGGGATTCAACATCGGCGGCTCATCAACGGGTGTGGCGTTCGGACCGGCGGTCGGCTCGCGTCTCACTCGGAAAACGACTGCTGCAGCGCTGTTCGTCGGATTCGCATTCCTCGGCGCGTGGACTGTTGGTCGGAATGTCATCGCAACGATGAGCAGCAGTATCGTCCCTGCGGCTCAATTCACTCCTGCTGCGAGTGTCGCCGTCCTGTTTTTCACTGGGCTCTCGCTGTTGGTCTCGAATCTGTACGGCGTTCCAGCCTCAACCTCGATGACGGCTGTCGGAGCTATTGTCGGACTGGGCCTTGCATCAGGGACACTCAACCAAGCGCTGATGTTCGTCATCGTCTCTGCGTGGATCGTCGCACCGCTGCTGAGTTTCGCTGTTGGAATCGTGATTGGACGGTACATTTACCCGTACCTTGATCGCTACGTCGCATTCACGAAGTTCGATCTTCACTTTATTCAACTCGACCGGTCGGGAACGATTCCGCGCCCGCACCTGAATCAGAACGCCTCACCGCAGGACGTCGTCGGGTCGCTTTCGGTCATAATCATTGCCTGTTACATGGCCTTTTCCGCGGGAGCCTCGAATGCGGCGAACGCCGTCGCCCCGCTCGTTGGCTCGGGCGGGTCGCTGACCGTCAATCAGGGAGTCCTGCTCGCGGTGGCGGCCTTCGGGTTAGGCAGCTTTACCATCGCTCGCCGCACCCTGGAGACGGTGGGCGACGACATCACCGAACTCCCAATCCTCGCATCACTCATCGTCTCCGTCGTCGGCGGGACGGTTATTACGATCCTGTCGTACCTTGGAATCCCCGCGAGTCTCGCGGTGAGTACGACCTCGACGATCATCGGACTCGGCTGGGGCCGAGCGAGTCGAGCGGCGACACTGGCAGAGCTGGCGACGCCGACACCCGAGCCCGCGGCGGTGGACATGGAGGTCGCCACGGGGGCGTTGGCCGCTTCACGGGCCGAGGATGTACCCACCGGCCCGACGATTGGGGATATCGCTCGTCACGAGGAGCCGGGCGAAAAGCCGGCGGAGCTACCGGATGTGCCGGAGGTTGGAGAGAAAGGGCCAGCCGACCTCGATAAAAAGAGCCTCTTCGACCCAGCGGCGGCCAAACGCATCGCCACGATGTGGGTCTTGACGCCCTCGCTGGCGGTGTCCGCCTCGTACCCAGTGTTTCTGTTCTTACTGTGAGCCTCGCTCGGGTCACGAACTGAAATATGTCGTACTGCACCCGACTTGCGCGCTACATTCAGCACGCTCGCAGAAACCTCACCAGATTCTGTCAGAAGGAGTGTGCAACATACAGAGGGTGTATGCAGCAGGTAGCGACCCGTCGAAGTTGAGTCAGTAAGACGAGCGTAATCCACACGTCCGTCAGCAATAGAGTACAACTGACAGCTCAGCTCTTCGACTTCGTCGAAAAGCACTCCAGCGTAAGGAGTCCGGTGGGCGGGCCAGACTGATCAGCGAGTCACTGCAGCCGACTCGCTACTCTTTGGCGTCGGCCGATGCTGGTTCGTCGACTTCGACGGCGACGGGTTGACGGACGAGGTTCCCCCACTCGGTCCACGACCCGTCGTAGTTCGTGGTGTCCCAGCCGAGGAGTTCGTGGAGCGTGAACCAGGTAATCGACGAGCGCTCACCGATGCGGCAGTACGTGATCACTTCGGTGTCACCCTCGATTCCTCGCTCGGCGTACACCGAGCGCAGTTCGTCGCCGTCTTTGAACCGCCCCTCGTCGTCGAGGTTCTCCTTCCACGTGATGTTCGTCGCACCCGGGATGTGGCCTGCCCGACGGGCCGTCTCCTTGCTCCCTTCAGGGGCGACGATTTCACCACGGTACTCCTCACCTGAACGGACGTCGATCATCGGGATATCGGAGTCCTCACCGACCTCGGCACGGCCTTCCGCAGAGGACTCGCTCTCGATAGCGGCCACTTCTTCGACGCGGTCGAGGTAGGCTCGCAGTTCCTCGTTCGGGCCTGCGGACTCGTACTCTTGGGTTGTGTAGTCGGGTTCTTCGTCGGTCGTCGGATAGTCGTTGTCGAACCAGTGGGCACGCCCTCCGTCTAGCAGTCGGACATCGTCGTGACCGTAGTATTTGAACTGCCAGTAGGTGTAGGCAGCCCACTGGTTGGATTCGTCACCGTAGAGGACGACTGTAGTGTCCTCCGTGATGCCCGCATCCTCCATGATCTCCTCGAACTCCGCGCGCTTGAGGATGTCGCGTTCGATGGAGTCCTGCAGATGAGTCCCCCAGCGGAACCCGACAGCACCCGGGATGTGGCTTTCCGCGTAGGATTCGTCGTACTCGATGTCTGCCTCGACGAGGCGGTAGTCCGGGTCGTCGGACTCGAAAGAATCGAGGTGCTCGGAGAGCCACTCTGGGGAGACGAGCGCGTCGGTTCCCGTGTCGTACTTTTGATCGACTTCGGGGTCGGAAAGTTCAGCGTCGCTCATCGATTCGACGATTGAGTCGCCTGCCCGGTAACGGCTGTGGCCGTCTCGGAAGAACCCCCCAGAACAACCGATGGCGACGCTCACAGAGATTCGAAGTTCAAACAATCAACCACCGGATCGATAGCGAAAGCGCCGACCTGCACCCGACGGAACCGGGTGTACACCGGTCTCTATAGTAGCTCGTGCAACTGGTCACTCACCCGACCGCACGCCGTCGTGTGGTCGGGTGGGTGATGACTTACACTCGTTACTATAGCAGTGCCATCTCCCGAAGATGGCGGACTTCGGAGTCATCGACTACCAGCAGAACCGCGAGACGATTTCACTGCTTTCGGCCACAGAACTCTTCGACTCGTCTCTGGCGAGGATCAACGACACAGGTCGCTCAGTTCGGTTCTGTCGACGGCGAAAAGTACGTGTCTCCGCGCATCCGGTGAGTGATCTCTTCGAGGGAGCCACCATCGCATTCGCTGCACCGTGGCGGGTCCGCGACGACGGCGTAGACGGTGTCACACCGGACACAGGCGAAGAATCGCAATCCAAGCACGAGTGACGGTTAGGGGAGGAGAATGATAAGCTGAACTCCCGCGGTTGGCTCGGTCAGCCGATGTACCCTTCGCCCATCCGGATTCCTTGCTCGACCAACCGACGTCCTTCGTCGACCCGATCCGAACTCCACTTTCGAAGGGCATCTTCGATTCGGGGCTCGTCGCCACCAGTATCGAGTGCGTCGGCGAGTGCGTCACCGTCTGCGGCCGCCTTCGCCGTTCCAGCGGCGGTGTGGGGTCGCGCGACGAACGCTGCATCGCCCAGTAGACACACGCGACCGAACCGCATCTCGGGGACGGTCAGGTCGTAGATGGTCTGGACGAAGGCGTCGTCGGTCGCCGCGACGAGGTCGGCGAACACCGACGGAAGCCGGTCGTCTGCGGCCGCGAGCAACTCCGCGCTGACTTCCGGACGGAGCCTCCCCGGCGGCACCGAGAACTCGTTGGACTCGCCACCCTCGTCGGTCAACAGTCGCCGTCGGTCGGACTCGCCGCCGACGTCGTCGTACCAGACCCAGTTGAGTCGGCGCTCGTCCGGGTCGGTTCCGCCCTCGGGGCCGGGGATGAGATAGCCGAGTATCAGTTCGTCCTCGCCCTCGTAGAAGACGAACACGTCGTCGAACGTCTCGCGAACGCCGTCGGGGAGGTCACCTTCGGGGACGACGCCGCGCCAGGCGACGTAGCCGGCGGGGTCTGGTTCGACACCGGAGACGAGTCGATCGCGGGTCGTCGAGCGCCCGCCCTCCGCGACGACTGCGAGGTCCGCTCGGACGGTCGACCCGCCCTCGAAGGTCAAGACCGCCCGGTCGTCGCCGGGGTCGACGTCGACGGTTCGACGACCCGTGTGGTATCGGGCGTCGGGGAACGCGTCGCGGAGTTCGCGATACAGCGCGTCCCACCCGGTGAACGCCATCCGCTCGGTGAGGTCCCGTGCGACGGAGCCGTCGCGGTTCAGATACTGTCGGCGGGACGTGGTCGTCGTCAACGTCTTCGGCGGTGCGATCCCGTGCGTCTCGAGGAACTCGCGGACGTTCGACTGCGCGACGATCCCCGCCCCGCGACTCTGGAGTCCGTCGCTCGCCCGCTCGAAGACGTCGACGTCGTGACCCGCCGCGCGGAGCGCGATACCGGTGAACAGCCCACCCATCGACCCGCCGGAGATCGCGACTGACAGGCCACCGTCCGCTGTCGTGTGGCGCCGACGTGGACGACCGGTCCGACGGTCCGCGTCGGTCCCGTCGCCTCCGTCTCCGCTCTCGGCCCCGGCGGCTGTCGCGTCTCGGGTCGGTGGCAGTGTCACTACTCGAGACGTGGAGTCTCTGCCTGGTGAACCCTCCGGAACCCGCACCTAGAATTTACCTTCTGTCTCCCGGAGGGGCAACTGATGCACGTCCTCGTTCTCGACGTCGACTCGCTCCGTCCGGACCACACCAGCACCTACGGCTACGAGTTGGAGACGACGCCCAATATCGACCGGATCGCTGCGGACGGGACGGTGTTCTCGACCGCCTACGCCACCAACTCGCCCTGTATGCCCTCTCGGGCGGCACTCATCTCGGGACGGTACGGGCTGAGCAACGGCGTGACGACGCACGGCCCCCGTGGCCGCGTTCTGCAGTCACCCCACGTGTGGGAGGACCAGCGATACACCCCCGAGTGGTGGACGCTTCCGGAACTGTTCTTCAACGAACGCATCCGGACGGTCGCCGTCTCCTCGTTCCCTCGTCACCCAGCGCCGTGGTTCTACCACCTCTGGCACGAGTTCTACAACCCACAGGAGCCGACCGGCAAACGGGAGTCGTTTCAAACTCCGCGTGCGGCGGACGTCGCCGACCTGGCGATCGATGCGCTCCGCGAACACGCGACCGACGACACGTTCGTCTACGCGCAGTTCTGGGACCCCCACACCCCCTACAAGCAGCCCGGACTCGACGACGCCGAGGGTTCAGCAGAGTACCCCCTCCCGCCACACCCGACTGCGGAGACCATCGAGGAACACCAGACGTGGGATCGGTGGCGCTCGGCGCCACGACAGGGGATCGAGAGCCGTGCCGACCTCGCGGACGTCCTCGCGAAGTACGACAACGAGATCGAGTACGTCGACGAGCAGATCGGGCGTGTCGTCGACGCTCTCGAAGCGGCGGGCATCTACGACGACACGCTGCTTGTCGTCACCGCCGACCACGGCGAAGAGTTCGGCGAACACGGCCTCTACAGCGAACACTGGAGCACCTACGAGGGGACACAGCGTATCCCGCTGATCGTCAAGCCACCGGCCGACGCAGAGCCCGCCGTCTCGCGAGTCGACACGCCCGTCACGAACGTCGACATCGCACCGACGATCGCAGACTACGCCGGCCTCGACGTCCCCGGGCGGTGGCAGGGGGAGTCGCTCCGGCCGCTGGTCGAATCGACCGCAGAGAATCCGCGTGAGTTCGTCGTCGTCGAACACGGGCTATACACTGCCCAGCGTGCGATTCGGACCGCGAAGTGGAAGCTTATCCGGACCTACCACGCGGGGCTGTGGGAGGACGAACTCGCGACGTTCGAGCTGTACGACCTGGAAGACGACCCGTGGGAACAGCAGAACCTCGTGGACGCTCGGCCGGAGGTCGTCGCAGAGTTGCGCGAGAAGCTGCTTCGGTGGGTCGACGAGATGGGCGGCGTCTCGACGGACTATCTCAAAGAGACCGCCCGGACGGGACCGGCAGGACTGCGGTGGGCAAAGCGGTAGTCACGTCGGAGTGACAGCTACCCGAGCGGCGACGACCGTGGAGGCCACCGAGACGACCAATCTATCGACCTCGAATCGGACGCCCTCCACGAGACCGACCCGCCGCACTCACCACTCTTCGAGCAGTTCCCCGACCGACGCCGACTCGCGACCGAGCGCGTCGTCGATTCGGCCGACGGCGCTCGTCGGCAACGTCGGTGTGACGAGTCGACGGGCCTTCTGCAGTCGCTCTCCGGCCGACAGCGGTGCGTCGCGTGCGCCCCGTCCACGTGTGACGTCCGAGCGATACGTCCCCTCGGCGGTCTCCACGGTCACGCGAGCGAGACACTCGCTGGGGAATCGGGCGTCCAACTCGTCGTCGACGACGAACTCGACGCGTTCGGCGAGAGACAGAGTCGCCGCGTCGGTCCGTGCGGACGCCGCGTGCTCGGCCTGCGTGAACTGCCCTCGGACGAGCGCGGCGGCGACCGGGTACGGGTAGGAGTACTGGGCCTCCTCCGGCGTCTCGGGCCGTCGCGTCTGCAGCTTCGTCGCCTCCTCGAACGTCGCGACGCGAACCGACTCGACGGACGCCGGGTCGACGCCGTCTCGGGAACGGAGGTTCAAGACGGCCTCGACGCCCGGCTGTGCCCACCGACAGCACGGGTACGGTTTCAGATACCCCTCCGTCACGTGGTACGCCTCGCCCAGCGAGTCGTCGACCGACGACTCGTCGAAGACCGTCCCGGATCCGGTGAAGCCGGCCTCGGCGAGTTGCGCGGCGACGACGCCGACGTACGCCCCCCAGCCGATGCCGTCTTTAGTCATCCCGGGTCGCTCGACGCCGCGCATGATCGGCGTCCGCGGTGCGTGGTACTCGGCGACGCCGAGGGCGTGTGCCGTCTGTTCTGCAGAGAACTCGAACAGCCGGGCGGTCGCCGCGGCCGCGCCGACCGCGCCCCACGACCCCGTCCCCGTGTAGACGCCGTCGACCGCGTGGATCGCCAGCCCCGCGCGGACGGCGAGTTCGTAACCGACGAGGACGGCGTCGAGGAACTCTCCGACCGACGCGTCGACCGCCTCGGCGGCCGCCAGCGCGGGTGGGACGACCACTGCGGCGGGGTGTCCCTTCACCTCACGGTGGCCGTCGTCGACGTCGAGTGCGTTCGCGGCGACGCCGTTGGCGAGCGCCGCCCCTTCGACGCTCACCGTCTCGCCCGACCCGTCGAGAAGCGTCGCCTGCGCTGTCTCTGCACCGTCGAGACGCGTCGTCGCGTACTCGCGAACGACGTCGACACCTTCCTGTCGATAGCCGGCGGTGACGGCCGCGAGCGTGTCGAGCACGCGTGCTCGCACGTGTGCGTCGACGTCGTCGGGCGCGTCCGCAACCGTCGCCGACCGTGCGAACGCGACCGCTCGCTCGGTGTTCATCAGAGGTAGACGACGACCTGTTCGTCCTCGACGTCCACCTCGTAGGTGTCGACGGGTGGCTGTTCGCCCTCTATGTTCGCCCCGCAGTCACAGCCACCGTCGGTGGCGTTGGCGTCGGCCTCCTCGCCGCTCTGTGTCGACTCGACGGCCGTGTCGAACGACCGCGCGCGGACCTTGTGCGGGTTGAAGACGGACTCGCCGGTCGCGATGTCGAACTCCCAGCCGTGCCACGGACAGCGAAGTATCTTCCCGTCGTCTTTCCACTCCACTTCGCCGGGCGTGGCGGACGACGTCGTCCCCGTCACCTTCCCCATGCAGAGCGGCGCTCGCTGGTGGGGACAGTCGTTCTTCAGCGCGTAGTACTCGCCGTCGACGTTGAACACGCCGACGGAGTGGCCGTTCAGATCGACGATCGTTCGTTCACCGGGTGGCAGTTCGTCGGTCGGACAGATCTCGAAGCGTTTCTGCATTGTCTCTCAGTTGGTCGGGAGGCTCGTCGGGTCGTTCGGCAGTCCGTACAGCTCCTGTGCGTTGCCGGCCATCACGGCCTGCTCCATCTCCTCGGGCATCGGCGGGAGCGCGTACAGCGGCGAGTCGGTGTCCCAGTGGGGGTAGTCGCTCGCGAACATCACCGTCTCCTCGGCGTGCATCATCTTCAGGATCTGCAGGAGATGCTCGGGGTCGTCGGGTTCCTCGATGGGCTGGGTGGTGAACCGCACCTGATCGCGGACGTACTCGCTCGGCGGCTTCTGGAGGTACGGCACCTGCGCGCGCAGCGCCTTCCAGTCTTTGTCCATCCGCCACATGAAGTGCGGCACCCAACTGAGCCCCCCCTCGATGACGACGAAGCTCAGGTCGGGGAACTTCGCGAGCACGCCCTCGGCGACGAGACTGACGAGCTGACCCATCGCGTACGTCCCGAGGAGCGTGTGCCACTCGAAGTAGGTGTTCGGGTGGCCCGCACCCGTCGGCGGCCGCGTCACGCCGTGACCCTCGGTGTAGGGGTGCATCGCGATCGGCAGGCCCATCTCCTCGGCGGCTTCGTACATCGGCCAGTAGTACTCGTGGCCGTAGGGCAGCTGGGAGGCCATCGGCATCACGACCTGCACAACGCGGGGGTGGTCGCCGAGTTCGCGGATCATCTCGGCCATCCGCTCGGGTTTCTGCGGGGCGGCCAAGAGCGACCCGACGAACGGGCCGCCCTCCGCGAGCCAGTTGTCGATGGCCCACTTGTTGTTCGCGACCGCGAGTTCGGCTGCGTAGTCGCGGTTCGGCAGGGCGGTGAGGTTGAGATAGGAGTTCCCCGTCAGCACCGCGTAGTCGACGCCGAACTCATCGAAGTGGTGTTCCTTCATCTTCTCGATACTGGACCCTGCCGGCCCGCCGTCGTCCGGGACGGCGTCGCGACGCGAGAACTCCGCGACGTTGTCGTAGAGGATGCTCGGCGACTGCACGCCGCGGTCCTTGTACTGGTCGGGCAGGTACGCGACGACCTCCTCGGGGTCGCGCCACTTCTGGTGGATGTCGCAGTCGATGAGCGTCGGAGCGGCCTCCGCCGCCCCGGTCGACTGCTCGGTGTGTCGTCCTGACATCGTATGTGAACACCAAACAGGGACATCTCCCTAAGCCTCGGGGCGAACTTGTAGCGGCTATTTATACGCACCCGATCCCGTCGCCGCTCGAGGTTTAACTGGTGGAGATGTAGGTGTGAAGCGTTACCCCGGCGACGCGCCAACGTGAGGGTATGTTCCATCGACGGAGGTCGGACGACCGACCATGACGCAGCCTCGTATCGCAGTCTGCCAGTTCGAACCGACCGTCGGCGACGTCGACGCGAACCTCGACCGGATCGAGCGACTCGCCGAGCGACTGCCCGCGGCGACGGCGGTCGCCGTCTTCCCTGAACTCTGTGTGACCGGCTACGACCTCGACGTCGTCCCGTCGACGAAGACGACCGTCCCCGGCCCCGTGACCGAACGCGTGCAGACGGTCGCTCGCGACACCGGCGTCGACCTCGTCGTCGGACTCCCCGAGGCCGCCGGCGACGACGTCTACAACTCGCTCGTGTACGCCTCCGGCGACGGCGTCGAGGCGACCTACCGGAAGCAACGGCTGTGGGGCGAGGAGGCGACGCAGTTCACGGCGGGGTCGGAGGCGACGACCGTCGACACGCCCCTCGGTCGCCTCGGACTGCTTCTCTGTTACGACCTGAACTTCCCCGAACTCGCCGTCGACTACGGCGAGGCCGACTGCGACCTGCTGGCGGTCAGCGCGGCGTGGCGTCGCTCGTTCGACCGCGACTGGCGACTGCTCTGCCGCGCCCGTGCGCTGGACCAGACCTGTTACGTCGTCGGGTCGAACCACCTCGGGTCGCAGTCGGGGCGTCACCACGCCGGCGAGAGCCTGATCGCGGGGCCACGCGGCGACGTCGTCGCGAAGACCACCGACGGCGTCCCGACCGCGTCGGCAGCGGTCGTCCCCGAAGCGCTCGACGTCGCCCGCGAGCGGAACCCGGTCCGACAGTCCCGTCGCGAGGGGGCCGACGCCTCCCGACGGTGACAGCCGTCTCACACCTTCTGCCGGTACATCTGACACGTTTGCCTGCGTGACGGCGTCGTCGTCACCGCTCCTACGAGCGTCTCGGCATATAAATGATGAACTAATGTGGGTCAACTCTTAGGGTGCTCATTCCAGAAAGAGATGGTATGCCAAGTCAAGACACACGGCGTGGGCTGCTCAGGAAGGGGGGTGGGCTCGCCGCGACGGCGGCTGTCGGAGGAACCTCCGGCTGTCTCACCCTCGCGACGCAGCTGCGAAGTGATTCGATCAAGGTCGGCTCCAAGCGGTTCACCGAACAGGAGATTCTCGGCTATCTCGCCTACGAGGCGCTCTCGGCGAACACCGACCTCACCGTCGGCGACCAGGTCGGTCTCGGCGGCACGACGACCAACTTCCGGGCGGTCGACTCCGGGGAGATACAGCTGTACTGGGAGTACACGGGCACGGCTTGGCAGACCCTTCCGCCGAAGCACGACGAGGTCATCACCGACCCCGCGAAGCTCTACGAGCGAGTGAAACAGGAGTTCGAGAAGAGACACGAGCTCACGTTCCTCCGACGGGCACCGCTCAACAACACTTACGTGCTGATGGCGAACCCCGAGTGGGCGAACGAGACCGGCGTGAAGTCGCTGTCGGGGCTCGCAACCCATCTCAAGGAGACCGACGAGACGGTCACGATCGCGCTGAACGCGGAGTTCCAGAGTCGGTCGGATGGATGGCCAGGGCTGATCGAACACTACGGGTTCGACGACCACACACAGAAGATCCAGGTCAAGAACATCGGCTCCGGACTCCTCTATCAGGTCGTCGGCGGCGGCGAGGCCGACATCGGCGTCGGCTTCAACACCGATCCCCGGATCATCCAGTTCGACCTGCAGGTACTCAAAGACGACAAGAAGTTCTTCCCGGTGTACAACGCGGCTCCGATGGTTCGGATGCCGACGCTCGAAGCCAACCCGTCGATTCGAGAACCGTTGAACGCGATCAGCAAAGGGCTCACCACCGACCAGATGCGGAAGCTCAACAAGCGGGTCGCACTCGACAAAGTGAACCCACAGACGGTCGCGAAAGAGTACCTGCAGCGGGCGGGGGTGCTCTGATGACGGCTCCCGTCGACTCGCTGCCCCTGTTCGTGGACGCCTCCGTCGAATACTTCCTGAAGAACCAGTCGCTGCTGTGGGAGCTGCTCGTCAACCACATCATCGTCGTCCTGGACTCGGTGTGGCTCGCGTTAGTCGTCGGCGTCCCGCTCGGCGTGCTCTGCACCTACGACGACCGCCTCGGGAAGGGGATCCTCTGGGGGGCGAGCATGATGATGACGGTGCCGAGCATCGCGCTGTTCGGGCTGTTGATCCCGCTCGTCGGCATCGGTCAGATCCCCGTCGTCATCGCGCTCGTGCTCTACGCGCAGTTACCCATCGTCAGGAACACCTACCTCGGACTCACGCAGGTCGACGAGGCGACCATCGAGGCCGGCCGCGGGATGGGGATGACGAAGACCCAACGGCTGTGGCGACTCCAACTCCCGCAGGCGATCCCGGTCATCATGGCGGGCGTGCGCAACGCGGTCGTCATCCTCGTCGGCATCGCCGCCATCGGCGCGTTCATCGGCGCGAACAACCTCGGAGACCCCATCTTCAACGGCATCAGCGAGGCCTACCCGGCGGCCATCATCGTCTCGACGGTCGTCGTCTCGCTGTTGGCACTGGCCTTCGACTACAGCTTCCGCGTCCTCGAAGAGCTGTTCCGGCTCAAGAACGGCGAGGACGTCGAACCGACGCTCGGTACGCAGCTCGTCCAGAGGTCGATAGCATGACTCACCACCCCACAGACACGGCAGATACGGCAGTCGCATCGGAACCGGAGACGATGATCGAGTTCGACGACGTCACGAAGATCTACTCGGATCAGACTGTCGCCGTCGAGGAGATCAGTTTCGCAGTCGAACGCGGGACGACGACGGTGTTCGTCGGCCCCTCCGGCTGCGGGAAGACGACGACGATGACGCTCGTCAACCGGATGCAAGACCCCACGGAAGGAACCGTCTACTACGACGGCACCGACGTCCAGGAGCTCGACAAGGTCGACCTCCGGAGAGACATCGGCTACGTCATCCAGGAGATCGGGCTGTTCGATCACATGAGCGTCGGCGAGAACATCGCGACGGTACCCGAACTGAAGGGGTGGGACCGCTCGCGTATCGACGACCGCGTCGACGAACTGCTCGAACTGATGGACCTCCCGCCGGCGCAGTATCGCGACCAGTACCCCACCGAGCTCTCCGGCGGCCAACAGCAGCGCGTCGGTGTCGCTCGCGCACTCGCCGCGGACCCCGACGTCATCCTGATGGACGAACCGTTCGGCGCGTTGGACCCCATCACCCGCGAGGAGCTGCAGAACGAGTTCCTGGAGATCCAAGACCGGATCGACACGACGATCCTCTTCGTCACTCACGACATCAACGAGGCGCTGAAGATGGGCGACAAGATCGCCATCTTCGACGTGGGCGAACTCGTCCAGTACGGGACGCCACAGGAGATCCTCCACGACCCGGCCAACGACTTCGTCGAGGAGTTCATCGGTGCCGACCGGACGCTCAAGGAGTTGCAGATCACGCCCGTCCGCGACGTCATGCAGCAGGACGTCGAAGCAGAGCACGTCGCCGACGGCGAACCGACGGACCAGTCGCCGAGTGTCGCCGAGACGTCGACCGCGACGACCGCTCCGCTCGCCGACGGCACCGGCGACCACTACGTCACGCCCACAGACACGGTCGACATCGCTCTCTCGCGGATGATCGAAGCCGACGCGACGTCGCTGCCCGTCGTCAGAGACGACGACGTCGTGGGCGCGATCACGGAGGCGGACATCCGCGCCCACCAGTCGGACGGGGGTGCCTGAGCAGATGGGGCTGCTCGACACGTTCGCGGCGGCGTACAGCTACCTCGTGACGCACTCCGACGAGTTCCTCGGACTCCTCGAGGAGCATCTGACGCTCGTGTTGGTGTCGGTGGGGCTGGCGATCGTCGTCGCCGTCCCGCTGGGCATCCTCGCGACGCGGAACGAACGGGCCAAGTCCGTCGTCATGAGCGTCGGCAACGTCTCGCAGACGATCCCGACGCTCGCTATCATCGCACTCGTCTTCCCCCTGCTCGGACTGGGGTTCCTGCCGGCGTTGGTCGGTCTGTTCACCTACGCGCTCCTCCCGATCCTGACCAACACCGTCGCCGGCCTCGAGAACGTCGACGAGAGCACCGTCGAGGCGGCCCGCGGGATGGGGATGACGGAGAACCAGATCCTGCGGAGGATCAAACTGCCGCTCGCCCTCCCCGTCATCTTCGCCGGCATCCGGACGAGCGCCGTCCTCAACGTCGGGACGGCCTACCTGGCGTTCTTCATCGGCGGCGGCGGACTCGGCGTCTGGGTCATCACCGGCATCTCGCTGTTCGACACGCCACAGCTGCTCGCGGGGGCGATCCCGGGGGCACTTCTGGCGATCGGCCTCGACTCCCTGTTCGCACTCGTCGAGGGGCGACTCAGCGGCGAGAGCGCGGCCGGCCAGTCGCCCGTGAGCGGGTGACGGTCAGGTCGGTTTCCCGAACGCGAACAGCGTCGTCGGCGTCTGGTTCTCCGCGCGCGGCGAGAGATGTTCGGTGACGAGATCGTCGTAGAAGGTGAACCCGCGGCCGCCGAGTCTCCGGTGGGCGTAGGTCGCGAGATACAGCCGTCCCAGTCCGACACCGCCCAGCAACTGGGCGAGTCGATAGCCACGGTTGCCGACTCGCTCGACGAGGCCGTCGACGTCGGCCATCAGATAGACGTTCACCGCGGCGTCGCCGACGACCGACTGGTCGAGCGCGAGGTGGCCCGCCGTCTGACGGCTCGTCTCGCCCAGTCGTTCCAGGGCGTTCTCCTCGGGGTGGTACTGGTAGGCTCCGCTCGGTATCCCCTCGACGGCGTGGACGAGACAGTAGTAATCGAGGAGACGTCCGGTGCCTCCAGTGACGCAGTCGATCGGGACGCCGCGAAGCGTACGGTCCATCACCGTCGCGAACAGTCGTGCGCTGATGGCGTCGTGACTGTACTCGCGGAGCGACCCCCGGCGTTCGACGGTCGCACCGACGGGTCGCCCCGACGCCGTCTCGGCGTCGACGGGGTCGAGCGACACGGTCTCGCCGTCTCCCATCCCGTGTGTAACGACGCCGCTCTCGGCGGTCTCGGCGACCCGGTCGCGCCACGCCTCCCCCTCCGAGGCGTCCGTCAGCCTGCTCTGTCGCCAAGCGTCGGGAACCAGCGGGTAGTCGACGACCGTCTCGGACAGCGGCCGCTCCGTCGGGTCGATCGGGTCGACCGTTCGCGGGTCGGGAACCGGGTCGCCGCTCCCGACGGGAACGAGTTCGAGCGGGGCCTCGGTCTCGGGGTCGACGCCGAGCAGGTCGGCGACCGGGTCGTCCGCGAACCCGGTGACGACCGCCGCCCGATGCCCGCCGCCGTGTGCGACGGCCAGGAGATTCGCGAGGATCGTCCCGGAGTCCCAGAAGGCGTGTCGGTACGTCCGTTCGCGGTACTTCCAGGCGTTGCGCCACCACTCGGAGGTGGCGACGAACGTCACCGGCGCGGTCGCTACGTCTCGGCTGTCCGTCGCCTCGGCGAGCACCCCTCGGTAGTCCCCCTCGCGGAGCACGTCGAACGCCTCGGTGTCGGGGTCGAAGTGGTAGACACCCGCGTCGAGACCGTCGAGGTCACCGGTGACGGCGTAGAGGTCGACGTGGTACAGCTTCCCCGTACAGGAGGCGGCACGGAACCGCATCCGTCGTCCCTGGCGTTCGATCTCCTTCGTGACCCCGGTCGCGTAGTGACAGAGCGCGTGGAGCGTCCGTGCGTCGATCTCGGCGGTCTCTTCCTCGGCGGCGGACTCCGGTTCGCTCGTCGCGGTCGCGATCGCCGACAGCGCCGCCGCCCTCGGCGGTCTCGGCGACTCCGTCGGCGTGACTCGCGGCAGGTCTTCGTACACTTTGTACGGTCGCGGCTGGTTCTCGAAGTCCAGCGAGAACGAGTCGTTGCGGATGCTCGCCGGGGAGTGTTTCGTCCGTTCGTGGTACTCGCGAGCGTCGACCATCACGTGACCAACGTGGACGAGCGACAAACGCCTTGGGGGACACTGGACGTGGCCCGAGCGAGACGAGGACCGTCCCAACGACAGGACGGCAGCTCGCCGGGAGGAGTTCGCTCCGGAGTCGGTTCTGCGTGATGCCGATCCGTGAGGGAGTAGGACGTGCTTACTTGAGTTATCTGACACATAATAAACACCTCGCGACTCTCTCTCAGAGACAAACCGAAGGTGTCCCCACAGAATGAACTCAGTAACTCCCACGAGACGGCAGTACGTACAGGCCGCCGCCGCCGGTATCGGACTCAGCGCGATCCCGGTCGCGAGCGCCCAGGAATCGAACGGACAGTTGGTGTTCGTCTATGACGACAGTCCCGCGTCGGACTACTCGAAGGCGTTCCCCGTCCACCGCGAGGAGGACGCGCCGGCCTGCGTCGGCGCCATCGCGAGCGTCGTCGAAGCCGACGACGAGGGACTCAGCCGCGACCAGCTGTTGGAGATGCAGGACGCGGGATGGGAGGTCATGTCGCACACGCTCGAACACCGAGCTGTGGGGCCGATCACTATCACCGAGGACGTCGAGTCGGGCGACGAGCGGGTCTACGTCGAGCGGAGTCTCCACGGTGGATTCCCGGGCGACACTGTCCTGATCACCGACGACGACGACGAGGAGGTCGCCACCGTGGTCGGCGGCGAGAGCGACGAAAGGGGTGATTACCTCCTCCTGGAGGAGCCGGTCGAGGGGTCGTACGCCGTCGACGACGGCGCCTACGAGCGACTGACCGACGACGTTCTGGAGAGAGCAACGAAGGAGTCGAAAGAGCGACTCGAGTCGATGGGGTTCGACGTCGACAGCTTCGTCTTCCCGTACGGTCGCCGCGGGCCGGCCGTGATGGAGTTCGTGGAAGAACACTACGCCGGCGTCGCGAACTACGACTACGACGGTCTGAACCCGGGAGAAGACGCCGACCCGTATCGCATCGGACGGGAGTACTTCCGCGAGGAGCGTATGTCGGAGACGGAGATCACCGACTTCCTCGATACGGTCCAGCGCGACGGGATGCTGGGGATGTTCGCCGGGCACAACTACGCGGACGATCTGACGCAGGAGCGCATCCGGTTCGCTATCCGACAGGCGAAACAGCGGGGCATCGAGATCGTCACTCTCCGGGAGGCGTTCGCCGGCCAGGGGCTCCTCGACGAATCCGACACCGCAGAGGGAGAGACCACACAGACGCCAACTGCCACTCCGACCCAGTCGCCGACTCCGACTCGGTCGTCGACCGCCACCCAGTCGCCGACGTCGCAGACGAGTCAGACAACGTCGTCGGAGCCGACGACGTCACCATCTTCGGGGTCGACGGCAACGCCGGGGACGCTGTCGTCGAAACCGACGCCGGCGGACCGCTCCAACTCCAGCTTCCTCGACGGGGTTCTCCAGTGGCTGTCCGGGTTGTTCTAGTCACGTGGGAGCTCCGTCCGATGGGACGGTCGTGAAGACGAAAGGAGCGAGGGCCTGCGTGCGAGCGGTCACGCAGGGCGGCACGCCCCCAAACACGACCGACGAGAAAAGCGTCGGTCGTGATTTCGACGTTGCTGGTTGGTGGTGGGGAGAGTGCGTCTCTCAACGCACAATAATCCGTATGTACTCGTCTCGTATATAAGTTTCGTTCAGACACAAATTTTAGAAACGAGGAAGTCGGGAGCGACGTCGACGAACTTCCGAGGTTGACGTGCGACTCCTACCGATCGGCGTGAGGAGAGGGTCACTGCTGCTCGTCGATCGGGACGTCGACCGTGACGACGAGTCCGGTCGGGTCGTTCGCGGCGAACCCAACCGTTCCACCGGCGGCGTCGACACCCCACTTGACGATCCAGAGTCCCAGTCCGCTCCCGTGTTTCAACGGCGTCTCGGTCCCGTCTTTGAGGACGCACAGTTCGTAGTCGTCGATACCGGGGCCGTCGTCGGCGACGTCGACGCGGACGCGGCCGGCGTCGGAGACGCGACGGACGCTGACTCGGACGTGCGGGTCGTCGCTCGGGTTGTGGACGACGGCGTTCTCCAGGAGGTTCGAGAACACCGACTCGAGGACGCCGGCGACGGCGACGTCCTCGTTGAGCAGATCGTACGCGAAGGTGGCCGCTGGATGTTCGTCACGGGCGGCCGTGAGACAGTCGTCCAAGAGCGACGAGAGCGACCGTGGGCGGTCGCCCCCGTGCGTGGTATCGAACAGTTCGATCGCTTCCCGACCTTTCCGTCCGATCTCGTCGATCCGGAGCGCCCGCCTCTTCACGATCTGTGCGTCGGCGTCGTCGGCGAACTGGTCGACGTAGCCGTGGATGACGTTGGTCTCGGTCCGGATGTTGTGCCGCAGGATGCGGTGCAACGCCTCGAGTCGTTGCTGCTGGCGGAGATGCTCGCCGATGTCGTGAAACCGGATCACGCGCCCGATCGGAGTTCCGCGGACGTTGTTGATTCGAGTGACGACCACGTCGTACGGGCGGGTTCCGAACTGCGTGTCGACGGTCAGATGACCCGAGAGCTTCCCGTCGTCGGGGAGGCGGTCGTACTCGGGGATGACTTCGTCTGCGGGGGCTCCCAGGACGGTACACGAGTCGACCCCCAGGATGTCGAGCGAACTGTCGTTCACGTCGACGACGTTGTCGTTCGAGTCGACGACGACGGCTCCCTCCTGCATCCGATCGAAGAGGAGCCGACGTGCCCGTGCGTTTGGTGTCGGGACCGTCCCCAACAGTCGAAACTGAGTGAGCGCGCCGAGATACGCGACGCCGGAGACGCCGAAGGCGATAGGCGTCGGGTCGACGCCGGCGATCGAGAGAACCCCCGCGAGATACAACAGGTTCGTCGCCCACGGCACCACCAGTCCGACGAGGAGCGCGACGCTCTGTCCGCGGAACGGGGCGGTGTCGCTCGTCAACAAGCCGAGCAGGGGGATCATCCCCCCGACGCCGAGCAGATAGGTGTAGCCGGCGGCGACCCAGTACCACACGCCGCCCTCCACGACGACCGGGACACCGGTCGTCCCGATCGAGACGGACGTCACATACAGGAGGTCGTGGTACTGTCTCGTAAGTGCGAGGACGACCGTAACGACCGGCACGACCGCCAACAGTCCGACGCATCTCAGCTGGACGTACTGGTCGCGGCCGGTGTACTCAAGCGAGAACAGGAGCCAGGCGACGGGGATCGCGAGTACACCGACCCACGCGAGGTCCGTCCAGAGTAACACCGCCTCGCGGGTCGGCGCGCAGTTGAAACAAGAGACACGTCGACCACCAGCTCTGTGTCTGCTCCTGTTCGGCCCACTCGGCTTCGTTTTCGGAGTGGTCATCCCGCTCGTCATTGGGGCGAACGTGACCTCACCTGAGACCGATAAAGACGAACGAATCGCTGAACTCGAACAACAGGTCAAGGAACTCAAGCAGGAGAAGGAGACGTAAGGCATCTCCACCACCTGATACGGTAAACTCAATGCGTCCAATGAGGACCACTTTCTCCGTGACCGACTTGCGCGCTGAGTTCAGCACGGCTACAGAAACCTCACCGAACGCTGTCAGAAGTGACGTGCTAAATATAGAGGGTATATTAAGCAGCATTGAACTTGGGAACTGCTGAATCAATCCAGCGATGATCATTCCCTCAAACTACTTCTGATTGCATACGCAATGTATGCATATGAGTACATCAATCCGCGTCTCTGACGAGACAAAAGAGAAACTGGCACGACTGAAGCGTGAAGACGAGAGTTGGGATGAGTTCCTCGACCGATTGGCGAACGAGGGATCGGGGATGAAGGCTGGCGCGTGGAAAGGAACTGACAAGGCCGAAAAGGCGCGCAAAGCAATCAAGCGTTCCCGAGAGAGCTACGAGCAGTGACCTTTCTCGATTCGTCAGTCGTCATCGATTACCTCGACGGTGTCGAGGAAATCGTCGAGTTCGTCGATGAACAACCGGTCTTAGTCACCTCTAGCATCTGTATTTGCGAAGTTCTCGCTGGTGAGGTCTTTTCAGCAGGTGAGACAGACCTGATCGAGGCGCGTGAGAACTTCGGGCGAGTCACTGCCCTCGATTTCTCCGAAGAGGTCGCGTTTGAAGCTGCCCGGATGCAGAACCGCCTTCTCGAATCTGGCAACCCTATGTCGCCACGCGACCTCATGATCGCAGCTACAGCTCGGTCTGAGGGGAAGCAATTGGTCGTCTCCGACGCTGACTTCGAGACAGAGGGCCTCCGTGAGCTGCTCCCTGTTCAGAAATTCGGTCCGTATTAGTCTCTCGAAGCACTGTTTGGGCGTGTCAGATTTCACGACCACGTCCAACCATTTCACTCGTTGTCAGGAGTGGCGTGCTGAACTTAGAGAGTGTGTCTATCACCCGTATACCTTGCGAGAAATCAGAAGAAACATCGCTATTCCTCCGAGGAAAAACCCGAGAAGCCCTCCGAGTGGGCCGAGCACGAAACTAAGGAGTATACCCGAAAAGAAGGCGGCTACGAGGCATTGGGCTAAAAAGAATGCCCCAGTCTTCCAGTCTTCAATTATCTGCTCAGCGGGTTCGTCGACCATTGAATGATAGTGTTCTACAGTGGATGATATCTTTTTTGCGAGGTTGCTCACAGAGAGATCTGTGAGAGACTTGCGCCCTGAGTTCAGCACGTAGATTCCAGCAGGTAAGAGACGTGTGACGTTAAATCGTACGAAGACTTCCGCTGAGCGCTATTAGTCGGTGCCGGTACGCTCTTTGGAACCACCGACAAAGTCGGCATCGAGAATGGTACTCGATTCGGTGCTCCCGGACACGACACTCGTCCACGTGGTACTCGTCTTGTTCGCCACGGTCTGCATCTGGTTCGGCAGCGGGTGGCTCGAAGAGTCTGCCGACCGCCTCGCGACGTACTACGGCCTCCCGGCGGTCGTCCAGGGGTCGGTCGTCGTCGCCGTCGGATCGAGCTTTCCGGAGCTCGCCAGCGTCGTCGTCGCGGCGCTCTCGGGCGTCTTCGATATGGGTGTCGGTGCTATCGTTGGCTCCGCGATCTTCAACATCCTCGTCATCCCGGCGCTGTCGGGGCTCACCGTCTCTGAGGACCTTCAGACGAACCGGACGGTCGTCTACAAGGAGGCGCAGTTCTACATGATCGCCGTCTCGGCGCTGGTGGTGACACTCGCGCTGGCGGTTATCTACTATCCGGCGTCGACGACCAGCCAACTCGCCGGGACCGTCACCCGCCCGCTGGCCGCGATTCCGCTTTTCCTCTACGGGTTGTATCTGTTCATCCAGTGGCAGGACGTCGCCGACTCCGACACCGTCGCCGACACCAGCGGGGGTGCGGTCGGACGCTCCTGGGGGATGCTCCTCGGCGGACTGGCGATCATCCTCGTCGGCGTCGAACTGCTCATCGGGAGCGTCGAGTCGCTCGGGCAGACGTTCGGTATCCCCGAATTTCTCGCCGGGGTGACGATCCTCGCCGCGGCGACGAGCCTCCCCGACCTGCTGGTGAGCGTCCGTTCGGCGCAGGACGGAAACAGCGTCACGAGCCTCGGCAACGTCCTCGGGTCGAACACGTTCGACCTGCTGGTGGCGATCCCGCTCGGCGTGCTCATCGCCGGGAGCACGGCGGTGAACTTCTCTGCGGCGGTTCCGATGCTCGGCGTCCTCACACTGGCGACGGTCCTCCTGTTCGCACTGCTCCGGACCGACCTCTCGTTGACGACGGCGGAGGCGTGGCTGCTGCTCGTCGCGTACCTCCTGTTCGTCGCGTGGGTCGTCGCCGAGGCGCTCGGTCTCGCTCACCTGCTCAAAGGGGCGTGACCGGCGACGCGTTCTCTTCGTTCTCGAACCGTGAGAGTCGGGCCTAGAACTATTCGGGCCGCCGACGAACTGTTCCGAGTATGGCACAGATATTCGGTTCCCCGGAGTCGTACGTACAGGGCCGCGGCGTCGCCGCGGAGATCGGCACGCACACCGAGTCGCTCGGCGGGTCGGCGCTGCTGCTCGCCGACGAGGTCGTGATGGACCTCGTCGAAGCGGACGTCACCGCGAGTCTCCAGTCGAGAGACGCCGCGGTCACGACCGCGGTGTTCAGCGGCGAGTGTTCGAGCAGCGAGATCGACCGCGTCGGCGAACTGGCGGCCGACGCGCAGGCCGAGTTCGTCGTCGGTGCCGGCGGCGGGAAGGCGCTCGACACGGCGAAGGCCGTCGGCGAGGACCTCGGACTCGGCGTCGTCGCCATGCCGACCATCGCCTCGACGGACGCGCCGTGCAGCGCGCTGTCGGTCGTCTACACCGACCACGGCGAGTTCGAGTCGTACCGGTTCCTCGATCGCCACCCCGACGTCGTTCTCGTCGACACGGCGCTCGTCGCCGCCGCACCCACTCGGTTCTTCACGTCCGGGATCGCCGACGCCCTCGCGACGCGGTTCGAGGCCGACGCGACCATGCGCTCCGCCGGCGACAATATCCTCGGCGGCAAGGACACCCGCGCGGGCCACAGACTCGCCGAACTCTGTTACGAGACGCTCCGCGACCACGGCATCTCGGCGGTCGACGCCGTCGAGAACGACGCAGTCACCGAGAGCGTCGAAGCCGTCACCGAAGCCAACACGCTCCTGTCCGGCCTCGGCTTCGAGAGCGGCGGACTCGCGGCGGCCCACTCCATCCACAACGGACTCACACAGCTCGAAGCGACTCACGAGGCGACCCACGGCGAGAAGGTCAACGTCGGGACGCTCTCGCAGCTGGTGCTCGAGGGCCGCAGCGACGAGTTCGTCGAGGACGTCGTCGAATTCTCGTTGGACATCGGTCTGCCCGTGAAGATGGCTGATATCGGCCTCGACGATCCGAGCGACGAGGACCTGCTGACCGTCGCCGAGGCGGCCTGCGCCGAAGACGAGACGATCCACAACGAACCGTTCGACGTCACACCGGAGATGGTGCGCGACGCGCTGGTCACCGCCAGCGAGATCGGCCGTCGCGTCGAACGCCGGCGCTGACGCGGTCTCGGAACTGTCGAACAGCGTCGACTACACGATTTTTCTCGCCGACTGGACCCACAGAAGGAACGGACGTCTCCCTGCTCCCCGTGAATTCGTTCGACACCGACAATCGTCTCTGAAACGACAACAGTTAACTGACTCTCATTCCTCGATGTTCCCATGCCGATACAACGGAGGCGGTTCCTGCAGGCAGCGACGGCCGGCGCGGTGTTCGGACTGGCTGGCTGTACGTCACAGGGGGAACAGCCACAGAACCAGACGGGGAACAGTACGGGGACAGGCACCGACACCGGCTCCGGCACACAGGGGTCGGGTCAGATCGGCGACGGCGAACTGACGCTCGCGACGACGACCAGCACGTACGACACGGGCCTCCTCGACAAACTCAACCCGGTGTTCGAAGAGAACTACGGCGTTACGGTCAAGACGGTCCCCAAGGGGACCGGTGCGAGCCTCCGGACGGCGCGCGACGGCGATGCGGACGTCATCCTCGTGCACGCGCGCAACGCCGAGGACGAGTTCATGCAGGACGGCTTCGGCGTGAACCGCCGCGACGTGATGTTCAACGACTTCGTCGTCGTCGGTCCCGAGGACGACCCGGCGGGCATCAACGGGATGGAGAGCGCCACCGAGGCGTTCTCGACCATCGCCGAGAGCCAGTCGACGTTCGTCTCGCGCGGCGACGACTCGGGGACGAACAAGAAGGAACTCATCATCTGGGAGGAGGCCGGCGTCGAACCCAGCGGGAACTGGTACCGCGAGATCGGCAAGGGGATGGGCGACACGCTCGTCCAGGCCGACCAGTCGGGCGCGTACACGCTGGCCGACCGCGGGACGTACCTCTCGATGAAAAACGAGATCGGACTCGTCATCCACGTCCAGGGGCCACTGAAGGGCGGGCCGGTCATCCTGAAGAACCCCTACGGCGTGATGGCGGTGAACCCGGCGAAGTACTCGGACGTCAACTACCAGGCCGCGATGGCGTACATCGGATTCCTCACCAGCCCCGAGGCGCAGTCGATGATCGAAAACTACACCGCGAACGGGTCGCAACTGTTCTTCCCGAACGCCATCTCCGAGGAACCCGACTTCGAACAGTACGTGCCGCAGGGGTACTCCGCGAGCGAGGCACAGCAGCTCTCGGCGCGTGACAAGCAGTACCTCCACTGGGTCGAGACGACGGTTCCGGCCGACTACTGAGACACAGACAGATGCACTCACTGCAAGTACAGCTTCCCGACGGCGGCTGGACGTACATCGTCAGCATCATCCTCGTCTCGCTGGAGGTGAGTGTCGCCGCCGTCGGACTCAGCACTCTCTTCAGCCTCCCGGTCGCCCTCGTCGTCGGCTTCACCGACTTCCCCGGGAAGCGGGCGGTGACGGCACTCATCAACACCGGGATGGGGTTCCCGAGCGTCGTCGTCGGCCTGGTCGTGTTGATGATGGTCTCCAACAGCGGCCCGCTCGGCGCGCTCGATCTGGCGTTCACGCCGGAGGCGATGATCGCCTCCCAGTTCGTCCTCGCGACGCCGGTCATCATGAGCGTCAGCCTCTCGGCGGTCGAAGGGGTGGCCCAACCCGTCCGCGACGCCGCCTACGCGCTCGGCGGGACGAAACTGGACGTCGGACTCGTCGTCATCAAAGAGGCGCGCTACGGCATCGTCACCGCCGTGCTCGCGGGGTTCGGCCGCGCCATCAGCGAGGTCGGCTCCATCCTCATCGTCGGCGGCAACATCGTGTTCAGCGGCGGCGAGTCGTACACTCGGACGCTGACGACGGCGATCACGGTCGAGGCCCGACAGGGACGGTACGAGGTCGGACTCGTCCTCGGCGTCGTCCTGCTCGTGCTCGTCCTCGGCGTGAACGCACTCGGCTCGTGGCTCCGTAACAAAGGGAGGGGGCAGCGATCGACATGATGCTGGAAGCGACCGACGTCTTCGTCGGCTACGGCGACGAGACTGTCCTGCGCGACGTGTCGCTCGGCGTCGACGCCGGCGAGGTGCTCACCGTCGTCGGCCCCTCGGGAACGGGAAAGACGACACTGCTTCGGCTGCTCTCGGCGTTCCGCCCGCCCGAGTCTGGGACGGTCGCGTGGGAGGGGACCGACCTCTGGTCGCTCTCGGAGGAGGAACGACTCGCGGTCCGCCGTCGCATGAGTATGGTGTTCCAAGAGCCGAGTCTGTTCAACGCGCCCGTCCACCGGAACGTCAGCTACGGGAGACGCGTCCGGCAGTCTTGGCGGACGCGCCTCGGGAGCGAACTCCGCGGACTGGTCGGTCGCGAGTCGGTCTCCGATCCGGTCCGGACGGCGCTCGACGCCGTCGGCCTCGCCGACAAGGCCGACCAGAACGCGCTGTCGCTGTCGGGCGGCGAGGCGCAGCGAGTCGCGTTCGCCCGCGCGCTCGCCGTCGACCCCGACGTGATCTTCCTCGACGAACCCACCTCGAACCTCGACCCGCGCAACACGGCACTCCTCGAGGAGGCGATCCGACAGGCGCGACGGCGGGGCGTCGGCGTCGTCGTCGCCACCCACGACATGCACCAAGCGGAGCGACTCTCCGACCGCGTCGGCTTCATCTACGGCGGCGAACTCGTCGAGGTCGGCCCGCCAGAACGGCTGTTCGAGAACCCCGACGATCCCCGAACTGCACAGTTCGTCGCCGGCGAACTGCTGTACGACGAGGAGGCCGACGACGGCGACTCGGAGCGTCCGCCGGTCGAACAGTATCCGTCGACGTGACCGGCGACTCGGCGACGGATCGCGACGGGTCGACTACGACTCGGTCAGCGGCGGACCGAGCGTCGACAGCGCGTCGAGTCCCTGTGCCTCGTCCGGCAGTTGCGGAACCCGTCTGACCGGGAGGTCGAAGCGGTCGTCGATCTCGCGTAACCGTTCGGCGTGTCGTTCGGCGTCGCGTCGACAGCGGTCACACGGACAGTCCGCCTCGTTCTCGAAGATTCGGTTCACCACCAGCGAGTCGACCGGAACCGCAGCGTCGCCGAGTCGGGAGACGAGACGCTCGGTTTCGGCGATCGCCATCCGCTCGGGCGTGAGGACGACCCGAAAGCTTGTCCGCGTCGGGTCACGCAACAGTTCGCCGACCGCGTCGACCCGCTCTCGGAGCGACGCGACCTCGTCGTCCTCGTCGCGAGACCCCCAGTAGGCCGCCGGACCGAACACCATGCTCTTGGCCGCACGGGCGGTCCGCTGGACGCGCTGCTGTACCTCGCCGGCGACCCCGAGCGTCTCGCCGAGCACCTCGGGGAGGTCGAGCAGTCGCAGCGTGTGGCCGGTCGGCGCGGTGTCGAAGACGACGTGGTCGTACTCGGCGTCGGCGTACCGGGCGATGTACTCCAGGGCGGCCACCTCGTCGCCGCCGGGGACCAACCCCGCCTCGAACAGTCGTTCGAGGTCGTCGTCGGCCAGTCGCAGGCCGGCCTCGCGAAACTCCGCTGCGAGCGCCTCGACGACGCGTCTGTAGGCGTCCTGTCCGCTCTCGGGGTCGACCTCGACGGCGTCCAGCGAGTCGGTCACGGGCTCGGGGTCGCCCGACAGCTCTCGTTCGAAGGAGTCGCCGAGCGAGTGTGCGGGGTCCGTCGAGACGACGAGCGTCTTCGTGTCGGGTTCGTCAGTCGAGAGTGCGAGTGCGTGGGCGGCAGCACACGTCGTCTTGCCGACGCCGCCTTTCCCGCCGTAGAGGACGATGTCGGTCGTCTGTCGGTCTCGAGCGTCCTGCGTCATGACACCCTGTTTACGTGCCAGACGTACAAAGGCGAGGGTGGAGGGTGGCGGACGCACACCGCACTCGTCACCGACTATTTGGCATCAGGTCGAATCGTCAAGCAGCCGGCCGTGGACGTCGATCTCGCCGTTCCGGATGCGCGTGCTGCTGATCCGGACGCCGTCTTCGGCGACGACGAACGGCGGCGTGTGGATCTCGAGTGGTCCGAGTCCGCTGTCGACGCGTTGCTGGTTCACTTCGTGTGCGCGCCGCTGGGCCTTCGACTCCGGCGAGGCGATGAGCGCGTCGACGTCGGGGCGAGTGGCGGCGGGGCCACGCGTGTCCGCCAGTTCGATGATCTCGTAGGACGCCGTGTAAGCGGCGCTCGTCCGCTCGAGTTCCGACTCGAGGTCGTTTCGCCGGCGCTCGAACGTCCCGAGCAGTTCGGCGTGCGACTCGTTGCGCATCTGTGTCGCGAGTTCGGTCGACGTGAGGCCGACGACGACGTGGCCGTCGCCGTCGCCGTCGTGGCTGGCCGTCTGAAACGCCTTGTGTAGGAGTGCACGATGCCCGTTGTGGATCGGCGTGAACGTCCCGCCGAGGATCGCGATGCGTTCGTTCTGCGGCACAGTTGCCCGATTGTCCCCCACGTAAATATATGTTGTAGCGACAGACTCAGCCGATCGTCCGCTCGACGTCGGTCTCGATCTCGAAGTTGCCGCCCTCGCGGACGACGTCGACGCCGTAGAACAGCAGCGTGAGGCCGCCGACTGTTCCCACTACGAACAGCAGCCACTCGGCGGCGGCCGCGGTGCCGGCGAGGACGCTCGGGAGGTAACTCGCCGGGAGGACCAGTGCGAACAGCGCGTACGTCACTCCGACGAGGTACCGCCACGACACCGTGACGGGGCCCAGCGCGATGTGGGCGACGCTCCCGGCCAGCAGCGCCGAGAGGCCGGCGAGCAGCATCGCCGGCATGACGATGCTCGACGCGAGCGACGCCGGTCCGAACAGCGCGACGAACCCCGCGACGAGAAGCAGGTCCAACAGCCCCAGATAACGGAACCACGACTGTCTCATGGGATCAGTTGCCGACTGGGCCTAAAATAGCTGCTGTCACGCGGCGTGGCTCCGATTCGACGACAACCTAATCTGTATCGTGACCGAACAGTCACCCATGTACTCGACGATCCTCGTGCCGACTGACGGAAGCGAGACTGCGACCCGTGCGGTCGATTACGCCGTCGACGTCGCCGACACGTACGACGCGACCGTCCACGCGCTCTCGGTCGTCGACGCGGGCGACCTCGGGTTGCGGACGCCGCCCGACGTCGATGTCGAGGAACTCCGCCGTCCACTCAGGGAGCGGGCACAGAGCGCCGTCGACGCTGTCGTCCGAGCGGGCGAGGCGGCCGACGTTCCCGTCGTCGCGGCGGTTCGGGTCGGCGTCGTCCACCGGACGATCCTCGACTACGCTGAGGAGAACGAGGTCGACCTCGTCGTGATGGGGACGCACGGCCGCTCCGGCCTCTCGCGGGCGCTCCTCGGCAGCGTGACCGAGCAGGTGGTCCGCGAGTCGTCCGCCCCCGTCCTCACCGTCGCGCCCGATGGGAGGCGGGAGCAGGACGCGTAGGCGCGTGCTGTCAGTCGAGAACGAACCGCCGATACCGTCGAACGGCGTAGCGATACGAGAGCAACGGGACGCTCGCGGTCAGCGCGAGGTAGAGGCTGACAGCTATGTACTCTCGCCACCTGTCTCTCTCACAGATAGTTCGTCTATGTCGTCAGACCCAACCACCACCACGTCGGTGCTCGCATCGACCGCCCTGTCGGCCGAGCGGTTCGAAACGTTGGCCGAGCGTGTCACCGCGTCCGGTACGGAACGCATCCACGTCTCGGCGCCGGCGACCGACAGCGAGTTCGCATCGGTCCCCGCGTGCGACGAGGGCGACGTCGACGCCGCCGTCGAGCGAGCGCGAGCGGCGCAGTCGGCGTGGGCCGACCGCTCCCCCGCCGACCGTGCCGCCGTCGTCGACCGGTTCGGCGACCTGGTGCTCGAACGTCGCGACGAACTGCTCGACCTGACTCAGCTGGAGACGGGGAAGGCCCGCCGCACCGCCGCCGAAGAACTGCTCGACGTGCCGATGTCGTGTACGTACTACGCCGACACCGGTCCGTCGCTCCTCGGGGAGGAACGCCGCCGGGGTGCGTTTCCGGGCGTGACCAGCGCGCGCGTGAGCTACGACCCGGTCGGCGTCGTCGGCGTCGTCTCGCCGTGGAACTACCCGCTCACCCTGGCCGTGACCGACGCGATTCCCGCGCTCGTCGCCGGGAACGCGGTGGTCCTCAAACCCGACGAGAAGACGCCGTTCGTCGCCCTCGCGCTCGCCGAACTCCTCGAAGAGGCCGGACTCCCCGACGGCGTCCTCGAAGTCGTCACGGGGTCGGGACCGGTCGCAGGCCCGGCCCTGATCGACCGAGTCGACTCCGTCGCGTTCACCGGCAGCACCGAGACGGGACGGAGCGTCGCCGAGCGGGCGGGACGGAACCTGATCGACTGCTCGCTCGAACTCGGCGGCAACAATCCGCTGGTCGTACTCGACGACGCGGACGTCGAGGAGGCCGCCCGGGGGGCGGTCGTCGCCTGCTTCACGAACGCGGGACAGCTGTGTCTCTCGGCCGAACGCGTCTACGTGGTCGAGCCGCTGTACGACGCGTTCCTCGACGCGTTCGTCGGTGCGACGCGTCGCCTCTCGCTCGGCACCGAGTTCGACTACCGGGCCGACGTCGGGTCGCTCATCGACGCCAGCCAACTCGACCGGGTCGAAGCCCACCTGACGGACGCCGTCGAGACCGGCGCGTCGGTCGTCACCGGCGGCCGCCACCGCCCCGACGTAGGGCCGTTCTGTTTCGAACCGACGGTGTTGACGGACGTCGACCCCGACTCGACCGTGGCCTGCGAGGAGACGTTCGGTCCCGTCGCGTCGGTGACGGCGGTTCCCGACGCGGCCGCGGCCGTCGCCGCGGCCAACGACTCACCTTACGGGCTGAACGCGAGCGTCTGGACGGCCGACCGCGAGCGCGGCCGGGCGGTCGCGAGACGGCTCGAGTGCGGAACCGTCTGCGTCAACGACGCCTACCTCTCCGGGTGGGCGGCTATCGACGCGCCGATGGGTGGTTACGGGGACTCCGGACTCGGTCGCCGTCACGGGCCGGAGGGGTTGCGACGCTTCCTCGACTCGAAGACGATCGCTACCTCCCGCGTCGGCCCGGTCGCGTTCCCTTCCGGCGGTGCGACGAAGTGGGCGCTCGGTGCGGCGTTCGGACTCTTCGGCCTCCAGCGACGCCTCCGGCGGTGGCGGCGATGACCACCGACGCACCACTCGACCCGCAGATCCTCCTGACTGGGTTCCCGGGGTTTCTCGGCTCGCAACTCGTCGAACGACTGCTCGACCGCGGCTCCGGCCCGGTGGCGTGTCTCGTCCAACCGAAGTACCGCGACCTCGCCGAGCGGCGCGCGTCGGAACTGGTCGAGGCAGACGACCGAGCGCGGATTCGACTCTACGAGGGCGACATCACGGACCCCGGACTCGGTCTCGACGGTCTCGACGACCTGTCGTCTGTGACGGAGCTGTACCACCTCGCCGCCGTCTACGACCTCGCGGTGTCGCGCGAGGTCGGGGAGGCGGTGAACGTCCGCGGCACCGAGCACGTCCTCGACGTCGCCGAGGAGCTCGACGTCGACCGCTTCCAGTACGTCAGCACCTGCTACGTCAGCGGACGGCACGAGGGCGTCTTCACCGAGGATCACTTACAGGAGGGACAGACGTTCAACAATCACTACGAGGAGACGAAGTACCGCGCGGAGCTGCTCGTCCAGCGGCGGATGGCGGAGGGTCTGCCGGCGACGATCTACCGTCCGGCCATCGTCGTCGGCGATAGCGAGACGGGTGCGACCCAGAAGTACGACGGTCCGTACTATCTGCTCCGGCTACTCCTCGCCCAGTCGTCGGCACTGTCTGTGCTGGCGACCGTCCCCGGTGCGGCCGAGACGGAACTGAACGTCGTCCCGCGGGACTTCGTCGTCGACGCCATCGCACATCTGAGTCGGCGAGACGACACCGTCGGCGAGGTCTACCAACTCTGTGACCCCTCGCCGCTGTCGGTTCCACGGTTCGTCGACGCCGTCGCCGAGGCGGCCGGTCACCGGACCCTCTCGGTTCCGCTCCCGAAACCGACGGTGAAGCGGTTGCTGCGGTTGCTCCGGGCGCGAGGTGTGCCCGCGGAACCGGCGACGCTCGACTACTTCGACCATCCGACGCGGTACGCCTGTCCGAACACACGCCGTGCGCTGGCGGGAACGGAGGTCACTTGCCCGCCGTTCGAGTCCTACGTCGACCACCTCGTCGCGTTCGTCCGCGAACATCCGACGATTCGCGACGACGCGATGGTGTAGCGCGCGACGAACCGGTCGAGACAGGCGTCGAATTATGTCGCTGGCTGTCGAACTAGAGACATGCTCTCCGGAAAGGTAGCCATCGTCACGGGCGGGTCGTCGGGAATCGGACGAGCGATCGCGGCCGAATACGTCGAGCAGGGCGCGACGGTCGTCATCTGTGGTCGGACCGAGTCGACGGGAAGCGAGACGGCCGAAGAGATCGGCTGTGAGTTCCGGCAGTGTGACGTCCGCGAGTACGAACAGGTCGAAGCGCTCGTCGAGGGCGTCGTCGACGAGCACGGTCGCCTGGACGTGATGGTGAACAACGCGGGGGTCGGCAGCGAGACGAGTCTCGACGAGATGAGCCTCGAGGAGTGGCACAACGTGATCTCGACGAACCTCGACGGCGTGATGCACGGGTCGAAAGCCGCGTTGCCGCATCTGTTGGAGTCGGAGGGCTGTATCGTCAACGTCGAGTCGATCTACGGCCTCCGAGGAGGGAAAGGGGCGACGTCGTACTCGGCCGCCAAGGGTGGCGTCGTGAACTTCACGCAGCAGGTCTCCGTGGACTTCGCCCACAAGGGCGTCCGCGTCAACGGGATCTGTCCTGGGTTCGTCCGTACACCGATGACGGAGGGCCTGCTCGAGGAAGACCGGTTCTACCAGTTCCTCGAGTCGCACACGCCGATGGGGCGACCCGCGGAACCGGAGGAGATCGCACCCCTCGCGGCGTTCCTCGCCTCCGACGGTGCCTCGTACATCACCGGCGCGAACATTCCGGTCGACGGGGGGTGGACGGCGTTCTGATCGGCGCTACGCGGTCGGGTCCTCTTCGAACCCCGGCGGAATCCCCGTGGATCTGAGTCCGGTCTGTTCGTCGATCCGGAACTGGTAGATCCTGATGTTGTCGTCGGTCAGTGCCTGCTTGAGCGCGTCCGGACGCCACGCGCTCTCGACGTCCTCCTGTACCGTCTTCCACTCGCTCTTGGGAACCTCATTGAGCGTCCCGGTGAGCAGGACGCTCCGCCAGGTGAACGTCGTCTCGGCGCTGTAGACGAGGAAGCGGGCGACGTCCGCCTGTTCGCTGAGCTCCACCTTCCTGCTACTCTCGCCGAGGAAGTAGAGCAGATACAGTCCCGACTCGCCGTCGAACCAGAACGACATCGGCCGGAGACTGGGCGCGCCGTCCGTCGGCAGTCCGAGCACGCCGACGCTGTGACTCGATAGGAACCCGCGGATCTCCTCGTCGCTCATCCGGTCTACGTCGTACTCGGTGATTTCGTCTACCGTCATACGGTATATGTCTGTCACCATTCGACATAATTCACTCGTCGATTCCCGCCGAGAGAGAACCGAAGAGAGGGCCGAGCGGCGTACGCCGGCGTGGTCAGCGGTCCCGACGTGCGTACTCCGGCGGCGCGTACACGTTGATCGTCTCCAGTGGCTCCGTCCCGGTGTTCGAGATCTCGTGGGTCTCGCCGGGTTCGACGAGGACCAGCGTCCCCGCTTCGAGGTCGACCGACTCGCCCGCGACGGTCGCCGTCCCGCGTCCGGAGACGACGTAGAGCCACTGGTCGCTCCTCGCGTGTGCGTTCGACGGCCCACCCGTCGACTGACCGGGTGCGAGCACCATCGTCGCCGCCTGCGACCGTTCGGTGCCACCGACGACGTCGAAAAACCCGCTCGCCGCCGTCGTGTCGATCCGCTTCATCCGTCCTCCTCTCCGTCTTCTGTCTCGTCGTCGGACAGCGCCGGCAGCCGTCGGACGACGACAGTCGGTGCGAGCGAGCGGTCGGCAATACGCTCGGACGGTTCGCCGAAGACGAGTTCACGAACCGTCGGACGACTCTCGCCGAGGAGGACGGGATCGGTTCCGATCGACGCCGCGTCGACGATGACCTGCAGCGGCGTCTCGCTCAGTAGCACCTCGCTGTCGATCCAGTCGTCGGGTTCTTCGCGTGCCCCGAGTGCGAACGACAGCGCCGCGGCGGGACCCGCACGTCCGGCAGCGAACCCGGGGAAGACGAAGATGCCTGCGCCGACCACCGTCCCGACGCCGACCGCGACCCCGCCGGTGAGTCCGATCGTCCGTTCGAGTTCGACTTCGTCGTCGGAGACGGTCAGTTCGTCGGTGGTCTCGACGTTCGGGCCGGGCGGTTCCGACGGTGTCGCATCTGGTTCACGAGGGATCGTCTCGTCTGGGTCTGACTGACTCATCCACGAGTGGATACAACGACGGGCACTGCCTTTTGACTTCCTCCTCCGCGTTCATGCCGAGGAGGAAGTCAAAACTGCACACGGACAGAACGGCGCAAAAATCTCTCCGTGTGTGTTGTTGTCTCCTATTAGAGGAACGAGACGAAGACACTCGAACCCGGGGACGCGCAGACGCGTCGGTGCGACCGCCGGCGACGTACGCTCCGGGTACAAACCGGTTTCGACGATTGTACGGACGTGTGAGCGAGCACATCGTTCTTTCCCGTTCAGGACGTACGTCTGGTATGACAGACACGTTCGTCGTCGTCGGTGGTGACGCAGCAGGAATGAGCGCGGCCAGCAAGGCAAAGCGCGCAGACCCGGAGTTAGACGTCGTCGTCTTCGAGAAGGGTGAGTGGGTCTCGTACGCGGCCTGTGGGATGCCGTACTACGTCAAAGGCGAGATCGAATCGCTGGACGACCTCGTCCAGGTCACGCCCGAGGAGTTCCGGACGGAACGAGATATCGACCTGCGGACGAACCACGAAGTCGTCGCGATCGACCCCGAAGCACGGACCGTGACCGTCGCTGCGAACGGCGATCGGTTCGAGCAATCGTACGACTCACTTCTCGTCGCGACCGGCGCTCGCGCGATCGAACCCCCCTTCGACGGCATCGACCTCGACGGGGTGTTCACGATACACAGCATGGACTCGGCGGCCGCTATCCACGAGTACGTCGAGAGCGAGCGACCGGAGACGGCAGCCATCGTCGGGGGCGGATACGTCGGCATCGAGATGGCCGAAGCGCTCGACGCCCGTGGTCTCGACGTCCACACGTTCGAGATGCTGCCGCACGTCCTCCAGCCGTTCGGGGAATCTGTCGCGACCGTCGTCGAAGACCACCTCCGAGAGAAGGGCGTCAGCCTCCACCTCGACACCACGGTTTCGGGGTTCGCAGGCGAAGACCGCGTCGAAGCCGTCCGATTAGAGACCGAGACGGTCTCGGCGGACGTCGTCGTCGTCGGCGTCGGTGTGGCACCGAACGTCGCGCTGGCCGAGGAGGCGGGGATCGAACTTGGGGAGACCGGTGCGATCGCGACCGACGAGTACGGCCGAACGAACTACGACACCGTCTACGCGGCAGGTGACTGTGCGGAGTCGACGGACGTCGTCACCGGCGAACCGACGCACGTCCCGCTGGCGTTGACCGCGAACCGTGCCGGCAGAGCTATCGGACAGACGGTGACAGGAACGCCCACCGAGGTCGGAACGATCGCAGGCACGGCCATCGTCAAGGCGTTCGACCTCGGCGCGGCACGGACGGGCATCGTCGACGAGTCAGCGGCGCGCGAGGCAGGGTTCGACCCGGTCTCCGTCGAGATCACCGACGCCGCTCGCGCACACTACTATCCAGGTGCGACCGATCTCACGGTCACCCTCGTCGGGGACAGCGAGACGGGGCGGGTCCTCGGCGCGAGCGTCGTCGGTCGAGAAGGAGCTAAACGTATCGACACGGTCGCGACTGCACTCCACGCCGGCATGACTGTCGAGGAGGTCGCAGACCTCGATCTCGCGTACGCGCCGCCGTTCAGCCCCGTCTGGGACCCGATCGCGACCGCCGCGAAGGTCCTCGCGGGCAAACTCTAGCACCTCGGCTATCGGGGCGACCGTCCGCCGAGCGCTCGTCTGAGAAACGACAGCGTGCCGTGCCACGCAGCGGCGTTGGCACGAGCGTTCGCTGCTTGACGACCGCCGTAGACGTTGTACCGGTCTCTCGTCGTCCCTGCCGTCGGTAGATAGGGGAGTCTGAGGTAGTGACCTGCCCCAGCGTGCCGTTCGTGGGTGTACTCGTGCGGATATCCGGTTCTGTCGAGGCGGTCGACGACGCGCTCCGAGAGCACAGCAGACGGCCACCGTCTGTCGTCCGTCACGGAGACCAGATAGACGGGTGCGTCGGTGTTCTCGACCGGAATCGTCGCCGAGTCCAGTTCGGCACTGCTCGCCTCGGCCAGTGCCGGTTCGTAGTAGGACAGCGACGGGGACGGTGGTGCTCTCGGGGCGACGTCCGCGAGTTCGAGAAACGGTACCGGGTCGCCGTCACGCGACCACGCGGACGTTCCCGCCGGGGTTCGTCCGACCCCGAGTCCCTCCCAGACGACACCGCTCGGGACCCACCCGACGACTGCCCCGACGTCGTCGGTCTGACTGCCGACAAGTAACGCCAACTCACCCCCTCTGGAGAACCCGAACAGTCCGACGTCCCGGCCAGCGACACGGTCGTGGGTCCGGAGCCACGACGTCGCCGTCTCGACGTACTCGACCGGAACCTCTGTCAGCGTGTTCGGAATCGAATCTGGCTCACCGAAGTACTGCAGCACCAGCGTCGCGAACCCTCGAGAGGCCAACAAGCGGCCGGTCGCGAGATGTGGTCGCCCGCCCGCTCCGTGGAGATGGACGACGGCAGGTGCAGGTTCCTCACCCGGCGGGACCAAGAACTCACCGACGAGGGCGTCGTCGGTGACGGGTCGCCGTTCGACGTCGGGGTCGAACAGCCGTCGCGTCGTCGTCTGCTCGGCTACGGGTTCGCCGTCGACTTCCACGACGAGCGTGACGTCGTAGGCCGACTTCGCTGGAACGAACAGCGCGTCCGGTGGGAGCAGTCGGTCCGGGTCTGCGCCGTCGGGTCGCATCGACCAGAACAACCCCATCGGATCCACGCCGTCGTACGTGCCGTCAGCCGGGGCTCGGTCGGGGAGAGAGACAGTGCCGTCGGAATCGGCTTCGAAACGGGCGCTCGCTACCCACTCGGTTCCTCCTCGCGAACGAGCGCTCGCCCGGACGTCCAGCGACGTCTGTGGCTCGACACCACCGACTTCGATGCGAATCGACTCGTCGACGAGCGCCGTCGTCGGAGCGGTGATCGACGGTGGAGACTCCCTCGTACTACAGCCTGCGGCCGAGAGGAGTCCGACACTGCTCACCGTCGCCAGTAGCTGGCGTCTCGACCGTGGATTGCCGTCTGCCCACAGGTGATTCGCACCCACCATCGTCTTCGAACTGTTCGTGTGCTGACTTAATCGTGCTGTCTCTGCAGCGGGCGACGAGCCCTGCGAGCCGCTGGGTCCCGTAGCGCCCGCTGCACGATAGCAGTCGCGTCCGATCGACCGACGTCGCGTCGAGAGTGCATAGTTATAATGTCGCTCTCGTCGACACGTCGTCACAGACGGAATGACTGACACCGAGGACGGATACACACGACTGCAGCGAGGGGGGTTGGTCCTCGGACCGTTCCTGTTCGTCGTCGTTCGACTCTTCGTCTCCCCGGCGGGACTGTCACCGGCGGCCAACGCCGTGCTCGCGGGGACGCTCTGGATCGCGGCGTGGTGGATGACCGAAGCCGTCCCGATTCCGGTGACGAGTCTGCTGCCGATCCTGCTGTTCCCGACGCTCGGCGTCGCGACCGTCGTCGAGACGGCCGCTCCGTACGCCGACCCGGTCGTGTTCCTCTTCCTGGGTGGGTTCCTGGTCGCGCTGGCGATCGAACGGTGGAACCTCCATCGGCGCATCGCGCTCGGCGTCCTCCTCCGCGTCGGCGACGACACGCGTCGGCTGCTCCTCGGGTTCATGCTCGTGACGGCGTTTCTGTCGATGTGGGTCTCGAACACCGCGACGGCGATGATGATGGTCCCGATCGGGATGGCGGTCGTCGCACAGGTCGACGCGTTTCGAGCGTCCGGGGAGTCGGCGGAGCCAGCGGCCCCCGACTTCGAGCTTTCACCGGAACCGCTCGCCGCGGGCGAGACCGAACTTCCACGGTCGAACTTCGGCACCGCTCTGATGCTCGGTATCGCCTACGCGGCCTCGGTCGGCGGCGTCGCGACGATCATCGGGACGCCGCCGAACGCCATCCTCGCGGGGATCGCGCAGTCGACGCTCGGCGTCCGGATCGGCTTCGTCCAGTGGATGGTGTTCGCCCTCCCCATCGCCGTCGTCTTTCTCGGCGTCACCTGGGTCGTGTTGATCACGCTCCTCCGACCCGAGGTGCGGACGGTACCCGAGAGTCACGCCGTCGTCAAATCGCAGTTGGAGGCACTCGGACCGATGACCCGCGGCGAGCGGCGGGTCGTCGCCGTCTTCGCCCTCGTCGTCTCCGGGTGGCTGCTCCGTCCGTTCGTCATCGAACCCGTCGCACCGGGCGTCACCGACACGACCGTCGCACTGGTGGGCGGCATTCTCGTCTTCCTGGTTCCGGTCGACCTGAAGCGAGGCGAGTTCCTCCTCGAGTGGGAGGCGACCACGCGCGTCCCGTGGGGCGTGTTGCTCCTCTTCGGCGCGGGGTTCTCGCTGGCCCGACTGTTCCAACTGAGCGGGTTGGACCGGTGGATCGCCGGCAACCTCGTCGCGTTGCGCGGCGTCGAGTTCGTCTGGGTAGTGCTGGCGGTGGCGACGCTCGTGGTGTTCCTCACCGAGGTCACCTCCAACAGTGCGACCGCCTCGCTGTTCATCCCGGTGATGGCGAGTCTGGGGGCGTCGCTCGCCGTCTCGCCGATCGTACTGATGGTGACCGTCTCGGTGGCCGCCTCGCTGGCGTTCATGCTCCCGGTGGCGACGCCGCCGAACGCCATCGTCTTCGGCAGCGGCTACGTCTCCATCCCGCAGATGGCCCGCGTCGGCTTCTGGCTGAACCTGCTCGGCATCCTGTTTCTGACGCTGATGGCGTCGCTGTGGTTTCCGATCGCGTGGAACCTCTAGACGGACGGAACAGTATCTATTCACGTTCTAACATACGTTTTTCGTCAGCAAAATCGAGATAACACTATGGAGCCAGTCCGGAGTAGCCTCGGCGGTGGCATCGTCGCGACGATCGTGCTTCTGGCGTTCTTGCTGGTCGCCGACCTCGTTCTCGTCGGGCGCAGTCTCTTCGTGTTCGCGACCTTCACGAGTCTGTGTGCCATCGGTGGTCCGCCTTACTGTGCACTCGGGACGTCGACGGCGACGCTGCTGACGTATCTCTGGTTCGCGGCTCTGTTCGCCGTGGCGTGGCCGCTGCTGTTCGGCGGCTTCACGTGGGGGTTGCCGGGTGAGTCCGGGGTTGCCCACGGCGTCGCGTTCGGCCTCGTCCTGTGGGGGGCGTACCTCCTCGTCGCGATACTGAACGTCGGCATCGGCGGCGAGACGCTCGACGAGAACCTCCCGACGTTGACCGTGACGCTCCTCGGCTATCTCGTCTACGGAGTCGTTCTCGGGGGCGTGTACGACTACCTCGCCGACCATCGAACGTTCCTGAGCGAACCGGAGGACCAGCGATGACGGCGCCGTCCACCACGTTCACCGTCAATCGTCTCGACCGGAATCCTACGACGGCGCGGTCGACGGAGTTCGTCGAACGGAAAGGAGTCGGTCATCCGGACTCCATCTGTGACGGCATCGCCGAGGCCGTCTCGCGCCGCCTCTCGCGACACTATCTCGAGGAGTTCGGTCGGATCCTCCACCACAACACCGACAAGGTACAACTCGCTGCCGGGACGACGACCCCGGCGTTCGGTGGCGGCGAAGTCGTCGAGCCGATCTACGTCCTCCTCGGTGGTCGAGCGACCAACGCCGTCGACGGACAGCACGTCCCTGTCGACGATCTCGCGGTCGAGGCCGCTCGAGGCTACGTCGAGACCACCTTCGAGGAGTTACCCGACGACGCGGTCGAGTTCGAGTCGCGTATCGGCGAGACGTCGGCGGGGTTGAAGTCGCTGTTCGACACACGGGGCGTCCCGTCGGCGAACGACACCAGCATCGGCGTCGGCTATGCACCGCTCTCCGAGACGGATCGCATCGTCGCCGGACTCGAACCTGCGCTCCGCGAGGTCGACCCCGCGGTCGGTGCGGACGTCAAACTCGTGGGCTGGCGCACGGACGACGAACTCCACCTCACCGTCGCGGCCGCGATCGTCTCTCGACACGTCTCGGACGTCGACGAGTACGTCGCGGTGCGAGACCGGCTCGAGGAACGTGCGAGACGGTACGCGAGCGAGCGAACGGAGCGAACCGTCTACGTCGACGTCAACGCCGCCGACGACGTCGAGGCCGGAGCAGTGTATCTCACCGAGACCGGCCTCTCTGCGGAGATGGGCGACGACGGAAACGTCGGCCGCGGCAACCGCGTCAACGGACTCATCACTCCCCACCGGCCGATGAGCCTCGAAGCGTCGGCCGGGAAGAACCCGGTCACTCACGTCGGGAAACTCTACAACCTCGTCGCCACCAACGCCGCCGAACGGATCCATCGGGAACTCGGTGCCGAGCACACAGAAGTGAAACTGCTCTCGCAGATCGGGATGCCGGTGACCGAACCCGTGGCCATCGACGTCGATACGACGGCACGGGACGACGACGACGAGGTACGAGGCATCGTCACCGACGAACTCGACCGTCTCGACTCGCTCACCGACGAACTCGTGGCCGGGACCGTGCGCCTGTTCTGAGAGGCGTTCACCCCACACCACCAGTCCTTATACTCGAGCGACATGTAGTGGCTGGAATGGTCGCGAGGTGGTTCGGTCACGGGGTGGCGAATGCGTCGCTCGGGTGGGTGTCGGTCGTGTACTGCGAAAGGTGGAAACAATCGCTTCCGACTCACCAGCCTGTGCTACCGTGTCGCTTTGATCCCGACGAAGGAGCCGTCGCCGTACCCCTCCTCGATCGGTTCGGGGCCGTCGATCTCATCGAGCCAGTGATAGATCGTCTGGACGAACTCGAAGTCGGTGAAGCCGGCGGCTTCGAGGGCGTCGACGAGTTCGTCAGTCGAGACGAACACCGCATCCCGGTAGAAGGGGTTCTGCTCTTTCGTCTCCTGATAGCGACGACCGACAGGGCTGTCCTTGTCGATGTACCCGATCACGAGCGCGCCGTCCGGGTCGAGGACGCGCTCGGCGTCTGCCAGGGTTCGGGGGATGTCGTCGACGAAACAGATCGTTGTCACGATCAACGCGGTGTCGAACGTCTCGTCTCTGAACGGGAGCCACTCGGCGACGCCTCTGAGAACCTCGACGCCCCGCTCGCGAGCGTATCCGAGCATCTTCCCTGACGGGTCGACGCCGATCTGCATCCCCAGCGGAGCGGCGAAGCGCGCGCTGCCGACGCCGATCTCGACGCCGTATCCGGTCGTCGGCACGAGCCGGCGGAGGGCGTCCAGTTCGGACCGATAGGCGTCCTCGTGGTGCTCGAACCACCCCTCGTATCGTTCGGTGTGCTCCTCGAACGGCGCTGTTTTCGGCATAGCCGGAGGTACGGGTCGTGACGATACCAACGTTTGGGACAGTATCTCTCGCCCCACGGTAACGTTTGTTATACTACCGCTCGTCTGCTCCCGTATGGACGAACCGTCGACGGTCGAGAAGGGCGGGAGCGGGTTCGAGGGCGTCACGCTGCTCCTCTGTGAGAACCCGCTGCCACCCATCGACGAGGCGATCGACGCTGCACGCGAGGAACTGCCGCGGAGCAACCACTACACGGAGCCCTACTCGGAGCCGTTGCGACGGCTGCTCGGCGACCGTCTCGACGTGCCGTCCGACAATCTCCATCTGAACGCCGGCTCCGAGTTGATCCTCCGACAGCTGTTCGATCGGTTCGGGCAGCAGGTCCACCTCGTGACGCCGACGTACCCGCTGTTCACGGAGATCGCAGCGCGGTACACCGAGACGCGACTCCAGCCCGAGGCGGCGTTCCGGTTCGACCTCTCCGAGTTAGCGGTCCCCGACGGGACGACGCTCGCGGTCCTCGTCAACCCGAACAACCCGAACGGGGGCAGCTTCGAGGTGGACGCGCTCCCGGCAGTGCTCGAAGCGAACCCGGAGACGCGATTTCTGGTCGACGAGGCGTTCGTCGACTTCGCCGACGAATCGGTCGCCTCGTTGGTCCCGACGTACGACAACCTCGTCGTGACCCGCACGTTCTCGAAGGCACACAGTCTGGCCGGGTTTCGTGTGGGCTACGCGGTCGTCCCCGAACCGCTCGCCGACGAGTTGAACGCGAGCAACGACGCCTACCCGTTGGCGAGGCCGAGTCAGGCGGCGGCGATCGCGACGCTCCGCCACGAGGCGGAGATCCGAGACCGCATCGAGACGCTCCGTTCGTGGGCGGAAGAACTGGCCGAGGAGCTCCGTGTGCTGGGCGTCAAGACGTTCCCGACCGAGACGTACTTTTTTCTCGCGGACTTCAGCCCGCACGATGCGACCGACGTCGCAGCACAGTTGCGGGAGCGAGACGTCTTCGTCAAGCCGCTCGGCGACGAGCGCCTCGGCCCTGGCTACATGCGGGTGACGACGGCGACGCCGTCGGAGAACGAACAGGTCGTCGACGTACTGCGCGAAATCCTGTGAGTACACAGACGCCGTCGAGACGGCCTCGAGATCGGCCATTCGGACGTGAGCCGATCGCCACCACGAACCGTCGGGATTCCTGTCCAATCGCCGAAAAGACGATGAGGAGTGACGAAGAACGTACTGTATGGTCGAAACCCAGTGGGCAGAGCTCGGTGGCAAGGAACTCCGGTATCTCGACCAGACGTGGGCGTGTACCGGCGAAGTCGACGTCCAGCAGAGCGGCGAACTCCTCGCAGTCAGAGCCAAGCAGACGGACGACGTCAAGGGCCGCTCTGCGACGCTGTTCTTCGCGGTGCAGAACTCGCCGGACTCGTTGAACCCGGGCGCGCTCGGCGACCACTTCGATCGACTCGGACAGGAAGACGGCGAACACTATCTCGAACTCAGGACGGAAGGGCGGACGTATCGCTACGGCCTCCAGCGGATGTCGTACGAGTGAGAGCCGCCTGCCTGTAGCGCGCCACCGACGCCTCGTTCTCGCCGCGAAAGCTATGTTACAGGGCTATCGGTGTAAGAGACAGTCCGGAAAAACGAGCGGTAACGCTTGTCACACGCCGGTTCGCCCGAATCGAAACGGCGCACAGTTCGACTGCTCGTCCTCGCTCGGTCGGGGGGCGAGCTGTGGCACGCGAGCGGTGACGGGGACCGGCTGCGAGGCTACGGCGGGACGTCCCCGTCCATCTCGTGATACTCCCAGACGTGGTCTTTCAGCTCTTCGCGCGTTGCGAACCGGTCGTCGCAGAGGTCACACTCGTACGGCCGTTCGTCGTCCGGCGTCTCCCGCTCGCTCATGGGTGCGAATACGACGGCGACAGTATTAGTCGCTCGGTGGCGCGAACCCGGACACGATCGAAGCGACAGCGCTCTGCACCCGGTCTGCGTCGTCGAGCGGTCGCGGAGGCGAGACGCGCCAAAGTATATTCGTCCGGCCCCGGTTCGTTACGTATGAGGGCACCGACGTTCGGAGACGTGACACCGGCGACGCGCTCGCTTTTCACCGACCTGTACGAACTACGGATGATGCAGGCGTCTCACGGCCACGGTCCCAACCCGACCGTGACGTTCGACCTCTTCGTCAGGAAACTCCTGCCCGACCGCGGCTATCTCGTCGCCGCCCGGAGAGCGCAGACGCTCTCGAAGCTCTCCGAGTCGTACCGGTCGCTGCGGGAACCGGACACCTCTCCGGTCGAGACGAGCGACGGACTCCGGGCCGAGATGGAGGCGTTCGAGCGGTCCTACCGGGACCGAACCGGAGGATGACCGTCGCGTCCGGCCCCATCGGGATCGGCTGTCGAGTCGACCATCCCGTCTTCTCGGTCGTCGCCGACCGACTCAGAGGTCGGGGGTTCGAGGTGCGGTTTCTCGACCCCGACCGTCGCGTCGGCGACGAGACGCTTCGCACCCTCTCGCTTCTCGTCACGAAGAGTACGACGCCGACGACGGTCCGGACGCTTCTGGCGGCCGAGCGTCGGGGCGTTCCGACGTGGAACAGCGCCACCGGCGTGATGGCGTGTGTCTCCCGACTGAGCGCGCTCTGTGCGCTCGAAAGCGTCGGGTTTCGCGTCCCGACGGTCTACCCCGCACGCCCCGCAGCCGGTGACTACGTCGCGAAGTCCCGCTACCACTGGGGATATCCCCCCCGTCTGAACGGGGAGGGGGAGATCTACGAGGGGCTGCTCCCGTGCGACCCTGTCGACTTCAAGTACTACGTCGTCGACGACGGAGCCGAGTACCGGGCCGTCACCCTGCGGGCGACCTCGAAGCTGTTCGGGTCGAAAGAGATCCTCGGGCGGTCGACGCCGCGACCGGATTACGTCGACGGGATACGGCGACTCATGGAGCGCTTGGAAATGCGCGCGCTGGGTGTGGACTTCGTCGAGACCGACGAGGACTACTACGCGGTCGACGTCAACCCGTGTCCGAGCTTCGCGCGGACGGGGCTCGAAGGCGCACTCGTCGCGTCGATCGTCTCGGCGGTACGGTGAGGCGGTGACGCAGGGGGAGGTCAGGTCGGCGCCGAACGCGAGTGCCGGGACCACGACGAACGCGACGAAGAGCGCGAGGACGAACCGCTCGCGGAGGGGTGGACCATCGGCGCCTACATGTACATTCGGTCGTCGGGTTGGTGCTGTTCCTCGACCGCTTCGAGCCGCTGGGCCAGGTCGCGGTAGTACTCTTCGACCTCGCGCGCGAACGCCTGCAGCGGTTCCGAGTCGATCTCGACGTCGTACAGCGCGGCGACGGTGTCGACGAGGCGGATCGACGCCTCGACGTCGGGCGCGCGCTCGTGGACCGGGGTGACGAGCAGCCCCGTCCGGAGCGTCGAGTCGATGCCGCGGTTCACGAGACTCGCGTTCATCCCGTCGAGGTAGCCCCGGGCGACGGGGTCGAGACCGGAGTCCTGCAGTCGGTGTTCTTGGTAGTCGGTCGTCGCGACGTAGTACACGTCGTGCTCGCCGGGTCTGTGGACGAACGGGACGCCGGAGAGCACCGTCACCTCTTCGACGCCGTTTTCGTCCGTCCACGCGAGAATCTCGTCCGCGAAGCCGTTGGCCGCCCACACCGGGATGAACAGGTCGTTCACGAGCACCGTGATGTCGAGGTCCTCGCGCGAGAACAGCCGCGAGTGGTGGCGCGGCGTCCCGTTCTCGAACGGCGCGAACGCCGGCAGTTGGTCCGACGTCACGTGGCCGGTCTCGACCAACTCCAACTCGTCGACGACGAAACTGGCGGCGGTCAACCCGGCCAGTCCGTACGAGGAGAACCCCGCGATGAGCGTTTCGGACGGTTCCGTGTCGTGCGTGACCTGAAAGGTCGCTTCGGGAGTGACGTCGACCATAGCGATACAAACGGTCAGCCGAGTAATAACTGTGTGACCAGAAGGGAGACCGACGCGCCTCCTCTACCGTCGACACGGACCGTCTGCCGATTCGAGAGGTTGACCGAGATTCGTCGTTCTCCGACGCGTCTGACAGGTAACACACGGTGGAGATCACGGGGATCGTCTCGACGGCGTACAGATCGTTCGGCGGTGACACGCCCGCGTCGAAGCTACTCGGGGCGTTCCGAGACAGCACGCAGAAGGCCGTCGTCGACGACGGGGAGTGGGAGCGTAGCGTCTCCCGCCCGCTCACTCGATGTCGATCTGCCGGGACGTCTCGTCCGGTTCGGTCTTCGGGAGCGTGAGCGTCAGGACGCCGTTGTTGTACGTGGCGGTGACCGCCTCTGCGTCGACCGGATCCGGTAGCGTCAGCGTCCGCCGCATCGATCGCTGTGAGCGTTCCTGACGCAGGTAGTTCTCCTCGCGCTCCTCGGTCTCCTCGGTGTGTTCCGCCTGGATCGTCACCCGACTGTCGGAGCACTGGACGTCGATATCGTCCTTACCGAATCCGGGGAGGTCGGCCGTGACGACGAACTCGTCGTCGTGGTCGGCGAGGTCGATCTGTATCCCCTCGGTCGACGACAGGTCGTCCCACTCCTCTCGGTGTGCCCACGGCATCTGGTCGAACTGGCGGCTCATCCGCTCGAACATTCGCTCGACGTCTCTGAACGGGTTCGTACTTGTCATACTCTGTGTTCACCCAACCGCTGATTCACGCGAGAACATCTTAGATGTTTGTCTATTCTCTGCGAGTGACGAAAGTCGTGCTAGTCGGGACGTCACCGGCGATAAGGGCGGACAGACTTGCTCTCACCCCGTCCGTCGTGCGGGCCGACTCAGCAGGTATCCGCCGACCACGAGCGTCCACACCACTACCGGATGGACGATCGCCCGTTCGGTACCCCGAGCGAGTCATCGCTGGGTCGGTCGCTCCTCTTCGAGAGCGTCGACCCGCGCTTCGAGTTCGTCGAGTCGGTCGCGGCGTCCGCTCAGTCGGACGACGAGATAGACGACCGCGGCGAGCGCACCTCCGACGAGGAGGAGGATGAGCAGGACGACGAGGAGTTCCGGGCCACCGGGGATCTGAAGTGGAACGATCATGTCTCGAGTTACGTCCGCTCGCGCCGTCACTGTATCGTCGCTTCTCGTCGACTGAGAACCGAATCGGACCCTCGGTCGGCGTCGGTGCGTTCGGTCCGCCGCTCGGCGCCGCAGTGGTCGTCTGGGTGACGGGTGGTAGCCTCCGGTCGTGACTGGCGCAGCTGTTCCGCTGGCGGATCGGCCTGAAGTGGTGGCTCGTCGCGCTCGGCCTCCCCTTCGTCGTCCTCGCCGCCGGGAGCGGCCTCTACGTCCTCTTCGGCGGCCCCGTCGACTCGGTGTGCTCCCGTTCGTGGGCATCTGCCTGTTCGCGATGGCGTGGGGACCGATCTCCCGACGCCTGTCGTCCAGTCACTCGACCTGGCCGTGCTCGTCCCCGCGTTCCTCTCGTCGGCGTACTAGCTCCGGCGACGGCGGTCCTAGGGCTGCGTGTTCACCGGCGTGCTGCTGGTGCAAGTCGCGACGTTGGGCCTCGCCGTACTGGCGATGGCGGTGTTACAACTCCGAGTCGGGCAGCTCGTCGCCCTCCCGATGATCGTTGTCTTCGGACTGGTGAGTGCGCTCGCTCTCGTCCTGACGGGACAGTGCGTACTCGCCGTCGGACCTGCAGAACGGCAGTCGGAGCGGAAGAGCGTTGCTTGGTCGACGAGCGAATCGGAGACGCGCTGAGAGGACGGCGACGTCGCTCGGGAGGAGGAGACTGTCGAGACGAGAGTTGACTCGAGGCGCGACTCCCCCTGTGTTCGCTCGGAGTCGATTCTCACTCGATGAGAGTCAGCAACGCCGTTGAGCACTCTGCACACGTCTCTAGGGGCATGATCGCGACGAAATATCTCAAGAACGGTGCGCTCGGGGTGGTGGCGATGATCGTCGTCGGACTCGTACCCATGATCGGGCCGGTCGCTCCGCTGGTCGGCGGTGGAGTCGCCGGATACCGCCAGCGAGAGGACGTGAAAGGCGGAGCGATCGCCGGTCTGGTGAGTGGACTCCTCTGGACGCTACTCACACTCGTCCTCCTGATCGTCGTCGTGGTCGGCGCGGGACTCACGGCACCGCCCGGAGTCGGGCCGCTAAACTGGCTGCCCGCCGCGGGTGGCGGCCTCTACGTCGGAGTGCTCTTCGCCGTGATGAACGCCGGCGTCTGTGCTGCGACGACTCTCGGCGGCGCAATCGGCGGTGCGCTGGTGAAAGAGGCCCAGAGACCGACGCCGCCGAGAGAGGTCGACGTCTGACCGACTACACGTCACGTTTCACTCGCCGGAGAACGTCTCGTGGCGCCCGTCGAACGACAACTCGACGCGAATCGCGTCGGGAACGGGGTCGCCGTCTCGAGTCACCCGAACCAGAAGCGTCGTGACGACGCGGTCGTCGCTCTGTGGGGTCGGGTCGTCGACAGCGACGACGACGGTGAGGTTCGCGCGACTCGCCGCGACGTCGACGACGCGAAGGCCCATCGAGGAGTTGAGTCCCGCGACCTGTACGACCCCCAAGTACTGCGTCGCGAAGTCCGTCGCCCGCACGAACGTTCGGTCCGCTTTTGCCGGGAACTGATCGAGGACGAACGCCTCCGACTCTTCGCTCGTCGTCACGAGCGCGGCGAAGACGGCGTCTTCGTTCTCGTCCTGAAGTCCGGGTGCGAACACGGCACCGCCGTCGATTTCGTGCGTCTCGTATTGTGGGCCGCCAGACGAGGGTGCCGACAGACACCCCGAAAGGGTGGTCGTGGCTCCGAACGCAGCGAGGAGACGGCGTCGGGTCGGTCGGTAGCCGCGGCGTCGTTCGGGAGTCATCCGAGTAACCCACCCGGAACACCGAGCCGACCAGGTCCAGCGAGCACCGCTCCGAAGAACAGCCAACTCGCATCCGACGCGAGGACCAGCACCACAGCCGTTTCGCCGAGTTTCGTGTCTGTAGGGCTCCGAGTCATGACTGTCGGTTGGCTTTCCAACGAGGTGGTACTGTGGCATCGTTCCCACGGGCGAAGAACGGCTGTCCGGTCGCGGAGGTGACCCACGAGCGGGGTGCTCGGACTCGGGTCAGTTCCGGTCGTCGTGGGCGGACAACACGTCCACGACGTGCTCCCGGAGCGCGCCCGTCGCGAGCGACCCCGTCACGTGCCCTTTGTTCAGCACGGAGAGCGACAGTCCGTCGTAGCTCGGCCGCTGTCGGTCGAGCGCGACGATTCGGTCGTGGCGCGCCAAGAGCGGGTAACAGTCGGTGTCGTCGACAGCGGTGAAGGAGTCGACGAAGTCGAGGGCGTCCCGGAGCTTCGCCGACTGTCGACGAGCCGACTCGGCTGTCAGTGCGCGGTAGGCCGACGCGACGAACAAGTCGGCGAGTGCTGCCCCCGCGAAGATGGGGATGTAGGCGTCGACGTGGTCGAAACAGACGCGGTGGACGTTCGTCGCAAATCCGCCGAGACTGATTCCCGAGGCGAGTACCGGCTGAGCGGACCGGTCGCCGACCCGTGCGGCGAGTGCCTCGACGAGTCCCGCCGACGCTGCGAGCATCCCGACGAAGTTCTCGAGGTCACCCATCGCGCGGGCGTACTCGGTGTTCGACCCGGCGTGGAACGGCGCTCGAACGGCGATCACGTTGGCTGGCACCTGCTCGTCGTGCCCGACGAACAGCCGACGAAACGAGTTCGAACTGAACCGCCCGAAGTCGAACGGTCGTTCGCCGCTTCCGTGGTGATAGATGAGCGTCGGCGCGTCCGATCCGATCCACTGCCAGGGGAGATACGCGGCGTCGAACGCGCCGAGCGGTGTATCGACTGTGACCTCGTGGACACCGGCCGTGGTCGGATCACCGACGTCCACTGTCGCGTCTGCGGCGACGTCGACGAGCGGCTCCGAGTCGACCGTCCTCGCGAAGAACTTCGCGTCTCGGAGGAACAACGCGCTGAGTCGGAGCGTGCCGACGTCGATAGCTGCATGGTGATTCATACTCCACCTCCTCGTGCCAGACAGTAACGTCGTGTGGCTCACGGGTCACTCCAGAAGCCGAACCAGTTCGACCCGTACGCTGTTCGAGGGTGAGTCGGACCACCGCGACGTCCGCCGCCGCCGTCGCAACGTCTCGGTCGACCGAAAGCCCTTGACCGACGACGTGGCCGAAGATGTCGGGAACGACGCGACTTCAGCTCCCCTCCGGCGACTGCTCGGCGATTCGACGCTCGAACTCGGCGACCTTCTCTTCGAGACTCGTGACGATCGTCCGTTCGCGCTCGTCGGTGTGGATGTAGGTCGGTCCACAGACGTTCAACGAGCCACAGACGCGCCCGATCGGGTCTTTGACGACCTTGCTCACCGCCCAGAGCCCCTCTATCGCCTCCTCGTCGTTGAGCGCGTAGCCACGCTCGCGAACCCGTTCGAGGTCGGCGAGGAGTTCGTCCCGGTCGGTGATGGTCCGGTCGGTCTCGGCGGGCAGTCCCCACTGGTCGAGTATCTCGTCGACGCGAGGTTCGGGATACTCCGCGAGGATCGCCTTCCCGGACGCGGTGCTGTGCATGTGGAACAGTCGTCCGTCGACGAGAAACGAGGGCGTATCCGAGTAGTTCGTCACGTCGTACAGCGAGACGGTCCGGCCGTTCTCCTCGACCGTGAAGTCCGTCTCCAACTCGGTCTCGTCGGCCAGTTCGGTGACCATCCGCTTTGCGATGTCGTACACGGCGTTCTGCTTGCGAGCGTAGTCCCCGAGGTGGTAGAACTTCAGTCCGATCCGGTAGCGGTTGTTCTCACGGATGACGTAGCCGTACTGTGCGAGCGTCTGGAGATGGTTGTGGATCGTGCTCTTCGCGAAATCGGTCTCGGCGGCGACTTCACCCAACGTCGCTCCGTCGGTCTCGACGAGGTGTTCGATCAACTGAAGCGATATCTCAGTCGTCCTGAGCCCGTTCTCCGTGCGACGCGGTTGCATGCTCTACTGATTCCTGCAGACCTACTTAGGACTATGCTCGTCGTTTTGCAGAGGTCACACAGATCTGTTACCAGTATCTGTGTATGCCTTTCGAAGTTGAATTACAATACGGTGAACATCGAGCTATTTACTTGTTTTTTGGATAATAAAAAGAGATAAAATTGTGATAATTTGATTCGGATTAGAATAAAGAGAAACTATATACGAAAATCGTATATATCTAGAGACACAGTCTCCCTGCTCGTCCGCCGTACGGCACCCCATATAAACGTTCGCGAGTAATGAACGGTCGAGTTCCCACGTCGTCGGTGAATGTGTAGGTCGCCACCGCAATCATTACAACGTTAGTTATGTAATTCACCACGGTCAATCAGGCGACTCGTCCGTTGCGACTCTGTCAACGGGAGTCACATATAAGCGTTCGTCCTTCCGAAACGCTCGGTTCTGCAGCCGATGCTCGATGGCGGCTCGACCGAGAGGTCTCTCTCCAGTGAGAGCGAGGAGAGAGAGTCGACATGCGAGACGGGACACCGAATCGAAATCGGTGACCCGGAACCGTCCGCGTCGTCAGTCGTCGTCCGTTCCAGCGGCGACCTTGGTCGAGCTGGACTGCTTCGTCGAGTCCGGTTTTCTGAAGACCGTCGCCTCGTCGGTCAAGAGGAGGTTTCCGCTCTTCTCGCTGAACGTCTTCACCAGGCCGACGATGGCGATGACACAGACGATGGCGAACGGCCCACCGGTGATGATGGCGGCCGACTGGAGCGCGCTCACGCCGCCGATGACCATGAGGATCGACGCGACGGCGCCCTGGAGGATGCCCCAGAAGACTCGGTTGATCGCGGAGGGTTCCTCCTTCCCGCCGGTCGTCATCATCGAGACGGCGAGCGTCGAAGAGTCCGCCGACGTCACGAAGAACGTCGTCACGAGGACGAGGAATCCGAACAGCAGCAGCGTCCCGACCGGCAGTCCCATGAAGTCCATCGCGCCGAAGAGGACGTACCCCGAGACGGCCTCGCCGTACTGGTTGACGGGACCGAGGATGTCTGCGGTGCCGTTGTGCTGGAAGATCGTCGCCGTCCCCCCGACGATCGCGAACCACGGGATCGTCGCGAGCGACGTCGCCACGATTCCGGTGAAGGCGACCTCGCGGACGCTTCGACCGCGGGAGATGCGCGCGATGAACAGTCCCGCGAACGGCGACCACGCCAGCGGCCACAACCAGTAGAAGACGGTCCACGCGTTCGACCACGACCCGCCGTTGGTGTAGTCGGCGAACAGCGCCATCTGGAAGAACTCGCCGACGAGTCCGCCCGTCGCCTGCGTGCTGAGTTCGAGCACGCGGAACGTCGGTCCGAACGCGAGGGTCGCCACCATCAGCGCGCCGAACAGCACCATGTTGAAGTTCGAGAGTCGGCGGATCCCCTTGTCGACGCCGAGCACGAGCGACACGGTGAAAAGCGCCGTCATCCCGGTGATGACCGCGATCGTCCCGGCGTCACCCAGTTGGATACCCCACTGGAACTCGAGGCCGGTGAGGAACTGACTGCCGATGAACCCCAGCGACGTCGCGACGCCGCCGAGCGTCGCGAACACGGCGAGAATGTCGATCGTCTTCCCAGCCAGGTTGTCGACGTTGTCTGCACCCACGAACGGCGTCAACACGGCCGACACGCGGAGGGGTGCACCGTGTTCGTGGACGAAGTAGCCGATTCCCAGCCCCATGACGGTGAAACAGGACCACTGGACGATCGCCCAGTGGAACATCGAGTACTGGACTGCGATCGGGATCGCCGCCTGCGACTTGGCGGCGACGTCGTACAGCGGCGGGACGGTCGAGTAGTGGAGGAGCGCCTCGGACGGTCCCCAGAAGACGATACCCGCGGCGAGTCCCGCCGAGTAGATCATCGTGAAGTACGAGAAGTAGCTGAACTCCGGCGCCTCGTCGCCGAGTCTGAGCCGTCCCCACGGCCCGAAGATGAGGAAGACGAGGAAGCCGACGAACCCCAGCATCACGAGCAGGAACGCCCAGTTGAAATGTCCGAGGACGAAGTCGGTCGCACCCGAGACGACGCTGCCGGCCGCCTCAGGGTTCAACGCGAAGACCGCGACGAACAGGAGCGTGATACCCGCACCGAAGGCGAACACGATCGGTTCGATCTCGTCGAGGAACTCTTCGACCGCGCCCTGGTCGGTCCGTTGACTCATCTGTCTCCTCCCTCGTCGACGTCGCTCTCTCCGATACGATGCTGTCCGTCTCGCCGGGACGACGTGGCCTGACTACCGTGCGTGTCACGACAGTTCGCGCGCAGACACGCCTCCGTCCGACCACAGTCGCCGATATCTTGCAATCTCATGTCTCGTACGACCACCACTCATGGCACAGCAACTCCTGGGCCATGACACAACACACCAATCACAAATCATCCGGATAAATGTTACGGCTACTGGAGACGGTGTATACGGATGCTGTTGATTTCATCGAGAACAGATCGAAACGCGCTCCCGGATCGTGGCGTCGATCCCCGAATTGGAGGCTCTCGCACCGCCGTGCTCCCGTGTTAAGCATGGGCGAGAAGTAACAACATCTGCATACGTTCGTAACCCTTAATGGAGTTCGTATACATAAACTGTGTATGGTAAACAGTGAAGACGGGAACGGTTCCCACGACCGCTTGGCGCTCTCCGCCGACCGCGGGCGGGGGATCCTGACGCCGAGCGACCGCGAGTTCCTCCTCGAACGGAAGACCGACTACACCGAGCACTCGAAGAAACAGAAACGAAATCGGATCCGTCGTCGCCTCCGGAACGCGATCCTCGACTTCAGCATCCTCTTCGAGCATCTCGAAGACCGCGACCGCGAGACGGTGTTCAACCCTGAGTCGGAGGCGCGCGACGACTACACACAGGGGATCATCGACATGCTCGGCTTCCTCCACCTCGGGACGATGGGCTACCACGTCCCGTTCAAAGACATGCTCGGACAGGGAGTCAACCGGGCCGAACAGGAACTCGCCGGGTCGGATTACCGCATGGTGACGGTCGACTTCAACGTCGATCCGGTCGGCCAGATCGACGTCGACGAAGTCATCGACAAACTGGAGGGCGGAAGTTTCGACGAGATCACCGACGAGGAGCTGCGCGCGTTCGTCCGCCTGTTGACCGAGTCGGAGGACTTCTCGCCGACGGCGATGCGCTCGGAGATGAAAGAGCAGATGACCGAGTTCCTAGAGAAGGTGAACGAGGCGACCGAACAGCGGAACCGCCGGGTCGAAGAGCTGAACGACTGACGCGGCGCCGCCTCGTCGCGGCTCTCTTCGAAGAGACGCGTCCGGTGGTGACGACCGGACGCGGAGCGAACACGGTGAGAGAGAAGACGAACTCGTCAGCGGAGCGTCAGCCGAGGTAGGCGACGGCGTCCATCTCGACGCGGACGTCGTCGGGGAGACGCGACACCTCCACGCAGACGCGGGCCGGTGGCTCCTCGGCGAACTGCTCGCCGTAGGCCTCGTTGACACGGTCGTAATCGTCCAGGTCCGTCAGATAGACGGTCACTTTGACGACGTCGTCGAGCGACCCGCCCGCCTCCTCGACGGTGGCGGCGATGTTCTCGAGGACCTGTTCGGTCTCCGCCTGGACGTCGCCCTTGACGTCCTCGCCCGTCTCGGGGTCGACCGGGCCGTAGCCCGAGACGTAGAGCGTGTCGCCGGCGCGGACCCCCTGCGAGTAGGGGTTGTCGTTACGCGGTGCGTCGTCGGTGACGATCGGCTCTGAACTCATCGTGTAGTGTAGTCAGACGGTCTGTTTCGCGGCGCTGGTCGTCTCGATGGCGTCGACGATGACGTCGAGCGCCGTCTCGGCGAGGTCCTGCGTGAGCACGAGCGGCGGCAGCAGGCGGAGGATGTTGCCGTGGCGACCCGCCTTCCAGACGAGCACGCCGTGCTCGAAGCAGTAGTCCTGGATCGCGTCGGCCATGTCGTCGGCCGGGTTGCCGTCGTCGTCGACGAACTCCGCACCGATGAACAGCCCCTTGCCACGGACCTCCGCGAGGTGCGGGTTGCCGTCGCCGGCCTCCTTCAGGCGGGTTCGGATGTACTCGCCGAGCTCGCGGGCGTGGGCGAGCAGGTCGTGTTCCTGGATGTACTCGATGGCGCGCGTCCCGGCACGCATCCCGACGACGTGGCCGCGGTACGTCCCGGCGTGGTCGCCGGAGCCCCACGTGTCGAGCGACTCGTCGTACATCGTCGCCGACAGCGGGAAGCCGACGCCGCCGAGCGCCTTCGCGGAGGTCATGATGTCCGGCGTGACGTCGTACCACTCGCTGGCCCACCACTGACCGGAGCGGCCAAGCCCGCTCTGGATCTCGTCGAAGATGAGCGGCACGTCGTTGTCGGTGGCGAGGTCACGCACGCCCTTCAGGAACCCCTCCGGGGGCGTGATGACGCCGCCCTCACCCTGGATGGGTTCGACGATGATGCCTGCGGGGTTCGCGAGACCACCGTAGGGGTCTTCGAGCGTCGCCTGCAGCTCTTCGAGCGCGTGGTCGACCGCCTCCTGCGGCGCCTTGTCCTGCCCCAGCGGGTACGGGTACGGCGAGTGAACCACGTCCGGCAGCAGTGGCGTGTACGCCTCCTTGAACTTCTTGTTCGAGGTGACGCTCATCGCCCCGCTCGTCGCGCCGTGGTACGCGCCGCGGAAGGCGATAAGTCCGTCGCCGCCGGTGTTGTACTTGCCGAGTTTGATCGACGCCTCGACGGCGTCGCTGCCGGTCGGGCCGCCGAAGACGACCTTGTTGTTCCCCTGCAGCGCACCCGGCGCGATCTCGTCGAGTTTCTCGATGAGGTCGAGGCGGGCCTCCGTCGGGAAGTCGACGGTGTGGACGAACTTGTCGGTCTGCTCGTGGACGGCCTCGAGCACGTAGGGGTTCGCGTGGCCGACGTTGAGCACGCCGATACCGGCGAACATGTCGATGAACGTGTTGCCGTCGACGTCGCGGACGGTCGCGCCTTTCCCCTCCTCGAAGGCGATCGGGATGTCTTCGGGGTAGGCGACGGCGCTGCTGTCGATGTTCTGTTGCTTCTCGATGAGCGCACGCGACTTCGAACCGGGCACGGAGTCGACTGACGGTGCCTCGTCGAAGTGCAGCTCTTCGATCGATGGTCCTGCTGCCATACGTGTGCCAATGAGGAACAGTCATAAATAATTTGTCCACAGAAACCACCCAGACCGTACACAGATACTGATTCGCGTCGCCGTCTCGAAAACGGAAACGCTGGACAACGTACACAGATATCGTGAAGGATTAAGTATCGCGGGATACGTTGTCTTGGGTATGCTGCACACAGAGGGGCCGCTCCTCACCATCGACGTGGGGACGCGGACGGCGGAGACCGAAGCCATCGACGAGGTGCTAGAGTCGTTCATCGGCGGCCGCGGCGTCGCGACGAAGCTCGCACACGACCGCATCCCGTTCGACGCCGACCCGTTCGGCGCGGAGAACCGACTGTACTTCGCGACCGGACCGATGCAGGCGTCGACGATGAGTTTCACCGGGCGGATGAACGCGACGGCCGTCTCGCCGCTCACCGACGGACTCGTCTCCTCGAACGCCGGTGGCTTCATGTCGCGGAACTTCGCCGACACGGGTCACGCGGCCGTGGAGATCACGGGCGAGAGCGACGAACTCCTCGTCCTCCACGTCACCGACGAGGGCGTCGAGTTCGAGTCGGTGCCGGACCTCGCGGGGGCGACCGTCCCCGAGACGGTGTCGTATCTCGACGACGAACACGGTATCGGTGCGGACCAGACGGCCGTCGTCGGCCCCGCCGGCGAGAACCTGGTCCGCTTCGCCTCCATCATGACCTCCGAGGAGCGGGCGTTCGGTCGCGGCGGGTTGGGGGCCGTCCTGGGGTCGAAGAACGTGAAGGCGGTCACCTTCGAGGGCGACTCCGCACCCGAGATCGAGATCCCCGCCTCGCAGATGGAGATCCACCGCGAGGCGGCGACGGACGACCACATCATGAAGCGACAGGGGACGGTCGCGGTGATGGATCTGGCGAACGAACTGGACGGGCTTCCCTCGTACTACTTCTCCGAACAGCAGTTCGAGGGCGTCGAAGGGATCAACGGGGCGGCCGTCGAGGAGAAGAAGTACAAGAAGGGCACCTGTTCGGCGTGCGCGTTCGCGTGCAAACTCCCGACCAGAGACGAGGAGCGCGGCGTCGAGACCGAGGGTCCCGAGTTCGAGGTGGCGATGGCGTTCGGGTCGAACTCCGGCGTCGACGACATCGTCGACGTCATGAAGTCGAACGAACTGTGTGACCGGTACGGACTCGACGCCATCTCCGCGGGCAACACCGTCGCCGCCTACCTCGCCGCCGAGGACGAGTTCGGCGACGTCGACCTGATCCACGAGACGGTCGAGAAGATCGCGAAGCGAGAGGGCATCGGCGACGACCTCGCCGAAGGGATCGCCCGCGTCCACGACGATCTCGGCGTCGAGAACTGGACGGTGAAGGGACTGGACTTCGCCGCTCACGAGGGGCGCGTCCTCCACGGACAGGGTCTCTCCTACGCCGTCGCGAACCGCGGGGCTGACCACATGTACGCCGTCTTCTACTCGCAGGAGTACCCGCTCGTCGACGAGCACGACGCCTACAACCCAACCGGGTTCGAGGGGAAGCCACAGCGACTCGTCGAGAAGGAGAACCAGATGGCTGTCAACGACAGCGGCGTCGTCTGCAAGTTCTCTCGGGACTACATGACTCCCGAACGCTACGAGATGCTGTTCGGCGTCGACTTCGACGATCTGCTGGCCGTCGGCGACCGCATCGTCACGCTCGAACGCCACTTCAACAACCAGCGCGGGTTCGACCGCGCCGACGACACGCTCCCGTACGAGATACCGGGCTTCGAGGACGCACTGGAGGAGTACTACGAGATTCGTGGCTGGGACGACGGCGTCGTTCCCGAAGAACGGGTCTCGGCGTAGTCCCGGGGCCCCTCCTATTGAATACACACGAACCGTAATCGTCGTACACAAAAAATTAAAATAGTTGTTCGACCAACCCACTTTCGAGAACGGGTAGCATGCCACAGTCAGTGTTCACCGCAGGCGAGTACGAGAGACGAATCGAGCAGACGAAAGAGCGGATGCGCGAACGGGAACTTGACGCGCTCGTGATCGCCGACCCGGCGAACATGAACTATCTGGCGGGGTACGACGGCTGGTCGTTCTACGTCCACCAGGCGGTCATCGTCACGCAGGACCGCGACGAACCCGTCTGGGTCGGACGCGGACAGGACGCCAACGGCGCACGCGCGACGACGTGGCTCGGCGAGGAGAGCATCCGCGCCTACAGCGACGACCACGTCCAGTCGCCGTACGACCTCCACCCGATGGACTTCTTCGCCGAGGTGTTGGAAGATCTCGGCGTCGACGACGCGCGCATCGGCCTCGAGATGGACGCCTACTACTTCACGGCGAAATCCTACCTGCGCCTCCAGCAGAACCTCCCCGAGGCCGAGTTCGAGGACACGACCCTGCTCGTCAACTGGGTCCGCGTCAAGAAGTCCGAACAGGAACTCGACTATATGCGCGAGGCCGCCCGCATCTCCGAGAACGCGATGGCGGCCGGGCTCGACGCCATCGAGGAGGGCGTCCCCGAGTCGGAGGCCGCCCGCGCCATCTACAACGCGCTCATCGACGGTACCGACGAGTACGGCGGCGACTACCCCTCGATCGTCCCGCTGATGCCCTCTGGCGACCACACCGGGACGCCGCATCTCACGTGGACCGACCGCCCGTTCGAACAGGGGGACCCGGTCATCATCGAACTCTCCGGCTGTCGGCATCGCTACCACTCCCCGCTCGCGCGGACGACGTACGTCGGCGACCCGCCACAGGAGATGCAGGATCGGATGGAGATCGTCGTCGAGGGCGTCAACGCCGCGCTCGACGTCGCCGAACCGGGCGTCACCTGCGAACGCGTCGAGCGGGCGTGGCGCGACGTCATCCAGAAGTACGACCTCGAGAAGGAGGAACGCATCGGCTACTCGATGGGGCTCGGCTACCCGCCGGACTGGGGTGAACACACCGCCAGCCTCCGCCCGGGCGACGAGACGGTGCTCGAGGAGAACATGACGTTCCACATGATCCCCGGCCTCTGGTTCGACGACTTCGGCGTCGAACTCAGCGAGACGTTCCGCGTCACCTCCGACGGTGCCGAAGTGCTTGCAGACTTCCCGCAGGAGCTGTTCTCTACGTAACCATGTCCAAACCAAAATCAACCGCAGAAGACGTCGACACGACAGAGAACGAAGAGGCGACCGAATCGGCGCTCACCACCGCGCGCCGCCAACTGAACCGTGCCGCGACGCACGTCGACGTCGACGACGGCGTCGTCGAGCGACTCAAACACCCCACGAAGGTCCAGCGCGTCTCGGTCCCGCTCAAGCGTGACGACGGCGAGCTGGAGGTGCTGACGGGGTTCCGCGCCCAGCACGACGACGTCCGCGGCCCGTACAAGGGTGGCCTCCGCTACCACCCCGAGGTCAACGCCGACGAGTGTATCGGCCTCTCGATGTGGATGACGTGGAAGTGCGCCGTCATGGACATCCCCTTCGGCGGCGGGAAGGGCGGCGTCGCCGTCGACCCGAAACAGCTGAGCACCGGGGAGAAGGAGCGGCTCACCCGCCGGTTCGCCGAGGAACTCCGCGACGTCGTCGGACCGAAGCAGGACGTCCCGGCACCCGACATGGGGACGGACGCCCAGACGATGGCGTGGTTCATGGACGCCTACTCGATGCAACAGGGCGAGACCACCCCCGGCGTCGTCACCGGCAAACCGCCGGTCATCGGTGGATCGTACGGCCGTGAGGAGGCACCGGGACGGAGCGTCGCCATCGTCACGCGGGAGGCGATCGACTACTACGACTGGGAGATCGAGAACACCACCGTCGCGGTCCAGGGGTACGGGAGCGTCGGTGCCAACGCTGCCCGCGCGCTCGACGAGTGGGGGGCAGACGTCGTCGCCGTCTCCGACGTCGACGGCGCCATCTACGACCCCGACGGTCTCGACACCAAGGACGTGATGGGCCACGACGAGCGTCCGGGGATGGTCTCGGGCTACGACGCGCCGCGGAAACTCGGCAACGAGGAACTGCTCGAACTCGACGTCGACGTGCTCATCCCAGCGGCCGTCGGCAACGTGCTCACCGCCGACAACGCCGACGACGTGCAGGCGAACCTAGTCGTCGAAGGCGCCAACGGGCCGACGACGTTCGCGGCAGACACCATCTTCGAGGAACGCGGGATCCCGGTCCTCCCGGACATCCTCGCCAACGCCGGCGGGGTGACGGTGTCGTACTTCGAGTGGCTACAGGACATCAACCGCCGCCAGTGGACGCTCGACCGGGTCCACGAGGAGCTGGAAGACGAGATGCTGAAAGCGTGGAACGCGGTGCGGAAGGAGGTCGAAGAGCGCGACGTGACGTGGCGTGACGCCGCGTACGTCGTCGCGCTCAACCGCGTCGCGACGGCCAAAGCGACGCGCGGCCTCTGGCCCTGACGAGTCGGGGCGGTTCAGACTCCGCTGCTGTTTTTTCATTGTCGACGGTCGACGAGGAGCGATGCGGACAGAAACAGAGAGCCGAGAGGACAGCAGTGGAAAGCCGAAAGGACAGCAGCGAGACCGCCGATACGACTCAGTTTCCGAGCGCCGCGGCGACCTTCTCGATGGGGTGGGTCGGCGTCTCGCCGCCCTCGCGGTCGCCGAGTTGCGTCCGGCAGGACGCACCGGGGGCGACGACCTCCTCGCCGTCGCTGTCGTCGACCTGTTCGAAGAGGATGTTCCCGATGGCCTCGCTCATCGAGTAGTGTTCGGCCTCGTAGCCGAACGAGCCGGCCATCCCACAGCAGCCGGAGTCGAGCACGTCGACGTCGTAGCCGGCGTCGGCGAGCACCGCAGCGGCGTGGTGGTCCTTCTTCGTCGCCTTCTGGTGACAGTGGCCGTGGTAGGTGAGTGATGCCGAGCCGGCATCGGTCGCCGGCGAGGTAGATGCCGAGCCGGCATCGGTCGTCGGCGATGTGGGGGCTGTCGAATCAGCGTCGAACGCAAGTTCGAACTCGAACCGGTCGAGGTACTCGCAGACGCCGTAGGTGTTGGCCGCGATACGTTCGACGTCGCGGCCCGACAGCAGGTCGAGGTAGTCCGACTGGAGCATCACGGCGTCGGAGGGTTCGATGAGGACGACGTCCCAGCCGTCTGCGACCCGCGGGGCGAGCGCGTCGACGTTCGTCGCCGCCCGCTCGCGCGAGAGCTCGAGGAACCCCTTCGAGTGCGCCGGGCGACCGGTCGAGGTGACCCCCTCGGGGAGACGGACGTGGACGCCCGCCGCCTCGAGCACCCGGACGGCAGCCTTCCCCGCATCGGGGTGGTTGTAGTTGGTGTAGGTGTCGGGGAACAGCAGCACCTTCCGCGTCGCCTGTGACGCTGGCACCTGCGGTCCGCCGCGGGCCTCGAACCACTCCTCGAAGCTCTCGCGGTGGAACGTCGGCAGCGACCGCTCCTCGGCGATGCCGACGGTCTTCTCCATCACCGTTCGTGCGCCGGGCACCTTCGCGGCCCAGTTCGACAGTGGCGCGAACGTCGACCCGAGTTCGTTGAGCGTGTCGACGTTGGCGAACAGTCGCTCGCGGATGCCGGCACCGTGTTCCTCGTGGTGGGCGTGTTCGACCTCGGCTTTCAGCTTCGCCATGTCGACCTCGCTTGGACAGTCGCGGGCACAACCCTTACAGCCGACACAGAGGTCCATGATCTCGCTCATGAACTCGGTGTCGACCGACTCGTCGTCGAGGTCGCCACTCATCGCCTGCCGGAGCATGTTCGCCCGGCCGCGAGTGGCGACGCTCTCCTCCTCGGCGGCGCGGTAGGTCGGGCACATCACGCCGCCGGTGGTCTCCTGCTGGCCGCGGCAGCCGCCACAGCCGTGACAGAGTTCGACCATCCCCTGGAACCCGTTGTCGTTCCGCCAGTTCAGCGCCGGGTCGAAACCGGCGTCGAAGTCGTAGTCGCCGCCGAACCGGAGGTTCTCGGTCATGTCGACGTCGCCGCAGACCTGCCCCGGGTTGAGCAGCCAGTCGGGATCGAAGGCGGTCTTCAGGTCGCGGAACAGTTGCCAGACCTCCTCGCCGTACAGCTTCCGGTTCCACTGCGTCCGCGCGCGGCCGTCGCCGTGTTCACCCGAGACGGAGCCGTTGTACTCGACGACGAGGTCGGTGACGGCGTCGGAGATGGACTCCATCTGGGCGACGCCCGCCGGACTCTTGGTGTCGACGAGCGGCCGCATATGCATACAGCCGGGGCCGGCGTGGGCGTAGAACGACGCGAACGTGTCGTTCTCGTCGAGCACCGTCTGGAAGTCGGCGACGTAGTCCGCGAGGTTCTCCGTCGGGACGGCCGTATCCTCGATGAACGAGATGTGCTTCGCATCTGTGGTCCGAGAGAGGAGGATCGGCATCCCGCTCTTGCGGAGCTTCCAGAGCGTCGCCCGCTCCTCGGCGTCGTACGCCTCCAGCACGTCGAAGGCGCGTGCGGGGTCGTCGGCCGGACGGTCTACGTCGTCTGCGTCGGCGTCGCCCTCGACGCTCGGCGTCGCGGACGGCACGCGATCGGTGACGAGGTCCGCGACCTGCTGTCGACCGTGCTCCGCGTCCTCGGCGTAGAACTCGACGAGCAGCGCCGTCTCGGTCTCCTCGGGGAGCATCGCCGCCACCTCCGCGAACTCCTCGGTGTCGCGGGCGAGATCGAGGAGTACGTCGTCGATCGCCTCGACGGCGGCGGGGTCGTGGTTGCGGACGATGGTGTCGACGTCGGCCATCGCGTCCAGCAGGTCGTGGTACGTCAGTAGCGCGACCGACTTCGTCTCGGGGATCGGTTCGAGCGAGACGGTCGCCGCCGTCACCACGCCGAGCGTCCCCTCGCTGCCCGCGAAGACGCGCGCGAGGTTGACCGACCCCGACTTGGCCTCCCGGACGAGTCGGTCGAGGTTGTAGCCGGAGACGTTGCGCTTCAGCTGAGGGTAGACCTCGCGGATCGTCTCGGCCTCCTCGTCGACGACGTGCGCGAGCGCGGCGTAGATGCGACTCTCCACGTCGCCGTCGGGGTCGGCGCGCTCGCGGAGCTCCTCCAGCGTCACCTCGCCGAACGTCGCGACCGAACCGTCGGCGAGGACGACCTCGACCGCCTCGACGTAGGCGTCGGTCTTGCCGTACTTCAGCGAGTGTGCGCCGGTGGAGTTGTTGCCGATCGCACCGCCGACCGTACTCCGGTCGCCGGCGGCCGGGTCGGGCGCGAACTTCAGGTCGTGCGGTTCGAGCGTCGCGTTCAGATCCGCGAGCACCGCACCGGCCTGGACGTCGGCGACGCGACCGTCCGGGTCGACGTCGACGAGTTCGTTCATGTGGACGCTCAGGTCGAGGACGACCGCCTCGTTGGTCGCCTGTCCGGCGAGACTCGTTCCGCCTCCACGGGGGAGGACAGGGATCTCGCGGTCCGCACAGTAGTCGACGACGGCGGCGACGTCGTCGGTCGACTGCGGGAAGACGACGCCCACCGGCGTCACCTCGTAGGCGGAGGCGTCGGTCGCGTACAGCTGTCGGGAGTACTCGTCGAACCGAACGTTGCCGTCGACGAGCGCCTGCAGGTCGGCGACGAGCCCCTCCCGTTCGACCGACCCGCCGGTGTAGTCGTACTGCGCTCGGTCGTCGTCGGCCGGGTCGGTCGACGCGTCGTCCTGGAGACGGGGGTCCTGTGTCGCCATCGCGGTCAGTTCTGCTCCGGGGCGAGCACTTGGTTCACTAGCTCGTCGCCGGAGCCGAGTCGCTCGACGTTCTCGCCGACGATGTCGGCGAGTCGGTCCCAGTGTTTCGGCGTGTGACCGCCGGTGTGGGGGGTGACGAGACAGTTCTCCAGCCCCCACAGGGGGTGGTCGGCCGGCAGCGGTTCGGGGTCGGTGACGTCGAGCGCGGCCCCGCGGATCTTGTTGGAACGGAGCGCCGAGACGAGCGCGTCGGTGTCGACGATGCCGCCGCGGGCGGTGTTGACGAGGACGCTGTCGGTCGGCATCGTCGCCAGCTCCTCGCTCCCGACGAGCCCTCGCGTGAGGTCGTTGAGCGGGCAGGCGACGACGACGTAGTCGCTCCGGGAGAGCGACTCGTGGACGTCGTCCTCGTCGAAGCCGAGCACTTCGTCGGTCGGCCCACCTTTCGAGGGCGTGTAACGGATGCCGATCGTTTCGACCTCGAACCCCTGCAGGCGCTGGACGACCGCCTGGCCGATCGAGCCGAGTCCGATCACCGTCACCGTGGAGTCGGTGAACTCGTGGGACTGGAAGTGGCGCCACTGCCCCTGCTGTTTGCGTCGCCACCCCTCGTGGAGGCGGCGGGTGAAGACGAGCATGTTGCCGATTGCCTGTTCGGCGATGCCCGGCGCGTGGATGCCGCCGGCGTTCGTGACGGCGATGCCCCGAGACTCGAGTTCGTCCATCGGGACGTGGTCCGTTCCGGCGAACGTGCAGGCGAACAGTTCGAGGTTCTTTGCCCGCGCCAGCAGGTCCTCGTCGATCGAGTTGCCCGTGACGACGCGGGCGTCTTCGACGAGTTCACGCTCCTGTCTCGGCGTGCGGGCGAGCGCGACCGTCGCGTCCGGGAGACGCTCGCGCAGCTGGTCGGCGTACGATTCCATCGACAGTCCTTCCGTCCCCTCGCGGAGGACGACAACGTCGGCGTTCTCACTCATAGTTAGCTCGTACCTGCGTCTGGCGAGACGCGTGTCCGTAGTGTGTGATTGTCACTGTTCAACTTAGTCTTTTTGTGTATTCGACATCAACGGATCCTGTGTACAGTTAAGTGTGTCGAGTGTGAATGTGGCTCATATGTCCGCACCGGTCACAGACCGACTGGTATCGTTACGGCGCGACCTCCACAGACATCCCGAACCCGCATGGCGGGAGTTCTACACCACTCACCGCCTCGTCGAGGAGCTCCGGCGCATCGGCGTCGACGACCTCGCGGTCGGCCCCGAGGCGTACGACCCGGCCGACCGGATGGCCGCACCCGCGAAAGAGGATTTGGAACGCTGGGTCGACCGCGCACGCGAGCGCGGAGCCGACGAGGAGCTTCTCGAGACGATGGCCGGGGGGAACACCGGCGTCGTCGCCGTCCTCGAACGGGGCGAGGGTCCGTCGGTCGGTCTCCGCGTCGACATCGACGCGCTGTTCATCGAGGAGTCGACCGACGAGAGCCACCTCCCGGCGGCCGAGGGGTTCCGATCGGAGTACGACGAGTCGATGCACGCCTGCGGCCACGACGCCCACATGACGTGGGGGGTCGCCGTGCTCGAGGCGATCAAGGACAGCGACTTCGCGGGGACGTTCACCGTCTTCTTCCAGCCGGCGGAGGAGGTCTCCGGCGGCGGCTGTCCGATGGCGAAGAGCGACTACTGCGCCGACATCGACTACTTCTTCGCCGCTCACGTCGGCCTCGACCACCCCACCGGTGAGGTCGTCGCCGGCATCGAACGGCCGCTGGCGATGTGCCACGTCGACGCGACGTTCGAAGGGACGTCGGCGCACGCAGGCAAGGCTCCGAACGAGGGCGACAACGCGATGCAGGCGCTCGGGACGGCCATCCAGAACACCTACGCGATCCCACGTCACAGCGACGGGATGACGCGGGTCAACATCGGTCGCGCGGAGGGTGGCACCGCGAGCAACGTCGTCGCCGACGAGGTGAACGTGCTCGGCGAGGCGCGCGGCGAGACGACGGAACTGATGGAGTACACGAAGGAGAGACTCGTCGACACGCTCCACACCGCCGCGGAGATGCACGGCTGTACGGCCGACGTCGACGTCGTCAGCGAGTCGCCGCGCGCCGACAGCGACCCGGAACTCGTCGACGTCGTCGCCGACGCCGCCCGCGGCGTCGACGGCGTCGAGACGGTGACGCCGACGGCTGACTTCGGCGCGAGCGAGGACGCCACGTTCCTGATGGAGCGTGTCCAGGAGGAGGGTGGCTACGCGGCGTACCTCATCGTCGGGACGGACCATCCGACGAGCCACCACACCTCGACGTTCGACGTCGACGAGCGGAGCCTCTCGATCGGCGTCGACGTGCTGACGAACGCCGTGCTGTCGGTCGGTGGTGAGCGATGAGCGACCCGGGCGCACCGGAGGTCGTCACCGTCGACGACGTGGCGGCCGCCCACGACCGCATCGCCGACGTCACCCACCGGACTCCCTTGGACACCTCGACCACCTTCGCCGAGATGAGCGGCGCGGCCTCGGTCGGCCTCAAGCTCGAGAACATGCAGCGGACGGGGTCGTTCAAGATCCGCGGCGCGTACAACACGATGGCGCAACTCCCCGACGACGTGAAGGAACGCGGCGTCGTCGCCTCCAGCGCCGGCAACCACGCACAGGGCGTCGCGCTCGCGGGCGACCTCCTTGACGTCGACACGACGATCGTCGTCCCGGAGGTGACGCCGGCGGCGAAGATCGAGGCCACCCGCGGCTACGGCGCGGAGGTCATCGTCGAGGGCGACATCTACGAACGCTCCTACGAGTACGCGCTGGACCTCGCCGAGGAAGAGGAGCTGGAGTTCGTCCACCCGTTCAACGACGAGGGCGTCATCGCCGGCCAGGGGACGGTGGCCCGCGAACTGCTCGATCAGTACCCCGAGCTGGACACCGTCCTCGTCTCCATCGGCGGTGGCGGCCTCATCTCCGGTATCGCCACCGTGCTCAAGGAGCACGACCCCTCGATCCGCGTCGTCGGCGTCCAGCCGGAGGGAGCGTACCACGCGAAGCCGTCGCTGGAACACGACGAGATCCGCGAACTCCCCGAGATCGACACGGTCGCCGAGGGGATCGCCGACACCCGCCTGCTGGAGAAGACGTTCGCGGTCGTCCGCGAACGCGTCGACGACGTCGTCTCGGTGAGCGACTCGGAGATGAGCGTCGCGCTGACGCTGCTCGCCGAACGGGCCAAGACGGTGGTCGAGACGGCCGGTGCCGCGCCCGTCGCCGCCCTCCTGTCAGGTGCGGTCGACGTCGACGACGAACACGTCGCCGCCGTCGTCTCCGGTGGGAACGTGAACCTCACCGAACACGGCGAACTCGCGCGGGCCGGACTGATGGAACTCGGTCGCTACGCCGACGTCGACGTCGCCGTCGCGGACTGGCCGACCGGCGTCGGCCGTGTGACGGAGGCAGTCGAGTCGCGGGGTGCCGAACTGGACGTCTTGGAGCGAACGCGTCGAACGGCGGCAGACGACCCGAACCGAACGCCTCTCAGATTGGGCATCGAGGGGAGCGGCCCCGACCATCTCCGGTCGGTCGTCGACGCGCTCGACGCGCTCGACGGCGTGACGGTCACGTCACAGACGCTGGACTGACCCGATGTCGGTTCAACTCGCCCTGGTCGCGTCGCTCTGTTTCGGGATGCAGACGCTCGCGGTCCAGTACGGACTGTCCCGAGAGGACGACACCGGGATACTGGCTGCGACGACGCTGACGCTCGCGACGAGTACCGCGGTGCTCTGGACCGTCGTGGGAGTGAAACGAGGAGTCCCGGCCGCCCCCGCGCTCGGCGTCCTCGTTCCGTTCGTCGTCGCCGGCGTCGCCGACCCGGGCTTGAGTCGACTCCTGTTCTACGAAGGTATCGACCGTCTCGGTCCCTCCGTCGCGGCGGGAATCCTCGCCGCCAACCCGGCCGTCGGCGCGCTCCTCGCCGTCCCCGTGCTCGGCGAACAGTTCACTGCCGTCGAAGCCCTCGGCGTCGGTCTCGTCGTCGCGGGCGTCGCCGGCCTCCAACTCGTACGACCCGCGACGGACGTCGACGACGTCGACGCCGTCCGCCGCGAACTGAGGGGGGCGACGCCGCGGGACCTGCTCGTCCCCAGTCTCGGAGCCGTGCTGCTCGCCGCGTCGTTCGTCCTCGTGAAGGTCGGCCTCGACGGCTACGCAGACACGCTGGTCGCGACGGCCGTCGCGCAGACCGCCGCCCTGCTTCTGGTCGCGCCGGTCGCACTCGGGTCTCGGGGCGCACGGCAGTACGTCCGGCGGGCCAGTCCGCGTGCGCTCGGCGCGTTCTTGTTCGCCGGCGTCACGGTCGGGACGGGGTGGTACGCGATGTTCCTCGCGCTCGATCTGGGGACGGTCGTGACCGTGCTGCCGCTGGTGAGCACGTATCCGCTCGTCGTCGTGGTCGGCACGTACGCGGCGGCCCGGGAGCCCCCGAAGTCGCCGTGGGTACTCGCGGCGGTGATGGCAATCGTCCTCGGCGCGGCCGCGGTGCAGGTTGTCTGAGTGGAGGCGGGCAGGTCGTCCGAGCGGAGGCGGAGACGAGCGCCACCCGACCGACGACTCACTCCTCCGACGCCGACGCGGACCCCGAGACGGCTCCGTCTGCGAGCGCACGCTCGGCGACGCCGTGCAACCACGACAGGCTGTCGGAGCCGAACCGCTTCACGTGCGTCTCGGTGAACGACTGGTCCGACGCGGTGAACTCGGCGGGGCGCCAGAACCGGGCGTCCGTCGCGTCCGACCCCGCTCGGAGCGTCCCCGTAGTCGCCGCGCGCGTCGTCGCGAAGGTGATCGTGACCAGCTGCATGCCCTCCACGGGTTCGACCGTCGCGTCGTAACAATAGGTGAGCGCAGCAGGGTCGACAGAGAGAGCCGTCTCTTCTTCGAGTTCGCGTATCGCGCCCTCTCGCGGCGTCTCACCGACTTCGAACCGACCGCTCGGGAGTTTCCACCCCCCGGGGTCGCGGAAGTCCTCGACGAGGAGGAGGCCTCCTCCGTCGACGACGGCGACGCTGCCGCCGGGTGTGGGGTTGTGGAAGACGGCGTCGTCACACGAGTCGCAGTGGCTGACCGTCGGCGGGTCAACCGTCGAGAGCGCCGTCCCGCAGTACGGACAGTACTCGGGTGGGAAGTTGACCATACACACAGTAGCCGTGCCAGAACGATAGTTCTCCGGTCCGGTCGGTCGGCTCGAGAGAACGAGTTCGGAGACGGTGGAAGGATCGCCTGAGAGAGGAGATCGTTCGCGGGAGAAGACGAGAGCCTACTGCGCCGCGGCGATCGCGTCGGTGAAGATGCCGACGCCGAGTTCGATCTCACGTTCGGTGGAGTCCAGCGGCGGCAGCAGGCGGATCGTCTTCGCGCCACAGCCGAGCGTGAGCAGCCCGCGTTTGAGCGCCTCCTCGACGACGGCGTCTCGGCGCTCGGGCGTGTCGAACTCGATGGCGAGCATGAGCCCCTTCCCGCGGACGTCTTCGACGTAGTCGGGTGCGTCGTCGCGGACCAGCTCTTTCGCCTGCTCGCCGCGGGCGGTCGCGTTGTCGAGGAGGTCGTACTCCTCGATCGCCTCCAGCGTGAACACGCCTTGCATCGACGAGAGCAGGTCGCCGCCGCCGAACGTCGATCCCAAACGATTCTTCTCCGACGGGAACAGCTCCGAGCGGGAGATGGTCGCGCCGACGCGGAGCGCCTTCGCACTGGCGATGACGTCCGGTTCGATCGGGTAGTGGTCCGACGCCCAGATCTCGCCCGTCCGACCGACGCCCGACTGGATCTCGTCGACGACGAGCGGGATGTCGTACTGCTCTTTGACGTCCTGGACCTCCTGCATGAACTCGGTGCTGGGGAAGCGGTAGCCGCCGACGCCCTGGATCGGTTCGAGGACGATGAACGCGACCTCTTCGGGGTTGATGTGGCCGTGTTTCGGGTGAAGCATCGTCCGCAGCTGTGAGCCCTCCCCGGCGAAGAATCCACAGTCGCAGCTGTCGGGGCTGCAGCCGCGGTCGTCGCAGAACGGCACCATCCGCATCCCGGAGAGCTCCGGATAGTGCCGGGTGTAGACCTCCTTCGAGCGGGTCACCGAGAGCGTCCCGAACGTCCGCCCGTGGAAACTGTCCTGGAAGGCGAAGCCGTACTTCGCCTGCGGCGTGTTGTCGTAGGAGATCTTCATGCTGTTCTCGACCGCCTCGGCCCCGGAGTTCGAGAGGAACACCGTGTCCATCCCGTACTGGCTGGAGACGTCACAGAGCTTCTCCATCAGGTGACTCGATCCCGGGAACTCGCTCTCCTCGGGGGTCTCGCCCGCGCCGAAGTACATGTCCTGTCCGGCGATCTTCATCGGCTCGACGAGATCGAACTCCCGGAGTTTGCCGAGCACCTTCTCGTTGTTGTAGCCGAGCGGCGCGGCACCGATGTGACAGGTGAAGTCGAGAAGCACGTTGCCGTCGACGTCGGTCACGAACGGTCCGTCGGCCTCACGGGTGATGTCCCAGACGAACTCGTGGGAGTACTCGCTCGGTGCGGCGTGTTTCGTGTGGAACTCGACCCACTCCGTCGCGTTCGGACCGGGGAGAGCCTCTGCTGTCGGCTCGGCGGTGTGCCTGTCCATACACAACAAGTGTGAACGCCATACATTAAATCTGATGGTGAGTGTGATTGGCTCCCGAGAGAGGCGAACGTCGATCTCGATGGTGGGCCACACCCCTGGTAACGCCGGCCTCGCCGAGCCGCAGGAGGTACAATCATATCTGTCTAACTGTATGTTCCGGAGGACCTCCAACGAGACGATCTGCAGTGGTGAGAGCTCGTCTCGAGTTCGTCTCTCCGCTAATTCGCCGTCGAGGGTACTAACCGGCTACCGTGAGTGTGCCAGAAGATTGTCGCCCCAGAGACCGTTCGAACACAGGAAAGCCAAACAGGAGGCTGTCGTCTCTCGCTCGAGTCGTGAGAGACATTTGGAGAGAAGTTATTGGACTGGCGCGGTAGGTCGGGAACCGCCAGTTCTCGCGGTCGGAAACGGCAGGGGGCGTGTATAGTATTGTGAAAACCAAACCATAGCGTTCTTGCGTCGAGGGCTCGTAGCGTTCGTATGCTCAGGAACGTCGCCAAGAAGCTCGGCTGCCTGGTCGTCGGCTATCTCGCCGTGTACTCGCTCGTACACTACTATCTGTTCGACTCGTGGCCCGACGTCGACACCGAGTGGGCGAGCCACGCCTGGCAGTTGATGGGACCGTCCGGGTCGGACGAGTAGTTCTCGCTCAGGAGACCGACCGAGTCACTCGCTCGACGGCGCGTCGTGCGTCGGCGACGCCTCTCGTAACGCCTTTCAGCACCCGTTTACTCACTGTGGATACCGATGGATCTCACGCTCGTTCTTCTCGCGACGCTGACTGGGATGTTGACCGGGGCGGTGTTCAACGCTGCCGGCGTCCCGATCCCCGCCCCGCCGAACTTCGCGGGTGTGATGGGCGTCGTCGGCGTCTTTCTCGGCTACCGGCTCGTCGAGTGGGCGTCGGCCGCGCTCCTCTAGGTGACCGTCTCCGAACGCGGTCGTCGCGCTACTTCGATCTCTCGTTTTCCGTTCCGTTCGGCGTCAGGTGGAGTATCGTCTCCGTCGCCGACTGACTGAGACGGGTCGCCGTGTACTCGCCTGACGCGAACCAGTCGTCCGACAACGTGAGTCGGTCGCCCGCGTCCGCCTCGGCGACTCGCACGGTCGTCGTCGGCCACTCCCCGTCGCCCTCGTCGGGTTCGGTCGACCGGCCGACGGTCGCAGCGTAGTCGGCGAGTCCCGCCCCATCCCGTGGTTCGCCTCTGATGTCGCGGGCGTGTCGCTCGAAGGCGGTCAGGATCTCCTTCGGGGGCACCGCACCCTCCCGACTGCGATACTTCGCGACCATCCCTGCGACCTCGGGTGCGGCGAACGACGTTCCGGACGCTTTCACCCACGGCCCCGAGAGCTGAGTCCCCATCGTCGTCCCGGAGGCCTGTGCGAGGCGGTTGTCCTTCCCGATGGCGGAGACGTCGGGGTTGTCCCCCTGCGGGTTGTAAGAGGAGAACTCGGCCATCTGACCGTCCTCGGTGCAGGCACCGATGCTGAACGCACGCTCCGCCGTCGCCGGACTGCCGCTCGTGTCTCCGGTGTTGCCGGCGGCGACGACGTCGCGGACGCCTTTCTCGACCAGTCTGTCGTGGACGCGGTCGATCTGGTCGGACGCCTCGCTCGACCCCCACGACATGTTCACCACGTCGTACTCGTCGACGTGTGCGTGGAGCCACTCGTACGCGCGCATGATGACGTTGGTCTTCGTCCGCCCCTCCGAGCCGAAGATGCGGAGCGAGATCAGTTCCGCCTCGGGTGCCAGTCGCGTGGTCTGACCGAGGACGGCCGTTCCGTGTCCGACGGCGTCGCCGGACCCGCTGCCGGTCACGTCTACCTGGCGGATCGACCTGTCGCTGAAGAGCGGGTGACTCGTGTCGACGCCGGAGTCCATCGCGACGACCGTCTGTCCCGAGCCGGTCGCACCGTCCGTCGGGACGTCGTGCAGTTGTCGGACGTCTTCGATGGTCGCGACCGCGGCGTTCGACTCGGTGACGAAGTCGAGCGCGGTCCGGAGGCCGATGTCGTAGTTCGACTCGACGCTTCGAATGCGACGGTCCCAGCGTCGGATCGTCGAGGGCGGGTCCTCACACTCGACGTGGGCGGCCGACCCGACGTCGTCGCCGAAGTGATACGTCTCGAGGACGGTACAGTCCGTCCCGTACAGGAACTCTGGGCGGCCCGTGGTGAAGATGATCCAGTCTTGCATAGTGGGTTGTTCGCAGTCGTTCGGACGAACGCTCCGGTATGGTGTGTGTTCACCACACAGTGTTATCAGTCGACACTACTACGTGGTAAATTGAACGGCCAAACGCGAAGAAAAACACCGACCTGCCCGACCTCCCGCCGTCGACGGCGGAGCGTATGGCACGTCACAGAGGCGACGACTAGAGACTCGGCTCTGCCGGTTCGGGGAGTCGGTCGGCGTCGAAGACGTCGAGTTCGGCGTCGACACGAACGAGTCCGTCTCGAATCTGACTGAAGTTCGGCTGACCGGTGGTTCTCGTACTCATACGCTCACCGACGGGAGACGTGAGTAATACTATGAACCCGATATATTCGGTTAGATGGTTCCAAAGGACGGCGACGAAGCGAACGTAAGGGAGATATGCGAACGGACTGTCGGCGTCGGTGCTACTCGAACCCGGCGTCCTCGAAGTGCTCGGCGAGCAGCGTCGTGAGTCTGTCGTCGACGACGGCTTTGGGTTCGGGGTCGAGGTCGTCCAGCTGTTCGAGTCGTGTGCGCGCCGAGCGGAGTAGTTCACGGTTGAGATTCATCTCCTCGTCGACGATCTTCAGTTCGAGGTCGGTCGGCCACTCCGGTGGAAAGCCGGATGCCGAGAGGAGATAGTGGTCCGCCACGGCGGAGAACCGTTCCGTGTTCCCGTCGTCGCCGACTCTCTGCACACCGTCGTGAGTGTATGCAGTACCCGTCCACACAGGATCGTGCATTTCGTACGCCATTGTTCACAGTCGGCCCGCCTCGCGTATCCGACTGTGGGCTGTATATGCCTGCACGAGCGACTTCGGCCGCAACACACAGGCGCGTGGGCCGCCGAGTGGTCGTATGGCGAGTCGACTCCAACGCGTCGCACGTGGTATCGACGACATCACCAGAGCCGTCTGGGACGACTCGGGAACGGTGACCAAGGCCGTAATTCTCGTCGTATTGATCGTGACTGCGCTCGCGATCCCCGTCATCCCTATCGCCGTCGTCGCACGGTACGTCGCCAACCGGTGAGGAGGGTCGCGGCGACCTCGTCCGACGGTTCTATACCGTTCGCAGCGACCGTTCAGCACTGTTCACGTCCGTTTAGCGGACGCTACCCTGTGTATAGCTTAGTGAACACACTCCGTACCAGACGTTGTCATGCGACAGACATCGACGCGGGAAGCCCCTGCTGATCGGGACTACAACAACGTCCGACGGGGACTCACACGAGTCAACGCGGAGATGACGATCCTCGCCGCCGGTCGGTGTCCGGAACCGGCGGAGTGACGCGCCGAGACCGCGCCGAGACGGCGACGGGGCGGACCGACGGTTCGCGCCTCCCGGGCCGCGGCCACGGTGTCGTGGAACAGTAGTTTCATCCGGCTCCACGGTCAACAGACGACTGTCCATGCGTTTTGCATGGACACCACCGGAATGCCACACTCCACACCCACCGGGTGCTTCGGAGAGAGCGTTCCGGTGGGTCTCAACGACCGAGAGTGGCTACCACGTCCGTGTAAACAGGTTGTTCAGCGACTCGACGTCGCGCCGTCCGTGTGCGGTTAGCGTCTTCCCGACCCGCCGTCGCCAGTCGACGCGGACGCGACGCCCCGGGAGGAGTTCGCGGAGTCGGGCGTTCAGCCGTCGGCCTGCGGGGTCGAAGTCGGTCAGGATCACCACCTCCGGTTCCGAGATCGACGAGGCGAACGCGACGAGCCCGTCGGCCTCCGCACACCGGTAGATGGGGTTCTCGAACCCGGCGCGCCGAAGCCCGCGTTCGTCGTTCCGCCCCTCGACGATGGCGGCGTCGACCTCGAGACTCATCCGTCGGACCGCCGTCGCGAGCTCTTCGACCCACGGCTCCGGTCTCTGGACTGTCATAGCACGTCTCTAGAGGGACCGACGGAGCCTGTATCTCTCGGTCAGTGCGGCTCCGTCGACGGCGACGGGGCTGGTGTGGGGTCGTCGACGAGCGCGGAGCCGAGCGTCCCGAAGGCGACGGCGAGGAGGAGGGTCGCGAACGCCGACGCCGAGAGCGCGACCGCGGTCAGCGGGAGTCCGCCGACGAGCGCGACTCCGACCCGCCGTGCGGGGCCGCGGCGGGCTAACACGAGGCCGTAGAGGCACAGTCCGACGAGCGCGAGCGCACCGCCGACGACTGCGAGGAGCGCGCTCACCATCCCCGTCGGTTCGGCGACGTCGCCGACGAGTTCGTTCAGGTGGGTCACGGCGAACCCGAGAGACGCCACCGCGACGAGGCCGACGCCGAGCACCGACGCGAACGCGAGGAGATGGCGAAGCGTCCCGTACGCTCGGCGGTCGCGGAGCCACAGGCCGAGGAGACCGACCCAGAACCCGAACGCCGCGAGCACCCACGTGATCGGGAGGACGACCGAGTGGACGAACTGGGGGTGGGTGACGGGCGGGCGGAACACGAACGAGTCGGGTCTCGCTACGAGCGTCTCGACGACCGTCGCGACGACCACCAGGGCGCAGGCGACGAGCGTCACGACGCCGCACGCCAGCACCCACCGCGGCCGAACTGTCACCGACGAGAGTCGGCTACGCATCTGCGGCCTCCGCGAGTGCGACGACCTGTCCGCGATCCGTCGTCACGAACACGGCGTCCGTCCCGACGGCCGGCGGCCGTATCCGCCCCGGCGCTCGCAGCTGCCATCCCACCTCGCCGAACCGCGAGGCGAACTGCTGGAGCGTGCGACCGTCGTCCGTCCCGACGAGGACGGCGTCGCTCGTCGCGGCCCGTGCGACCCCCTCGCCGAGCCATGAACACCATCTCGGCGTCGGGTCGCCCGAGTCGGTGTCGAGCGCGAAGACGGCACTCGGTCCCTCCGGCGGCTGTTCGACGGCGTAGACGAGCTCGTCGGTGACGACGGGCGTCGCGAACCCGCCCGTCTGTCGCTCGTAGGTCCACCGCTCGTCGCCGTCGTGCGCGCTGGCGCGGAGGCCGTCGTACGACCCGACGTACAGCGTCGACTCCGTGGCGACCGGTGGCCCCGGTCGGCGGCCGCCCACCGTCAGCGACCGGCGCGTCCCGTCGACGAGGTCGTACGCCGCGAGCGTCTCGTCGGCGACGAACACCGACGACCCGAACGCGGCCGGCGGTCCCTCGGTCGTGCTCGCGGTCGCCTCCCACCGTCGCGTGCCGGTCTCGCGGTCGAACGCGACGACGCCTCGCTTCGCCGACGCGACGACGGCGTCGCGGTGGACGGTCGGCGCGGCGGTCGGCAACGGGAGCGACATCTCCCACTCGACGGAGCCGTCGTCGCTCGCCAGCGAGACCACGCCGTGGGCGTCGTGGACGTACACGGAGCCGCCGGCGACGGCCGGTGTGACCGTCGTGCCGACCCGGTCGTGGGTCCAGCGTCGCTCTCCGGTCGTCGCCTCGAAGGCGGTGAGTCCGCCGTTGTCGCCGCCGACGTAGAGCGTCCCGTCGGCCAGCGCCGGCGGACTGGCCTCGTCGGACGCGCCCGCCGCCGTCAGCCCCCGACGCCACGCGACGCGCGGGTCGGCTGTCGGGACAGTGTTGCCGTCGCCGAACCCGGTGTGACCCGCGTCGAAGCGGTACTGCGACCAGTCGTGTGTCTGCTCGGGGAGTGGGGTCGCCGCAGTCCCCGTCTCGGACCCCCCGACTCGCAGGGTGACGTTCGGGTCGGGTGGGTCCGAATCGGGACACGACGAACTACAGCCGGCGAGTCCGACGCCGAGGGCGACGAGGCCGGCCCGCAGCACGTTTCGTCGCGTCCGCTGGCTCCCTCGCTGTCGCTGTCGTTCAGGCGACACGACGCCACCCCGCATCGGTCGACTCTGCCGGGGATCTGCGTGTCGAAAGAGACGGCGACACGAGAGACGGCTGACAGTCGCCGAACGTGGAGGGAGAGCGGACGGGCATACGAACGGTCTGTGTGTTGACGTATCAAATCTCTTGTGCTCCGGTCGATCGCAGCCGTCTACTTTTTCCCCCCGGGGGCAAAAGCCCCCACTACTCAATGGATTCACGAGAGAACGACGATGCCGACGTCTCTTCCGCCGAGGACGCGCCCGATCTCGGCGGCGACGTCGGCGGATGGCCCGACCACGACCAGGAGGATCTGGAGAACGACGAGACGTTCGACGCCACGTCGTCGAACGGAGAGCTGGGTGGGGCGACGACGTCGTCGACAGACCCGGGGATGACGGACGAGGAACTGATCGAGATCCTCGAGACGCTGGAGACGAACATCACGGTCGTCGGCTGCGGCGGTGCCGGCTGTAACACCGTCAACCGACTCGCCGAGGTCGGCGTCACGGGGACGAAACTCGTCGCGGCGAACACCGACGTCCACGACCTCGTCGGGACGGACGCCGACGAGAAGATCCTCCTCGGGGCGGAGGGGAGACAGGACCGCGGTCGCGGTGCCGGGTCGATCCCGAAGAACGGCGCAGACGCCGCCTACGAGAGCCAACAGGACATCCGCGACACTGTCGAGGACGCCGACATGGTGTTCGTCACCGCCGGGATGGGTGGCGGCACCGGCACCGGGTCGGCTCCGGTCGTCGCCGCGACCGCCCGCGACGCCGGCGCGTTGACCATCAGCGTGGTGACGATGCCGTTCGCCTCCGAGGGGAAGGTCCGGATGGAGAACGCGATGGGTGGCGTCTCCCGACTCCGCGAGGAGAGCGACACGCTCATCGTCATCCAGAACGACCGGCTCTTGGACGCGGTCGGTAACCTCCCGGTCGAACAGGCGTTCAAGGTCGCCGACGAGGTGTTGATGCGGTCGGTGAAGGGGATCTCCGAACTCATCACCACCGAGAGCTTCGTCAACCTCGACTTCGCCGACGTCAAGACCATCATGGGTCGCGGCGGGATGGCGCTCGTCGGCATGGGCGAGGGCGAGGGCGACTACCGCGCGGACAACGCCATCAACTCGGCGCTGCGCTCGCCGATGCTCGACGCCGACATCAGCAGTGCGACGGGCGTGTTGGTGAACGTCACCGGCGGCCCCGACATGAGCATCGCGGAGGCGGAGGGCGTCGTCGAAGACATCTACGAACGCGTCGACCCCGGCGCACGTATCATCTGGGGCGCGTCCGTCGACGAGGACGTCGACGAGGAGATGCGCGTCATGCTCATCGCGACCGGCGTCACGCCGGCGAGTCTGACGCCGGAACAGACCGAGGTCGACTGGTAACGAGCCCCGCCCGAGCTTCTATCCACGAACGGACACGTTCATCACCCGAGCGGCCGACCGGCCGACATGGTTCGACTCGTGGAACTCAGTCGCCTCGTCGCCGACGCCGTGCCGCCGGAGTTCGTTCCGGTGTTCGCGGCGATCACGACGCTCGGCGGGGCGACCGCGCTGATGCTTCTCCTCTCGGTGCTCTACTGGACGGCCGAACGCCGAGCGACCGCGCTCGTCGTCAGTTTCACGCTGACGGCGCTCGGCGTCGTCCTGGCGCTCAAAGCCGGGTTCGGCCTCCCGCGTCCGCCCGCCGCCGAACAGCTGGTCACCCACGACAACGACCCCTGGGGGTTTCCGAGCGGCCACGCCGTCGCCGCCGTCGTCGCCTACGGCGGACTCGTCGTCGCGACCGACCGGTTCCGGTCACGGTGGGCGGCCGTCGCCGCCGGCGTCCTCGCGCTGCTCGTCGGGCTCTCTCGAGTCGTCATCGGCGTCCACTATCTGGGGGACGTCCTCGTCGGATTCGCCGTCGGGCTGGCGCTTCTCGGCGGACTGTGGCGACTCACTGACGGCTCTCCGAGACGGGGGTTCGCCATCGCCACACTGGCGTCGGTGCCGGCGTTGGTCGTCGCCGGCGTGATGACCGAGACGCTCGTCGCTCTCGGCGGGTCGATCGGTGGCTGGCTGGGCAGTACCAAACTCGACGAACTCCCCGACCCGACGTCGCGACTCGAACGCGGACTGCTGATCGTCGCCGGTCTCGGTTTCATCGTCGTCGTGCGGACGGTCCAGACCGTCGCGAGCGGGATCGGCGTCGGCGTCGTCGCGCTCAACGCAGTGCTCGTCGCCGGCATCCTCCTGTTGCCGCTGGCGACGACGTGGCGCGGGACGGTCGCCGTCCCGTTCCGACGGGTCGGATGAGGTCGCGGATTCGGACCGTGTCGTCGGCGTCGATGCACCGACTCAGGTCAACGCGACGCGCCACGTGGTGGCGTTCGTGTACGACCACTTCTCGACTTCGAGGTCGGGGGCCGACTCGGCGAGTTTCAGCATGAGCGCGCCGATCTCTTTCGAGGAGAGACCGACGTCGTCGGCGATGAACTTCCCCTTGAAGTAGAGTTCACCGCCTTTCTCGGCCGTCTTCTCCCGCAGGTAGTTCGCCAGCCGAAGTTCTTTGGAGGGCGATTCGAGGGCGGGCTGTGGTGCAGTCGTACTCATGGTGACTTCACGTTTCCCCAGGCACGCCGGCTGCAAGTAGTGTAGACAATATGAACTCTGTTTTCGTCTGATTCGTCCCGAACCAGGGCGAAACGTGATCGAAGAAACGTTTCTCAATCTTTCGAGACCGTTGCTACGCGATTTTACGGTCGTTGTTTGGAGAACACGGCTCGGAAGAAGCCGAACCGCGAGCGGCCGGCGTCCGCGCTCACCGTCGGCGGTTCCGGTGCGATGACGTCGGCTGCGACGACGTCGGCGTCGTCGAAGTCGTCGACCGTGACGGAGATCCCGTCCTCGTCGTCCGTCGTCGCGTCCGTCTGGGCGGCGAGTTGCTCGGACGACCCCGACGTGTTCGCGACGAGTTCGACCGCGTCCCGCTCCGCGGGGTCGACCGAGTCGGTCGGTTCCGGCCCCGCCCCGCGACACGCGAGACAGGAACGGACGGTTCGGTCGTTGTCTCCGAACACCCGGACGAAGTCGGGTGACACGTATCCTCCACAGGTTGCACACGCTGGCATCTCTCTTCCCACCGAACAGTGACACGTGAGAGCGTAGCATAAGTATCGAGGGCGTACGCCACCGGTATGGTCCACATACTCTCGAAACCCGGTACGTGAAGAATGCTGATAGGAATCGGCGGCCGGTCGACCGACCGTCCGACTCGGTACCGTCGCTCGATTCGGTTCAGCCGATCAGTTCGACTGCTCCCGTTTCTCTCCGTCGGTTGGACGGTCTGCGTCTCCGAGATGATCGGTCGTCGAGGCGTCGACGGTGGCGTCGTCGGTGCCGCTAGTGCCGGTGTCGTCGGTCGCGACGGCGTCCGTCCGCGTCGTCGCTGCGGCTCGGGGGCCGTCCCGGTCGACGGCCGCCCGCTCCGCGGTCGTGTACGCGTCATAGATGGCGTACACCCAGATGATCGGGTACAGAACGAACCCGACGACGATCACCGCCGACAGCACGGCGAAGAGACTCGCGACGATGAACCCGAGTCCCTTCTCCAACTCGCGGTTGTACAACTGGCCGAGTCCCGGAATCAGTGCCGAGAGTGCGGCGGCGACGAAGGGGTTGCCACCCTCGAGCAGTTCGCCGAGCGCGGAGTCGACGGACGACCGCGGCGGCGGCAGCTGTCGGATGCCACACTCCGGGCAGATCTCGGCCTGTGCGCTGATTCTCGCACCGCAGTCCCGACAGAACGCCTCGTCGGGATCACGGGTTCGACTCGACTCGGAGCCGGAGGGCGTCGTCATGGCTCACGCTTGGTCGCCTCGAGTTAAAAGTACCCGGACAGGGGAGAACCGCCGACGTCGCGGGACCGCCTACTGGGGGCTTGGGCTCCCGCCACGGCCGACGCCGTCGAACACCGTGTCGGCGATCTCGAGCAGTCGACCGAGCGGCGAATCGACGTCCGGCGACCCGTCGAGGGCGTACGCGAGCACCTCGCTGATGTGCGAGACGGGGACGATCTCGACCAGCTCCCGGTACTCGTCTTCGACCATCACGTCTTGCAGGTTCGCGGCGGGGATGATCACTCGCTTCATGCCGGCCTTCGCGGCCGCCTCGATCTTGTGGGTGATGCCGCCGACGGGGAGGACGTCGCCGCGCACCGACAGCGAGCCGGTCATAGCGGTCGACTGGTCGACGCCGACCCCCTCCAGCGCGCTGATGACCGCCGTCGCGACGGTGACCGACGCCGAGTCGCCGTCGACGCCGCCCTGTCCGGCCTGCACGAACTGGATGTGGACGTCCCGCTCGTGGAGCGAGCTCTCCGAGTACTTCTTGACGATCGCCGAGACGTTCTGGACGGCCTCCTTGGCGATCTCTTGGAGTTTGCCCGTCGCGATGACCGAACCCGGACCCTGCGAGGGCGTCACCTCGGCCATGACGGGGAGCACGATACCGGAGTCCTCCCCCATGACGGCGAGCCCGTTGACCCGTCCGACGACCGACCCCTCGATCATCGCGACGTCGTAGTCCCTGCGGCGCTGGATGTAGTCGTCGGCGATCTGCTGTTCGATGCTGCGCGCGCGGCGCTTCGCCTGCAACACGTGGTCGCGGGTGGTCACCGTCGCGTCCTCGGAGCGAGCGACGTCGCCGGCGACGCGCACCAGGCCGCCGAGGTTCCGGAACTCGAGGGTGAGTCGTCCCTTGCGCCCCGCCCGGCGCTGTGCCTCGAGGACGACCTCCGCGATGGCCGCCCGCGAGAACGACGGCAGTCGGCCGTCCTTGGCGACCTCCTGAGCGACGAACCGCGCGTACTTCCGTCGCATCTCTGGGGTGTCTTCGGTCGTGTCGTCCATGTACACCTCGTACCCGTTGCCTTTGATGCGCGAGCGGAGCGCGGGGTGCATGTGCTCCATCGCGTCGAGGTTGCCGGCGGCGACGAGTACGAAGTCGGTCGGCACCGGGTCGGTCTTCACCATCGCCCCCGAGGAGCGTTCGGACTGCCCGGTGATCGGAAACTCCCGTTCCTGCATCGCGGTCAGGAGATGCTGCTGGGAGCGGATGTCGAGCGTGTTGATCTCGTCGACGAACAGCACGCCCTTGTTCGCCTTGTGGATCGCACCGGGTTCGACGCGGTCATGGCTCGGCGTCTCGAGGCCACCCGACTGGTACGGGTCGTGGCGGACGTCGCCGAGCAGCGCCCCCGCGTGCGCGCCCGTCGCGTCGACGAACGGGGCCGTCGAGTCGGGGTCGGCCGTGACGACGAGGTTCGGGACCAGCGCGCTGCTGCGGCGGGCGGTCGAGCGGAACAGCAGGAAGACGATGCCCGCCGCGAGAACGCCCAAGAGCAGTTGACCCGAGACGAGCACCGAGTAGCCGAGGATCAGGAAGATCAGCCCCCACACGAGGAACGACCGGAACTGCCCGGACTTGCGCGCTTCCGCCCTGTGTGCCTCGATGATCTCCTTTCCCTTCCCTGCGGGGACAGTTCTGATCTTCGGTCGGTTCCCGTCCTCGGGGTTGTGATAGACGAGGACGTCCTGTACCGACTCCTTCGGGAGCAGTTCCGCCATCGCCTTCGACAGCATCGACTTCCCCGTCCCCGGAGAGCCGATCATCATCACGTGCCGACGCTGCTGTGCCGCCTTGGTGACGACGTCGCGGGCGTGCTCCTGACCGATGACCTGGTCGACGAGTCGCTCGGGTATCTCGATCTCCTCGCTCGTCTCGACGTCGAGACCTCCGAGGAGATCCGTCGCGTCCTCGGGTTCGACCGCGCTCGCGGCGGTCGACGCGCTCTCCGCCGTGGACGGCGTCGTATCGTACTGTTTCTTCAGTGATTCACTCTCTTCGGAGGTCGCGTCACTGGGCGGGTCAGCGGTCATAGAATACGTACTAGATTGTTACGTGAGCTGATATACTTTCCTCGGTCGACGACACACCGACGTGAAAGAAAACCCGGTGACCGGCCGTGGCCGGTCGGTCGATTCACGCCCAGTTTCGATCGATGCCGGGAGGGTCGGCCGTCTCGGACGGTCAGCTACGAACCGCCGCAGAACGAGTGGAATGGCAGACGTATCGACGAACTAGTGATTCCCGATCGACAGTGACGTTATCTCCTCACCTCTCCAACGGTCGTCGATGATTGGTGGCAGACTCACGCGCAGCATTCGAACGCTCCTGCCGCCGCTGCGACTGCGTGAGGCACCCGAGTTCTTCGGGCCGACGGACATCAACGCCCAGTCGGGGAACCAGCGACTCTCAGTCGCGCTGAACGACGAGGGGACGATCACCGTGCTGCGGTGGCCGCGACCGTCCTTCTTCAACCACGTGAAGTACCACACCACGCGCCGGGCTGACCCCCGATACGGGGCGCATCCGAACGAGGGGATGTTCCTCGGTCTGCGCGTGGAGACGGACGCCGGAGCCGAGACGACGTGGCTCCGCGACTGGACGACGACGCAGTGGTACGACAGCGACGGGTCGGACACCGTCGTCACCGAACACCGCTCGGACGCGTTCGGACTCACCGTCCGCGTCGTCGACACCGTCGCCGTCGACGAGGACGTTCTCCTCCGGGCGGTCACGGTCCGGCGCGACCCCGACTCGCCCGTCGAATCCGCCTCGTTGCTCGCGTTCGCTCACTTCCATCTCGGGGTCTCGAAGAAGCCCAAGAGTCCGATCCACGACCTCAGACGACACCCCAGCGACCGCACCCACGCTCGCTATCGGGTCGACGTCGACGCCGTCGTCGCGACCAAACGCGGCGTCGACGAGTCGACCGACGTCCGCCGACGGGTCGCCGTCGCGCTGGGGTTCGACCAGCGGAGCGACCACCACCAGGTCGGCCGCGACGCGTTCGACCCTCGCTACGACGAGACGTCCGACGCGCGAGACGCCTACGAGAGCGCGTCCGCGGGGGAGTTCCCGGGCGACGACGCCCACAGCGGGGAACCGACCGCCGCGTTGGCGACGCCACTCGCGTTCGAGGGCGACGACGCCACGGCGACGGTCGTCGTCGCGGTGGCCATCGACCGCGAGGCGGTCTCGACGCTTCTCGGTCGAGCGCGGACGCTCGAACCGTCGGTCGTCGCCGCAGAGAAGGCCGCGTGGTTCGACTCGTTGCTCGCCGACGCGCCGATGCCCGCCACCGACGACCCCGTCGTCCGAGCGGTCGCCCGACGTGCGCTCGTCACGCTCGTCACCAACTACGACCCCGTCTCAGGTGCCGTCGTCGCCTCTATCGCCACTCAGAGCCCCTACGCGCAGGACTGGCCGCGCGACGGCGCGTTCTGCAACCACGTGTTGAACGTCGTCGGCCTCTCCGAGTGGGCCGACAAGCGCAACCGCTGGTACGCGGCGCTCCAGCGGACCGACGAACGCCGTCTCCTCGGTCACGCGCTCGTCCCGAAGGGGAACTGGGTGATGAACTACTACGCCGACGGCGTCGCCGGCGGCCCCATCCCCTGGGAGATCGACCAGACGGGACTGACCGTCTGGACGCTCTGGGACCACTACCGCGCGACGGGCGACGAGCGCTACCTCCGGGAGGTCTACCCGGCGATCAGACGCGCGGCCGACTTCCTGGCGGGCTACCGCGACGCCACGACCGGTCTCCACCGCGCCGCCCACGAGGACGACAACGTCGTCCCCTCGCGGACGATTCACGGCGCGAGTACGGTCTGGCTCGCACTCAACTCCGCGCTCCAGGCCGCCCGGGCGCTGGGGGCCGTCGAGGACGCGGCGCGCTACCGCCGACGGCGGGACGAACTCCAGGCGGCCATCGACGCCCACCTGTGGGATCCCGAGGCCGAGGCGTACAGCAGCGGGAAGTCGTTACTCGACCGACTGCTGGAGCACCGCCACGCCCCGGACGTCCTCCGCGCGCTCCCCATCCTCCCGGGGACCGGCGGCAACACCACGCTCGCGTGGCCCGCACGGTTCGCGGCGGCCGACCACCCGCGGATGCGCGGCCACCTCGACCACGTCTGGTCGGTCGTCGAACCTTCGTTCGCCGAACCCACGGCGGGGCAGCGTCGCTTCGGGATGTACGAGTCGAAGGCGCTCGTCGCCCTCGCGACCGGGTGGCGCGACGACCCGGAGCGGCTGGCCCGAGTCCGACGCGGCGTCGGCTGGATCGCTCACAACCACGCGACGCCCGACACGCACGTGCTGGGTGAGGCGTGGATCCGAGAGGACGGCCGGATCCGGACGGCAGTCTCACAGCCGCACACCTTCACGCAGTTGTTGTTCTACTACGCGAGCGTGCTCGCCTTCCCCGCGTCGGAGCAGACCGTCGACGCCGCCGCGTGGTGAGTTCGAGAAACCGGAGTCTTACCGGGCGGTGAACCGCCGCTGACGGAGCACGCCGACTGTCACCAGCGCGAACAGCCCGGTGATGAGGAAACTGAGATAGCTCGAGAGGACGGCGGGAGCCACGCCGAGCCACGAGACGGCCGTGAGGAGGAGGCTGACGACCGTCGCCGTCCCGTAGTAGCGGTTCGACTCCTCCGAGAGCGGCGCGGCGGCCGTCGGTTCGGTCTCGGTCTCGTCGTCGGCGTCGCCCTCGCTCTCGCCCTCGATGTCGATGTAGGGTCGGAACTGCTCGACGGCGGCGGTGGGAGTGACGACGCCGCGGCTCTGGTTGTAGTCGACGATCCCCTTGTCGTCGAGTTTCGGGAGGTGACACTGGTAGAGCGAGATGTACGCGCGCTGGCGCTCGTCCGAGGTGAGCTGCTGGAGCGTCGTGTCGTTCTCCCACGCCGCGACGAACTCCGCGATGTCGCGCATCTCGAACGGTTCGTCGTCGTGGGTGAACAGGTATCGGAGGACTGCCCGTCGGCGCGCGTTCTGCAGCAGATGGAACACTTCGTCTGCGGCCAGATCGGTGGCGGCGGGCTCCTGTTCGCTCGTCGGCTCTTCGCTGATTCCAGTCGCACTGTTCTGTGCACTCATGTTCGTGTCTCACCGACTCTCTGCACGAGAGATAAACCGGGTCGTCCGTTCGGTCTCGTTCGACGCCGTTCACTCCGTTCAAACCCGTTCACGTCGCGCGATTCACGTCGCTTCGGACCCGCCACGAACGTCGGCTCGCTCCGACAGTCCGCAAGTCGAAACAGTCCGAAACGCAGTGAAACAGTGACCAACGGTGGATCCGCTAGTCCCCGTCTCCGGCGTGCGGGACGACGCCACGCGTTGCACAAGACATTTAACTTCCCCTGACTGTCTGTCTGATACGGAAATCGGACGGCGGACAACAGGTAGCACGGGTAGGGGTACACGGACTGCCTCGCGTCGGTCGTTCTTTTTGAGTATTTCAGCCGCCGAGCGACGGCGCTCGCCGCCGCTCTCCCGCGGCGGAAACTCTATCCGGTCACCTCGCGACTCTCCGTGTATGCAGACAGTCGTACTCGCCGCCGGAGAGGGCACTCGGATGCGGCCGCTGACGGCGCGTCGCCCGAAACCGATGCTCCCGGTGGCCGACCGACCGCTGGTCGGCCACACCGTCGCTGCGGCGGTCGAGGCCGGCGCGACCAGCGTCGTCCTCGTCGTCGGATACGGGGCCGACGACGTTCGCACTCACTTCGGAGACGGCGTCGACGGCGTCGACGTCACCTACGCCGTCCAGTCCGAACAGCGCGGCACGGCCGACGCCGTCCGCACCGCCGCCGCCCACCTCGAAGACGGCCCGTTCGCCGTGCTGAACGGGGACGCCCTGTACGACGTCCACTCGCTCACGGCGCTCTACGACACCGACGCCGCCGTCGGGTCGTACCGCGTCGACGACCCGACGAACTACGGCGTGTTGACGACCGACGGGCAGACCGTCACGGGCGTCGTCGAGAAACCGGCCGACCCGCCCTCCGATCTCGTCAACACGGGCGCGTACGTCTTCCCCACCGAGGCGCAGTCGTGGCTCGACGTCGGCGAGAGCGAACGCGGCGAACTCGAGCTGACCGACGTGCTCGAACACGCCTGCCGGGAGTACGACGTCCAGTTGGTCCCGTTCGACCGCTGGCTCGACGTCGGCCGGCCGTGGGAGCTGCTGGAGGCCAACGAGTGGAAGCTCGGCGAGTCGGAACGCGACGTCCGCGGCGACGTCGCCGAGAGCGCGGTGCTCCGAGGCGACGTCGTCGTCGAGGACGGTGCGACGGTCGAACCCGGTGTCGTCGTCGAGGGACCGGCGCTGATCCGTGCGGGCGCGTCGGTCGGCCCGAACGCCTACGTCCGCGGTGCGACGCTCGTCGGCGAAGGGGCCAAAGTCGGTCACGCCGTCGAGGTGAAAAACAGCGTGCTCATGGAGGGGGCGACGGTCGGTCACCTCTCGTACGTCGGCGACAGCGTCCTCGGCTGCGACGTCAACTTCGGCGCCGGGACGACGGTCGCGAACCTGAGACACGACGGGGCGGACGTGAGAACGACGGTGAAAGGACAACGCGTCTCGACGGGGCGCCGGAAGTTCGGCGTCGTCGTGGGTGACGGGACGAAGACCGGTATCAACGCCAGTCTCAACGCCGGCGTCGTCCTCTCGACGGACGCCCGGGTGGCCCCGGGCGAGGTCGTCACCCGCGACCGGTAGCGCGGGACTGGTGCCGGTGTCGGCCAAACCGCTCTTTGTACGCGAGTGAGGAGAGTGAGACGAACGGTGGCTGTCGACGCCCCGTTCGTCGTGACACAGATGAACGGACCACTCGTCTTCGCAGTCATCACGATGTTTGCCTGGGCAGGATGGACCATCTTCGCGAACTTCGCGGCGAAATCGATGCGACCGGCGACGGTGGCGACGGTCTCGTATCTGGTTGCCCTCCCCGTCGTCGTCGGCTACATGCACGTGTCCGGAGAGCAGATCTCGATGACGACGCGGGGGGTCTGGTTCGGCACCCTGGCGGGCGTCTGCTCGGCGGTAGGGACCGTCTCGCTCTACATCGGTCTCCAGCGAGGGCGCCCGTCGGTGGTCACGACGGTCAGCGCGCTCTACTTCGTCGTCGCGGCGGTGGTGGGGATGCTCGTCCTCGGCGAGTCGGTCACCACGACGAAACTGCTCGGCCTCCTCTTCGCCGTCGCCGCCATCGCGCTGCTCGCCATCTCGTGATCGCGGACACCGGAAGTGGTGTCACGTTCGTCACCTCCCACTTTTGTCACCTCGGTACGTAGGCCCGAGAGATGCTCCGTACACTAGCCGCTCTCCTCGGCCTCGTCGAGCTGCTCTTCCCGAAACAGGTCGTCGACGTCGTGACCCGACTCGCCTACGAGACGCCCGACGAGTTCGAGGTCAAACCGTGGGTCTACACGGCCGCTCGCGTCGAGGGACTCGTCTTCCTGCTGTTGGCGACGGGAAAACTGGGTAGCTGCGCCGACACCGACGGCGACGACGTCAGCTGATGAGCCTCATCGCAGAGTATCGACTGTCGAGCCCGAGACTCCCCCTGATGGAGTCGCTCGCGACGGTTCCGGAACTGACGCTCCACGTCGAACACGAACACGCCGAGAACCCTCGCGAACCGACGCTGTTCGTGTGGGCCGAGGGCGACGACTTCGAGACGTTCGAGGCCGCAGTCGACGACGACCGGTCGGTCGCCTCCCTCAGCGTGCTCGAACGCCTGGACGACCGACGGCTCTACCGGATCCAGATCTCCGCGCGGGCCGAGGTCGTGCTGTATCCCACCGGGATCGAGGTGGGTGCGTCCCAGCTGTCCGTCTCCGCCACACACGAGGGGCTCGACGTCCGACAGCGGTTCCCCGACCACGACGCGCTCCGCCGGTACAGCGAACAATGTCGGAAGCGGGAAGTGTCGTTCACGCTCCGACGCGTCTACGGCCTCGACCCAGACGCTCCGGTGTCAGACAGGACGTACGGACTCTCGCAGAAACAGTGCGAGGCGCTCCGATTGGCCGTCGCGACCGGCTACTTCGACGTCCCTCGCGACGTCGACCTCGGCGATCTCGCCGCCGAGTTGGGCGTCTCCTCGCAGTCCGTCTCCGAACGACTCAGACGGGGGACGGCCACGCTGGTCCGGCGAACGCTCCCGGCAGACGGCGAGGAGTACTCGCTCGACGAGTGGTAGGGAACGCCTACCGTCACGCAATCCGTCGAAATCGGCCGTACTAAGTGCCGAGCCTCCAAGGAGCCGCTATGGCAGTGATCGACGCCGCGATGGCCAGTGCCCATCTCCTCTTCGCCGGACTGTGGACCGGGAGTGTGCTGTTCACCAGCTACGCCGTCCTCCCGACGGCCGCGAGCGGCGACATCGACGTCGCACCGCTCGAGACCATCGTCGGCAAACTGACGACCGTCTCGCGGGCGAGTGCGCTCTTCTTGCTCCTCTCGGGCGGCCATCTCGCCGGGACGCGCTACACGGCCGAGTCGCTGTTCGGGAGTCCGCGAGGCCACCTCGTGCTCGCGATGGTCGTGCTGTGGTTCGTCCTCGCGGCGCTCGTCGAGATCGGTGCGAGCAAACTGCGTGACGGTCTCGACGAGCGGAAGGTTCGGACGCCCGCCCGCGACGCCCGCCGCCTGTTCACCGCCGCCGCAGTGGTCGCGCTCCTCCTCCTCGTCGACGCCGGCCTCCTGCTCGGCGGCGTCCCGCTCTGAGGCTCACCCGAAGCCGAGCAGCCAGCGGACGACCTCCGACCCCAACAGCGCGCCGCCTTCGACCCGCGAGAGCCGACGGCCCGTCCACAGCGTCACGAGGAAGACGGCGACGAGTGCGAGCAGCCACAGCATCCCGCCGAAGGCGGCGGCCGTCACCGAGAGCGGTTCGACGAGCGCCGCGAGGCCAAGCACGCCGAACAGGTTGACGACGTTGCTCCCGATGACGTTGCCGAGCGAGAGCCCCGACCGTCCGCGGAGGGCGGCGAGGAGCGAGACGACCAGCTCGGGGGTCGACGTGCCGACGGCGACGATCGTCGCGCCGATCGTCCACTCGGAGATGCCGAACGAGCGCGCGATCGTCGTGGCAGCGTCGACGAGCAGCGCGCCGCTGCCGATGACGACGACGAGGCCGACGACGAGTTTGCCGGCCGTGCGGGCGAGTTGCCCCTCGGTCGTCGCCTCGGGGCCGCCGCGCGGACTCTCGCCGTGGTTCCGGAACAGTGACCAGAGATACAGGAGCCAGAGAGCGAGGAGCAGTCCGCCCTCCAGTCGTGACACGCGTCCGTCGACGGCGGCGACCGTCGCGATCACCGTCGTCCCGACGAGGACGACCCCGTCGCGTCTGACGAGCGACCGCGAGACGGGGAACGCGCGGACGAGCGCAACGACGCCGAGGACGACGGCGATGTTGACGATGTTCGACCCGACGACGTTGCCGACGGCGAGATCCGTGTGACCGGTGGCGACGGCGTCGAGCGTCACGACGACTTCGGGGAGCCCCGTCCCGAACGCGACGATCGTGAGGCCGACGACGAGTTCGGAGATGCCGAAACGACGCGCCAGCGCGGAGGCACCGGTGACGAGCCACTCGGCACCGAGCCAGAGCCCGAGGATACTCCCGGCCAGCGACGCGACAGCCCACAGGAGCTCCATCAGTCGTACCGTGACAGCGCGCTACCTTCGAAGGTGTACCTACGCATAACTGTGCAGAAGGAGGTTCTCCCGGTGTATCATCTTTTCTGTATGGCGATTCAGGTCGCTTCGTCTCCGCTCTCGGCGAACCGATCAGATGTCGAGGTCGCGGAACGCCTCGATATCGGGAAGTTCCTTCACCCCCTGGTTGACGCCGGCGTACTCGCCGGTCTCGGCCGCTCTCTCGAACGCCTCGACGTTCGGATACTCACGGAAGGTGAGCACCTTGCCGTCTTCGACCATGAACACGACCTCCGTCGTGCTGTCGAGGTACTCGTACTGATCTGCCTTCTTCGGCGGTTTGATCTCGTCGTCTTTCACGGTATATGTTGCCACTGATCACACATGAACGTGTGCTTCGTTCGTCTCGCTTACAGGTACTGGTCGAGGAACGTCCGGAACGTGTCGTCGTCAAGCGTGAACGAGACCTGGACGCTGTTCTCCTTCGGGTCGTACTGGACTCCGTCGAGATCGATCGTCTGCCTGACCGTCCGGATCGCGTCGGCGAACTCGTCGTCCGACCCCGACTCCGTCGCGATGCCGTCTTCGCTCACGCGAACGGTGACGCTGTCCATCGTCGTCCGGTAGGCTCCCTTGGTCACGATGCCCGCCTCGAACTGGGTACACTTCTCGACGAGTCCGAGATCGTGGAGCTGGCGGAGTCGACGGTAGACGGTCGCCTCGGAGACGTCGCACTGTGCGGCGAACTCTTCGACGGTGACGACCCGTTGCTTGCCGAGACGGAGTATCTCGCGGGCGACGGCGTCGCCGAGGATGTCGAGAACGGCGGTCGAATCGACACCGTTCGATCCGTCGGCGCTGTCGGCCTGGTCGTCAGTCATTGACACACGAGGTAATAGTCCGCATAACGGCTTAATCAATCGCATCCTTCCGTCCGTTCAACGGGTGGTTTAGTCAGGTGACGCCGTCGACTGTCTCGAGCGCCGGAGACGGTCGTCGACGGGGGACCGCGGGCGGTCGGCCGGGGAGCGTACCGGACGGGTTGGACTCCTTACCACCGTCCGGACGGGTCTCACTCGACGGTGACGCACTTCGCGAGGTTCCGCGGCTTGTCGATGGGACGGCCGAGTCGGTTCGCCGCGTGGTAGGCGACCAGTTGGAGTTGGACGTTGGCCGGGACGCCCGCGAGGTCGGGGTGAGTGGGCGGTATCGCCAGCACCGCGTCGGCGACGTCGACGACGTCGCCGTCGGTGTGGCTGGTGACGGCGACGACCGGTGCGCCGCGAGCCTGCACCTCTTTGACGTTGTTGAGCGTCATCTCGTCGTCGCGACCCGTGAAGACGGCGAACACCGGCGTTCGCTCGGTGACCAGCGCGAGCGGGCCGTGTTTCAGTTCGGAGGCGGCGAACCCCTCGGCGTGCTCGTAGGAGATCTCCTTGAACTTTAGCGCCCCCTCCAGTGCGACCGGATGCGCCACCCCGCGGCCGATGAAGAAGTACGCCTCGCTGCCGGCGTACGCCTCCGCGACGTCGGCCGCCGTCGACGTGTCGAGGACGGCCTGGACGTCGCCGGGCAGTCGTGCGACCGACTCGAGGAGCTCGCGGCTCTCGGCGCTGGCCGTCCCCGTGATATCCGCCGTGATCCGTTCGCAGAGCAACAGCAGCGCGGTCACCTGCGAGGAGAACGTCTTGGTGGCGGCGACGCCGATCTCGGGACCGGCCCGGATGAGCAGGCTGTCGTCGCACTCGCGAGTGATCGACGAGGCGACGACGTTCGTCACCGCCAGCGTCCGTGCACCGGCGCTGCGCGCCCGCCGGACGGCGTCTAGCGTGTCGGCGGTCTCACCGCTCTGTGAGACGGCGACGACGAGCGTCGACTCCGTCACCGGCGGTTGCGAGAGACTGTACTCGCCGGCCATGAACGCGTAGGCCGGCACGCCCCGCGTGGCGAACAGTGAGGCCGCGTACATCGCGGCGTGGTAGGAGGTGCCCATCCCGACCAGATGGAGCTGGGTGACGTCGGCGAATCGACCCGGTTCGAACTCCTCGAAATCGACGCTCCCGGCGAGCGCGTTCACCCGTCCCTGTGTGGTCCGCCGCAGCGCCTCGGGCTGCTCGTGAATCTCTTTGTGCATGTAGTGGTCGTAGCCGGACTTTCCGGCCGTCTCCGGGTCCCAGTCGACCGTCTCCAGCGGGCGTTCGACGGCGTAGCCGTCGGCGTCCGTGAGTTCGACGCCGCCGGCCGTGATTCGCACGAAGTCGCCGTCGTGGAGGTAGCGAACGCGGTCGGTGTACTCGACGAACGCCGGGACGTCGCTCGCGAGGAACCACTCGTCGTCGCCCTCCCCCAAGACGAGCGGCGATCCCATCCGGGTGGCGTAGATCGCCTGCTCCTCGTCGAAGATGGCCGCGATGGCGTAGGTGCCGTCGAGTGTCGCGATCGCCGCCCGGAACGCCTCCACATTGGACGCGCCGCCGTCAAGTTCCTCCTCGATGAGGTGGGGGACGACCTCCGTGTCGGTGTCGCTGGCGAAGTGGTGTCCCCGGCGCTGGAGCCCGTCTTTCAGAGCGGCGTAGTTGTCGATGATACCGTTGTGGACGACAGCGACGGTGCCGCGCTCGTCGGTGTGTGGGTGGGCGTTGCAGTCGGTCGGCGGTCCGTGAGTGCTCCAGCGGGTGTGACCGATACCGACGGTCCCCCGCAGACGCTTCTCGTCGACCTGCTCGCAGAGCAGTTCTACCTCGCCGGCACATTTGACGAGCCCGATACCGTGGCCGTTCTGGAGCGCGATGCCGGCCGAGTCGTAGCCGCGGTACTCCAGTCGCTTCAGCCCGGTGAGGAGCGGGTCGAGGCTGCCGTCGGCGCGGAGACAGGCGGTGATGCCACACATCAGTACACCACCTCCGATCCGTCGGTGACGACGACACCGTCGCCGACGCGGACCCCCTCGTCCCCGAGCACGATCGTCTCCGCGGTCACGGTCATTGTCGCCCTCCCACAGCGGACGACGGACGGATTGCTACGGTCATACTGTGGAGAGGGTGAGCGAGTCGCTTTGTTATAAGGTGGCTGAACACTCCCGGTTTGGGGTTAGTCACTCGCTCACTCACGACACACGAGGGCGGACTCGACCGGTGTCGTCGTGGACGCCGTCCGTCGGTTCGACCGGACGAACAACGGTCACTTACCGGCGGTCGTCGCCGACTACCGCTCGATCGGACACTGCTCGCTGTCGACGAGTCGCCGACGGTCGCGGGCGAGGCGAGAACGTGCGGGACATGACATCCTCCTCGCCGTCAACGGCGAGGTTTCCTCACGCTGGGGGTATCGCTTACCGACCCACGGAGGCAACTTGCGGGTTTGTATGCTCCTCGTTGGGACGGAGAGAGCGTGGTGACTCCAACCAGTCGTGGTTGTCCCACTTGAGGCATACAGGCCGTGCCATCGACCGTGTTACCGTCGTCTGCCGTTGACGAGACACGGAGTGTCTCGTTCGCCAATCAGAACTCAGAGAGTTCTGATGACGTCTCAGGAACGTCTCTGACGCCGTGAGGTCTGCGTGTCCCTCGAATCCACACGGGCACGTCAGCGTGTCCTGATGTCGAATTGTGTCCTCTGTCGACCCACAGTTGGGACACTCCTGACTCGTCCACGCCTCAGACCGAACCTCGACCGAGATGCCGTATTCCTCGGCAGTACACGCCAGCCTGTTCACGAATGCTCGGAACGCCCAGAAACTGTGTGTCTTCGCGTTCGTCTCCACCGACCAGTGTGTCTCGAGTACGTCCGTTAACGCCCCGACGTACACCGTGGAAACGCCATCGTCATACAGGCGTTCGATAAGGTCACGAGCGAGCGCGTCCTGTGCGTGATCGCGTCGCTTGGTACGTCGATCGTACAGACGTCGGATACGGTGACTACTGTCTCGTCCTTCTTCCAAGAGCGATTTCTCGTGTCGTCTCACGGAACCGCTCGAACAGGTCTCGTCCTTCGTACAGATACTGCTTGCCGGTCGTGGTTGTACAAGCGACGAGATTGTTCGCACCAATATCCAGAGCGGATTCTTCCGAATCCAGTGGTTGTGCCAATCGAGAATTATCGATGGTGACTGGCTGAAAGGCCCTGAATGTTTGTGCTTGCTCGTCGTAGAACAACTCCAACCGACCCTGCTTCTCGTATTCCTTCCAGTTTGGGTCGCCACGGACTTCGAGTCGGAGGCGTTCGCAGTATCCCAAGCCGTATTCGTCTTTCAGGTCTTGGCCGACGTGAATTTCGAGTCGGGAGTATTCGCCCCATTGAACAGAATATGAGGTGTTTCGGATGTACGTGCGGAGGTCGCGTCCTTCGCGTTCGTTGCCCCAGTATCCTGGCTTGCCGTTGGCTTCACCTTTCTTCTTGAGTGCAAAGAACGAGTTCCACGCTTCACGATTCTTGCGCTCGATTTGCTGAACCGTCGAAGCGCCGAGAACACCGCCGTAACGACCGCGATACTCACTGATGTCCCAGACGGAGACGTCTGGGTTGGCATAATTCTCACGGCGCTCGTAGTTGATCTCGTTCCAGAGAGCAGCAGAAGCGTCCAACATGCGTCGAAGTAACTCCTCGTCCTCGTCGGACTGTGGAATCACGTCAAACGTGTTGGCTCGCTTCATCAACTACTGGTTGTAATTAAAATGACAAGAAAGTTTGGGGGGAGAGGATACCCCAGAGTAAGTGTCGAGCGTAGTTTGTGTTGTAGAGTGTCGGATTCATGCCCGCCCTAAAGGGCGGGACTCTCTCCTTGAGTCAGGTAGCCGATACGACGTCGTGAGCGACGCTCCGTGCGTGAGATCGACAAAAGCGTGTCGCCCGGTCGTCTGTGGCCGGTCAGACACCGACCGCCTCGGTGACGGCGAACAGGAGAAGCGCGACGGTGCTGACGACCGCCCACCCCGCGGCGGGGAGCGCAGACAGGACGGGTGCGCCTACGAGTCCGGCGATGACTAGCAGGGCGACGGTCGCCGCGGCGCCCATCCGCAGCTCGACGTTCGGGTCGGAGGCGACGACGTCGTCGTCGAGGTACGGATCGAGGAGTTCGGCGGCCGGGAGCAGTTCGATCGTCCCGCGGTCCTTGTCGAAGTCGACGACGCCGAAGTTTGCCATCTTCGGGAGATGACACTGATAGAGGCCGATGTACACGCGCTTGCGTTGACTCGAGGAGAGGGCGCTGACGTCGATGCCGTTCTCCTTGGCCGCGATGAACTCGGACATGTCGCTGAGATTCACTTCCCCGCCGTTCTCCTTGAGAAAGGAGAGAGCATCCCGCCGGCGTTGGTTCTTCAGGATCTCGAAGAGTTCGTCCTTCGAGAGTGTCGGTTCGGTCGCTTGTCTGTCGGCGCTTCTGCTAACGGTTCGTGAGCGTATCGTTTGGAGTTCCATTTCCCTTCCCCTTGGCTGGTGGCCGTGTCCTCATCAGGGCGCCGTCGTCGGAGGCCGACGAGTGACCGATAAACATCCCGTTTTCCGAAATGTTCTGTACGTTCGGGCGTCTGCCCTGTTGTTCCCCAACAGCTACTCACGTTGTTCGTCATACATAATTAAATCGTTGACTATTAACTGCATACGTTGATTGATTCGTGCTCTAATACTCATATTTTGATTTTCCCAAATGAGAAAGAAACACTGTCGGCAGAGACTGTACGTCGAGGATACTGTCGGAGTTCCGCGGTCGAGCGTGTTTCTCCGTTCGAGCGTTCGTTTGGCGTTTCGAGAGACGAGTCACGCAGAAAGAGCGTCTCTCTGGCTATCGTATCTGGCCGAAATCGCCCGGTGAACCGAACGGTAACGTCGCTTAGTCCGGCACTACTCGCCCCCTCGACGACGTCGACGGCGCGTGCCGGTCAGTCGACGAGCGACAGGAGGCACTTCCGTGTGAACGTTCGGGTTCGACGGAGGTACTGCCCGATGACGAGGCCCGCGAGTGCGAGCGAGACGACGAGGAGGAAACCGCTGGCACCGCCGGCCCCGACGACTCCCCCGAGCGAGAACACGACGCCGCCGAGCGCACAGACCAGCGCGACGACGGCGTATCCGACGAGCCACCTGTCTGCGGTCGCCTCGACGCAGTGTGCCTCAAGCGCGCGTCTGTCGATCGAGAGCGTCCGTTCGCTCTCGTCGTACTCGATCAATCCGCTCTCGGTCAGCGTCGGGAGATGCGTCTGGTACAACGAGACGTAGACACGCTGGCGTTCTTCGTCCGTGAGAGCTTCGGGGGTCGTCCCCTCCTCCTCGGCCGCGATCAGCCTGGCGAGCTCCTTCAGATCGACCGGGTCGTTCGTCCGATACAGGTGGCGGATGATGAACCGCCGACGGGAGTTGCCCAGTATCTGGAAGAGTGCGTCCGTCGAGAGCCGCCCCCCGTCGGCTGTCATCGGCGGCCGTACCCTCGACGGACGCAGTTCGATTCGTCCTCGTCTTGTTCGCTCGGAGTCATTGTTACTAGAAAAGCAGCAGTTGACTTGGTTATAATCGAGCTATTTCTCCGTTCGTGACGCCTGACGAGGTGTGTCCCCGTCCTGTCTTTCACTTTCCGAGTACAGTCTCGTCAGTTCGTCTCTCTGTTTAATCGTTCGTTCTCCAGAGTCGTTGCAGACGAAGTCGACTGCGGCGGCGAGTTCGTGGGTGGCTAACAATATCCGATGCCGTGCAACTCTGTTGTCAGATGAGTCTGTTCGAACTGACCGGCTTCCAACGTGACCTGCTGTACGTCATCGCGGGAGCGGACAAACCCTCGGGGCAGATGGTGAAAGAACGCATTGAACAAGATATCGGTGAGGTCAAACACGGACGGCTGTACCCAAACCTCGACACGCTCGTCGACCGCGGGTACGTCAACAAAGGCCAACACGACCGACGAACGAACTTCTACGAGATCTCCGAAGAGGGGTTACAGGCGCTCCGCGAGCGACGGTCCTGGGAGAGTCAGTTTCTCGACGAAGAGTGACGTCGGCGGACGTCTCACTCGTCACCGGGAACGTCCGTCGAACGGGGTGAGCCACTCACGCGTAGGTCACGAGACACCGGCCGCCGGTCGATCGACGCTTCCCTCGCAGTCCGTCCGACGACAGCGACGCTGCCGACCCTGCCGGACGTGCCGTCCGGCAGTTCGGGACGGCCGTCCGGTCACACCGGTCGTCGACGGACGGCGACTCTTTCCGCTGAACACTGTCCCGTCACTCGGTTATACGGTCCCGTCCGCAGGGAAGCCGCCGTATAACAAAGAGTCACACACCGATATAGTCTCTCACAGAAGCACTCCCTCCGACAACGGGCGTCGCTGCTGACTTACGACCTCGATGATTCCACCCTACCTACCGACGAGATCCACGAGCATCGACCGACAACCGTCACGCCACGCGTCTCCGGGAGTGGTGTGAGATGTACAGAGGACACACCGTCGCCGTCGTCGTCCCCGCGTACAACGAAGCTGAGTTCGTGGGCGAGGTCATCGACACCCTGCCTACGTTCGTCGACCGTGCGTACGTCGTCGACGACCACTCTCGAGACGGCACGTGGGACGTTATCTGTCACCACGCTCGCGCCGCCAACGTGACGCGGCGGTCGTTACGAGCGGACGGTTGGGCCGAACCGGCGGAGCAGAAGACGACGGAGTTCGTCACGCCGATCCGCAACGAGCGGAACCGCGGCGTCGGCTACTCCATCACGACCGGCTATCGACGTGCGCTCGCCGACGGGGCCGACGTCGTCGCCGTCATGAACGGGGACGGACAGATGGACCCGGCCGTCCTCCCTCGCATCCTCGATCCGGTCGTCGGTGGACTGGTCGACTACGCGAAGGGGAACCGGCTCCGCGAGAGCCCGCGACGGCTCGGGATGAGTTCGTGGCGGCTGTTCGGAAACTGGACGCTGACGTTCCTCTCTCGCGTCTCGAGCGGCTACTGGCACGTGTCGGACTCACAGAACGGCTACACTGCCATCTCTCGCCACGCACTCGAGACGATCGACCTCGACGACCTGTACGAACGCTACGGCTTCCTGAACGACCTCCTCGTCAAGCTCAACGTCCACGGCCTCCGAGTCGCGGACGTCTCACACCCGGCGCTGTACGGCGAGGAACGGAGCGGCATCAGCTACCCGTCTTTTATCTCTTCCGTGTCGATTCTCCTCCTCCGGAACTTCCTGTGGCGCCTCAAACAGAAGTACGTCGTCGACCGACTCCATCCAACGGCGCTCTACTACGCGCTCGGCGGGGTCAGCGTCTTCGGCGCCCTGCTCGTCGCACTCGTCTTCGTAGTCGGTGCGCTGGGTGTCGACGGCGTCACCGTCGACGTCTGGCTGGTGCCCGGTGCGCTGGCGACCGGGATCGTCTTCTTCCTCTTGGCGATCGTCTTCGACGCACGGCAGAACGCGCATCTCCAGGAGTTCGTACCGGAGCTATCGAGCAGAGAGCGCTGAACGAACGGCAGGAGCAGTACGGGAGCGCTCGGACGGACCGGTATCGGCGCTCGCGTGACGGCCACCTACGACTGAAGTCGTGGGCTTGAGCAAAGGCCCGCTGAGTCGGGAGAGTTACGGTTTGTATACCGACGGGGTGCTGGCACCGCCACGATACCGTTACTCCTACCCGCGCCATACGGAACGGATCCGGAGGTAGTTGGTTGTTTCACGTTGGTATCAACCCTATTTCGACGGGGCGACCGTCGAACTTCGGATGGGGAATCCGACATTGTCCGATTGCCTCGGTGTGAGCGCGGACGTGCCGCGTCGGATAGCACTCAACACGGGGGTGAACCCGGTCATGGTATCGTGCGGCGATTCATCCACGACTAACGCCGTGGGCTTTCTCGCCGACTCGCTGTAAACCGGAAGACGCGATAGAAACCTGCGACCGATCGTCCGCTCGAGTCAGCTGAGTGTCATAGGACGACCCGCTCCGGTGTCCACCGGTAGCAACGTATTAACATCCCGTAGACCAGGTGCACACCGTCGTTGACGGTTGTTCGATATATTATGCTTATGTTGAAAGTCTGCGATTCAACAATAAATTTCGTCCTCATTCACCTAATTTGATGGGAGGATTATGAGAACATTTATTGGCGGCTTCGCGCAATCCAGAGGTATGGCACGCGAACCGGCAGATGGGTCTCAGCAGCGAGGCGCATCGTCGAGCGAGAAACCGTTTCTTAACAGACGTGAGTACCTCCGACTCGGTGCGACGGCAACCGCAGTCGGGACAGTCAGTGCGGCGACGATGCCAACCTCCGTCGCCGCAGCGAGCTCGACCGACCACGTCTTCAATGATCGATTAAACGCCGTCGACGACCTCGGGATGGATCCTACGGGCGAGGAGGCGATCGACGACGCGTTGACCGAGCTCCCGGACGAGACCCTCGTCGCGTTCCCGGCCGGAGAGTATCTGGTGACGGACGAGATCGAGACCGACGAGGAGAAGCGAGTCGGTATCGAACCGGCCGCCGGCGCGACCGACGACGTCCGCTTCGTCGTCGACGCGTCGTCCGAGGACGCCTCCGAGAGCGAGAGCCCGGGCGTCCTCTCCAGTCGCTCGGACGACGACCTCGCTGCGGACTCGGCCGAACGCGACGCGTCGGCCGACGGTCACGCCGGGTCGACGCTGCTGGTCTATCGGGAGGCGAGTCTTGAACTCCGTCGCGTCGACCTCGCGGACTTCGACTCGGCGACGACGTTCACGGGAGGCAACCCGAAGACGCTGACCATCGTCGGTCCGGACGACGGGGTCGCCAACTACCGGCTCACCGTCTCCGACCGCATCGACGCTCGGGGAGACGAGGGGACACAGCAGTCGGCCGGGTTGCCGTCGACGAGCGTCGAGGACGCGATCGGCGACACGAGACACAGCTACCGCTACACCGGTGAGATCGCGTCGTTCCGACTCGACGGCGAGGCGACCGTCCTGGTCGACGGACAGGAGGTCGTCCCCGAGGAGCTCGCCGCGGACGGTCCGCTCTCTCTCCCGGAGCTGTTGGTGTTCGACGCTCGAGAGGCCGACTCCGGCTACGAGCTGCGCGTCGCTCCGCGTGACGACCGTCCGTTCGACGCCGACCACGTCCAGCGGCGACACTGATAGGGGTTATCGTCGCCAACCGGAACATCAGAGACGCCCGGCGAACCACAGGGTTCGATTCTCGTGGAGAGATTCGACGATAACCCCTATGAGTTCGACCGGTAACGTCGTCGAAACTACCCTCCGAGAGAGAACTCTTCATCACGGACCCGGACGGGTCTCAGGCACTCGCGGGTCCACCGCCGTCTCGAATTGACACGACACGCTCTCGGGACGACCGACTCGATCGAGCGTCGTGGTTCGGCGTGGGCCGTCTACAGCGTCTCCGTCACGTCCGTTCCCATCGCGCTCACCCCGGTCTACGACCGTCAGTCCTCGACGGACTCCGCCTGCGGCGTCGACGTCCGCTCGTCGGCGAGTCGTCGTTCGGCCTCGTCGCGGTTCTCGGGGTAGCCGACGTCGATACGCCACCCGTCCAGCGGGATCGCCACGATGGAGCGGCCGCTCCGGAGCAGGAGGTCGATCGCGTCGGGCAGCTCGTACTCGCCGCGGTCCGACTGTTGCACGAGGTGACACGCGTGGAAGATGGCGGGCGAGAAGGTGTAGAACCCCGTCATCACGAGGTTCGACGGCGGGTCGGCGGGTTTCTCCAGCACCTCGACGATCTCGTCGTCGCCGTTGGTGACGCAGACGCCGTACCGGGAAGCCTCCTCGTAGGGGACCTCCTCGACGAGGAACGCCGCGTCGACGTCCTCCTCCTTCTGCGACTGGACGACGGCGTCGAGGTTCGACCGGAAGACGTTGTCGCCGAGCATCAGCATGAAGTCGCCCTCGACGTGCGTTTCGGCGGTCAGGAGCGCGTGGGCGAGCCCCAACTGCTCGCGCTGGTACGTGTAGGTGATGGGGATGCCCCGGTACTCGTCACCGTAGCGTTCGATGATCTGCTCGGCCCGGTAGCCGACGACGACGATCAACTCCTCGGCACCCAGCGACCGGAGCTCCTCGAAGCAGTGGGTGAGGAGCGGTTCGCCGTCGACGGCGACCAGCGCCTTCGGTCTGTCCTCCGTGAGCGGACGGAGGCGCGTTCCCTTCCCGGCGGCGAGGACGACTGCTTGCATGACAGCCCACACAACGGGCGAGAACGGTATTGTTACACGGCTCGTAACGTGTTTAGAACCATCCGCGCTCTGCAGTCGTCGACAGGTAGTCGCCGACTACCCGGCTCGCGCACCGACGCCGCACTCGACGAGAAGACGGAGACGGCGCCGACCACGGAGACGGGTTTTGAGCGGAAACGTGCTCTCGGCGCTCGCCCTCGTCGGTCGGCGTCTTACACTCGTTCGACTGTCGACCGGCGAACGTGTCAATGCCGGTGCCGCCGTAGAGTCGGTATGCGGAGTTACACGGTCGCTCGGATCTGGGGGATCCCGATCCGGATCAACATCTCGCTCCTCGTCTTCCTCCCGATACTGGCGTGGCTCATCGGCAGCGGCCAGCAGATCGCCCTCTACGTCGGCGTCGTCAACCAGTTCGCGCCCACGCCGCTGGACGTCGCCGTGCTCCGCGCCGGCAACACGCCGTGGGTCGTCGGCGTCACCGCCGCGGTCGGCCTGTTCGTCGGCGTCCTCCTGCACGAACTCGGCCACTCGTGGGTCGCCCGGCGGTACGGCCTCGAGATCGAGTCCATCACGCTCTGGGTGTTCGGCGGCCTCGCGCGGTTCTCCGCCATCCCCCGCGAGTGGGACCGCGAGTTCTGGATCGCCGTTGCCGGACCGGTGACGAGCGTGCTCGTCGGACTCGGCTGCGCCGCCGTCGTCCAGCTCGTCCCGAGTCGGTTCCCCGTTATCGTCTTCGTCTTCGGGTGGCTCGCGGTCGTCAACGTGACGCTCGCGGCGTTCAACCTCCTTCCGGCGTTCCCGATGGACGGCGGTCGCGTCCTCCGTGCGCTCCTCGCCCGCTCGCGTCCCTACGGCGTCGCGACCCGGATCGCCGCCCGCATCGGCGTCGTCTTCGCGCTCCTGTTCGCCGTCGTCGGCGTCGTCGGCTTCAACCCCATCCTCATCCTCGTCGCGCTGTTCGTCTACGGCGCGGCCAAGAGCGAAGCGAGAGTGAGTCTCCTCGACGACCTGCTGGCGGGGTTGACCGTCGCCGACGTGATGGACTCCTCGACGGAGACGCTCTCGGCCGACGACCCCGTCTCGGCGTTCGTCGCGCTGATGCTGCACCGCCGTCGGACGGCGTTCCCGGTCGTCGACGGCGAGTCGGTAGTCGGACTCGTCCGGCTCTCGGATCTCCGCGACCTCTCGCGAGATCAGTACGAGAGCGTCGCCGTCGCCGACGTGATGGGACCGCCGCCGCTCCGCGTCGACGCGAGCGCGGACGCCTTCGACACGCTCGCCGAACTCGGCCAACGAGAGACCGACTACGCGCTGGTCGAAGACGGCGACCGGATCGTCGGCACCGTCTCACAGGAGTCGTTCCTCGCGGCGATCGAGATCCAGCGACGGCTGTCGAGGACGACGTAGCCGTCTCGGTACCGACTTCGGCTTAACCAGTACTAGTTACGAAACAGCTATGTCGAAACCTGAGAGAGTTGCGTAGCATGATGTCGAACCGGCGACGGTTCCTGCGCCGCGTCGCCGCCGGCGGACTCACCGTCGGTACGCTCGGAACGGTCGGTCTGCAGGGCGTCGAGTACGTCACCGGCGGCCCGCGTGAGTCGCAGACGACGCCCGCACGGGCGCTCGTCGCCGGAAGTCTGCTCGTCCTCGCCGACGACGTCGCCGGCGCCGACGTCGAGGCCCACGGCAGTCTGACCGCGCGGAACCTCGTCGTCGACGGCGCACGCGACCCGGACGTGCTCGCGCTGGCCGACCCCGACCTCTTTTCGGGGATCACGGCTGAGACGACGCTCTTCGCGACCAACGCGCTCGTCCTCGCCTACGACCCCGAGTCGAGGTACGCCGACGCGATCGCAGACGACTGGGCGACCGGACTCGCCCGCGAGGGCGTCCGGGTGGGACAGACCGACCCGAAAGCTGACCCACTGGGCTACCGGACGGTGCTCGCGATGCGTCTCGCCGACGACCGGGGACTCGCCGCCGCGGAGCTCCTCGACGACTCGCTGGTCTTCCCCGAGACTGCGCTCATGCGGACGCTCGAGGCGGGGAAGATCGACGCCGCGTTCGTCTACGAGAACATGGCCGTCGAACACGACCTCCCGTTCGTCGACCTCCCCCCCGCCATCGACTTCTCCGACCCCGCACGGGTCGACACGTACGCGACGGTCAGCCTCGACCTCCCCGACCGGACGGTCCGCGGCGCGCCGATCCGCTACGGCGTGACCGCGCTGACCGACGCCGGGGCGGCGTGGGCCGACTCGCTGGCCACCGACCGCGACCGTCTCCGCGACCACGGGTTCACCGTCCCCGACGACTACCCTCTCGTCCAGTCGATCGAGTGACCCAAGGAGACTGATGACAATCGGAAGTCACGGCCGCCACACGATTAATCCGTCGCCGCTTCGATGTCCACGCGAGAGATGTCGTTCACTCCCGAAGACGTAACGACGGTCACGTTCGACTCTTACAGCACGCTCGTCGACGTGGACGCCGCAGAGCAGGCGCTGGCCGAACGCGTCGACGACCCCGAGCCCGTCTCGAAGCTGTGGCGAGCACGCTCGCTGGAGTACACGTTCGTCGGCAACCACATCGACGTCTACGAGCCGTTCTACGAGGTGAACCGCGACGCGCTCCAGTACGCGCTCGACGTCCACGGGGTCGACATCGGTGAGGACGAACGCGACGAGATCCTGGCGGTCTACCACGAGCTCGACGTCTTCGACGACGTCCGCGACGGCATCGAACGCCTCCGCGACGGCGGGTACGACTGCTACGTCGTCTCGAACGGCAACCCCGAGATGCTCGAGTCGATGGTCGACCACGCCGACATCGGCGACCTGCTCGAGGACACGATCAGCGCCGACGAGGTGGAGACGTTCAAACCCGACGCCGAACTGTACCGTCACGCCGCCGCGCGGACCGGCACGCCGATCGACGAGATCGCCCACGTCACGGCGGGGTGGTTCGACGTGATGGGTGCCCAGCACGCCGGGATGCAGGGCGTCTGGGCCGACCGGAAGGGGACGCCGTACGAACCGTTCGACGGCGAACCCGACCTGACCATCGAGACGTTCTACGAGCTGGCCGACGAACTCGGCGTGTAGCCGCGTCGGTCGCCGCTCGCTCGATCCCGCGGTCTCTCCTCCGAAACGTCGCCGTCGCGATCGACTTCGACCTCACGCCTCGACGATGCCGACGGCTCCGCGGGAGTCGGAGTCGTCCACGTCACCCCGAGCGGCGTCTCGCGACGCGCTCGGTCGCTATCCGGAACGGAGCGGCGTCCGGTCGACGGCGAAGTTCCCCTCCAGTCGTGCCTTCGTGTCGAACCCGGCGAAGAAGGCGTCGCCGTAGCTCCGGAACACGTTGTCGCGGACGGACGCCGACTTCGACTCGTGGAGGTTGACCCCCCGCTGGACGTCGTCGTGGTCGTGCCACACCTTCCGGGGCGTCGCGCCGTGGAAGTAGCAGTCGGCGACGGTCAACCCGTGGGCACCCCGCCCGTAGAGTTCGACAGGGTAGTCCTCGCGCCGACCGTTCCCCTCGATGTAGGCGTCTTTGATCGAGATAGCCGGTGACCGGACGTCGATACCGTGACCGTGGTTCAGTTGAGCGGAGCCTCCGAGCATCGACGTCTTGTACCCGTCGAGTCGGAAGCCGACTCCCTTGTTGGCGATGGCCTGACAGCCGAAGAACTGCGTCGCGTGCGGGCCGGCGTCGGTCTCCAAGCGGAAGCCGTCGCCGCTGCAGTTCCACGCCTGGACGTTGAACAGACTCGTTCCGTAGCAGTTGTGGTCGGCGGCGGCGACGGCGACGCCGTCGCCCGCGGCGGTCACGTAGACGTTCGAGAGGGAGGTGTACGGCGCACACCGGATGCGGATACCGGGGGACCCCCCCACTACGGAGAGATTCTGTATCGTGGGTGCCCGTTTATAGGTTCGCGCACCGTGACCCGTAACGTCGACGATCGGCCCCTTCTCGACGTCCTCGTGGCCGATCTGGCTGACCCCGGGACCACAGCCCTCGATGGCGAACGGACGGTCCTCGTCGAAGACTAGGGGGTAGGAGTCGACGTCCGGTTCGTAACCGTTGAGCACGCCGATGTGGGTGGCACCGCCGTCGTACGTCGCCTGGATGGAGTCGCCCTCGTCGATGATGGCGTCGTAGCCGAAGTAGCGCATCAGTCGCGAGTACGCGGTCGACGGTCATCAACGACCGGGCCGACAGACCCGTCAGTCGTCGCCGTTGTCAAGTCTCGCTCGGACCGGCCCGACCTCACAGTTCGGTGTCGAGGTCGACGCTACAGACGAAGTGTCTGCTCCGGTTGGCGGCGACGTACTCGTAGACGCGTTCGCCGACGGCGGCGACCGGCCGGGTACCCATCAGCCAGACGACGGGAGCGAAGACGGCGAGCTGCCGGAGCAGTTCGCGGAACGCCCAGTAGCCGCGATACGGCGTTCCGTCGGCGTCGAAGACGTACATGGCGCTGCTGTAGTCGACGTCCGGTCGGTCCCGGTACCGCGCGGGGAGGTCGGACTGCGAGTAGAACGTCATCGTGTCGTTCACGTCGAGAAGTTCGAACGGGTACAGACTCCGGGCGCAGAAGTAACAGCGTTCGTCGAACACGACGTCGACTGCCCGGTCGCTCGCGAGGTAGCGGTACGCCGCGTCCCACGCGAGAAACAGCATGAAGAAGATGACTGCGTCGCCGAAGAAGATGCCGAGCAGGACGATCGAGGAGAGTTTGAACCCGGTGAGACCGACGAAGAACGGCGTCACCGAGCGCTTCGAGAGGATGGCGACGAGCAGCCCTCCTTCGAGAGCGAGTGTGCTCACCGCGAAGAAGAAGATCAGAAACGGGTAGTTCACGACCTCGTGTGTGAAGGGGAACAGCTGGTCGCGGGTGGTGTGGAAGATGGTGACGATGCGCGAGAGGTTGTACGGCATGAGCCACTCGGGTTGGAACTTCTGGAGGTTCGGGAACAGCTTGTCGAAGGCAGACCCGAAGTAGATAACCCCGAGCACGAGGAGGCTGTACTTCAGCGGGTCCGCACGGAAGCGCCGCGGGCGCGACTCCTTGAGTCGGGAGACGACCGACTCGACGGACTGCCGTCCCGTCCGGCGGACGCCGTCGACGGAGAGTTCGTCCTGCGGGGCGAACAGCGCGAAGAACACGAGGAAGTACACCGGGATGAAGACGGCCGAGCCACCGCCGAACCCGTTCATCGCGAACCGGAGCAGGCCGAGGTGGCCGAGGAGCAACGCGGAGAGGGCGGCCGTCGCTCTGATGCGGTAGCCGACCGCGAAGAGGCAGACGCTGACGACGAGCAGATACTTCTCGACGACGAGCAACTGCGGAAACGCGTACGGGACCAGAAACTCGTACTCCTCGAGTGCGACGAAGGGCACCTGCAGGAACACCCCCCAGTCGATCCAGATCGTCTTCCAAATCGCGTAGAAGGCGACGACGACGCGTGCCATCGCGAGGTTGACCGGCGAGTCGCGGACCGGACTCGCGACGTAGTTGACGTACACCAACCCGAGCGAGCGCAGGCGGTCGCGGTTCACGAGAACGCACCTCCGGGGACGATGGCAGGCGACCGGACGGCGGCCGTTTCCACCGGGTCCACAGCGTCGTCGACGCTGGCGATCTCGACGGTCGTCCCGCGGTCCTCGTAGTACTCGTAGACGAGCGTCTCGGTGTAGGAGGTCACTTCGGTGCCGTCCTCGGCGAACGTCATGTCGACTCGGTACAGCCGTAGTCCGGTGAACTCCGAGTAGTCCGCGACCGTCTCGCGGGTCCACGTGTCGGCCATCGCGTGCCGCGGGAAGTAGAGGAACCGCGTCGGCGAGGGGTTCGTCACCCGTTCGCGGTGGACGGCCGCCCGGTCCAACAGCCACTGGGCCGTCTCGGCGTTCTGGGCGGGCGTGAACTCGTTTTGCATCTTCAGCCGGACGTAGGAGGGGGCGACGCTCCCCGTGTTGAGCGTCGCTTCGTCGTCGTACGTGAGCTCTGCGCCGTCGGCGTCGACGACGCGGAAGACGTACTCCGTCTTCTCGGTCCCGCGAACCTCCGAGAACTTGTGCCACTTGATGACCGGCGCAGGTGTGACGGGGGCGAACAGGTTGACGACGACGAGCAGCGCGAAGAAGCCGGCGAGATAGCTGTTACGGACCGTCCGGTCGTCGCTCAGCGCGATGGCGACCAGTGCGACGAGGAAGAAGCCGACGACGAACGCGGGGACGATGAGGTCGAAGAAGGGTCGCAGCTGGGTGACGAGCCAAGAGAGCGACGCGGAGACCATCACGTCACTCCCTCCATCGCTGGAGGGTCCCGTAGCGGCGTCTGGAGGGTCCCGTAGCGGCGTCGAGTGACCGGTCGCGCGAGGGGTCCGGTCCGGTACTACTCGTGAGACGGTACGTTCGGCTGAGTGTCATACGACTGGTCGTCGACCGTCGACGACATAGTTATCACACCGTTTCCGGTTCGGCGGGCGCAGTTAGTCGCGACATACCCGTGGCGTTCCAACCGTCTGTCGGAACGCCGTGGCTGTGAACACCACGCCGAAGCGAATCACGTCGACTGCTCCGTCTGCCCCCGGCCTCGGACGCGACAGTCGGAGTTGCCGCCGCAGACGACACCGACGGACAGTGATCGAGGGTCCGGCACACACTGCATAACAAAGGGTCTCTCCGCAGTTCTGACACCACGGACGTGCTGCCGAGCGGTCGTTCGGCGGTGCGGAACCACAGGCCATGATACGACTCCCTTCGATCGACGTCCGGACGCGCTCGCGAGCAGTCCGGACGAGAGACGGTACGACGTCCGAATCGCCACACCGAACCGACGAGCTGTCGGTCGGTCTCCTGGCCGACGTGCTCGCGTACGCCCGGCAACGTGACTACACGGGGTACGACTACTTCGACGGGATGAGCAGTCGGCTCCTCCGAGCGCTCCCGGTGGAGAACCAGTGGCTCAACCTCGCGGTCCAAGAGGGGATCAAACGCGCGCCGATCAACGTCAGACCGCTGTTCCTCGTCGAGCGGCGGCAGAGCTTCAAAGGGACCGCGCTGTTCGCGATGGCGAACTTGACCGCCTACGAACACACCGACGACGAACTCTACCTCGCGGAGGCGACGTACCTCGCCGACTGGCTCCTCGACAACCGGAGTACGGGATACAGCGGGTTCTGTGGGGGACACCGCCACGCCATGCAGCAGTTGGACGAACTGCGACCGGCCGAGACGCCGAACGTCATCCCCACCTCCTACGCCGTGAGAGCGTTGCTCCGACTGGCCGCCCACGACGACCGATACGCCGCGGTCGCACGGACGGCGGTCGACTTCCTCCTCGAGGACCTCAAGTACACGGAACTGGACGGCGGCGCGCGAATCGTCTACCAGCCGCACTACACGGGGGAGTTCTACACGCTGAACGGCGGGGCTATCGGCGCACGGATGCTGCTCGACCTCTACGACTACTTCGGCGACGAATCGTACCGCGAGCGGGCCGCCGCGCTGCTCGACTACCTCGCGACGAAACAGACCGACCACGGCGGGTGGCCGTACCGCGACCCGGCGTCGGCATCGCATCTCTCGATGGACAACCACCACAACGGGTTCATCGTCGAGTCGTATCTCCACTACCACGAGGTGACCGGCGAGCAGCGGTACGAGGAGACGCTGTCGAAGGCGCTCTCGTTCTACCGGGAGGTGCTGTTCGACCCTAACGGTGCGCCGAACTGGGACGAGTCGCACTCGTACCCGCGTGACGTCCACGCCGTGGCGCAGGGCGTCCTCGTCTTCACGAAAGCCGGTGACATCGACTTCGCGCGGCGCATTCTCGACTGGGCGCTCGCGAACCTCTACGCCGGCGAGGGACAGTTCTACTACCAGCGACGCCGGTTCTACACGAAGCGGTTCACCCTGATGCGGTGGTGTCAGGCGTGGATGGCGTACGCCGTCGCGGAGTATCTAGCCGCGACGACGGAGGGCGACTGAGATGGACCGTTCGACACTGCTCACGAACCTGAAGCGCCACTGGAACGACCGTTCGTGGTGGCGCGAGATCGGCGTCCCGTACGCCGTCCGGACGGCCGTCGTCCAGCCGTACTTCCGGTATCTCGGCCGCGAGGAAGGTGTCGCCGTCGTCGACGAAGACTGGGACAACCTGCTCCTCCTCGACGCGTGTCGCTACGACATGTTCCGCGAGCACAACACCGTCGAGGGCGAGTTGAGCGCTCGCGTCTCCCGCGGGTCGAACACCGAGGAGTTCCTCCGGCGGAACTTCGGAGAGGGGCGGTTCGACGACGTCGTCTACGTCACGGCGAACCCGCAGGTGAACGTCCGCCTCGACGCCCCCTTCCACGCCGTCGTCTCCGTCTGGAAGGACGCCTGGGACGACGACCTCAACACCGTCCTCCCGGAGGCGATGGTCGACGCGACGCTGGACGCCGCCGAACGCTACCCGGACAAGCGCATCGTCAGCCACTTCGTCCAGCCGCACTACCCGTTCGTGGGCGAGTTCGGACGGACGCTGTTCGAGGACCAGGCCGGCATCGAGCTCTCGCGTCGGCTGGCGACCGGCGACACCGCGGCGAGCGACCACCTCAACGTGTGGGATCTGCTCCAGCGCGGGAAAGTCAGCGAACGGGACGTGTGGGACGCCTACTGCGAGAACCTCCGGATCGTCCTCCCGCACGTCCAGCGTCTCGTCGACGAACTGTCCGGACGGACCGTCGTCACCTCCGACCACGGAAACCTCGTCGGCGAGTACCCCTCGCCGTGTCCCGTCCCGCTGAAGATGTACGGCCACCCGCCGGGGGTGTACGCCGAGAGTCTCGTGAAGGTTCCGTGGCTCGTCGTCGACGGCGAGAGGCGCCGGACCGTGGTCGCAGAGGCGAATCCGACGCGAGGAGACGACGACTCCGACGACGAGGCGACCGAACGACTCCGCGATCTCGGCTATCTCGATTAACGGGAGCTGAAACGGCGTAGTTCGTCGTCGCCGACACTCCTTCTCTCCGGCAACGACACGCTGCTCGACCGTTACAGGCTGTATAACGAAACTCGCACGCAGAGAATCTGCGACTGTGAGTAAAGTGGACCGTCGCCAGTATCTCGGACTCGTCGCCGCCGTAGCGACGGCCGGAGCTCTCGCTGGCTGTTCGGAGATCGCCCGTGAGAGACCCAAGACTCCCACGCGCGGCCCCGGACCCGGACCTGAACCCGGCCCCGTCACGACGAGACCGGGACCGGCCCCCGACCGGTCGGAGCGCGCCGTCCGGTACGGCGTCGAGTTCGACCGCATCCTCGACGCCGTCGCCGACCTCGGGATGGACCCCACGGGGGAGAGACCGATCGACGACGCCTTCGAGTCGTTTCTCGCGCGCCGACGGACGCTGCTCGAGTTCCCGCCGGGCGTCTACCGATTCGACGAGAACCACGCGGTCGAGTCGGTCGACAACCTCGGGATACTGGGCCGTGGTCGCACTCGGAGCGACGTGGTGTTCAGAACGCCCTCGCGGGAGGGTCGGCAGTTCGTCAACGTCAGAGCCGGCGGCGTCGGGTTCCTCCTCGAGAACGTCACCTTCGACCACGGTCCGGGAGACGGGTCGATCGGCAACGTGCTCCGCCTCGACGACAGACTCCGCGTGCAGAACGTCGAACACGTCGGCTTCAACCCCATCGTCCAGAACGGGGCGCTGGACAATCTCAGCCCGCAGATCCTCACGGAGGGGGGTCTCGCCGTCGTCGACAGCTACGTGCGGACGGGCCCGACGCACATCGTCTCACACGGGAGTCTCGACGGGACTGCCAACGCGGGCTGTATCTGGCTCGGCGAGGACCACGTCGGGACGCTCCGCATCCGCAACTGCCACTTCGCGAACACCGGGACGAACGCCATCTACTGCTCGCGTGCCCCGGGACGCGTCGAGGTCGTCGACTGTCGGTTCGAGAACAACAACCAGGCGTCGTTGCGTATCGGCGGCAAGGGGACGCTCGTCCGCGGCTGTACGTTCCGCTTCGACACCGACGACGCACATCGGGAGAACCTCGGCGAGCACATCAACCCCAACGCGATTCTCTGGGAGACGGGCAACAGAGGGCAGCGCGGCGGCGTCATCGAGAGCTGTTCGTTCGTCTACGACTCTGCGCCGGTCAGGACCAACGCGGCGATCTGGGCCGACGGCTCTGCCGGGGCGTTCACGGTGCGAGACTGCCGTTTCAGCATCGACGTCCCCGGCGTGAGAGCGATCCGCGTCGACGACCCGCGACGTCCCCGTCTCGGGAAGACGGCGGCGAGACCGTGGGGAGTGACGCTGACGAACATCGTCGTCGAGGGGCGGACTACGGGATTCGTCCCGATGATCGAGATCAGCGGTCGACCCAACTCCACGCTCGACGGCTGTTGTCTCTCGGTGTCGGACGCGACGCACGTCGTCAAACTCGTCAGCTCGCCGGGGAGTTCGATCCAGAACGTCAACGTCTCCGAGACGGGCGAGTGGCTGACGATCCGACGGCGAGAGTGGTTGATCGCTCAAGAGGGAGAGTTCGTCGTCGACGACGTCTCCTACGAGCAGATCTGTCGAGCGAACGCGATCCAGCGGCCGCCGCCGAACGCGCCGGTACGGCCCTGACGAGAGTCGCTCCCCTCAGAGATAGCCGAGGCTCTCGAGGCGGTCTCTCACCAGCTCGTCGTCGGTCTCCGAGTCGTCGCGCGGCGTCGCAGACGGGTCGGCGGTCGTCGGCGCGACCGGCTCTGCGGTTCCGGGCACAGGGTCCGACGAAGTAGCGGTCGACGCGCCGTGTCGGATCTCCTTCCGCGGGCCGTTCTCGAACACCAGCCACGGCACCTTCGTCAGCTGTTCGGTGTACACCCCCGGCGGGTGGCCGTACTCGACGCTCGGGATCGGCCGGGAGCGCTCGCCGATCATCTGGCCGTGATCCGCCGAGACGACGGTCCTGCCGGGGAGTGCACGCATCAGCTCCTCGACGTGCGGGAGGACGACGTCGAGGTTCTCGCAGAACGCTCGTCGGAGCAGCTCGTCGGAGAACCCGAACCCGTCGTCGAAGGCCGCGTCCCACTCGAAGGCGAGGTTGTCGAGATCGAAATTCGCCACGCCGGTCTCGCCGACGAACGGGTAGTGCGGCTGGAGGAAGTGGACGAGCAGCCGCTTGTCGGGGTGGCGCTCGGCCGCGTCGAGCGCGAAACGGACCATCGTCTCGGGCATGACGGTCCGGTAGGTGTCGTGCCACCCGCCCTCCTTCCAGACCTCCACGACCTCGTGGAACCGCGCGTTCAGCGCGTCCTCGTTCCGGTAGTACATCGGGCTGGCGGTCACGTACACCGTATCGCGCAGATCGCGGTCGGCGACGTTCGCCTTCAGGAACTCGCTCGTGTGCGACCCTCGTGAGACGCGCGACTCGAGTCGGCCCGGGAGCGCGTGCTGGTCGCGGAACATGTCGTAGCGACACGCGTCGAGGAGGAGCAGGTTGTCCCACTCCTCGGCGAAGACGTCGACTCCGGCCGGGTTGAACCGGCTGTTCCCGCGGGTGTGGTACAGCCGGTTCATCTCGCGAAAGAGGAGGCTCGGCGTCTCGATCGCCCGCTTCAGCTGTGAGAGCGTGTACATATGTCGTTGCGTCGACTTGGCCGGACGACCGCATTGTTATAACACGGTTAACGCGACGGTAACGGCCGCGAACCGGGGCGTCACGGGGTCGACGCCGCCAGCGGGCGGCCACGGTCGGCCCCCGTCGACGTCGCACGGCCGGCCCCCGACAGCGGAGCGACGCCCGGTGTTCGACCACGTAGCGGACGTATAACCAATACCGCTCCGGACGAAGCGTCTCTCCAGCACACACGAGCCTCGTGTTCGTGACCGCTCTAGCAATGACAGGACTCATCGGTGGTACACTCTCGGAATCGACGTTGACAGCACTTCTCGCGAAGACGCCGACGAGAGGCGACCTCGAGACGCTCACGCTCTCTCGCGGCGACATCGCGCTCGGTCTCTCACATCTCGGGACGAGAGACCCCCGCGGCTGGGCCCACTGGGACGGCGACGGGGTGACCGGCGTGCTCTACGGCGCCGTCTCCAACCTCGACGACCTCGGCTTCTCTCTCGGAGGACTGTTCCGTAGCGTCTTCGAGAACCCGGTCGACATCCTCCCGAACGTCGACGGCCCGTTCGTCGTCGCCTGCACCGACGGCGACCGCGTCGTCGTCGCCACCGACAAACTCGGGACGCGCTCGTGTTACTACTCGCTCGCCGACGGGTTCGTCTTCGGGTCGAACCTCGACGCGGTCGCGTCGGCGGTCGACGACCCGACGGTGAACGAGCGGGCGGTCGGCGACCTGGTGATGATCGGTCACGTCTGGGGCGACAAGACGCTCCTCGAGGAGGTGTCGTATCTCGATTCGGGGACGGTACTGGAGTACGCCGACGGTGCGGTCGAAAAGACGCGCTACTGGACGTTCGAGTTCGACACGCGGGCGCGGTCGTCGTTCGTGCCGACCCTCGTCGACGCCTACCGGACCTGCATCCGCGACTCCGCGGCGACGATGGACGGCTCGGTCGGCCTGTGGCTCTCCGGCGGCCTCGACAGTCGCGCGATGGCCGGCGAACTGAGCCAGCACGTCGACCTCCTGACCTACACATACGACGCCAACCCCGCCGGCGGCGGCAACGTCGAACTGGCCCGCGAGGTGGCCGCCCGCCTCGGTCTCGAGCACGAGGAGGTCGAACTCACCCCGGGTCCGTTCGTCGACAACTTCGCGGACGCCGTGACGCTGACCGACGGGATGCTCGGCTGGCAGACGTTCTTGAACCTCACCGCCGTCTTCAACATCTCCGATCCGACCGACATCCTGCTGGAGGCCTGTGGACAGGGCGGGATGATGGGCGACGGTCTCAGCCGTGCCGCGGTCGAACTGAGCGACTCCCCGGAGGACGCGCTCTACCGTGCGAAACACCAGACGTCGAAGGAGCTCGTGAATCGCATCCTTTCGGGCGACGTCGACCTCGATCGGACGTACCGCGAGGAGGTCGCAAAGAGCCAGCAGTCGGGGTACGTCGAGACCGTGCTGGACTGCTACTACCGCAACTACTTCCCGCGGGGTGACTTCGCCAGCAACAAACTCGTCCGGAGTCGCGCGGGGACGCGCGTCCCGTTCGCCCACGGCGAGTTTCTCCGGGCGGTGACGAAGATGCCGCTCGACCAGCGGGTCGGCTGGGTGCCGGCGACGAAGGGGAAGATCCCGTTCGGCACCGCCGAGGCGAAACTTGAACTCACCCGTCGACTCGGGTACGGGTTGGAGACGATCCCCTACGAGCGGACCAGAGTCGCCCCCGAGCGACCGCTCTGGCTTCACGCCGCCGGCTTCGTCGTCGGAACGTCGCTCCAGCGCGTCCGCGGGAAGACAGCCTACGGCGGCCGACGGCTGCAGAGTCAGTGGTCGATCGGCGACGAGCGACTCTCCTCGTTACTGGCGGGACTCATGGACGATGCGGCCGACCGCGAGTTCTTCGACGGCGACCGGATTCGCCAACTCTCCGAGGAACACTTCAGCGGCGACGTCGACCACATCGGCGCGGTGTCGGGCATCACGACGGTCGAACAGTGGCTGCAGTCGCACTACGACTGAACGACGGTCGACGAACTCGCTCGTCTTCGGAGCGCTCGAGAGGTATAGTGTTAACCGCGATGCGAAATCGGAGAAGGAGAGTTACGAATCACCGAGCGGTCACCCCGGAACCGACCCCCGTCCGGAGAGCCACTGTTTGAGGCGGCGGGCGGGCGGGTAGCTGACGGGGCCGGTGAGGGCCAACGCGAGGTAGCCGTAGGTCGACCGTCGCGTCGGGTCGTAGCGGAGCGAACGGAGCAGGTGGACGACGGCGTCGCGGTAGTAGCCGTTCCGAAGCGCCGAGAACCCCAGCGTGGCGTTCAGGTGGCCGACGAACTGACGGGCGCAGTCGGACCCGTACGTCGCCGCCAACGACCCGTGTTTCTCGACGAGAAGCGGGTAGGAGACGTCGCGTTTCCGCTCGAAGTCGTCGGTGATCTGCCCGTGGCCGGTCACGCGGCGGACGACGAGCGGTTCGGCGACGGAGGCGTACCGACAGTGCTGCGAGAGACGGATGTGCCACTCTTTGTCCTGCCAACTCGGAAACCGTTCGTCGGGGTAGCCGGCGGCCTCGACGGCCGATCGGCGGACGGCGAACCGCGAGAACGTCGCCGCCTGCAGTTCGCCGCGGAGGATGCGCTCCGTGATGTCGCCGTCGTACTCCGGTATCGTTCGCCCGATCTGCTCGCCGTCGGCGTCGACGATGCGGACGCCGGCGGCGACGGCACCCACCTCGGGGCCGCCCGCGAGGAACGCCTCGACTATCCGCTCGACGGCCGTCGGTTCCCAGTAGTCGTCGTCGTCGAGGAAGGCGACGATCTCGCCGTCGGTCGACTCGATACCGGTCCGTCGAGCCGCGTTCGCTCCCTCGTTCTCCTCGTGTCTGAGACAGCGCCACTCCAGCGTCCCGAGCGACAGCGCCGAGAGGACGGGTTCGACCGGCTCCGGCGAGTGGTCGTCGACGACGACGAGTTCGACGTTCGGATACGTCTGTGCGGCGACGCTCTCGACGGCGTCGGGGAGGAACTCGGGCCGCCCGTACGTCGGGATGACGACGCTGACGAGCGGCGTGGTGGTACGCTCCATTGCAGAGAGGTCGGGTCTCGGAGGCTTTGTTATACGGACCGTTCCAGGGGCGCTACGACTCGTCGCGAGTGGTCTCTCCAACGACGCTCACGCAGCCGACGACGTCGACCCTCGAAGTCGAAGAGCCGACGTGACGCCGTATGGTAAGCAACGCTGTCTGTCGTTACAGAAGCTATAACAAAGCGGATTCGTCCCCCATGGGGTGGCAGTGATACTCGACTGTCCCCCCGGCGTAGACCGCCGGATCAGACCGTCTGCCCGGAGAGGTGAGGATGCGTAACCGGGCGTTCGTCGCGCTCGTCGGCGACGTCGTCGCGACGCTCGTCGCCGTCGCCGTCCCGGTCGCCGTCGTCGCCGCGGGTGTCGGCGGGCCGATCCGGGCGGTGCTCGGCGGAGTGCTCCTCCTCTTCCTGCCGGGGTACGCGCTCACGACACTGTTGTTCCCGGCCGAGAGAGGCGTCTCTCCCGACCGGGACGTCCGCTCGCCGATGGCCGGGGTCGCCAGTTCTGGGCGGGCGGGGCTCCCACTCCTCGAACGCCTCGCGGTCGGGTTCGGACTGAGCGTCGCGCTCGTCCCCGTGTTCGCGTGGCTACTCGGCACCGCGAACGCGGCGGCGGCGTTCGAGACGACGTCGGTCCTCGTCATCTCGGCCGCGACGGCCGTCCTCGGGACGCTGTTCGGCGCCGTCCGCCGTGCTCGCCTCCCGCCGAGCGACCGGTACGTCCTGCCGTTCGGCGACGTCCGACGGCTCCGAGCGCTGTGGGACGTTCCGAACGTCGACCGGGCGTTGAACGTCGCGCTCACGCTCTCTATCGTCGTCGCCGCGGTGATCGTGACCGCCGGTATCGTCGCCCCGAACGACGGCGAGACGTTCACGCAGGTGTCGATCCTGACCGAGGCCGACGACGGCTCGCTCGTCACGGGCGACTACCCCGACCGGATCGCGCCGGGCGACTCCTCCGAGTTGGTGCTCGAGGTGGAGAACTACGAGCAGCGGCGGGTCGCGTACACCGTCGTCGTCCAACTCCAGCGGGTGGACGACGCCGGTCGCGTCCGCGAGCAGGCGGAGCTCACCCAGTTCTCGCGGACGCTGCGAGACGGCCAGACCTGGCAGAGACCCCACGAGGTGTCGCCGACGTTCGAGGGGGAGAACCTCCGCGTCGCCTACCTCGTCTACCGGGGTGAGGTTCCGGAACAGCCCACGCTCGACTCGGCGTACCGTTCGGTGACGCTGTGGGTCGACGTCACGCCGTCGGACGGCGAGGGGGGCGGCGATGAGTGACGCGGTCGGGTCCATTCGAGCGTCGACGAACGCCGCGGCGGACGACCGCCCGGTCGACGTGTGGGTCGATCTCGCGAGCCCGTGTCACCCGTTCTTCTTCGCGGCGTTGACCGACTCGCTGCCGGACGTCCGGACGGCGGTGACGGTCCGCGAGAAGACCGAGACGGTGCCGCTCGCCCGCGAGTTGGGGTTCGACTTCCGCACCGTCGGAAGAGACTACGAGAACCCGACGCTCCGGAAGCTCGGCATCCCGCTGCGGACCGCACAGCTCGCGCTCCGGATGCCGACGGCGGACGTGGCGCTCTCCTCGCGGAATGCGATGTGCGTCCTCGCGGCGAAGGCCCGCGGCGTCCCCTCCATCCACTACACGGACAACGACATCTGCGCGTACGTCGACGGGCTCCGGTCCGAGGAGCTGTACCATCGGCTGGAGGCGCAAGCGACCCACAACGTCGTTCCGGCGGCGTTCCGGACGGAGGTGCTCACCGACCGCGGTGCAGACCCCGACCGGGTTCACAGCTACGACGGCTACAAGGAGGACGTGTACGTCGCAACGTTCGAGCCGGACCCGACGTTCCCGGAGCGACTCCCGTTCGACGGCGAGGCGTTCGTCGTCGTCCGCCCCGAGGCGCTGTCGGCGACGTACGTCGACGCCGAACGGAGCATCGTCCCCGAGCTGCTCGCCGACGCGACGGCCCGCGGCATCAACGTCGTCTACCTCCCGCGCGACAGCGGCGACCGCGCGTTCGCCGAGGGAGTAGACGAGTCGCGGCTCTACGTCCCGCCGGAGGCGCTGTCCGGACTCGACCTGGCGTGGCACGCTCGCTGTGTCCTCACCGGGTCGGGGACGATGGCTCGCGAGGCCGCGCGGATGCAGACGCCGGCGGTGTCGTTCTTCCCGAGCACCCGCATCTCCGTCGATCAGGCGCTGATCGAGGCCGGCGACGTCTACCACTCGCGGGACCCCGAGGCCATCGTCGACTACGTCGAGTCGCTGTCGAACCGGGACGCACGGTCGGATCTCTCGACGGCGAAGCGCGTCCACCGCGAGGTCGTCGACCTCACCGCGGACCTCATCACGGAAGTGAGTGAGTGAGATGTCTCGAAAGACGCCGACGGATGGCTGCTCGGATGCGACTGCCGGATTAGAGGCCGTCGAGACGGGACGCCGTCGCGGTAGCGAGCGCGGACCGACCGGTGTCTCGGCGGTACCGAGACCCCGTTCGACCGTCTCTTCGGCCGTGAACCCCCCTCGGAACGTGCGCACGCTGCGGGCCGCCGAGAGCGTTCGACGCGGCGTCCGGTCGGAGGTGGGGCGGTGAACGCCGTGGGTGCGGCGCTGTCCGACGCGGAGTCGACGACTTCCAGTCGTGCCGTCCGTCTCGGACTCACCGTCGGCTATCTCTCGCTCGCGGTCGGCGTGTTGGCGGCGCGAGCGGCCCCCGCGACGGGGTACGAGCCGTCGCTGTACACGGCGACGCCCCTCCTCTTCTGGGTCGGCGTAGTCGTCGCCGCCACCGTCGGTCTGACGGCGAGTGTGGTCGGTGGACGACTCGGTCGCTACGCCGGTCTCGGGCTCGCCGGCCTCGCGACGGTCGCGTTCCTCGCGCTGCCGTTCCTGCGGAGCTACTACTTCTACGGCTCCGGCGACGCGCTGACGCATCTGGGATGGGCGCAGGCGATGCTCGGCCCGGAGTTCGGCTTCTACGACCTCATCTACCCCGGCGGACACGCGCTCGCGATCTCGCTGGCACAGCTGATGGGCGTCCCCGTCCGGTACGGACTGATGTACGCGATGCTCACCGTCTCGGTGGTGACGCTCGTGTTCGTCCCGCTGTCGGTGTGGGTCGTCCTCCGCGACCCGCGGGCGCTCCCGGTCGCGGTCGCCACCGCGATGTTGATGCTGCCGATGAACAACGTCAGCACGCATCCGGGGTTCCACAGCTACACGCTCGGAACGCTGTACTTCCCGTTCGTCCTCTACCTGACGTTCAAACACGTCACCCGCGCGGCGGACGACGACGCGCTCCCGTCGTGGCTCTCGGCGGTGAGTCTCCTCTCGCCGGTACCGCTGGCCGCGATGGTGTTCTACCACCCGCAGGTCGCCATCGACGTCATCATCCTCCTCGGGACGATGCTCGTCGTCGGCGTCGTCTACCGCCGCCGGGCCACACACGACGTTGACGCGGCTCGGTTCGAACAGCGACTGCTCCTCGGACAGGTGTTCGTCGTCGGTCTCATCTTCCTCTACTGGGCGCTCCAGTACGAGAAGACCTACTCGTTCGCAGAGAACACGGTGAACTCGCTTCTTTCATTCCTCGACACTGGGGAAGGGGCGGGCAGTATCGCACAGGATCGCGCGAACTCGACGGCCCAGTTGGGGATCAGCATCTGGGAACTGTTCGCCAAACTGTTCCTCGTCAAAGTGGGGTACGTCGCCGTCGCCACCGCGCTCGTCGCCGCGAAACTGTTCGGACGGGCGAACAACCGTGAGAGCGACAGCGGGATGGCGATCACCTACATCGGTTTCTCCGGGCTGACGCTCGGCCCGTTCTTCGCCGTCCAGTTCCTCGGCAACGTCTCCACGTACTTCTTCCGTCACCTCGGGTTCGCGATGGTGCTCGTCGGGATCCTCGGAGCGGTCGGACTGTACTACGCGTCGACGTCTCTCGGTAGCTACGTCGGCGACCGGGGACGCGCCCTGTTCGCCGTCGTCGGCGTGCTCGTCGTCTGTCTGTCGCTCGTCGCCTACTTCCCCTCGCCGTACATCTACGTCCCGTCGTCGCACACCCCGGAGACGCAGTTCGTCGGCTACGACGCGACGTTCGACGATCTCCCCGCGGAGGCACCGCTGGCGAAGGTCCGAACCGGGCCGAGTCGGTTCTCCGACGCGCTGAACGCGGACCGCCCCGACCGCCTGCTCTGGGGCGTGCCCGGCCCGCAGCTGGACAGCGTCGAGAACGTGACGCGGTTCCGCGGCGGCGACGGCACCGAGTTCCCGGCGTACTATCTCGTCGTCTCCGATCGCGACGTCGGCCGCGAGGTCGTCGGCTTCCACGGCCTACGATACCAGTCCGCCGACTTCCGGCGCGTCGACGAGGCGGTCGATCCCCGGATCTCCCGCGTCCAGACGAACGGCGACTACCGGCTGTACTACGTCGACCAGCGGGGACTCTCGCTCGAACCGACCGCCCCGGCCGCAGGGGGTTAGCGCTCGGCTAACGGGCGTCTCGTCCGTCTCGCGGAGCGCCCGGGTCGGCGGACACTCGCTCTCGCTCGGGTAAGCGTCTGCATTACTATCCGCCGAGCGACGAGCATCTCTCTCATGCGGGCGACAGAGATCCTATTGATCGGCCCGGCGGGGAAGCAGACTGGCGGTATCGCACGATATATCCACGAGCAACGGCGTCGACTCGGCGACGGCGCCCGTGTCTACGACGTCGCCGTCCCCGACAGTGAGACGCCGTTGCAGTTCCTCCGGGCGGCCCTCCTCGCGCTCGCGCAACTCGTCCAGTTCCCGTTCCGACGACCGCCGGACGTCGTCCACGTCCACACCAGCCACTGGTACTCCTTCTTCCAGTCGAGCGCGTACATCCTCTACGCCGCGTCCGTCTGGCGCGTTCCGGTCGTCCTCCACGTCCACGGCTCGTCGTTCGACACGTTCGTCGACACGGAGTCGCGGCTCCTCGGGGCGTTCCAGTCGTTCGTCTTCGCCCGCTGTACGACCGTGGTCGTCCTCTCGGACTACTGGTCGGACGTGGTCGCCGACCGCGTCGACCCCGCCAAACTGTTCGTCCTTCCGAACGCGGTCGACCCGACCGACTACGACCCCCGGTACGGCGCCTCCCCCCCGCACGTCGTCTTCGTCTCGAACCACATCGAGCGCAAGGGCGTCGCTGAGTTCGTCGCCGCCGTCGACGACCTGCTCGAGGCGGGAGCGCGGATGCAGGTGACGATCGCCGGCTCCGGACCGCTGTCGCATCTCGCCGAGGAGTTGGCCGCCCGCAGAGCCGCGGTGACGTACGAGGGGTACGTCAGCGAGACGCGGAAACGCGAGCTTCTGAACGAAGGGTCCGTGTTCGTGTTGCCGACGCACGCGGAGAACCTGCCGATCGCACTGCTCGAGGCGATGGCCGGCGGCAACGCGCTCGTCTCGACGACCGTCGGCGCGATCCCGAGTCTCGTCGACGACGACAACGGGGTCCTCGTCGCTCCCGGCGACGAGGTGGCGCTCCGGGGGGCGCTCTCGTCGCTGCTGGCGGACCCGACGCGCATCGAGTCGATGGCACGGACGAGTCGCGCACGTGCAGAGCGCGAGTACTCCTGGCGCACCGCCGTCGACTCGCTGGAGGGGCTCTACGCCGAACTCGCTCACTGACCGGTGACGAGACGGCGCCGTCACACCGCAATCGCGGCGTACCGTCCATTACTGAATTCATAACGATACCCTCCGAGCACACTCACTCGTGTATGAGCGCAGGTGTCGGTGGAGAGGTGCGAGGATGAGCGGGGACCGGTCGCTTCTAGACCGGATCATCCCGAGCGGGGGCACCGCAGAGCGCGTCGTCAAGGGGGCGTTCTGGGCGATGAGCCAGAACGCCTTCGGTCGGATCCTCCAGTTGGCGATGCTCGTCATTCTCGCCCGGCTCATCGGCCCGTCGGAGTTGGGGCTGGTCGGCATCGCGCTGCTCTCGGTGAGCGCGGTCCAGAAGTTCACGAACTTCGGCCTCAACGCCGCGCTCGTCCAGCGAGAGGAGGAGAACGTCGACGAGCATCTGAACACGATGTGGGTGCTGGAGATGCTGCGCGGGACGCTCATCTTCACCGTGCTGTTCCTGGGCGCGCCGCTCGTCGCCCAGCTGTTCGGCGAACCGCGCGCGACGGATCTCGTCCGCGTCATCGGTCTCTCGCCGCTGCTGTTCGGGCTGACGAATCCGGGCGTGATGTACTTCCAGAAGAAACTCGAGTTCCACAAGCAGTTCGTCCTCAGGATCGGCGGCGAGGTCGCGCAGTTCGTCGTCGCAGTGGCCGTCGCGCTGGTCGAACCGACCGCGTGGGCGTTCGTGGCGGGCTACGTCGCCGCCGACGTCGTCCGACTGGCTGCGTCGTACGCGATGCACAGCTACCGACCGAGACCGGAGTTCGACCGCGACTCCGCCGGGCAACTCGTCGGCTACGGCAAGTGGATCACCGGCTCCTCGATCCTCTACTTCCTCTACAGCGAGGGCGACGACGCGTTCGTCGGCTGGTTCATCAACCCCGCGGCGCTGGCGTTCTACCAGTACGGCTACCGCTTCTCGAACGCGCCGGCGACCGAGTTGACCAGCGTCGTCTCCTCGGTGATGTTCCCCGCCTTCTCGAAGATACAGACCGACGCCTCGATGCTCCGGGAGACGTTCCGCAAGACGCTCCGGCTGAACGCGTTCGTCTCGGCGCCCGTCGCCGCCGGCATCGCCGTCGTCGCACCGGACTTCGTGATGACGTTCTTCGGTTCCGAGTGGATGTCGATGGTGCTCCCGATGCAGATCCTCGCGGTGTACGGGTTCCTCCGCGCGCTCGGACAGACGTTCGGCCCGGTGTGGAAGGCGCTGGACCGTCCCGACCTCATCACGAAGCTCTCGGCGATCCGTGTGGTGCTGATGGCGATTCTCATCTGGCCGTTGACCGAGGCGTACGGTATCGCCGGGACGGCCGCGACGGTGACGATCATCTCGCTGTTTCCGATGGTGCCGCTCGACGTCTACGTCACCGTCCGGATGCTCGAACTGCGGACGATCGAGGTCTACCGCGAGATCGCTCTCCCGACCGTGGCGAGTCTCCTCATGGCCGGGGTCGTCTGGTTCGTCGACGGGAGCGTCGACCTACCGGCGGTCGCCGAACTCGCCGTCTCCGTCGGCGTCGGCGTCGTCTCGTATCTCCTCTTCGTGTTCCTGTTCGAACGGCAGTTCGAGTGGGGGATCGGCCGCAACCTCGAGAGCATCGTCTCGGCGGTCCTCCGCTGAACTGCCTCGTCGACGTTGCCACGAGGGGTGGTGCGCCGATGCTCCGCCGAACGTACCGCCGATTCGACGGCGCGCCGTTAGGTTGTCTATACTAATCGACCGCCAGCCTGTGAGTACAGCTATTCAATGCCCGACCTGAGCGTAATCATCGCGACGCTGAAGCCGCGAGCCGAGATCGAGTGTCTCCCGTATCTCGAACAGGGGACGTTCGACGACTACGAGGTGATCGTCCGAAACGACGATCGTGTGACAGCTGCCCGAAACGAGGGGATACGGCAGGCGTCGGCCGAGAAACTCGTCTTCCTCGACGACGACTCCCAGCCGTGTCCGGACTACCTCGAGCGAGCGTCGGCGGTGCTCGACCGCGAGGCCGCCTACGCGGGGAAGGTCGTCCACCCACGCGACGACATCTTCGCCAAACATTTCACCCCGCACTACAGTTTCGGCGAGTCGCCGCGGTACGTCACCCGTTTCTGGGGCTGTAACATGGGCGTCCGCAAGGAGGTGTTCGAGACGGTCGGCTACTGGGACGAGAACATCACGTGGGGCCACGAGGAGAAGGAACTCGCTGAGCGGGTCATCGAGGCTTACGACATCTACTACGACCCGGAACTGCTCGTCCACCACTACTACACCGACTCGATCCTCGACTACTGGAAGAAGCAGTACCGACTCGAACGGCAGACGCCGTACTTCTGGGACACCCAAGGGAAGACCACCCGCTGGCAGTGGCTCAGGATCGCCCACGACGTGCTTCACCCGATGCACTACCTCGGCTGGTCGGCGAAACACGCTCTCGTCCGTTCGGGCGGGAACCTCGCCCGGACGGCCGGTCGCGTCCGCGGGATGCTCGGCAAGCGACCGTCCGAGCGGTCGACCCACTCCTGAGCAGTGTCGGGGAGTAAGCACTCGTTCCCGCCCGCCGATGCGACGTTATCGAACGACTACTCATCTCACCGGAGTCCGTACGAGGGAGCGAGATGACCTACACAGTCGCAGTCGTCGGCACCGGCGCGGACCCGGACAGCCCCGACTCGAACGGCTACGCGATGGCGTACCGACACGCGCGGGCGTACGAACGGCTCGAGAACTGCCGCCTCGTCGCCTGCGCGGACGTCGTCGTTGAGAACGCGCGAGCGTTCGCCGAGACGTTCGCGATCCCGCCGGAGCGCGTCTACGAGAACTACGAACGACTGCTCGCGGAGGTGGAGCCGGACGTCGTGAGCGTCTGTGTTCCCCCGGCAGTCCACGCGGAGATCGTCGTCGGCTGCGCCGAGAGCGGCGTCGTTCAAGGGATCCACTGCGAGAAGCCGATGGCGAAGACGTGGGGGGAGTGCCGCGAGATGGTGCGCGTCTGCGACGACCACGGCGTCCAACTGACGTTCAACCACCAGCGGCGGTTCGGCGGCCCGTTCCGGACGGCGAAGCGACTGCTCGACGCGGGCGAGATCGGCGAGTTGGCGCGAGTCGACGTCGGCGGGCCGAACCTCTACGACTACGGGTCGCACCTGTTCGACCTCTGTGGCTACTTCACCGACCAGACGCCGGCGGAGTGGGTGATGGCACAGATCGACTACTCCGAGGAGAACCTCCAGTTCGGCGTCCACAACGAGAACAGAGCCATCGCCCAGTGGCGCTACGAGGACGGCACGTACGGCACCGCTTCGACCGGGGCCGACAGCACGCTGAACTGTGAGCTGCGCCTCGTCGGCAGCGAGGGGACCCTCGAGATCGGCGTCGACGGCGGCCCCGCGCTCCGGATGCGCACGTCCGGCGGGTGGAAGACGGTCGACACGGACGGCGACGGCATTCACGGGCCTACGCCGGGGCTCGTCGGGCGCGCCGCCAAACAGGTGAAGAGCCGCGTTCCGTTCCTCCCGGTGGACCGACTCACCCCCGACGCCCCCACGTTCATCGACCGGGCCGTCGCGGACGTCGTGAGCGCACTCGACGAGGGGCGACGGCCGGAACTCGCCGCCGAGAACGCACTGCAGGCGACCGAACTGATCTTCGCGTGCTGGGAGTCCGCGCGACGCCGCGGGCGGGTCGACCTCCCGCTGGAGGTCGACTCGAACCCGTTGGAGGAGATGGTCGAGGCGGGTGAGATGCTCGCCGCGTCTCGCATCGCAGAGTGACTGTTCAAGTGGAGGGGAATTGGCGCGAGAGCCGACGTCGACGCTCGGGTCGGCGAGACGAGGTTTTTTCAGCTCTCTCGGCGAACCCGACTCCCGTATGGAGGATCGTCGAACGTCGAACGGCCGCTGGCGACACGAGCGGTGGGAACGGACCGCGCGTCGTTCGCCCGTCGAACGCGACGCTCGCGTCGGCCGCTCGGTCCCCTCTCTCGTCGTAGGCGACGCATGAGACTCCGGGTCGACTGGCGGGTGAGCTGTCGGCTGGTCGGGACGATCCTCAAGTGGCTGTGGGTGCCGCTGCTCGTCCCGCTGGCGCTCGCGCTGTACGACGGCACCGCGCTCCTCCCGTTCGTCCTCCCGATACTCGGCACGACGATCGTCGGCTTCGGACTCGAACAACTGACCGACGAACCCGACCTGCGGACGCGGGAGGCGTTTCTGATGGTGTCGCTGACGTGGCTGAGCATCGCGCTCGTCGGGGCCGTCCCGTTCGTCCTCGCCGGCGAGGGAGTGCTCGCCGAACCGATCAACGCGCTGTTCGAGAGCATGAGCGGCGTCACGACGACGGGTGCGACGATCATCACGGAGTTCGATCGCCACTCCCGGGCGATCCTGATGTGGCGGGCGGTGCTCCAGTGGATGGGTGGGCTCGGCATCCTCGTCCTGGCGACGGCGGTGCTCTCGCAGCTCTCGGTCGGGGGGGCCCAACTGATGGAGACGGAGACGCAGACCAGAGACGTCAACAAGCTTACACCGCGCATCTCGGAGACGGCGGCGCTGCTCTGGAAGATCTACCTCGGGCTGACCGGGCTGCAGGTGGCCGTCCTCTACGGGCTCCACCTGGTCGGCCTCGCGCCGAACATGACGCTGTACGACGCCGTCGCCCACGCGTTCACGACCGTCTCCACCAGCGGGTTCTCGCCCCGGGGCGACAGCATCGCCGCCTTCTCTCCGGCCGTCCAGTGGGCGATCGTCCCGTTCATGGCGACCGGGGCGACGAGTTTCATGCTGCTCTACTTCGTCCTGCAGGGGAACGTCGACCGCCTCCGCAACAGCGACGAGTTCCGGTTCTACGTCACGATCCTCGGCGTCTTCACGCTCGGCGTGAGCGGCGTGTTGATCGTCGACGGCGGCCCGCACACGGGCCTCGAAGAGATCATCCGCCACGCGCTGTTCCAGGTCGTCTCGATCACGACCACGACGGGGTACGCGAGCACCGACTTCAACCTCTGGTCGTCGGGCGCGAAGCATCTGCTGTTCGTCTGTATGTTCATCGGCGGGATGGCCGGGAGCACGACGTGTTCGATCAAGACGCTCCGGTGGCTGGTCGTCGTCAAGGCGTTCCGTCGCGACCTGTTCACCGCCTCGAACCCGAACGTGATCCGTCCGGTCCGCCTCAGCGGCAGCGTCGTCGACGAGGAGACGATCCGCGACATCTACGCGTACACCCTCGTGAGCCTCGTGTTCTTCATCGCCGCGACGGTCGTGATCGTCGTCGACGGCTCGCGAATCGAGTTGGCGATCTCCGAGTTCGAGGCGATGAGCGCCGCCGCGGCGACGTTCTTCAACGTCGGCCCGGCGTTCGGGGTCGCCGGACCGATGGAGAGCTACGACCCGTTCCCCGAGTCGTCCAAGCTGCTGATGACGTTTCTCATGTGGGTCGGTCGCATCGAGATCATCCCGGTGCTCGTGCTGTTGACACCGTCGTACTGGCGGTATTGAAGATCGCTACGCTCCGACTCAGTCGTGAGCGAAGTCGGTAAACCGCTGGATCCCCTCGTCCGTTCCCGCGATGATGACCTCGTCGTCCAACTCGATACGGAACTCCGGCCCGAGATCCGTGACGACCCGGCCGTCGCGCTCGACGCCGACGACGGTACACCCGGTCTCCGAACGGACCTGTGCGTCCCCGAGCGTCTGCCCGGTCAACTTCGGTGCGGAGGTCCGGACGACCTCGACCTGCTGATCGAGCGAGAGCACGTCCTCGTCCTCGAGGATCGTCGACGCGATCATCCGACCGCTCACGGTTGCGAGCGAGAGCACGTAGTCCGCGCCAGCCCGGTACATCTTCTGAGTACTGGCGGCCTCCTCGACGCGAGCCACGATCTCGGTCTGCGGGCTCAGATCTCGGACCACGAGCGTGGCGAACTCGGCTGCCGTGTCGTCGGGCAACGCGAGGATGATCGACCGAGCCTCGTCGATGTCGGCCGCTTCCAGCGTCTCGGGGTCGGTCGCGTCGCCGACGACGTCGACCCCCTCCATCGCCGTCCGGTCGACGACCGTGTAGGGGAACCCCGCCTCGGCCAGCGCGCCGGCGATCGTCCGTCCGACCTGTCCGTACCCGACGACGATGGTCTCGCCGTGTTCGAGCCGTCTGATCTCCGAGAGCGTGAGCTCTTTCAGCCGCGCGAGTTGGTCCTCCCGGCCGGTCACGAGTAGCACGGTCCCGTTCGTGAGCACCGCCTCGGGGGCGGGTGGGCTCTCGAACTCGCCGCGGAACCACGCGCCGATGACGTTGACCCCGGCCCGTTCTCGGATGCCGCTCTCGGCCAGCGTCGTCCCGGCGAGTCGACTCCCACGGTGGATGGGGAGTTCGGCGACCTCGATGTCGCCACCGATGTCGATAGCGCCGTCCAGATCGCTCGTCACGGAGGTCGTCACCTTGGAGGCGAGACTCTTCCCGAGGAGGGGCCGAGGAGAGAGCACCGTGTCGGCACCCGCGAGACGGTGGTACGCCGTCCGGTTCGGCTCTTCGACGACGCTGACGATCGGTATCTCCTCTGCCACCTCCTGGGCGGTCAGGACGATACTGGCGTCGACCTGATCGGAGACGTCGGCCACGAGCGCCCGCGCCTCGACGAGTCCCGCCCGTTCGAGTCCTTCGGTCGACTCCGGGTCTCCGTGGATGACCGTGTAGTCGTCCTCGTACAGTTCGGTCGCCCGCTCCCGGTCCGGTTCGACGAGGACGTAGCCGACGCCCCACGAGTCCAACTCGGCGATGAGTGCGTCGGTTCGGGGGGTGTACGAACAGATGACGACGTGGTCGGAGAGCCCGTTCTCGATCGACTTCGGGACGGTCGTCGAGAAGACGTCCTCCAGGAGGGGGAACACCAACACCGGAAGCGCCATGAAGATCACGGCGACGCCCGTCAGGTCCATCAGGATGACGAAGGCGTTCATCTCCGGGCTCTGCCAGGGAGCGTCGGAGCCGAACCCGGTCGTAGTGAACGTCTCGACGACCACCTGCAGCGAGTGGAGGAACGTGATGTCGTCTCCCTCGAAGATGCGCATCCCGTGGTGATAGAGGACGGCGTAGCCGAGCATCAGTCCCGTCAGCAGAATCGAGTAGTAGACCGTGCGCCGCCGCCACTTGTCCATGAGAAGAGAGACTCACCCGGCCACACTAAACCATGTGGAGACGAGTCGTCCGCCGGTAGCGGGGGAGACGTGGCGGAGACGGCGTGATCAGCCCTCGTTGTACCAGACGTCGACGTGGTGGTCGGGGCCGTAGGACTTGCCGACGACGTCCGGACGGCCGTCGCCCGTCAGGTCGGCGACCTTCGCCTCGTGCGTCGCGACGCCCGTCTCGACGACGTGTTCGCGGAACTCCCCGTCGCCGAGGTTCTCGAAGACGAGCTGCTGCGGCGAGTCGTTCGTGCCGAGCCCCATCTCGGCGACGTAGACGTCGAGGCGACCGCTCCCCGTGAAGTCGGCCACCTGGAGCGTGTGCGGACAGAACAGGTCGTCGCGGAGCACCGTCGGCGTCCAGTCGGGGCCGTCGACCCACGCGAGACGACCGGGGTGGGAGCCGTACTTCGGGGAGTCGCCCTCCGAGTAGACGATCTCTAACTCGCCGTCGTCGTCGAGATCGCCCACGGCGACGCGGACGTCGTCCCAGTCGGTGAGGACGTCCTCCCGGTGCCACGTCCCGTCGTCGTTCCGGTGATAGATGTGCGTCCCCGCGACGATCTCAGTGGAGCCGTCGCCGTCGACGTCGACGATCTGGACCCCCTCGACGCGGACGTCGTCGTCGACGATGTGACAGTGCGAGGCGGGCCACGGCGACCGATACGGGTTCTCGGGGACGTCGTAGTAGAAGATGGTGCGACTCTCCTGTGAGAGCCCAACCACTTCGACGTCGCCGTCGTCGTCGACGTCGGCGACGACCACGTCGTGGTACTTCTCGAAGTCGGTGGTGATGGTGTGTTTCGTCCAGAGTTCGCGTGGGTCGTCCGGTTGCTCGAACCAGTAGACGGCGTCGTGGTGGATCCCCTGCCCGGCGACGACGTCCAGACGGCCGTCGCCGTCGACGTCGCCGAGCGCGCCGCCGACGTCGAGATGGGGAGCGATAGCCATCTTGTGACGCTTCCAGCCGGGGTTCTCGTACCAGAACAGATGCATCTCCTCGAACCCCAGTCTGGTTCGGAGCGCGTCGAACGTCGGCAGTCGACTCTCCTTGGCCTTCAGTACGTACTGCTTGCCGGGGTACGGTTTGCCCGCACCGCCGACGATGACGTCGTCGCGGCCGTTGCCGGTGAGGTCGGTGGCGAGACAGAAGCCGAGACGGGCGCACGGGGGGGCGGGGTCGACGGTCTCGTGGCGGAACGTCAGTGACGACTCGGTTCGGTGTTGGGACTCCATCGACGAGAGAACGACCGCTCGATGCATTGTAATAGAGCGGTTAATTTCGGCCTATCCGACGGGACGGCGACGTGGCGTCCGGCCCGTTCGTGAGTCACCGTGACACGGTACTGCCAGGCGCTCTATAACAAAGCGCGTCCCGGACCAGGTACGACACAGTGAGTCGGCCATATGACAGTACAACGTGCCACACCGACGGCGGACGACCGTGGAGAAGAGCGATGACGGCCCGCGAGACGCCCGAAAGCATCGTCGTCGTACTCGGGACGCGGCCGGAGATAATCAAGTTCGCACCGGTGATACGCGAGTGTCTCGCTCGAGACGTCCCCTTCACACTCGTCCATACGGGACAGCACTACTCGCGGGAGTTAGACCGGGTGTTCTTCGAGCAGCTCGACCTCCCCGCGCCGGACGTCCATCTCGACGTCGGCTCCGACTCTCATGGGCGGCAGACCGCCGCGATGCTCGAAGGAATCGAGGACGTCTTGGTCGACGTCGAACCGGACGTCGTGCTCGTACAGGGCGACACGAACTCGACGCTCGCCGGCGCACTCGCCGCCGCGAAGCTGAACGTCGACGTCGGACACGTCGAGGCGGGACTCCGGAGCTTCGACCGCGAGATGCCCGAGGAGACGAACCGGGTCGTCGTCGACCACGTAGCCGAGTACCTGTTCACTCCGACCGAGGAGACGCGGCTGTATCTCGAACGGGAGGGGGTCGCCGGGCAGGTCGTCGTGACGGGCAACACGGTGGTAGACGCCGTCTACCAGTACGCCGACGTCGCCGCGGAGAAGAGTACCGTCCTCGACGATCTCGAGCTCTCTCCCGGCGAGTTCTGCCTTCTCACGGCGCACCGCGCCGAGAACGTCGACCACCCCGACCGGTTTCGGTCGCTGCTCGCCGGCGTCGCACAGTTCGCAGACCTGACCGGACACGAGGTCGTCTATCCGATCCACCCGCGCGCACAGTCGCGACTCGACGAGTTCGGCGTCGACGTCCCCGACGAGATTCGGGTGATCGACCCGCTGGACTTCCTCGACTTTCTTCGACTGGAGTCGACGGCCGCGCTCGCGTTTACCGACTCCGGCGGCGTTCAAGAGGAGTGCTGTATCCTCGGAACACCCTGCGTGACGCTGCGCTACACCACCGAGCGCCCCGAGACGGTGTACGTCGGCGCGAACTGTCTCGCGGGACTCGACCCCGCCGACGTCGTCGCCGCCGGGTCGCTGATGCTCGGCAAGCAGCCCGACTGGACGATTCCGTTCGGTGACGGACGGGCCGCCGAGCGGATCCTCGACGCGCTGACGGAGGTCGAGACGGACACCGACACGGCGGCGGCGACAGTGACGCCGACCGAGACGACGGCGACGGAGACGCTCCAATGAAGCTCTGCGTCCACGGCATCGGCTACATCGGACTGGCGACGGCCGCGCTCTTCGCGAACGCCGGCCACGAGGTCGTCGGCTACGACCCGGACGAACGACTCGTCTCGGAACTCCGAGCGGACAACCCTCGGACGACGGAGGACGAACTCCGGGCGTTCGTGCTCGAGGCACTCGACCGGGAGTTCGAACCGACGACCGAACCGGTCGAGGCCGACTGCCACCTCGTCTGCGTGCCGACGCCCTACGACGAGGAGTCGAGACGGGCGGACCTCACCTACGTCGAGGCCGCCGGGCGGACCGTCGCGGACCTACTTCGGCCGGGTGACCTCGTCGTCCTCGAGTCGACCGTCCCCCCAGGGACGACCGAGGGCGTCTTCGCGACGCTCCTCGAGACGTCCGGGCTGACGGCGGGCGTCGACTTCGCGCTCGCACACTGCCCCGAGATGGTACTCCCGGGCAACATCACGTACGAGATCGTCCACAACGACCGCATCGTCGGCGGCGTCGACGGGGCGTCCACCGACCGCGTAGTCGCGCTCTACGAACCGCTCGTCGAGGGGGCGATCCACCGTGCGCCCGACGCGACGACCGCGGAGTTCGCGAAACTCGCGCAGAACGCCTACCGCGACGTCAACGTCGCCTTCGCGAACGAACTCGCGCGCGTCGCCCACGACTACGGCATCCGGTCGCGCGACGCCATCGCACTCGCGAACGTCCACCCGCGAGTCGACGTCCTCAACCCCGGTCCCGGCGTCGGCGGTCACTGTCTCCCCATCGACCCGTGGTTCCTCGGGCAGTCGTCTGACTCGCTGGACCTCGTCGAGAGCGCCCGCCGCGTCAACGAGGGGATGGTCGACTTCGTCGCCGACCTCCTCGAAGCCGAGCTCGGCGCGCTCGCCGGGGCGAGCGTCGCCGTCCTCGGCGTCGCCTACAAGGGGAACGTCGACGACAGCCGTCACAGCCCCGGACTGCGCTTCGCCGACCGACTCCGGGCGGTCCAGGCGACTTCGGAGACCGAACTCGAGGCGACGGCGACCGACGGCGGACAGACGGATGCGGACGACGGCGTCGACGTCCGCCTCTCCGACCCCTACGTTGACGACCACGACGGGACGCTCGGCCTCGTCGCCCTCGACGACGCGCTCGAAGACGCCGACGCGGTCGTCGTCACCGCCGCACACGACGCGTTCCGCGACCTCGACCCCGAACGCGTCCGCGACCTCGTCGCCCGTCCGCTGGTCGTCGACACGCTCGCGTGTCTCGACGCCGAGCGGTGGCGGGCGGCCGGGTTCGACTACGTCGAGGTGTAGAGCGAGCGCGACGGACGCCGCCCACCGTTTCGAGCGAGCACTTTTCCGAGTGAGACCGGAGTCGATAGCGTACGCTGTCGCGTCGTCGAGTCGCGTTCGGTAGTCACCGTTCACCGGCGACGCTCTCCACTCACCGACCCGCTCCACTCACGGATGGGGAACGGCCCCAAAAAAGGAGACTCAGAGGTAGCCGAGATCCCGCAGGTGGGCGCTCATCGACTCGTCGAACTCCGAGCGTTCCTCCCGCCGTGAGCGGGGAGCACCGAACTCGGCCAGCCACGACTCACAGCGCGCGGCGAGGTCGTCACGCACCGCCGGTCGCTCCTCGTGCAGGTCGTACGTCTCGTCGGGGAGCTCGAACAGTTCCACGCCGGAGTCGCTCTGCGAGTAGCGATACTCCGGAGTGCGGAGGCTCGTCAGGTTGCCGACGTGGTACTGCGAAGCGTCGAACCCGGGGTCGTGCTCGCTTATTTTTGCCAGCTTCCCGGCGGCGCGATCACCGCCGCGCTGCGTCACCGCGAACTCCCGACGCTCGTCGCGGAGGTCGAGGCCGACCGGAACGTCGGCGTCGACGCCCGCCTCGGAGAGGACGGTCCGCATCGCGTCGGCGTGCTGGACGACGCCGTCGTGCCACCCCGAGAGTCCCGAGACGCCGGCGACGACGAGCGGGACGTGCGAGACGGCGTCGTTCACGGCGATCATGTGCGCCAGGAGACCGCGCTCGCCGAGCAGTTCGCCGTGGTCGGAGGTGACGACGACGATGGGGTCGTCGAGTCGCGTCTCGGCGTAGTCGATTATCCGCCGTGTCGTCTCGTCGACGTGACAGACGCCCGCGTCGTACATCGCGTGGATGGCGTTCCACTCGTCGTCTGCGAACGGGACGCCGCGAGCGATGTGGCCGTGGAGGTCTGCCGACATGTCCATCGAGACGTCGAGCGCCTCGTCGACCGACAGCTCGAACCCGTCGGCGAAGCGGTGCTGATACGGTTTCGGCGGGTAGTACGGGTGGTGGCTGTCGCCGAGGTGGACGTAGAGGAACAGCGGTTGGCCCTCGTCGACCGCCGTGTCGACGTGTCGCCGGGCGAGTGCGGCGTTGAGGTAGCCGATGGAGTGTTTCGGCGTGTCCCGCGTGTACCCCGCGGAGTGACGGTTGAGCCCGGCGAGATACCGGGCCATCGTCACGACCCCGGCCTCGCGGAGGAGCGTGCGCTTGCCGAGGTAGTGGAAGTGGTCGAACCCACGGGCTAGCCCCGTCACGTCGCTCAGCTGTGGGTTCGGCGAGACACACGCCGTTCGGTAGCCAGCGTCCCGGAGCGCCTCGGGGAGCGTCGGGACGTCGCGGGAGAGTCGAGCGTCCTCGCTCCACGTCCGGTGTGCCGACGGCGCGAGTCCGGTCAGGATCGACGCGCTCGACGAGCGCGTCCAGATGTCGTGCGAGAAGCAGTTCGTGAACGCGGCGCTGTCGGGACGGGCCGACAGCGTTCGGAGGAACGGTGTCGTGTCACGGTCGTACTCGCCGAGGGAGGTGTGATCCTGTCGGACGCTCTCGAGCGTGATCCAGACGATGTCTCGGGCCATAGGCTGTCTCCACACACGGGAGCGAGTGCAATAATTCGGCAGTCACTAACGGAACGGCGAGACGCACGACGGTCCGGTAGCAACCGACTACCGGGTGGGTTCGTCGACGAGGGAGAGCGAAGACGGGGTCGTTTCGAGTAGGCTTCGACAGCAGGTCACGGCGCGGTCTCGACCCGCTGGTCCAGTTCCGAGAGGCTGTCGACGAGGTCGTCCGCGATACCCGTCTCGATCCAGTCGCGGGTGCGGGGGACGAGCATCCGGTAGGTGGGGACCGTCTCGAACAGTTCCGAGAGGATCCGCCGTTCGGTCGCGAGTACCGACTCGAACTCGGCGGACTTCTCGGCCTCGGGGAACAGCGTGTCGAAGGCGGCGAAGTACTCCCGGAGCAGCGTGTTCCACTCGTACTCGTTGATCGTCGTCGTCTCGGTCAGTGCGTCCTCCGGGCTGATAGACGCCATCGAGACTGTCTCGCTCGTCGGTGCCGCACGGAGCACCACGACGTTGTCGAGTGTCGCGTTGTCGACGAACGCCGACCCGGGTAGCACGTCGCTCAGACTCGCGAAGGTTCGGCGGCCGTCGTCGAGGAACCGTCTCGTCAGGAAGAGCAGTCCCTCGTCGACGACGGAACGGGTCCGGTCGGCGTACTGTTCGACCAGCGTGGCGATCCGGGACTTGAGATCCCCGTCCTCGCGGTCGGTGTCGGTCACGCCACCGAACGACTCGACGTTGTGCGGTTGCATGTTGACGCCGAGCGGGTAGCCGCGGACCGACCCATCGGCGCTCACCCAGAGGCGGTCGTCGGCGAGATAGTCGCCACCCGAAGAGAGCAACGAGAGGAGCGTGTTCGTCTTGCCGGCGCTCCGCCAAGCGGGGAAGACGAACGTCGTCCCCTCGCGCTGGACGCCGGAGGCGTGGACCAGAGCGAACCCCTGCTCGACGAACCGGCGTCTGAGTTCGTACTCCAGCGGATAGACCACGTTGAACGGTTCCCAGTTGGGTGAGACCGTGATGTGGGTCCAGTCGGCGTCGACGGTCATGTAGTTCGACCCCTTCCGGACGACGAACCGGTCGCCGTCGCGTCCGTAGTGCGACCCCGGCGTGCCGAGGACGGTGTCGGGGTCGGGCGACTCCGTCGCCAGCTCGACGACGAGATCCGGTTCGCGGGTCGGCGTTCGCTCGCGGAAGTGGTCGTACATCTGCCGGTGCTGGTCGACCGCCCGTCCACCCTCTCCGCGCACTTCGACGAGATAGCTGTCGAAGAAGTTGTAGTAGCTCATGTCGGGGTCCCCGGGACGGTACTCGGGTGGGGTCGATCGGTCGAATCGCGTCGTCGCAAAGCTCTCCCGTGGACGGGTCGGTGCGGTGACTGTCGTTTACCCGCCGTGTAGGGAACTCGTCGGAGCGGTTGCATAGTCACCGTCCGACAAAGGTGGCGACGAACTTAGTAATCGACTCGATACCTACCGGCTCGTCCCACCAACACAACGCAAACGACAGGTTTCGACACGCTCCGGTGAGAGTCACTACAAACCGGAGACGGACCCCGTCCGGCCGTCGCGGTGGACCGAACTCGGAGACAGCCGGACGTTAAACGCCGGCGGTTGCGAGACGCTAATCGTTACTCGAAGCATAACTTTTGCACGTAACACACATACGTTCGTCGGAGAATGTACCTATGAACGTCAACAGCTTCCCCCGCCCGACGCCGACCCGGTGCGGGGAAGACGACATCCGACCGAACCGACCTGACGGCGATGCGGAGTGACCGCCGCTCGGTCCGACGCCGAGCGGTGCTGAAGGCGCTCGGCGTCGGAGTGGCTGCCCCGCTCGTCGTCGGTGGCGTGGCCTCCACGGCGGACGCGGCCTCGGAGTCGTGGACGGTAGTCGTCCTCTCGGACACCCAGAAGTACGCGGAGAACTCGTCGCTCGTCTCGTACGCCCACGACCAGACGAGGTGGGTCGTCGACAACCACGAGGCGGAGAACGTTCGCTTCGTCACTCACTGTGGCGACGTCGTCGAGAACCCCGAGGAGCGCACGGAGTGGGAGCGGATGGACGAGGTGATGGCCAGACTGGACGGCGTCGTCCCATACTCGACGGTGCCGGGGAACCACGACTGGGTCGGCTGGTTCGACCCGCGGTCGATCGAGCACTACCGGTCGTACTTCGGCCCCGCACGGTACGACGGACGGAGCTGGTACGGCGGTAGCGGTCCCGACGGACTGAGTCACTACCAGTTCTTCGCAGCCGGCGGCTACGAGTTCCTCCATCTCGGTCTCGAGTGGGAGGTCCCGGGGAGCGCGGACGACCCGGCTACCCCGTTCGGGTGGGCACGACAGCTGCTCCGCCGGTACGCCGACCGTCCGACCATCGTCACCACGCACTCGTATCTCAGAGACGACGGTGACCGAATGGAGCGTGTCCAGGGCGACTGGGGGGAGACCACCGTCGACGGCAACCCCGACCCGAACAGAGCGACGGGGAACGCCGGCGAGACGACGTGGCGGGAACTCGTCAGGACGAACAGCCAGATCTTCGCGGTGTTCAACGGCCACTTCTCGAGAGACGGCGGGGAGAGCTTCCGGGTGTCGGAGAACGACGACGGACTACCCGTCTACCAGATCATGGCCGACTACCAGCGACGGCGACGGGGTGGGGAGGGGTGGCTGCGACTCGTCTCGTTTCTCCCCGGCGACGGTGCCGGCGGCGACGACCGCATCCAGGTCCGGACCTACTCCCCGTCGCTCGGCGTGTTCGAGACCGACGCCGACAGCGAGTTCGGGTTCGACCTTCGGTTTGCCGAGCGGTTCGCGCCGTCCGGTGGAGACGGCGAAGGCGAGGAGGACGATCCCGAAGACGAGACGCTCGCGGGCGACGTCGACGGCGACGGCGACATCGACGCGGACGACGTCGGACTCGTCCAGCGACGGATCGCGCGCTACGATGACGATGTCGACGAGACTGCCGCGGACGTCGACGGCGACGGCGACGTCGACATCGCCGACGCGATCGCGATCCGAAACAGGATCGGAACGGAGCGTTAGATGACGCGTAACGCCTCACTCGGCCGACTACTCTCCGTCGTGCTCGTTCTCCTCGTGACGGTGGGATCGATGCAGACAGTCGGCGTCGCGGTCGCCGAGACCACGACGGTCGGCGTCGGCGAGACGGCGGGTGTCGAGGGCGGGACGCTCGACGGTGAACCCGGCGAGACGGCGACGGTCGTAGTGTGGACGGACGCCCGGGACGTCGGCGGCTACCAGGCGACGGTCGCGTTCGACCCGAGCGTCCTCCGGGTTCGATCCGTCGAGGGGACGGACGACTTCGAGACGCCGGTAGTCAACGTCGACGACGAGGGGTCGGTCACGTTCAACCAACTCCGCGAGGGCGGCGTCGACGGACCGGCGCTCGCCGAACTCACGTTCGAGTTCGTCGGAGCGGGTGGGACGCAGACGACCGCACGACTCGTCGGGTCGGAGACGAAACTGGCCGACCCGACGGGAGTGGAGCTCGGCGTCGACGTCTACGGGGACGTGACGTTCCGTGTCGTCGAGCCGACGCCCACCGTGACGCCTGAACCGACACCGGCCCCCACGTCGACTCCAGTCCCGTCGCCGACGGCGACGCCGGAAGCGACGGCGACACCGGAACCGACACCGACTCGAACCCCCGTGTCCGAACCGTCCCGACCGTCCAGTGGCGGTGGAGGGAGCGGGAGCGCGAACAGTGGAGGTGCCGACGCCTCCTCGGAACCCGAAATCTCCGTTACACAGCGACGGGGCGGGGTACTCGTCGACGTACAGCGCGGTTCGACGGCGACGTCGTTCTCGGTCGACCTCCCCCGGTCGGTGGAGTCGAGCGGAGTCGGCGTCCTCCGCCTCGACTGGGAGACGCAGTCGGCGACGAACCGGTACACGATCACGGTCTCGACGTTCGAGACCGCCGAGTCGGTTCCGGAGCTCGCCGCCGCGGAACCGCTCGCGTACGTCTCGGTGACGCCAGACGGCATCGAGAGCACGGCTGTCGACACCGCCACGGTTCGTTTCGTCGTCGACGAGGAGACGCTCACCGACCGGGACGACCTGACGGTGTCGCTGTGGCGGTACGACGGCTCATGGCATCGTCTCGAGACGACCGAACTCGGAGACGGTCGCTACGCCGCCACCACACCGGGGTTCTCGACGTTCGCGGTGGCTGTCGACCCGGCGTCGACGCCCACTCCGACACCCGCCCCGGAGCGGACACCGACGCGGGAGTCTCCCCAGAGCCAGACGCCGGTGTCGGCGTCGCCGCCGGAACCGACGCCGGCGGTCGCAGAACCGGGGATGGAGACCCCGGCGTCTGCGCTGGACGACGTCGCGAACACCGCCGTCGACACCTCCGCGGAACCCGCCGGGGCTGTGGGTGGACCGAGCGCCGTCCTCGTGACTCTCGTCGTCGGTCTGCTGGTGACGGTGTCGGCGCTCCGGCTGCTCCGGCGGTGAGGACGCCCACGCTCCATCTCGACCGACGAACGCGGGAGAGCGTCTCGACGGAGCCGTCGCTCCTCGGTCGTCTCCGGTCGGCAGAAGGTTCCGGGTCGCAAGCCGGTCGTTTTGGCACGCGAACCGAGCTGTTGCGGGGCCCGGAACAACAGAGACTAGCAACTCGTGGAGTATAAGTTCTGTCATACCCAGGAACACAGAAGTCGGGGGAGAGACGAGAATCGACGTCCGTCGCGCGGGTTCGGTCGAGATCGCACGGGCGACTACTCGGGATGGCTGTCATGTGGAACGCTCCGGGCGTTCGGGGGTCAGTCTCGGGCAGCGACCGGGAGCGATACCGAATCGGCTCCGGGTGGTCGATGGATTCTACAGAGATTCACGAGACGTATATCGAGACAGTCGGACGCGCCGACGTGTCGAGCGAACCGAACGACCGGAACGGGGTTCCCGTCGAGGAAGTGGCGGTCTCCCGGCGTCGCAACAGTCGTAACTGACCTGGTACGATCGACGGGATGCATCCGTCGGGCGGTCCACCGTTCGATCGACGAACGGACGTGATCGTGTTCGGGCGGGTCGACCGCTCTCGACGACGTCCCCCGGGTTCGCACCGACGGCCCCGAAACGGAACGTGCTCGTCGCTCTCGCCTACTGCTTCCTCGCGCTCGTTGTGACGGCGAGCTACCAGGTGAGCCCCTCGTAGGTCAGACCGTCTCGTCGCTCGACGATGCGTCGGCCGTCGACGACGACCGGACGAGCCATCGCCTCGAACTCCTCGTCGAGCGCGGCGAACTCGTCCCAGTCGGTGACGACGACGGCGGCGTGTGCACCGCGGAGCGCCGCGGCGGCGCTGTCGGCGTACTCGATCTCCGGGAACCGCTGGCGCATCCGGTCGGTCGCGACGGGGTCGTAGCCGACGACGTCGGCCCCGCGGTCGAGCAGCCCCTGGATGACGGGGATCGCCCGAGATTCGCGGACGTCGTCGGTGCCGGGCTTGAACGCGAGCCCGAGGACGGCCACTCGTTCGCCGGCGACGTCGCCGTGGTCGTCCAGCAACGCGAGCAGACGCCTCGGTTGCTGGTCGTTGACGTCGACGGCGGCCTTCAGGAGCCCCGCGTCGTAGCCCGCCGCGTCGGCGGCGGCGACGAGCGCGGCGACGTCCTTCGGGAAGCACGACCCGCCCCACCCGACGCCGGAGGCGAGGAACTGCGACCCGATGCGGTCGTCCAACCCGATGGCGTCTGCGACCTCGTAGGCGTCGACGCCGTACTCCTTGCAGATATTCCCGAGTTCGTTCATCAGGCTGATCTTCGTCGCGAGGAAGGCGTTGTTGGCGTACTTGATCATCTCGGCCTCGCGGAGACCCGTCTCGACGACCGGGACGTCCCCGCGCTCCGTCAGCGGTCGGTAGAGCTCCCGGAGCGTCGAGATCGGCCCTTCACGCTCGGCGCCGAAGACGAGTTTGTCGGGGTCGAGGAAGTCGGAGACCGCGTGTCCCTCGCGGAGGAACTCGGGGTTCATCGCGACGTCGATCCCCTCGCCGAGTCGCTTCCCGCTCGTCTCCTCGAGCAGTGGGGCGACGCGGTCGGCCGTCGTCCCGGGGACGACGGTGCTCTTGACGACGACGAGATGTGAGCCCTGCTTCTCGCGGAGCGCCGCACCGAGCGACTCCGTCCCCTGCTCGACGAGGCCGGTGTCGATGCTGCCGTCCTCGCGCGACGGCGTCGGGAGCGCGAGGAAGGTGACGTCGGTGTCGCGGACGGCGTCGTAGGAGGTGGTCGCCGTGAGGCGGGTACCGGCGTGCTCCGCGAGCAGGTCGGCGAGACCCGGTTCGTGGATGGGCGCGTCGCCGGCGTTGAGCCGGTCGACGACGGACTCGTCGACGTCGATCGCGGTGACCGTGTGGCCGAGCTCCGCCAGACACGCCGCGAGCGTCGTCCCCACGTAGCCACTGCCGATGATGCTGACGTTCACTGTCGGAGAGAGACACCGTCCGACGAATTGAACGTTTCGTCGAAGCGGCAGACCCCACCGGTCGACACGGTCGCCGCTCGGCCGGTCCACTCAAGCCGAGGAGCTGCGCCGGCCGAGATTCGAACCTCGTCACCTTCAGAGCCGAAACTACGAGGCTCGGAATAAAATCTCGGGGAGAGATTTTCGTTCCTTTTTCGGACACTCGAGAGCTTCTTTTCTTGAAAATCTATTAGCCAAAAGCTCTTTTGAGTTGTGGAATCTATCAGAAGTCCATGCCGGAATGCCATACGCAGTTAGCGATCGACAGTGTCGGGTCTCATTCGACGGGGGCTCACGAGCGAGGTGAGCAACGGGTCACCCCGGCCGTATGACGCAGCACTCAGCCCGTCCGCGGTCAGCACGACACGACCAGCCGTCGGACACCGAGACGAAGACGCAGACGGACGAACGGCTCGACCCCGAAGAGGTCGACGACGACGAACTCGTCCGCACGGCGGACGGCGAGCTGATCCACGAGGAGACGGGGCTCGTCGTCGAGGAAGAGAACATCGACCGCGGGCCGGAGTGGCGCGCGTTCAACCAGTCCGAACGCGAGGAGAAGTCGCGCGTCGGCGCGCCGACGACGCCGGCGATGCACGACAAGGGACTCACCACCGAGATCGGGTGGCGAGACGAGGACGCCAACGGTCGCTCGCTGTCGGGCGAGAAGCGCCAACAGATGAACCGACTCCGGACCTGGCAACAGCGGATTCGCACCAACGAGGCCGGCGAGCGCAACCTCCAGTTCGCACTCAGCGAGATCGACCGGATGGTCTCTGCGCTCGGCGCGCCGGAGAGCGTCCAGGAGATGGCCGCGGTCATCTACCGCCGCGCACTCGACGAGGACCTCATCCGCGGCCGCTCGATCGAGGGTGTCGCGACAGGAGCGCTCCACGTGGCGATGCGGCGTGGGGGGATCCCCCGGACGCTCGACGAGGTCGCCGAGGTCGCACGTGTCGACCACGACCGCGTCGGGAGAGCCTACAGACATCTCTCACAGGAGCTCGGACTCGAGGTCGAACCGACCGACCCCAGCCAGTACGTCCCCCGGTACTGCTCGGAACTGGACGTCTCGCCGGTCGTCGAGCGGAAGGCCGAGGAGATCGTCGCCGACACGACCGCCGAGGGGATTCACGCCGGGAAGTCGCCGTCGGGGTTCGCCGCCGCGGCGGTGTATCTCGCCTCGATGCTCTGCGGCGAGAAGGAGACGCAGTCGGCCATCGCCGACGTCGCCGACGTCACCGAGGTCACCATCCGAACTCGCTATCAAGAGCAGATGCGGGCGATCGATCTGACCGCCTAAGCAGTGACGTCCGTCCGCTCGAACAGTTCGGCGCTCGCCACCACGAGCACGACAGTGACGACGACGAGGTAGCCGAGTCCGGCCCAGTCGACGTCGCCCGCGACGAGTAATTCGCCGACGTCGAAGTGGCGTGACAGCGCGAGGTCGCCGAGCCACTCGTAGTCGGTGTCGAGCGTCAGGCTGTCAACGAGATAAAGCCCGAAGTGGACCGCGATGGCGATTCCCTGTGCCACCCGCACCCGATCGACGACAACCGACGCGAGCAGGCCGACCGACGCGGATGCCGCGTGATAGAGGACGAACAGCGCGTGGACGACGAACAGGTCGACCGGATCGACCGTCTCGTCGACGAGCGCGACAGCGACGAGTACCGCCAACCACGCGACAGCGTTGACGACGACGACGACGGGGAGCAGCGAACAGAACTTCCCGACGACGAGACGCGACCGTGAGACGGGGTTGACGAGCAGGAGGTCGACCGAACCGCCCTCTATCTCTCCAGCGATCGTCCCGGCGGCGACGTAGCCGAAGTAGATCCCCAAGAGCAGCACCCAGACGAACTGGTAGAGCTCCGTGACGAGGAATCCCTCGACGGTGCCGATGTTCTCGACGCTCCCGAGGAAGGCGTTGCGCACCTCCGGGGGGAACGACTCGACGTACGCCTCGAAGTCGACGCCGGAGGCGGCGATGGAGGGGTAGAGACCGACGACGAGGCCGATCGTCACCACCAGCAGCGTCGACAGCAGCAGCGTCTGTCGGCCGCGACGCCGCGTCTCGAAGGCGGTGATCTCAAACATCGGTCGGCTCCGTGACCGAGGCGACGTCCGGCGTCGTCCCGTCGCCCGCGCTGTCGACGTCCTGACCAGTGTAGAAGTGCATGAACACGTCCTCCAGTGACGCCTCCCGTATCTCGACGTCCTCGACCGTGTAACCGGCGAGGCGGTCGAGCAGTTCGTCGTAGCCGCCGTTGACGACGAGTCGCAGGACGCCTCCCGACTCGTACTCGCCGCGGACGACGCCGGGGAGGTCGAACGACTCGACCGGCGGCCGTTCGGCGAGCGACGCGCGAACGACCTTCCCGCTCTTCCGCAACAACGCGTCGATCTCCTCGACGGCAGCCAGCCGTCCGTTGCGGATGACGGCGACGCGGTCGCAGACGCGACGCACCTCGCTGAGGACGTGCGAGGAGAACAGCGTCGTCACGCCGCGGTCGCGCTCGGCCTCTAGGAACTCGTAGAACGTCTGTTGGACCAGCGGGTCGAGTCCGGCGGTCGGTTCGTCCATGACGACGAGCGTCGGGTCGTGCATGAACGCCTGGACGATGGCGAGTTTCTGCCGGTTCCCCCGCGAGTACGTCCGGACCTTCCGGTCGAACGGCGCGGGAAACAGTCGCTCCAGCTCCTCGCGACGATCGCCGCCGCGGAGGCGTTCGAAGTAGTCGAGGTGACGGCGACCGGTGAGCGAGTCGTAGAACGCGAAGTCGCCGGGGATGTGGCCGATCTCGCGTTTAACCTCGATGAGCGCGCGACGATCGGAGACGGGCGTTCCCAGCAGGTACGCCTCGCCCGCGGTAGGTCGGAGGAAGCCGAGGAACGTCCGGATCGCGGTCGACTTCCCGGCCCCATTCGGCCCGAGGAAGCCGAATATCTCGCCGCGGTCGACGGTCAGCGTCAGATCCTCGATGCCACAGACGTCGCCGTAGTACTTCGTGAGACCCGACAGTTCGATCGCCGGGGATGCTGGCATACCTACGAGATAGGCGTCGAGAGAACATATATCGTCGTAACGACCGTATCTAACGCTATGCGCCCCGCCCTCCGCGTCTTCCTCGTGGGGCTGCTCCTGTTGTCGGTCACCCTCCCCGCAACCGCACAGGACGACCAGAGCGTCGTCGGAAACCCGGAACTGGCGCTGTTCGCCCCCGACAACCTCCTCATTCCGGGTGAGGAGAACGTCGTCGAGGTGTACGTCGCCAACACCGGGTCGGTCGACCGCGGCGGTCCCGCCTCCTATCTGGACCGGGTGACGACCGCGCGAGCGACGACGCTCGAACTCAGACCTGGGAGGGCACCTGTCACCGTCGACACCGGCCGGTATCCCGCCGGGACGCTGCCTACCGGGACGCACGGCCCCTACCGGTTCACCGTCATCGCCGACGACGACGCCGAACCCGGCCGTTACGAACTCCCGGTCGTCGTGACGTACACCTACACCCACATCGTTCGGTACGACGCCGACAACCCCGACCGCGAACCGCGGTTCAGCGACTGGGACGTGACGCGGCGGCTGACGCTCGTCGTCAAGGTCGACGACCGCCCGCGTTTCTCGGTCGGCGACGTCGAAAGCGACGTCCAGGTCGGTAGTCGTGGGACGGTCACTGTCTCGATGACGAACGACGGAGTCCAGACTGCTCGCGACACAGTCGTCACGGTCACCGCCACGGACCCCGAGGTCCGTTTCGCGGAGAACGCCACGCGTGCCGAGGCGTTCGTCGGATCGTGGGAACCCGGTGAGACCCGACGTGCCGAGTACGTCGTCGATGTCGCCCCCGACGCCGCACAACGCGAGTACCCGCTCCGTGCCGTCGTCGATTACCGTGACGTTCGGGGTGTCGACCGTCGTTCGCGCGTCCTCACGCTGAGTTTCCGTCCGGACCCCGAGCAGACGTTCGCGATACAGGAGGTGAACGATACGCTCCGCGTCGAGGCGACGGGCCGGATCGCTGGCGAACTCGTCAACACCGGCACCCGATCGGTCACCGACGCCGTCCTCGTCGTCCGGTCGCCCCCCGAGTCGTTCACGGCCCTCGAACGGGAGTACCCGCTCGGGGACCTCGCCCCCGGTGACCGTGTCCCCTTCGAGTTCACCGTCGCCGTCCCCAACGACGCCGATCCCGGCCCGCGGCGCTTCGGGTTCGACGTGGAGTACGAGACGAGCGGGGGCTACGACGTGGTCAGCGACCGGATCGACATCTCGCGCGCCGTCGGCGAGCGGCGGGACGTCCTCACGGTCGAGGCGGTCGATTCGACCGTCGAGATCGACTCCGACAATCGCCTCGAACTCCTCGTGACGAACGTCGGCGACGAGACGCTCACGGACGTCCGGGCGTCCGTCGACCCGGTCGACCCGCTGTCGAGCGACGCGCCGGCGGCGTTCGTCGGGACGCTCGCGCCCGGGGAGTCGACGAGCGTCGCCGTCCAGGTGACCGTCGACGACGACGCCGTCGCGACGACGCATCCGATGACGATGACGCTGACCTACGAGGACGAGCGGGGCGTCTCGCGGACCGCAGCACCGCTGGTGGTGGGACTGGAGATCGTCGAACCGACGACGACCGTCCCCGTCGTCGCGCTCGTCGCCGTCGTCGCCGTCGTCGTCGTCGGTGCGGCGTGGTGGTGGCTCCGTCGGTGAGCGGTCTCGAAAAGAGCCGTCGCGTCCGAGGCGGCGAGACGCGTCAGCCGCGCCGAGTCTCGGTGTCGTGTGTGGGTTCGAGCATACGACTGCCACAGTCGGGACACGTCGCTTGGTGGGCCTCAAGCGTCGTCCCGCAGGCCCGACAGAAGTAACCGGCGTCCGTTCCGTCGGGGCGCTCGGCGACGACCGACAGGAGGTCACGGAGCGGGGAGGCCCAGTCGATCCGTGGACAGCCCGTCATCGACGGTCCTCCAGCGCCTCGCTGGCGAGCGCGAGGACGTCCGCCACGCGACAGGTGTGGTGAGTGATGTTTCGACTCTGTGCGTCGTAGGTGATGACGCCTAGATCGGCCAGTTTTGGGAGGTGGATGTGGTGGAGGTCGCTCGCGAGTCGGTCGCGGTCGACGGGCTCCTGCTTCGCGACGCGGTCGACGAGCGTCTCGAAGCTCACCTCCTCGTCTGCGAGTGCCGCCAGTTCTTGGAGGATGCTCCGCCGACGGGGATCGCTCAGAACCTCTTGCACGCGCTGGACTCGGTCACGGTTCGTACCCGAACGTCCTTGTGCGGCCATTGACAGAGTAGACGTTCCATGCGGCTAAAGCACATACACACCGTTTCGATGAGTTTCAGACTGTTGTGGCGGCGAGGCGGACGTAGCATCTGCCTAGTCGGTCACGGTAGGGAGGAGATATCGGTCGGGATCGACCTGTGCGCGGCTACGACGAGTGGTGCGATAGCGCGCAGTCGGGGGCGGTCCGGTCGGGGAACTCGCGACTACGTCGGCGTTCGGCCGTCCGTTCCGGCGTCGAGTTCGGTCTCGAGGTCGCTCGGTTCGCGACCCGAGAGATAGACGACGTTCTCGCGGCCGACGCGACGGCGGGTGACAACCCCTTCCTCTTCCATCGTCGTGAGCGTCCGGCTCACCGTCGCCTGCGAGAGCTGTGTCGCCTCGACGAGCGTCTGCTGACGGAGCCACCCGTCGTTGGCCTCCATCAGGTCGACGAACCGCTCTCTCGGGCGTACGCCGTCTTCGAGTAACAGATCTGCCTCGCTGCGACTCCCGTTCGAGGGTCGTGCGCCGACGGTGACGTTGGTCGACGTGTCACGGCGACGTTCCCCGTTCCCGTCCGTTCGCATCTGTACCTCCGGTTCGCGGCCGAGGAGACGGGAGAGAAGCCGACGGAGTCGATTCCTCATCCGACACCCTCCGCTATCCGCGGTAGTGGTTGACTGTGGATTGGCATTCCGGCCTGTTCGTAAACGAAGGCCGGAGGGAAGTATCCCATACTTGCAACTGCAAGTTCCCGCGGGCGAGTCGTCAAGCGGTTCGAGCACGTAACACATCTCATGTACGACCGTATCCTGCTTCCGACGGACGGGAGCGAGTGGGCGATCTCGGCGGCGAGACACGCCTTCGCGCTCGCTCGACTCGGGGACGGTACCGTTCACGTGCTCTCGGTCGTCGACCTCCGACACTTCGAAGACGAGTTGGTCGGTCCCGACCGCGAGGAGGGGATGTCGGTAGCCGAACAGAGCGCCCACGCGGCCGTCGACCACGTCCGGAAACTCGCCGAGGAGGCGGATTGTCGCGTCCAGACCAGCGTCCGACAGGGGATACCCCACACTGCGATCATCGACTACGTGGCCGCCCACGACGTCGACCTCGTGGTGATGGGAACCCACGGACGGACCGGACTGCAGCGGTTCTTCCTCGGGAGCGTCGCCGAGCGCGTGCTCCGGGAGGCACCGGTGCCGGTCGCGACCGTCCATCTCGACGACGAGCGAACCGTCCCGTCGTACGACCACGTGTTGGTGCCGACCGACGGAAGCGAGGGGGCGACGACGGCGCTCACGCACGCACTCGACGTCGTGACGGCGACGGGCGGCCGACTCCACGTGCTCTCTATCGTCGACTCGCGGGCGATCGCAGGAGGGTTCGAGTCGGGACCCGCGCTCCCGAGCATCCGTACCACGCTCGAGACCTACGCACGGGACTCCGTCGACGCGTTCACCGAGCGAGCGACCGAAGCGGGCGTCGAGTCGACGGGGACGGTTCGAGTCGGCCTGCCAGCCGACGAGATCTGCCAGTACGTCGACGAAGCGGGCGTCGACCTCGTGGTGATGGGGACCCACGGTCGGACCGGTCTCGAACGGGTGGTGTTCGGCAGCGTCACCGAACGAGTTGTCCGCACGACGGGGGTCCCCGTCCTCACGGTTCGGCCGTCTGCGTGACCCGCGGGGCGACTCGTTCGACGACGACCGACAGCGTCAGGCTCACGAGCGTGAACACCCCGACCGCGAGGGCGACCGTCTCCCACCCCGTCGCCGAGAGCGGAACCACGCGGAACACGGTCGCCAGCGGCGTGTAGAGGACGGCCAACTGCAACCCCAACGACGTCGCGACCGCCGCCAACAGCCAGGGGTTCGACCGCACGGGGAGTCCGTAGTGGCGGCGGATGAGGTACGCACGGACGAGTTCGGCGACGACGAGGAACGTGAACAGCACCGTCTGTGCGACGACCAACTCGCCGGTCTCCTGGATGCTGGTAAAGAAGAGCCAGAGCCCCACCACCGTCAGTAGGACGCCCGTACTGAGAACCGACCCGGCCATCCGAACGTCGATGACGGAGGCGTCGCTACCGCGTGGAGGGCGCGACATCACGTCGTCGGTCTTCGGGTCGACGCCGAGTGCGAGCGCCGGCGGCCCGTCCGTGACGAGGTTCATCCAGAGGATCATCGCCGGCGTGAGCACGAGCGCCTCCTCGTTGCCGCCGAACGCCTCGGGGAAGAACAACGCGCCGAGGAGGACGCCGGCGAAGACGACGAGCACCTCTCCCGCGTTCGCCGACAGCAGGAAGTTGACGAACTTGCGGATGTTGTCGAAGATACCGCGTCCCTCGGCGATGGCGTCGCGGATGGTGGCGAAGTTGTCGTCGCGGAGCACCATGTCCGACGCCTGCTGAGCGACCTGCGTCCCTCGGATACCCATCGCGATGCCGACGTCGGCGTTCCGGAGCGCTGGTGCGTCGTTGACGCCGTCGCCAGTCATCGCGACGGTCCGGCCGCTCTCCTGGAGCGCCCGGAGGATGTCGACCTTGTGCGAGGGGTCGACCCGGGCGAAGATCTCCACCGACTCGAGGATATCTGCTAGCTCTTCGGGGGTCGCCGCCTCGACGTCAGCACCGGTCGCCGCCGTCGTCGCGTCGAACCCCAACTGTCGGCCGACCGCCTTCGCCGTCTCGACGTTGTCGCCGGTCGCCATCACCACGCCGATACCGGCCCCCCGGCAGTCGGCGATGGCCGCCTCGACCTCCGGTCGGGGCGGGTCGATCATCCCTTGGAGGCCGAGAAACACCATCTCGCGTTCGACGTCGTCGGCGTCGGCGTCGGCGTCGATCCCGGTACGTCGAGCGAACCCTAAGACCCGAAGCGCGTCGCCCGCGAACTCGTCGGTCGCCGCCAACACCTCCTCGCGTCGCTCGTCGGTCAACGGGACGACCTCGCCGTCGTGCAGGAGGCGGTCACAGCGGTCCAACACGACCCGGGGTGCCCCCTTCGTGTACGCCGTCGGTTCGCGCCCGTCGCCCTCGCCGTCGGCAACGACGACGGTCATCCGCTTGCGCTCGGAGTCGAACGGGAACTCGGCGAGTCGCTCGCCCGCCGGCTCGACGTCGGCCCGTCGGGCGGCGCGCAGCAGCGCGACCTCGGTCGGATCGCCGCGGAAGTCGTCGCCGCCGTCGTCGGCCGCCGACCCTCGCTCGCCGTCCGTCGCAGGGTCGGGCGGCGTCGCCGCTGCCGGGTCGAGTTCGGCGTTGTTACAGAAGACGCCACAGGTGAGCAGCGCTTCGAGCGCGCTCCGGTCGGGGCCGCCGTCGCCGTCGGTCGCGAGCCGTTCTCCCTCCTCGGGCGTCGTCTCGCTGTCGTCGACGGGGCTGTCCTCCGTCGCGAACTCGTGAACGGTCCCGCCGGCGAGCACGCGCGTGACGGTCATCCGGTTCTCCGTGAGCGTCCCCGTCTTGTCGGTGACGATGGCGTCGACGGAACCGAGGCTCTCGACGACCGGGAGGTTGCGGACGAGCGCGTTCCGCTCGAGCATCTTCTGCGACCCCAACGCGAGCGTGAGCGTCACCACCGCCGGGAGCCCCTCGGGGACGGCCGCGACGGCGAGCGTGATGGCGACGAGGAGGACGAGCGTCGGCGAAGTCTGTGTGATCAGCAGTTGGGTGACGGCGATGAGGACGATGAGGGCGACGACGCCGGCTCCGAGGCGTCGCCCGAGTCTGTCGACTTCGCGCTGGAACGGGGTCTCGCGGTCCTCGGCGGTCTCCAACTGCGTCGCGATCGCACCCACCTCGGTGTCCATCCCGGTCTCGACGACGACCGCTCGTCCCCGGCCGCGGACGACGGTGGTGTTCATGAACACGAGGTTCCGACGCTCGGCCAGCGGCGTCGCCTCGTCGAGGACGGTCGCCTCCTTGACGGCACTCGCGCTCTCGCCGGTCAGCGCCGACTCGTCGGTCTCGAGGGTCGCCACCTCGAGGAGCCGAGCGTCGGCTGGGACCGCGTCGCCAGCCTCGAGGAGGACGACGTCGCCGGGGACTAGCTCGGTCGCGGGTATCTCGACAGTCCGCCCGTCGCGGCGAACTGTCGCCGTCGGTGTCGACAGCGAGCGCAACGCCTCGATCGACCGTTCGGCACGGTAGTCCTGTGCGAAGCCGAAGACGCCGTTGGCCAGCAGGATCGTGAGGATGAGCGCCGCGTCGACGTACGCTGGCTCCTCTCCCGGGAGGAAGCCGACCGCCAACGACAGCGCCGCCGCGAGGAACAGGAGGTAGACGAGCGCGTCCTGGAACTGCGAGACGAACAGTGCCAGCGGCGAGACACCTTCGCCGCGTCGGAGTTCGTTCGGTCCGTACTCGGCGACTCTGTCGTCGACCGCCTCGCTCGTCAACCCCGTCGCGTCGGTGTCGAGTTCGTCGAGCACCGACTCGGTCGGGACGCTGTGCCAATCCATCGTCGAGGGGTACGACAGCGAGGCTCTTATCCTCTTTCCGCGTTGTCACCCCACGGTACTCGGGCCCGTCTTCATGTCGTTTCCCGACGTATGGGTAGCTGTGATGTTCAAAGAGATCCTGATCCCGACCGACGGCAGCGAGGGTGCTCGACGCGGTATCGAACACGCGCTCGACCTCGGCGAGAAGTACGACGCGCGCATCCACACGCTGTACGTCGTCGACGAGACCGTCTACGCGACGCCGGCGCTGAGCGGCGACGAACTGTTCCTCGAAGAGCTCGAGAAGGACGGCGAGGCCACCTGCGAGGAAGTCGTCTCCGCAGGGACCGAACGAGGCCTCGAGGTCGTCTCCGAGTGCGTCCGCGGAAACCCTCACCAGGAGATCATCGACTACGCGGACGAGAACGACATCGATCTCATCGTCATGGGGAAACACGGGGCGTCCGACCATCGGCACCACCACATCGGAAGCTGTACCGACCGCGTCCTCAGACTGGCGAACGTTCCCGTGTTGCCGGTCTGACTACCACTCCATGCCGCCGTTGACGCCGAGGATCTGGCCGGTCATGTAGGACGACTCCTCGCTGGCGACGAACCGGACGATGCCGGAGATGTCCTCGACGGTGGCGAAGCGATCGAGCGGAATCCGAGTCAGAATCTTCTCCTGGACGCGCTCGGGGACCTTCTCCAGCATGTCGGTCTGGACGAACCCCGGGGCGACACAGTTGGCCGTGGTGTTGTGGTTCGCGAGTTCGAGCGCGACGGTCCGGGTGAAGCCGAACAGGCCGCTCTTGGTCGCCGCGTAGTTGGCCTGCCCGTAGTTGCCCTGCTGGCCGACGACGCTGGAGATGTTGACGAGACGGCCGTTCTCGGCCTCTTTCAGGTCGTCGAAGAAGGAGTGGGTACAGTTGAACACGCCGCCGAGGTTGACGTCGACGACTCTATCCCAGTCGTCTCTGGTCATGTTCTCGAACTTCTTGTCGACGGTGATGCCGGCGTTGTTGACGAGTACGTCCGTCCCGCCGAAGGCGTCCTGTACCCGTTCGGCCATCGCCTCGACCTCGGCTTTGTCACAGACGTCTGCCTGGACGGCGATGGCGGTGCCGCCGGCGTCCTCGATGGCGTCGACGACATCGTGGGCCTCGCTTTCCGAGGACCGGTAGTTGACGACGACGTTCGCGCCGTGTTCTCCGAGGTCTTCGGCGATGCCGCGGCCGATACCTCGTGACGATCCCGTGACGACACAGGTCCGATCTTGGAGATTCATAGCTGTGGGGTCGGAGAGCGACACGGGACGGCGACCGAACTTCCGGGACGGTCGCGCCAGCCGTCACTCCCCGATTACCTCTACAACCTCGTGAAATCGTAATGAAATTTTCGACGAACGATTGTTATGATCCCCGAACGGAGAGTCGTGCTCGCAGACCTATCGGTCGAGCAGCTCTCTCGCCTGCTGGAGCCAGTCGTCGACACGCTCCGGCGAGACGTCGACCGCGTCGGCGACCGCCTCGACGTCGGCGTCCGCGAGATCGTCGAGCGACTCGACACCAGTCTCGCGCAGCCGTTCGGCCCGTTTCGGTCCGATGCCGCTGACGCTCTCGAGCGTGGGCTCGCTCTCGTCGGCCTCGTCGGGTTCGTCGCTCTCGGCCTCGTCGGTGGCTCCCTCGACGTCGACGGACTCGTCTTCGCCGGCGTCCTCCGTGGCCTCCTCGACCTCGTCCGGTGCCTCTTCGGCCTCGACGGCCTCGTCTGACGGCAGTTGAGCCTGTTCGGAGACCTCCTCGGCCTCCGCCTCGTCGACCACCGAGCGTTCCTCGAACCACTCACACACCTGCGGCCAGAGTTCTGCGTGGGACTTCGAGGAGACCGACAGGCCGATGTGTCCCGTCGGGAACTCCATCGTCGTCACCTCGGTGTCGAGGGCGCTGTTGAACCCCTTCGACGACTCCGGCGGGATGAGGTGGTCGTACTCGCCGATGATCTGCAGGACGGGCATGTCGATCTCCGCGAGGTCGACGTGTTTCCCGTCCAGATAGAGTTCGTTCTCCATCAGGCTGTTCTTCTGATAGATCTCCTCGAGGAACTGCTGGTAGGTCGTCCCGGCGACGTCGATCCCGTCGCCGATCCACTGCTCCATCCGCGAGAAGTTCTCGACGAACTCCTCGCGTTCGATGTTGTCGTAGAGGCGGAGATACTTCGTGACGAAGTTGTCGACGGGGTCCATCAGCGCGAAGCCGATGTCGAGGAACTCCGCGGGGACGTTGCCGAAGGCGTCGGTGACGGCCTCCGGCGTGTAGTAGTCGTCGTCGCCCCAGAGTTCGAGAACGCCGCTGTCGCCGGCGAAACAGAGTCCGGCGGCCATTAGCCCCAGGTTGCGGACCTTCTCGGGGTGGAGTGCCGAGTACATGACGCTCATCGTCCCGCCCATACAGTAGCCGAGCAGGTTGATCGAGTCCTGACCGGAGCGCTCGCGGACGACGTCGACGCAGTTGTCGATGTACCGGTTGACGTAGTCGTCGAGGGTGAGCGAGGCGTCGAGTCGCGACGGTTCCCCCCAGTCGACGAGGTAGACGTCGAACCCGTTCTCCAAGAGCGTGCGGACGACGCTGCGGTCCGGTTGGAGATCAAGAATGTACGGTCGGTTGATGAGCGCGTAGACGACGAGGATGGGAACGCTGTGTTGTTCCTCGGTCATCGACTCGTAGTGGAGGAGCTGCAGCTTGTTCTCCTCGTAGACGACCTCGCTCGGCGTCTGTCCGACGTCGACCTCGCTCATCGTCTCCACGCCGTCGGGCGTGGCCGTCGCCTTCTCGACGAGTTCCGTCGACCGCTCCCACTGTTTGCGCTGCATGTCCAGCGCGCGGACGAACGGGTTCATTCGTCCTCTTCGAGCGCCTCGAGGACGCGGTCGAGCTTCTCCTCGACGTTGTGCTGGCGGCGTTCGAGTTCGACGAGTCGCTCGCCGACCTCGGCGATGTCACCCTCGGTCGCGAAGCCGAGCTGGTGGAGCGTCTCCTGGGCCTGCTTGTCGACCTCCTGTTGGAACTCGAGGACGTCCTCGACGGTCTGGCCGGTCATCGCGGCGAACGCGGAGGTGCTCATGACCTCCTTGAACGACTCGTTTGCGGCGTTGAGCCAGATGTCGCGGAACTCCTCGGCGGAGACGTCCTCGCCCTCGATGACGTCGCTGGCGCGCTCGAACTGCGTCTCGGCGGCGTTCATCCACACCTCGTAGGCGCGGGCGTACCCCTCGAGCCCCTCGGTGAGGGTGTCGTCGGCTGCCGTCTCGTCGATCGCGTCCATCCACGTCTCGACGAACTTCGCCTGCGCCTCGACGTTCTGTTCGAGCTGGTCGAGGAACGTCTCGTTCATGTTCTCCATGAACGCACTCCACTTCTCCGGGTCGTACATCTCTGAGTTCTGGTTTGACATATCTAGGGCCTCGCGCGAAGGGTACAAAAGGTTGTCCGGAAGTTACTCGTCGAGTTCGACCGTGACGGCCTCGGTCTGTTCCTCGAACTGACCGAGTGCCTGCACGTAGGCGTCGACGGAGTCGTCGACGTACTCGGCGTACTGGTCGACGAACTCGTCGTAGGCGTCGCCGTTCTCCTCGAGGGTCTCCTGGAGCGCGGCCCAGCTCTCCTCGTTCACGTCGTGGAACGCCTCGAACTGGTCGGCGACGGCCTCGTGGAGGTTGTCGTAGGCCTTCTCGTCGCCCGGGACGGTCGCCTCGAGCATGTCGAGGTAGGCCTCGACAGCGGTCTGCGAGACGTCCATCCCCTTCTGCTGGACGGACTTCTGCGACTGCATGCTGTCACGGAACAGCTTGACGGACTGCTTCTGGAAATCAAGGCTCTGGTGGAACAGTTTCTGGCTCTGTTCCATCGAGCGGCGCTGCATCTCGAACATCTGTGCGAACGGGTTGGAAGTTTCACTCATTGGGAATCACTACGGTTGCGTTTGATCGGGACGACGAACGTCTGGACGATGTCACCCTCTTCGATGTCGAGGGCTTCACGCTCTGCGTCGGGGATGCTGATGCGTCCACCGCTTTGGACGCGCGTCTTGAACACGGCGGCACCCATCGGACCGAAGTTACCGAAGTTGCCGAAGTTCGTGAAGTCGCCGAAGGGGTTCTTCGACGACGAACCGTCCGTGTTCGCCCCACTACTCGCCGACAGCATCTGGCTGAACAGCTTCATCTGCTGGTCGGTGAACTCCTCGCTGGCCTTCTGCATCTGCTCGGTGAAGAACGCAGGCGACCACGGCATCTCGTCAGACTCGTTCGTCATCTCGACTAGTCATAACCGCCGGCACATACAAATATCTTCCCCTCGTTACCCTCAGTTGGTAAGCAATGGTATCAAATGGAATCAGCGGACGATCCCTTCAGCCGACGAAGCGTTTCGTCAACTCATAGGACATATATGTATCGAAAGCCATATTACTGGATGTTACCGAGGAACAACGGTAAGAGACTTTTCAACGATGAGTAATCGACAATCGAGCGCTAACGGGGGCGTCGGCTCCAATCTCGCGCAAGCTTGGGTACGGGCGTCGGGCCATCTGATGAACAGTGTCGTCGAAGCCAACCGCGCAACGCTCGCCGCCTTCGGTCTCATCGACGGCGACGACGTCGAGGCCGGAACGCAGTCGGTCGCGTACAACAGGACGGACTGGGAGACCGAACGGACCGTCGACCGGCCGGAGCATATCAGCGTCGGCGACCGGGTGACGTTCACCAAGTCGATCTCCGAGGAGGACGTCCTGACGTTCGCCAACGCCAGCGGCGACACGAACCGACTCCATCTCGACCCCGAGTTCGCCGAGGAGACCCGGTTCGGTCGGAACATCGCCCACGGGACGCTCGTCTCGGGGCTGATCAGCGCCGCGCTCGCGCGCCTGCCGGGGCTGACTATCTACCTCTCGCAGGACGTCGAGTTCGTCGGCCCGGTCGACATCGGCGACCGGCTCACGGCGACCGTCGAAGTGGTCGAGGGCCTCGGCAACGAACGGTATCTCCTCTCGACGGACGTCCACAACGCCGACGGGACGCAGATCATCGAGGGCGAGGCGGTCGTCCTCATCGACGACGCACCCGAACCCTGAGTTTCGACGCGACGCTCGGTCCGTCGTAGACCCATCCCGCCGGTGGGTCGGCGAATCATCGTTCTCCCCCCCTCCCGCCGTCCTCCCGAGTGACGACCCCACGGTCGAAACGTAACAGTCGGGAGACGCCGTTCGTGTCACCGTCTGGTCAGTAGTGACACCGCTGCCGTCGCCGAAACTGACGCCGTTCGAGAATCTATATAGTACACTCGTGATAGATTTACTCTAGTTCTTTCGAGGACGTCTCTCGACGGCCGTCTCGGCGTCCGAGACGCGTCCTAATATTACCTTATACTCAAAATATTCCGTAATAGGCAATTTCTATATACTCGGTTGTTGATTCTCTGACTGAACGGTGAGGGTCGCTACGACGGTCCCGAGTCGCGTGGGTCGGCAAGACCCGCTCCGCCGGGTTCTCGCTTCCGGTCCTCACCTAAGCCAATCATGAGCCAAAACAGAACCTGTGTGATCACTGGTGCCTCCCGAGGTATCGGCCGTGGCATCGCCGAAGAACTCGGCCGTGAGAACGACACGAACGTCGTCGTCAACTACCGGTCCTCGGAAGCCGAAGCCTACGATGTCGTCGACGCCATCGAGGACGCCGGCGGCACCGCCATCGCCGTCCAGGCGGACGTCTGCGACAGAGACGAGGTCGACGCGATGGCCGAGCGCGTCCGGGAGGTCTTCGGCGGGACGGACGTGCTCGTCAACAACGCCGGCATCACCGTCGACAAGACGTTCAAAAACATGACCAGAGACGACTGGGACAAGGTGATGAACGTCAACCTCGGTGGCGTGTTCAACGCCTCGAAAGCGTTCTACGACGACATCAAGGCGGCCGAACACGGCCGACTCGTCAACATCTCCAGCGTCGTCGGCCAGCAGGGCAACTACGGGCAGGCCAACTACGCGACGACCAAGAGCGGCCTATTCGGTTTCACTCGAACGCTCGCGCTCGAACTCTCGAACTCGGGGTCGACGGTCAACTGCGTCGCCCCGGGGTTCACCGAGACCGACATGCTCGCGGAGGTCTCCCCGGAGATCCAAGAGAAGATCCAAGAGCGCATTCCGCTCAACCGCTTCGCCACCGTCGAGGACATCTCCGGCGTCGTCCGGTTCCTCGCCAGCGAGGAGTCGTCCTACATGACCGGCCAGATCCTCGGCGTCAACGGCGGCATGGAGTGGTAACGACAGACGTGGTATCGACTCTCGCGAACGACTTAAGTCACTCAAAGAAGACAACATAACAACATGAACCAGCAATCACTCGAACTCACCGAACAGACCAGCACCGACTCGACGACCACCGCAGACCCCACCGCGTTCACCGTCCCCACCGACCTCGAATCGACGGGGTCGAAACTCGTCTACCTCTACCTCGATGCGATCAACGGCGGCGACGTCTCGACACTCCGTGAGTCGCTCGACATGCAGACGATCAGCCTCTACCCCATTCTCCAGACGCTGTCCAAGAAAGGGCTCGTCGAACGCGACGGCGAGCGGTACCACGTCGTCGCGTAGTCGGATCGGTTCGTCTCCTCTTATATCTCGACCGCCCCCAGCCACGACTCTGCCCCGAGTCGCGGACACCACGGCCGGTGGTTCTCCGCGCACCACTTGTCCATCACCCAGCCACAGCGACAGCAGACTCGAACGTCCGCGTCGTGGATCTCGTGGCGGCACAGCCGACATCGAACGCTCATGGCGTGTTAACATAGCACATGCACGGAGATAAACGGCTTCGGTGGTCAGTGCCGACACTCTCGGGGACAGACTGATTCGGCCGCTCGCCCAACCGACGACTATGGATCAGCGACTCCCGTCGCCGCCGACCGCCCTCGACACCGACGACTGGGAACTGTACGAGCAGTCCTCGGGTGCGGTGTTCAGTCTCCCGACCGCCGAGGTGAACGAACACACCCGCGTCTACGAGGACGCCGGTCTCCGAGCCGCGATCAGCGAGGCGACGGACGGGGCACTCGACCGCGTGTGGCGGTTCTGCTTCGTCACCCGGCTGACAGTCTCGCCACCCCCGCCACCGGGTGTCGGAACGGCGGCTTGGTACCCCACCGTCGCCGCCGAGGCCCGTAACGGCTTCGCCGACGATCTCCGCGACCGCGGCTTCGAGAACGTCGAGCGTCACCGCGGCCAGCGCATGCGCACCGCGTCGGGCACGCGCGCCCGCCTGACGAAGTTCACCGCCGACTCCCCCATCGAACGCGACGGCGACGAGGTGGCGCTCCCGACAGAAGGGTGGCTCGCCGTGTGGGCCGAGGGCCGCGAGTTCCGACTGGCGGGCGGCGCGTATCCGACATCGTTCGGGGACGCGTTGACCGACGACGAGCGGACGTCGCTCGGCGTCGACCCGTCGAGCTACCGGGACGAACTACTGGAACTGCTCCGGACGGTCGAGTGAGCTACTCGCCGTACCGGCCGAGTCGCCGCCGGCTCTCGGCGAGAACGGTCGCCGACTCGGTCAGCCGCTCGCGTTCCGTCTCGGACAGCACCGGGTCGACGACCGCCTCGACTCCGCCACGGCCGAGCACGCAGGGGAGGCTCAGATAGACCTCGTCGACGCCGTACTGGTCGGTCACGAGCGTCGACACCGGCAACACCGACCGCTCGTCGCGGACGACCGCCTCGACGATCTCGGTCGCCGCCAGCGCGATGGCGTAGTTCGTCACGCCCTTCCGTTCGATGATCTCGTAGGCCGCCTCTCGAACCTGGTCGGTCAGCGCTGCCCGGTTCTCGTCGTCGAGCGTCTCGCCGCGCTGGGCGAGGAACTCGCCGATGGGGATCCCCGCGACGTTGGTCGAGCTCCACAGCGGCACCTCGCTGTCGCCGTGTTCGCCGACGACGTAGCCGTGGACGTTCTGCGGGTCGACGTCGCACAGGTCGCTGAGGACGTGTCTGAACCGGGAGGTGTCGAGCACCGTCCCCGACCCGACGACCTGCTCGTGCGGGAGGTCCGCGAGCTCCCACGTCACGTAGGAGAGCACGTCGACGGGGTTGGTGACCACGAGGAGGACGGCGTCGTCGTCGACGGCCTCGGCGATCTGCGGGATCATCTCCTCGAAGATATCGACGTTCCGCTCCAGCAGCTCGAGTCTCGTCTCTCCTCCTTTCTGTGCTGCTCCCGCGGTGACGACGACGACGTCCGCGTCCGCACACTCCTCGTACCCGCCAGTTGTGACGTCGACCGGCGGTGTGAAGTACGCTCCGTGGCTGAGGTCCATCATCTCGCCCGTCGCCCGCGCCTCGTCGACGTCGACGAGCACGAGTTCCGAGGCGACGCCGCGGGTCATCAGCGAGAACGCCGTCGTCGACCCGACTGCACCGACGCCGACGACGGCGACGGTCGTCCGGTCGTGGTTCCGACTCATACCGGCCGTTCGGACACCAGACGGATAACCGTTCGACCACGTGCCGCCCCGACGACTGCAGGCGGAGCTGACTTGTCAGACGCCCACGAATCCGAGTGACGATGCCCTCCACGAACGCTATCGGCGTCGCGCTGCTCTGAACCTCACCCCTTGATGTTCACGACCGGTCGCAGCCGCGCCACCGTCGTCCCGATACCGAGCGCGTCGCTCACGCGGACCACCTCGTCGATGTCCTTGTACGCGCCGGGTGCCTCCTCCGCGACGGTTGCCCCCGACCGCGCCCGGACGTAGATCTGTTGCTCGCGCAGTTCGCGCTGTAGGTCGCCCGCGCGGTACTCCTTCTTCGCCTGCGTCCGCGACTTTAGCCGTCCGGCGCCGTGAGCGGTCGACCCGAAACTGCGTTCCAACGACTCGGGGCCGCCGCAGAGAACGTACGAGTGAGTTCCCATACTCCCGGGGATGAACACCGGCTGGCCGATGTCCCGGTAGGCGACCGGCACCTCCTCGCGACCCGCGGGGAACGCCCGGGTCGCCCCCTTTCGGTGGACGAGCACCGTCTTCCGACGGCCGTCGATCTCGTGGGGCTCTTCCTTTGCGACGTTGTGACAGACATCGTACACCAGCTCGACCGTCGGGTCGTCGAAGAACTCGGCGAACACCTGCCGGACCGCGTCCGTCATCGCCTGCCGGTTCGCCCACGCGAAGTTGGCGGCGGCGTACATCCCCAGCCGGTAGTCGTCGGCCAGCGAGTCGGCGAGGGGCGCGTAGATGAGTTGGCGGTCCGGGAGCGACGCGGCGACCGTCGGATACGCCTTCTCGAACCTCCGGATGTAGTCGGTGCAGGTCTGGTGGCCGAGTCCGCGCGACCCCGAGTGGATCATCACGACCACCTGATCGAGTTCGAGGCCGAACGCGGCTGCCGGCGTCTCGTCGTAGATCTCGGCGACGCGCTGGACCTCGAGGAAGTGGTTGCCCGACCCGAGCGACCCCAACTGCTTGACGCCGCGCTGTTTCGCCATCTCCGAGACCTTCGAGGGGTCGCCCGGCAACCGGCCGTTCTCCTCGCAGTGTTCGAGGTCCGCGTCGGTGGCGTAGCCGTGGTCGCGCATCCACATCATCCCGCTCTCCAAGATTCCCTCCAAGTTGTCGAGGCCGATGGAGACGACGCCACCCTTTCCCGTCCCGGTCGGAATCAGTCGGTAGAGTGCTCCCACGAGGTCGTTCTCCAGTCCGCGAACGTCGTCGTACGTCAGGTTCGTCCGCAACAGGCGGACGCCGCAGTTGATGTCGAAGCCGATACCGCCGGGACTGATGACGCCACTTTCCATGTCGACGGCGGCGACACCACCGATGGGGAACCCGTACCCCTGGTGGCCGTCGGGCATCACGGCGGCGAACCGCTGGATGCCCGGCAGGGTGGCGACGTTGCGTACCTGCTTCAGCGTTAGGTCGCCCGGCGCTCGCATCTCCTCGAGCAGTTTCTCCGAAGCGTAGATGCGCGCCGGGACGCGCATCTCGCCCGACCGTTCGATCTCGTAGACGTTCTCTTCGAGGCGCGTGACGGCCGGGAGGCCGTCCACGTCGTCGGCTGGGGCCCGTTCGGAATCGGTCGAATCGGTCGAGTTACTCGAATCGCTCATCCGTATCACTACGCCCGCAGAGCGCAAAAACGGCTGTTCCCGACCGGAGAGTCAGTCTGAAACGACGGACCGACCCGCCGGGTTACCGTCGCAACAGCATGGCGATGCCGCCGCCGCCGCCGACACTCATCCCGACGACGCCGTAGGTCGAACCGCGCTCGACCATCCGGTGGACGAGCGACGTCGTCAACATCCCGCCGCTGGCGCCGATGGGGTGACCGAGCGCGATCGCGCCGCCGTTCGGGTTCAGTTTCTCCGTGGGGATACCGCAGCGCTCGCGGACGTACACCATCTGGGCGGCGAACGCCTCGTTCAACTCGAAGGAGTCGACGTCGTCGACGGCGAGGTCGTTCGCTCGCAACAGCCCCTGTACCGCGTCGCCGACGGCCATCCCGAACCACTTGGGGTCGCGGTAGGCGACGTGGTAGTCGACGATCCACGCCAACGGGTCGAAACCGGCGTCGAGCGTCGCCGACTCCGACCCGAGCAGGACCGCACCCGCGCCGTCGCTGAGGTCGGAGGCGTTCCCGGCGGTTATCGTCCCGTCTTCGACGAACGCGGGCGACAGTCGGGCGAGTCCCTCGAGCGTCGTGTCGGCCCGTGGACCGTCGTCCTCGTCGAGCACGTCGTCGCCGACGGGGACGGGGACGATCTCGTCGTCGAACGTCCCGTGTTCTCTGGCGTCGACGGCCCGTTGGTGGCTCTGGGCGGCGTACTCGTCCTGTGCCTCGCGACTGATGTCGACGCGGTCGACCAGCGCCTCGGTCAACTCGCCCATGTGGGCGTCCTCGGTGACGTCCCACAGCGCATCGTAGATCATCGAGTCGACCAGTTTCGTGTCACCGTAGCGTCGACCCCGCCGCAGCTCGTGGAGCAGGTACGGCGCGTTCGACATCGACTCCATCCCGCCGGCGACGGCGAACTCTCGACGACCGGCGAGCAGCCGGTCGACGCCGAGGGCGATAGCCCGGAGACCGGACCCCGACGCCTCGTTGATCGTCGTCGCCGGCGTCGACGGCGGCAGGTCGGCGTTCAACACGACCTGTCGGGCGGGGACCTGTCCGAGACCGGCCTGCAGCGCGTGGCCGAGGCCGACCCAGTCGATCAGGTCGGGGTCGACGTCAGTTCGCTCGAACAACCCCTCCACTGCGACCGTCCCGAGGTCGACCGCCGAGTGGTCGGCCAGCGGTCCGAGGAGCGTTCCGTGCGGCGTGCGGACGGCGTCGATGAGGGCGATTTCGGTGTCGGAGGACATCGTCGGAGAGTACGCGCTCCGAGAGCAAGTACTAAGTGATGTGTTGACTTATCACACGTTCGCTCACTCGATCCGGTCGACGACCTCGACCAGCACCGTCCCGTCGGCCGCGTCGATGCAGGTCACCGACCCGCCGAACGCTTCGACGACGTCGAGGTTCGTCCGGACGTGGGAGGTCATCCGGGGGATCCGGACGCGGCCGCCGCCGAGCGCCAGCAAGACGACCAGCTGGTCCGCGAGGTGGACGTCGACGGCGGCGGTCGTCGACTCGAACGCCTCGAACGCGGCGACCGCCTCCTCGGCGACCGCCTCCGAGGACTTGCCGCGTTCGCCCAGCGCGTCGAACCCGGCCAGACTCTCGCGGTAGCGCGCCTCGAGCAGGAGGGCGGACCCCGACGACGTGGCCGGGACGTAGGCGGGTTCCTCGACGGCGTGTGTGACGTCGCGCTCCGAGAGCGACTCGGTGGCGGCGTCGGCCTGCCGCGTCGCCACCGACTTGTTCTCCAGCGACGTGCTCGCCTTCGAGTGGACGACGACCAGGTCGAGCGGCCCGCGGTCGGTGAGATCGACCCTCGACAACGACGACGGACCGAGACGGAGCGTCGCCCGCCCGCCGCCGGCGGGGTAGAACCCGCTGCGGTGGAGCGTCACCTCGGCGTCGAGGCCGAACCGGGCGAGAAGCGGGAGTTTCACCCGCTCGTAATAGGCCATCGACGGCGACCAGTTCACGTCGGTGCCGCCCGTCGCCGACAGCGAGAGCGGTTCGTCGAGCGCCGTCGCCAGCGGGAGCAGCGTCTCGAACAGGAGCGTGACGCTGCCGGCCGTCCCGATGTCGAACTGGTAACTGCCGCCGGTGACCTCGTCTGGAGCGAAGGTGAGTTCGGTCGCGCCGACCTCCGCACCCGACACCGAGGCGTCGCTGACGGCCTCCGCGACGCGGACCCCGGCGAGATGTTGGGGTCGGAGACCGGGCGTCGACCGCGACCCCCGGACGTCAGTCAGTCGAACCGGGGTGTCGGTCAGCATCGACAGCGCCAGCGCCGTGCGGAGTATCTGTCCGCCGCCCGAACCGCCGTCGATCTCTCGCATCGACCGAACGCACAGCGGACAGCGACATGAGCGTTCCGCCGGACGCGTCGGGCGGGCGGACTGTCCGTCGATACGAGCGACGCGGCCATTCCGCTGGGGCCCGTCTCTCTACGCATGGACCGCCTCCATCTCGGCTTCACCGGCGACGTGATGCTCGGGCGGAACGTCGACGACCGTCAGCGCGCCGAGCGGCGGCCGCCAGAAGCGGTCTGGGGGTCGACGTACGACCGGTTGCGCGCGCTCGACGGGCTGTTCGTCAACCTCGAGTGCTGTCTCTCCACCCGCGGGTCGCCGTGGGCCGTCACCTACCACCCGTATCACTTCCGTGCGGACCCCAACTGGGCGCTGCCGGCGCTCACCCGCGCCGGCGTCTCGTGGGTCACGCTGGCGAACAACCACGTGCTCGACTTCGGGGCCGACGCGCTCGACGACACGTTCGACGCGCTCGACGACGCACACATTCCCTTCTGCGGTGCCGGCGTCGACGAGGACGACGCGTGGCAACCTGCCGTCGTCGACGTCGGCGAACTCACCGTCGCGCTCGTCGGGTTCACCGACAACACTCCCGAGTTCGCCGCCACCGACGACTCCCCGGGGACGGCGTACTTCGACGTCGCTCGCGAAGACGACCGCTCGCGGGTCGAGCGAGCGCTCGCCGCCGCCCACGAGAGCGACCCCGACCTGGTCGTCGCCTCGCTTCACTGGGGGCCGAACATGGTCGAACGTCCGCCGAAGTCGTTCCAGCGGTTCGCCCACTGGCTGGTCGAGTCGGGCGTCGACCTCGTCCACGGCCACAGCGCGCACGTCTTCCAGGGGGTCGAACTGTACCGCGGCGTCCCCATCCTCTACGACACGGGCGACTTCGTCGACGACTACGCGGTCGACCCGGACCTCCGGAACGACCGGAGCTTCCTGTTCGAGGTGGTCGTGACGACGGCCGGTGACGTGGAGTCGGTTCGGCTCTCCCCGACCGAGATCGCGAACTGTTCGGTTGACCCCGCGCCCGCCCACGTCGCGGAGTGGAGTCGCGACCGGATGGTCGACCTGTCGGCGGCGTTCGGCACACAGTTCGGTCGCGACGGGGAGTCGCTCGTGCTCGACGTCGAGAGCGGCGAGCAGAGGAACGACGGGTCGAGCGCGACCGCCTGAAGAAGGAAGGGACTGCGACACGCGACGTTATCAGCTCGCTCGTCGTAGTTCTCCGTTCGAGGTGCGAACCCATGGCAACCACAGACGAGAGCGGCGACGCATCGCTCGACGACCTCCCGACGACGCCCGGAAGCGACGGGTCACTCCCCGTCGACGTCGAACGGTTCGGCGACGAGTACGTCGTCTCCGCGCTCCTTCCTGGACTCCGCACGCAGGACATCGACGTCTCGGTCCACGGCCGCCGGATCCGGATCGCCGCGAGCGTCCCGGACCGCAAGCGACGGTTCCTCCCGACGCGACGTCGCGAGGTGAGTCGGGTCGTCCGCCTCCCCGACCCCATCGACCACCGGTCGGTGGAGGCGTCGTACCACGACGGCCTGCTCCGAGTGACCGCAGCGACGTGGGAGGAATAAGAAGGGAGGAGCCGGTCAACAGCGACGACACCACCGCTCGCTGGCGGGGCGGTCGTCGCCCGTCGCGACGTCGCGGTCACGGTCGCGGCCAACGTCTGAACTCTCGTCGCGAGTGGTCGGCCGCGTCGTCAGCACCTGCGTCCGCCGCGACCGGTCGCGGTAGACGGTGATACCCTTACACCCCGTCGCGAGCGCCAACTCGAACGCGGCGGCGACGTCGTCACGCGTCGCCGTCTCCCGGAGGTTCACCGTCTTCGAGACGCCGCTGTCGACGTGTTCTTGGAACGCCGCCTGTACCCGGACGTGTTCCGCCGGGGGGATCGCGTGGGCCGTGACAAAGAGCGACGCGAGCGCCGGCGGTACCGAGAGACTCGACGGCCCCTCGAAGCGCCCCGCCTCGAGCAGCGACAGCGCCTCCGCGCGGACCGCCTCGGGGTCGTACCCGTTCGCCGCGAGCACGTCGAGGAAGTACGAGTCGACCTCGACGAGGCGCTCTGCACCCTGGACGTCTTCGTCGGCGTTCCGGAAGTTGACCACGTCGAACAGCGGTTCGCAACCGCTGGTGGTGTCGGCGATCATCCCCGTCGTCCCCGTGGGGGCGACCGTCGTCGTGTTGTGGTTCCGGAGCGGGAACCTGTCGGGCCAGTCGTCGGGGTCGAGACCGCCGTGTCGGCGGAACCAGTCGGGATACCGCGTCGGCGTCGCCCACTTCGACTCGCTCCACGTCGGGAACGTCCCCCGTTCGAGTGCGAGGTGGTGGCTCGCCAGTTTCGACTCGCGGTCGACGAACGCCATCACCTGCCGGGCGACCTCGACCGACGCCGGCGACCCGTAGCGGACGCCGAGTTGGATCAGCAGTTCGGCGAACCCCATCACGCCGAGACCGATCTTCCGGCCGTCGCGGACGGCGTCGGCGATCTCGTCGACGGGGAACGTCGAGACGGTGAGCACGTCGTCGAGGAAGCGGACGCCGTCGTGGACGACGTCCCGGAGACGGTCGAAGTCGACGGCGTCGGCGAGCAACCGCTCGACGTCGGCCGCGAGGGCGGCTCCGTCCCCGGTGGTCTCCTCGTCGTTCCCGTCTTCGCTCGCCCGGTCGCGTTCGAACCACGGCGTCACGCCCTCGTTCACGACGAGCGAGAGGTTGACGTGGCCGAGCGTGCAGGCCTCGAAGTTCTCCAGCGGCTGCTCGCCGCAGGGGTTCGTCGCCGCGATCCGGTGCGTCGGGAACCGGTCGACGTCGAACGAGTGGTCGCGGTTGGTCGTGTCGAGTGCGAACAGGCCGGGTTCGCCGTTTCGCCACGCGCCGTCGACGGCGAGCGTCCAGACGAGACCGGCCGGTAACGACAGCGGGTCGCCGACGGCGACGTCGAGTCGGTCGCGGTAGGCGTCGAGCCCCGGAACCGCGGCCGCGTAGTCGCGCCAGAGGTTCGCGTCGACGCGTTCGGGCGCTGCGTCGGCGAACGCGGGGCTGTAGAAGGCGACGGTGGCGTCGGTGGCGACGTGTCGCTCCCCCGTCTGAGGGTCGACGAGCGGGTAGTCCTCGTCGGCCCTGACGGCCGCGAGGAACGCGTCGGTGACGGCGACCGAGACGTTGAAGTTCGCGAGCTCGTTCTCCGCTCGCTTGGCGACGCAGAAGCGGCCGACGTCGGGGTGGTCGACGCGGAGGATCGCCATCTGCGCGCCGCGGCGACGCCCGCCCTGTCGGAGCTGTTCGCACATCGTGTCGAACACCTGCATGAACGAGACGGGGCCGCTGGCGACGCCGCCGGTCGACCGGACGGGGGCGCCCTGCGGCCGGAGTCGCGAGAAGTCGTAGCCGACGCCGCCGCCGCTCTGAAACACCTTCGCGGCCCGTCCGAGCGTCGCGAAGATGCTGTCCAGCGAGTCTTGCGGCGAGATGACGAAACAGGCCGACAGCTGGCCGTCGGTACCGGCGTTCATCAGCGTCGGCGAGTTGGGGACGAACTCGAGGCCGGCGAGTCGCTCGCCGAAGCGGTCGGTCCAGTGGTCGACGTCGCCGCCGTACGCGGCTTCCGCTTCCGCGACGGCGGTCGCGACCCGGTCGAACAGTTCCGCCGGCGTCTCGACGACGTCGCCGGTCGCGTTGCGCCGCAGATAGCGGGCCGGGAGCACGCGCGTCCGGACGGTGTCGGTGAGTCGGTCGGCGACCGTCCCGCCGTGGACGCGCTTCGCAGGGAGTGTCAGGTCGGACATAGCTGTCGACACGACTGCCGCGTCGTATGCAGGAACTGAGGGGAGCGAGCGACATAGCTGTTGTCGCGCCGTGTCACGCCATCACGCCAACCCTTATTCACTCGCGTGACCTACGTGAACGAATGGCACAGATCGTGTACGACGGCCCCGACGGCGTCGAGCGGCTGCAAGACCTGCCGGAGGAGAGCCTCTGGTTCGACGCCGACACCGGCTACTGGGTGGTCCGATTCGACGAGGACGAGGAGGGGATGAACCTGCTGCGGCGGATCCGCGACACGCGAGTCTACTACGTCGAACAACGCCGCAGCGACGAGGAGCTGGAGGGGACGTGGGCGCCCGAGTTCGAATAGTCCCCTCGGCTACGCCTCTGAGTCGTCGACGTTGCTATCTTCGTTCTCGTCGGACTCGGCTTCGGTGACCTCGATCCGGATCGGGCCGTCGGAGTCGGAGTCAACCCCGATATCGGAGTCGGTCGGCTCCGGCGCGAACTGCCAGTCGACGTCGACTAACCCGCGCGTCGGGCCGTGGCTCCGACCGTGTTCGACCACCTCGAACGTCCGGTCCGCCGCCTCGGGCGTCGACAGCGCCGCGACCATCAGTCGGGCGACGTCGTCGCGGGAGATGGCTCCGGAGACCGTGGCCCCGCCCTCCCCGACGAGCACGTCGCCGGAGGCCGGGTCGTCCGTCAGCTTGCCGGGACGGAAGACCGTGTAGGTGAGTCCCGACGAGCGGAGCCACGCCTCGGCGCGGTTCTTCGCGGCCAGATAGCGCCAGAGGACGAGGCGGAGGCCGAGCGGTGCCTGCTCTCGGGAGTCTCCCACACCGAGCGAGCTCTCGAGGACGAACCGGTCGACGTCGGCGGCGACGGCTGCGTTGACGAGGTTCCGCACGCCGGCGTCGTCGACGACCGGTTCGCCCAAGAGGTCGGCGAGGCCGGGCGTCGTCCCGACCGCACAGAGCACCGCGTCACAGCCTTTCGCGGCCGTCGCGGCGTCCGCCGGGTCGAGGAGGTCGCCGACGACGACCTCGTCGGCGCCGAGCGCTTCGAGGTCGTCGACCTTGCGACACGAACGCGTCAGCGCACGGACGCGGACGTCGGTCGTGGCGAGCCGTTCGAGGAGACGTCGGCCGGTGCCGCCGCTGGCCCCTGCGACGAGGACAGTGCTGGACATGACGGACGATAGGAGGTGAACGAACCTGACTCTTCTGCGTCCACCCGTCGACTGCGGTCCGGGTGGGGCTACTCGACGGTGTCGGCTCGGTTCAGGCGTACCGCTGGTAGTTGAGACCGATGGTGATGAAGGCGAACATCCCGGTGATGAACGTCGCGAGGTAGCTCGTCACGGCGGTCGGTGCGACGCCGACCCAGGACATCGCGGTCAGCGCGAGGCCGAGCGCCGTCGCGCCGCTGTAGTAGCTCGTCGAACTCCGACCGGCGGTCGTCGGTTCGGCCGTCGCCTCGGTCGTCACGGGTTCGTCGGCGGTCGCCGGCGTCTCCTCGTCGTCGGCGCCGTCGACGTCCAGATACGGGTCGAACTGGTCGGCGACTGGCGTTCGCTCGACGATGCCGCGACTCTGGTTGTACTCCAGGACGCCCTTCTCGTCGAGCTTCGGCAGGTGACTCTGGTACAGCGCGATGTAGACGCGCTGCCGCTCGTTGGAGCTGAGCTGTTGGACGGTCGTCTCGTGTTCCCAGGCGGCGACCTGCTCGGCGACGTCGCGCATGTCGACCTGCTCGCCCTCGTCGTAGTCCTGAAGGAACTTCAGGACGCGCCGGCGACGCTGGTTCTGCAGGATGTGGAACAGGTCGTCGGTCTCCAGCTCCTGCTGCTCTGTCTCCTCTTCGACGTCGTCCTCCGGGTCGACGTCGACCGCGTTCCCCTTGCTCTCGTGTTGTTGTGTTCCCACCGTGCTCATAGTCTCGGACTCCTTCTGCGTACTCTGTTCAAGACACCTATCCCTATTCAACCTCGTTCCCAAACAGTTTGGGAGCGCAGTTGTGCCCCAACGCCGTCTTGCGGTTTCTCCCCCACCATTTATATGTGGCAGAGCGATTTTGACGTCTCAGCACGAACTGCACGTCTACGAGCGCCACCGAGACAGACACACACACAGGCGGCCCGAGCAGCTGTCCGTTCTGCGGCGTCGGTCCAGTACGACAGTCTGTCGACGGGAGAGACGAACGACGACGGTACTGACGATTTGTGCCGACCGAGCAGCGGGTCCAGCCTCACACGCCAGTAGAGTCTTTCTCCCGGCCGTCGTACACCCACCGATGAGAGACATCGAGTACACGTACACGTTCGGCATGGAGGAGACAGAACTCGAGGAACTCCTCCGGACCCACGGGACGGGGACGCTCGCGCTGGCCGACGGCGACGAGGCCTACGCGATACCCGTGGCGTACCACTACGAAGACGGCGTCGTCTACTTCCGTCTCGGCGAGCACGAAGGCAGCGAGAAGATGGCGTTCCTCGACACGACCGAACGGGGGTGTCTGCTCGTCTACGACTACGACTCGGAAGCGGACACCTCGTGGAGCGTCGTCGTCCGCGGACCGTTGTCCCGCGTCGGCGACGACGAGGTGCCCGCCGTCGACGAGCGAGACCGCGACTACGCGCCGCTTCGCGTGTTCGGCGAGTCCATCGACGACCTCGAACCGGTCGGCGTCCGCCTCGACATCGACGAGATTACGGGCCGACGCACCGGCGGTTAGAGCGAATGGGTTCCGTCGTCAGTCTCGGAAGCGTCAACGTCGACCTCGTCAGTAGCCTCGAAACCGCCGCACTGGACCGACTGGTCGAGACGTACGAGTGGTTTCCGGCCTCGGGGTCGACCGTCCGGGTGACGGACGTGCCGGACGAGGTCGCCGACCTCACGCAGGACGTGTTCCACGGGGGGAAGGGGGCTAACCAGGCGGTCGCAGCCGCCCGGGGGGGCGCGGAGACGACGCTGCTCGGGAAGGTCGGCGTCGACGAACACGCCTTCGGCGTCCTCGACGGCCTCCGAGACGCCGGCGTCGACGTCTCGCACGTCCACGTCGGCGACGGCGAGACCGGGAAGGCCTACATCTTCCTCGACGAACACGGCGAGAACCGGATCGCCATCGTCGAGGGGGCGAACGGACAGGTCGACCGACGCTACGTCGAGGCCCACGTCGGGCGGGTGCGACGAGCGGACTGTCTCCTCCTGCAGAACGAGATCCCGGTCGCGCCGGTCGTCGCACTCCTCGACCTGCTCGCGGCGGGCGAGCAGTCGCCGACCGTCATCGTCGACCCCGCGCCCGTCGACGGCGCGGAGCGACTCGTCGTCCACCCGGCGGTCGACGTCGTCCGACCGAACGAACACGAGTACGCCGCACTCGGCGACGCCCTCGCCGACTTCGACGGGACGGTCGTCCGGACGCGCGGCCCCGACGACGTGCTCGTCGAGGACGACGAGACGTTCGCCGTCTCCCCGCCGCCGGCGACACCCGTCGACACGACGGGCGCGGGCGACACGTTCAACGGCTATCTCGCCGCCGAACTGTCCCGCGGCGCGTCGCTCCGTGCGGCGGTCGAGACCGCGACGGTGGCGGCCTCGCTGAGCATCGAGACGGCCGGCGCTCAGTCGTCGATCCCGTCGCTCGAGGCGGTCCGCGCCTTCGAGTTCGAGACGAACGAGCGAGCGTCCGAGTGAACGTCTGCCGAACGAGCGACACGCCGTCTTCGATCGACGGCACTCCGGCTGTCGATCGTTCTCGGGTCGTGGGAACCGACCGGACGATCTTAGCCGTTGCCCGACTATCTCTTCCTGTGTACTCCACGATTCTCTTTCCGACCGACGGCAGCGAGACGACCGACGCGCTCGTCGACCACGTCGCGGCCCTCGCCGACTGGCAGGACGCGACGGTCCACGTCCTCTACGTCGTCGACGACCGCGCGTTCCTGACGCTCAGCGACGACCTCGTCGGCGACGTGGCCGCCGAACTCGACGCCGAGGGGCGCGAGGTGACCGACACGGCCGCGGCGCTGCTCCGGCAGGCCGGGGTCGACGTCGTCGCCGACGTCCGGACTGGGAGTCCGAGCGACGAGATCCTCGGCTACGTCGAGGAGAACGGCGTCGATCTCGTGATGATGGGGACGCGCGGTGCGGATTTCCGCCGTAACATGCTCGGCAGCGCCGCCCAGCGCGTCGTCACCGCCGCACCCGTCCCGGTGATGACCGTCGCGCTCGACCACGTCTCGAGCGACGAGACGCCGAGCGTCGAGTCGATAGCTGGTCGCTGAGCGGCGGCGGCAGCGGCGTCAGTCGCTCGCCGCACACCGGTTCGGGCCGAGTTCCAACTCCGTCGCCTCCCCCTCGTCGAGGCGGCGGCGACCCGTGTTGACGTCGATGACTCGCTGGTAGTTCGGCGGCTTCTCCGGGAGACGGTCGGTGAGTCGGTCGACGAACGTCTCCTCGTCGACCTGCAGCAGCTCCTGTCCGCGTCGGAGGTCGCCGACGCTGGCGAGGATCGGCTCGCCCGGCGTCCCGTCGCTCGCCTCGCCCTCGTTGCTCAGTGCGAAGTGGCCGGGGAGAACGGTGACGCTGTCGGGTTCGGCGAGCAGCGTCCGGTGGAGCGACCGGTAGAGCAGTCGCGCCCCGTCGGCGGCCCCGCCGCCACCGAACTGGAGCTCCGTCCGGCCGACAGAGCCGACGAAGAGCGTATCGCCCGTCAGCACCGCCTCGGCGTCGACGAGATAGCTCACCATCTCGGAGGTGTGGCCAGGCGTCGACAGTGCCTTCACGTCGACGTCACCGACGCGGACGACGTCGTTCGCTGTCAGCGCGTCGTACTCGTACTCGACGCCGCGCTCGCGGGCATCGGCACCGAGATGGTAGCTCGCCCCGACTGCGTCCGCGAGTTCCCGCCCCCCGGAGACGTGGTCGGCGTGGACGTGCGTGTCGAAGACGTCCGTGATCGTGTAGCCGTGCTCGTCGGCGGCGGCGACGAACTCGTCGGTGTGACGAGAGGCGTCGACGACGGCCGCCTCGCGGGTCGCCGTCGACCCGACGAGATAGCCGAGACAGCCCTTCGCGCGCCGTTGGATCTGGAGGATCTCGACGGCCTCCGAGACCGTCGGAATCTCGACGACGTCGTAGACAGCGCTCCAGGCTTCCATCCCGTCGCCGACGACGGTGACGTCCTCGAACCCGTGTGTGCGGAGTTCGTCGGCGAAGTCGTCCGAGGAGATGCCCTTCGCGCAGATGGTGTAGACGGTGTCGTCTTCCTCGACGCCGGTCTCCGCTTCGAACGTCTCGGGGTCGAACTCGTCGTCGGGTTTGTACGGGTAGTTCACCGCACCGTCGATGTGCCACGACTCGTAGTTGTCTTTCGGGCGTGTGTCGACGAGTTCGAAGTCGGTTCCGTCGTCGATACGGTCTCGGAGTTCGGCGGCTGTGATAGCGTCTGTCATGCTCTGAAGTACGCGTGTCGATCTGTTAAGGTTGTATCTGGTCGGTTGGGTGTCGAAAACTGGTGCGCCGGTCTCGGCCCGGCGCGGAACGGGACGGTTAGACGAGCAGTTGGACGTCCGCGTCGGCCATGAACTGCAGTGCAGTCGCGGCCCCGACGCCTGTGGTGACGCCGTCGTAGAAGTCGTCCTCGTCGTATCCCATCAGTTCGATGGTCATCTGACAGGCCTGGAACTCCACGCCCATGTCGAGGGAGGTCTCGATGAGCTCCTCGATGGAGGCGGTGTTGTTGTCTGCGATCTTCTTCTGCATCATCTTGGTCGCCATCGAGTCCATCCCCGGGAGGGCGGCGACGGCGTTCGGCATCGGCATGTTGGGGTTGCCGACGGCGCTCAGTTTGAGGTTCTTCGAGCGCTCCTCGTGGAGCACGTCGAGCCCCCAGAAGGTGTGGAACACCTGCACCTCCCAGCCGAAGGCGGCGGCGGTGCTGGCGAGGATGAGCGGCGGGTACGCCATGTCGAGGGTTCCTTTCGTCGCGATGATGGACATCTTCGTGGGTCCGTCGTCGTCGCTGACCGCCGCGAGGTCGGCCTCCAGCTCTTCGATCCGCGACTCGAGTTCGGCGACGGTGGCGGCGTCCGGTCCGTCAGTCGCCTGCTCGGACGTGTCTGTTGTATCAGTACTCATATGGATTACTCCGTCTTGCGGACGTAGTGGGTGTAGACGCCGTCACCTTCGACCTGGTCAACGAGCTCGACCCCACCGGTCGAGTCGGCCCAGCCTTTGATGTCGCTCATGCTGCCGGAGTCGGTGGCGACGACCTCGAGGACGTCGCCCGCCGACAGTCCGTCGATGGCCTGCTTCGTCTTGATGACCGGCATCGGACAGTTGGCTCCCTGTACGTCGAGCGTCTCGGTTGCGTCTATCTCGTTGCTCATGGTTAGTATGTCCGTTATTGGACTTACTCCACAATACCGCCTTCGACTGTAAAAGTGTGTCGGTCCGTGGGACGGAGGCACATTATCTTCGTTTCGCGTAGACGCTCGTACACACGGTGAAACTAGGTAATGAGCAGTCGCTCGTCGGAGCTATCTCGGCGTCTCGATGGAGACCCGATACAACTCAAGGGAGCGGTATTGCGTAGTATTCAAAATACTATGCAAACCCTTAAGGCGAACGACCCGGTAGTATGGGTTGAAGATGAGTGATTCACAGTTCCCCGAACCGGACGTGGCGGTCGAGGCTATCCAACCAGTGGATCTCAAGGCGAAGATCGACGCCGGTGAGCCGCTGACCATCCTCGACGTCCGTGCGGAGAACGAGTTCGAGAAGTGGAGCATCGACGGCGAGAGCATCGACGTGATCAACGTCCCGTACTTCGAGCTCCTCGAAGGCGTCGACGACGAGCTCCTGAGCCGGCTCCCCGACGACCAGCCGGTCGTCGTCGTCTGTGCGAAAGGTGGTTCCAGCGAGTACATCGCCGGACTCCTGAAAGAGGAAGACGTCGACGCGACGAACCTCGAACGCGGGATGAAAGGCTGGGCGCGGATCTACGAGTACGCCGAACTCGACGTCGACTCCGAGGCGACGATCGCCCAGTACCGTCGCCCCTCGAGCGGCTGTCTCGCCTACCTCGTCGTCTCCGACGGCGAGGCGGCAGTCATCGACCCGCTCCGTGCGTTCACCTCGGAGTACGTGCAGGACGCCCGCACGCTCGGTGCCGATCTGAAGTACGCAGTCGACACGCACGTCCACGCCGACCATATCTCGGGCGTCCGGACGCTCGCCGCCGAGACGGACGCGACGGCCGTCCTGCCCGAACCCGCCGTCGCCCGCGGCGTCGACTACGACAGCGACTACGAGACGGTCGCCGACGGCGACGTGCTGACGGTCGGCGACGTCGACGTCGAGGTGCTCCACACGCCGGGGCACACCTCGGGGATGACCTCGTATCTGATCGACGGTGAGGTGCTCGCGACCGGCGACGGACTGTTCACCGAGAGCGTCGCGCGCCCCGACCTCGAAGAGGGCGACGAGGGTGCCGAGGACGCCGCCGGGTTGCTCTACGACACCCTGCAGAACACGGTGCTGTCGCTCCCCGACGAGACGCTCGTCGCTCCCGCCCACTTCAGCGACGCCGCGACGCCTCGCGACGACGGGACGTACGTGGCGTCGCTCGGCGACTTGAAGTCGCGGATGGACGCGCTCACGATGGAGCGAGACGAGTTCGTCGAGTTCATCCTCTCGGACATGCCGCCGCGGCCGAGTAACTACGAGGAGATCATCGCGACGAACCTCGGCCAGTCCGACGCCTCCGACGAGGAGGCGTTCGAGCTCGAGCTCGGTCCGAACAACTGCGCCGCCAGCCAGGACGCGCTGACCAACTGATCGACGATGTTGGACATTGCAGCGCTGTTTCCGAACGGGGTCGCCCAATACGCCATCGGTGGACTACTGATCGGCGTCGGGGCAGCCGTCATCTACCTCGGGACGGGCATCATCGCCGGCGCGAGCACGTTCTTCGAGTCGACGCTGTCCTACGTGTCGCGGCTTCCCCGATTCAACCAGGCGAAGTACCTCCGCTCGCGCGACTGGCGGGTCGTGTTCACTCTCGGCATCGTCGGCGGCGCGGCCGTCTACGCACTGCTGTTCGACGCGTGGTTCACCACCGACGTCCAGTGGTGGCGACTGCTCGGCGGCGGGTTCCTCGTCGGCGTCGGGACGCGCCTCGGTAAGGGCTGTACCTCCGGCCACGGCGTCTGCGGGGTTGGCTCGGCGTCCTCGACGTCGATCGCGAACGTCGTCACGTTCATGGCTGTCGCCATCGGGACCGCCCAACTGATCCAGGCACTGGGGGTAACGCCATGAGCGGTGCCGAAGACCGCCACCCGCTTTTCATGCCGCTGATCCTCGTCGGCGGCCTGATCTTCGGGTTCGGACTCGGCTTCAGTGAGATGGCACAGCCGGAGGTCGTGTTGAACTTCCTCCAGTTCGAGGATCTTGGGCTCCTCTTCGTGATGGGGGGTGCCGCGGTCGTTACCGGCGTCACGTTCTTCGTGGCGACCCGCCTCGACCGGACCGCACCGCTGACGGGCCGAGCGTACACCCGTCGACTGAAGTCGATGGACCGAAACGTCCTCCTCGGCGGATCGATCTTCGGCGTCGGCTGGGGGGTCTCGGGGATCTGCCCGGGTGCGGCCTACGCGAGTCTCGGCATCGGGAACCTCCCGATCCTGTGGGCCATCGGCGGGATGTTCCTCGGCGCGTACGCTCAGGGGTATCTCCGGGCCCGGATGACAGACGACTCGACGGCGGCCGTCGGGGCCGACTGACGGCCGAACGGCTGTGCGCGATTGTGCATGAACTAGACAACCTTTTATCGAAGCAGACCAATATATCACACAAGAACAATGGCTAACTCGATGAGCGAACTGATCCAGCAGGATATGGAGTGTGAAGGGCTGCTGGAGTGTATGCACGGGCTGAAGGAACTCGACAAGCGTTGTTTCCAGGTGCTCACCGAGAGCGCCGAACCGCTGACCGTCGACGAGGTGGCCGAGCAGGTCGGCCGCGAGCGGTCGACGGCGTACCGCTCCGTCCAGCGGCTGCTGCAGACCGGGTTCATCCAGAAGGAGCAGGTGAACTACGACCAGGGCGGTTACTACCACGTCTACCGACCGACGAACCCGGAGAAGATCGCAGACGAGATGCAGACGATGCTCAACGAGTGGTACGCGAAGATGGGACAGCTCATCCACGAGTTCCGCGACAAGTATCCGGAGTCCGAGCAGTCCACGCAGTCGGTGTCGATCGAGAACTGAGCTGACTTCTCTCGATTTCTCTCGGACCCGACCAGCCGCCGCGCCAACCGTTCCGCCGTATATCGATCGCCTGGAGACGTCGTCCCGCCGAATCGAAGACGAGGCGGAGACGTCGTCGACTGCCTCCCTCGGCGGCCGGACCGTTCTGACGGAACCGACGGTCGAGGCCGATCGAGAATTGGGGGTCAGTATTGTATCTCGTTCCCAAAACTGTTAAGTTTCCCTGCCGGGTATGGTGCAGTAGACAGAATAGTATGATTCGTACAAAACCATACACTATCGGGGGTCGCTGATCGATGTTCGGAATCGAAACGCTGTCCGGAACGGCTCAGGCCGCCGCACTCGTCGGACTCGTGCTCGTCGAGGCGATCGTGCTGTACGTCGGCTACGGAGGGCTCGTCCGACTGGTGGGTCCCACGGTGATAGACGCACTCGGTGGTGAGTAGTCGTGGAGGTACTCGGAATGAGTCTCGCTCTCCTCGTGCTCTTCGTGGGGTTCGGAGTGCTCATCGGCATCCTGTTCGGGTTCTTCGGGATGGGGGGGAGCTTTCTCGTCACGCCGGCGCTCATCGTCATGGGGTATCCCACGCGGGTAGCCGTCGGCAGCGGCCTCGCGTTCGTGTTCGGGACGTCCGTCATCGGCGCGCTCAGACACCGCTCGCTCGGGCAGGTCGACTACAAACTCGCGGCGCTGATGACGCTCAGCGTGACCGCTGGCATCGAGGCCGGGAAGACCGTCGTCCTGGGCCTCGAGTCGCTCGGACTCGCCGACATGATCATCTCCGTCGCCTACGTCGGACTGTTGGGTCTCGTCGGCGCGTTCGTCGTCTACGAGTCGTGGCAGACGTCCACCGAGGAGGGCAACGAGAGCGGCGAGAGCGGCGAGACAGCGGATGAAGAGGGACCGACGGGACTGTTCACCGGGATTCGCCTCCCGCCGATGGTGTCGCTGACGGGGGGACCGTCGGTGTCGCTGTGGGTGATTCTGGCGGTCGGCCTCGTCGTCGGCGTGCTCGCCGGCTTCCTGGGCGTGGGTGGCGGTTTCCTCCTGATGCCCGCGATGATGTACGGGTTCGGCGTCCCGGCCGCCGTCGCCGTCGGCACCGACATCCTCCAGATCACCGTCTCCGGCGGCGTCGGGAGCTTCCTGTACGCCCAGTCGGGCGGTGTCGACCTCAGTATCGTCGCTCCGCTCCTCGCCGGGAGCGCACTCGGCGCACGACTCGGGACCGCCGCGACCAGTCTGGTCGACGAAGACGGTATCAAGATCTACTTCGGGCTGATGCTGGTCGGCGGTGCGATCGCCGTCGCCGTCCGACAGGTCGGAAACAGCTACGGTATCGACGTGCTGAGCACGGTCAGTCTCGTCATCATCGTCGGATCGGCAGTGCTCGTCAGCGGCGCCGTCGTCTACAACAGCGTTCGGGAACTCCGACAGCGTCGAGTCGAGCGACAACAGTCGTCTGTGTAGTTCTAATTGCACAATATTCACACAACTGTTTTGGCGGCAGAGGCCGAAGGGTGAGTATGGGAAACTCGATGCGCGACCACCTCCGGCAGGATATGGCGTGTGAGGGGCTCTTGGAGTGTATTCACGGGCTCGGCGACCTCGAACAGCGCTGTTTCCGGACGCTCGTCGAACAGTCGCGTCCGATGACCGTCGACGACCTCGCGGCCGCGGTCGACCGCGAGCGCTCGACGACGTACCGCGCCGTGCAGCGACTGTGTCAGAGTGGACTCGTCGAGAAAGAACAGCAGTCCTACGAGACCGGTGGCTACTGTCACGTCTACCGGCTGGCCGATTCGGAGGCGATCGCCGACGACCTCCAACGGACGCTCAACGACTGGTACGCCGAGATGGGCCAACTGGTCCACGAGTTCCGCGAGACGTACGCGACCGAACCGTCGACGTCGACGGCGGACGAGTGAGTGGCCATGTCGTCGCTCTCTCCCCCGCTCTCGGCGTTTCTCGACGACAGTCGTGAGCGACTCGTCGAGACGGCGCTCGAACTCCTCAGTTTCGACACGCAGAACCCGCCCGGTGAGACGGCTGACTTGATCGCGTGGCTGGAGCGGTCGCTCCGTACCGCCGGGCTCGAGACCGAACGCATCGCCGTCGACGAGACGAAACCGAACCTCGTCGCGAGACTCTCGGGCGCGTCCGAGCACACGCTCCTCTACGACGGGCACGTCGACACCGTCCCCTTCGACGCGACGACGTGGGTCCACGACCCGCTGGGAGAACGCGTCGGCGAGCGGCTCTACGGCCGGGGAGCGACAGACATGAAGGGACCGCTGGCCGCGATGCTTCTGGCCGCCCGAGCGTACGCCGAGACCGAGACGACGCCCCCCGTCTCGCTCGCGTTCGCCTTCGTCAGCGACGAGGAGACCGGCGGTGCTGCCGGCCTACCGGCGCTGGTCGAGGGGGGTCATCTCGCCGCCGACGGCTGTGTCATCGGCGAGACGACCTGCGAACGGGGCCGTCACTCCGTCACCGTCGCAGACCGTGGCAGTCTCTGGCTCACTCTCGAAGCACGGGGAACGGCGGCTCACGGGTCGCGGCCGATGCTCGGGACGAACGCCATCGACCGACTGTACGATGCGGTGACGGCGATCCGAGAGCTGCTCGAAGCGCGGCCGCTCCGCCTCGACGACGACGTCCGAGCGACCGTCGAGGAGTCGATTGACTACTACGCGCCCCAGATGGGCGAGCGGGAGGCCCGCACGCTGTTCGAGTATCCGACGGTCAACCTCGGAACGTTCGACGGCGGCGAGGCGATCAACAGCGTCCCCGAGCTGGCGACCGCTCGGCTCGACGTCCGTGTCTCACCCGGCGTCGACACCCGAGCCATCCTCGCGGAGGTTCGTAGCCGTCTGGACGAGTTCGACGACGTCGAACTCACCGACAGTCGCCGGAGCGTCGGGACGTTCGTCGACGTGGACGAGCCCATCGTCTCTGCGACGACCGCGCTCGCGCGTGAGGCCACCGGCGAACGAGTCTACCGGCGGAGTGCGACCGGCGGTGGAGACGCGAAACAGCTCAGAAACGCCGGCATCCCGACCGTCGAGTTCGCGCTCGGGACGGATACGGTCCACGCCGTCGACGAATACACTACCGTCGACGCGCTCGCCGGAAACGCGTTCGTCTACACCGCACTGCCGTACGCGTTCGCCGACCGACTCCAGTGAACGACTCCCGCTGCAGACGAATGGTTGTGTAGTATTGGACCAACTACACACAACCCTTATGTCGGTACGGTTCGTATCGAGTGTGATGACAGACGAACAAGCGACGAAGACTACACCGACCAGCCCGATCACCCTGGAGTCTAGCGACGACTTCGCGACGGTCGTCGCCGACCACGACGTCGTCCTCGTAGACTTCTACGCCGACTGGTGTGGTCCGTGCCAGATGCTCGAGCCGATTCTGGAGACGGTCGCACAGGAGACGCCAGCAGCCGTCCTGAAAGTCGACTCCGACCAGTTCCAGCAGCTCGCCGCCCAACACGGCGTCCGCGGCATCCCGACGACGGTTCTTTACGCGAACGGCGAACCCCAGGAGTCGCTCGTCGGCGTCAAACAGGCCGACCAGTACGCCGCCCTCATCCGCCAGTACGCGTAGTCGCCGTCTTTCGGGCCGAGAGACGCGACGACACCCGTCGTGAGCGCACCGCGCACGACCCATCAACAGCTAACCCACTACCGCCGATACGAGACACCATGAGCGACACCCGCCTCAGTTCCAAACCGATCCGCCTCGACGACCGTACCGCACTCGACGCCGCCATCGACGAACACGACGACCTCCTCGTCGAGTTCTACACCGAGGGCTGTGGCAAGTGCAAGATGCAGGAGCCGATCCTGGGCAACGTCGCCCGTGCGACCGGCGTCACGGTCGCGATGATCAACGCCTCGTACACGCTCGATCTGGTCGAGGAGCTGGAGATGCAAGGTGTCCCGACCCTCCTGCTCTACCGCGACGGGGAACTGGTCGAACAGTGGTTCGGCTACCACGGGACCGAGGAACTCGTCGAACTGGTCGAGGCGGCCCACTGATTCGAGAGGCGAGACGACCCCGCTCGGCGAGCGACACCCTTTCTACGCTCTGTCGACTACTTATAGGATGGAACGAAATCGCGTTCGAGTGGGGGTGTTGAGCCTGCACAGCAGCAAGGAGACGAAGGCGATCCTCAACGCGGTCGAAGCGCTCGGTCACACCCCCGTCTGGCTCCGGGAGGAGAACCTGGTTTTCCACTTCGCCGACGAGGGCGTCGACCTGCGGCCGGACATCGACGTCGTCGTCAACCGACTGCTCCTCTCGAAGACCGACCAGCCGCTGGAGGACCACGGCGTCGCGCTCACGCTCGAAGCGCTCCGACCGACGCTCAACGCTCCCGACTCGACGATCCGGGCGACCCACAAGACGGCAGCGGCTGCCGCGTTGGCCCGGGCGGGTATCAGGACGCCGGAGACGGTGTTCGCTCTCGGTGGCGACCGTCTGTCCGAGTTCCGCTCCGACTTCGGTCCCGACGCGGTCTACAAGACGGCTGTCGGAACCAACGGCGGCGGGGCGTGGCGAGTCGAGGACCGAGACGTCTACACGGCCAAGGTGGGCAACCGCCGGGCGTTCCTCCAGCGGTTCATCGGAACGAGAGATCGTCCACGAGATCTCCGGGTGTACGTCGTCGGCGACGACGTCGTCGGGGCGATGTTCCGCTACGCGCCGGAGGGCGACTGGCGTACCAACGTCGCCCTCGGTGGCGACGTCGAGGACGCGAGCGACCGCGTCACTGACGACCTCCTCGCCGTCGCTCGCAGCGCCACGGCGGCGCTCGGTCTCGACTACGCGGGCGTCGACCTCATCGAGGGTAGCGACGGCTGGTACGTCCTCGAGGTCAACCCGACGGCGGGGTTCAAAGGCCTCTACCGGGCGACGGGCCGGAGTCCTGCCCCGCACATCGCTCGCCTCGCCGTCGAGCGCGTCGGCGGCGACGTCGACCACGCACGCGTCTCGGAACTCGCCGCGACGCTCGACGACTCCGAGCCTTCCTGTGCGCCCACGCCGCTCTCACACGTTCCCGAACGGCCGGTCGTCGTCGGCTTCACCGAACGGATCGTCGTTAGCGGGACGACCGGGACGGAGACCGTCGTCGGAAAGGCGGATACGGGTGCTGAACGGACAAGTATCGACCTTCGTCTCGCCGCCGAGATCGGTGCCGGCCCCATCCATACGGTGAGTCGCGTCCGTTCGGGGAGCGTCAAGCGAGAGAAGAGTAGACCGGTGGTGGACGTCGTGGTCGGCATCGGCGGGACACGACACACGGTCGCGGCCAACGTCGTCGACCGCGGCCACATGACGCATCCGGTGCTCGTCGGGCGCGACATCCTCAGACACTATCACCTCGACGTCAACCGCCGCGTGGAAGCGACGGACCACGACGAGAGAGAGGAGTGACTCGCCGACGACGACCCGACCTCAGGTCCGGAACGTCTGTCCGTCCAGATAGCTCTTCACCGAGTCCGTCGTCGCCGCCGAGTGTTTCAGGAACGTGACGACGCGCTCGCCGTCGACCGTCTCGTCGCGCCGCACCGTCGTGCGCAGGTTCATCCGGTCGAGATGGTCGAACAGCGCGTCGATGGCCTCCGGCGGACCGCGGACGGTGTGTTCCTCACCGGTCTCACCGTCGCGCTGGACCTCCCGAATCGCATCGACGGCCGGGAGGAGGATCGCCTCGCCGAGCGCGTGCGCTCGTTCACGGGTCTCGGCCTCGCTCTCTCCGAACTCGACCGACTGAAACGCCTCGCGCATGATACGCGGGAAGAGGAAGTCCGGGCCGTAGTCGAACGGGACGGCGAAGGCGTAGGCGAGCGACCCCTGGTTGGCCGCAGCGGTGGTGTACTTCAGCTGGTGACGGCCGTCGAGCGACTTCATCACGACCCCTTCTCGGTCCCCGGCGTCGAGTTCGTCGACGATCGTCCGGAGTTCGGCGGCGGCCGTCTCGGGATCGAACACGCCGAACGACGTCGCCTGCGGGAGGTCGTAGGCCTCACACAGACGACGACGGCGGTCGACGAGGAGCGGATCGCCCGACTCCCGGTGTCGGACGTCGAAGACACGGAACTCGAGGGAGTCGACCGTCGGGTAGTCGTGATCTGTGTAGGGACTCTCTGGGCCGATCATCTCTCCGCACAGCATCAACTCGGGGTGGGCGTCGAAGAAGGGGTCCAACTCGACCCGTTCGGGGACGGTTCGCGTCGTGAACGGACAGATGTAGCCGCTCCGGGTGAACGCGAGGAGGTCGTCGTCGATTCGAGCGACACGGACGTTGTAGCCGTTGAGCTTCTCTTCGGCGACGAACGGCGCGTCGAAGAAACGCCGGACGCCGGGGTCGAGGACGAGCGTCCGCATGATCTTCGGGAACCCACGGACTGCCGTCCCCTCGATGAGCACCGTCCCACGTTCGATCGAGTGACGCGTGTCAGGGAGGTGACGATACTCTCGACCCTCGTACGTGGCCCGCTCGAAGTGTTCGAGAACGTCGGGGGCCTCCTCGGGGCCGACCCCGAGCAGCTCGTGGTACTCCATGCCGTGCTAGAGTGTAGCTATCAGATTAAGCGTTCGCTCGTCGACTACGCCGTCGACAGGCGAGAACGCTTTGGTAACGTAGCACAAAGTGAGAGTGATGGTCGAGCATCCACTGAAGCAACGGTTCGTCCTCGACACGTCGGTGTTCATCACCGAAGAGATACGTGAGGACGACGAAGATCTGGAGGCGGCGGTCGATCGCCTGTTGGACCTCGTCGCTCGGGCGAAGCTCGAACTCAACATCTCCTGTTACATCCCGCCGTCGGTGTACGAGGAACTCACGGAGATGCTCGCCGACCGCGACGTCGACGACGAGATAATCTCGAAGCTCAACACCTGGGTCATCAAGAAGAACCCCGACCGCTTCGAGGTGTCGATCCCCGCGGAGATCGTCTTCCGGTTCATCGACGAGATGAGCGACCGGGTCAACCGCGGGCTCAGAGTGTCGGAGAAAGCCGTCAGGAAGGTCGAAGACTCCCGCGACAAGCCGCTCGACGAACACGAGTACATGACCGAGATCGACAAGGTCATCTCCGATCTCCGACAGGAGTACCGGACGACGCTCCGGCGCGGCGTCCTCGACTCGCGGGAGGACTTCGACCTGCTCATCCTCGCCCGCGAGTTGGACGCCGGCGTCGTCACCGAGGACACCGGTATCATCGCCTGGGCGGAAGACTTCGGTCTCCGATATCTGAAAGGCCGGGACTTCCCGGCGTTGCTCCAGAAGTACCTCGAGGCGACCGACGGAACGAACACCCCACGGTGACAGGCAGTTCCTCGTCGCTTCCGCAACCAGTGTCTCGACAGTCGAACACCGGAGAGAAGCACCCCGGGCGAGGACCCGGACGACTCTTTTTTCATGACTCCAGGTGAGTACGTGGTATGCCGACAGAGAAAGAGAAGATGCTCGCCGGCGAGTTGTACGACGCCTCCGACCCCGTCCTCGTGGAGGAACGCGAGCGGGCGAAGCGACTCACGCGTCTGTACAACGAGACGACCGAGACCGAACACGACCGTCGGGGGGAACTGCTGACGGACCTGTTCGGATCGGTCGGCGAGAGCTGCTACGTCGAGCCGCCGTTTCGATGCGATTACGGCTACAACGTCCACGTCGGCGACGAGTTCTACGCGAACTACGACTGCGTCGTCCTCGACGTGTGTGAGGTGACCGTCGGCGACAACTGCATGCTCGCACCCGGCGTCCACATCTACACTGCGACACACCCGCTCGACGCCGACACGCGGGCGGCCGGTCCGGAGTACGGCGAACCCGTCGACGTCGGCGACGACGTCTGGCTGGGTGGGCGCGCCGTCGTCAACCCCGGCGTCACCATCGGCGACGGTGCGGTCGTCGCCTCGGGTGCCGTCGTGACGAACGACGTCCCCGAGAACGTCGTCGTCGGCGGGAACCCGGCGACCGTGGTGAAGGAACTCGACTGAGTCGTGCTGTCTCGCTCTACTTACAGCGGTTCCGTGTAACGTTCGGCTCTCCCTTGTCACCGCGACGACCTCGTACTCCCTTCGAGCAAGATTACCAGCCGGCCGTTACTACTTGGTAGCCGCAGTGAAAATCCGCTTGTGATGTCAGGCATCACAACTATCTGGAACCGCTATCGGTCGATTCCGATCGTCTACCGAATCGGCGTCGCCTTCGTGCTCGGTACCCTCGTCGGACTCCTCGTGGGAGAGCCGGCGACGACGCTTCGCCCGTTCGGCGACATCTTTCTCCGACTGCTCCAGATGCTCGTGATTCCGATCATCGTCGCGACGCTCCTCACGGGCGTCCAACGACTCTCACCGTCGCAACTCGGACGCGTCGGTGGGACCGTCGTCGGGCTCTACATGGTGACGACGGCCATCGCGGCCGCAATCGGGCTGACGCTGGCGAATCTCCTCGACCCCGGCGCTGGTGCCGTCTTGGAGAATGCGGAGGCGAACTCCGCGGAAGCACCGAGCGTCGTCGAAGTGGTGATGAACGCCATCCCGACGAACCCGCTCGCCGCGATGGTCGAAGGGAACCTCATGGCGACGATCTTCTTCGTCGTCGTCTTCGGCGTCGCACTCGCACTCGTCCGTGACACGACCGACGACCCCGAGATCGCCTCGTCGATCGAGTCGATTCTTCAGGCGATGGAGGCAGTCAGCAAGACGCTGTTCAAACTCGTCTGGGGGGTGATGGAGTACGGCGTTATCGGCGTCTTCGCGCTGATGGCAGCGTCCATCGGTGGTAACGGCGTGGGCGCGCTGTTCGATCTCGCGATGCTCGTCGCCACCATCGCACTGGCTATCGGGATTCACATCGTCGTCACCTATCTCGGCATCATCGTGATCGGACTCGTCGGCGAGTCGCCGCTGGCGTTCCTGAGCGGTGCGAAGGACGCGATGGTCACGGCCTTCAGCATCCGATCGTCGAGCGGGACGCTGCCGGTGACGATGACGGACGCCGAGGAGAACCTCGGGATCGACGAACGGATCTACAGTTTCTCGCTACCGCTCGGTGCGACGGCGAACATGGACGGTGCGGCGATTCGTCTCGCGGTGACGGCCGTCTTCGCGGCCAACGTCGTTGGGCAGTCGCTGGCGCTCGGCGAGCAGGTGACCGTCCTCGCCATCGCCGTGCTCGTCAGCATCGGTACTGCGGGCGTGCCGGGCGCGGGACTCGTGATGCTCACTCTCATCTTGAACCAACTCGGCCTCCCGCTGGAGATCGTCGGCCTCGTCGCCGGCGTCGACGCGATCCTCGGCCGGATCGCGACGATGAACAACGTCACCGGCGACCTCGCGGTGACGACGCTCGCCGCGAAGTGGCACGACGCTATCGACTTCGACAGCGGCGTCTGGGCGGAGACGAGAGCGCGGATTCCGGGTGTTGCGTCGACGGGGGACTGAACAAAGGCGAGTCGTGGATAGGGCGAACAGACGGCACACAGCATACGGCGGATCACGGAGCGCTGTGCCATACTCCCGCGAGACGCTCCGTGCGTGGTTTAGCGCACAGAGTCGGTGGTTCTGTTCTCGCTAATAAACCTCCGTCGCGGGCGAGAGGGCGTGTGGCACAACACACATTAGCTAACCACCGAAACGGACGACGTATGCGTCGCCGTGCCCTCCTCGCGAGTATCGCTTCGTCTTCTCTCCTCGCAGGATGTCTCGCCAGCGCGCCACAGTCGTCGGGGACGACCCCGACACCGCCGGTTACCGCCGAAGACGGTCTCCAGCGACTGGTCACGCTCGGTTCCATCGACGACGTCGACGACACGCACGACGTCAACATCGACGTCGGTCTCGTCACCGGACGGATAACTACCGACCAGCCCGCCCGACTCCGAATCACGACGACCAACCTGGGCGAGCGGCGATTGCTCTCGGGGGGGTGAGGAGAGATGTGGGCTGTTCAATCGGTCACGGGGCAAGAGCAGTCCCCAGGGGCTGTGGCTGTACCGGACGGAGGAGACAGAGTCCTTCGAGCGGGAGGGAACGCGCTGGCGACGAGTGGCCGACGACGACCAGACCGGGGACTGTAGCCACGGTTCCGCCAACTTCGCCTGCTCCCCGCGACCCTACGACTCCGGGGAGTCGGTCACGACGGAGTACGTCGTGTGGTCGGACTACTGCGTCGACGAGTACATGACACCGGGGACGTACCGATGGGAGGTCCCGGTCGCTATCTACGACGCGGAGGCGACCGGCACCGACGAGCCGACAGCTGAGTTCGATTGGGGCTTCTCGCTCCGGGTCGAGCGGTCCTAACTCCCCCGAAGCGCGTCCACCGGTCGCTCGTTTGCCGCCGTCCACGCCGGGTACAGCCCCGAGACGAGGCTGACGACGACGCCGAAGCCGAACGAAACGAGGAGATAGAACCCGTTCTGAGCGGCGAGGACCGCCGAGAGCGTCACCTCTGCGACGAGGAGGTAGAGCACGGCGGTGCCCGCGACGGCGAGTGCGACGCCGAGGAGTCCGCCGACGACGCCCAGCAAGGTCGCCTCGACGAGGATCATCCGCATCACGTCTCGCTTCTGGACGCCGACGGCGCGGAAGACGCCGATCTCCTCGCGGCGTTCGCTCGTACTCATCAACATCACGTTCAGGATGCTCACACCGGCGACGAGCAGCGAGATAGAGCCGATAGCGAGCAGGAACGCCGAGAGGAGATCGAAGAAGTCGCCGATCTGATCGATGATAGAGGAGAGTTCGAAGACGTCGACGCGGTCCTCGCGGGCGTTCAGTTGGCTTCTGACGTCGCCGGCGATGCGGGCGGCCTCCGCGCCGGAGTCCGCCTGCACGATGACCTGCGTGACCTCCTCCTGGACGAACGCCGCCGGTGGGAGGATCACGGCACCGTCCGGCGAGACGGGCGAGATCCCTTCGGCGGGTTCGAGGACGGCGACGATGCGGTACTGCCGGCCTTCGATGCCGAGCGTGCGGCCGACGCCGACGCCGAGGTCGTCGGCGACCTCCGACCCGACGATCGCCCCGCGAACGTGCCGCTCGGGGAGTTCGCCGTCGGCGGCGACGAACAGCGAGGCCGGCTCCTCGGTCCCGTAGAGCGTGACGAACGAGCGGCGCTCGCCGCGCTCTACGACCGCGCCGCCCGTGACGAGCGGGACCACCTCCGCACCCGTGGCGATGCGCTCGATCTGCTGGACGTCGCGGGAGTCGAGGCTGTCGCTACCCGTCTCGGCGTTCGGCGTGACGATGACCTGATCGCCGAGGCCGCCCAGCGATTCCGTCGCGGTCAGTTCGAGGACGGTTCCGAGGATACCCAGCGCCGCGATGGCGAAGACGCCGATGACGATGCCGAGCACCGCGAGTCCAGATCGGAGTCGGTTCCGGGTGAGATTCCGCCGTGCGAGGAGGACGGACGGCGAGCGGTCGGCGAACGACGTCGAGCCGGAGCGTCGACTCATCGGCGGAGCCGCTCGAACGGGGCGAACCGCTCCGAGCGGTGGGCGAGAACGAGGAGGGCGGGAACGCCCACGAGCAGGACGAGCGCGGTTCCGAGTGCGGGCAGTCGGAGTCCGCTCCGGTTCCGTCCGTCGTCGCCGACCTCGTACGGGAGATCGTAGACGTGGTTGTAGCGGACGCCGTCGACCTGGTAGGTGACCTGCACCGGCACTGTCGTCGCCGACTCGTTCACCTCGGCGGTGAGGTCGAACGGCGCGAAGTCGCTTCCGCCGACCGTCCCGACGAAGTAGTCACGCTGCGGGTAGGTCGGCTCGACCAGATCGGTCTGGACGACGGCGACGACGAGGCCGGTCGCCTCCCCGCGACCGACGTTGGCGGCGTTCCCCGAGAGCGTGACCGTTCCGTCCTCGTTAGTCAGTCGGACGTCCGTGATGCGGACGTCGCCGACGAGGGGACGGTAGGCGTACGTCGTCTCCGCCCGACTCTCGCGGACGCCGGCCTCGTAGTCGACGACGACCCGGAGGCTCTCGGTCTGTCGGACCTCCCGGAGGTCGACGAGCGCCGTCGCGCTCTCGCCGGGGAGGATCAGTCCCGCCACCGCCTGTCGCGGGAGTGTCTGGTTCGCCGTCTCGGGGGTGACGACGACGTCGTCGAGGGGGACGGTGCCGAAGTTCGTGACGACCACCTCGACGAGCGTCGGGTCCGGGTCGGCGGTCTCCGCGTCGCTCCCGGCGTCGGTGACGGCCCCGCCGCCGGTGAGCAATCCCTGCAGGTCACCGACGTCGGTCGTCCCGTCGGACTCGGTGGGGCGGACCGGTCGCACTTCCAGACCGACGTCGTCGACGTAGGGGGCGACCGAGACGACGTTTGACAGCGTCGTCGTCGCTTCGGTGCCCGAGGCGGTCGTGTAGTCGACACGGACGGCGAGTTCGCGCTCGCCCGCGGCTGTCGGAACCGCGGTGAGGTTCACCGTCGTCGTCTCCCCGGCGTCGAGGAAGGGGACGACCTGTCGACCGTTGACGGCCTCCCCGAACGATCCGTCGAAGTCGACGACGAGGTTCCGAACGGGGGCAGCGGCGGGGTTCGCAAGCGTCACCTGCACGCGACTCTCGGCGTCGACGGCGGGGTCGGACACGTCGAGCGTCAGTTGCGGTGCGGCACGTTCGACGGCGACCGGCACCGGCCGGGAGATGCGGACGCTGTTTCGGTTCTCGTCGGTGCCGACGACGCGCAGTTCGAGCGTTCGCACGCCGGGGTCGTCGAACCGTGCAGTGAGCGGGACGGTCACCGAGTCGCCCTGCGAGAGCGACCCGACGTCCTCGGCGGTGTCGAGTCGGCCGTCCGGTCCACGGAGGATCACCCGCGAGACGTCGACCGCCGAGGCGCTGCCGCCGGAGTTCTGCACTGTCGCGGTCACGGTGACCGTCTCGCCGACGAGCGGCGTCGTCGGTTCGACGACCACGTCGGCGACGGTGAGTCTGACGTCCGGCACGCCCGCGACGACTGCCGTCGTCGACAGGAGGAGGACGAGGATGAGCAGGAACCGTATCATACCCGAGACAGGTGCCGCGAGGACATAGCGATAGCGCCGACGACAGCGCCTTCGGTACGCGTCCGCGAGTGGACAGAGCCATTACCCGCTCGCGGCACTCTCCGGTATGCGTCAGTTCATCGTCCTCGGTCACGACGTCCCCACCGACCCGTCGTTCTCACTCGACGACATCGCGGGCGGCGCGGGTCGACTCGACGTGCTGTGTCGCTGTGTCAACTCCGCGTTCTTCCTCTCGCACGACATCCGCGAGGACGTCCGCGTCCACCTCGTGCTCGGCGACGAACTCACGGTCCGCTTCGAGGGGAGCGAGCTCCGGCGACTCAACCCCGACGAGCGGAGCACGGCCGCCCTGATCCGCAAGGCGCTGGAGAAGAAGGGGGAGGCCATCGGCCACATGCCCGCCGAGTCGTCGCCCGGTGTGTCAGTCTACCGGATGGGCTTCGAGGAGACGCTCGAAGCGGCGGCGAGAGACGCGACGGTCGTCCAGTTGCACGAGGACGGCGACCCCGTCGTCGACGTCGAACCTCCGGATAAGCCGCTCTTCGTCCTCTCGGACCACAACGACTTCACCGACGAGGAGGAGCGGCTGCTGGCGGAGGCGGTCGACGAACGCGTTCGCATCGGGCCGAAGGTACTCCACGCCGACCACTCGATGACTGTGGTCCACAACTACCTCGACACCGACGGCTACACGACGTACTGAACGACCGACGGCGCAGGGTCGCAGTACGGTAACGGGTCGCTCAGCCTACGACGTATCACAACTGTTAAACGGAACCCTCGCATCCGATAGAGTGCGGGCCGTTGGGGTAGCTTGGTATCCTTCGAGCATCGGGTGCTCGGAACCTCGGTTCAAATCCGGGACGGCCCACTTCTACCGCGAATCTCCATCTGAGCACCGCCGAGCGATAGCGAGGCGTGTGCGAGTTACGACCAGATTCGCGGTTGTGTGAATCACTCTCGGATTTGAACCAGGGAGCGGGAGGTGAGCGAGCGTAGCGAGCGAACGGGAGCGACCGTGGTTCAAATCCGGGACGGCCCATTTTCCGCAACTCAATTTCAATGAGCGTCGGCGAGCGACAGCGAGACGTACGTGAACAACAACGTGAGTTGCCGAAATGGAACACTGAGGATTCGAACCAGAGAGCGAGCGAACGGGAGCGACCGTGGTTCGAATCCGGGACGGCCCACTTCTACCGCGAACCACGCCCGAAGCGACTACACATAGTGATTAGCGGAAGTCTTCGTACTCTTCAACGCCTCAAGATTCCTACCTGCTGAAATCTGCGTGCTGAATAGAGGACGCAGGGCGCAAGTCGGTCAGTGAGACAACTGTGACTTGGCCGTTCCTCAAGCAGGGTGTCAATCACAGAAAAATAGATTGTCAAAGGAATCTCTATATCTCAACAAGGTATTAGTAACATGAGTCACACGCTTCAATGCCTCTTGTTCGCTCACTGAGTAGAAGCACAGACGTCGTCGAAAGCACTGTGGGTGAGCCGGGCAGACTCGCCCACAATGCGACGTCAAAGGCGCGCACCGACACAAAACTGGTCGCCCTGTGCGGTGGCACGACTCATTTCGGGCACAGAGAATGTTATCTTTTTGGCTGTATTTTCAGCGTATTAGTTATTTCACCAAGTATGTTGGACATATACTCTCTATTCAGCACGCCACTCCTGACAGCATCCGGGGAGGTTTCTGTGGTCGTGCTGAATACAGCGCGCATAGTCAGCAAGGATGATCCGGTTGGTGAGCGCGGGTGCGAGTACGTCGATCTCTTCTGTCCCGTAGTTTGACGTTGAGCCTCATCGAATCTCTGAGCGATGGTCGATCCTGTAACCGACCCACTCGTTGAGGTTCTCTTACATCTCTTCGTCGGTGTTGGACTCGGCGCACTTATCGGGTTAGAACGAGAGCAAAGCGAGTCAGGTGGGACGTTCGCCGGGAGTCGTACTTTCCCCCTGTTTGCGCTCTATGGGGCGCTTGTCGCGGCATTTTTCCCGACGATCCTTTCTGTTGCCCTCGGTGTACTCGTCGTCCCGCTTACCGTCGCATACGCTGGGAAAATCTGGCACACACAGGATATCGGTCTGACAACGCTGATGGCTGCACTTCTCACCGCAGTACTGGGAGCGACGGCGATGCATTCTGATACCGGCGCAGTTACTGCAATCGTCGTCGGCGGTGCCATCACGGTGCTCCTCTCGGTCAAAGATCCGATCCACGAATTCGCCGCCCAGATCGAAGAGACTGAACGCCTGGCCTCGGTGAAGTTCATCCTCGTCGTCCTCGTCGTTCTGCCGGCGCTTCCAGACCGCTCACTCGACGTTCTCTATGGGCTCAATCCTCGATTTATCTGGTTGATGGTAGTTTTCGTCACCGGGCTTGGGTTCGTCGCTTACCTGCTCGGGCAATTCCTCGGGCCGGAACAGAGCATCGCGTTAACCGGGATCATCGGCGGGTTCGTCTCCTCGACGGCGACGACAGTTTCGATGGCGGAGAAGACGGCGCAGAACGAGACGCTGTATCACGTCTGCGCGTTTGCGGTCGTCACTGCGTCTATAGTGATGTTCCCGCGAGCACTCATCGAAGTTGCGGTCGTCAATCCGAATCTACTCTCGAGTGTAGCCCTTCCACTGGGAGCCATGACCGTCGTCGGGATAGTTGCTGCTGGAACGCTGTACTGGTGGACTACGTCCGACGAGACAGTCGAACCCGGCGAACTGAAAAATCCGTTTCGACTTGGGCCAGCACTCCTCTTCGGTGTGATCTTCGCGGTTGTGCTCCTCGTCTCTGAATACGCACACGAGTGGCTAGGCACATCAGGAGTGTACGCCACGGCGTTCCTCTCTGGTCTGGCAGATGTAGATGCGATAACTATTACGTTGAGCAAACTTGCAGCTGAGGGTGCAGTTTCGACGCAGGTTGCAACCACGGGAATCGTCATTGCGGCCATCGCAAACACGTTCGTCAAGGCTGTATTGGCGTGGCTCCTGGGCACCTATCGGCTCGGACGACTCGTCTCCATCGTTCTAAGCGTCGTTGTCGTGAGTGGACTGGTTCTACTCGCAATCTAGGCTTCTCGTGCCGAACGTCGTGTATCAGACTCACACTGCTATGCTGCATCCGTCCTCTATATTCAGCACAGCATTTCTGACAATCATCCGAGAGTAAACGGGACTGCCTGAATCCTTTTGCTAACCCTTATCAGTCCGCGTTCACGCTCGACTCGTCGCTACGGACGAACCGGTCGTAGGCGGAAGCGAACTCCTCGTCGCTCTCGGCGCGCTCCTCCCACTCTTCGAGGCCGCGCTCCTGGCGCGTCCCGGAGATGGTGTTGTCGAGGACGAACGCGACGAGGCCGCCGACGGCCATCCCCGTCCCCCCGACGACGAAGAGCGTGTCCGCGACCACCTGCGTCCCGAGCACCGGACCGAGGACGGCGACCTGAGCGAGCCCCTCCTGCAGGGCGGACGTCCCCTCGAGATTGCCTACGTAGGTCGGAATCGCCAGTCCCGCGAACGTCGAGACGCCGAGCACGTAGATGTTCCTCGAGGAGTCGAGGTCGACGTACTTGAGGTTCGAGAGGCCGACTGCGACGATCTGGCCGAACATGGCGACGTAGAGCCCGCCGACGATGGGATCGGGGATAGAGGCGACGAACCCGCCGAAGAAGCCGAAGAAGCCGAAGACGAGCATCGCGCCCGCACCGACCTGGACGACGTAGCGGCTCGCGACCCCGGTGAGGCTGATGGCACCGATGTTCTCCGAGTAGGACGTCGACCCCGCCGCACCCATGACGCCCGCGAAGGCGTTCATCAGCCCCTCCATGCCGATACCGTGGTTGATCCGTCGCTCGGAAGGTGCGCCGACGCCCGAGAGGCGGGCGACGGCGTGGTAGTCGCCGAACGACTCGACGATGCTGGCGGCGACGCCGGCCAGCATCCCGACGACCAGGGAGAGTTCGACCTGCGGTATCCCCCATTGGAGCGGGTAGATGGGGACGACCACGGGGTTCTCGAAGATGGCCGCGACGTCGACGAACCCGGGCGCGCCGGGGTGGTAGACGCCGGCGAGCGAGAGCGCGAGCGCCACGACGTAGGCGACGACGACCCCGAGGAGCACCGGGAACAGTTTGAACACCGGATGTGCGCCGTCGAGATACTGCGAGAACAGCGTGATGAGCAGGAGCGTCAACCCGAGGAGCCACCAGTTCTGCGTCGCGGTGACGATCTGCGGCGTGTCGAACAGCGAGAGACCGATGAGTGCGATGGTGGGAGCGACGACGACCGGCGAGAGATACTGCCGAAGGCGGCCGAGGAGACCGAAGTAACCGATGGCGACCTCGACCAATGCCGCGACGACGATCGCACCCTGGAGATGCACCAACGCGGTGTTCCAGTCCCCACCGGGCGTCGCCTGTACCACGCCGACGACGGCGAGGGCGGGCGCGAGCATCGAGAACGGCGCGCCCTGAACGATCGGGTAGCGGTTCCCGAACGTCGTCTGTGCGAGCGTGGCGACGCCGGAGACGACGAAGAACGTGCCGACGAACCGCGGGACGACCGACTCCGGCATCCCGAGCGCACCCGCGAGGATGAGCGGGACGGCGACGTTCGCCCCGACCATCGTCAGGTAGTGTTGGACCCCGAGTAGCAGCGACGTCGGCAGGGGTGGTCTGTCTTCGATGCCGTACTCCACGAAGTCGGATTCGGGGCCGTCGCTCATTTCGTTGTCTCGCTTCGAGCGAGTCGGTCGTCGATATAAAAGTGCTCGCTTTCGGCCCGCCGCTGTCTGTCGATTGACTGACCCCTCTCAGATCGGCGAGTCCGTCAACCCGTTGTCGGTGGTGTGCGAGGGAGCGACAGTGCCGGAGGTCGCCGGGAGATCGCCTCAGAGCACGACGGCGTCGTTGCCGAGCCAGGACTCTTTGGTCTCCCGGGCGAGCGGACTCTCCTCGACGATCTCTGGTGTCGTGAGAGCGGACGAGTCGCCGAACCGGTCGGGGTCGGGGGTGACGGCTTCGAGTCCCGAACAGAACGCCGACCCGCGCCGGCCGAACGCGCTCACGACGCCGCCGAGACAGCGTTCCTCGAACGGCGTCTCGCGCGGGTCGGGGAACTGGTCGCGGACGGTCTGCGCTCCGGATCTGATGCGCTCGGCCGCCTGTCGCTGCGAGTAGCGACTCTCGCAGTGGTAGACTTCGGTGTACTCGTCGTCGAGCTCCTCCGCCGAGTGCTCGGGGGACTCGTACCAGAGAACGTTCTCGTCGACGTGTCCCCGGACGAACCGAACGTTGACCGTACAACAGTGAGGGTAGCGCAGTATCAACGGGAAGACGACCATGTCCGACACCGTGAACATCTGCTGGATGCGCCAGACGGCTTCGTTGAGATACGCTGCCGTCGCCGCGACGCCGTCGTCGCGATCGCCTCCGGCGTAGGCGAGCGCCGCCGCCTCGAAGTCGTCGCCCATGTCCCGTTCGACCGACGCCCGGTAGCTCCGTTCGAGCCCCTCGAGTTGCCGTTCGTACACGTCGAGCATCGAGACGTCGGGGTCCGCGATCATCTCGGCTTTCCGCTCTTGGGCGGCGGCGACGGTCGCCATGTTCCGGTGAAGGCCCAACTCGGCCTCCTCGTTCGACAGCGGGATCCGTATCGCCTGCCGGTGGAGGAGCCGCGAGTCGCCGGTGAATCGGGATCGGTGGCGGCTCATCTGCGAGAGAGACAACCTATCACTACCTCAAACTTTGGAATCGTTGCTCGTATGACTGGCAGGTACCAAGACACGAACGGGAACCGGTCGGGGTTTAGTGGCTGCCCCACAAACCGTCGGGCGTGACGGAACACACTCGACTGGTCCACCGCCAGACGGTCGTCAACGACGTCCGACTCCACTACGTCGAGGCCGGCGACCCCGACGACGAGACGATCGTGCTCCTGCACGGGTTCCCCGAGTTCTGGTACTCGTGGCACGAACAGATCCCCGCACTCGACGACGAGTACCACGTCGTCGCGCCGGATCTCCGCGGCTACAACCGCTCGGAGAAACCGCCCGGTGTCGACGCCTACCGCATCTCCGAGCTCACCGCCGACGTCGTCGACCTGATCGGCGAGTTCGGCGACAGCGCCCACCTCGTCGCCCACGACTGGGGCGGCGGCATCGCCTGGAACGTCGCCGCTCGTCACCCGGAGGCCGTCGAGACGCTCTCCGTCCTGAACGCACCGCACCCGGGCGCGTTCGAGCGTGAACTCCGGCGCAACGGCGAGCAGCGACGGAAGTCGTGGTACATGTTCTACTTCCAACTCCCGTGGCTCCCCGAATGGTATCTGACTCGCCGTGACTGCGCGGCGCTCGACGAGGTTCTCCGCGGCGGATCGGCGACGCCGGACGCCTTCACCGACGCCGACGTCGAGCGGTACAGGGAGGCGTTCGCTCGACCGGGAGCCGCCACCGCCGCGATCAACTACTACCGGTCGGTCATCCGCGAGGAACTCAAGGACCACCTCCCGTTCGTTGAGGGCGACGTGGCCGCACGCGACGTCGACGTACCGACGCTGCTGCTCTGGGGCGAGGAGGACTTCGCGCTCACCGATGCGTTGACCGAGGGACTCGACGAGTGGGTGTCGGAGCTGACGGTCCGGCGAATCCCGAACGCGAGCCACTGGGTCCAGTTGGACGCAGCCGAGCAGGTGAACGAGGAACTACTGGCGTTCGTCGGCGACCACTAGCCGACGGACGTTCGGAACTCGTCCGACAGCGCCTCAGACGTCTCCCGTCGCGGACCGAGGGAGTTTTCGACCGCCCACAGAGATGTCACAGTATGACGCACCGACTCGACACCGCCGCCGACGGCGGCCGACGGCCGACCTCGTGGACGCGCGAGCAGGCCGAGCGGATCGAGCGCACCGCCGACAACGTCGCTCCCATCATCTACCCGCCCGCGGAGGACGCCTTCCCGGAGCTCCACATCTGGGACACGTGGCTCCTCCGGACCCGCGACGGCAGTATCGCCGATCTGGACGGCTGGCGCGTCCTCGTCTCGCTGACTGCCCCCGCGGACCTCCTGCCGGGGAAGCGTCACGACGTCGCCGCCCTCCGGTACTTCTACTCCCGCGACGGCCAGGAGTGGAACCGCGGCGGGCGAGTCTTCGAAGAAGGGGCTGCGTTCGGGTCGCGGCAGTGGGCCGGGTCGGCGCTGTACGACGACGGCGAGCTGTACTTCTTCTACACGGCGTCCGGCCGCCGCGACGAGGGAGAGCTCACCTACGAACAGCGCCTCGCCGTCGGCCACGGCGGAACCGTCGAGACGAGCGACGACGGCGTCGACGTCGGCGGCTCGTTCGACCACGAGATCCTCCTCACCGCCGACGGCGAGTTCTACGAGACGGAAGACCAGTCCCGCGGGATGATCTACACCTTCCGCGACCCGTGGTTCTTCGAGGACCCCCAGACCGGGAAGACCCACCTGCTGTTCGAGGGGAACGCGCCCGTCTCCGAGGGGAGCGACGCCTGTGGTGGCGACGCAGCCCAACAGGAGTTCAACGGCTGTATCGGAATCGCCACCTCCGAGAGCGGCGATCCGACCGACTGGGAACTCCGACCGCCGCTGGTCGAGGGGACCTGCGTGAACCAAGAGCTCGAACGACCACACGTCGTCGTCCACGACGACCGCTACTATCTCTTCACCCCGAGTCACGAACACACGTTCGCACCGGGGCTGCACGGGTTCGACGGCCTGTACGGGTTCGTCGCCGACTCGCTGGACGGCGAGTACGAACCGCTCAACGGGTCGGGGCTCGTCGTCGCCAACCCCGGCAACGCGCCGTTCCAGGCGTACTCGTGGCTGGCGTTCGGGCACCGCGAGGAGATCCTCGTCCACAGTTTCTTCAACTACTACGACCTCGGCGGACGATCGCTCGACGACGTCGCCGACCTCCCGCCCGAAGAACAGCAGCGTCGCTTCGGCGGTAGCTTCGCGCCGACGCTCCGACTCGGCGTCGACGGCGACCGGACGTGGATCCGCGGGACGCTCGCCCACGGTCACGTTCCGACCGAAGACGAGGAGTTGGAGGAACCGTTCGAGCCGCGTCGCGATCGTCGCTCCGGCGGGTACTGACGGCGGTTACCCGCTCCGGTCGTCCGTCCCGCGACCAGCGTCCGTGAGTCCGTCGCCGTCGGCGTGGCTGGGACGACGACTTCGACGGGGTGAGGCCCGTCCATGCGTTACCGTTCGAATTTCTTATAGAGGAGTTTTCGATCGACTGTCACTCGGGGCCGGAGCCGAACTCGGGCCACGTCGCCTCCAGCTGCCAGACGTCGAGGCGGTCGACGGTGACGGCGCCGCCCTTCGCGTAGATGGAGACGCCGTCGCTGTCGTCGCGGGTCGGGTAGACCCGCGTCGTGAGACAGCGGCGGTCGTCGGCGAACAGTTCGAGCGTCGACCCGTCGAGGAACGCCCGGAGCCGGAGCGACCCGCCGTCGTCGACGGGCATCGTCTGCGCGCTGGTCGCCACCTCGGTGCTCCGGCTCGCGTGTGCACGGTCGACGACGATCTCGTCGCCGGTGTACCGGATCGGCGTGCGTTCGACCCCGTCGGGCGACTCGCGGACGACGAGGCCGAACTCCTCGGCGCCGTCGAGTTCGAGCTCGACGTCGAACTCCAGTGCGACGCCGCGGACGTCGAGGACGCTCGGGTCGGTCGGGCTGAGCGTCACTCCCTCGTGGTGGACGTGTTCGCCGCGGAGCTGTCGGAGCTCTCTGGCGGGTCGCTGACGGAGCGTCCCGTCCTCGTCGAGGTCGAGCAGGCGCGGGAGCGAGAGCAGCCCCGACCAGCCGGCGTCCCACTGGGCGGACTCCTCGCGCGTCTCCTTCACCCACCCCCACGTGAGCTGTCGGCCGTCGTCGCACTGCATCGACTGCGGGGCGTAGAACTCGCCGTAGTCGAGGACACCCGACCGCTCGGGGTCGAGTCGGCCGTCGCGGACGACGCCGACGTAGTACGGGACGGTGTCGTAGTTCGAGACGTGTAACAGCTGTCGGTCGCCGAAGTCCAGCAGCTCCGGACACTCCCACATGTGGCCCGTCTCCGCGACGTCGCCGGTGAGGAGCGGCCCGAGGTAGTCCCACTCGCGGAGGTCCTCCGACCGGTACAGAAGCGCCGTGCCGCCGACGTCGACGATTCCAGAGCCGATCAGCTGGTACCACGTCCCGTCGTCGAACCAGACGGAGTGGTCGCGGAACTCCGCCTCCCAGTGGTCGGAGCCGAGGACGTGGAGTTCGGCCGGCGGCTCCTCGATGACGGGATTGGCGTCGAGTTTCTCCCACGTCCGGAGGTCGGGGTCGGTCGTCGTCGCCAGACACGGGAGCTGCTTTCGGTCCTGCCCCCCCGTGTAGAGCAGCGTCGCGGTGCCGTCGTCGTCGACGGCACACCCCGACCAGCAGCCGTCGGCGTCGGGGCTGTCGGGCGTAGGTGCGAGCGCGACCGGTTCGTCCCGCCAGTGTAGCAGGTCGTCGCTGACGGCGTGCCCCCAGTGGATGGTGCTGTGGTACGGCCCACCGGGGTTGTACTGGTAGAAGACGTGGTACTGGCCGTCCCAGTGGATCAGTCCGTTGGGATCGTTGAGCCAGTTCGCCGGCGGCGACAGGTGGTACCGCGGTCGGTTGTGGTCCCCCGCGAGCGCGTCGCGGAGGCGCTGAAACCCCTCGCGCGTCTGGGGGCGAGTCGTCGACGTCGCCTCCGTCTCGCTGGCGAGGTAGCTCAACACGTTGCCGACGAACCTGTCGCGCCGACCGGCGTGGTCCTCCTCGGGCGGGACGTCGAACGTGACGCCCGCGCCCGCGCCGACGACGGTGCCCGCACCGACCGTCCACGAGAGCGTCGACACCTGCCGCGGATGGTCGGCGTCGCCGTGGACGGTGCTCGCGAGGACGTCTCCCGTCGACGGGAGTCGGCCCTCGTAGCGGGCGAACGGCTGTGCACCGCCGGGGCCGCGCGTCGGCACGCGGAGGCCGTCGAACCCGTCGAAGGCGGGGTGGGCGGCGTGCAGTCGTTTGACCAGTAGTCCCGTCGACTCGGGCACCTCCTCTACGCCCGTCGCGTCCGGTCCGACCGGATCGATCCCCAGCGCCTCGACCGCGGCGAGCGCGCGGAGTCCGAGGAGGAGTCCGCCGCCGTCGCGGAGATACGCGCCGACGGGGCCCTCAAGCGCCGTCACCCGGTCGGCGTCGACCGGTTCGTCGCAGTGCCACCACAGCACGTCGTACGACGAGAGTTCCGTCGTGCCCTGGACGACGTCGTCGACCGGTAGATAGTCGCGTTCCACACCGGTCTCCGCACACCAGTCGTACGCAGCGTGTTGCTCCGGAGAGAGGTCGTCGAGATGGAGACACCCAACTCGCACCGACGAGTCAATCATCGTCTCCTACCACAGCGGCGTGTGGTATATCAACATCGCTCTCCGCGGTTCGTCCCCTCGCCGTCGTGGGGTCGTTGGCTGAATGACTGGCATGCCTCGATGAAAGACATATAAATCTTGTTGCCATTCTGCTGCCGCGGAGTTTATTGTCTAGTTTGATGTTCGCCCGGACGCAATGGTACGAGACCGAACGGGTCACAGCTCCCTGAGTCGACGGACCCTCCTCGGGTCGGTCGGACTCACGTGCCTCTCTGCGGTTGCCGGCAGCTCCGTCGTGGCGGCGGCGGAATCCGACTACGGTACTGTCGTAGATATCGAGGAGGCGGGTGCGGACAGCGGCGGTGAGGACCCCATCGACGACGTCTTCGACGACGTCAAAGGCGACGACACCCTCGTGACGTTCCCCCCGGGGACGTACAAGGCGAACAGGCTCATCATCTACGGGTTGACGAACTTCGCGATGGTCGGCGAGGGCGACGTGACCCTCGTACCGGGAGAGAACTACGATACCGACCTCTGGCTGGCGGGCGCGGAAACGCGAGACGTTCGCATCGAGAACTTCACGTTCGACCACCGGGGCGACGACGTCACTCCCAAGGTCGACATCGGCGTCGAGGACGGGCTCGTCGTGCGCGACGTCACGAAGGTCGGAAGCCACGACGCAGGCGGTCCGTCGACCGCGCTGGACATCTATGGCGGCGGGTCGGCGCTGCTCGAACGGTTCGTCGCCACCGACGGCGGCAAGTCGGTCGGGGTCTACGCGGGCGGCGACGGGTCGTTGACCGTCCGTGACTGTCGTATCGAGCGGTTCGACGACAACGGCCTCTACGTGTCGAACCTCGGCGGGTCAGTGACGGTCGACGGCGGGACGTACCGCAACAACAACGTCTCACAGATCCGGGTCGGGAGTCCGAACACGGTCGTTCGCGACGCCGACATCGCGGTCGACGAACCGCTCCCCGTCGCCGGCGACGACGTGCGCAACATGCGCGGCGTCCGTATCGCCGACGGCCCCGGTCCCGTCTCCATCGAGAACTGCGACATCACGATGAAGAACAGCGAGGGGACGGGTGCAATCGTCGGTGCGTACTCCGGCGGCTCGTTCACCGTGACGGACACGCGCATCCACGTCGGCGCCGACTACACGACGATCGGCTCCGACGGCTCCCGGACGAGTTACGCAGTGTTCGTCGACGACGCGACCACGACTGACCCCGGCACGCGGACGTTCGACGGCGTCTCGGTCACCGGGGGCGGGACCTACCGCAGCGCGATGCGATTCCGGCGGGACGGCAACACGATCAGGAACTGCTGTATCGAGCAGTCGGGCACCGGTCGCGACGGGATCGTTTTCGAATCGTCGACGGACAACGTCGTGATCGACTCGACGATCGACGTCACCGACGACCCCGTCCGCGAGATCGAGGGGTCGTCGGTCGCGACGGACGGCATCGCCACGTCCGGGAGCTGTCCGCTCCCGTCGAACGCCGGCGGCGACGACGGCGACGACGGTGTCGAACCCGGCGACGAGTTCCCCGGCGAGACCGGGTCGGTGCGGACCGACCAGGCGAACCGCGGAGAGTGGCACTCGGTGAGCCTTCAGGGGGGTTACGACGACCCGGTCGCCGTCGCCACGCCCCTGTCGTCGGAGGGGCCCCACCCGTGTGACGTCCGCCTCCAGAACGTCGGGAGCGACGGGTTCGACTTCCAACTCGAGGAGTGGCTGTATCTCGACGGCGACCACTGGACGGAGACGGCCCACTACCTCGTGCTCGACGGCGACGTCACCTCTCTCGGCGGTCTGCCGGCGACGGTCGGCACGGTCGACACGAACCACCGATTCAGCGACGTGGCGTTCGAGCAGTCCTTCGGGACGACGCCGGTCGTCCTCTCGCAGTCGCAGACGTGCGTTGGATCCGACCCCATCGTCACGCGACCGGCGAACGTCTCCGCGGAGGGGTTCGACGTCCGCGTCCAGGAGGAGGACGGCGAGGAGCACGGCGGCTACCACTACGTCGAGACGGTCGGCTACGTCGCCGTCGAACCCGGCACCGGGACGGTCGACGGCCGCGAGTTCGAGGTCGGGCGGACGCCCGAGGCGGTCGACGAGGACTGGTACACGATCGAGTTCGAGAACGACTACGAGGAACCGCGGTTCCTCGCGGACGTCCAGACGTACAACGGCTGGAACTCGGTCGTCGTCCGCTACCGGAACCTGACGAGCGACAGCGTCGAAGTGCGTCTCCAGGAGGAACAGAGCGAGGACGCCGAGACGGGACACGACAACGAACGGCTGGGCTTCGTCGTCGTCGAGAGCGCCTGAGACGGACGGCGTTCGAGTGTCGACGGCGGGCGTGAGGCGAGGCCAGTGGTCCGCGCTGCCGTGTCGCACGCGCCACGCGATCGCACACAGAAGCACAGTTCTGCAACGGTTTATCTCCTCTTTTCGCGTCTCTATCGGTCGATGACGACACGACACAGCGGGAGCAGACGAGCGTTTCTCGGCACCGGGGCGGTGCTTGCGGTCGGGGCGATCGCGGGTTGTCTCGGGCGAGGGTTCGGCGACGACGTCGCGGAGTCGACTGCCGAGTCGTTCCCCTCCGACGACGTTCGGTCGATCGAGGTGCGGAACGCCGTCGGCCGCGTGAGCGTCCGCGGAACCGCGACGGACGCGGTGGCGGTTCGGATCGACAAGCGGTCGCAGACCGGACGGCGCGGGCTCGACGCCGTCACGGTCGGCACGACGCTCACTGAGGGCGTCCTTCGGATCGTCGCCTCGAACGTCGACGGCTACCTGTCGCTGACGTCGAGTCTGGGCACTATCGAAGCCACGGACGTGACGGGACTCGACCACGTCTACACGGAGCTGAGCGAGGTGACGGTCGATCTGCTCGGGCTCCGCGGCGACGTCGACGTCGGCACCGGGATGGGGAGCGTCGCCGTCGGCGTCGCCGACGACCTGGACCTCGACCTGCTCGCGGAGTCGGGCGGACGCGTCTCGTCGAACCTCGCGCTCTCGGGGCTGCGGGCCGACCGAAGCGCGGTCTCGGGACAACTCAACCGCGGCGGCTCCCGGCTCCGCGTCTTCAGCGAGATGGGCGAGGTCGACCTCCGCGCGATCCAGCGAACGACGTGAGCGAGGCCGTCGCTCGTCACGCAGAGAACGACGACGAGAACAGGGACGGACTCAGACGACGTCGCTGACCGGGAGTTCGGTGAAGTCGTCGCCGTCCTTGACGGACTCGACGAGCACCTCCGCGACGCGGACGGCGTCGTCGGGATCGCGGAACGAGTCGCCGAGACCCGCCTCCCGTTTCGTCCACTCTGCGTCCGTCTCCTCGCGGGTGAACACGTCGACCCACCAGTAGACCTGCAGATGGCGGGAGAACTCGGTGATCGAGACGCGGACGGTCGACGCCTCGTTCTCGTAGACGACGCGGCCGCCCTCGACCGTGTAGCACCACTCGCTCGGCAGGTCGAGGTCGTACGGATCGGTGTCGGCTTGCTTCGTCATCAGTTCGGTAGAGGGCACGCTTGCCTCCGGGTTAGTCCCCGACGGATAACCGTCTTTCCCTTCGAGAGTCCCCGAGCCGTGCGATCAGGTGTCGTGCCTCGTGGGCGCAAACGAGCCTCTTCCTCGTGGGCGCGAACGACCCCTACTCGTCGTCCGCGAGCGTTCGGATGGTCTCGTGAGTGCCGACGACCATCGCCGGGACGACGAGCATGAAGATGTGTTCCTCGATCGGAATGCCGAGGAACTCGACGCCCGTCCGCAGCGGGATGGCGAAGACGCCCACCTCCAGCGTGTACCAGTCCCAGAGGTAGGCGAAGGGGTAGAGGACGGCGACGGTTCGAACCGCCTCCCGCCACACGTCGGCGTAGGAGACCAACACGAACGCGACGGTCCCCCAGAGCAGTTCAGTCGCCAGATACGTGTACGGGCCGAAGACGCCGATGTCGGGTACCATACGCCGCGTTCGTCGCCGACGAGTAAAAACCTGTTAGCAGCGGGCCGGACGAAACGGTCGGGAGCTGCCGCCGAGTCACGTCAGCGGCCGGAACCACACCGCGACGACGAGCAGGGCGAGGAAGACGTACGAGCCACGGATGAGGAGCATCGTGGCGAGTTCGTCGTCGCCACGGGCGGCGAAGGCGGCGACGACGCCGAAGACCAGCGGGGCGGCCACCGCACTCGGCGGGAACGCTCGGACGAGCACGAACCCGACGGCGGCGACGAGTCCGAGCGTCATGACCGCGAACGCCGTCGTCCGCGCCCGTCGTCGGCCGAGGACGACCGCGACGGTTCGTTTGTCGATAGAGCGGTCGTACTCGTAGTCCTTCGAGTCGTCGATGATCTTGATGCCCGAGAGGATAGTGACGAAGACGACGGCGAACGCCACCACCGAGGCCGACAGCGACTCCGCCTGGACGTAGTACCCCCCGACGAGCGCGAAGCCGATGCCGGTCGGGTAGCCCATCGTCGCCGTCACCGGGTTCATGTCGAGGTGTGGCGCGTGGAGGTAGCCGAACAGCCACCCCGGCAGGGTGAGCAGCGCGGCGACCGGCCCGACGAGTACGCCGACGGCGAGCAACCCGGTGAAGAACAGCGCCGTCGACCCCGCCAACGCGAATCGACAGCCGGCGGCCGTCAACGGGTGGTCGTCGTCCTCGCCGCGACCGTAGAAGTCGACGTAGCCGTCCTTGACGTGAGCCGTGTAGAGCGCCACGAACGCCGTCGCGACGTGGAGCAGCGCCAGTCCGGGGGCCGTCAGTCCGGCGAGGACTGCGCCGAACGCCGACGCGGCCACCGGCGGGAGCATGAACACCGGGTGGATCTGGGAGGCGAGCGCGCGGAGCGCGCCGCCGACGCCGGAGTCGTGGCGTGCGATGTGCATACTAGTAGCAGCGTTCGCCAGTCACATAGACGTGTTCGCCAGTCGGCCCTACCGCGTGGCGGAGGGCGGAGACGAGACGGTCGGGCGGTCTGTCAACGCGCTTTCCGAAAGCTTATCCACGCCACATGGTACCGTTCAGTCGACAGTCGATGGTTTCGAGAGACACTGCAGGGACGGCACTGGTCGGCGGTGGCGTCGCCCTCTTCGTGGTGACGCTCCTCGTCAGCGCGGCGCTGGCACCGACGCTCGGTGCCGTCGCCGACGGCGACGAGTCGAGACAGACGCTCGTCGGGTCACAGGGCGGCGGTCCGGGGCTTCACGAGGACGGCAGCGTCTATCTCGTGTCGGGCGACGAGATGGAGTGGCGGTTGGCCGACGCCGACAGCTACTTCGACGTGACGCAACTCGACAACGGGAGCGTGATGGCGGGGTTCATGGACAGCGGGTACACCGACTGCGGCCCCTACGACTCGCCGTGCACCCGCACCGGGTTCCGTATCGTCGAACCCGGCGACGACCCCGAGGTCCTCGCGGAGTACAGCTTCCCGGTCCGCACGCGCAGCAACAGCGAGGTCCACGACGTCGAGAAGCTCTCCTCCGGCGAGTATCTCGTGACCGACATGGACGCCGAACGCGTGTTCACCGTGAAGGACGGCGAGGTGACCTGGCAGTGGAACGCCAGCAGCTTCTACGAGGCCCCGCCCGACCCGACGCGGACCGACTGGCTCCACATCAACGACGTCGACGTCGTCGGCGAGAACCGGTATCTGGTCTCGGTCCGCAACGCGAACCAGCTGCTCGTCGTCGAACGCGGCGAGGGGAAGCACGACGCAGAGGTCGTCGAGGTGATAAACGAGGATCCGACCCCGAACGACGGCGACCGCCGTGGCGACCCCGCGTTGCTGGAGCGACAACACAACCCGCAGTGGCTCGGCGACGGCGCGGTGCTCGTCGCCGACAGCGAGAACGACCGCGTCGTCGAACTTCACCGCTCGAACGAGTCCGGCGAGTGGGAGATAGCGTGGTCGCTGTCGTCGGCCGAGGAGGTCGACTTCCGCTGGCCGCGGGACGCCGACCGCCTCGAGAACGGCAACACGTTGATCACCGACTCGCTGAACAGTCGCATCGTCGAAGTCAACGAGTCGGGTGCGACGGTCTGGAGCTACCAGACGCCGCTCGTCCCCTACGAGGCCGAACGCCTCCCCGAGGGCGAGACGGTCGGCGGACAGCGCTACGAGGCCGACGAGAACGCCGGCGAGACGAACGAGGTGCCCGTCCTCTCGCTGCTGCTTCGAGCGGCCAAGAGCAGCTACCCGCTCCCCTTCTGGCTCTCGGAGGTACACGTCCTCCTGACGCTCGTCTCTCTCGGGATGGTGCTGAGCGGCGGCGGCCTCTACCTCAGCGAGGTCGTCCGGCGGCGACGGCGGACGTAGCGACCGCCAACCCGCGGTTCGACGCGACGGGTCGACGCCGACACAGTCACCCACATCACTCGTTGACCAACAGTAGTTTACCGGAGAACCCCCCGGACTCGCCCAGTCGATGCGCGTCGGCGACCTCGTCGAAGCCGAACCGGTCGTGGACGTGCGGTTCGATCGCGCCGTCGTCGACGAGCGCGGCGATGTCGGCGAGTTCCTCGCCGATTCGCTCCTGGCGGTCGCCGAGGAGGACGGGGAGGATGACGAGCACGACGCCCAACTCGAGGGAGTTTGCGTGCATCGCCGAGAGGTCCTGCGTCGAGCTCGACTCGGTCGTCACGACGGTGCCGAACGGCCGGACCGCCTCGAACGACGTCTGGAGGTGGTCGTCGCCGACCGGGTCGAAGACGGTGTCGAACCCGCCGTCGGTGAACTCGTCGACGTAGCTCTCGACGTCGGTGTCGGTGTAGTCGACGGTCGCGTCCGCGCCGAGGTCGGCCGCCAGCGCGCGCTTCTCCTCGGTCGACCCCGTCGCGACGACGTTCGCACCCAGCCAGCGCGCGAGTTGGACGCCGACGTGGCCGACCCCGCCGCTGGCGCCGTAGACGAGCACGTCGTCGTCGATGTCGACCGTCGCCTCGTCGACCAGCATCTCCCACGCGGTGAGCGCGACGACCGGCAGCGCGGCGGCTTCTTCGAGCGACAGCGTCTCGGGTGCGTGTGCGAACGTCCCCGCGTGACCGACGACGAACTCCGCCAGCGCCCCCTGTCGGCCTGCGCCGCCGGGCATCCCGTACACTTCGTCGCCGGGGTCGAACCGGTCGACGTCGTCGCCGACGGCGTCGACGACGCCCGAGACGTCGCAGTGGAGCGTGGCGGGGAACGCCGGGGTGAAGTCGGGCAGATCGCCGCGGCGGATCTTGTAGTCGACCGGGTTGAGACTGCTCGCCGAGACGGCGACGCGGATCTCGTCGGCGGCCGGTTCGGGAACCTCGACCGTCTCCTCGGTGAAGACGTCCGGGTCGCCGTGCTCCTCGACAACGTAGGCGGTCATCTCCGATGGCATCTCGCCTCGACGTTGCGGCGAGAGCCACCAGTATGTGACGCCCGCGGCGAACGAGGGAGCGGCGCGTCGACGGTCACGGCCACGGTCGCCACCTCCCGTCTCTCGTCGCCGACTGGTCCCTCTCCCGCCGCCGACCGGGCCGCTTTTCCTCGCCCGCGGCGACGGTCGACCATGAGCGACGACCCCGACCCGCTGTCGTGGGAGACGACGGGCACGGCCATCGACTACCGCTGTCCCGGGTTCGACGTTCGGCGGGACGACGTGCGACTCCCCGACGGGACGGAGACGGACTACCACTACGTCGACGAGCCGCCGGCGGTCGTGATACTGCCGTTCGACGCCGACGGCGACGTCGTCGTCATCGAGGAGTGGCGGCAGGCTGTCGGCCGCGTCAACCGCGGGTTGCCGGCGGGGACGACCGAACCCGAAGACGGCGACCTGCGGGCGGCAGCCCACCGCGAACTCCGCGAGGAGACGGGGTACGAGGCCGCCGAGATGGAGCCGCTGACGACCGTCGAACCCGCAAACGGCATCGCCAATACGGTCCACCACTACTTCGTCGCCCGCGGCTGTGAACCGACGGGCGAACAGGAGCTCGACTTCAACGAGAGCATCCGTGTCGGGACGACCGACTACGAGCGTCTGCTGGCCGCCGTCGTCAGCGGCGAGAACGCCGACGATGAGGGTGACAGAGCCGAGGGTGGCGACGGAGACGCGAACGGCGTCGTCGACGGCCGGACCGCGGTCGGCGTGATGCGGTACGAGCTGACCGAGCGCTGAGGCGCGTCGCCGAGACCGACGGAGTCCGTCGCCGCGGCTCTCCGCGGACGGAACCGATTTGACACCGGCGGCCCTGAGTGGTGGTATGTCGAACGTCACGCAGTCCTCGAAACTGCGCGCCCTCGGGGTCGGCGTCGGTGCCGGACTCGCGGGCATCCTCGTCTCGTTGGTCCTCGTACTGGCAGTCGCGACCGGGATACAGCTCACCGGAGTCCAGCTCTCGGCCGTCGCGACCATCGTCGTGATGCTGTTCGTCAACCAGTATCTCTCGTTCGGCGGCGTCGCCCTCGGCTACCTGCAGTACCGCGGACTCTCGCTGGACTACATCGGCGTCCGCGTCCCGTCGCTTCGGGACCTCCTCGTCGTCTTCGGCGGCTATCTCGCCGCGTTCGGTCTCGTCACCGTCGCCGGCGTCGTGATCCAGGCGCTCGGCACCCCGACCGCCCAGAACACGACCGCCCAGATGGCTCAGGAGACGCCCGAGATCCTGTTCGTGCTCATCCCGGCGTCGTTCCTCATCATCGGTCCCGGCGAGGAGATTCTCTTCCGCGGCATCGTCCAGCGTCGCCTCCGCGAAGCGTTCAGCCCGGCGCCGGCGATCGTCATCTCGGCGACGCTGTTCGCCGTCATCCACTACGTCGCGCTCTCGGGGCCGTCGGCCGCCCGGTTCACCACCATCGCCATCCTGTTCTTCCCGAGTCTCGTCTTCGGTGCGGCCTACGAGTACACGAACAACATCGTCGTCCCGTCGCTCATCCACGGCGCGTACAACGCGACGCTGTTCTCGCTGCTCTACGTGGTGATCACCTACGGCCCAAGTATTGAACAGTCTGCGGCGATGCTGTTATGACGATGAGTCCGACCCCACCCGGTTCCGACGCTCCGAACGCCGACGCTCTCGACGACGGCCGATCGATCGTAGACGTTCCCCTTCATACGGCCGTCTACGGCGACGGCGACGGCGACGACCGCCAGACCATCGTCTTCGTCCACGGCGGGTGGCTCTCGGGGTCGATGTGGCGACCACAGATCGACCACTTCGCAGACGACTACCGCGTCGTGACCGTCGACCTTCGGGGGCACGGACAGACCGGCGCGACCGGCGAACGCGACTACACCATCGAACTGTTCGCCGACGACCTCCAGCAGACGATGGCGGCGCTCGACGTCGACGCTCCGATCCTCTGTGGGCTGTCGCTCGGCGGTCTGGTCGCTCGGACCTACGCCGCGACGACCGACGACGACCTCGCGGGGTTGGTGCTCGCCGCTACCGTCGAGTCGCTGCCGCCGGTGCCGATGACGCAGTTGCAGAAACAGTTCCTCTTCCCCAAACTGTCGATCTACCCCACGTTCCGTATGCTCGGCTCGGGAGCCTCGTTCCGGATGCTGCTGCAGAGCGTCCGGGCCGTCGAGGGCTCCGCGTGGCTCGCACTTGACGACGACGTCCGCGAGTACGCGCTCTCGGAGGTCGACCGGTTCCCGATCACCGAGTTCATCAAGGTGTTCGACGCGCTCTACGACGCCGACCCCCGCGACGTCGAGAACATCACCGCGCCGACGTTGCTGCTGTACGGCGACCACGAGGCGAAAGCGGTCGTCGCCCAGAACAGACGACTGGCACGGAGCATCGACGACGCGACGACGACCGTCGTCCCCGACGCCGGCCACCTGTCGAATCTGGACAACACGGCCGTCTTCAACGACACCGTCGAGCAGTTCGCCGAGCGACTCGGCTCCTGACCCGCTCGCGACCGTCGCCCGTCGGACCTCGCGTCGGCTCCTCCCCGTCGCCGGTCGTTTTCCACGAGCGGCGGATCTGTGTTCACGAACACGAACGAGCGTCGGGAGATAGTCGGTCGAACTTGGATATCGAACATGGTTAATCGGTGCAGACAGACGGTCTCCAACAGGTTTGGCCCGCATCCCTTTGTGTGATTGCTTCGTAGCCCTCTCCAACTGAGTTCACAAAGCGATGGTTCCCAACGACGACATGTCCGACGACGCCGAAACGGTTCTCGACGGCGACTCCCTGCTCGTGGTCTCGAACCGACAACCGTACAAACACAGCTACGACGAAGATGGGTCGATCACCGTCGACCGGCCGGCCGGCGGGCTCACCGCCGGCATCGATCCCGTCATGCAAGAGACCGACGGGACGTGGATCGCGTGGGGTGACGGCGACGCCGACTCCGACGTCGTCGACGAACACGACCGCGTCCGCGTCCCACCGGAGTCCGAGGCGTACACGCTGCGGCGAGTGTGGCTCACCGAAGACGAGGTCGACGACTACTACTACGGGTACAGCAATCAGGTGCTCTGGCCACTCTGTCACGGTGGGATGTGGAAGACGGAGTTCGCCGACGAGTTCTGGACGCAGTACCGCGACGTCAACGAGACGTTCGCGGAGGCGGTCGTCGACGAGTACGACGACGACTCGCTCGTCTGGTTCCAGGACTACCACTTCGGACTCGCCCCGCAGATGGTTCGCGAGGGGTTGCCCGACGCCTTCCTCATGCACTTCTGGCACATCCCGTGGCCGGGCTGGGACACGTTCCGGTCGCTGCCGAACTGCGAGGAGCTGCTGGCCGGGCTGCTCGGCAACGACCTGCTCGGGTTCCACACCGACTGGTACTGCGAGAACTTCCTTGACTGCGTCGACGAAGCGTTCGAGAACGCCTTCGTCGACCGCGACCAGAAACGCGTCCGGCACGACGGACACACCACCCACGTCGAGTCGTTCCCGCTGAGCATCGACTACGACGAGATCACCTCGAAGAGCGCCGACGCAGACGAGGAGTGGTTCGAGGAGTTCAGACGGTCCTACGGCATCGGCGACGACGTCCAGCTCGCGGTCGGGATCGACCGTCTCGACTACACCAAGGGGATCCCCGAACGTCTGGACGCGCTCGCGCGACTGTGGGAGGAACACCCCGAGTGGCGGGAGAAGCTCACCTTCTTCCAGAAGGGAAGCGAGAGTCGCTCGCGCATCTCGGACTACCGAGAGCTCCAGGAGGAGGTCGAGGAGGCAGTCACCCGAATCAACCGTCGCTTCGGTACCGACGACTGGACCCCGATCGTCTACACCGAGGAGATGCTCCCCGAGACCGATCTGTACGGGCTCTGTCGACACAGCGACGTGGCGCTCGTCAGTCCGCTCCGCGACGGAATGAACCTCGTCGCCAAGGAGTACGTCGCCGCCCAGCGCGACGAAGACGGCGTCCTCGTCCTCTCGGATCAGGCGGGCGCACACGAGGAGTTCGGCGACGACGCGGTGACGATCAACCCACACGACGTCGATGACTTTGTCGAGCAACTCCAGTACGCACTCACGATGGACGAGTCCGAACGCCGCGAACGGATGCGGCGGATGCGACAGCGGGTCGAACAGTACGACCTGTTCGCGTGGCTGCGAGACAGCCTCTCGACGGCACGGGACGTCAAACACCGGCGAGACACCGAGAAGTAAACGATGAGCGACGACGCTCCCGACGCGGACGCCGACCCTGACAGTATCGACACGGACGCCGACAGCGACCTCGACCCCGTCGAACGCGAGTCGGAACTCCGGGCGCTCGAAGCGGCCGTCGGCGACCAGTTGGCCGACGCCGAGGGGCTGCTCCTGTGTACCGACTTCGACGGGACGCTCACCGGCATCGTCGCCGACCCGGACGCGCCGGAGATGCGCCCGGGGAACCGCGAGTCGCTCCGGAGCCTCGCCGGACGTGAGGACGTCGCCGTCGCCGTCGTCAGCGGCCGCGCGCTCGACGACCTGCGGTCGCGCGTCGACCTCGACGGCGTCTCCTACGCCGGCAACCACGGACTCGAACTCGCCCACGACGGCGAGACCACCGTCCACCCCGTCGCCGAGCGCCAGGCCTCGGAGATACGGGCCGTCTGTGAGGCGGTCGAGGACCGCGTCGGCGACGTCGAGGGCTGTCTGATCGAGAACAAAGGCGTCACGGCGACGGTTCACCACCGGCAGGCCGACTTCAACGCCGTCCCCGAGATCCGGGCGGCGGTCGAGGAGGTCGTCGAGGAGATCGCACCGGACCGCATCCACGTCTCGACGGGGAAGGCGGTCGTCGAACTCGCTCCGGCCGTCCCGTGGGACAAGGGACGGGCGGTGTCGCTGTTCCGCGAGGACGTCCCCGAGACGTGGACGACGATGTACCTCGGTGACGACACCACCGACGAGGACGCGTTCCACGCGATCGCGCCGACCGGCGTCAGCATCCACGTCGGCGACGAGGAGACGGCCGCCGTCCACCGGACGCCCGACCCGGACACCGTCGAGCGGTTCCTCCGCTGGCTGGCCGAGGACGGCGTCGGGCGGCTGGGGTCGGCAGACCGATAGCGAGTCCGGGCGCTTCGGTGCCGGTCGAACGCAACCCTTCGCCCGGCCGATACTGTGCCGGTCGAACGCAACTCTTACCGCTCGTGACCGGAAATCCAGCCCATGCGCGACTGTTTCGAGATACGCGACGGCGACGTCGGCGGCCGCATCGGCCGGCTGACCGTCCCGCGAGCCGGCGTCACCGTCGAGACGCCGGCGCTCCTGCCCGTCGTCAACCCGAATCTGCAGACTATCTCTCCCGCCCGACTCGAAGACGAGTTCGGCGCGGAGATCCTCATCACCAACTCCTACATCATCCGCCAGACCGACGACCTGCGCGAGCGGGCGCTCGACGTCGGCCTCCACGAACTGCTCGACTTCTCGGGGGCGATCATGACCGACTCCGGATCGTTCCAACTCGCCGAGTACGGCGAGATCGAGGTGACGACCGAGGAGATCATCCAGTTCCAACTGGACGTCGGCTCGGACATCGGGACGCCCGTCGACATTCCGACGCCGCCGGACGTCGCCCGCGAACAGGCCGAGACGGATCTCGAGATCACCCAGGAGGCGCTGGCCGACGCCGAGGCCATCGACACCGGCGACATGCTCGTCAACGCGCCCGTCCAGGGGTCGACGTATCCGGACCTCCGCGAACGCGCCGGGCGGCACGCCGACGCGACGGACCTCGACGTGTTCCCCGTCGGCGCGGTCGTCCCGCTGATGAACGCCTACCGCTACGACGACATGGTCGACGTCGTCGCCGGCGCGAAGCGCGGGCTCGGCGCGGACTGTCCAGTCCATCTGTTCGGCGCGGGCCACCCGATGATGTTCGCGCTCGCCGTCGCGATGGGCTGTGACCTGTTCGACTCCGCCGCGTATGCGCTCTACGCTCGCGACGGCCGGTATCTGACCGTCCAGAGCACCGAACATCTCGAAGAGCTCGACTACTTCCCCTGCTCGTGTCCGGTCTGTGCGGAACACACGCCCGAAGACGTCCGCGGCTTCGACGAGGAGACGAGAGAGCGACTGCTCGCCGAGCACAACCTCCACGTCACCTTCGAGGAGATCCGTCGCATCAAGCAGGCGATCCGCTCGGGCAACCTACTCGAACTGGTCGAGACGCGCGCACGAGGCCACCCGGCGATGCTCGACGGCTACCGCGCGCTGTTGGAGCACGCCGACCAGCTCGAACGCGAGGACCCCGTCTCGAAGGGGTCGTTCTTCTACCTCTCGGACGAGAGCGCCCGCCGGCCCGAGGTGCTTCGGCATCACGACCGACTCGACCGCCTCTCGCTCGACGGGACGGTGCTGCTCACGGAGGGCGGGACGCCGAAGGAGCACGACTACGACGCCGTCTGGCGGGTCGTCCCGCCGTTCGGACCGTTCCCCCGCGCGCTCTCGGAGACCTACCCGCTCACCGCCGAGGTCCCAGAGCGCGTCGACACCGACGCCTATCTCGCCGCCGCCGACGGCGTCTCACGCCTCGTCGACGCCAACCCCGACGTGACGGTCACGCTGGCACACGACGACTGGCCGGACGTCGCGCTCGAATCGCTCCCCGACGGCGTCGCGCTGGAAAATCTCGCCAGCCCCCGTCACGCCGACGCCGAGGAGTGACGCCGTGCTGGCGACAGTAGTGGCGGGAGCGACGGCGGCCGGACGACGTCGCCCCGCACTCAGACGAGCAGCGTCGGCGCAGCAGTGATCAGAAAGCCGACACACGCCGCGAGCAGGCCACCGAACCGGTGGAGTGCCACGTACCAGTCTTCGGGTTCGACGTCGCCCCGGAAGCCGATGAGTTCGAACCGGGCGTTGAACCGGATGAGTTGCACCGGGAACAGCGCGTAGAGGAGCCCGAACAGGAGGAACAGCGATCCGACCGCCGTCAGCTCCGGTTCCGGACTCGGGTTCTGGACGTACGAGGCGACGAGGACGGCGACGACGGGGACGGCGGCGACGACAGCGGCCTCCGTGCGAGTCGCGTCGCGTCGTCGCTGGAGGATCACGGCGAGGATGCCGCCGCTCCAGAGCAGCGCGACCGCCGAGACGACGAACAACGGGTCGAGCGGTGCACCGGCTGCGGCGCTCCGAGCGGTCGCCTCGACCGACTCGATGGTCCCACCGTACTGGTGGCGTTCGGCCGTCCGTCCGAGGAGCAACGGCCTGACCGCCGCCGGCACCAGCAACGGCACGAGCGCCCACGACGTGTCGCCGGCGAGCGTCGCCAGCGACCCGTTCTCGCGGTCGCCGCCGAACGCGAACAGCCACGCGGTCGAGAGCAGCCACGCGGAGACGACCGAGACGAACGCCGGGACGGCGAGTCCGGAAACTGCACTCTGTGCGTAGCCGGCGAGCGGCCGTTCGAGCTGTTTCGGCTGCGTACAGGACTCGGGCGTCTCGTCGTTCCACTCGATGGCGTCGTCGGTGCTCGGCTCACAGACGAACTCGGACGGTCGACTCGGGTTGTCGACGGTGACGGTGCCGTCGACGGCGGCGGCGATGGGCGTCGCAGCCATCGAGAGGCTGACGGCGCTGGCGGCGGCGACGAGAAGGACGATGCCGACGGCCACCGAGAGCGGGGTCGAGTCACCGTCGAACGCACGGTGGGGTGTGAAGAGACGCGCGAGCGGACGGGGGAGGGCCATGCGTGGCCGTGTCTCTCATCCGACAGTAAGTCTTCCGTTCTCTCAGGCGTCGTCGAACTCGCTCATCCGTTGGGAGAAGTCCCAACTGTAGAGCTTCTCCGGCGTGATGCGGATCTTGACCTCCTCGCGGTCCGGCGCGAGTAACGACTCGGCGAGCGTGCTGTCGGTGCCGCCGAGATAGCGGTCGAGCAGCGTCTTCAACTGCGTTTTGTCGTGGTCGGGGCCGAGCGACGCCGTCCCGCGGCCACGGACGCCGCGGTAGGGGGCCTCGTTCGTCGACACCTCGAAGGCGACGTCGGCGGTCGACTGAAGGAACTCGACGATGTCGGCGTCCGCTCCCGTCGCACACCGGAACTCGCCGTCTTCGTACTCGTACCACAGCGAGAGCATCCAGAGGTCGTCGCGCGGCGTCCGACAGGCGAGTCGAATCGGGACGGTCGTCTCGGTGAGGAATCGGTCGACCTCCTCGGGCGACCAGACGCCCGCGAACTCGACCGTGCTCTGTTGTACCATGAGTCTTCTACGCGCGGACGATGCAAAAGTCTCACTCGGGCGACCGGAGAACGACCGCGGCGGTCGCAGCGACAAGGGAAGATAATTCACCCTTCGTCGCCGACTCCCCCATATGACCGACTATTTCGAGGTTCTCTCGCGGGACGGGGCGGCCCGCATCGGCGAACTCCGCCTCTCGTCGCCGGTGACGACGCCGGCGCTCGCGGACGACCACGTCGAGGACGCCGGCAGTCTCTGGAGCGAGAAGCGCGAGGTTCCGGCGGGCGACGACTCGGTGCTCACCGTCCTCCCGCACCGGGCGTTCCCCGCCGGCACCGCCGACGAGGTCAAGGAGTCGTTCCGGGTCGACTATCCGGACGTCGACTACCCGAGCGCCGCCGTCGTCGCCAGCGACGCCGCTCGCGACGTCGGCACCGACGCCTACGTGCTCTCCGACTCGCAGGGGTTCGTCGGCCACGCCGCCGCGTTCAAAGACGCGATCGTCCGAGCGAAGGAGTCGCTCCCGGCGGACACCGCGCTCTACCTCTCGGGTGTGGCGACGCCGCTGAACGCCGCGACGCTCGTCTACGCCGGCGTCGACCTCCTCGACGCCAAACTCGCCCGCGTGAAGGGGCTGGAAGGGAGGTACCTCACCAGCGAGAACGAGTACTTCCTCGAGGACCTCGACGAACTGCCCTGTTCCTGTGCGGCCTGTCAGACGTCGCGCGAGGAGTTCACGCGACGCGACTGCGCCGAACACAACGCCAACGCGCTGCGGACGGAACTCGCCGTCGTCCGGCGGCGCATCCGCGACGGCCGCCTCCGCGACTACATCGAGGGGCAGGCCCGCCACGACCAGTGGCTCACCGCCGCCTTCCGCGAACTCGACCAGCAGTACGGCTATCTCGAGGAGCGCACGCCGGTCATCCGCGACACCGAACTCGCCGCGGCGACGTCGGACTCCGTTCGCCGCGTCGAGATCCAGCGCTTCGCCGAGCGCGTGACGAACCGGTACAAGAATCGGTTCCAGAACCCGCTCGTGCTCGTCCCCTGTTCGGCGAAGAAACCCTACAGCGAGTCACAGAGCCACGCGCAGTACCACGACGCCATCCAGTTCCGCGCCCACACCGTCTCGATGACGTCGCCTATCGGCGTCGTCCCGCAGGAGCTCGAACTCACCTACCCGGCGCAGCACTACGACTCCGTCGTGACGGGTCGCTGGTCGGAAGACGAGAAGGAGTTCGTCGCCGAGGTGCTGAAACGCTACCTCCAGCGCAACGAGTATCCGCGTGTCGTCGCACACGTGCCGGAGCACGGCTACCGCGACATCTGCGAGCGCGTCGAGAGCGAGTTGGGGCTGGAGTTCGAGTACACCGTCGAGGACCATCCGACGACGACCGAGTCTATCGGCAACCTGATGTCGACGCTCGACGGCGAGTTGAAGTTCACGAAGCGCGAGCGGGAGTACAACACGATCAAAGCCATCGCCGACTACCAGTTCGGCGACGGTGCGGGCGACGCCCTCTGGCAGGACAGCGAGATTCGGACGACGAGTCGGTATCCGAAGCTGCAGATCAGGAACCAGGAGGGCGACCAGCTCGCCGCGATGGTGCCACAGTACGGCGTGCTCTCCTTCACGCTGAAAGGCGCGAGACACTGGGTCGAGAGCGACGCCCCGACGAAGCGCGTCGAGATCGACAACTTCGCGCCTCACGGGTCGGTGCTCGCACCGGGCGTCGTCGACGCCGACGCCGACATCCGCGTCGGCGACGAGGTGGTCGTCGAGGGGCCGAAGGCGTTCGCCGTCGGCCGTGCAGAGATGTCCGGCCCGGAGATGGCCGGGTCGACGCGCGGCATCGCCGCTGAAGTCCGCCACGTCGAGGAGAAGTAGGTCGTCTCCCGATGAGCGTCTCCCGCGGCCTCCGACTCGCGCCCCATCTCGTCGTCGGCACCGTCGGCTACGTGCTCTTCGCCTACGCGGCGGTGCCCGACGCGCTCATGGAGACGCTGGACGTGGGGTTCACCGCGTTCGGTCTGCTGATGAGCGCGGCGCTCGGCGCGTTCGTGGTCGCACAGGCCCCGACGAGTCGACTGCTCGACCGCCGGTCGGCGACGCGGTTGTTGCTCTGGGGGACGGTCGTCCACGCGATACTCGCCGTGGCGCTCGACCTCGTCGCGACGTTCGAGGCGCTCCTCGCCCTCCGCTTCCTGTGGGGGCTGACGGGCGGGTTCGTCCTGAGCGTGGGGGCGACACAGATATCACGACTCGCGACGGGCGGGACGGCGACGCGCGAGCAGGGCATCTACGGCGGGATGCTCACGCTCGGCGGTGCCCTCGGCTTCCTCTCTGCGCCGACGCTCGTCTCCCTCCCGCTCGGGCTGAACGCCTTCGGAGCGGTGCTGGCGCTGCCCGGACTCGCGTTGGTGTGGCGGCACCGGGACACCGACGCGACGGCTCCGGCGACGACATCGACCGCGACGGCATCGGTCCGGAGCGTCCTCACCCATCCGGTCGTCGCCGTCGCCTCGCTCTGCTACGTCGCGATCATTTCCTCGTACGTCACGCTCTCGACGTTCATCACGGCCTACTACGCCGATCTAGGCGTGGTCGCCCCGTTGAACGCCGTGGTGTTAGTGATGGCGACGGTCGGCCGGACCGTCGGCGGCACCGCGGTGTGGACGTGGCCCGTGAGTGACGAGGGGCTCGTCGCCGGGTCGACGGCGGTCGCGGCGCTCGGGTTCGGTGCACTCGCAGTCGGGTCGGGGACGACGCTCGTGCTCGTCCTCCCGCTGCTCGCGATGGTCGCGGTGTCGCTGCCGTTCGGGGCGACCTACGCGCTCGCCGCGGCCGCGACCGACCGCGAGGGGACGGCCATCGCGACGATGGTCGCCGCCGGCAACGTGGCGGCGCTCGTCGTCCCCGCCGTCACCGGCGCGCTCAGAGACGTTACGGGCAGCTACACCGGGGGGTTCCTCCTGCTCGCCGCGCTAAACCTGCTTGCGCTCTGTGGCGTCGGTCTCCTGGTCGTCCCGAGAGGGCTGCCGTCCGAGATCAGCGTCTGACCGTCGACGCCGAGCGGTCGGCCCTCCCACGCTTTTTTGTCCGGTGGGACCAATCTCGCCGACATGGACGAGATCTCACTCGGCGTCCCACAGCCGATTCTCGACTCGCTGCCGGAGGGAAGCGAGGCCGCAGAGCAGGACATGATGCGAGCGGTCGGAGGGATCGAAGCGAGCATCAACAGAGCGATAGAAGGGGCAGAAGACGAACAGGAGGCCGTCGGGGCCGTCGCCGACGCGCTCGAACAACTCGAAGAGAACTACGAAACCTACGACGAGTTCGTCCCGGAGCTGCGCGCGTGGGGACAGTCGCCGATCTACGCCATCGCCTGGCGCAACCTGCAGGCCGACCTCGTCGCCCAGCTCTACGAGGTCGAGTGGCTCGCCGAACGCCTCGACCGCGAGCGCAACGCCCGCCTCGTCGAGGACGGCATCCGGTTCGGCGACCGCTGAGGTCGCCCGGACGGTCGGGTCGACCACTGCCGAACGCCGGACGCGTTCGAACTGTTCGACGCGACAGGACGTGTTTCGAGCACTCAGCTATTTGCCTCTTTTGAGCGATAGTTCTAGCGTTACGACGGCCGCGTCGTGACCCCCCGCGAGAGGAGTCTCGCCACTATAGCCATGCCCCTCAAGGACATCGTACGACCGAAGGAAGAACTGGTGACAGCGAGCCGAGACACGTCCTGTCAGGACCTCGCGAAACTGATGAACGACCGGACGGTCGGTAGCGTCGTCATCGAGGAGAACGACGAACCGATCGGCATCGTCACGGACCGCGACATCTGCCTCAACGCCGTCGGTGCCGGGAAGGACCCGAAGACGACACCCGCCTCTGAAGTGATGAACACGGACGTGTTTACCTGCGACGCCGACGACGGCGTCTTCGAACTCTGTCAGGCGATGCGCGAACACGGCGTGCGCCGGATGCCCATCGTCGAGGACGGTAAACTGTCGGGTATTATCACACTGGACGACCTCGTCATGCTGCTGGAAGACGAGATGCACGACCTGAGCGAGGTCATCCGCTCGGAGTCGCCGCCGTACCAACCGGCCTGAACGCCGTTGCGTCGGCAGATCGCCACGCCGTTCGCTTTTCTGCGTCCCGTCGACGGAGGGAGTAACAGCTATGTGACGGGAACCTGACCAGTCGACACGAACAGACTCCCCGAACCACCCCTCCGCCCCTGCCCCTACCTCCCAACACAGTCGACGCTGGTCCCCGATGATACGCCCACCACGCCCACCACGCCCACTCACACTCGGACTCGTCACCGCCGTCGTCCTCGCGACGCTCGTCGCCGCCGGCGGCGCGACCGCAGTCGAACCGACCGTCCCCCACGACGCCCGCCTCGACTCTGATCGGGCCGCCTGGCAGGGACAGACGCTCTACTTCGACGGGTCGCACGTCGTCGAGGAGTCGCTCGACGCCGGACTGCGACAGATCTCGCGGACCGACCGGAACTTCACTGTCCACTCCCTCCACGCGGACGGGACGCTCGGCCCGCCGGTCGAGACGGTGACGCTCGACGCCAGCGGCATCGCCAGGATCTCGACGGCGTCGCTCGACGGGCGGTACGTGCTCGTCTACGACGACAACGCCGTCGCCGTCGACGAGGGGACGGGGGTGCTCGGGACTCACGTCTCCGGGGCGAACCTCTCGTCGTGCGCTTGGACCGTCACGGACGACGCGGCCGACGTCGACGTTCGTCTCGACGGTACCACCGGAGACGACACCGCCCGCCTCCAGCGACGGCAGGACGGACGTCTCTCGGGACGAGTCGACCTCCCCCCGGGGACGGAGGTCACGGTCCGACTCCACGACGACGGGCCGCGACCCGTGTTGTTCTCGTTGCAGACGGAACTGGACGCCGACGGCCGGTTCGACGAACGACTCGATCTCGCCGACGTCCGACCGGGGACGACGCTGAACGTGTCGGTGTCGCTCGACGGACGGACGCTCGCCACGACGACGGTCGTCGTCGCCGACGGCACGCCCGCCTCGGCGGCGCAGCAGTCGTCGATGCCGTCGACGGGTCGAACAGGCGGAACGGCCCTGCCGACCGCGTCGGTGTGGACGACGGTGCTCGGGGGCAGCGTCACCGGCGGCGCCGTCTCCTTCCTGGCGGGCGCCGTCGCTGTCGTAGTCGCGCTGGCGGTCGTGCGCGAAACCCGCTGACGCCGCGCCCTTTTTTATTCAGGCGGACCCATCAGTTGGTATGCGACTGGAACTGCGGTTCTTCGCTACCTTCCGGGAGGCCGTCGGGTCGAAGACCATCGAACGGGAGTACGACGACGGCGCACTGGTCGGAGACGTACTCAGAGCGCTCGAAACCGAGTTCGAGGGGCTCGAAGGGCAACTGCTCAAGAACGGCGATCTCAAACCACAGATCAACGTGTTGAAGAACGGACGCGAGGTGCTCCACATAGCCGGCATCGAGACCGAGCTCGAAGAGGGCGACAGACTCAGCGTCTTCCCGCCCGTCGCGGGTGGCCGATGAGCGACACCGTCACCAGAGAGAAGGCGTTTCGCGGCATCTCGGAGCGACTCGCGATCCACTACCTCGAGAAACTCGGCGGCGAACAGGTCGAGGAGGACACCGTCGCCGGCGACGACTGGCGGGCCTCCCTCTCCAGCGAGAAGGTCGGCGTCGGTCCGACCGTCTCGCTGACAGAGGTGACGATCATCTTCGAGGGGGTAGAGGCGACGCTCGACGACCTCGTCGAGCGGTTCTCCCAGAAAGCGATGCGCGCCGGAGGCTGACGTGACGACGATCCCGATCGAGGGGCAACTGCTCGTGTTGACGGCCGCGAAGGCGAGCGTCTCGCCGAATCGACTCCCGGAACTGCTCGAAAGCGTGCAGGAGGAGCTCGGCCCGCGACTCGACGACTACCGCCGCGAGTTCGAACTCGTCGCCGAGAACGGGGAACGGGCGACGTTCCTCGTCCCCGGCGACCACTGGGAGCAGATCGGCGAACGGCTCGGCTTCGACCGCCGGGAGACCGATGCCGTCGAGCGCGCGCACACCGAACAGCTGCGGCGCGTCGCCAAGCGACTCGACCGACGCGAGGAGTTCGAGACAGCACTCGAGATCCGCTCGGCCGTCGTCGTCGGACTCGAGGCGGAGTAGCCTCGGCGACTTCTCGACCGGCGGACGGAGTTGCCGGATAGACAGTGGTTTCACGGGCCGACGTCCCTCTCCTGCTATGGACCGACTCTCCGCTGAGTTCTCGACGGGGGTTCGCGACTCGCTACCCCTCCTCCTCGGCATCGTCCCGTTCGCGCTCGTCGCGGGCGTCGCCGCCGCCGACGCCGGGTTGTCGACGCTGCAGGCGCTGGGGATGTCCGTCTTCGTCTTCGCCGGTGCCTCCCAACTGGCCGCACTCGACCTCATCGGGTCGAACGCGCCGCTGGCCGTCGTCGTCCTCACCGCCGCCGTCATCAACCTCCGGATGTTGATGTACTCGGCGTCGATCGCCCCGCACTTCCGGGCCGCCGCCGGCCGCATGCGGGCGATGCTCGCGTACTTCCTCACCGACCAGGCGTTCGCGCTCACCGTCGCCCGGTACGACCACGACGACACCGGTCAGCGGTGGTACTATCTCGGCGTGTCGCTGGCGCTGTGGTCCGTCTGGCAGGTCGGGACGGTCGTCGGCGTCGTCGTCGGCACGGGCGTCCCCGACGAGTGGGGCCTGGAGTTCGCGGTGCCGCTCGTCTTCCTCGCGCTGTTGGTGCCGGCACTGAAGAGCAGGGAGTCGCTCGCCGCCGGGGTCGCCGCCGGCGTCGTCGCCGTCGCGGGCGCGGGACTCCCGTTCAACCTCGGGTTGATCCTCGCCGCGGTCGTCGGCGTCGCCGTCGGGATGTTCACGGAGGCGCGGCGATGACGACGAGCTACGGACCGACGGCGGTGTGGGGCGTCATCCTCGCTATCGGCCTGATCACCTACGCGATCCGGCTCTCCTTCATCGCGCTGTTCGGCCGACTCGACGACATCCCGCCGGGCGTCGAACGCGCGCTCGCGTACGTGCCGGCGGCCGTCCTCGCGGCGCTCGTCGTCCCAGAACTCGTGGCGGTGCAGTCGACGCTCGCCGGGACGCTCGGACAGGACCGACTGCTCGCCGGTCTCGTCGCCGCCACCGTCGCTTGGCGGACGGAGAACGTCTTCGCGACCATCGCCGTCGGGATGGGAGCGCTGTGGCTACTTCGGTTCGTCGTGCCGCTGGCGTAGCCGTCTCGAAAGAAATCGTGGTCGCGGTGGCCGGATTGGATCAGTCGTCGGCCGGAGCCTGCGAGTCGCCGCCGGCACTGACGCCCGTACCGGGGCCGACGTCGATACTGAGCTCGTCGAGTTTCTCGTCGGGGACGACGCCGTCGACCCAGCCGCGAGTCTCGTAGTACTCCTCTTTCATCTCGGGGAGTTCACAGTACTCGCCCTCGGAGGCACCTTGACCGGCGATGCCGCCTTCGAGGAAGCGCGCCGGCAGCGAGTCGTCCTCGCCGTCGAAGCCGACGAGGTTGTTGTAATAGCGTTCGAGGTTGTAGATGCGCTCGCCCGCCTCCAGCAGTTCCTCCTCGGAGACGTCGAGGCCGGTCATCCCGTTGTACTGCAGCACGTACTCCTCGATCCCCTCTGCGAAGGCGTTGAACTTGCAGATGTCGAAGGAGTCCGAGATGGCGTGGAGGTCCTGGAAGGTGACGGTGAGTTCGCCCTTCCCCTCCCACGCGTAGGGGTCGACCTTCTCGGGGATGCCGAGAATCTCGGCGGCCGGCGTGTAGCCGCGCAGGTGGCAGGCACCGCGGTTCGAGGTGGCGTAGCCGATCCCCATCCCCTTCATGCAGCGGGGGTCGTACGCCGCGATGGTCTGGCCCTTGACGGCCAGCGAGTTCTCCTCGGCGTCGAACTCCTCGATGAGGTGGTTCGCGCCACCGGCGAGATGGTCGGCGAGATCGCCCTCGCGTTCGGCGATCTTGTCGAGCATGTCGATCATCTCCTCTCGGTCGCCCCACTCGAGGCCCTCGCCGAGACCGTCGAGTTTGCCTTCCTCGGTCATCTCCATCGCCATGGCCATCACGTTGCCGACCTCGATGGTGTCGATGCCGAGGTCGTTACAGCGGTCGATCATCACGGCGATGGCGTCGCGGTCGGTGTGTCCCGAGTTCGGGCCGAGCGCGTACGCCGACTCGTACTCGTAGGACTCCGTCCGGACGTTCATCTCCTCGCCCTTGTGGGTGTAGTTCACCTCGACCTCCTTCTTACAGGCGACCGGGCAGGAGTGACAGGTCGGTTCGTCGACGAGGATGTTCTCGCGGACGTTCTCTCCGGAGACGCGCTCGGCGTCGATGTCGACGCCCTCGGCGTCGTGGTAGGCCTCCGTGCTCGTGTACTTCCCGTTCTTCGTCGGGAGGCCGTCCATCTCCTCGCCGATGTTCATCAGCACGTTCGTCCCGTACACCGAGAGACCGCCCTCGTTCGGGCCGGTGACGTCCGACTCGCGGATGAGCTGCATCGCCTGCTGGTACCCCTCCTTGAACGTCTCGGGGTCTTGCGGCTTCGGCATACTCGTGCCGGATTTGACGACGACGGCCTTGAGGTTCTTCGACCCCATCACACAGCCAGTGCCGCCGCGGCCCGAGGCGCGGTCGTCTTCGTTGATGACCGCAGAGTAGCGGACTTCGTTCTCGCCGGCCGGGCCAATGGCCATCACGCTGAGGTTCTTGCCGATCTCGCCGTCGACCTCCTCGCCGAGCGTGTCGATCGTCTCGCGGACGCCTTTCCCCCACACGTCGGAGGCGTCGCGGAGTTCCACTTTCCCGTCTTCGATGAGCGCGTAGACCGGCTTTTCGGCTTTGCCGGTGAACAGCAGTCCGTCGAAACCCGACCACTTCAGTCGGGCACCGCTCCACCCGCCGTGGTGGGAGTCGGTGACCGTGCCGGTCAGCGGCGACTTGGTGACGAGCGCGATTCGACCGCTCATCGTCACCTGCGACCCCGTCAGAGGGCCGTTCATGAACGCCAGCATGTTGTCGGGTCCGAGGGGGTCGACGTCGGCCCCCTGATCGAACACGTACTTTACACCGAGGCCGCGTGCGCCGATGTACTTCTTCGCGTCCTCCTCGTCGATACCCTCGTACTGCACGTCGCCTTCGGTGAGGTCGATCCGTGCCACGTGGTCCTGAAAGCCACCCAGTGAAGTCATTGTAATGTACGTTGGTTATGTTGGTTCCGAATACCGTTAGTCGTTGCCACGGTGGCGTAACCAAAATCGGTTACTGGGAGCGAACGACGCTCGTCCTCCGAAACCTGTCGGACGCGTGTCGCGCCGTTTATGGGACTCAGTTTCGACTCCCCGGACGTGCTTCGTCTCCCGCCGCCCCCACGGTGGCTCCGCTGGCTGGCCGTCGCCGTCGTCGCGGGCGGACTGTTCGTCGCGTCGGTCGTGACGCCGCCGAGCAGCGGCGTCCCCACACTCGGGCCGCTCGATCTCGTCGGCTTCGACAAGTGGCTCCACACCGCCGCCTACGCGGCGCTCGGAGCGACCCTCTTTCTCGCGCTGGTTCCGCTGCGACGGCCCCGACGGGCACTCGTCGCCGCCGTCGTCCTCGCAGCCGTCTACGGAGTCGGCATCGAACTCGTCCAGGGACCGCTCCCGGCACGGAGCACGGACTCGGCCGACGCCCTGGCGAACGGGCTCGGTGCCGGCCTCGGCGGACTGGCGGGACTCCTCGCGCGTCGGCTGTCCACGCCGTTCGTCGCCGACGACGCGAGCGAGGTCGTCGGTCGAGACGCCGGCGTCGACGCGCGCGACGAGTAGCACGGCTCACCCCGGCTGTGGCCCACCCTGAAGGAGTCTAACGCTCCCCGTCGCGTCGATCAGCACGGTCGCCGGCCCCCGCGGCGGACACGCCCACCACGTCGCGGTCGTCGCCGTCGACGTCGTCTCTCTCGTCGACGCCGCCTCGACGGTGACCTCGTACGGCCCCGAGACGTCGACCGGTACGAGTCGGCGGTCGGTCCCCGCCTCGACCGACAGTCGACGCTCGAACACCGTCCGGCCCGCGCGGACGATCTCGACCGTCAGCGTGTGTGCGACGGTGTTGCGGTTCGACAGCGTCAGCGTGGTGTTCGCCGGGCCACAACCGAACGTGACCGACTCGCCCAGCAGGACGTGTCGCTCCGGTACCTGCGGGACGGGCCACGCGTCCGTCACCTCCCGCCCGTCGACGCCGACGGTGAGGGCGTACTCGCCGCTGCGGTACGCGACTGGAACCGACAGCTGTGTCTCACTCGGGAGTCGGTAGCGCGTCGAGAGCAGTGACTGATCGCGGAGCGACACCCCGAGGTCGACGGTCCGCGCCGTTGACGCCGGGTTCTGGACGACGACACCCGCCGGAGCGTACCACCGACCCGTTCCGTCGCCGGCGAGCGGCAGGTCGGTTCCGTCGACGCGCTCCGAGAGCGCGAGCGCACAGTCGGGGCGACAGCGAGCGTGCCGCCAGAACGCCACGCCGTCCGCCGTCAGGTAGGTCGCGAGTCCGTCGAGCGCCGGGTCAGCGTGCCACCGAAAGCTCGCGCGTTCGCCGGCGGCCGTCTCGAGGACGACATCGCGGTCGGCGCCCGAGGCGGCGACGTCGTCGAGACGGACCTCTTCGCCGGGGAAGAGTTCGAAGCTCTCGACGACCGCCGCCGGGCCGTCGATGACGAGCGTGAGGTAGACCGTCGACGGACGGCTGTTCTTCACGGAGACGAACTGTCCAGTCGACGAGGACGAGTCAGTGTCTGTCCGTGTGGGCGTCTCGACGGGCGGAGTGGTCTCGGGCGGTCGTGCCGTCGGCGTCCGTTCGTCGGCGTCGAGCGAGAGTCCGCCACAGCCGGCGAGTCCAGCCACGAGCGGGAGCGTCGTCAGCAGTCGCCGGCGGTGCATCGGTCGTGTGTCGGTCCCGACGTACAAAAGAGTCGCGTCAGCGGTTGTCCCGTGCCGAGCGTCACCGGTCCGTGGGTGTCTCGGTCGGGGTCGTTCCGGGCGTTCCCGTCGAGTTCCCCTCGGGGGTCCCGGTCGACGGAGACTCGGGAGTTCCCCCAGGTGTCCCCGCTGGCGTCGACGTCGAATCGTCCGGCTGTGTCGTCACCGGCGTCGGTTCGTCCGTCTCCGTCTCCGCTCGACCGTCGGTCCACCCGTCGCTCGTCGCGACGGGGCGGTCCCACCGCAGGAGCGCGAGCGCCCCGTCGGCGTCGACGTCGACCGAGAACTCCTGCGGCCGCGACGGACAGACGGTCCACTGGGCGGTGACGGCGGTCACTTGGTCGTCGGTCACTTGGCCGTCGGTTGCTTGGTCGTCGGTCACCTGGTCGTCGGTCGCTTGGTCGTCGGTCACCTGGTCGTCGGTCGCTTGGTCGTCGGTCGCCAGTTCGAGCGTCAGGTCGAGTCTGTCGTCGGCCTGCAGTCGGACGCCGAGCGGCGTTCGCGTCTCCGGAGCCAACTCGAACTCCTCGTCTGCGGTCCGTTCGCCGTCTGCGCGGGCGGTGACGGTGAGCGTCCGGGACTCCGTCGAGCGGTTGCGCGCGTTCCGCAGCGAGACGCCTCGCTGGTCGGTCTCGCTTCGGTACTGTCGGGGGAGACGGCAGTCCACGCCGACGCCTTCGGCGAGATCGGAGAACACGAACTGCTCCTCGGGGACGTGCCACTCGTACTGCTCGCTGGTCCCGTCCGCTTCGAGCGTCAGGTCGACGACGCCGGATCCGTTCACGAGCGGGACGGCGACCTGCAGTCCCGGTCGGACGTCGTACCGATAGTCGAGCAGCGTCTGCCCGTCGAACTCGGCGATCGCGTGGACTTCCGTCGGCGTCTCACCGGTGTTCGCGAAGACGAGGTTGCTGGTGCCGTAGTCGGGCGTCCGTTCGCCTTCGTCGGACTCCGGGACGTACGGCAGCGTCTCGACGGCCTCGCCGCCGAGAGAGATGGGGCCGCAGGTCGGATCGCAACCGATCTGCTGTCGGCTCCAGACGTAGTCGTCCTCGACGACGACGAACAGTCCCCCGACGTCGCGGCCGACGACCCAGTCGTGGACCGTCCGGCCGCCGTCGCCCGTCTCGACGACGACGCGGTAGATGCCGGCGGCGGCGATCAGATTCGCGTACTCTCGCCGCCCGTTCGACTCGGACTTGCGGGGAGGAATCGTCTCGCTCTCGACGAACAGCGTCTCGCCGTCGTGTTCGACGACGACGGTGACGTACCGCTCGCGGTCGGACTGGTTCTGGAGGAAGAACCCCTGCGGTTCGACCGTCCGGGCGTCGTCGTCGCCGCGGTACGGGAGGTCGTCGGACGTGTCGGTGCCCTCGGGCGTGCCGGGCGTCCCGGACGTCGACCGCGGCGGCGGTGTGGGCGTGTCGTCGCCGAAGTCCGTGAGACCGGAACAGCCGGCGGTGGCGGTTGCCGTGAGAGCGGCGAGGAGGGCGCGGCGGCGCATACAGACGTTGCACAGCGAACCATGAAAAGTCCACCTCCTCCCGTCGCCACCACTCACGACGCGTCGACCGCCTTCTGACAGTCGGTGTACGCCCGGAGTCGGCCGTCTTCGTCGACCACCAACACGAGTTCGCCCGGCGGTGGGCAGTGGGTCCACGTCGCCACGAGGTCCTCCCCGTCGCCGGTGCGTGCGACCAGTTCGACGTCGGAGAGCGCGGGCGTCTCGAACCCGACGTCGACCGTCTCACCCGCCTCGAGTACGTAGTGGTCGTCGAGCGCGACGGAGCCACGGTGGTGGACGGAGACGAACAGATGGTGGTCCACGTCGTCCTCGTTGACGAGACGCCCGAGGCGGAACGGGCCGTAGGTTCGAGTCGACCACCCGCTGACGGCGTCACAGACCGCCGACACTCCCGTCCCCACCTCGAACTCGACGGCCGACTCCGCCGGAACGTGCCACGGTCGCCGGAGCGTCCGGTCGTCGACCGAGACGGCGACCTCGTACCGTCCACCGACGGCGACGATCGGGAGGACGAGTCGTAACCCGACGGGAACCCGGTACCGGTAGTCGAGCAGTCGCTCGCGGTCGGACCAGAGTCGAACCCGCACTCGTCTGGTCTCTGTCCCGACGTTGCGGACGAGGAGTCGTCCGACCCCCCGCCGCCGGACGGTCGTCTCCGGGCGAAGCACCTCCGCGACGAACCCGCCGGTCGAGAGCGGCGGACATCCGGGCCGACAACGGGCCGTCTGACGGGTGGCGATACCGTCGTCTCCGAGGACGAGGGTGAGGTCGCCCACCCCCTCGCTGACGACGAACTCTCGGACGGCGGTGGCACCGGCTTCGGTGTCGACGGTCAGCGTGTAGCTGCCGCGTTTCGCGACGAGGTCGGGGTGTGAGACGGTCGCCCCCGCCGGGACTGTGGCGTTCCGGAGCGCGACCATCCGGTCGCCCTCGTCGACGGCGACGGTGACGTACCGTTCGCGTCGAGTCCGGTTCTCGACGCGGACCGCTCGCGCTCGGTAGACGTTGTCGGCGGGGTCGCTGTCGCGGTACGGGGTCGAAGCCTCTGGCGGCGCGAACGCCTCGGTCGACCGTGTCGTGCGGGCGTCTTCCGGGTTCCACCCGTCGACAGGGAACAGCGCACATCCGGCGAGTCCCGTCAGTCCCGACAACCCGGCGACGCCGGCGAGAACTGTACGCCGTCGCATACGTCCAGTACGTCCGGAACGGGCTTAGTACCGTGCGTGATTGTGACACACGCCGAGACGTCTGCCGAGACGAAGGCGCTTTACCCGCCGACCGGATAGCCACCCTCAATGAGCAAGCCGAGTCCCGAAGTGTACGAACAGGGGCGCGGGATGGACGCGCACAACAAGGTGATGCGCGACATCCGAGCGAAGAAGGACAAGACGTACGACCCGCACGAACCCACCCGCGTCTGGCTGGACGAAGACAACACGCCCGACGGCGTCTACCAGTCGTTGACCATCATCCTCAACACCGGCGGCTGTCGGTGGGCGCGCGCCGGTGGCTGTACGATGTGCGGCTACGTCTCCGAATCAGTCGAGGGGGGGAGCGTCACCCACGAGCAGCTGATGGATCAGATCGAGGTCTGTCTCGACCACGAGGAGGAGAACGCAGAGAAGAAGGCGGGACTCATCAAGATCTACACCTCGGGGAGCTTCCTCGACGAGCGCGAGGTCGGTGCGGAGAGTCGCCGGGCCATCGCCGAGACGTTCGGCGACCGCGACCGCATCGTCGTCGAGTCGCTGCCGGACTTCGTCAGCGAGGAGAAGTTGGCGGACTTCACGTCGCAGGGGCTGAAGACGGACGTCGCCGTCGGTCTGGAGACCGCCACGGACCGCGTGCGGAAGGACTGCGTGAACAAGTACTTCGCCTTCGAGGACTTCGTCGCCGCGAGCGAAGAGGCGGAGGCCGCCGGGGCGGGCATCAAGGCGTACCTGCTGATGAAACCGCCGTTCCTCTCGGAACCGGAGGCCGTCGAGGACATGAAGCGCTCGATCCGCCGCTGTGCAGAGTACGCACACACGGTGTCGATGAACCCGTGTAACGTCCAGCGGTACACGATGGTCGACGACCTGTTCTTCCGCGGCGGCTACCGCCCGCCGTGGCTCTGGTCGGTCGCGGAGGTGCTGGAAGACACTGCCGACGTCGACGCCATCGTCGTCTCCGACCCCGTCGGTCACGGCTCCGAGCGCGGTCCCCACAACTGCGGAGAGTGCGACGACCTCGTCCAGAAGGCGATCAAGGACTTCGACCTCCGGCAGGACCCGAGCGTGTTCGAGCAGGTCTCCTGCGAGTGCGAGGCGACGTGGGAGTTCGTGATGAGCGAGGAGAGCAGTTTCAGCGCGCCGCTGACCCGATAGAGAGCGGTAGGGGGCGACTACCGCCTCTCCCGTCTGTCCGTGGTCGTCTCACGCCTCCGTCGCCGAGCGGGTAGGCCGTCACTACCGTCGGCGTGTCAGTTCGACACACACCGCGTCGGAACGGAAGGCAGCGAGTAGTGACGAGGGATGCCGACGTAGAGCAGCGTAGACACGGTCGGCGGACACGAGCGTCGTGCCGGTCGTGTCGACAGACCCCATGACGCAGAACACGACTCGGTGCAAGGCGATCTACTGTTCCGGCGGGTGGCTCGAACTCCGAGAGGAGGAGAACCCGGAGGGGTGGATCGCGACCGACACGCCGTACGACGTCACCGTGTGACCCTCCGAAACGACGGTGCTTGGCCCGCCCTCCAACCTCGCTGTGAGCGCGTCCGTCACGCTCGACAGCCCTCGAACCCGCTGAAACGGAGCTGAACCGCCGAAGCGAGTCACCTAGACTCGCATGTCAGTAGCTAGATTGATGTAGCTAGAAGACATTATCCAACGACAGAGGATCGTAGATGACATGGCAGGAGGACGGACGAGAGGCCGAAGCGGTGAGACTCGTCACGAAACGGCTTGACTTTCTCGAACGGCTCGCCGCGGCGCCGCTGAGTAAACGCCGACTCGTCGACGAACTGCCGTACTCGCGGTCGACCGTCGACCGGGCCGTCCGAGACCTCCAGATCGCCGGGTTGATCGACCAGACCGAAGACGGCTACGTGACGACGCTCTCCGGACGAATGAGCGCCGAACAGTACCGACAGTTCATCCGGACGACACACGACACCGTCGCGGTACAGGACCTCCTCGAGGAGCTACCGCTGGACACGCCGATCGACGGTCGGGCGTTCCGCGGAGCGACCGTCCACCGCGCCGACGACGTCGCCCCATACGAGGTGATTGAGCGTCTTGTCGAGAGTCTCGAGGGGGCCGACCGACTGCGGGCGCTGTCGGACGGACTCCCCCACCCCCAGTATCTCGACGCCGTCGTCGAACGCGTCAAGACCGAGAACCTGACGGTCGCGGGCATCCTCTCGCAGTCGCTCTGGCGAGCGTTCGTCGATCACCACACCGACGACGTCGAGACCATGCTCGAGGTGGGCATCGATCTCCGCGTCGGCGACGTGCCGCCGTTCAGCCTCCACCTCGTCGAGTACGATCGGAAGACGACCGTGCAGCTACTCGTCTACGGCGACACCGGCGCGATCCGGGGGATCGTCACGAACGAGACGGCCGACGCGGTCGAATGGGCGACCGACCTCTTCGAGCGTGCGAGCGAGGATGCGACACCACCCGACGAGATCGACGAGAGCTGAAAACAGCGGGCGACGACGCGGGGCGTTCGGCTACTCGCCGTCGAACCCGCGGAGCACGCCCTGGCCGTCGGTGCCACCGACGTCCGGGAGCGTCGCGCGTTCGGGGTGGGGCATCAACACGGCGACCGTGTCGCGTTTGCCGAGGATACCCGCGACGTTGCCGGTCGACCCGTTCGGGTTCGCCTCGTCGGTGACGTTCCCCTCCGCGTCGCAGTAGCGGAAGAGCACGCGGTCCTCGGCGACGAGTCGCTCGTATCGCTCGGCGGTGATCTCGAAGCGTCCCTCGCCGTGTGCGATGGGGATCTCGACGACGTCGCCCTCGTCGTAGGCGCGGGTCCACGGCGTGTCGGCGTTCTCCACGCGGAGGAAGACGTGTTCACACTGGAAGCGAGCGCTCTCGTTCGTCGTGAAGACGCCGTCGGTCAGACCGGACTCACAGCCGATCTGCGCGCCGTTACAGACGCCGAGGACGGGGACGCCCTCGTCGGCGGCTTCGCGGACCTCCGCCATGACGGGCGAGCGGGCGGCCATCGCGCCGGCGCGAAGGTAGTCTCCGTAAGAGAACCCACCGGGGATCAGGATCCCGCTGGCGTCCTCCGGGAGGCCGTCCTCGTGCCAGACGCGCTCGGCGTCGATGCCGAGGTGGGCGAGCGCGCGGACGGCGTCGCGGTCACAGTTCGACCCGCCAAACTGGATGACTGCGACTGTCACGCGAGCCACCTCCGGTGGCGAGCGTGAGCAGAGAGCGACTGTGTCGCGAGTGAGGTCACAGTGACCACCTCGTGTGGTCACGACCGAGAGTCGGAGTCGTAGATGCTGCGATCGTCATTACTCGGCTTCCTCGACCTCGACCTCGTAGTCGTGGATGGTCGGGTTCGCCAGCAGGCGTTCGGCCATCTCACTCGCGCGGTCCTCTGCCGCGCCGGCGTCGGCCGCCTCGAGATCGATCTCGTAGCGGTCGGTCGCTCGTAACCCCTGGAGTTCGAACCCGAGTCGGTCGAGCGCGCGCTTCGTCGTCTCCGCTTCCGGGTCGAGGACGCCGCGCTTCAGGCGGACGGTCACCGTCGCGGTGTAGGCGGTCATCGGTCGACGGTGCGTGGTCATGCATCATAGGACTTTTGGATGGCCGCTGTTATACACATTCATGTAACACTCCGCTCAGGCAGTCCGAGAGTCGCGAACTTCGACGACGGAGAACGTGTCGTCGACGACGAGACTCAGCGTGTCCTCGCCGAGCGTGATGTCGACGCGCGCCCGGAGCGGATCGCGCGACTCGGTGACGGCAGCCCCGCGGCGAGCCCAATCGAGTGACCACGTCTGTACCGTCCGGAGGTCGACGTCGTGGTCGTAGTGGAAGCCGACGACTGCGGGGTGGTTGAGGAGGGCGGAGCCGAGCGCGAGCGAGACGACTTCCGGACAGCGCTGGCAGGTGTACTTGACGCGGGGTTCGTCGACACGGCCGAGATGTTCGTCCTCGCAATCGACGAGCACCTCGGGAACGATACGGCCCGAACAGCTGATGCAGAACCCGCGTTCCGCTTGTTCGACGAGCGCGCGCATCCACTGTTCGAAGACGTGTGGAATCTCCTCCCGGTCGTAACCCTCGACGACGCCCGGTGGGACACCCGCCGACGAGAGCTGTTCCTCGCAGTCGACGCAGGCGACAGTCAGCCGTTCGTCCTCGTAGGTGAGTCGAACCGTCCCCGCGCACTCCGGGCAGACCACGTCGAGGTCGATCGGGTCGATGGTACCCGAACTCGTGTACGTGCCGGCGAGCATGGCGCCGACGATCTGCCACCCCGCCAGGGTGAGTTCGTAGCCGTCGTCCGTCTTGCGGACGAACCGGCCGACGAGCTTGCCGAGGTGGTAGTTGAACTTCCCGCTGTCGCGCTCGCCGACGCGTTCGCGGAGCGTCGAGAACGAGAGTGGGGTGTACGGGTCCTCGAACAGCGCTTGGAGGATCTGCATCCGAATCTCGTTGCCGAGGAGCGCGAACACTTCCTCCGGGGGGGCCGTCGTGTCGACTGTCATGCAGGACGTACGCGAGCGGGTGTAATAACCGATGCGCGCCGGTTCAGGCGACGAGCGCGACGACCCGGACCACACCGAATGCGAAACCGACGAGCGACGCGAGTGCGAGGAACCAGACGCCGAGCAGCGAGAGCACGCTCACGGCGGCGGCGAACTGACCGACGCCGCCGACAGCGGCGACGAGAGCGACCAGCAGCGTCGACACGAGTATTGCTTCGACGTTCGGACGACGGTTCGGGTCGACGGGACCAGGGGAGTCGGCGTATGCGTTCATCTCTGTTCGTCCTCCCGGACATCGCCGTCGGAGATATAGTTCAGCAGAACGTCAGTTCTGTCGTCCGGTCGACCGAACGCCGTTTCTGTCTGTTTTCGGATCGCTTCGCGTGCGAATCATGTAGCAAACGACAGCGGTTTATCCCTCCCTCTACTCCAGCAGAGATATGTCCAGGCTCGAACAGCCGGAGGTGATGGCATGACGCGCGAACTAACCGAGATTACGGTCATCGGAGGGGACAAGACTGGAATCGTCGCGGAGGTCACCAGCCTGCTGTTCGAGCGCGGAATCAACATCGAGGACATCGACCAGGCCGTCCGGGAGGGACTCTTCCGGATGACGATGCACGTCGACACCGCCGAGATGGTGTGTACGGAGGGGACGCTCAAGGACGCCCTCTCGGAGCTCGCCGACGATCTCGGCGTCGAGATTCAGGTGCGGTTCCCTGCCGACCGCGAGACGAAACAGATCGCCGTCCTCGTCACGAAGGAGTCACACTGCCTCGAAGCGCTGTTCGAGGCGTGGGCGAACGGCGACCTCGGTGCGGACATCGGCGTCGTCATCGGCAACCACGACCATCTGGAGCCGCTGGCCGACCACTACGGCGTGCCGTTCCACGACGTCGGCGACGAGAAGGGGTCGCCGGACGAAGACCAGTTGCTCGAACTCCTCGAAGAGTACGACGTCGACCTCATCGTCCTGGCGCGATACATCCGCATCCTCGGCCCGAACGTCGTCTTCCGGTACGAGGACCGCATCATCAACGTCCACCCCTCGCTGCTGCCGTCGTTCCCCGGCGCGGCCGCCTATCGGCAGGCGATCGAGGAGGGCGTCCGCGTCACGGGCGTCACCGCCCACTACGTGACGACGGATCTCGACCAGGGGCCGATCATCACCCAGCGGGCGCTCGACGTCCCCGACGGTATCGAACGCGACGAACTCAAACAGCGCGGCCAACCGCTGGAGGCCGAGGCGCTGCTGGAGGCGGTGCAACTCCACCTCAACGGCGACGTGACCGTTCACCGCGGCCGCACGAACCTGCGCGACGACACCGGCCCGGGACAGTACCAACTCGGTCTGTCGCAAGCGGCGATCGACGCGACGCCGGACCGTCCCATCGACGGGAAGGGAGACGTGCTTCGGGGCGACGACCCCGAAGTCGAGGCGTCGGACGAAGACGACGGCGACGAGCAGGTCGAAGAGGCGGTCCCCGTCGACGACTGACCGGCGGCGACTTCTCTCGGTCGGCGTCGCGGTATCAGACGGTGACGAGTGTCGACTGCGGACTCGTCGTCGACAGTTAGTTGTCGCTTCGACGAAAACGACGAGCCGTGTCGCCCTCCCCACGCGTTCGACGGTCGCTCACCAGCATCGGAATCGGACTGTATCTCGTCTGGATCGGCGCGACCGTCCTCCTCGTCGGAGCGCAACTCGGTGTACTCCCGCGGTTCGACGTCGTTCATCAGACCGTCGTCGCCGGCGCTTTCGTGCTCACGGCGCTCGGGACACTACAACTGGCGAAGAAGGGCGTCGAGAAGACCAGAACGTACGTCGAGTGACGACTACAGGTCGCGGACCGCGTCGACGGCGTCGTCGATCGCGGGCGCGTCGAACCACTCGTCTTCGGTGTAGGCGTTCGCGCCGGCGGCGTAGAGGTTCGAGACGGCGGCGACGACCGAGTCGGGCAGCGGCTCGGGGTCGACCTCGCAGAGTTCGCGCCAGTCGGCGACGTCGTCGTAGTCGGCGACGTCGACCTTGGCCGCGGCGACGGCGTCGACCCACTCGGGGTGTTCGCGCTTGTAGTATTGGCGGACGACCTCCTTGGACACCTGCTGACCGTCGTAGCTGAAGCGGTTCTCGTCGAACGTGCCGACCACGTCGGCGACCTTGATCGTCCCGTCGTGGTAGCAACACTCGATCTTTCCGTCCTCGTGGACGAACCCCGTCCGCTCGGCGCGGTCGGTGACGATGTGGTTGACCGCGAGCGCGAGTTCCTCGAGTCGGTCGACGGAGGCGGGACCCGAGAGCTCGTCGGCCTCCTCGCGACTCAGATAGCGATCCTGCTCCTCGAACTTCGTCGAGAACTCGACGACGGGAGCGGGGAGATCGACCGGCTCGTCCGGCCACTCGTCGGCGTCGAGCCCGTAGTCGGCCGGAGAGCCGCGCTTCCGGAGGCTGGAGCCGACGGGGACCGTATTGCGGAAGACGATCTCCAGCGGGATCAGGTAGTTGTTGCCGATCTCCTCGTAGAAGGCGTCGTAGTCGTAGCCGCCGTCGACGTAGCGGAGGTTCGGCACCTGCACGAGGTCGATGGCCATCTCCGTGGGCGCGCTGCGGCACTCGCCGAGGTCTTTCACCTCGCCGTCTCGCGGCGGTCCGCCGTTCGACTTGGTCGAGGCGGTACTCGCCTCGCCGTCTTCCACCACGCCGCGGTAGTGCGTCGGGATGTGGTTGAAGTCGAGCAGTTCGAAGTTGAACGCCCCCATCGTACAGAGCGACGCCCCCTTCCCCGGTATCTGGTCGGGCATCGTCCCCCAGTCGAACACCGAGTAGTCGTCGGTGAAGACGAAACTGCCGCGGCCGAGCGAGTCGGCGGTCGGTTCCTCCTCGATCCGGAACTCCTTCACGCTGGTCATGGTTCGAGTGCCGTGGCGAACGACTAAGAGCTTTTCACTCGTATGCCTATCTCGAGGGTCTCTGTGACAAAACTATCCACAGTCATGTATAAGTAGTGAACTCCTACGGTTCGCCGACGTCGAGATACGCCTCGACGAGTTCGTGCTGTGCGCGTCTGAGGTGGTAGTGCAGCGTCGCCGAGGAGATCCCCATGATCGCGGCGATCTCCTCGGCGGTGCTGCCGCGGGGCCACTCGAAGTAGCCCGCGAGGTAGGCCGCTTCGAGCGCGGCCCGTTGGCGCTCCGTCAGTCGATTCGAGAGGCGATGCCGGAACTCCATCGTCGGCTGTGGCGGCCGGTCCCGTTCGCGTTTGCCGACCACCCTCGACTCGGGGTACGCCGACCGGAACGCGTCGACGACCGACCGGACGTGTTCGCCTTTCGCGACGTCGACGACGACGGTCGACACGCCGTCTTCGGCGACGGCCGAGCGCACGTACGCGCCGGTCTCGAGGAGACGCTTCGACCCCGAGACGGCGACGGTGACCGCCAGGAGAGCGGTCGTTTCGTCGGCGGTCACGAGGCACACGGCCTCGACCTCGTCGTGGGACTCCACACACGCGAGCGCCGTCTCGGGTGAAACACCCACCACGCGCACGTACTGGACGACTCGATCTTCGGCGGCGACCACCTGTCCGTCGAGGTGGCAGACGCAGTCACATCGGCTCGACAGGTCGACGAGGAACGACGACGGGTCGGTCGAGCGGAGCTCCAGTTCGACGATCGAGTCGGCGAACAGCAGTTGACGGGTGCGGACCGCGTTCGACGCGAGGCCGACGGTTCGGCCCAGGAGGTCGAACGTCGCCCGTTCCCGCTCGCCGAACGCTTCGGGCGTCGTCGCGTAGACGACCAGCACGCCGTACGCCGTCTCGCCGAACGACAGCGGCACCGCGACGACGGCGAGGACGTCGTGGGCGACCGCGACGGACCGTACTGCCTCGGGGATGTCGGGATTCGTCGGAACGTCCGAGACCGCGATGCACCGATCGGCCCCGAACGCCTCGACGGCCGGGTGGACGAAGCCGGCGTCGGTCGCTGCCTGGGCCATCGCTTCGTGGACGCCGTCGTCGCCGGCGACCGCCCGGAGTGTGAACTCCCGGTCGTCGACCGTCGGTTCCCCCACGGCGGCGAACCGATAGCGTCCCGAGTCGACGAGTCGCCGACAGAGCGTCCGCTCGAGACGGTCGCGACTCGGCAGGTCGACGACCTGCCGGACGAGCCCGCGTAAGAGACAGTCGAGGTGGTCCGCCGCCAGTTCGTCGCGTTCGCGACGGTGCGTGGTCTCTCGGAGCTCTCGCGGCCGACGACGCGTCGGGTCGCGACGGCGCGTCCCCTCGGTCGCCTCGGCCACCACCATCGTGAACCCACACAGCTCCTCGTCGTCGACGACGACTGTCACCGCGATCTCCGCCCGGAACCGCGACCCGTCGACACGAACCTGCCACCGGGTCGACTCGGCGTGACCCTCGATTTCAGCCTTCGCGAGCAGTCGTCGAGGGACGCCGTCGGCGACGTCCTCCGGCGTGTAGAACGCCGAGACGAGTCTCCCGAGGATCTCGTCCGACCGGTATCCCAGCAGACGGCGGGCGTCGTCGTTCCACGTGAGCACGCCGCCGGTCGACGTCACGAAGAGACTGGCGTAAGGGAGTCGCTCGTCGCCGTCGTCGGCCGCGAGTGCGTCGGTGGACAGCGGCTCACGCTCGTGTACACGTCCGCGCGTCCCCGAGCGCCCGTCTGAGGGCATGAGTCGATTCGAATACGGGCCGAGCCGACTTGTGCTCTCCGCCCGCTGTAGACCCGACGAGCGCTACTATCACGTCGGGAGACAGTCTGCCCGCTCGGAACGATTCTAGCCATCTAGGCCGCTGATTATTGGGGTGGACCGCCCAAACAAACAGTACTCCCGAGCTAGATGTTCGCAGACAGGGAGGGGGAGATGAGATGGATACGATACGATACGACGTTGGTCTGAACTGGTGGGATAGCGTTCGAGACGTACCGGCAGTCGGCGGCGACCACCTGGTGGGGTGGTCGCATGGATGACGTCGACGTGACGAGCAGCGCCCTCCGAGACGGGTCGACGACCGCCGACGGCGACCCCGACGCCGAGACCGACGCTCGATCGTCGACCCGGACGCAGTCGGTCGAGCTCACGATGTCCGAGTGGCGTCTCCTCCGCTGTGCGCTCCAGCACGCGACGACGGCCCTCAGCGATCAGGACGTCGGCGCCCGCGTCCTCGGCGACCGCCTCCACAGTCTCGACGGACGACTCGACGAGCAACTGAGCGACGGCCGAGCGAACGACGACCGGTCCGACGACGACCGACTCGGGCGGACACCGGCGTCGTCGCCCGGCGACCCCCGCTGACGCCCGTCCATCGGCCGTGGTATTTATCCTCACGTTGTGAGCATTCAGCACATGGCACACGGCGTACTACTTCCGAACGTGACCGACGTCGTCGAGCCCGCCTTCGCGGCACAGGTGGAGTCGCTCGGCTACGACACCGTCTGGACGGGCGAACTGTGGGGAACCGAGGCGTTCGTCAACCTCTCGCACGTCGGTCACCACACCGACGACGTCGGCCTCGGGACGGCCATCGTCAACGTCTTCTCGCGGTCGCCGGCGGTGCTCGCGTCGGCCGCCGCGACGCTCCAGTCGACGACCGACCGACAGGTGCGCCTCGGCGTCGGCGCGAGTACGCCGAAGGCGGTCGAGGACCTCCACGGGGCCGACTACGACCGCCCGGTCCGCCGCATCCACGAGACGGTCGAGCTCGTGAAGGCGTACACCTCGGGCGACGACGAGCGCGTCGACTACGACGGCGAACTGTTCGACGTCGCGGACTTCCCGCCGCTCGACGCCGACGTCCCCGTCTACGTCGCCGCGCTCGGGCCGGCGAACCGGCGGGCGACCGGCCACGTCGCCGACGGCTGGCTCCCGCACAACGTCCCCTTCTCGCGGCTGTCGGAGGCGTTCGAGGTGGTCGCCGACGCGGCCCGCGAGGCCGGCCGCGACCCCGACGAGATCTCGGTCGCCCCGTACGTCCCCTCGGCCGTCGGCGACGACTCGGAGAAAGCCCGGTCGGCGGTGCGCGGCCACCTCGCCTACTACGTCGGCAGCGGCGAGGGCTATCGGAAGGCGGTCGCGCAGGCGTTCCCCGAGGCGGCCGAGACCGTGGCCGACGCGTGGCGCGAGGGGGACCGTGGCGCGGCCCGCGACGCCGTCACCGACGAGATGGTCGCCGAGTTGGGCGTCGCCGGCACGCCCGAGGAGGCCCGCGAGCAGTTCCGGGACGTCGCCGCCTTGGAGACGGTCGACGAACCCATCGTCGTCGTCCCCGCACAGGCCGACGAGGAACTGGCGACGCGGACGGTCGAGGAGCTGTCGCCGTCGCGGCTGTGAGCGTCGAGTGCGGGTTTCCGCTGTAGGCCTCGAACGGGCCCGGCGGACCACACTCGACAATCGCGCCATTTTTGCCACCACCGCATCATCCGCCAGTATGGCAAAACAGCCCCATCTGCTCGTCGAGGAGGGTGACGTCGAAGACATCGCACTCGTCCCCGGCGACCCGGGTCGCGTCGACCGCATCGCCAACCAGTGTGAGAACGTCGAGGAGGTCGCCGCCAACCGCGAGTACAAGGTCGTCAACGCCGAGTACGACGGCGTCCCGCTGACCATCTGCTCGACCGGCATCGGCTGTCCGTCGGCCGCCATCGCCGTCGAGGAACTCTCGCGCGTCGGCGTCGAGACGTTCGTCCGCGTCGGCACCATCGGCGCGCTACAGGAGCACGTCGAGATCGGCGACATGATCGTCGCGACCGGCGCGGCCAAGGAGGAGGGGACCTCCAAGCGCTACGAGTCGCCCGTCTACCCGGCCGTCCCGGACTACGACGTGCTCTCGGCGCTGGTCGACTCTGCTGAAGCCAACGACGAGGACGTCCACGTCGGCCCCATCGTCTCCGACGACGCGTTCTACAACGAGGACGACGCGTACGTCGAGGACTGGAACGAGGCCGGCCTGCTCGCCGTCGAGATGGAGGCGGCTACCGTCTTCTCGCTGGCCCGCCGAAAGGGGCTGCGCGCCGGTGCCATCTGCACCGTCGACGGCAACCTCGTGAAGGGGACCCAGAAGGGTGCCGACAGCGACGAGGAACTGCCGGAGAAGGCGAAGAACAACGTCGAGCGCGCCATCGCGCTCACGCTCGACGCCGTGACGACGCTCGCGTAGATGCGCGACCGAGTTCGCGCGCGCCTCGTCGCCGTCGGTCGTCGAGTGCGACGGATAGAGCGCCGCGAACTCGCCGAGTTCGGTCGCTGGATCGAGAACACGGACAACCTCATCCACCTCACCATCCTGCTTTTCGTCCCGATGGTGCTCGCGCTGGTGACGCTGATCTCGAACGCGACGACGGAGCTCTCCTTCCTCCTGTTCCCGCCGCTGGCGTCCGGCGCGTACACGCTGTTTGCGGACCCGGAGGGGCGGTACGCCTCGCCGACGAAGTTCGTCGTCGGCCTCACGGTCGGCGCGCTCTGTGGGTGGGCCGCGCTCTCGACGTTCGCGACGCTGTACGGCGTGAGCATCACCGATCTCGGACTCAGACCGGAGAGCGCGGCGCTCTCGATCTTCCTGACCGGAGCGGTGACGTGGGCGCTCGACGTCGAGGAACCCGCGGCGTTCTCGACGGCGCTGCTCGTCCTCGTCACCGAGCAGGCGAGTCCCTCGCAGTACGTCACGACGGTCGTCCTCGGCAGTCTCATCGTCGCCGTCTCCTTCGCCGTCTGGCGCGACGAGTTCTACGAGGAGCGCGCCCACTACCTGTACGGGACCACCTACGGCGACGATCACGTCCTCGTCCCGATGCGGGGTGAGACCGCCGAGACGACGGCGCTGTTCGGAGCCCGCCTCGCGGCCGCCCACGAGGCCGGGAAGGTGGTGCTCCTCGACGTCGTCGACGACGACCGCATCGCGGCCGCCGAGCGCGCCGTCCTCGAGGGGGACGACTCGTCGGGACCGACCGACGTCGACGACGTCGAGACGGACGGGAGCGACGTCGCCGACGAGGCAGCGCAGCGGGCGGCCGCCGAGTCGGCCTCGCGACTCGAGGCGTACGCGGCGACCATCCGCACCCGCGTCGGCGTCCCGTGTGAGGTGGTCGTCGCCAGCGGCGACCCCGAGCGAGCGACCGTCGAGACCGCCCGGACGACGAACTGCGATCTCGTCGTTACGCCGTACGAGGAAGTCCGGGGGTCGCTGTCACCGTTCGTCCGGAGCCTCTTCAGTGGCCCGTACGACGCCATCGCCTTCCGGTCGACGACCGGTACCCAGCGGTGGAAGCGTATCCTCGTCACCGTCTCTCGACCGGGCGACTCCGCACACGCGATGCTCGACTTCGCGTCGCGACTGGCGGGGCGCTCCGGCAACGTCAGCGTCTGTACCTGTATCAGCGACGAGGTCGAACGACGGCCCGCCGAGACGCAGCTGGCGAACCTCGTCGAGACGATCGACTGCCCCGTCGAGACCAGAGTCGCCCGGAGCGACGTCCGAGACTTCATCCAGTCGAACGCCGGGGCGTACGACCTCGTCGTCCTCGGGTCGAGCGGCGACCGCAGCGCCGCCTCGCGGTTCGTCGCGCCGCCGACGTTCGAGCGACTGCGGGAGGTCGACTGCGACGTCGCAGTCGTCGACCGCGGGAGCGTATGAGTCGTCTCGGATCTCAGCGTCGGTCGGGGTCCTCGCCCGCGAGGCGGTTTGCGATGGCCTCCGAGTCCTCGCTTCCGAGCGCCGAGTCGACGAGGAGGTGGCCGCCGATGGTGGCGGGGCTGATCACCGTGTCCGCGCCGGCGCGCCGCATCTTGTTCACGTTCTCGCGGTGGGTCGCGGCTGCGACGATGCGAACTTCGGGGTTGAGTTGGCGGGCGGTGAGGATGGCGAGTGCGTCCTGTGCGTCCTCGTTGGTGGCGACGACGACAGCGCGGGCGCGCGAGATCTTCGCACGCCGCAGCACGTCTTCGTCGCTGGGGTCGCCCGTGAGGACGCTGTAGCCGCGGTCCGAGAGGAGGCGTGCCCGCTCGGACTCGAGTGTGACGATGAGAAACTCCGCTCTCTCGTCGAGTTCTTCGAGGATCGGTTCGGTCAGCTCCCCGTAGCCGAGCACGAGGATGTGGTCGTCGAGCAGGTCGAGCTGTGATTCGGTCATCTTTCCGAGTGCTTTCGACAGGCGGGCTTCGATCGCGGGCGTGAGCAGCACACCGAGTGCGACCGCGAAGGCGGCGACGTTGACCAGCAGCACTGAGATGGCAAACAGTGCCGCTCTGTCGGTCGCGGGCGTGATGTCGCCGTAGCCGACGGTGCTGCCGGTGACGATGGTGTACCAGTAGGCGTCGGTCAGCGACTGGACGTTGTTGAACTCCTCGCGGAGCGCGTAGGTGCCGGCGGTGCCGTACAGTTGGGCACCGACGAGCGAGACGACAGCGGCCAGCTGCGTGGTCGTGAGATCGAGATCGCGGGTGAACCGTCCGCGGTTCAGCAGGACGACCGGCAGCGACACCGTCGAGAGCACGACGAGCGGGAAGGAGTAGACGCTGGCCTGCAGCAGTCCCTGGGCGGCAGTGACGGGCAGCAGAACGACCGTCGACGTCCACGCCGCTCGGAGTCCGCTGCGGAGGCCGAGCGCGCTCCCGAGCATGAGAAACCCCGTGAGTGCGCCAGTGAAGCCGACCGTCTGTTGGACGAGTTCGGGCACGTACTGGACGAGCGGTCCGCTCGGCGTCGACGAGATGTTCGCGATGCCCGTCGCGACCGAGAGCACGGCGACGGCGAACGTCAGCACCATCGACGCGCGCGCACCGACCCACTCGCGGTCCACCTCGACTCCCCGCAGTGCCATATCGGTCCTCAGACGCCGTCTGGATATAAAGCCTCACGGCTCTGTCGCCGACCCGTCCAGCGGTACTGGTTTAGTCTAGCGGCGAGAGATGCCCCGCATGGCCGCACTTCCGGTCGAGATCGTCTACGGAATCTATCTCGGCATCCTCGCAGGCATCATCCCCGCACTCATCGCGGGGGCGCTCGGCTTTGTGTTCAAGTACTTCACGGACGTCTCTATCCCCGGGTTCGGTGTCGTCGTCCTCGCACTCGCCATCGCGGGGGTCAACGGCGGTCTCTTGGCGCTGAACGACAAGGCGATCACGCAGGCAGAGCACAACGTCGCCATCGTCGTCGCCATCATCGTCGTGCTGATGCTCACTCTCTACGCGCACGCACAAGGGGACAAACTCGGCGAGCAACTGCCGAAGCGCATCACGCTGAAGAAGATCACGGAGCGCACGCTCTCGACGGACGTGGTCGAGCTCGTCGGCGGACGCGGACAGGTCCGGGTCACCGTCGCTGGCGAGGTGGCGGACGTCGAGGGCTACCCGCCGATGCCGACCGAGTTGCGGGCAGAGCTGCAGGACGGCGAGTGGACGTTCCCCGCCGACGTCCCGCTGACCGAACTCGAGACGCGGCTGGCCGACCGTCTGCGGAACGACCACGACCTCGCAGAGGTGTCGGTCCGTCTCGACGAGCGAGCGCGGGCGACCATCGCCGCCGCACCGCCGGTCGGCGGACTCTCGAAGCGCGTCCCCGCCGGCAAGCGCGCCGTCTCGGTCGACACGCTCGTCCCGACGGGGGTGGCCCGCGGCGACGTCGTCGATCTCGTCACCCCCGAGGAGACCGTCACCGGGACGGTGCTGAGTGTGAAATCGACGGAGAAGAAGGCGAAGAACGCCAAGGACGAACCGGGCGAGTCGGGTGTCGCGACCGACGGCGGCACCGACGACGCCACCACCGAACCGCCCGAGCCGCTGGCGACGACCGCCGGTGGCGAGGGACGAGTGACGGTCGTCGTCGACCGACCGGCGGCGAAGACGGTTCTCGCGGCCCCGGCGACGCAGGTCGTCGTCCAGGCACGCGGCACGCGCCGCGAGTTCGAACTCACGACGCTGCTTCGGCGCGGGGGACGTCGGTTCCGCCGCGTCTCGGTGAAGGCCGGTGGGCTGCTCGACGGCATCACCATCGGAGAGGCGAGCGTCCGCGACACGTACGACGTGGGTGTCCTGGCGGTCAGACACGACACGTGGCAGTTCGCCCCTCCGGAGTCGACGGAGCTGAGCGCCGGAGACGAACTGTTCGTCGTCGGGACGCGCGGGGCGCTCGACGCCTTCGCGGAGGTGGCCGCGTGAGCCTCCCGCTGCAGAGCGGGCTTCCAGTCGGGCAGCTGCTCGCGGGTGCTGCCGGCGTCGTCGCGGACCTGCTCGGCTACGCCCTCGCCGCGGCGGTCGCCGCGGGCGTGGTCTCGCTGGTCTTCCGGTGGTACTTCAAGGAGCAGGCGTCGAAGGGCGTCGCCGCGCTCGTCGGCGTCGCCGCCGTGGCGGCGCTCCTGAACGCCGAGAAACTCACCGGCGTCATCGACCCCACCACCGCGGCGGTGCTGTTCGACCTCGACGAGGTGCTCACGAACGTCGCGGCCATCGCCGTCGCCGTCGCAGCCTCCGTCGCCGGATGGCGGGTCGGGGACGCCGCTGCGACGAACGTCTTCGCCGTCACGGGCGTCAAGGGACTCGAAGGCGAGGTGAGCAGGGTCGTCCGCTCCGTCGGCCGCGTCACGGCCGTCACGCTGCCCGCGGAGGTCGGCGATATGGACGAACACGACGCGGTCTCCGAGGAGAAGAAGACCGAGATAGCCGGCAAGACGCTGCTGTTCCCGCGGCGGTTGACCGTCGAAGAACTCCGCGACCGACTGGTGTCCCGACTGAAGGACGACTACGGCGTCGGCTACGTCGACGTGGAGGTGACCGAGAAGGGGACGGTGGGGTATCTCGCGGTCGGCAGTCGCATGACGGGCATCGGCCCGACGCTCACGCCCGGAGCGGCCGCCGTCGCCGTCGAGGCCGACCCGGCCACGAGCGCCAGCCCGGGCGACGTCGTGCAGGTGTGGACCGACGCCGACTCGCCGGAGCGGGTCGTCACCGCGGAGTTACGTGCCACCAGCGACGACGTGGCCACGCTCGCGGTCGACGCCGCGGACGCGACGAAACTCGACACCGGCCGGTCGTACCGACTGATGACGCTCCCGTCGGAGCCACAGACCGACCGCGAGTTCGCCTCGTTGCTCCGGGCGGCCGCCGAGACGATGGGCGTCGTGACCGTCCAGGAGGGAAGTACGCTCACCGAACGGACCGTCGGCGACCTCGACCAGACCGTCACCGCCGTCCGGTCAGCAGCGGGCTCGATCGAAGCGCTTCCGCCGGGAAGTCGGTCGTTCGCGGTCGGTGACGTCCTCTACGTCGTCGCCCGACCCGAGGGGCTGCGGAGACTGGAGACGGCGGCACAGGCGCAACCCTCTTCACCCGCCGTCGGGGAGTGAGTGACATGGAGTGGAAGCTGTTTGCGGACCTCGCAGAACTCGCAGGAGACCGGCACGTCTCGGTCGCCGTCGACGACGACGCGACCGTCGGCGACGCCCTCGACTCGCTGTTGGCGGCACATCCTGCGCTCGCCGACCGCGTGCTCGACGACGACGGCGACCTCAGAGACCACATCAACGTCCTCCGGAACGGGGAGAACGTGTTCTCCGAGGACGGGCTGGCAACGACGCTCGAGACGGGCGACGAACTCGCGCTGTTCCCGCCGGTCAGCGGGGGCTAACCTCTCACGCGCCGTCGGTGCCGTCTCTCGGCGGTCCGTCGGTGTCGACGCCGACGTCGCCATCGGACTCGGCGCCCGTCTCGGCGTCAGTTCTCGCGGCGTCGCCCGCCTCGGCCGAGAACTGCGAGGTCTCCTCGACCTGCGAGGCGAGCGTCACCGCGTCCGCGGCGACCGTCTCGTAGTCGAGGCCGGACTCGCTGGCGACGATGCGGAGATGCGTCGCGAGCAACGAGAGCGCCTGCAACCCCTCCTGTTCGTCGTCCGCCCCGTCGGTTCGGTAGGAGAACGTGGTGTCGACCTCCTCGCCGTCGCGGACGACGCCGACGTGGAAGGCGGTGACGGCGTCGTCGTCGAGCATCGCGCGTGCGGCGTCGAGTTCGGTCCGGAACGTGTCGTCCATAGCCGACGCTACCGGCCGAGAGACAGAAAAGACACCGGACGACGCGGGAGACCGAGGGGGGAGAGAGAAGACGGAGGCGGTGTAGGTGTTACTCCTCCGGGCGCGGACGGGCGACGAACAGCGTCTCGGTGATGGTGAACGGGTCGTACACCGACTGGTGACACTGACAGTAGACGTCGTTCTCGGCGTTGAACTTCGCGGCGTCGGCGGCCTGTTTGTAGCCGGGGACACAGCAGAAGTGCGTACACTTGTTCAGCCAGGCGATGAACCCCTGCGAGGTCGACGCCTTCAGCCACGGGTCGTCCTGTGCGGCCTGCTGGATGCGCTCGCTGCGGACGACCTGGATCGGGATCGTGTCCTCGGAGTCCTGCGAGCGCCACGTGCCGGACGCCGGTTTGCCGACGCCGGAGTCGCCGATGCCGTTGCCCCACGACTTGTAGTCGGAGAAGTCGTCGACGTGGAGTCTGTCGCCCTCACTGTAGGCGTCCTGCTGCCAGGTGTACGCCGGGTTGGCACCAGAGACGAAGTAGTTGTCACTCTCGTAGTCCGGCTGAATCCCCTGGTAGGACTCGACACCACAGTACTGGAACCACTCCGAGGAGTACGTGACGTCGCTACCGTTGAAGTTCTCGGTCTCGGCGACCTGGAACGTGACCCCACCCTCGGTGATCTCCTGGACCTCGGGCCAGACGCCCTTGAGGTAGCCCTCGGAGTCGATCTCGATGGGAATCTGCGGCATCCCCCGCGGCGCGGGTCCGGCGGTGTTCTCAATGGCCATCGCCTGCGTCGACCCACCGCCAGCCCCCGAGGACGTGGTCGCGCTGTTGACAGTGACTGCGCCGGTCGTCCCGACGCCAGCGAGTGCCGCGCCCCCGACGACGCCCTTGACGAACCGTCGCCGACCGGACTCGGTCGGGTACTTGTCGTCGTTGCTCATGGCTGACCCTTAGTGTGGCTGGTAAAAAGAGTGACGAAGTGAGCGGTCGTCACCGGGACGAGATTCCCTGTCAGCGGAACGCTCGCCCGGGTATTTTCCGCTCCACGGAGCGCCGCTACTCCGCTCGGGAGTGGGACGGAGCGGTATATAGGGCACTTAGCGAGCTATTTGTCGGCGGCGGCGAACCTTTCTTGTGGCGTCAGACGGTAGCCCGTAGAGCCACCTACCCGTCGCGCCACCGCAGCCTGTCGCCCACGAAGTGCCGCCGTGTGCGTCCGTCGGTCGCGACGCTTCCCCACCCCCCTCGTCGCGGCCGCCCTCCTCGCGACGTCGCCACCCAAGTCGAAAGCACAACGAACGTTGATTAACGATTTACTCGCTCCTAAGGCAATTTTTCGAGTCGAATCGTGCCCTTTTATCACATGGCAACGGTAGTCATCATCATGAAGCTCCACAACCGGAACGTCAGACAGGACGTCCGCGAACTGGGGGCGCTTCTGGGCAACGTGCTCGAAGCCCAGACCTCGACGGCGGATTTCGAGACTGTCGAGGACCTGCGGACGGCGGCGATCGCCTACCGCGACGGCTCCGCTCCCAGCCGACAACCGCTTCGTGACGTCGTCGAATCGCTTCAACCGGAACGCGAGAGCGTGGTCGCTCGCGCGTTCACCACCTACTTCGAGCTCATCAACCTCGCCGAGGAGCGCGAACGGGTCCGCGCCGTCCGCAAGAGTTCACAGGACGGGACGCTCGAGGACAGCCTCGACGAGACGATCGCCGAACTGGCGGACGGCGACGCCGACAGCGAGACCGTCCAGCAGGTGCTCGACGACGTGCTCATCGAACCGACGTTCACCGCCCACCCGACGGAGGCGCGTCGGAAGACGGTGAAGGCGAAACTCCGTTCTATCGCCGACGACCTCGAGACGCTCGACGAGCGGCGGATGACCGACCGCGAGGAGGGACATATCTGGACCCGCGTCGACGCCGAGGTGACGAGCCTCTGGCAGACCCCACAGGTCCGGAACCGTCGACCCGAACCGACAGACGAGGCGCGGAACGTCCAGTGGTACCTCGAGAACACGCTGTTCGACGTCGTCGGCGAGGTGTACAGCGAACTGGAGGAGATCGTCTCCGAGGAGTACCCCGACGTCGACGTCCCCAAACTGTTCGAGTTCCGGTCGTGGGCCGGCAGCGACCGCGACGGCAACCCGTTCGTCACGCCCGAAGTGACGACCGAGACGCTGGAACGCCAGCGGTCGGTCGTGCTTGGGAAGTACCGGGTCGCGCTGAAGCGACTCTCCGGCGTCCTGAGTCAGGACGGCAGTCGCATCGAGACGGGGAACTCGTTCGCCGAGTCGCTGGCGGACGACCGCGAGCAACTGCCGGCCGTCGCTGAGGAGACCGAGGAACGTTACCCCGACGAACCGTACCGCCAGAAGCTGAAACTGATGCGCGATCGTCTCGACCGCGTCGAGGATGTCCGTCCCGGCGGCTACGAGAGCCACGAGGAACTCATCGACGACCTCGAGACGATCGCGGCGAGTCTCGAGCGCAACGGCGCGGCGAAGGTCGCCGACGCGTTCGTCGAACCCCTGATCCGGCAGGTCGACACGTTCGCCTTCTCGCTGGCGAGTCTCGACCTGCGGGACCACCGCGAGATGCACACCGCAGCCATCCACGAGGCGCTGGAGCAGGAGGGCTTCGACTACCGCAACCTCGACGAGGACGAGCGGGTCGAGCTGCTGACCGACGCTGTCCTGCAGGACGAACCCGTCCTCGACCTCGAGTCGCCGGGTGACGTCTCCGAGGAGACCGAGCGCGTCCTCACGCGGTTCGCGAAGCTCGCCGACTGGCAGCGCGAGTACGGTGCAGAGGCGATCGACACCTACGCCATCTCGATGACCGAGGAGCCGAGCCACGTCCTCGAGGTGCTGTTCCTCGCCGACCAGGCGGGCGTCGTCTCGCTGCCGGACCACTGCGGGCTCGACATCGTCCCCCTCCTGGAGACCGAGTCGGCGCTCAACGGTGCCCGACGCATCATGGGGACGTTGTTCGAGAACGAGGCCTACGCACAGGTGCTCGAGGCCCGAAACGGCGTTCAGGAGATCATGCTGGGCTACTCCGACTCCAACAAGGAGAACGGCGTGCTCGCCGCCAACTGGGACCTCTACAAGAACCAGCGCCGCCTCGCCGACATCACCGACGACCACGACGTGACGATGCGACTGTTCCACGGTCGCGGCGGCTCGATCTCCCGCGGCGGCGGACCGATGAACCAGGCGATGCTCGCACTACCGAACGAGACGGTGACGGGACAGATCAAGTTCACCGAGCAGGGCGAGGCCATCGCCGAGAAGTACGCAAACCGCCGCATCGCCGAGCGCAACCTCGAACAGATGTTGGACGCGCAGATCCGCGCCCGACACAACGCCATGCTCGAACCGACCGAGGACGTCCCCGACGCCTGGGTCGACGCGATGGACACGATGGCACAGGCCGCACGCGAGGAGTACCGCGACCTCCTCGAGACAGAGGGATTCGTCTCCTACTTCGAGCAGGCGACGCCCATCACGGTCATCGAGGAACTCAACCTCGGGTCGCGACCCGCCTCGCGGAGCGGCGAGCGCACCGTCGAGGACCTCCGGGCGATCCCGTGGGTGTTCTCGTGGACGCAGTCGCGCTGCATCCTCCCCGGCTGGTACTCGCTGGCCTCGGGGATGCAGGCGTACCTCGACGACGGCGGCGACCGCGAGACGCTGAAGGAGATGTACGAGTCGTGGCCGTTCTTCCGGACGACGCTCGACAACGCCGCGCTGTCGCTGGCGCGGACCGACCTCGAGATCGCCGCGGAGTACGCGAACCTCGCCGACGAGGACCTCCGCGAACGGTTCTTCACTCGCGTCTCCGAGGAGTACGAGGACGGCGTCGAGCTGGTGCTCGACGTCTCGGACCGCAACCGCCTACTGAAGCGCGACTGGCTGGGCGACAGCCTGCGGCGGCGGAACCCCTACGTCGATCCGCTGAACCTGCTGCAGACGCATCTGCTCGCACAGACGCACCGGACGCCGTCGGAGGAGAAGACACTCCGTCTGACGGTGAAAGGGATCGCCGCGGGGATGAAAAACACCGGATAAGCCGCGTTAGAGCGGAAACACGCTCTCGTCCGGCCGACCGGTGGAGTGATGTCGGCAGTCCTCAGTCACGGCGTCGTCGTCGCCATCGACGTGCCCGCGCCCGTCCAGTCTGTCGGACTTCGCTGATGGCGAAGAGGAGCCCCGAGAGGAACAGCAGTTCGTTGCCGGTGTAGACGTCGACGACGGGGTCGACGAGGTCGAAGAAGGCGGGTGGTGCCGCGAGTCCGAAGAACGCCAACGCGAGCGCGGCGAACGCCGCGAAGCCGGCGAACCAGCGGGTGACGGTACCGCTCACGTAGCCGACGACGAAGACGAAGAGCGCTTCGAGGAGCGTCATCGCCACCTCTCGGTTAGGCGTTCGAGCGGCGACGCAGTCGACGGTGGTGGGCTGAGAAGGGACACGTCGAGTCGATCTAGCCTCTCACGGCCGAAAACGGTGTCGTGTTCTGGCTCAGACCTGGTTCCAGGGCGCTTCCTCGAAGTCGACGATGCGCTCTCGCTCGCCGATGTCGTCGATTGCGGCGAGGTCGTCCTCGGAGAGGGTGATATCGAGCGCGCCGAAGTTGTCGCGGATGTGTTCTTCGCCCGTCGCCTTCGGGATGGCCGCGACGTTGTCCTTCGCGAGGAGCCACGCCAGCGACACCTGGTACGGCGAGGCGTCGTGTCGCTCGGCGATCTCTTGGATCGTCTCGTCGTCGGCGACCTTCCCGCGGGCGACCGGCGAGTAGGCGACGAGGGTGTGATCGTGTTCCTGTGCGTAGGAGACGAGTTCGCGCTGCGGCAGCAGCGGATGCATCTCGACCTGGTGGGCAAAGAGGGGGGCGTCGAGAACCTCGCGGGCCTCGTCCAACTGGTCCGGCCGGAAGTTCGAGAGGCCGACGTGGTCGATCAGCCCCTCGTCGACGAGTTCGTCGAGGGCGGGCAGCGTCTCCTCCGGCACGTAGTCGTCGGTCGGCCAGTGGACGTACATGAGGTCCACGTAGTCGAGGCCGAGGCGGTCGAGGCTCTCCTTCGTCGTCTCGACGACGTCGTCGCGGCCGGTGTTGTCGGTGTCGAGCTTCGTCGCGACGAAGAGGTCTTGGCGTTCGGCGTCCGTCTCGTCGATCGCCTGGGCGATTCCCTCGCCGACGTACTCCTCGTTGTCGTACATCTGCGCCGTGTCGACGTGGCGATACCCCATCTCGATGGCCGTCTTCACGCTCTCGATACACTGCTCTCGGTCGGTGTTCTTGTACGTCCCCAGTCCGAGTCGTGGCATCTCGTCCATGCCGCTCCCTTCTCGGGGCAGGCTTTGAAGTGCTGTGGCCGCGGCAGGAATCTGCGGTAGTGACGACTGAGACCGGCAGGGTTTACCGAGTCCCCCCGGACACCTCCACCATGTCGGAGGTTCTCATCTACGGTTCGTACGGCTACACCGGCGACCGGATCGCTCGCGAGGCGGTCGACCGCGGCTGGAACCCGATCCTCGCGGGGCGAACCGCCGAGAAAGTGACCGCTCAGACCGACGAACTCGGCTGTCGGGCCCGCATCTTCGACGTCGACGACGCCGCCGACCGCCTCCGCGACGTCGACCTCGTGCTCAACTGTGCCGGGCCGTTCTCCCAGACGGCCGCGCCGCTCGCGCAGGCGTGTCTGGAGACGGAGACGCACTACCTCGACATCACCGGCGAGATCGGCGTGTTCACCCGGCTGAACGGGATGGACGAGGCCGCCGCCGACGCGGACGTGACGCTCATGCCCGGCGTCGGCTTCGACGTCGTCCCGACGGACTGTCTCGCGGCGCATCTCCACGAGCGACTCCCGTCGGCGACGACGCTCTCGCTCGGCTTCGACGCCGTCGGGTCGTTCTCGCCGGGGACGCTGAAGACGGCCGTCGAGGGACTCGGCCAGGGCTGTGTCGTCCGACGCGAGGGCCACCTCAAACAGGTGCCCGCCGCCTGGAAGACCCGAAGCGTCGACTTCGGCCGCGGGACGAAGAAGGCGACCACCGTCCCGTGGGGGGACGTCGCCACCGCCTACTACACGACCGAGATTCCGAACGTCGAGGTGTACGCCGCACTCCCGCGCGTCGCCCGGACGCTCCTGAAAGCCGAGCGGAGCGTCGGCGGAATACTCGAGGGCGACCGCGTGCAGTCGACGCTGAAGTGGCTGGTCGACCGCACCGTCGAGGGACCGGACGACGAGGAACTCGAGGAGGGGTTCGTCTGGGTCTGGGGCGAGGCCGTCGACGGCTACGACTCGGCGGTCAGCCGACTCCGGACGCCGCACACCTACAAGCTGACCGTCGAGACGGCGCTCTTGGCGAGCGAGCGCGTCCTCGACGGCGACGCCCCGGTCGGCTACCAGACGCCGGGCGGCGCGTTCGGTGCCGACTTCGTCCTCGACGTCGAAGGCGTCAGACGCGTCGACGACTGACGGCGCACTGCCGACTCGCTGTCCGACGACTCTCCTACTCGACGACCCGAACCGGGTCGCGACCGGACTCCTCGAAGAACTCGGTCAGCACCGGCGTACACTCCCGGAGCGCCTCGGGGTCGTGTGAGTCCGATCCGACGGTGAACGCGACGTCGTGTGCGTCGAGCACTTCGCGGAACGACGGCGCGGGGTGGAACTCCCCGTACTCTCGCAGGACGCGCCCGCCGTTGATCTCGGGGACCGTCCGCGAGTCGGCGAACGCTGCGGCGACACGCTCGTAGTGGTCCTCGGTCGCGTACCCCCGGAGGACGGGGTTGCGCTCCAGTAGGTCGACGTGGGCGGCGATCTCGAACAGCTCCGAGTCGACGAGCGAGACGAGGGTGTCGTAGTAGGCGTCGACGAGCGCCTCCCGTTCGGACTCGTCTTTCTCCGCGAAGTAGCTCTCGACGTGGACGTTCACGTCTTCGAGGTGGTGGACGCTGCCGACGGCGTAGTCGAAGTCGGCCGCGTCGAGGAAGTCGGCGATGGCGGCCTCGTCGCGCGGGTCGTAGTCCATCTCGACGGCGTCGAAGATGGTGACGTCGAAGTTCTCCTGCAGGGAGTCGATCGCCTCGCGCCGCCGCTCGTAGGTCTCGTCGAGGTTGAACCCGAGGTGGCGTTTCGCCCGTTGCATCGACTCGCGCGCGGAGACGTTGCAGTGGTCGGCGAAGCCGACGCCGTCCAACCCCGCCTCCTCGGCCGCGCGGGCCATCCGAAAGAGGAAGCGCCCGTCGGAGTAGTTCGAGTGGACGTGGTAGTCGTAGGCGTGGGACACGACTGATTCTCTGCCACGCTGGAAGATAGTGGTTTCTGTCTCGAGAGAGACAACTGCTCGGCGGTCGGGTTCAGAGCGCGAGCGCGACGAGTGCGACGCCGGCGACGCCCGCGGCGACGCCGATACCGCGGGCGAGTCGCTCGCCCCAACTGACCACCCGTTCGAGCGAGAGCAGCACCGTGACGAGCGCCATCCACAGGAGGTTCATCGACCCGACGACGACCATCAACGCGAACAGCGCCCAGCAGCATCCGACGCAGAACGTGCTGAACGCCCAACTGGTCCGCACGGCCCCGCGAACTCCCGGTCGGTGGTGGCTCACGAGGAAGCCCAGCGGGGAGCGACAGTACCGAAGACACCGACGTTTGTACGGCGAGAGCTGATAGCCCGAGAGGAGCAGTAGCGTCCCACCCCAGAGAAGTCCGGTGTGGTCGGTCGAGAGGGACGCGATCGGGGCGACCGCGTTGACCAGAAGCGGCACCACGCCCGTCAGCGTCCACACGAGCGTGTACGTCCCGACGAACGCACCGACTCGCGTGGCTTTCTCCCGTCTCGAGGTGCCGTCGAGCGTCCGGTAGTAGAGCCGAAAGAGCGGGACCGACGAGGGGTACATCATCGCGACCATCATCACGCCCCACATGAGGAGATAGAGGACGACGCCGACGAGACCGTTCGAGAGCGCCATCGCCTCCGGGATGCCGGGGTCCGACATCTGCATCGACGCCCCCGCGTCGCCACCCGGCATCGGAAGCCAGCGGCTGACGAGGGCGACCCACGCCGAGAGTGCGATCAGATAGGTCGCGAGTGCGACGACCGGGACGTCGGCGACGGGCCACCGGTCACCGAACGAGTCTGGAGTCGACATGTCGGACGCTCTCCCGGACCGCTCAGCCGTTGGCGAGCGCGAAGTCGCCGAAGAACGCGTTGTTCTCGGAGACGTCCCACGCGTACTCGTCGTCGTAGGCGACGGTGGCGGTGGTCGACTTGCCCGTGTTCATCTCGTGGTCGGCCGTGAGCGGGTGCGGAGAGACCGTACCGAGCTCCTCGTTGAAGCCGTGTTTCCCCACGCCCGCCACAGAGACGACGTCGCCGACTACGACCGAGAACTCCGTCCCGTCCCGCTCGAACTCGAAGGGGGCGGTCACGACCTCCGACCGTTCGACGTGGACGTCGGCGACGGCACCGAAGATGCCGCCGGCCCGTCCGAGATAGATATCTTCGAGTGCGGCCCGCTGGTCGTCGTCGGCCGCGTCGTCGACGACGACGACGACGTTCCAGGCGGTGTCCGGCGCGAACATCACTCCCTCCTCGGTGCGGACGAGCATCGCCGCGTGAAGCCCCGAGAGGTCGACGTCGCCGTACTGTCCGTCCTCGATGTGCCAGGCGAGCGAGGCCGTACAGACGTCGTCGTCGGGTGGCTCCATCCAGAGACACTGACAGGCTACGTCGCAGTTACACGCCTCCACGAAATCCCCCTCGAGAGTCCAGCGTTGTGTCACGATCGAACACCAGACGTATGTCAACCTCTGTCACGATAAACGTATCAATCGGCTGGTTTTGCCGTATCTCGGTCGTACCGCAGTGTGTCTCGCGGCGACACTCCCTCGCTTCGGAGGGACGACAGAGCGAGTGCGACTGTCCGTGGAAACCACCTTATCGTCCATGAATTTGCGCCGCTGTGCCACGGCGTTGACCGCTCCGAAACCGTTTTCAGCGCCCCTCGCACACACTCGGTATGCCGACGGAACCTGACACCGGTTACGACCCCGACTTGGGGAGGAAGTTCATTTTCGTCACGGGGGGTGTGATGTCCGGGCTCGGAAAAGGCATCACGGCCGCCAGTACCGGGCGACTGCTGGCCAACGCCGGGTTCGACGTCACGGCCGTCAAGGTCGACCCGTATCTGAACGTCGACGCGGGCACCATGAACCCCTACGAGCACGGGGAGGTGTACGTGCTGAAGGACGGCGGCGAGGTCGACCTCGACCTGGGGAACTACGAGCGGTTCCTCGGGGTCGACATGACCTCCGACCACAACATCACGACGGGGAAGACCTACCAACACGTCATCGAGAAGGAGCGCGCCGGCGACTATCTGGGCAAGACGGTCCAGATCATCCCGCACGTCACCGACGACATCAAGCGGCGCATCCGCGAGGCCGCCGATGGGTCGGACGTCTGTATCGTCGAGATCGGCGGCACCGTCGGCGACATCGAGTCGATGCCGTTCCTCGAGGCGCTGCGGCAGTTCGCCCACGAGGAGGAGGACGACGACTTCCTGCTCACCCACGTCACGCTCGTCCCGAACTCGAAGAACGGCGAGCAGAAGACGAAGCCCACCCAGCACAGCGTGAAGGAACTGCGCTCTATCGGTCTCCAACCGGACATCCTCGTCGGCCGCAACGCGGAGCATCTGGAGCAGTCGACGAAGGCGAAGATCGCGCAGTTCTGTGACGTTCCCACCGAGGCCGTCTTCTCAAACCCCGACGTCGAGGACATCTACCACGTCCCGCTGATGGTCGAAGACGAGGGACTCGACGAGTTCGTGATGGCGCGGCTCGGCCTCATCGGCGAGGCGCTTCCCAAGAGCGAGCGCGACAACAGCTGGCGTGAACTCGTCACCCGGGAGCGCGACGGTTCCGTCGACATCGCGCTCGTCGGCAAGTACGCGCTGGAGGACGCCTACATGTCCATCTACGAGGCGTTGAAGCACGCCGGCATCGAGCGTGGCGTCGAGGTCAACGTGCTGTGGGTCGACTCCGACGAGATGCGCGACCACCACACCGAACGCCTCCGCGAGGCCGACGGCATCGTCGTCCCCGGTGGGTTCGGCTCCCGGGGGACGGCCGGCAAGATCGAGGCGATCCGGTACGCCCGCGAACACGACGTCCCCTTCCTCGGGCTCTGTCTCGGCTTCCAGATGGCCGTCGTCGAACACGCCCGCAACGTCCTCGGCTGGGAAGGTGCCCACTCCGCGGAGATCGACGAAGCCACGCCGTACCCCGTCATCGACCTCCTCCCCGAGCAGTACGACCTGCAGGACCTCGGCGGGACGATGCGACTCGGCGCACACGAGACGCAGATCGAACCGGGGTCACTCGCGTCGACGGTGTACGGTGCGGAGTCCTGCACCGAACGGCACCGCCACCGCTACGAGGTGAACCCCGAGTACATCGACGAACTCGAAGCCGGCGAGATGATGTTCTCCGGCAAAGCCGGAAACCGGATGGAGATCGTCGAACGGACCGACCACCCGTTCTTCCTCGGGACGCAGTTCCACCCCGAGTTCCGATCGCGACCCGATCGGGCGAGTCCGCCGTTCGTCGGACTCGTCGACGCCGTGCTCGAACAGGCCGAACAGCAGAAGGAGATCCAAGCATAACGATGGTAGACGTAGACAGTTTCATCGACGAGGCGACAGCAGAGATCCGCGAACAGGTCGGCGACAGACACGCCATCATCGCCCTCTCGGGCGGGGTGGACTCCTCCGTCGCCGCCGCGCTGGCCTACGAGGCCATCGGCGACCAACTCACCCCGGTCTACGTGGACACGGGGCTGATGCGCAAGGGCGAGACCGACGGGATCAGAGAGACGTTCTCCTTCATGGAGAGCCTCCGTGTCGTCGAGGCCCAAGAGCGCTTCTTCGACGCGCTCTCCGGCGTCGTCGACCCCGAGGAGAAGCGCAAGGTGATCGGCGAGCAGTTCATCCGCGAGTTCGAGCGCGAGGCGCGGGACACCGACGCCGACTACCTCGTGCAGGGGACCATCTACCCCGACCGCATCGAGTCGGAGGGCAACATCAAGTCCCACCACAACGTCGGCGGCCTCCCCGAAGTCGTCGACTTCGATGGCATCGTCGAACCCGTCCGCGACCTCTACAAGGACGAGGTTCGGCAGGTCGCGCGCGCGCTCGACCTCGAAGAGGTCGTCGCCGAGCGGATGCCGTTCCCGGGTCCGGGTCTCGCCGTGCGCGTCATCGGCGAAGTGACGCCGGAGAAGGTCGAGGTAGCCCGCGACGCCTGCCACGTCGTCGAGGAGGAGACCGCGGAGCACGACCCCTGGCAGGCGTTCGCCGCCGTCATCGGCAAGGGCACTGGTGTAAAAGGCGACAACCGCGTTCACGGCTGGATCGTCTCCGTGCGCTCCGTCGAGTCGCGTGACGGGATGACCGCCCGCGCACAGGAGCTGCCGTGGGAGACGCTCCAGCGAATTCAGTCGCGCATCACCGGACAGAACGACAACGTCGCGCGCGTCGTCTACGACGTGACGCACAAACCGCCGGCGACTATCGAGTACGAATGACGAAGGCAGTCATCGCAGGCGCCGACGTCGACGGACTCGGCGACGCTCTCGCAGCCGAGGGCGTCGAGACGACGCGGATCGACACGCCAGCGACGGCAGACAGCATGGACGCGGCGGGTCTGACCGACGCCGACCTGTTCGTCCTCACCGACCTGAACGACGCGACGGCGATCCCGCTCGCGAAGGAGCTGAACCCCGACGTCCGGGTCGTCGTCTACGCGCACGACACGCTCCCGGAGTTCGCGAAGGGGCAGGCCGACCTCGCAGTTGACCCCGAGCTGCTCGGGCCGGAGGTCGTCGCCGAGGAACTCGTCGGGTAGTCGACTCACCACGTCTCTCCCGTCGGCGTACTCACGATCCGCTTCGACCGTACGCTTAACCTCCCGGCGAGCGACGACCCTCCCGTGACACTCGACCGACTCACGGACCTCTCGCCCGACCCGGGCGAGGTCGAGACCGACGAACTGGCAGTGACCGACGACGTGCTCGTGAAGACGTTCGCGCTCGGCCCCGGCGCGGAGCTCTCGCCGCACGAACACGGCGACAGCACGAACGTCTTCCACGTGCTGCAGGGGACGGTGACCGTGATCCAAGACGACACGGAGGAGGCGGTCGAAGCACCCGGCGTCGTCCTCCACGAGCGCGGCGTCGTCCACGGCGCGCGCAACGAGACCGACGAGGTCGTCGTCTTCACCGCGAGTCTCTGTCCGCTCCCGTCCTGAGCACCGCTCCCCCGCTACCTTATCCGACCGTCGGAAACTCTGTCTCGAACAGCGTCGTCGCCAGCGACGTCAGTTCATCGCGCTCGGGAATCGTGGTCAGCCACCGCTCCGGCAGCGACTCGGCGCCGAAGCGTGCGCCGGCGACGGCTCCCGTCACCGCGGCGACGGTGTCGGTGTCCTCGCCGAGCGCGACGGCGTCGACGACCGTCTCCTCGGCCGACTCGGCGGTAAGTCCGAGCCACAGCGCCGTCTGAAGCGTGTGGACGACGTAGCTCGTCGATCGAAGCGGTCTCGGTCGCTGGCCGCGGGCGACGGGCCGAAGCGCGGTCTCCAGTTCGTCGGGGAGGTCGGTCGCGTCGAGCGCCGTCGCCAGCGGGTCGTCGTCGCCGCGAATCAACCCCGCGACGGTCCGGTTCAGGACGGCACAGCCGGCGGTGCAGCGCGGGTCGGCGTGAGTGATGGCCGAGGACTGCCGACTCGCCGCGTCGAGGCTCTCCGCGTCGTCGACGAACGCCAGCGCGTAGGGGACACAGCGCATCACGCTCCCGTTGCCGGCGTTGGACCCCTCCGGTCGGGCCTGCCAGACGCGGTGACCGGCCTCGTCCCACGGGAACCCGTCCTGCAGGTTACGGATGGCGTCGGCGGTCATCAGGCCGATGTCGAACGGACCGGACTCGTACCACTCGACGAAGCGGGCAGCGACGTCGGTGGGAGCGAACGCCTCGCGCTCGGTGAGACTACGGGCGATACAGAGCGCCAGCTCCGTGTCGTCGGTGACGGTGCCTGCCGGTTGGCCGTGCGTTCCGTTCGCCAGCATCTCGGTGACGCGGCCGTGCGTATCGCGGATCTGGTCGGCCGACGAGAACTCCACCGGGCGGCCGAGCGCGTCGCCGCAGGCGAGTCCGAGCAGTGCGCCGCGGGCGTCGTCGAGGGCAGTCATGTCGGTGCGGAGACGGCCGAGGGGTAAAAGCGTCCCTCCGGCGGCTTCGACACAGGAGGTCGTTGCCACCGTCGAAACCACCTTACTCGGCGGGCTAGTAGCGAAGATATGGTTCGAGTCGCCGCCGGGGGGCGCCTCCACTTCGGGTTTGGCAACCTCAGTCTCTCACACGAGCGGCTGTACGGTGCGCTCGGCGTCGGCCTCGACACACCGGAGGTGGTCGTCGAAGCCCACCCGGCCGAGACGGTGGCCTGCGACGACCAGGCCGTCCGCGAGTACGCCGCCCGCGTCACCGACCTGCTCGACGTCGCCGGGGCCGACGTGACGGTCCACGAGCGACTGCCCCGGCACGCCGGGCTCGGGAGCGGGACGCAGGTCGCCTTGGCGACGCTCACGGCGGTCGCCCGCGCGTACGACGAACCCGTCGACGTCCGCGAACTCGCTCCCCAACTGGGTCGCGGCGGTCGGTCCGGCGTCGGCGTCGCCACCTTCGAGTCCGGCGGGTTCGTCCTCGACGCGGGTCACCCCACCACGCGCTTCACCACCGACAGACCGATGGACGGCGAGTGGACCGTCCCGCCGGTCGCCGCGCGACACGACGTCCCCGACGACTGGCGGTTCGTCGTCTGTGTCCCCGACGCGGACCCCGGACGGAGCGGCGAAGACGAGGACGACAGCATGCGCTCGGCCGTCGAACGCGCCGACCCCGCCATCGCGGACCGCATCGCGGGCATCCTCACGCGGCGACTCCTCCCTGCCGTCGCCACCGGGTCGGCCGAGCGGTTCGGCGCGGCCGTCGCCGAAATCGGCCGCCTGAACGGCGCGTGGTACGCCGACGAGCAGGGCGGCGTCTACCGACCACCCGTCGGCGACCTCGTCGAACGGCTCTCGGCGTCGCCCTCGGTGTTCGGGGCGGGCCAGTCGTCGTGGGGACCGGCGGTGTACGGCGTGACCGACGAAGCCCACGCCGACGCCGCACTCGCCGTTGGCGAGGAGGCGCTCGACGCCGTCGGCGGCGGGGACGCCTTCGTCGCCCGCGGTCGGAACGTCGGTGCGCGGGTGGAATAGAACTCGACAGAGTCGTTCAGACACGCAGCGTCGGTACTCTTCGAAGGGTGTCAGAGATGCGTGCTGAACTCAGCGCACATAGTCAGTAGAGCGACAATCACACATACGCATATTCGTACTCAATTAAATAGGTCGACGCTGAATTCTGATTTTGCGGAGTAATCCCATATTTCTCTTCAACCATTTGCGATCACCCGAGTGTGAGTTCAGAAACATTAGTCGATGGCCCGCGCCGTGCTGGCCTACCGGCTCGTCGAGGAAGAGGGCGAGACGCTCGCGACGGTCGACCGGAGCCAGGAGCGGCTGACCGAGGCGGTCGACCGACTCGAGTCCCGCGTCGGAGCTGTTGAAGACGACCTCGACGCGAAGATCGACGACGTGCGCTCGCGGGTCGTCCAGGTGAAACGCGAGGCCGACGCGAAGGCACCGGCGGACCACGACCACCCCGCGCTCGACGAGCGCGTCGACGCCGCGGGGTCGACGGCGACCGAGGCGCTCGCGGAACTCGACCGCCTCGACGAACGGGTCGACCGCGGCTTCGAGAACTACGAGGAGATTCTGACGTACCTCCGCGAGACGACCGACGACCTCGACGACGACGTCGACCGCCTCGTTCGGACGCTCGTCGACCTGCGGGAGCGGACGGCGACGCTCGAGGCGACGCTCGCCAGGCGGACGGCCGCGGCGGACCTCCAGCGCGAGGCCAACCGTCACGGCGTCACCCAGGCGAGCTGTGGCGACTGCGGGTCGACGGTCCACCTCGGGTTGCTCTCCGCACCGCGCTGTCCGCACTGCGACCGCGGGTTCACCGGCCTCGAACCGGCGCGGGGGTTCTTCGGATCGGCGACGCTCTCCGTGGGCGACCGACCGGCGCTCGCCGGGGAGACTACCGACTCGTCGTCGACGGCGGAGCCCAGACAGGCGGGAGACGATGACTGACGACCAGACGTCCGACGACCGCGCCGAGCGGCCAGCGCCGCTGGCAGACCTCGCCCGCGACGTCCGCGAACGACGCGCCGAGCGGCGCGAACGGTCCGACGCGACCGCGTCCGAAGATCCGTTCGAGGAGGTCGACGTCGTCGACGTCGACCGGGACCGACTCTGGGAGGAACTCTCGGAGGAGACCGAGGGGGTCGACGGCGTCGGCAGCGACGACGTGGACGACGTCGAACGCGACGGCGACGCTGACTCCGCCGAGAGCGCCGGTGTCGCTCGTAGCGAGGACACGACCGACAGCGTGACGACGCCGCAGTCGACGGAAGCCACGAGCGACGGACGGGAGGACGTCGTCCCGAAACGCGAGTACTGCGAGCGATGCCCACACTTCGGTGCGCCACCCGAAGCCGTCTGTGGCCACGAGGGGACCGACATCGTCGAAGTCGTCACGTTCGACCAGTTTCGGGTGCGGAACTGCCCGAAGGTCGACAACTGAGCGTCGACGCACCACACTGGACGGCACGTCGCTCGACGCGACGCCGAGTGACCTTTGTGGGTGGAACGCCAACTGGCGTGAAAATGCAGTTCTGCGACGACTGTGGCACCATGATGGTCTCACAGGGCGGCGAGATGGTATGTACGAACGACGACTGCGGCGGCACGAGCGACCGCGACGACGACCTCGCCGCGCAGTTCGTCTCCACGGAAGAGCAATCCGGCGACGAACTGATCGAGACCGAGGAGGGCGCGGACTTCGAGGGGAAACCTACCGCGACCGACGTGGTCTGCGACCAGTGTGGCCACGGCGAGGCGTGGTACACGATCAAACAGACCGCCTCGGCCGACGAACCGCCGACACGCTTCTTCAAGTGCCAGGAGTGCGGCTACCGGTGGCGCGAGTACAACTGACACCGTCAACTCGGAGTGTTCGACGTCGTCGTCGGCGACCGCGAGCCGGCCGGTCGCCGTGTGACAACTGTTCTCCCAGCGGTGCACTCTTCGCAAGGGTTATCCGGGGCGAGCGGTTGTGTTCAAGAGCAATGGCAAAAGGCGAAGTTGATTTCTTCAACGACACTGGCGGCTACGGTTTCATCTCGACGGACGACGCAGACGACGACGTGTTCTTCCACATGGAGGACGTCGGCGGCCCGGACCTCGAAGAGGGACAGGAAGTCGAGTTCGACATCGAGCAGGCCGACAAGGGCCCGCGCGCGACGAACCTGACCCGACTTTAAAACTCGGCGTTTCAGCGTTTTTCTAACGGTATCGGCATCTGAACGCTACTATTCATAAGCGACGGCGCTCGCCTCCCGACCGGCCGGCGGTCAGGCGAGGTGACGCGCCAGAAACTCCGAGACGTGACGCGCCACCTTCGGCGCCTGCCCGACGAAGAAGTGGTCGGCGCTCAGTTCGACCGTCTCGTGGCCGCGTTCGCGCGCCCGGTCGACGACCGCCCGCCACTCTGCGGTGTCGTCGCGCGTCCCGTAGACCACCTGGACCGGACAGTCGAGGCGGTCGAGCGCCCACACCGCGTCGTGATCGTCGACGGCGAGTTGACCGGCGGGCGCGAGTGCGCTCACCGCCGAGACGTCGTCGCCGACGTCGACGGCGGTGAGCAGCGCGATCGCCCCGCCGAAACTGAACCCGAAGAGGCCGACGCGGTCGTAGCGTTCGCGGGCCCACCGGACCGCGTTCGTCGCATCGGTTCGTTCGCCGCGGCCCTCGTCCCACGGACCGTAGTCGAAGCGGAGGCAGTCGACGCCGCGTTCGGAGAGCGCGTCGGCAACGGCGACGAGGCGTTCGTCGCCACGGTGACCGCGATGCTGGGGGTGCGGGGGGCAGGCGACGACGACGGCGTCCGCCTCGGAGTCGTCGCTCGCGCTCGCCGTGTCGAGCGTCGCCTTCGCCTTGCGAGTGCCGGGGAGGTAGATCGGGTCTGTCATACCGATCTCTTTCCCGCGTGAGGTTTTAAGGTCGGCGTGCACAACTGAGGCATATGGGAATCCTCTCGCGTACGTCCTACGTCATCCGCTCGAAGATAAACGCCATCCTCAATCGGTCGGAGGATCCGACTGAGACGCTGGACTACTCGTACGAGAAGATGCGCGACGAACTCCAGCAGGTGAAGCAGGGGATCGCGGATCTCACCACCCAGAAGAAGCGACTGGAGATCCAGAAGCGTCGGCTGGAGGAGAACGTCGAGAAGCACAACGAACAGGCCCGAGAGGCAGTCCAACAGGACCGCGAAGATCTCGCCCGGCAGGCGCTGGAGAAGAAGAACTCGAAGATGACCCAGATCGAGGAGTTGGAGTCGCAGATCACTCAACTCCAGTCGACGCAGGACGATCTCGTCGAGAAAAAGAACGAGCTGCAGGGCCGCATCGAGGAGTTCCGCACGAAGAAGGAGACGATGAAGGCCCGCTACGAGGCCGCCGAGGCCTCCTCGCGCGTCTCCGAGGCGATGAGCGGCGTCGGCGACGAGATGGGCGACGTCTCCCGCGCCATCGAGCGCGCCGAGGAGCGCACCGACGAGATGGAGGCACGGTCGGCCGCGATGGACGAACTGCAGGACACCGGCGCGTTCGACGACGCGATGTCCGACAAGGACTCCATCGACCGCGAACTCGAGGCCGGACGCAGCGCCAGCGAGGTCGACTCCGAGCTGGAGACACTGAAAGCCGAGATGGGGAAGAGTTCCGCGCCGGAGTCGGAGCCCGAGACGGCCGACGCCGAGTCCGACGAGGCCAGCGCGGACGCGGACCTCGAAGACGTCGAGACCGACGTCGACGACGAGGAGGTCGAGGCCGAACTCGAAGAGCTCCGCGAGGAAGAAGAGGAGAAGAGCGCGGAGTAACGACTCGGTCGCCCCGTATCGGGCTCCTTCTATCGTTCGCGTGCGCCGGTCCCGCTCCGGTCGAGGTCGGCGAGGCGGATCTCGCCGTCGGTCAGGTCGACGCCGTCGTACTCGTCGTCGTCGAGCAGGAGCGCCCCGTCGAGGTCGGCGTAGTCGAGCAGCGGCGCGAGGTGGCACGCGCCCGCGATGGCGGCGTTCGTCTCGATCATACAGCCGAGCATCACCTCCAGTCCGTGAGCCTTGGCCGTGTGTGCCATCCGCGTCGCCTCGCGGAGACTCCCGCACTTCATCAGTTTCAGGTTCGCGATGTCGACGCGGTCGGCGATGGCGGGGATGTCTTCGAGCGTCACGCAGGACTCGTCGGCAGCGATAGGCAGAGGCGACCGTTCGTAGACGAACTTCAGCCCCTCCGGGTTCTCGGCGGGGACGGGCTGTTCGACGAACTCCACGTCATAGTCGACGAGCAGCTCGCACTTCCGGACGGCCTCGCGCGGCGTCCACGCCTCGTTGGCGTCGACCCGGAGCGTCGCGTCGGGTGCGGCCTCGCGGACGGCCTCCAGCAGCTCCTCGTCACGGTCGGTGCCGAGTTTGATCTTGAGGACGGGGTAGCCCGCCTCGACGGCCTCGGCGGTCTTCTCGCGGACGCGCTCGGTCGTGTCGAGCCCGATGGTGAAGGAGGTCGCCGGCGACTGCTCGGGGTCGAGCCCCCACATCCGGTAGAGCGGCACGCCGAGTCGCTTCGCCGCGAGGTCGTGTAGTGCGATGCTGACGGCCGCGCGGGCGGCCGGGTTTCGCTCGACCGTCTCGCGCAGTCGACGCTCGGTACGCGCCAGCGCGTGGGGGTCGTCGACGTCCTCGACGACGTCGAGCAGGTCGGGGAGGACGGCCTCGACGGTGGCGGCCGTCTCGCCGTAGTGTTCGGAGGGAGCGGCCGCGCCGACGCCGGTCATCCCCGCCTCGTCGGAGATACGGACGACGACGTTCTCGGCGGTCTCTTGCGTCCCGCGGGAGATAGTGAACGCGTCGGCAAGCGGCAGTTCGACGCGTTCGAACTCGGTCGTCAGCGTCATCAGTACCCCAACCCGTCGAGGATCTCGTCGGCACCGAACCGGATCGGGTCGGTCGCCGGGACGCCGATAGCGTCGCTGTAGTCGTCGACGATGGCCCGTGCCTCGTCGTCGCCGCCGACGTCGGAAGTGTTGATCGCACCCGCGAAGACGCCCGTCTCGTGGACCGGCGCGGCGAGTCGCTCGTAGAGGTCGATGTAGTCCGACAGCGGTGGGATAGGGGTGTCCTCGTAGCCGTGGATGGCCTCGCGTCCGGCGACGTGACAGAGGACGAGTTTGTCCGGCATCGCGCCGTGGAGGATACCACAGGTCACGGCCGAGTACGCCGGGTGGACGATGCTCCCCTGTCCCTCGACGAACAGCACGTCGTGGTCGTCGCCCTTCTCCAGGATCATCTCCTCGACGGCACCGGCGGTAAAGTCGCTGACGACGCGGTCGATGGGGTTGCCCCAGCCGGCGATCATGATGCCGGTCTGGCCCGTCGGGATGAACTCGGCGTCGATGCCGCGCTCCCTGGCCGCTTGCATCAGTTCCAGCGAGACGGTCATCTTGCCGACCGAGCAGTCCGTTCCGACGGTGAGCACCACGTCGGCGTCGACTTCGTCGGCGACACCCTGACTCACCGTGAGGTCGTCGCTGGGCTTGCGGACGTCGACGAGCTCCGCGCCGTGCTTCTCTGCCAGCTCGACGAACTCCTCGTCGTCGTTCAGGAAATAGTGGAGTCCGGCGACGACGTCGATGCCGCGCTCCAAGGCCGCGCGGACGTCCGGCCGCCAGGAGTCGTCGAACCCGCCACCGATGGGGGCGATGCCGATGACGAGTTCGTCGACCTCACCCTCGACGTCTTCGAACGACTCGACGATGGGCGCGTCCTGCATACCGGAGAGGTGGTCGGAGATGCGGTCGCCAGCACGGTCGCGGTCGAGGACCGCCACGACCTCGTCGTCGCTGTAGCGGATGATGCCCGTCGCGGTCTTTGCGCGCTCGGGGAACTTCTCGTGGGCGAGAATCGCGATTCGTCGGTTGGATTCGCTCATGCTCGAAGGGACGCAAAGCGGGGATAAAAACCGGACCGATGTGGCAACGTGTGGTGCCTCTCGACGGTGTGGTGCCCGGGGGGTACCCAGTGACCACGGGCGTTTAAGTGGCGATTGTTCAAAGTGGCTGACAGACATGAAGCTACGTCGCCTCCCTGCCGAGGAGGATGCGGCCCGACGGTTCTCCGAAGAGTTGTGGCTCCCCTACAACCGTGACCTCGAGGCAGTCGTCGCCGACCACGCGCTCGTCGACGCCCCGGACGAGGCAATTATCGACGAGGAAGTCGAGTTCCGACTCGGGCGACTCGAAGAAGAGAGCTACCGACTGTGGGTCGCCGTCGACGACGCGGCCGAGGAGGTCGACCTCGCCGCCGGCGACGGCGAACTCGTCGGGTTCGTCGCGACCAGCGTCGACGAGGCTCCGTCCGTCTTCGACCGGCCGGACCGCCTCGTGGTCGGCGACATCTACGTCCGCGAGTCGTCCCGCGGCAGCGGCCTCGCTCGCGACCTGATGGCCCGCGCGAAGCGACGGGCGGCGGAGACAGACTGTGGTGAGTTCGTGCTCGACGTTGACGTCGACAACGAGCGCGCGCTCGCCTTCTACGAGAAGATGGGGTTCGAGACGCTCCGTCGGCGGATGCGGGTCGCCGTCGACGAACTGTAGCGCTCCGCTCAGATCCGGTACAGCCGCGTCGTCCAGAACGCCCGGAAGGCGTCTTCCAGCGCCGCTTCGGGGTCGCCGCTGGCGTCGACGGTGGCCGTGTGGTCGGCGGTCTTCCGGAACCGCGAGAGGACTGTGCGCTCGCCGACGACAATGAGCGTGTCGGCGTCGTGGTCGGCGATGACTTCTTCGGCTTTGTCGAGATGGTCGTCGACCTGCTGGTCGCGGCGACGCTCGAAGCGCGCCTGTGAGAACCCGCCTTTCGAGTGGTTGTTCATCACGTCGGTCTCGAACGTCTCGGCGCTCTGCAGGTCGCTCCCGTCGTAGGCCCCGAACGCGAAGAGGTCCGAGCGGACGAGCGCGAACCCGAACGACCCGGTCGGCCGGAACCACGACTCGTCGACCTCGAACCCGTCGCCCCACTCGCAGAACGGGTCGGGCGCGAGCGGCGGCGTGAGTGCGACGCTCACGAGGCCGGCGTCGTCGGTGCAGACGAGACACGGAGCGGCCCGCGAGACGAGCGCCGAGTGATCGCCGAGCGTCTCGCGGACGACATCGGGGACGTCGTCGTCGACCATCGCGGTCAACGCGCCTTCGGGGTCGGTCTCGACGCTCCCGAGACGGGAGAGCACCTCGTCGAGACGCGCACCGCGGACGGTCTCGACGCCGCGGAAGTCGATCTGCTCCTCCTCGTCGCCGAGGCGGTCGACGCGGTGCTGTAGCTCCTCGATGCGGTCCTCCAGCCGGTTGACGCGCTCCTCGGCGTCCTGTCTGGCGGCGACGGCGTCGGCACGGCGCTCCTCTTCGGCTTCGACGCGACGTTCGAGGTGGTGTTTCTCCTCCTCTAACTCCTCGATGCGGGCTTTCAGTTCCGCGCGGCCGAACAGCTCGTCGAGCATGGTCGAACGCTCGCCGCCGGGGACCTTTAGTGTCCGGTCACGTTCTCGGGTCAGGTGGCGTCGTCGAACGCGTAGCCTGCATATCGGAGAAGTTCGGAGGCGCGTTCGGCCTTCGCGAGGAACACCTCTCGGCGGGTCGGGAGGCTGTCGTCGGGGGCGACGGCGCGGGGGACGACGAGCGTCCCGGCGGGGACGCCCTCGTCGCCCAGTACGGGGAAGTGTGTCCCGCCGAGTTTCATCACGAGCGGCGTGTCGAGCCGTTCGAGCCCGTCGCCGGTCGCGTACAACTGCTTGTTCACCTGTTCGTGGTCCGCACGGTGCATCACTGCACGCTCCCCGTCGTGCGGTTCGACGAACATCTCACCGAGATAGTAGCCGCTTGAGAACTGTTCGAACATCTATGCGTGTGACTATCTGCCACGGAGAGAGATAAACGTTGTCGCGGTCGTTTATATCGAACCGCAATTCGACCGACGCGATGCGTTCGCGTCGAAAGAAGCGAAGCCGGACGGGAAGTCGCTTACCGCTCGATGTCGATGGACTCGATGACGACGTCCTTCATCGGCTTGTCGTCGCGGTCGGTCGGCACTGAGCCGATCTCCTCGACGACGTCCATCCCGTCGATGACGCGGCCGAACACCGAGTGGCGGCCGTCGAGGTGCGGCGTGGCGTCGAGCGTGATGAAGAACTGCGACCCGTTGGTGTTCGGGCCGGCGTTGGCCATCGAGAGGGTTCCCGCGCTGTCGTGGTTAAGCTCGTCGTGGAACTCGTCGTCGAACTCGTAGCCGGGGCCGCCGCGGCCGGTGCCGGTCGGGTCTCCACCCTGGATCATGAAGTCGCTGATGATTCGGTGGAAGATGACGTCCTCGTAGAGCGGTTCGCCCTCGACCTTCTCGTTCGTCTCGGGGTCGGTCCAGGACTTCTCGCCGGTCGCGAGACCGACGAAGTTCTCGACCGTCCGGGGGGCGCGCTGCTCGAACAGTTCGAGCGTGATGTCGCCCTTGTTGGTGTGGATGATCGCCGTCGGGTTCTCCGGATTCTCTTTGTCTGCCATGTGCCATCTCTCGTAGTGAGGGGTGAAAACCCTGCTGACGTGCCGCCGCCGGCCGGTCGTCGTCGCGGCGTCGACCGACCGCCGCGTCACCGACGGTCGTCCTCGGGTCGTGCCGTCGGGCGGACGGTCGCAACTGTCTCCCGAACCGGTAACGCTAACGGGACGTTACCGAGAGAGTGCAAGCAGATGCTACTAGTTACCACGGGCGGAGTCGTCCGCCGTGAGACGCGATGAGTGGACTCGACACCCTCGGGCGGGTGAGCCAGTACGCGAGTCGGTACTTCGTCGTCTGGGTGTTGCTCTTCGCCGGACTCGCGCTCGTCAGTCCGGGGTCGTTCACCTGGTTCGAACCGTACATCTCGCCGGGACTCGGCGTCATCATGCTCGGCATGGGACTGACGCTTCGGCCGGTCGACTTCCGTCGACTGGCGGCGAACCCCCGCGACGTCGCCATCGGCGCGGCGACGCAGTGGGTCGTGATGCCGCTCGCAGCCTACGGGCTGACGCTCGTCCTCTCGCTCCCGCCGGAGCTCGCCGTCGGCGTCGTGCTCGTCGGCGCCGCGCCCGGCGGGACGGCCTCGAACGTGATGGCCTACCTCGGGAAGGGCGACGTCGCGCTCTCGGTCGCCATCACGACGGTGACGACGCTCACCGCACCGCTGGTGATGCCGGCGTGGGTCGTCCTCCTCGCGGGCGAGACGCTCGAGGTGACGTTCGGGAGCCTGTTCGCCAGCATCGTCCAGATCGTGTTCGTCCCCGTCGTCGTCGGCTTTGCCCTCCGGTACGTCCTCGACCGCTACGCGCCGGCACTCGCGGAGGTCGGTCTCGACGTCTTCCCGGCGGTCAGCGTCGCCACCATCGTCCTCATCGTCGCCGCCGTCGTCGGGCTGAACGTCGATAATATCCTGACCGCCGCGGGGGCGGTGCTCGTCGCCGTCGTCGCGCACAACGCCGTCGGCCTCGGCGCGGGCTACGGCGTCGGGCGACTCGCGGGGATGCCCGACGACCGCGTCCGTACCTGCGCGTTCGAGGTCGGACTCCAGAACAGCGGCCTCGCGGTCGCGCTCGCGACGTCGTTCTTCGGACCCGCCGCCGCGCTCCCGCCGGCACTGTTCAGCGTCTGGCACAACGTCACCGGTCCGGCGCTGGCGAGCTACTTCTCCCGTCAGGAGGCGTCGGCGGCGGCGACGACGACCCCCGCCGACGACTGACCGGCGGTCGCTCGACCCGCTCGGGGGGACACGTACAAGACGAATCCGCCCGACGACCCATCTATGCACACCGCCGAGCGCATCACGCTCGCTCGTCTCCCCTCCGGCGTCCCCGTCGAGACGACGGTCCACCGCTACGAGGGCCGCGAGACGGGTCCGACCCTCTACGTGCAGGCGGCACAGCACGGACGAGAGATCAACGGCACCGAGGTGCTCCGCCGGTTCCACGACCGCGTCGACCACGACGGACTCGCGGGTTGCGTCGTCGCCGTCCCCGTCGCCGACCCGCTGACGTTCGACCGCGTCTCTTACACTACGCCGGAGTCGCTCGACGCGGCCAACTCGAACATGAACCGCGTCTGGCCGGGCGACCCCGAGGGGACGCTCCACGAGCGGATGGCCGCCCGGCTGTGGGAGTACGCCGGCGGATCGGACGCCATCGTCGACCTCCACACCGGCAGTCCGGAGATGCTCACGCACACGGTCTACCTCGCGGGCGACGAGAGCTGCCGGACGTTGGCACGAGCGTTCGGGACGGAGCTCCTCTTGGCCGAACGCGCCGGCGACGACGCCGACGTGGAGTGGGAGGACCGCAACTTCGGCGGGAAGCTCCGCGTCGCGGCGACGCGCGAGGGGATCCCCTCGATAACGCCCGAACTCGCTCACAACAAGCAGTTGGTCGAACCGGCCATCGAGACCGGAGTCCGCGGCCTGTTCAACGTGCTCCGACAACTCGGCGTGCTCTCCGGCGAGCCGACGACTCCGACCGACCAGCGGACCGCTCGGAACCATCTCGGCCGCGTGAAGGCGGCCCAGTCGGGGATGTTCCACCCCGCACCGGAGGCGGAACTCGGTCGGCAGGTGGAGCCGGGGACGCGTCTCGGCGTCGTCTACGACCCGACGACCTACGAGGTACTCCAGGAGGTCGAGGCCGACGAGACGGGAGTACTCTACTCGGTGACGCGCGAGGCGACGGTGACCGCCGGGCAGTCGCTCGTCGGCGTCGCACTGCCGACCGACGAGCGGTGAGGCGCGCCGACCGCCGCGGTCAGCCGAACGTCTCGATCACGACGTCGAGTAGTCGACGGAGATGGTCGCCGGTGTCCGCGAAGTGCGTCTCCCAGCCGTCGGGTGTGAGGTGGTCGCTGACGGTGAACAGGGCACCGGCCTCGACGCCGCGGAACTGGGCGACGGCGAAGACGGCCGCCGTCTCCATGTCGACGGCGAGCACTCCCTCCTCACGGTAGTGTTCGATCTCGACGGCCGTCTCGCGGTACAGCGCGTCGGTCGTCCACGTCGATCCGACGTGTGTCGTCTCGTCGGCCCGGTCGGTCGTCTCGGCCAACCGGTCGCGGACGAGGGGTGTCGCTCGCGCCGCCTCGTCGTCGGCGAGATAGTGGTACGAGGTCCCCTCGTCGCGGACCGCACTGTCGGCGACGATAGTGCTGCCGAGGCGGACGTCCGGTTGGAGGCTCCCGACGTGACCGACGACGACGAACCGCTCTGTCCCGTGTGCGACGAGTTCCTCCATCACGAGCGCCGTCATCGGTGCGCCGACACCGAACCCCTCGGCGACGGCGACGCGTCCGTCGGTGTCGTCGACAGCGTGGAGGTTCCAGAGCGACCCCGCGTGCGGTTGCGGCGTCGTGTCGAGCGTCTCTCTGGCGTGCTCTGCGATCGCACGCTGATACGAGAGCACGACCGTCTCGGGTGCGTCGTCGAGGTCTCTCTTCCCTCGGTAGTCGAGAGACGCCTCAGGTGACGTCACCGAAGGTCGACCGTGCTTCTCTCTGACGTTCGGTACTGGCATCTCCTGGAGTTCGCCGTGAGACGGCAAGAAAGTCGGGGAGAGACGGAGGCAGGGGTGGGACCGACTCGGAGGTGAGACCGGAGACGGCCGTCGCCGAGAAGGGGACAGGTCGCCCGCGACGACAACGCTGATTGGTCTCGCAGTCGTCTCTCTACCGAACCATGAGAGCAGCGCACATCACGGAGGCGGGTGGAGAGTTCGAAGTCGTCGACGTCGACGTCCCCGAACCGGCGGCCGACGAGGTTCGGGTCGAGGTCGAGGCGTGTGGCATCTGCCACAGCGACGCCTACGTCGTCGAGGGGGAGTGGCCCGGACTGGAGTATCCGCAAGTGCCGGGCCACGAGGTGGCCGGACGCGTCGACGCCGTCGGCGAGGACGTCGACGAGTGGACGGAGGGCGACCGGGTCGGCGTCGGCTGGCACGGCGGCCACTGTTTCACCTGCGAGCCGTGTCGACGCGGTGACTTCATCAACTGCGAGAACGCGTCGGTGACGGGTATCTCGTACGACGGCGGCTACGCGGAGTACATGACCGCGCCGCACGAGGCGTTGGCGGCGATTCCCGACGACCTCGACGCCGTCGACGCCGCACCGCTGCTCTGTGCGGGGATCACGACGTTCAACGCGCTGCGGAACAGCGACGCTCGACCCGGTGACCTCGTCGCCGTACAGGGCGTCGGCGGGCTCGGTCATCTCGGCATCCAGTACGCCCACGCCGCCGGCTTCGAGACGGTCGCCGTCTCCCGGGGCACCGAGAAGAAGGACCTCGCACTCGAGCTCGGCGCGGACCACTACGTCGACTCGGAGGCGACCGACCCCGCCGAGGAACTGCAGCGACTGGGCGGTGCGAAGGTGATTCTCGGCACCGCGCCGAACGCCGACGCGGTCTCGTCTGTCGTCGGCGGACTGGGAACCGACGGCGAACTCGTCGCCGTCGGCATCCCGAGCGAACCAATCGACGTCTCGATACAGAGTCTCGTGATGGGACGGAAAGGTGTGAGTGGGTGGCCCTCCGGCCACGCTCGCGACTCGCAGGACACGCTGGCGTTCAGCGCGCTTCGCGACGTCACCCCCGAGATAGAGACGTACCCGCTCGAGGATGTACAGGAGGCCTACGACAGGATGATAGATGGGGACGCGCGGTTCAGGGTCGTGTTGGAACCCTGAGTGTTGGTTCCGGGAACCGGAACGAGGCGGTCAGAACGACTGGAGCTCTTCGAGGACGGCCTCGGCGCTGCCGTCGGCGATGACCTCGCGCGCCTTCTCGAGGCCGGCGTCGAGGTCGTCGACGTCTTCGCGGGCGTAGATGCGGAACGCCGCGTTGAGCGCGACGGCGTCGGCGAACTGGTCGTCACGCTCGCCCGCGAGCACCTCGCGCGTGATCGTTGCGGAGTCGCCGGCGACGTCGTCGGGGTTCACCTCGAGGTCTTCAGTCTCGAAGTCCATCCCGTAGTTCGGCGTCTCGATCTCGTAGTCGGTGAACTCGCCGGCTCCGTCTCCGTCGGCTTCGGACTCGCGGGTCCACTCGGCGACCTTCGTGTACCCCGGCCGGATGTCGTCGTACCCCTCCATCCCCTGGAACATGATGACGCGGCGGATGTCGTGGTGTTCGGAGGCGGTGAACGTGTCGATCACCTTCTTCGCGAACGCGAGGTGGTAGAACGACCCGAGGTGGACGTCGGCGTTCGCGGGGTTGGCGAGCGTTTCGATGGTGTTGACGAACGTCCGGACGCCCATGTTGTCGCGGCGCTCCCAGAGGTCGTCGATAGCCGGGTTGAAGGCCGGTTGGTAATAGAAGCCGAATCCGGTCTCGTCGACCATGTCGGCGGAATCCGACGGCGTCAGCTCGGTCGCGACGCCGAGTTCGTCGAGGACGTGTTTGTACGAGTCCTGTTTCTGCGTCGGGACGCGGTCGCCGGAGTGGACGACGACCGGCGTGCCGGCGGCGGCGGCGACGATGCCCGCGGCGGCACCGAGGATGGCCGTCTCGCCCTTCCCGTCGTAGTTGGCACCGCAGTCGACGGGGTCGCAGTCGGGTTCGGCGTACTCGACGTGTTCGCACATCACGTCGGTGTAGGCTGCGAGCTCCTCGGCGTCGTTGTGCTTCCAGCGGTTGGCCAGCCAGAACGCACCGAGCGTCGTGTGGTCGGGGTCGCCCGCGAGGATGCGACGCATCGCCTCGGTCGCCTGTGCGCGCGAGAGATCCTCTGCCGACTTCGGTCCGGACCCGCAGACCTCCGTCATCAGCCGTTTCAGGGGCCACTCACCGAACTCGTCGCTCGTCTTGGACATGGCTGTCAGTTGGGAAGGACGGCCCAAAAGCGTCCCGTTTGTGCCGACGGAACTCGAGGGGGTGTCGCCGGGAGTCGAAGCGAACACGGTGCCGGCAGAACCCGAAAAGGGTAGGTTCGGCCGCTCCATAGTACGGCCAATGAGTGCGCTGGAGGACGACTGGCGAACGGGGCTGGACGACGTCGACGCCACACTCATCGACGACTACCAGAGCGGGTTTCCGGTCGTCGAGCGTCCGTTTCGTGTCGTCGCCGCGGAGTTAGGTATCGACGAACGGGAGGCACTGAACCGGGTCCGTCGCCTCCGAGAGCGGGGCGTCTTCCGCCGGTTCGGCGCAGTGTTGAACCCGCCGGTCATCGGGAGTTCGACGCTCGCAGCGGTCCGGGCGCCCGAAGACCGATTCGACGAAGTCGCGTCGGTGATCAACGACTACCGGCAGGTCAACCACAACTACCGACGCGACCACGAATGGAACATGTGGTTCGTCGTCACCGCCGGGTCGCGAGAGACGCGCGACCGCATCCTCGACGAAATCGAAACGCGGACGGGCTGTGAAGTGCTGAACCTCCCGATGCTGACGGACTACTACATCGACCTGGAGTTTCCGGTCGTCAACAGCGACCGGTTCGCCCGGGAGAGTCTCACCCACACCGACGTCAGTGCGACACGCATCAGCGAAGACGCGAAAGGGAATCTCTCGGCGCTCGAGGCGAACCTCCTCGTGGAGATCCAAGACGGGTTCCCGCTGTCGGAAACGCCGTACCGCGACGTCGCCGACGCTATCGACGCGGACGTCGACGAGGTACTCGACGCGGTGCGTCGCCTGCTGGACGACGGCTGTATCAAGCGTATCGGCTGTATCGTCAACCACGTCGTCACCGGCTTCCACAACAACTGTATGGTCGTCTGGGACGTCCCAGACGACGAACTGGACGAGCACGGCGTCGCCGTCGGTCAACTGCCGTACGTGACGCTCTGTTATCACCGGCCGCGCCGGCCCGAGCAGGACTGGTCGTACAGCCTCTTCACGATGATCCACGGCCGCGAGGCGGAGGCGGTCGACGAGAAGATCGACGAACTGGCAACGGAACATCTGCCCTTCGCACACGAGCGCCTCTACTCGACAGAGACGTTGAAGCAGACCGGCGCGCAGTACGAGGAACTCGTCGCCGGCGACGAGTGACGAGGAGCGCCGGACCGACAGAGGAAAGTCGACCCACCACTTCACATCCGACAATGAGCGACGACGGCGTCACAAAGCCGAGCGACTTCGGGTCGGCCGACGCGCCTCCGGTCGAGGAGAAACCGTACAAGATCATCTTCGAGGCCAACAAGTGCTTCGGCGCTGGCAAATGTGCCGAGGTGGCCGACAACTGGGAGATGGACCTCGCGAGCGGCCTCGCAAAGCCAAAGAGCTACTTCTTCGGCGAAGACGAACTGGAGGAGAACGTCCGCGCCGCGGAGGTCTGTCCCGCGAAGAAGGAGCGAGGCGTCATCCACGTCATCGACCGGCGGACGGACGAGGAGATCGCGCCGAACCCCCACGGCGACGGCACGCTGAGCGTCGACTGGTAGCTGGCTATCGAAAACCACTTCCACCGGTGGTGGGAACTGTCGTCTGCGCGAGGGTGGCTGAGCTAGGCCAAAAGCGGCGGGCTTAAGACCCGCTTCCGTAGGGATTCGAGGGTTCAAATCCCTTCCCTCGCATTTTCCGACTCGACCGAACGGGAGAGCCGTGCAAATCGGCGAAGGGTTTGAATCAGGGAGCGACTGAACGGAGCGACCGTGGTTCAAATCCCTTCCCTCGCACTTTCTGCCGACGAGCAACGCGAGGAGTCGAAAGTGCAGACAGGAGGGATTCGAACCAGGGAGTGAGCGCCAGCGAGCGACCGTGGTTCAAATCCCTTCCCTTGCACGTCTCCAACTCGACCGTACCGGAGAGCGGCCGCTCGGCTCGAAGTGGAGCCAGCACACTGGACAGACGTGAGTGTCGAGAGATCGACACTCACGACGTCGTCGAAGGAGGGTCCGTACAGGAGCTCATCCATCCCTCCCTCCGCCCACCGGACGGTAGGCACCTCCAAAAGGAGTCTATCGTTGCAAAAACGTTGCGAAGCGTCGACAGTCGTTGCGGGAATCCGAACGGTCGGCGCGGCGACGACCGATTATTGGGGTCATAACTTACATCTCTCCGAGCGACAGTTCCGGTAGCGACCACACTCGCGTAGTGGTCGAGAGAGGACCACCGATGCACTACAGGACATACGAGTGTGCGGACTGTCTGGTGAGCGTCTCCCGGACGGGAGACACCGAGAGGCTGCCGACCTGTCTCCGCTGTCGGATCCAGATGCGACCCGTCGACGCCGACTGAGATCCGCCCGAGAGCGGAACGCTGAGCCTGACCGCTACACCGCCGACGTCACGGTCGTCGGAGAGAGTACTACGCTCGACCCGCCAGCAGATGACACCGCCGTAAGATACACGTGTCTCGCGTAATTATATCTCATTACCAACGATGAGTCTGGTTCCACCGGCAGCGCCCACTCGGTTCGATCTGATTCTGTTCGTCGTCGGAGCAACGCTGCTGACCGGTGGTCTCGCGGGCGTCCTCTCGACGATCCCGCTCTACGCCGCCAGCGCCGTCAGTTCGCTGGTCGCGAGCGTCGCGCTGTTCGACGGGATGGTTCGGAACCCGCCGACCGAGTGAACCGACCGCCGGTCGGTGACGTCGCCGGTAACTGAACGGAACGGAGCGGAACGAGTCGGCGTTTTCGCGACAGCGAACGCTCTCTCCGATCAGTTATCGAGTGTACGAAAGGGTTGGGCAGGCCACGCGGGAAAGAGAGTCGCGTGGCCGATGCCGCCCTGGATTGGTCCCCGCTGACGCTTCGGCCCTCCAAAGCGAAGCGTCACTTACACCCAGTAGCCATGACCACTTAAACATGCCGCAAACGGCAGTCGAGAGGTCGTTCCCTCACCGGCGGTGACAACGGGCGCAGTACGGATTTCGGCGTCTGCGGAGACTGAGACGGTCGTCCTCAGGACGAGTAGCTACGGACTGCCTGGGCGAACTGCGGGTGAAGCATCGGGTTGCCGTCGTCGTCCCGCCGGAGGAGCGTCCCCCCGTGGAGTTGGTCTTCGAGTGTCCCGACGCGCTTCTTCACTGTTCGTTCGGTGTATCCGGTCTCTTCGGCCAGTTCGTCGATCGTGAGTGAACCGTCTGCAGCGGCCAGCGCCGTGAGAATCTCCCACTCAGACTGCTTCAGGCGGTCATCGAGGAGTTCGACGAGGCGGCTGACACTGCTCTGTTCGGACTGTACCATACACCCGAGAAGTACAGAGTGAGGTAAATGCGTTCCGTGTCCCGGTCACCGACCGGAGCGTCCGCCGGGCTCCGCTCGGCCGAACACGGCGTGCTTTTGTTCGCCGACGCCCTGAGTCGGGATATGGCCGAACTCCCCGGTCGCGTCGGTCGCGCCTTCCGCGACCACAACGCGTTCGAAGAGATGGAAGCGGGACGCTACGAGTCGACCGTGACCCCGTTCGACGGTGTCGTCACCGTCGACGCCGTCGACGACGGTCGACTGCAGTTCCACGTCACCGTCCGCGTCCCGATGCTCGACAAAGTGACCGAAGACCACGTCGCCGATGTCGTCGAAGAGGGCTGGTACGAGACGTTCGCACTCCGCATCGAGGATATCGGCGGTGTCACCGCCGCGGACCACAACCTCGACCCGACGGTCGAACGGGAGCGTCGACAGGCGGTCGTCCGCGTCTCCTTCGCCGACATCAACGAGCGCCGCGGCGTCGACGACGCCGGCGCCGTCATCGACTACGTCGAGGGGACGTTCGTGCAGGGGATCATCCCCGGCTACCAGTACACCGACCCCGTGACGTCGCTCGTCGACAGCGCTCGCCAGGCGGGTGGCAGCAGCGACGCTCCGCAGTGAAGACGGCGGAGAGACCCGACCGAGAGTCCGCGACGACCGGCTCAATCCATCGAGATGTAGGTTTGGGTGTCTTCGACGCCGTCGATCGCCTGGACGTGATCGGCGACGATGTTCTTCACCTCTGCGGGCGTCTCGACGTTGACTTTGACGATGAAGTCGACGTCGCCGGCGACGATGTGCGCGGACGCGACGCCCTCGAGCGCTTCCATCTCTCCCTTCAGACGGTCTGCCTCGCCCGTGTTCGCTTTGACCATGATGTAGGCTGTGACCATTGTTACTCACCTCCCAGGGCCATCGCGGCACTCTCCTGTCCGATGAGCAGCTGGCGGACCTCGTCGAGCACCGAGAAGTCCGCGAGCACGGCGAGTCGGTCGCCGGTCTCCAGCGAGTCGTCGGGGAGCGGGATCCCCATCGACTCGTCGTCTTTCCCGAACGCGAGGATGCGCGCCTGCGCGGGGAGTGCGACCTCGCTTATCGTGTAGCCGTTCATCGGCGACTCGTCGGTGACGGTGAAGAGGACGACCTGCAGATGCTGAGCGATGTCGGCGATGGCGCGGATCGATCCGCCGAGCAGGGCGTTCTTCGCACCGATAGCTCCGAGTCGCTCGGGGTAGACGATCTCGTCGACCTCGTCGGCGTACTTCTGGTAGATCTCCTCGCGGTAGTCCTCGTCGATGCGCATCACGGTTCGGCAGCCGTGGTGTTTGGCGATCATGCAGGCGGCGAAGTTGACGTTGAGATCCGCCGTGAGCGCGCCGACGGCGTCCGCCTCGTCGACGCCCGCCTCCTCCAAGACGTCCTCGTGTGCGCCGTCACCTTCGATGACTTCGAAGTCGGCGGTCCGGGCGCGTTCTGCGATATCCGTGTCCGACTCGATGAGCGTTACCTCGTGGCCTTCCTCACGCAAGACACGTGCCGTGCGAAGACCAACCCGTCCCGCCCCTATGATAACGAACCGCATGGCACACCGTACGACAGGGGAGGTGAATAACTTTACCCCGACGGCGACCGACGCCATCTCGGCGCCGGAGCAAGGTTTTTCCCGTGTTGGTGAGTACCACACCACCATGGTTCACTCGTTCATCATGGTGAAGACGGCCGCTGGCGAGTCCGAACGACTGGTCGACGCCATCCGCGACCTCGGCCAGATCGCGGAAGCCCACATCGTCGCCGGCAACTGGGACATCATCGCCGAACTCGACACCGAAGAGGTGTACGACGTGTTGAAGACTTCCTCCAGCGACATTCAGGGACTGAAGGGCGTCGACGACGCGAAGACGTACATCTCGTTGGACGACTGAACCGATCGTCGGCGGCGGCGACCACGTCACTTATCCGACAGCCACCGTTTCGAGACGTCAGATGCCCTCCACACGGTCAGCCGAGACGCCGTCCGTCACCGTCGAACTGCTGTTCTACGTCGGCGGCCTGCTCGCCATCGGCGCGCTTCTCCCGGTTCTCACCCGGTGGGACGCCGTCCTGACGGTGGAGGGACTGGCGTTTCTCGCAGTCGGATCGGTCGTCGGCGTCGCCGGTACGTGGGTCGACGACGTCGCGCGGGTGAGAGGGTACTCGTCGCCGTCGGGACGACGGTTCGCGTGGTTGTTCGTCGTGAGCGTGGTCGGTCAAGGCCTGACCGCACTCGTCCCGGTGGCGGCGATGAGTGCCATCGTCGGCTTTCTGGGGTCGATGGCGACGGTTCGACTGCTGCAGGTCGCGACCGGACAGCACTCCTGACCTGCTCGGGACGGGTCGACGACGAAGCCGGGTTCGCGTCGACTAACTCAGATCCAACTCCTGGGGATCGTGTCGCTCGAGGAAGTCGTGGAGTTCGGCCCGCTGCTCGCGGAGCGACGGCGGGAGGTCGGCGAAGACGGCGTCGAACAGTTCGTCGGGGTCGGGAGAGTCGACCGCCTCGGCCTCCTCTATCGCGGCGGCGAGTTCCTCGTCGGCGTCGTCGTACACCGACTCGACGAACTCGTCGTCGACGACGCCCTGCTCGCGGAGATACTCCTCGTAGCGTTCGAGCGGGTCGCGTCGCCGCCACTCGGGGACGTCCGGCTCCGCATCGCGGTAGCGACTCGGATCGTCGGCCGTCGTGTGCGCCCCCTGTCGGTAGGTGAGACTCTCGACGAGCACCGGGTTCCCCTCGCGGGCGCTCCGGAGACAGTCCGAAACCATCTCGTAGACGGCGAGCGGATCGTTGCCGTCGACCTGCACGCCCTCGATGCCGTAGGCGTCGGCCTTGACTGCGATGGAGTCGCTGGCCGTCTGCCGCTCCCGCGGCAGCGAGATGGCCCAGCCGTTGTTCTCACAGAAGAAGACGACCGGCGCGTCGAAGACGCCGGCGAAGTTCAGCCCCTCGTGGAAGTCGCCCTCGCTCGTCGCGCCGTCGCCGAAACAGACGAGCATCGCCTCGTCGTCGCCGCGGTAGTTCCGAGCCATCCCGGCCCCGGTCGCGTGGGGGATCTGCGTCGCGATGGGGACCGCCTGCGGGAACACCGGGACGTCGTGGTCGGAGTGGAACTCCGCGCGGCCGCGACGGAAGAGGAAGATGTCCGAGAGCGGGACGCCGCGGGCGAGCTGGAGGGCGTTCGAACGGTAGGTCGGAAACAGCCAGTCGTCGTCGGCCATCGCGTGGGCGGCCCCGACCTGCGAGGCCTCCTGTCCCTCGAACGGTGGGTAGCCGCTCATCCAGCCCCGACGCTGGAGCGCCACCGACCGCTCGTCGAAGCGACGGGCCCGAACCATATCCCGATAGAGCGCGCGTGCCTCGTCGACGGACGCCGCCGTCTCGTCGAGAGACCGCTCGCCGATGCATCGATGCATGGCCGGTGCGTCACGGTCGACGGTGATAAATCAGGCGGGAACGGAACGACGGCGTGACGACGAGGATGGAAGTCGCGTGCCGACCCCGCTTCCGACAGGGCAAAGTCGACCGACCCCGTAACGACAGTATGGTCTCGGTCATCAACCTCGTCCTCCTCGGGGTTGTCCTCGTAGTTCACACGCTCATCGCCGCCGTGATGACCCGGTTCTTCCGCATCCGCCTGAACACTCAGTGGGGTTCGGTGCTCTACGCCCTGCTGCTCATCCCGGTCGTCCTGTTGACGACGACGCTCGTCTTCTCGGGCGTGTTCGGTATCGGCGTCGACCTCGGCAGTTCCGCCGCGGCCGTCGGCGTGATGATCGGGATGCCGCTCGCACTCGGCTTCACTATCGACGTGCTGTACATCCCCTCGCCCGACGAGTACGAACTCCCGGACACCCGCTGAGGAGGCTGTCCGCAGACGATCGGACTCACGTCTCCCGCTCCCGGAGTTTTCGGCGCTGGATCTTCCCGGTCGTCGTCTGCGGCAGTTCGTCCACGAACTCGATCTCCCGCGGGTACTCGTACTTCGCGAGTCGGTCTCGGACGAGGTCCCGGAGCTCCTCGCGCACCGTCTCGAAGTCACCGACGCCGGCGGCGGGTTGGACGAACGCCTTGACGACCTCGCCGCGCATCTCGTCGGGGACACCGACCACGCCGACCTGTTCGACTGCCTCGTGGTCGAGCAACACCCCTTCGACCTCGCCCGGTCCGACCCGGTAGCCGCTGGTGACGATGAGGTCGTCGTCGCGGGCTTTGAACCAGAAGTAGCCCTCTTCGTCTGCGACGCCCAGGTCGCCCGTCAGATGCCAGTCGCCGACCGTCGTGGCGGCCGTCTTCTCCGGGTCGTCGAGATACTCCGTGAACACTACCGGGTCGCCGTCGCGGCGGACGGCGATCTCGCCCACGGTTCCCGTCTCTCGTCGGTCGCCCGTCTCGGGGTCGACGACGGCGACGTCGTGGCCGGGGACGGGCTTTCCCATACTTCCGGGGCGAGCCTCGAACCACTGTCGGCAGTTAGTCACGAGGAGGTTCGCCTCCGTCTGCCCGTAGAGCTCGTTGACGGCGACGCCGCCAAGCTCCTCGTCGGCCCACTCGAGGATCTCGGGCGTCAGCGGTTCTCCGCCCGAACAGATAGCCCGAACCGAGAGGTCGAACCGGCCGGCCGGGTCGTCGACGTGCATCATCATCCGGATCGCCGTCGGTGGGAGGAACGTGTGCGTGACGTCGAACGTCTCGAGCGTCTCGAACGCTCGCTCGGGGTCGAACGACCCCGTCGGCGTGCCGACGACCGGTCGTCCGTAGTGCCACGCCGGAAAGACGAGGTCGCCGAGCGCGCCGATCCACGCCCAGTCCGCCGGCGTCCAGAACACGGCGTCGTCGGCGTCGACGTCGTGCTCGAAGTACATCGAGAACGCCGGGCAGTGGCCGGCCCAGACGCCGTGGCTGTGGAGTACGCCCTTCGGCGGACCGGTGCTCCCGCTCGTGTACATCACGATGGCCGGCGTCTCGTGGTCGGTGTCGACGAGGTCGAACGTCGGGTCCGCGTCGTCGACGACGGCCGCGAACCGCTCGGCGGCCGTCGCGTCGTCGGTGTCGGGAGTGAGAGAGGGGTGTTCCGCGTCCGCGTCGACCGTCAACACGTGCGTCAGATCGGGACAGTCGGGTACGGCGGCGGCGGCGACGTCGAGGACGCTCTCGTCGGCGACGACCACCACCGACTCGCTGTCACGCAGGCGGTATCGAAGGGCGTCCTCGCCGAAGAGCGTCGACAGCGGGAGCGAGACCGCACCTAGTTTCCAACAGGCGAGATGAGTCAGCAGGTTCGCGGGCTTCTGCGGGACGAACACCGCGACCCGGTCGCCCCGGTCGACGCCGCGAGCGCGGAGCGCGTTCGCGACCCGGTTCGACCGTCGGTCGAGGTCGGCGAACGTGTAGTCCTCACGAGTTCCGTCGGCGGCGGGCTGTGAGAGAGCGACCCGGTCGTCGGGGTCGTCGTGTTTCCGTAGGAGGTCGTGTGCCGCGTTGTAGCCGTCGGGGAACTCCCACGAGAACTCCTCGCGGGCGACGTCGTAGGAGTCGGTCGGAACGGAGACGTGCCACGTCATGTGCGGGCAGTTCACACGTCCGCCACAAATACTGTCGGGTCGGTGAGTCGGAGGCAGCGGCGATCAGATGAGACAACGAGAGACGAAGCGCCGTGCTCAGAGAACCCGGAACACGCGGACCGTGTCGCGCTTGCTCGGTTCGCGGAGGAGTTGTGCGAGGCCGAGGTCGGTGAAGACGTCCTTCCAGTCGCGGTGATAGAGCGGGAAGTCGTCGTTGACGTAGCTCACTTCGTCCCCGTCGCGGCCGCGCTGAGGACTGTTCCCTTCGTTCTCGGCGGTGACGACGAGATCAGTGGAGACGCGAGCCAGCTCTTCGAACACCCACTCGTCGTCGGGGTGGACGTGCTGGAGCGTCTCGACCGAGTAGACGACGTCGAACTTGTCGTCGGGGAACTCCGGTAGGAGCTCCTCGATCGCACCGGCGAGGAACGTCCCCGTCTCGGCTAGCTGGGGGTAGTAGTCGGCCATCACCTCGAACGACTCGTCGTTGAGGTCGATCCCAGTGAGGTTCTCGTACCCGTGGTCGAGCAGGTGTGCGAGGTGGCGACCGGAGCTACAGCCGACTTCGAGGACGGCGGGGTCGTCGCGCGCGAAGTGTTCGAACACCGTCGTCAGCGTCTCGCTCACCTCGTTGGGACCGATCTCCGCGTAGTAGGCGGGCGAGAAGTCCCCGGAGCGGTTCGCCCACCCGTGGTGGTTCTCGTCTGGGTTCACAACCGACTCAAGGACGGGGGTGGATAAATGCCCGTGGAGTTCGGACGAGCAGAGAAGGGTCGACGTCGGATCGGCAGTGCGTCTGCGACGGATCGGCAGTGCGTCTGCGACGGATCGACGTCCGATCGGCGGCCCGAATCGGCGACTGGTCAGTGGGCGTCGGACTCGATGGCGTCGCAGGCGTCGATGACGATCTCGGGGGCGTCGAGCAGGTGGGTCTCCATGTAGCCACCCTCGCCCCGTCCCGCTCCCTTCCGCTTACGTTCGATGATCTCGAGGAACTCCAGTTCGTGCAGGAGATCGCGCACGCGACGCCACGAGAGCGGGTCGGAGCTGTACTGTTCGGTGCAGATCTGTCGGTAGAGCTGGTTCACGTCGCTCGACTTGACCGCCCGGTCGTCTGACATCCGCTGATCGAGGAGCGCGACCGACTTGAGGACGTAGCGGGAGTGCGGCGGCTGTTCGGCCAGTACCTCGATGAGGTGGTCGCGTTCGGTCTGCACTTGTGCGGCGTCGACGTGCCCCTCGCGGACCGTCTCGGCCTGTTCCTCTTGGGCCATCTCACCGGCCGTCCGGAGGATGTCGATCGCCTTCCGCGCGTCGCCGTGTTCACGCGCCGCGAGCGCGGCGGCGCGCGGGATGACACCCGGTTCGAGCACGTCGTCTTTGAAAGCGCCGTCGCGCGCCTCCAGGATCTGTTCGATCTGGTCGGCGTCGTACGGCGGGAAGACGAAGTCGCGCTGACAGAGACTCGATCGAGCGCGCTCGTTGAGTCGGTCTTTGAACCGCGGTTTGTTGCTGATGCCGATGATGCCGAGTTTGCACGACTGGATCTTCTCGGCTTCGGCCGCCCGCGAGAGGTTCATCAGCGCCGAGTTCGGGTCGTCCATCTTGTCGAGTTCGTCGAGGACGACGACGACGACGTCGTACAGCTCGTCCATGACGCGCCACGCCCGCTTGTAACACTCGGAGGTCGAAACCCCGCTGGCGGGGAACGTCTCGTCGGTCACCTCCTGGTCGTTGATGGTCGACCCCAGCGAGCGGATCACCTGCGACTCCGTCGAGTCCTGGAAGCAGTCGACGTAGGCGACACCCACCGAGACGTCGTTCTCCGAGGCCGCAGAGACCAGCTGCCGGGCCATGAACTTCGAGCAGAGCGACTTCCCCGTCCCGGTCTTCCCGTAGATGAGCACGTTGTTCGGCTTCTGCCCCTCGACGGCCGGCTGGAGGCCGGTCGCGAGCGCGTTCAACTGGCTCTCGCGACCGATGATGAGGCGTTCGTTGTCGGGGACGTGGTCGATCTGCAGGAGGTCCTTGTTCCGAAAGACGGTGGTGACCCCCTCGAAGTAGTTGGAGATGTCGCCCATCGTCTCTCTCAAGCTCCGGCAACACTCTTGAGTGTTTATATGCGCGCTTCCGCTGTAACTCGGCGGTTCCATCGAACAGTAACGGCAAGTACTGCACGTTAGAACGGAAAGACGCGCACCGCTGGCGGCGGCGTTTCCGCTCTAAGGGGGCACCGGTGGACGTTTCCACTGTCTTCCGTGGTCAGTCGCTGTCGAAGAGAGACGGAACGTCGACGAGAGTGAAACGACGATCGAGGGGAGAGCCCGCCGTCGACGGGAGAGATGACGATCGAAGCGGGAAGACGAACACGACGTCGGAGAGTGGACGCGCGTGTTTCCGCTGTAAACCGTAGAGGGTGGAGGCGGTCGCTTCTCGCTCGTCGGCGTCTCCCGACGGTCGACGCCGCCCTCCCCCGAGTCGGTGCGTGAGGGCGAGTTTCCGCTGTAAACGCCTCGGGGTGGGGCAGCCGTAGAGCACGTCAGTTCCGAACCGTCTCTACGGATCGCTGCCCAGTCGGCAAGTGTGGACGCGCGTGTTTCCGCTGTAAACGGACGAGAGTGTGGTCGTCCCTCGGCCCCGGAAGTTTCGCCCTCGAACGGAACGCATCCACGTCTGTCGCCGCTCACGCCTCCGATCTCGACGCTTCGTCGGACGAATCGAGACTCGGACCACGTCGTCTTAAATTCTATATATAAATAGATTATAAATCTTTCTATTTATTATTGTGGTTGATTAGAGAAACGATTTTAAAACGTTTCTACCCGTAGATTTACAGCGGAAACACGCTCTGATGATCGATGTTTAAATGACCACGATTCGCGATCAGCTTCGACGCTCCGCCGCTTCGTCAGTTACAGCGGAAACACGCACTCGCACTCTCGGACCGGAGGAGGAGGAGAAAGAGAGACGACGAATTGGGGCGATTACGGTTTCGAGCGTGTTTTCGTCGCCCTCGCGAGCGACTCGACGGCGACTCTCCGTCGCGCTGGCTACCGACAGTCGTCGCCCTCGCTCGCTCGACCGACTTCGTCTTCCGCACTTACAGCGGAAACCCGCACTCGCACTCTCGGACCGACGGGTCGCTGGTGACGCTTACAGCGGAAACCCGCGCTCGCACTCTACCTGCCTTCGACCGCTTACTCGACCAGTCGTTCGAGAGCGGTCTCGACGGCGTCGATGACCGCCTCGGGTGACTGCGTGGCGTCGACGCGGACGAACCGTTCGGGTTCGGCGTCGATCAGCCGCTCGTAGTTCGCCCGGACCTCCGCGAGGTAGCTCGCCTGTTCGAACTTGTTGGTCGCTCCGCTCCGTGCGGCGGCGGTCTCGGGGTCGACGTCGAGGTAGATCGTCGCGTCCGGCGGTCGCGAGAACGCCGTGTGGATACCGCGGATGTACTCCAGCGGACGGGTGAGCTCCGAGTCGGACAGGCTCGCCGCCTGGTAGGCGAACCGCGAGTCCGAGTAGCGGTCGGAGATGACGAGCTCGTCGTCGGCGAGCGCCGGACGGACCACTCGCGAGAGATGGTCGGCGTGGTCGGCCGTGAAGAGAAACAGCGTCGCCAACGGGTCGGCCTCGTCGTCCTCGATGGCGCGGTTGACCGCCTCCCCGTACCACGATTCCGTGGGTTCGTGCGTGAACACTGCGTCGGGGTAGCTGTCGTGGAGCGCCTCCCAGACAGTCGACTTACCGCTGCCGTCGAGGCCTTCGAGCGTAACGAGCATACGAGGAGAACCCGGGTGGCGTGGCTTAAACCTTGATAGCTACTCGTCTGCCGTCTCGTGGGCCGTATCGGTCGAAACCGGCAGACACCGCCGCATCGCCGCGGTAGCTTTACGTTCGTTCCGTGAGATATCTCGACTATGAAAGCTCTGGTCATCGGCGGCAGCGGTTTCATCGGGACGAACCTGAGCCGAGAGCTCCTCGAACGCGGCCACGAGGTGACGGTTCTCTCGCGCAGCCCGGACGACGAGGAACTCCCCGACGGCGTGAAAACCGCGACCGGTGACGTCACCGACTACGACAGTATGGAGGGTGCCTTCGAGGGCCAGGACGCCGTCTTCTTCCTCGTCGCGCTCTCACCCCTGTTCAAACCGAAAGGTGGCGACGAGAAGCATCTGGAGATCCACCTCGGCGGGACGGAGAACGCGGTCAAGGCGGCGGAAGAACACGGTGTAGAGCGGTTCGTCCAGATGAGTGCGCTCGGTGCCGACCCGGACGGGCCGACGGCGTACATCCGCGCGAAGGGACGTGCCGAGGAGGTCGTCCGAGCCTCGGACCTCGAGTGGACCATCTTTCGTCCCTCCGTCGTCTTCGGCGAGGGTGGGGAGTTCGTCTCGTTCACCAAGAAACTCGCCCCGCCGTACGTCACACCGCTGCCCGGCGGCGGCAAGACGGGGTTCCAACCCATCTGGGTCGGCGACCTCGTGCCGATGCTTGTGGACGCACTCGACGACGACGTCCACGTCGGGAAGAGCTACGAGATCGGCGGTCCCGAGAAACTGACGCTCGCCGAGGTGGCGAAGCTGGCACACGGTGCCGAAGGGCGGTCGGTGACTGTCGTCCCCGTCCCGATGGGTCTCGCCGGCGTCGGCCTCTCGATCGGCGGGAAGATTCCGGGGTTCCCGATGGGTTCCGATCAGTACCGTTCGCTGAAGTTCGACAACACGACGAGCCACAACGACGTCGGCGCGTTCGACCGCGCGGAAGACGACCTGAAGACGCTCTCGTCGTATCTCAACGCCTGAGCCGGCACCCCGTCTTCGACCCCGCCGCCGTCCGTTAGAGCGCTTTTCGCTGCCGAATCTCGACGTCTCACGGTTTTTCGGACCGTCGCCAGCAACCCCCCTCCTAACCCGACGGTTACCACCGACGCCAACTCATATGAAACCTAGAATTTCCTGATAGACGGAAGTACGATTGACGAACTTCTGATGATACGAAAAGCGGCTTCAGTACTGCGATTCTACCCCCGAAAGGAAAGTAGATCGTACCTTCTGCCATCACAAAATTTATCTTCCCCTTCCACTTGGGATTCGCGCAATAACGAGGGGAATACAACTATGAAGCTGGCGATGATCGGATTCGGGCAGGCCGGCGGGAAGATCGTCGACAAGTTCGTCGAGTACGACAAGCGCCACGACGCCGGAATCGTCAAGGCGGCCGTCGCAGTCAACACCGCGAAGGCCGACCTGATGGGACTCACCCACATCCCGGAGGAGAAACGGGTGCTCATCGGGCAGTCGCGGGTGAAGGGCCACGGCGTCGGGGCCGACAATGAGCTCGGTGCCGAGATCGCGGAGGAGGACGTCGACGAGGTTCAGGGCGCGATCGACTCGGTACCCGTCCACGAAGTCGACGCGTTCCTCATCGTCTCCGGGCTCGGTGGTGGCACCGGCTCCGGCAGCGCACCCGTCCTCGCGAAGCATCTCAAGCGTATCTACACCGAACCTGTCTACGGACTGGGCGTGCTGCCGGGTAGCGACGAGGGTGGCATCTACACGCTCAACGCCGCGCGGTCGTTCCAGACGTTCGTCCGCGAGGTGGACAACCTGCTCGTCTTCGACAACGACGCCTGGCGCAAGACCGGCGAGTCGGTGCAGGGCGGCTACGACGAGATCAACGAGGAGATCGTCAAGCGGTTCGGCATCCTCTTCGGTGCGGGCGAGGTGACTGGCGGCGAGGTCGCAGAGAGCTTCGTCGACTCCAGCGAGATCATCAACACACTCGCCGGCGGCGGCGTCTCGACCGTCGGCTACGCCCGCGAAGAGGTCGAAGAGGTCCAGAACTCCGGCGGCCTGCTCTCGCGACTCACCGGGAGCAAGAACGAGGACGACGGACTCGACACGGCACGGACGACCAACCGCATCACGAGCCTCGTCCGGAAGGCGGCGCTGGGCCGTCTCACGCTCCCCTGCGAGATCGACGGGACCGAGCGCGCGCTGCTGGTGATGGCGGGGCCGCCGGCGTACCTCAACCGGAAAGGGATAGAGCGCAGCCGGAAGTGGCTCGAGGAGCAGACCGGGAGCATGGAGGTCCGCGGTGGCGACTACCCCGTCACCGGCAGCGGCTTCGTCGCGAGCGTCATCCTCCTGTCGGGCGTGACGAACGTCCCGCGCATCAAAGAGCTCCAGCAGGTCGCCATCGAGGCACAGGAGAACATCGACGAGATCAACCAAGAGAGCGAGACGAACCTCGACAACTTAGTTCACGATGACGAAGACGAACTCGAGTCGCTGTTTTAGCCTCCTGGTCGCCTGCCTCGTCCTCCTGACGACGGTGGCGGCGCCAGCCGCCGCCGTCTCCGTCGCCGAGAGCGACGTTCCCGACGAGGCCGAGGTCGGCAGCCAGGTGAGCGCGACGGTGACGCTGGACGAACTGTACAAGGACCCCCAACTGGAGGCGTGGACGCTCCAGGGTGAGACCGAACTCACCGACGTCACGTGGACAGTGACGAGCTACGACCAGACCGGCTCGAAACTCGACCAGCAGTCCGCCGACGGGCAGAACGCTTCGGTCGACGTCGCCGCCGCCGACGACGTTAGCGAGGTACGGGTGAAGGTGACGGGGACGGTCCCCGAGGTGGAGAACTACAGCTACGACCCCGCCCAACAGTTCCTCTCGTGTCGCTGACGCAGGCTCGCGACGGCGGGTCGAGAACGCCATCGACTCGTGGCAGACCCACCACTACACCGAGGAGAGTGACACCGCACGCGAGGCGCTCGACTCGGCGTCGACGGCGGTCGACGGGGCGAACAGCCAGCAGGCCGAGAAGACGCTCGCGAACGCGATCAGCGCCTACGACAACGCGAACGGCGCAGAGGGGTTCGACCTCGCGACCGAACTCGCGAACGAGGCGCAGTCGCAGGCCGAGTCGGCCAAGCAGTCCGATCAGACGATGCAACTCGCTCTCTACGCGGCGGGCGGACTGCTCGTGGTCGGTCTCCTCGTCGGCGGAGTCGTCTGGTATCGCTCCCAGCAGGACTCCTACGACAAACTCGGCTGAGCACAGTCGAACGCGATACCAACTCCTTATTTTCCACGCTGCGTAGCGCCGGTATGCGCGTCGTCGTCCCCTTCGCGACCGAGCAGCCGAAGACTCGGCTCTCGGACGTGCTCTCTCCCGACGAGCGGAGAGCGTTCGCCCGAGCGATGCTCTCGGACGTGCTCACGGCGGTCCGCGCCGCCGGACACGACCCTCTCGTGGTGGCGACGGCCCCGCTCGACGAACCGACGACTGGACGCCTCGACGCCGACGCGAGCGACGCGACGTCGCTCGTCCAGATCGACGCGTCGGTCCGCGTCGACGACAGCCCCCTCTCGACGGCGGTCAACGCGACACTCGCGGCCGCCGTCGACCCCGTCGCCGTCGTGATGAGCGACCTCCCGCTGGCGACGCCCGAGTCGATCCGACGGCTGACGACCGCCGGCGACAGCAGCGAGGGCGTCGCCGTCGCACCCGGCCGTGGCGGCGGGACGAACGCACTGGTGGTCAGACATCTCGATTTCCGCGTCGACTACCACGGCGTCTCGTTTCGCGACCATCTCCGGGCGGCCGAGGCGGTCGGCGCGCCGGTCGAAGTCGTCGATTCGTTCCGACTCTCGACCGACGTCGACGAGGCCGACGACCTCGTCGAGGTGTTGCTCCACGGCGACGGCGTCGCTCGCGACTGGCTCGTCGACGCCGGGTTCGACCTCCGCGTGAACGACGGGCGCGTCGGCGTCCGACGCGAGTGACCTGCGAGTCGCTGGTCGCGCTTCCTCGTCGTTGGAGAGACGGCCGCACCGACCGACTACGTCTCGTCGACCTGGACGAGTTCCTCGGTCGCCATGTTGAACCCGGCGTCGTGGTCGGCGAAGTTGGGCACGTCGTCGAGCGCCGCCCCGGCGGCCTCCGACTCCATCCCCTCCTTCATCGCCGCGGCGTCCTCGAAGTAGAGTTCGGCGACGGCGTCGTACTCGCTGCGGTCGGGACTCAGCGCGAACGCGACGGTGTACTTCTGCAGGTTCGGAATCTCCTCCGCGATGGGGACGTGTTCGTCGAGGTAGTACTGCTTGAACTCCTCGAAGCTCGTGCCCTCCTTCCGGGCGAGCGTGATGACGAGTTTGATCATGACTCGGTCCCGCTTCGGGTGCCGACGGCATAACCGTACCGCGGGGTGGTGTCGCCGACGGCCGAGCGGCTCGTGGTGAGTTCGAACCGACCGCTCGAAGGGAGGGCTTTTCTCACTCCGGCGTGGAGCGACTGCTATGTTCCCGGCGGCCGACGAGTACGGCATCGAGATCGAGATCGACGAGTCGGACGTCGAGCGCCTGCTGTCGGTCACGCCGGCCGACGTCGAGGCGGCCCCGTCGCTCACCTTCTCGCGAAACGTCTTCCTCCCGCTGACGACGGCGTGCCGCTACACGTGCACGTACTGCACGTACTACGACGTCCCCGGACAGGCGTCGCTCATGTCGCCCGAGCAGGTCCGCGAGCAGCTACGGCTGGGCGCGGACGCCGGCTGTACGGAGGCGCTGTTCACGTTCGGCGACAAGCCCGACGACCGCTACACCGAAATTCACGACCAACTCGCCGACTGGGGCTACGACTCCATCGTCGACTACCTCTATGCGATGTGCGAACTGGCGCTCGAGGAGGGGCTGCTCCCCCACAGCAACCCCGGCGACCTCACCGAACCCGAGTTCGAGCGACTCCGCGAGGTGAACGCCAGCATGGGCGTGATGCTGGAGACGACGGCCGACGTCGACGCCCACGCGGGGAACCGCCGGAAGACGCCCGGCCAGCGACTCAACACCGTCCGTGCGGCCGGTCGCGAGCGCGTCCCGTTCACGACTGGGATCCTCGTCGGCATCGGCGAAGACTGGCGTGACCGCGCCGAGAGCCTGCTCGCCGTCCGCGACCTCCACGAGCGACACGGTCACGTTCAGGAGCTCATCGTCCAGAACGTCGTCCCGAACGAGCGCTCCGACTACGAGGGGCCGTCACTGGAGACGATGCGCCGCGTCGTCGCGATGGCGCGCGTCTGCCTCCCGGAGGAGATCTCGGTGCAGGTGCCGCCGAACCTCGCGCCCGCTCGTAATCTTCTGGACTGCGGTATCGACGACCTCGGCGGCGTCTCGCCGGTGACGGACGACTACATCAACCCCGACTACGAGTGGCCCGCGCTGCGGGAGCTCCACGACATCGCCGACGAGGGCGGCGTCCCGCTCGGCGAACGACTCCCCGTCTACGACCGGTTCCTGCCGGAGTCACCGAACGGCGACAGCGACTGGGTCACAGAGCGGATTCGTACGGCCCTCGCTGCCGACGACGACGCGGGTCGTCGCTACCGCTCGCTGGTCGGCAAGTGGTAACACGTCACAGTTACCGGCGACGGCTGCCGATACTACGCACGGACGTCGGTCGCGACCCGGTTCGCTAACCCGCCGACGAGTCGGCCATCCCCGTCGCGGCCGGCGCGCAGTCCGGCAGTCATAGACACCGGCCCCCACTGCTCCCGTCCCGGAGCACAGGCAGAAGTGGCACCGACGGAGACGTACATGGTCGTCGGTGGAAAACGTGCTCGCCAACCATGAGCACTGACAACGCATCTCGAACAGGGCGAGACGGGAGCGGGCGATGAACGCGGTCGAGCGGTGGAAACGGGAGAAGCACCCGCTGGACGTCGTCGACGACGTCTACGAGTACGCCGAGGAGGGGTTGACGTTCGACGAGATCGAGGAGCGGGCGGGCGACGGGGAGTGGGAGCGACTGAAGTGGGCCGGGATGTACGCCCACGGCACCCACCGCGGCTACTTCATGCTGCGGACGAAGGTCCCCGGCGGCCGACTCACGCCCGAACAGGCACGGGTCGTCGGCGAGGTGGCCGAGGAGTACGCGACCGCCCCCGAGGAGTACGGCGGCGAGACGCAGAACCCCGTCTGGGGTGACGCTTTCCTCGACATCACCACCCGACAGGACGTCCAGATGCACTGGATCCGGATCGAGGACGTCCCCGCCATCTGGGAGCGGTACGACGACGTGGGTCTCACGACGATCCAGGGCTGTGGCGACTCCGCGCGCAACGTCCTCGGCTGCCCGGCCGCCGGTCTCACCGACCACGAGTGTTTCGACGCCCAGCCGGTCGTCGACGCCGTCTCGGAGTTCTTCACCGGCAACCGCGAGTACGCGAACCTCCCGCGGAAGTTCAAGCTCACAGTCACCGGCTGCCGCGAGGACTGCGCGCAGTCGCAGATCAACGACGTCGGTCTCGTCCCCGCACGGAGACGTCTCGACGACGGCTGGTACTACGGCTTCCACGTCCGCGTCGGCGGCGGTCTCTCGGACGGGCCGCGGATGGCCTCCGACCTCGACGTGTTCGTCACCCCCGAGGACGCCGTCGAGTTCTGTCGTGCGGTCGCCCAGACGTTCGAGGAACTCGGCGACCGGAACAACCGCGGCGTCTGCCGGATGCGCTATCTCGTCCAGCAGATGGGTCCCGAGGCGTTCGAGCAGGCGGTCAGAGACCGCTGCAGCGTCGACCTCGACACGCGCGGCGAGGACCTGACCACCGGCTACACCGGCGACCACGTCGGCGTCCACGAGCAGAAACAGGACGGTCTCCGGTACGTCGGCTTCAACGTCGTCGCCGGGCGCATCGGCGGTGCCGAGTTCGTCGAGGCCGCCCGGGCCGCAGAGCGGTACGGAACCGAGGACGCGACGGTCAGACTCGCGACGGACCAGAACTTCCTCGTCAGCCACGTCCCCGAGGAGCACGTCCACGACCTGCTCGCCGAACCGTTCGCCGCGGACTACCAGCCGAACCCGGGACCGTTCTCGCGCGGTGCCGTCGGCTGTACGGGCAGCGAGTTCTGCAACTACGGCATCATCGAGACCAAGCGGCGCGTCCGCCGGTGGGCGCGAGAACTCGACGAGCGTCTCGACACGCCCGACGACCTCGACGTCGTGCGGATGCATATGAGCGGTTGTTCGGCCTCCTGCGCCCAGCCGCAGATCGCCGACGTCGGCTTCCGCGGCGAGACGGTCAAGCTCGACGGCGACGTCGAGAGTACGAACGACGAGGGTGACACTATCGTCGAGGGGATGGACGTCGGCCTCGGCGGTAGTCTCGGCAGCGACAACGCGTTCGTCGACTGGGTCGAGACGGCGGTCCCGGCCGACGCCGTGATTCCGGCACTGGAGGCGTTGCTCGCGGCCTACACCGAGGAACGAACCGACGACGAACGGTTCTACGAGTGGTGTCGACGCGTCGACAACGGTCGTCTGCGCGACGTGATGCGCAGCGTCGAGGCGGACGTCTCGGGAGGTGTGCCCGCCGATGACTGACCCCGAGCGGTCGGCCTCCGACGACGCTCCGCTGAACGCGCCGGCCGACGCCGCCCCCGAACTCGTCGAGTCGGCCCGGGAGGACCCGCTCCCGCACGTCCCGGAGACAGCCGACGACGGCGACCACGCGGCAGTGCCGGCGGTCGACCACGTCCCGCCTCGTCGACCCGACGACCACGGCGGAAAGCCGATTCGGTTCCGTCGACGGGCCGCCGACAGTGGGACGACGGCAGACAGCGACGGAACCATCGACGGCGAGGGAGCCACCGACAGTGACGTCGCCGCCGACGGCGGCGCGTACCCGGTGAACGTCGACGCCGAGGGGAGTCTCGGCGATGTCGAGTTCACTGCGCCCGCAACGGGGACCGGTTGGGACGTCGCCGACGGCGATTCCGCGGACCGCGTCGACCTCGACACACCCGACTACAGCATCCGCCGGGAGATGAACGACATCGAGACGCCGGACGAGAAGACCTGGTTCATGGAACTCGACGCGGCGGTGATCGACACCGAGCGGTGTATCCAGTGCGGCACCTGCGTCGCCGCCTGCCCCTCCGACTCCATCGGCATCGGCGACGACGGACTTCCGGAACTCGTGAAGATGTGCACCGGCTGTTCGCTCTGCTGGGACTTCTGTCCCCGGGGTGGGCTCCGATACGAGCGTCAGTGGAAGATCACCGGCGGCGACGACAACGTGACCGGTGCGGGCGACCCCATCACCGAGTTCTCGGCGAAGGTGGACGACGACTGGTCCGAAGGAGCGCAGGACGGCGGCGTGGTCACCAGCGTACTCAGCCATCTCTTGGAAGCGGGCGAGATCGACGGCGCGCTCGTCGCCACCGAATCCGACGAGGAGCCGTGGAAGGCCGAGAGTTTCCTCGCGACGACCCACGAGGAACTCGTCGCCAACGCGGGGAGCATCTACAACCAGACGATGGCGCTCGGCAACCTCGATCCCCGTCGCTGGGAGGGGAAACTCGACGTCTCGTGGGAGGAGGCGAGTCTCGCGCTCGTCGGCACGCCGTGTGAGATCGAAGGCATCCGCGCGCTCCAGGACTTCGAGTGGGAGTACGGCAGTCAGGAGGCCGGCGTGCGCGCCATCGACTACACTATCGCGCTGATGTGTACCAAGAACTTCAACTACTACCGACTCGTCGGCGAGCAACTGGAAGAGAAGCGCGACCTCTCGCCCGAGGAGATCGGCAAACTCGACGTGCTGCACGGGAAACTGATGGCGTACGACCACGACGGCGACCAGATCCTGGAAGAGGACGTCGAGAACTTCCACGACGCCGCGCTCAAGGGTTGTAGCGAGTGTGCGGACTTCAGCGGCTACTGTGCGGACCTGGCGGTCGGATCCGTCGGGAGCGCCGACGACTACTCGAGCGTCGTCGTCCGCACCGAACAGGGGCTGAAGGCGTGGAACCACACGAAGGCGGACCTCGACTACCACGACCTCGAAGACCGCAGCGCTATCGGCGGGCTGCAGTCGTGGGACAAGAAGCAGGCGTTCGAGTCGCTGGAACGACCGTTCGACCCCGACGCGCCCCGGTTCATCGAGTACACCGAACACGCCGAGCAGTACGAGACGCCGACGAACCCACACGAGTCCGGACACTGATAGGGACAAACAGAAGGAATCAGGCGGTCGATCAGTCTACTCTTCGAGAGTTGTCAGAGCTAATGAACTGAATGAAGATATCTCTCGCATTAGAATTTTCAGTAGAACTCGACCTCCCCTTCGGAGAGGAGGTCGAGGTTGAGAACCGACCTACGACCTCTGAATAGGCAGTTCTGCCTGCACCAGAGATGGCATTCCGGCTCGTTCACCCATGGCGGTCATGGGCAGGTGAAATAATGTGTCGTATATATTTAAAAGTGTGCAACATCATCCAGAAAAGACACAAAATAGAGAAAGATATCCAAAAAATTCGTTCTAGAGATTGTGGAGGTCAGTTTGAAGGATTCACCAGACGTTCTCCATATTAATGTATCCCTTCACATATTGAAGCCCTTTCAGTGTCGTACTCATGAACTACCTCTGAGGATATAGAGGTCAGTTATTTGATGAGGGATGTGCGTCGCGTGATACGAACCGCACCAGGATACGGCGTCGGTGCTCAACCCGGACAAAATTCGCCGCGCTGACCGTACGCAGACCTGTCCGTGGCCCAATTGTTTATGCGGCTGCCGTCGCAACTGGACCGTCGTTCATGTCGTTCGACATCGCAGTGTTGGCCACACTCCTTCTTCAGTTACAGATCGACCAACTGTTCCCGGAGACACAACAGCTCGTCACCGAGTACGTCGTGCCGGCGGTACTGTTCGTCGTCGCGTTCGTCGTCGTCTGGTTGCTCGGGAGAGCCGTTCTCGTCCCGCTCATCAAGCGGGTGCTTGACGAACAAGGCCACGACCCGAGCGTGAAGAGCCTCGCAGAGAGCCTCACCGGCGTCGTGAACGTGATTCTGGCGTTCGCGGTGGCGTTCACCGTCGCCGGGTTCGGCAGCGTCATCGCGGCGTTCGGAGTCTTCGCCGGTGCGATCGCGCTGGCGGTCGGCTTCGCCGCGCAGGACATCCTCGGTAACTTCGTCGCAGGGATCTTCATCCTGAAGGACAGACCGTTCGAGGTCGGCGACTGGATCGAGGTCAACGACATCACGGGTCGCGTCGAGGACATCGACCTGCGCGTCTCACGCCTCCGTACGTTCGACAACGAGCTCATCACCGTCCCGAACGGCGAACTCGCCAACAACGCGCTGAAGAACCCCGTCGCCTACGACAAACTGCGCCAGAAGTTCGTCTTCGGGATCGGCTACGACGACGACATCGACCACGCGAAGGAGGTCATCCTCGACGAGGCGGCGAAGAACCCCGACATCCTCGACGATCCGAGTACCTCCATCCGCGTCTCCGAACTCGCCGACTCCTACGTCGGTCTCCAGACGCGGTTCTGGATCGACGAACCGAACCGCTCTGACTTCGTGAAGACGCGCTCGGAGCTCGTCCAGGCCGTCAAGGAGCGCTGTGACGCCGAGGCGATCGACATGCCCTACCCGCACACCCAACTCACGGGCGACATCGAGGTCGAGGGACTGCAGTCGGAGACCGCGACGGCGACGTCGGACGACTGACTCTCGGCTCCGCTTCGGACTCTCGGGTTTCGCGGTCAGATTTCGACGTAGTCGGGGACACGTTTCCGGACGAGCGTGTAGCCCGCGCCGACGACGAGGCCGACGACCGTGAGCGTGCGGACCGACCCGTCGAACAGGAGGAGCCCGGGCACCGAGAGTGCCCCGGTCAACAGCAGGTCCTCGGGTGCACCGTCGTAGCGGACCCACCGTTTCGGCGTGAGCCACCGGTTCCCGAAGTGGAGGTAGACCGCCTGCTCGGAGGGGTCGGCCCACGGCCGCGGTTCGGGACCGGCACCGAACCAGTCGACGACGGAGTGGACCGCCGCCGAGAGCGCGAAGAGCGCGACCGCCACCGTCACCGTGGAGGGACTCGCCGCGGCGACGACTGCGGCGGGCAGGACCAGGAACCAGTAGTACACCGGGAAGTGCAACGTCCGGCGGTGTTCGCCGACGAACAGGTCGAGGTCCGGGAAGACGCCGCCGACGATACCCGCCAGCGCGCCGGCCACGGCGAACTCCGGTGCGACGGCGAGGAGGGGAGCGGCGAGGACGACTCCCGTCGCCGTGTGGGTCGGACTCATCATCGTCCGTCACTCGGTGACGGATGCGTTTGGCTCTGTTGGAGACGGCGAGTCGAGGAGAGCTTAGTCGTCGGCGTGGGCCGACTCGGGACCGCCCTCGCGGTGACCCGTCTCGAGCATCGGCGTCCCGTCCGCCCTCGGACCGAGCGTCGGGCCGTGCGGGCCGTCTTCGGGGTCGATACGGCGACGCTTTCGGTAGTCGGTCGACCGTTCGACCGCCGGGCGGCCGATGGCCGACAGCATGTCGACGTACTCGTCGAACGTGCGGTATTCGCCGTACTGCCCGCCGGCGCGCTTCGTGATCTCCTCCGAGAGGATGGTGCCCATGAAGTCGTCGGCCCCGCAGTTGAGTAGTTTCAGCCCCTTAGCGTCGCCGAACTTCACCCACGACGACTGGACGTGATCGACGTTGTCGAGGAAGAGTCGGGAGACGGCGATCATCAACTCGTCTTCGTCGTCTGTGGCCCCGCCGTCGACGACGCCGTGTTCGTACAGCGGCGTCGTCTGGTGAATAAACGAGAGCGGGACGAACTCGGTGATACCGTCCGTCCGGTCCTGCAGGTCGCGGACGACCTTCAGATGCTGGACGCGGTGCATCTCGTTCTCGACGTGGCCGTACATGATCGTCGCCGTCGTGTCGAGGCCGGCGGCCATCGCCCCCTCCATCGCGTCGACCCAGTCTTGCGTGTCGATCTTCCCGGGACAGATGACGTCTCGGACCTCGTCGACGAGGATCTCCGCAGCCGTGCCGGGCGCGCTGTCGAGGCCAGCCTGCTTCAGCTCGCGGTAGACCGACTCGTAGGACCAGTCGGTGCCGCGCTTGGCGTGATAAGCCTCCTCGGGCGTCATCGAGTGGAGGTGGACGTCGCCGACGCTCATCGCCTCCATCTGTTCGACGTAGGTGCCGGGGTCGGTCGTGTACGTCTCCGGCGGCTTGTAGTTCAGATCCTTCCCGCCCGCCGCCGACTTCGCGCGGAGTATCTCGTGGTGCTCCTCGTTCAGCGCGAAGGCGGGGTGGAGCCCCGACACCGAACACACCTCGTAGATGCCGAGGTCGAGCGCATCTTCGACGATCTCGCGGGACTCCGCGGGCGTCTTTGTGAACCCCGCGTGTTCCGCCTGATACTCTTCTTCGAACTGGTGGGCGGTGTCCTTGAAGTTACAGAAGAGACAGCCCGTGTCGCAGGCGGTGGTGACGTTGTTGTTCAGGTTGGCGACGAACGTCACCTCGTCGCCGACGACCTCGGCGCGGCGGCGGTCAGCGGCCTCCAGCACTAGCTCCTTCCGGCGCTGGTCGATCCCCTCCCGATCGGTACCGGTGGTAATGAGTTCGACCCCGTCGGCGACCGTCAGTCGCTCGCCTGCGCGGGCCTTCCCGAGTGCGTTCTCGAACGACTGGTCCGACTCCGGCACGTGCTCGAAGTCGAGGTCGAGGTCGGTCACGGACGGGTCGGTCATGACCCCTACTGAGACGCCAATCGCTGAAAAATGGGTCGGTCCCGGAAGTAGTGACTCACATCGTCGACGAGAGCAACGTCGGTCCGACGACGACGAGCACCGCTCCGAACACGAGCGACGAGCGCAGCCACTGTCCTCTGACCGCCGTCGCCTGCTCCTCGTAGATCCGTCCACCGGCACGGGGTAAGACCAGATGTGCGAAGAACACGTAGACGAACAGGACGACGAGCGAGACGGAGAGCAGATGCGGGAACAGTTCGACCTGTTCCATCCGCACCAGATCCGGGACGACCCCGCTCAGGAACATGAGCACAGCGGCGTAGAGACCACCCGCCACCATCCCCGTCCCGTGGTGGACGACGTTGGCCTCCACGAAGCGCACTTCGTCCGGCGTGGTGCGGCGGAGTACCGACGCGGCGATGTAGGCCGGGGTGAACCCCTCCGGCTGACGACTCATCGGGACGACCATGGCGATGGCGGCGGCGAGCCCCGCCACCGCACCCGCAGCTACCTGCGACAGAAACGAGAGCTGTGACAGCGCCACCTGCAGGAGGCCGCCCGGAGCCATTACACCGGAACAGTCGGCGAGAGCGTATAAGCGTACGGGACTCTCGGTCGGCGTTAAATGTGACAGTGTGACACGGATAGACCGCTTCGAGACGCTCAGTGACCGACCAGTTCGGAGACCGCCGTCCACGAGACGTCGATGCGGGCACCGGCCGAGCGGGCGGCGAGCGCCCCGCAGGCGTTGGCGACCGCGAGCGCCTCGTCGTAGCCGTCGCCCCGCACCCGACTGGCGAGAAAGCCGGCGGCGAAGGCGTCGCCCGCGCCGGTCGTGTCGACCGTCTCGACGGCGAACCCCGGATGGGTGAACGTCTCCTCGCTCGCCCGCACCTCGGCTCCGCGCGGACCGTGTTTCAGCACGATGGTCTCCGCCCCGTGGTCGGTACACTCGTCGAGCGCCGTCGCTGCCTCGCGGTCGTTGAGGAAGACGACGTCGGCGAGTGCGAGCGTCGACGAGTAGTCGCGCTGTCCGAGTCGACGACCGGGGTCAAAACTGACCGTCACGCCCGCCTCGCTCGCTCGTTCGGCGAGTCGAGCGGCCGTCTCCGGGCGTTGGCTCGTCAGGTGGAGCACGTCCGCCTCCGAGAGAGTCGCGCCGGGGAGATGTCCCGACTGGAACGCCTCGTTGACGCCCGTCTGGCCGAGCACCATCACCTCGCCCGCGCCGTCGACGACGAGATACTTGACCGCCGTCTTGCCGTCGGAGACCGTCTGGAGGGGGTCGCAGTCGACGCCGGTCCCGGTCAGTTCGCGGCGGGCGGCCCGTCCGTGTTCGTCGTCGCCGACGCTCCCGAGCAACGACACCGGCACCCGAAGGCCGGCGAGCGCGACGGCGACGTTCGCGGCACTCCCCCCGCCCGCGCCGGTCTGGTGTTGGATCGCCGCCTCGCCGTCCACCTCCGGGAGGCGGTCGACGCGGAGCGTGATGTCCCAGTTGACGTGACCGGCACAGATGACGCGGGGCATACCTCCCTCTCACGGACGGGGTGGTGGTAAATCCATCTCCGAACGCGGTCGAAACCTGCCAGCGTTGCGACGGTCCCCGTGTTCGTGCTCGTGTCGGTCGTTCGTGCCCGTGTCGGTCGTCCGTGTCCGCGTCGCTCAGGCGATAGAGAACAGCACGAGATTGTGGACGCCGGGGCCGAGGCCGACGGCGGCGACGAGACCGAGCAGGAGATAACCCTCCGTCGGTTCCTCGCGGACGTAGTCGGCCATCAGCACGACTACGCCGCCGGCGACGAGCAGTTTGACGAGGACGAACAGCCACGTCCCGCCGACGTACTGGGCGGTCGGCAGCGCCTGCCCGAGTTCGATGATGAGTCGCGACAGCGGCGTCCGTTCGCCGAATCCGAGGAGTTCGAGGCCGACGGCCGTCGAGACGCCGTCGAGGGTGTGGCCGAACAGTGCGAGGACGCCCACGCTCCCGGTGACGGCGGCCTCGGGTCGGAGTCGACTGAGGACGACCCACACGACGGCGGTGAGCGCGACGGCGACGACCAGGGCGACGGTGGGCCACGTCACCGCCAGCGAGTCACGGGCCTGACCGGCGAGAACGGCCGCGCCGAGCGCCGGGGCGAGAGCGAGCACGCCGCTGGCGGCGAGGACGGTCGGAACTCGCGCGCCGTCGACGGCGGCGTCCGCGCCGACCCACACCGCACCGACGACGATCGCGACGGAGACGTAGACGCTCGGTGTCCCGGCCAGCGGGTCGACGAGCGGCGGCAACGCGCCGACGACGTGCAGGACGTGGAGCACCGACCCGACGGCCATCCACGGAGCGAGGGCGACGACGTGGGCCGCGGTCACCGTCGGTCGCCGTGCCCGGACCCCGACCCCGACCCCGACGGCGGCGACGAGGATCACGAACAGGTAGGGAATCGGCGGCAGCGCGAACCCCTCCGGGAGGATCTGCATGGGTGAACGCGCGTCGCGTCGGGGTGAAAGCCTTACGGGACGGCGCGCGGATAGTGGGCGAGACGCGACGGACCGGGGACTCTTTGACGACCCGCCCCATCCGCACGAACATGAACAGAGCGGAGTTCGCCGCCAGCATCGACCACACCGTCCTCGGACCGGAGACGACGTTCGCCGACGTGAAGGCGGTGCTCGACGAGGCCGACGAGTACGGGATGAACGCCTGCATCCCGCCGTGCTACGTCGCCGAGGCGAGCGAGTACGCCCCCGACGTCACGCTCGCCACCGTCGTCGGCTTCCCGCACGGGCAGAACACGCACGAGACGAAGCGACTGGAGTCGGTCGACGCCTGGGAAGCGGGTGCCGACGAACTCGACGTCGTCGTCAACGTCGGCCGACTGAAGGCCGGCGACGACGACGTCGTCGCCGCCGAACTGTCGGAGATCGTCGCCGCCGTCCCCGTCCCGGTGAAGGTGATCATCGAGACGGCGCTGCTGACCGACGAGGAGAAGCACCGGGCCTGCCAAGCCGCCGAAGACGCCGACGCCGACATGGTCAAGACGTCGACCGGCTTCGCCGACGGCGGCGCGACGGTCGACGACGTCGAACTGATGGCGGAGTACCTGCCCGTGAAGGCCAGCGGCGGCGTCGGTAGCTACGAGGAGGCGATGGCGATGTTCGACGTCGGTGCGGTTCGCATCGGTGCGTCCAGCGGTGTCGACATCGTCTCTGGCTTCCCTGAGGAGTAGCTAACTCTCTCACTCGAAGGCGACGACGTAGTGGTCGTCCTCGCTCTCGCCGACGCCCGCGACGAGGAGGCCGTCGCCGGCGGCTACTTGGCTGACACCCCGCTGGAAGCGTTTCGCGAACCGCGTCGCGCCGACCCGAAGGTCGCCGATACCGACACCACCGCTCACGTCGAAGGCGTAGAGTGTGTCGCCACCGGTGTAGAGTGTGTCGCCGACCACTATCGGCGTGTGGTCGCCCGACGAACCGACGCCCACGGACCACAGTCTTTGCCCGCTCTCGGCGTCGAGGACTTTCACCTCCCGGCCGCCGTCGACGAAGACGCGGCCGTCTGCGACGGCGATGCCACCCTTCGCGAACCCGCCGACCCCGGTCGACCACTCGACGGTGCCGCGTCCGACGTCGATGGCGTACACCTTCCCGTCGAAACACCCCACGTAGAGGCGACCGTCGGCGACGGCGGGCGCCGACCGCGAGAGGTCGGGCAGCGGGGTCTGCCAGTGGCCGCCGCCGGACGTCCCGAGGGCGTAGACGTCGCCGCCCGTCGTCGCGGCGAACAGTTGGGTCTGGTGGACCGCGAGCGTCGTCTCGATCGAACCGAACACCGACCGCCGCCAGACGGTCTCGCCCGTCTCGGGGTCGAGTTCGTAGACGTACCCGCCGCTCGTCCCGACGTACAACTGGTCGGTGTTGTGTCCGAACGTCGGCGCGCCGTAGACCGCCTCGAACGTCTCGTCGCCGAACGTCCGCTCCCACAGTACCTCACCCGACTCGGCGTCGAACGCGCGGAGCCGCTCGTCGCCATCGCCGAGATAGGCCACGCCGTCGCGGACCGTCGGCGGTGCCCAGTAGATCGCACCGCGGTTCTCCGGGTCCGCAGACCACTTCACCTCGCCCGACGCGGCGTCGATAGCGAGGACGTCCGCACCGACCGGCGCGTAGACGGTTCCGTCGGCGACGACCGGTTGGGCGCTCGTCGAGTAGCTCTCGACGCGCCAGCGCTCGGTCGGCGAGTCGGTCGGTGCCGACCCCGCGGGGTTGTAGTTCGTGTTGTGTCCGTCGTGGCCGAACGTCGGCCAGTCGGCGTCGTCGCCGAAACAGCCAGCGAGGCCCGTGGTCGCGGACGTGCCGACCGCCGCGAGGAACCGACGGCGGTTCAGACTCATCGGACCTCCAGTGCGACGTACTCGTACGGTCCGCGATTCCGTTGCACACCGCCGTAGAGCGTCGTCCCGTCGGGATCGCTCGAGACGTGTCCGACCGTCCCGCCGAGTGACCGCTCGGAGCGCACTCGATCGAACTGGAGGCCGAGCGGGCCACTGCCGGGGTCGACGGCGTGCACCCCGTCGCCGCCGACGTAGACGGTGTCGCCTTCGAGCGCCGGCGGCGAGCTGCCGTGTCGGTAGACGCCGCCGTGATCGACCGACCACCGCCGCTCGCCCGTCTCCCGGTTGAGCGCCGTCGTCTCGGTCTTCTCGCTCGCGTAGACCGTCTCGTGCGTCGCGGCGAGTCCGCCTACGTTGCCGAGCTCGGTGGACCACGCGCGTCGACCCGCCGTGTCGAAGCCGTAGACGGCGAAATCACGACAGCCGACGGCGACGCGCTGACCGCTCACGTCGGGCGCCGTCTCGATGCCCGCGGGCACCGACGCTCGCCACTCGCCGCGCCCGCCGGACGTGTCGAGCGCGTACACCTCGCCGGCGGCCGTCGTGGCGACCAGCAGTTCCCCCTCGCGTGCGAGTCCGGTGACGGCGCCGAACAGCCGACGCGACCACTCCTCCTCACCCGTGTCGGCGTCGAGGCAGTAGACGTACTCGCCGCCGGCGACGTAGAGACGACTCCCATCGAGCACCGATGCCGCGTATCCCTCGCTCTCCATCTCGAACTCCCACCACACCGACTGGTCGTTATCGCCCGGACGATTTCGTCGCCGCCGGTGACGTAGAGCGTGTACTCGTCCACTGCGGGGGTGACGGCGTCGCTCGGTCGGTCGGCGGCGTCGACGACGCCGTTCACCGACCACCGTCGCTCGCCGGTCTCGCGGTCCAGCGCGAGGACGTCCGACGACGCCGGGACGAAGACGGTCGCGCCGGAGACGACGGCCTGCGCCGACGCCGGGCCGACGTTCGTCCGCCACTTCTCCGTCAGGTCGTCTTCACCTGCTCCGCTGGCCTCGCCGGTCGTACAGCCGGCGAGTGCGACGCTCGCGGCGCTCCCGAGTCCCACGAGCAACTGTCGTCTGGAGGGCATTTGCAGTCGCTTCCCCCGGGCGTGTAATCAGTCTTCAGGTCCGCCTACTCCAGTACGACCAGTCGACTCGGAGCGTCTTCGCCACCCGTATCGACGGCGAACACCGCGCCGTCGGCGACGGTGACGCCGCTACCGACCGACCCCTCGAACGGGTAGTGCCACCGCTTCCCGCCGAACCGGACGTCGTCGACGCCGAACCCCCCGTCGAGTCTGTAGGCGACGATGCCGTCCTCGCCGCCGAGATAGAGCGTGTCACCAGCACCGGCAGGCGGAACGCCGAAGTCCCCGTCGACCTCCCACTGGACGTCGCCGGAGCGTTCGTCGAGTACCGTCGCGTCGGCGAGGTCGGTTCCGCAGACACGACCGTCGGCGACGACGAACGCTTCGTGTGCGACTGGGCCGTCCTCGGTATGCCACCTCGTTCGACCGGCGTGTGCGCCGTCTCGGAGTCGGAACACGCCGCCGCCGAACGTGCTGGCCAACACGTCGCCGCCGTCGTGTTGGGCGCCGAGTGCCGTGATCTTGCCAGGGAGCTTCCGTCGCCACAGCCCTTCGCCGTCGTAGAGCGCGTAGACCTCGCCGCCCTCGGTCCCGGCGTGGACGACGTTGCCACGGGAGACGAGACGCGAGACGTGCCCGTACACCTCGAACGTCCAGTTCGCCTCCTGCGTCTCGAGGTCGAGGTGGTGGACGACGCCGTCGTCGCTCGCGACGACGAGCGACGACCACCCACCGTCGCCCACGGAGTCGGGTATCGGTGGCACGTCGACGCCGGTCCGCTCGTCACCGGTTTCGTAGCGCCAGCGTTCGCTTCCGTCTGCGGCGTCGAGCGCGAGGAGACCGCCGCCGCGACTCACACCGACGTAGACGGTGCCGTCGTCGACTGCCGGAGCGGTGTACCCCGGTGCGTCGGTGCGGTCGGTGGGTCCACGGCTCCACCGTTCCTCGCCGCTCTCGACGTCGATAGCGTGGAGGTGTGTCTGCGTGGAGAGGTAGACCGTCCCGTCGGCGACGGCGGGTCGACCAATCGACCAACCGACTTCGACGTTCCACCGTTCGGTCGGCTTCTCCGTCGGACCGACGGATTTTGGGTTGTATCCGCTGGCTACCGTGTCGAAGTGCGCCATCGGCCAGTCGGTCGTGCCGTCACCGTCGACGGCGGCCCCGGCGGTCTCGCGCTCACCGAGACAGCCCGCCGCGCTCCCGGCCGAGAGCGCGCCGACCGTCGTGAGAACCTGTCGTCTGGAGGGCATCTCCCCGACGTTCCGACGGCGCGATTAAGTATCTTGTCACACTCCCACGTACGAAACCACTGCACGAGACGACGCAGACCGTCGTGCTTTTGGCCACGCGTCCGGAACTCTCGGTAACTGAATGGCCCGATACCACATCGAGACCTACGGCTGTACGTCGAACCGGGGTGAGAGCCGCCACATCGAGCAGGCCCTGCGGGACGGTGGACACCACCCCGCAGACGGGCCGAGGGACGCCGACGTGGCCATCCTCAACACCTGCACGGTCGTCGAGAAGACGGAGCGCAACATGCTCACCCGGGCGAAGGAGCTGGAGGAGGAGACGGCCGACCTCATCATCACCGGCTGTATGGCGCTGGCGCAGGGTGAGGAGTTCCGCGAGGCCGGCGTCGACGCCGACGTCCTCCACTGGGACGACGTCCCGCAGGCGGCGATGAACGGCGAGTGTCCGACCGTCACCCCCGACACCGAACCCGTCCTCGACGGCACTGTCGGGATTCTCCCCATCGCCCGCGGCTGTATGTCGAACTGCTCGTACTGCATCACCAAGTTTGCCACCGGTCGCATCGACTCGCCCTCGGTGGAGGAGAACGTCCGGAAGGCCCGCGCACTCGTCCACGCCGGGGCGAAGGAGCTGCGTATCACGGGACAGGACACCGGCGTCTACGGCTGGGACGAGGGTGACCGGAAGCTTCCGGAACTGCTGGACCGCATCTGTGACATCGACGGCGACTTCCGAGTCCGCGTCGGGATGGCCAACCCCGGCGGCATCCACGGGATTCAGGAGGAGCTCGTCGACGTCTTCGATCGAAACGAGAAGCTCTACAACTTCATCCACTTACCTGTGCAGTCCGGCAGCGACGACGTCCTCGAAGAGATGCGTCGGCAGCACCGCGTCGACAAGTTCCTCGACATCGTCGAGGTCTTCGACAAGCGACTCGACTACTGGACCCTGTCCACTGATTTCATCGTCGGCTTCCCCACCGAGACCGACGAGGACCACGCGATGTCGATGGCACTGCTGAAGGAGGTTCGCCCCGAGAAGATCAACGTCACACGGTTCTCGAAGCGCCCCGGCACCGACGCCGCCGACATGAAGGGGCTCGGGGGGACGATCAAGAAGGAGCGCTCGAAGGAGATGAGCGAGGCCAAGATGGAGATCGTCGCAGACGCCTACGAGGGGATGGTCGGCACGACACAGGAAGTACTCGTCGTCGAGGAGGGGACTGGCGACTCTGTGAAGTGTCGCGACGGCGCCTACCGGCAGATAATCGTCCAGAACGCTTCGGAACACGGCGTCGAGCCCGGCGACTTCCTCGAGGTCGAGGTAACGAGCCACCAGACCGTCTACGCCTTCGGGACCCCTGTTTAACCCTACCGCGATCGCTCTTCTCTTCGGTCCGTCGCGCTACTCGACTCCGCGCGCTCGGGTCCGGCACCGTCCGGCAGGAGGGTTCGGACCGCCTGCAGGAGTTCGTCTTTCAACACCGGTTCGACGAGCTCGACCGCCCGGTCGTGCGTCGCGAGCGACTGTCGGTGATCGGTGACGTGGACGACGCCGGCTGCCGTCGACCCGTCTTCCAGTCGGTCGAGGAGGTCGGTCCGGTCGTCGAGGAGCTGGTGGTGATGACAGAGGACGACGTCGGCCCGCTCGAGCTGCTCTCCGGAGAGGTGGGCGATCTCGGAGACACGCTCGACCGTGTACCCCTCCGAGAGCCACCCGGAGAAGCGGACGTTCGTCGGGACGGCGGCGTCGACGACGAGCACTGTCGGAGCGGCGTCGGCCGCACCCGTCCACGCCGCCATCTCCGCCGCGATCTGTTGCAGTTCGTACCCTCGCTCTGCGAGGTCGTACTCGACGTGCGGCGGCGACTCGCTGTGGACCGTTCGCTCGACGAGCCCCGTCTCGGTGAGCTCGCGCAGACAGTCCGTGAGCACCTTCGGCGTCACACCCAACTGCCGCTTCAACTCGTTGAACCGGTAGGGACCGTCCTGCTGCAACTGCGTGAGGACCTCGAGAGACCACTTGCGTGCGAGTATGTCTGCGACTTCGCGGACGTCTTCACGCTCGGCGTCCGTCGTCAGGGTGGACAGCGGTGGCCCACTCTCGGGGTCGATTGCCATACCAGGACCAACGGCTACTTCGGGGATAGTAATGATCGACGTAAGGTTCAGTTCACACTGTTTCACCGCCGCAACAACAGTTGCAGGCCTTGAGAGTGCCGTTTTCGGACGCCGACGTCCATCGGCGACAGCTGTCTCAGCGGCAACGTTTTGCCGACGCCGAGGGTATGGACTGTGATGAACGCGTCCCCGAAGCAGTTCCTCCGGGACACACTCCAGACCGTCCTGCTCGTCGCGCTCCTCGCGGGACTCCTGTTCGCGGCGAGCGGCGTCTGGCCGCCGATGGTCGCAGTCGAGAGCGGGAGCATGGAACCGCACATGGAACGCGGCGACCTCGTCGTCGTCACGGCACCGGACCGGTGGACGGCGACGGCGACCCCCCGCGACAGCGGCGTCGTCACGGCCGACCGAGCGGGCGGCTACGAGCGGTTCGGCGCTCCCGGCGACGTCGTCGTCTACGTCGTCCCCGACCGTCGGGGCTCTCCGATCATCCATCGGGCCCACTTCTACGTCCGAGCGGGCGAAGACTGGTACGTCCGGGCCGACCCCGAGGCGCTTCCCGCTGGCGTCGACGACTGCACCGAACTCCTGAACTGCCCCGCTCCCCACAGCGGCTACGTGACGAAGGGGGACGCCAACGCCCACTACGACCAGGCGAACGGCATCGCCCCGCCCGTCAAAGAGGAGTGGGTCGTCTCGAAGGGTCGGTTCCGCGTGCCGTTGCTCGGGTGGGTTCGCCTCCTCACCGCCGTCGTCGTCTGAATCTCAGCGCCGAGAACGGTCACAAACTACTAATTATTCGTCAACGTATCGATATCTATGTCGAGAGACGGTCGTCCGTCGCTGGTTCGAGAACTCCTCCGTCCGTTCGTCGTCGTGGTCGTGCTGGGCGTGGTTCTCGTCGGTGTGACCGGGGTGTGGCCGCCGATGGTCGCCGTCGAGAGCGGGAGCATGGGACCGCACATCGAGAAAGGTGACCTCGTCGTCGTCACCGAACCCAGTCGCTGGACCGCGACGGCGACGAGCGACTCCGGCGTCGTCACTGCTCGTCGAGCGGACGGCTACCGGCGGTTCGGCGGCCCCGGCGACGTGATCGTCTTCGACACCCCCGAGTGGGAGGGGTCGCCCATCATCCACCGGGCGCAGTTCCACGTCGAGGCGGGCGAGAACTGGTACGGGCGCGCAGACCGATCGTATCTCCCCGCGGACGTCGACGACTGCACCGAACTCCTGCACTGTCCGGCCCCGCACGCCGGCTACATCACGAAGGGCGACGCCAACCCGCACTACGACCAGGCGCACGACCGGGTCGCCCCCGTCCGCACTCAGTGGATCCGGTCGAAAGGGGGCATCAGAGTTCCCGAACTCGGCTGGGTCCGCCTGTTTCTGAGCGGGAAGGCGACGTTCGCATAAACAGTGGTGTCGTCGGTGTGGTGTCCGTAGACACCGGCGTGGTCGGTGTGGCGTCGTCGAGGGCCACGATCCGGTGGCGACCACGTCGGCGACACGCCGAGTGGCGGTCGGAACGCCTGTCGCCGTCGAGCGCGTCGTGACACTTTCCCCCGGTGACAACTCTTATCCCCCTCACACGAGTGCGACCCGTATGGACGTTTTCGTCGGCCGATTGATGTCGTCTCCCGTTCGGACCGTCACGCGAACCACCCCGATCCAGGAGGCCGCGACGCTGATGCTCGACAACGGTATCGGTTCGGTCGTCGTCGTCGACAACGTCGGCCACCTTGACGGCATCCTGACGGCGACGGACTTCGTCACCCTCGCCGCGGACGGCCAACCGGCCGAGGAGACGGAGGTCCACGAGTACATGTCGACCGACGTGATCACGGCCACGGCGAACGACCTCATCACTGACGTCGCGGAGACGATGCTCGACCGCGGTTTCCACCACGTCCCGGTCGTCGACGAGACGGAGGGCGTCGTCGGCATCATCACTACGACCGACTTCACGGCCTACCTCTCGGAGACGAACCTCGACAACGACGTCCAGTAGGGGTCGTCGTAGAAACTCATCGGGTTTCTCCGTGAGAATCGAACCCTGTGGCTCGTCGGGGATCTCTGGTCTTCCGGCCGGCGACGACAACCCCTACGAGCACCCGTCGACAGGGCCGTAACGGTCCCGTTGTCCGAACGATCTCCGAAAATTGTCAATTTCTTCGACCGGAGGCGGCACTCGTCGTCCGGTCGAGAGCGACCGGTCAGCGGTTCTCGCCGGTCGGTCGCTCGACGGGTGACTCGTCGACGCCGAAGTTCGCGAGTCGGTCGGTCTCTTCGTCCTCCTTCCACTCGCCCAGCTCCTTCGGGTCGACGTGGACGAACACGTCGTCGACGGCGTCCAGTTCTCGAATCGACTCGATGACGTCCGTCTCGATGCGGTGGGCCTCCAGCAGCGTCAGTTCGCCCTCGACCTCGATGTGGAGGCTGACGTCGATCTCCGGGCCGACGTAGTGAGCGATGACGTCGTGTGCGCCTCTGACGTCCGGATGCGACAGCGCCCGCTGGACGATCTCGGCGCGGAGCTCCTCCGGCGGGGCGGCCCCAACGAGGTAGCTGACGTTGTCGCGGACGATCTCGACGCCGGTGTAGAGGATGCCGAAAGAGACGACGCCGGCCGCAAGCGGGTCGAGGACCGGGTAGCCCAGTCCAGCGCCGACGACACCCACCAGCGCGGCGGCCGCGGTCAGGATGTCGTTGCGGTTGTCGAGTGCGGTTGCGACGACGGCCGGCGAGTGTCGCTCCTGGCCGACCGCGAGACAGTACCGATACAGCAGGTACTTCGCGAGAGCGCCGAAGACGAGCACCCCGACCGCGAGGAGACTTCCGCCGCCGGTGTAGCTCCCGGCGAGCACCGTCGTCACCGACTGCCAGAGCACCGCACCACCCACCACGAACACGCCGACCGCGATGAACAGCGACACGAACGGTTCGATGCGTTCGTGGCCGTGGGGGTGCTCGAAGTCCGGCGGCTGGGTGGTGATGTAGAGTCCGGCGAGGACGACGAGACTGTAGACCGTGTCGGTGAGGCTGTTGATCGCCTCCGACTGGACGGCGAGACTCCCGGTCGCGAGCCACGTCGCGCCTTTCACCGCGACGAGCAGCGCGTTGACCACGAGGACGACTAATCCGACGCGTCTCACCGCCGTCTTCCGGTCCATCTGGTCTTGCGTTGGACGGGGGGAGCAAAAGACGCTTCGGGGTCGACTCGCCGTCGCTGGGTGACTCGCCGTCAGGGAGTCGAATCGCCCCGGTCAGTCGAAGCGGACGGCGTCCGTCCCGTCGACCACCGTCGCTCCCGGCAGGTCGGCGAAGGCGTCGTGGAGTCGGTCGTAGCTGTCCTCCAGCGCCTCGACGATGACCTTCGTGTCGCCGACGACGGGCATGAAGTTGGTGTCGCCGTCGAACCGGGGGACGACGTGCGTGTGGAGGTGGTCGTCGATTGAGCCGCCGGCCGCGTCACCGCCGAGGTTCTCGCCCGCGTTGAACCCCGCTGGGTCCATCGCCTCGCTCAGCGCGTCGAGGGTTCGCTCCTTCAGGCGGGCGTGGTCGAGCAGTTCCTCGTCGGTGAGGTCGCCGAACTCCCCGGTGTGTCGCCGCGGGATCACCATCGCGTGACCCGGGTTGTAGGGGTAGTTGTTCAGGAGGACGAAACTGTGCTCGCTGCGGGCGACGATGCGCGACTCACGGTCGTCGGTGCGGTCGGGGAGCACACAGAACGGACAGCCGTCGGGGGCGTCGTCGTCGTCGCGTTCGACCCACTCGATCCGCCACGGGGCGAAGATCTGATCCATGGGGTCACCACTCACAGCGGCCGTTTCAACCTGTCCAAAACGGCGGAATATCCGGCTTATGCCCCTGCTAAGCCACCGATTCCGTGGACAGAGTCACTCAGGGACGTTCGTAAAGACTCTCGTCGTCTCTGAGTCCGTTTCTGTGTCCCACATCGTCGCCGTCTTGCGATGAACAGTTGAAATAATCCGGGACGGAGGTTTCCCTTTATTCGGTCTCCGCGAGTCCCACAGAATGCTATGGCAACGCAACCATCCGACCTTGACGGAGTTACAGAATCATGCTCGGAATGCGCACGTGAGACGCTCCACGAGGTCAGGGTGGAGCTCCGAACAGAGAGCTCAAAGCCGGAGAACGCGGAGTTCTCTCGGGAGCCGTATCGAGTGGCGACCTGTATGGAATGTCAGACCGAAACGATTCAGCGGATGAACAACGCCTGAGCGTTCACCGCATCGTACTTCTTCAGCGACGACCGCAGTAACGCGGTCGACGCGTCAGCCGTGACGAAGACTCACTCCGTCGTGATCTCACACCCGTCCTCAGTGACGATGACGGTGTGTTCCGCCTGACTGATGAGTCGACCAGCCTCTTCTTTGAGTACCGGATAGCCGCGGACGACGCCCGCCTGCTTGAGTCGTCGGAGTGCCATCTCTGCGCGCGGTGAGTCGACCCATCGCGAGGCGAACGGGAGACCGTCGAACTCGCTGGTGATCTGATCGAGCACCTGTCGCGCCCCGCGGTTACGAACCGACCGCTCCTGCTGAAGCTCGAAGATCTCCTCCTTCGACCCCTCGGTCACCTTCCCGCGGCCGTCGGTCGCGAACGGCTCGATTGCGACGACGTCGCCGACCTCCAGTTCGGTGCCGCGGTCGACGCCGCGGTTCGGGATGCTCGGGCCGGTGTGGGCGTCGTACTGCTGGACGCCGTGTCCCGAGAGGTTGAGCACGGGCGTGTAGCCGTAGCCGCGGATGACGTCCTCGATCTCGGCGCCGACGGTGCCGGTGTCGACGCCGGCGGCGACGACGTCGAGTGCGGCCTCCAGCGCCTGCTCTGCGGCCTCGACGAGTTCGTCGTTGCCCGAGAAGTCGATAGTCGTCGCCGCGTCGGCGATGTAGCCGTCGACGTGGACGCCGAGGTCGAGACAGACCATGTCGTCCTCGCCGAACGCGAGGTCGTCGTCGCGTCCGGGGGTCGCGTGGGAGGCCTCCTCGTCGATGCTGATGTTGGCGGGGAACGCACAGCCGTCGGCGAGCTCCTCGATACGCGACTCGGCGTGTTCGGCCACTTCGAGGTGCGTGACGCCGGGTTCGACCATCTCGGCGGCCTCGTCCATCACCGTTCGAAGGACGTCGCCCGCCTGGCGATGCTTTTCGACCGTCTCGTCGTCGAGGGGTCCGATGCTCATGGCTCCTGTTACCGTCGAAGCCGGCAAAGAGGTTCCGGCATCGAAGCCGTCGAGTCCCGGGGTTTCTGTCCGCCACGCTCCCGATACGTTTCCGGCGACGCCGTCCCGGAGACGATCGCTGTGAGGGCGCTCTCGGAGAGAACCAACCGGGACTCGCCGTGCTCCGGCTGGCGACGACAATCCTTCTCAGCGGTCGACTTCGCCCATGATGGTGTCGAGACTACCGAGCGAGGCGATGAGGTCGGGGACGTACCCGCCTTCGGCCATCTCGGGAAGCGCCTGGAGGTTCGAGAACGACGGGCCGCGGATCTTGAACCGGGCGGGCGTGTCGGTGCCGTCGGCACGGATGTAGATACCGAGTTCCCCCTTGGCGGCCTCGACGGCGCGGTAGACCTCCGTGTCGTCGTCGGGTTTGAGCGTCCGGGGAACGTTCGCCTGGATCGTCCGGTCCGCCTCGGGCCAGTCTTCCAGCAGGTCGACGCACTGCTCGACGATCTTCGCGGACTCCTCGATCTCTCGGAGTCGGACGAGCAGGCGACTGTAGTTGTCATAGCCGTCTTCGACGGCGACGTCCCAGTCGAGTTGGTCGTAGTAGCCGTAGGGGTCGTCGCGGCGGAGGTCGTAGTCGATGCCGGAACCACGGGCCACGGGGCCGGTACAGCCGTAGCTCTTTGCGACCTCCGGCGGTAAGACGCCCGTGTCGACCGTGCGGACCTGCAGTATCTCGTTGTTCGACAGCAGGTCGTGATACTCCTCGAGCCGGCGAGGGAGTTCGTCGGTGAACGTCCGAACCTTGTCGAGGAACTCCCCGCGGGGTTCGGGGAGGTCCCAGACGACGCCGCCGAGGCGGAAGTAGTTGAACATCAGCCGCTGGCCGGTGAGGTCCTCGAGAATGTCCTGCACTCGCTCGCGGTCGGTGATGGCGTACATGAACGTCGCGGTGAAGTCGCCGACGATGTCGAGCGCGTAGGCACCGACCGCGAGGAAGTGTGCGAGGATACGGCTCAACTCGGCGCTCATCGTCCGGATGATCTGTGCGTACTCGGGCACGTCGACGTCCGCGAGAGTCTCTGCCGTCCGTGCGTAGGCCCACTCGTTGAGCAGGCCCGCACCGCTCCAGTCCCACCGGTCGGGGTACGGCATGATCTGGTGGCGGTAGGTCCCCTGCTGGCACATCTGCTCCTCGCAGCGGTGGATGTAGCCGATGTCCGGGTCGAGGTCGACGACCTGCTCGCCGTCGAGCGTCACCTCGACGTGGAGCACACCGTGCGTCGCCGGATGGTGGGGACCGATGTTGAGAAACATCGTCTCGCCGCCGTCGCCCTCCTGATCCGGTTCGATGGGGTTGGCGTTCTCTCGGTACGGGACGATCTGCGGGCGATCCTGTTCGTAGTCCATCGAGAGCGGGTGGCCCTGCCACGTCTCCGGAAGGAGGATGCGCCGGAGGTCCGGATGGTCGGCGTACTCGATGCCGACGAGGTCGTACGCCTCCCGCTCGTGCCAGTCTGCCGTCCGGAACACCGGCACTGCGGACTGACTCACGGGGTCGTCCGTGCTCGTCGGGACGACGACGCTCACCTCCTGTGTGGGGTCGTCGTACTTCTTCAGATGGTAGACGGTCTCGTATCGGTCCTCGTACTCCTGGGCCGTCACACAGGAGAGGTGGTCGAACCCCGCCTCGTCGCGGAGCGCGAAAAGCACGTCCTGCACCTCGTCCGGTCGAACCACGTATCCGGGAGCGTGCAGATGGTCGTCGCGGGCGAGCGCACGGTCCTCGAGGAGGGCCGAGAGGTCGTCTGCGGAGGCTGCGTCTGTCTCGACTGGATGCTGTGAACGAGCCATAATACTTCGGGCGCTCGGTGTCGCGCCACGTGGCGATTCGCAGCAGACCCCGGTGGGCGTTCTGCCGCACGAGTGAGACTATTTTTAAGCTCCGGGCGATACGTCGGACCAATGAAATCTCTGCGCCTCCGTCTCGAACTCGGCGCGGCCACGACCCACCCGATGCACGAGTTCGTCTGTCGACGCGACGACTTCACCCGGACCCGACTGCTCCACTGGAACCCCGACGTCGAGCGGACGACGTCGATGATCTTCCACGTCGAGGGCGACGACTCGGAGGCATACGACGCCGCACTCGACGACGTCGCGGCGGTCGAGGAGTACCGGCTCTCAGTTCGGGACGGTGGCTCGTTCTACGTCTACGTCCGCGAGGAACAGGCGGCGGCGGACGCGCGGTTGATGAGCGTGTTCAGCGGTGGCAACCTCGTCGTCGTCCCACCCGTCGAGTATCGGAGCGACCGCTCGATGGTGTTCAGTCTCGTGGGGACGACGGAGGCGGTGCAGTCGGCGGTCGGAGAGACGCCCGACGAGGTCGGGGTCGACGTCCTCCGGGTCGCCGACTACGACGCCGGGGCCGTCGATCCAATGCTCCAGATCACGCCGCGGCAACGAGAGGCGGTCACGGCCGCCGTCGACGTCGGCTACTACGGGGCGACGCGAGACGGTTCCGTGGCGGACGTCGCCGAGGCGCTCGACTGCTCGACGGCGACGGCAGCGGAGCATCTCAGGAAGGCGGAGGCGGAGATCGTGTCGCGAGCGGTCGAGCGACGGCTGTGACTTTCACCGCCGCGCGACGCTCGTCTGCATCTCGTCGCTGTTAAACGCGCTCCCCGCACCGCCTTCGCCGTCGAGGACGATGACGCCGGCCGACGACCCCGTCAACTCGCCGAACTCGTCGATGGCGGTCTCGGCTGCCTTCTGTGCGCTCATCCCGTCTTCGAGGTGGCGAACCGCCCGCCGCGAGAGCGTCACCTTCGCGATATCCTCGCCCGCGCCCGTCGCCGACGCGGCCCCGGCGGGTGCGGCGTAGAAGCCGGAGCCGATCTGGGGGACGTCGCCGACGCGCCCGGCCAGTGCGAACCAGCGGCCGCCGGTGGAGGTGGCCGCAGCGAACTGTTCTCTGTCGAAGGCGACTGCGCCGACCGTATCGTGGTCTGAGAAGTCGGCAGAGTCGGTGATCGTTCCGGAATCGTCCCCGCTTACATCTGCCGTCGGGTCGCTCGTCGACCCGCCGAACCGTGAGTCGAGCCACTGGAGGTGTTCTCGGGGACTGCCCTGCGGCGGGTTGGCGTCGCTCCACCGATTCCGGGTATCGTCGGTGAAGAGATCGACGTCGGTGTCGACGCCGAAGTCGGCGGCGAGGTCGACGGCGTGCTCGCCGGCGACGAAGACGTGCGGGGTCTCCTCGGCGACGACGCGGGCAACGGAGACGGCGTGTTCGACGCCGGCCATCCCGGCGACGGCCCCGGCCTCGCGGTCGGAAGTCATCACGCCCGCGTCGGTGCGGACGATACCGTCGGACTGGACTGCACCGCCGACACCGGCGTTGAACCGGACGTCCGATTCGAGCATCTGTACCGCGGCTTCGACCGCGTCGAGCGGTGTCGACTCGGCCGCTCCTGTCTCGGCCGCTTCGTCAAGCACTGCCTGTCGGGGGGCGGGGTCGTCGGGGACGCCGCCCGCGCCGCCGTGGACGATAACGTGCATGTCTCCGGCGTGGCGGGTCCACGACATGGACGTATCGGTTCGTATGTTCCTGTGGTGATTCACGTGTCGGTTCCTGTACTCACCTGGCGGTCTGGGCCCACGTGTGTCGATACCGGCGAAAGCAATCGGACAGAAATAATTTCTCGACAAACAGAAAATCAAAACCTGGTATATGCCCGAGACGAATGCGAAGCTGACTCGACGTTCGGTACTCGCCGCCACCGCTCTGAGTGCTCTCGGTAGTTCGACTGCCGTCGCACGGTTGCAGTCCTCGGTGGACGCTGGATCCACCGCATCCGTCGACGACGGCGGGCTGACGCGGGACGAAACCGGATGGCCACAGCCGGGTTACGACAACGGACGTACCGCGTACAGCGGGGCGTCGGCACCGACGACGGAGCTCTCGGTCGCGTGGGAGCGAGACGACTCTGACCGGCCGTTCCTCGTCGCCGGCGGCCGCCTCTACTACAGCGTCGACGGCGACGAGGCAACGACGGTCCACGCCGTCGACGCGGCGGACGGGTCCGACCTGTGGACGACCGAGGTCGGGAGCGAAGCGTACGCGGGGTCGCGGGCGCTCGGCCGCCACGCCGGCGCGGTCGTCGACGGGAGGGTGTTCTTCTGTACCTACGGTCGGACAGTCGCGCTCGACGCCGAGGACGGCTCCGAGCTCTGGTCGGCCGACACCGGTGGGATGTCGGTCGGGGTGACTGCCGACTCGGTCGTCGTCGGCAACACTAACGGCGAACTCACCGTCCTGTCTCGCGAGGACGCGAACGTCCGGTGGCGTCGCGACCTCGACGTCACGCTCCAGTTTGCGGTCGTCGACGGGGTGGTCTACGTCTCGACCGACGGTTCCGACGAGTCGCTGGTCGTCGCCCTCCGAGTCGACGACGGGTCGGAGCTCTGGAGCGGTTCGTTCGAGTCCGACCACGGGTTCGTCGCCGCGACCGACGACCAGGTGTACTACTGGCGGGCCAACGAGTTCTACACACTCGACGCCGACACCGGGGAGACGCTGTGGACGAAAGAGGGGGGAACCCTCGACTACGGCGAGGTCGAGAACGTCGCGCTCCATGCGGTCGGCGCAGGCGTCGTCTACGCGACCGTCGACGAGGAGTTCGGCGCGTACGACGCCGAGACGGGCGAAGCGCAGTGGACCGTCGAGTCGTCGCCGAGTACGTCGGGGCCGACCGTCGCTGGCGACGTCATGTACTCCACGGCCTACAACGGCGTCGACGAGACGGAGACGCTCGTCGTCCGTTCGCTCGACGGCGACGTCGTCGCCGAACACGGCGTCGAAGGCGTCAGCGGCGAGGTGATCCCGACGGCGGACGCGTTGTACGTCACGACGCGGGACGACCGATTGCTCGCGCTCCGCGGGTCGAGTGAGGACGGGAGCGACGGTGACGACGGAGAGAGCGAGGACGGGAACGACGATGGTGACGAAACCGGTGAATCGGACGAGTCGGACGGCTCAGACGTCGACGACGGCTGTTGAGCACCGTCTCGGTCGTCGACCGGCGAGGGTCGTGTGAATACACGCCGTTTCGGACAATTATTGCCCGTCGCGGGGGAGAACGGCAGGCCTTTTACACCGCGTCGAAAATCATTCAACGTTCATGAGCTACGACAAGGTCGAGGTCCCCGAAGAGGGCCAGCAGATCACCGTCGACGAGGAGACGAACGAACTCCACGTCCCCGAGAACCCGATCATCCCGATCATCCACGGCGACGGGATCGGAACCGACGTCGGTCCCGCCGCTCAGAAGGTCCTCGAAGCCGCCGCCGACGCGACCGGTCGCTCCATCTCCTGGATGCGCGTCTACGCCGGCGAGTCCGCCCGCGACAAGTACGACGAGAACCTCCCGGACGACACGGTCGAGGCGATCAAGGAGTTCAACGTCGCGATCAAAGGGCCGCTGACGACGCCGGTCGGCGCCGGCTTCCGCTCGCTGAACGTCGCGCTCCGTCAGAAACTCGACCTGTACGCGAACGTCCGCCCGACCTACCACATGGACGGCGTCCCTTCGCCCGTCAAGAACCCCGAGAAGATGGACATGGTCACGTTCCGTGAGAACACCGAAGACGTCTACGCCGGCATCGAGTGGGAAGCCGGCACCGACGAGGTCCAGCAGGTCAAGGAGTTCGTCGAAGACGAGATGGGTCAGGACGACATCATGCACGACGGCCCCATCGGCATCGGCATCAAGCCTATCACCGAGTTCGGCTCGAAGCGTCTCGTCCGCGAGGCAATCGACTACGCCATCGAGAACGACCGCCCCTCCGTCACGCTCGTCCACAAGGGCAACATCATGAAGTTCACCGAGGCTGCCTTCCGTGACTGGGGCTACGAGGTCGCAGAGGAGGAGTACGACGTCACGATCACCGAGGACGAACTCTGGGAGGAGTACGACGGCGAGCGTCCCGAGGACAAGATCGTCGTCCAGGACCGCATCGCGGACAACATGCTCCAGCAGCTCCTGACGCGGACCGACGAGTACGACGTCATCGCGACGATGAACCTCAACGGCGACTACATGTCCGACGCCGCCGGCGCACAGATCGGTGGGCTCGGCATCGCCCCCGGTGCCAACTTCGGGACCGCACGCTGTCTCGCAGAGCCGGTCCACGGCAGCGCGCCGAAGTACGCCGGTCAGGACAAGGTCAACCCGACCGCGATGATCCTCTCCGGCCGTCTGATGCTCGAGTACATGGGCTGGAAGGACGCCGGTCAACTCGTGAAAGACGCCGTCGAGGAGACGATCTCCTCGGGTGACGTCACCTACGACCTCCACCGTCAGATCGAGGGCGGTAACAAACTCGCCACCAGCGAGTTCGCCGACAAGGTCGTCGAGAACATTGAGAAGCTCTCGTAGAGAGCTTCTCTAACTCGCGCGGTGTAACCGCGCGAACATCGAGAAACTGGCGTAAGCCAGTTTTTCTCCCTTCGCGGCGCAGCAGCGAAGACATCGAAAAGCTCGCTTAGGCGAGCTTTTCGAGCACCGGAAATCTTCGATTTCCGAGCGCATCGAGAAACTCTCGTAGAGAGCTTCTCCTCCTCGCACGGCGTAGCCGCGCGGATAGAACGTCTCTGTTGCTTCTCTCTTTCGTCTCGCAGACGACGCCCGCTCCCGTTCAGAACTCGGCAAAGAGCGTGTCGTAGAAAGACGGTCATGCTTTTATGAACAGCCGGAGGCCGAAGTATGATATTACAGACCCTCTGACAACAGACTGATGCATTGGTTTCGAAAAGCACGATACGCGATCGCTCTCTTAGTGATTCCACTCACTGGAATCGGCTTCGCTACGCAGATCGGCGAACACTCCACGCAATATATTGCAACGGTGTATCTCATGTTAGCAGGAATGTTTGTCCTGACCGTGGGTATCGCGTCTGCAGACCATTCAGTAACCGAGTGGCTTTCGTGATCTGAGATCGATTCTATGACACGCTGCGGCAAAACCGATCGCCGGTCGTGGGGTAATGTCTCGAGTCGCGTGGGCGTCGACTCGTAGCTACTCCTGCCAGTCGGGGTTCGTCCGCGGAGGGCTGAAGACGTCGATACCTCTCACCGGGACGTCGCCACGGTTCTCGGCGCCGTGGGGTTCGTCGCTCGGGATGACGTAGGAGTCGCCGGGGGCGACGACGACCTCCTCGCCGTCGTCACCGACGAGGAAGGTGAGTTCCCCCTCGACGATGTACCCCGTCTGCTCGTGGTGGTGGTTGTGTACCGGAACCTCCTCGTCGGGGTCGATCTCGAAGTGCTGGACGCTCATCTCGTCGCCGACGGCGAGTTGGGCGAGGTGGACGCCCGGGACGGCCTCCGTCGGTTCGACCGAGTCGAGTGGAACTCGTTCCATACCACGCTGTTCCGTCCCACGGGGTAATCAGCGTACCCCCCGTCGCTTCCCTCTCCGATCCGGGCTATCTTATGTTGTACAAAACGACTGTTTCATCGTCTTTATCTTCTGCATAATAAAACAAGTCCCCCGGTCGTGGTAGGAGTATGCACGAACGGTCTTCGACGCAGCAAGTCTCGCGACGAACGATGCTGAAGACGCTCTCGGCGGCCGCCGCGGTCGGCGGCTCCGCCGGCGTCGTCGGTGCGGCCTCCGACGACGGTGACGAACACGAACTCGTCGTCGAGGGGTCTGGCTCGGTCGTTCGCTTCGAGTTCGAGGCGACGAGCGAGGTGTACGGGAGCGACCTCGAGTCGACCGACACTATCTACGGTTACGCGGTCGAGGGACAGGTCTCGACGCTGAACGACGTCTACCGGTTCACCGGCGACCTCGAATCGTTCACCATCACGATGGGGAGTGCCGACGACGTGCGGGTGACGCTCGACGGCGCGGAACTCCCGACGGCGGGTGACGGAGCGACCGTCGCGGACGACGAAGTCGTCATCGAGGAGTTAGAGACGCACGTGCTGGAAGTCTGCGGCACCGGTCCGGTGACGCGCTTCGACCTCGCGGTCAGCGGCTCCGTCTGGGGGTCCGACCTCGAAGACACCGACACCGTCCGTCTCCACTCGGTCTCCGGACAGGTCTCGACGCTGGACGACGTCTACGAGTACACCGGGCGGATCAACTCCTTCGAGGTCACCGACGGGAGCGCAGACGACCTCGTGCTCGTTCACGACGGCGTGGAGACGACGGCTGCCGAACTCGACGGCTGACCCGGGCTCACCGTCGACGTCCGTCCGTTCAGACGACGGGTCGACGGCCGAGCACCGCGTTGAGGACGCCACCGAGGAGCATGACGATGGCACCGAAGTAGAGCCAGGTGATGAACAAGAGGATCGCACCGAGGAGGCCGTAAGCCTGGTACTTCCCTGCCTGTTGGGTGTAGAAGAGGAACGTCACCTGTAGCACAATCAAGCCGACGGCGGTGAAGACGGTTCCGGGAAGCACCTCCCGAACCGACACCGGAACCGGCGGTAACACGTAGTAGAAGGGAAGAAACACCAGAGCGAGCGTCGCGAGGAGCACCAGCGTCCCGACGAGTCGCTGGTAGCCGAACGGCAGTTGGACGTATGTCATCGCGACGCCCATCGCGACGATCAGCGCGACCGCGAGGACGACCAGTCCCATGACGACCAGTCCGTCGCGGATCTGTTCGAGCAGCGACGGCGAGGTGTGCTCGCTGTAGATCTCCGAGAAGGCGATCGAGAGCCCCCGGAACACCTTGAGGCCGCTCCAGAGCGTGACGAGCAGACTGGCGGCACTCGCCCCCGCTCGGCCCGTGCTGCTGGAGAGCGCCCGTCGAAGAACCTCTTGACCGCTCTGTGAGAGCACCGACTGGATTCGCTGGAGCAGGGCGTCGACGACGGCCTCGCCACCGAAGAAGGTGCTCAGGGCGAGCGTGAGGATGAGAAGCGGGACGAACGACGCCAACGCGTAGTGCGCCACGCCCGCGGCCATGAACGTCACGTCGCGTTCTCGTACGACTCGAACCACCGACCGAACAGTCTCAGTCGCACTCACACTGTCTCACTCCGTAGGCGTTCGTCCATCACCGGGAAGAGCGTTGTTGCCGAGAATCCGAGGATTCTCCGTCGTTCCCCTCCGGGGATTCAAGCACGACGGGGACGAACCTCGACCCATGTACGCGGTCGTCGGTTGCAACGACTGTAGCAACCTCTGGCTCCTCTCCGACGCGGACGCGGCGGAGACGGCGAACTGCTCTCGCTGCGGGAAGACCCACCAGACGCGCAAACTGCGGCGGTTCTTCGAGTCCGAGAACCACGCCGAAGCGCGGCAGGCGCGCGCCGCCATTCTGGCCGGGAAACGGGGCGACAACGAGGCGTTTCAGAAGATCGACTCCGTCGCCGAGATGGAACGACAGTTGGAGGACGCCGGTATCGACGACCGGGAGTATCTCGAACGCTCGGGGTTCGACGCCGACGAGATAGACGAGATTTCGGCCGCCGGCGACGTCTCGGGGTCCGCCTCGCGGAGTCGACGCGACGTCGTCACGGACGCAGTTCGCGAACGGGACCGACCGACCGAGGAGGACGTCGTCGAGTACGCGGCCGAACACGGCGTCCCGGCCGAGGCGAGTCGGGAACTCCTCGAAAAACTGCGGCGACGGGGGGAGGTCAGCGAGAGTCGCGGCCGCTACCGACTGCTCTGAGCGGGTCGGTTCAGAGCACGCCGAGCAGTCTCAACGCCGTCAGCAGCGACACGAGCGTCCCGAGTGCGACCTTCAGCACCCGCAGCCACCGGTAGGCGAGCGAGTCGGCCGGGTCGTCGGACGCCTCTGGGCAGTCACAGGACATGGGTGTGGGTACGCCCGCCGGTACTCGCCGACGAGCGCATTTTACGGTTCTGCGTGTCGGGAATTAAAATCGAGCCTCGCGTGTTCGGTGAAAGTGAAACTGTAGCACACGAGCGGGAATCGTGCGGTAGATCCGTCGAAAATGTCGATACTGGGAGTATCTCCCACAGAGCCGTCTCCGGCCGGGGGTGAAAGTGAACCCGATTCGAGCGTCGCTACCGACCTAGACTCTCGTGGGCGCTGGAGAGATGCCGCGACCCGAGGGCGGCGAGCAGCGACAGTTCGCCGGCGAGCGCGCCGACGGCGACGCACTCGGCGAGTGCGTCTGCGTTCGCCCCGGCGGGGTCGCCGCCGCCGCGGACGCCGACGATATCCAGCCCTTCGGCCTGCGTCGGCAGTTTCGTTCCGCCGCCGACGGTGCCGACTTCGAGGCTGGCAAGCGAGACGGAGACGTAGAGATCGCCGTCCTTCACGTCACCGGTGGTGATGGCGTTCGACCCCTCGACGACCTGTGCGGCGTCCTGTCCGGTCGCGAGGAACATCGCGGCGACCACGTTGGCGACGTGGGCGTTGAACCCTAAACTTCCTGCCTTCGCGCTACCGACGAGGTTCTTTCGGGTGTTGATCTCGGCGATCGCCTCGGGCGTCGTGTGGAGTCGGTCCTCGACGACCTCGCGCGGGATCAGCACGTCGGCGGTCACGCTGCGGCCGCGGCCCTCGACGGCGTTGACCGCGGCGGGTTTCTTGTCCGAACAGAGGTTCCCCGAGAGTGCGACGAGCGAGGCGGCCGTCTCCGCCTCGACGACGTCGGCGGCCGCGCGGGTGGCGATGGTCGCCATGTTCATCCCCATCGCGTCCTTCGTGTCGTAGCGGAACCGCAGGTAGACGTTGTCGCCGACGACGTACGGCGTCACGTCGAGCAGTTCGCCGTGGTTGGTCGTCTCCTCGGCCGCCTCTCTCAACTGCGCTTCGTTGTCACGAACCCACGAGACCAGCGCCTCGGCCTCGGCGACGTCGGCGACGCGGAACACCGGTGCACGGGTCATCCCGGACTTGGTGACGCGGGCGGTCGCCCCACCTGCGGCGTCGATGACCGAACAGCCGCGGTTGACGCTCGCCAGCAGCGCACCCTCGGTCGTCGCCAGCGGGAGGTACGTCTCGCCCGACGTCGCCGCGCCGTCGACGGTGACCGGGCCGACGACGCCCATCGGAATCTGCGCCGCGCCGACCATGTTCTCGATGGCGTGGTCGGCGTCTTCGGCGGGAAAGCTGTAGTCGCCGACGGTGTCGAGGCTGGCGCCGGACTGCTCCTCGACGAGGAGGCGTCGGGCCGCCGCCGCCGTGTCGGCGTCGGCGTGCTCTTCGAGTTCGTGGAAGCGGAGGTCGCCGCTCTCGACCTTCGCTGCGAGGTCTGCCGGGTCGCTCATACCGCTTGGTCGTCGCGGCGGTCGCTAAGGACTGTCGGTTCGGCGTGTGGCCCATTCCCGAACCTCTTTGGCCTCTCCGCACCCTGCGACCGTATGACGCAGGCAGCCGATCTCCTCCTCACGAACGCGGAGGTTCACACGCTGACCGACCCCGACGAGACCCACGAAGCCGTCGCCGTCCGCGACGGGCGCATTGTCCGCGTCGGCCCCGAGTACGACGTTCGCTTCCTCGAAGGCGTCGACACCGAGGTCGTCGATCTGGACGGCAGAGTGCTCCTCCCGGGGTTCGTCGACGCTCACACCCACCTGACCGCGACGGGGCGCTCCCTCGTCCACGCCGACCTCTCGGGGGCGTCCGGCCCCGAGGAGGCCGTCGACCGACTGCGGGCGCGAGCGGACGAGACGGCGGACGGGTCGGGAGGGGAGTCGGAGACGGACGAGTGGGTGCTCGGGTTCGGCTACGACGAGAGCACGTGGGCCGAGTCGCGCTATCTCACCCGTGAGGACCTCGACGCAGTCAGCGACACTCGCCCCGTCGCCGCCTTCCGCGAGGATATGCACGTCGCGTCGCTCAACGGCGTCGCTCTGGAGCGTCTCGTCGACGAGATGCCCGCCGCGGACGTCCACCGCGAGGGCGGTGACCCCACCGGCGTCGTCGTCGAGGAGGCCGTCGACCCGGTCTACGAGACGATCGAACCCGACGCCGAGGGGACCGAGCGACTGATCCGCGCAGCCCAGGAGTACGCCAACGAACGCGGCGTCACCGGGGTCCACGACATGGTGCGGAAGTCCCGCGCGCCGGAGGTCTACCGGACGCTCGATCTCGCCGACGAGCTCTCGCTTCGCGTCCGCATCAACTACTGGGCGGACCACCTCGACGCGCTCGTCGAGACGGGCGAACGGACGAACCACGGCAGCGAGTTCGTGCGGACCGGTGCGATCAAGACCTACACCGACGGCAGCTTCGGCGGCCGGACGGCGAAACTCTCGGAACCCTACGCCGACGACGCCGAGGCGACGGGTCAGTGGGTCGTCGACCCCGACGAGTTGGCCGACCTCGTCACCCGCGCCGACGAGGCGGGCTTTCAGGTGACCGCTCACGCCATCGGCGACGAGGCCATCGACGCCGTCCTCGACGCCTACGCGGACTGCGAGCATCCCGGCGAGTCGCGCCACCGGGTCGAACACGTCGAACTCGCCAGCGACGAGGCGATCGACCGGTTCGGTGAACTGGGCGTCGTCGCCTCCGTCCAGCCGAACTTCCTGAAGTGGGCCGGCGAGAGCGGACTCTACGCCTCCCGACTCGGCGACCGGCGGACAGAGACGAACCGCTACCCCGCACTGCTCGACGCGGACGCTCCGCTCGCGTTCGGGAGCGACTGCATGCCGCTGGACCCGCTGTTGGGCGTTCACCACGCCGTCGACGCCCCCGCCGAGAGCCAGCGGCTCGGCGTGACCGAGGCGCTCCGGGCCTACACGCTCGGCGCCGCCTACGCCGGGTTCGACGAGGACAGACTCGGAACCGTCGAGGTCGGAAAGCGAGGCGACCTCGTCGCGCTCGATCGGTCACCGTGGGAACACGCGGAGTCGATCGCAGACATCGACGTCGCACTGACCGTCGTCGACGGCGACGTCGTCTACGACGGACGGTAGCGTCGCCGAGACGGACGGCGACGACCGCGGTACTCGTTTTCTCCGATTCGGCCTTTCGTTAGCACGTACTGACTTTCGCCGGTTACTACTCAGTAGTAGTTGGAGACAATGGACCTATTGAAGACAAAATTTTTTCAATGGGTGAATCATACGGGTTATCTAGCTACACAGGTGAGAAACAGTGCCAAAGTTAGAGACAGTCGACCTCGACACCGACCTCAGCCTATTCAAGTACGGGAACCTCGCGCAGCTGCCGGATCCGTATCGTGAACTGACCGAGCGAGAACGAACGGAGCGCGTGAGCGCCGCCCGCGCCGAACTCGGCGACGACGTGGTCGTCCTCGCGCACAACTACCAGCGACGGGAACTCGTCGAGTGTGCCGACTTCGTCGGCGACTCCTACGAACTCTCGAAACGCGCCGCCGAGTCGAGCGCGGAGTACGTCATCTTCGCCGGGGTGACGTTCATGGCCGAGAGCGCCGACATCATCACCGACGACGACCAGACGGTGCTGCTGCCGTCGATGGAGGCTTCCTGCCCGATGGCGGGGATGGCCGAAGCCCTCCAGGTCGACGCCGCGTGGGCCGAACTCACGGAGGCGGCGGGCGACCGCGACGTCGTTCCGGTGACGTACATGAACTCCTACGCCGACCTGAAGGCGTTCTGCGCCGAGCAAGGAGGATTGGTCTGCACCTCCTCGAACGCCCACCGCGCCTTCGAGTGGGCGTTCGAGCGCGGCGACGCCGTGCTCTTTCTGCCCGACAAACATCTCGGCGAGAACACCGCCCACCGACTCGGCCTCGAAGACGGCGTGGTCGAGTGGGACCCGTGGGACGCCGACGAGCGGACGGCCACGGACGTCGCCGACGCCGACGTGATCCTCTGGGACGGCTACTGTCAGGTCCACGAGCGGTTCCGCGTCGACCACGTCGAGCAGGCCCGACGGGAACACGACGCCCGGGTCGTCGTCCACCCCGAGTGTCGCCGTGAGGTCGTCGAGGCGGCCGACCGGTCGGGGTCGACCAGCGAGATCTGTGCCACTATCGCGGACGCCGACCCTGGCGAGACGTGGGCCGTCGGCACCGAGATCCACCTCGTGAACCACCTCCAGCGGTGGCATCCCGAGGTGGACGTCGTCCCGCTCTGCGGCGACGCCTGCATGGACTGCAACGCGATGCGGCAGATCGACCCGAACTATCTGACGTGGATCCTGGAGGAACTCGCCGCCGGCCGCCCCCGGAACGTCGTCGAGGTCGCACCGCGGGAGAAGGAACTCGCCGCCGTGGCGATGGAGCGGATGTTGGAGTTATGACGGTCGAGAATGCGGACGTTCTCGTCGTCGGCAGCGGGATCGCCGGTTGCGCCGCCGCACTCGGCGCGGCGCGTGCCGGCGCGGAGGTGCTCGTCGTCACGAAGGCCAGTGAGCCAGAGGACGCCGCCTCCGACTGGGCGCAGGGCGGCATCGCCGTCACCCGAGACGACCCCGAGTCGTTCCGCGACGACGTCCTCACCGCTAGCGACGGTGAGGCCGACCCGGAAGCGGTCGACGTGCTCGTCTCGAACGCTCGGAACGTCGTCGACGACGTCCTCCTGGACACCCTCGACGTCGCGTTCGACACCGACGGCGACGGCTACGACTTCGGGCGCGAGGCCGCCCACTCCTCTCGCCGCATCCTCCACGTCGACGCCAGCACCGGCCGACACGTCCTCCGACCGTTCCTCCGTCACCTGCAGGCACACGACCGCGTGACGGTACGCGACGACACGGCCGTGTTGGACCTCCTCACCCACGAGGGCAGGGTCTACGGCGCGCACCTCGAGTCAAGCGACACCGAGCGGTCGGCCGAACCCGTGTTCGCCGGGGCCACGGTGCTCGCGACGGGCGGCGTCGGGGCCTGCTACGGCCGATCGACGAACCCCGACGGGGCGACGGGCGACGGCGTCGCGATGGCCGCGCTCGCCGGTGCCGCGATCGAGGACGTGCAGTACGTGCAGTTCCATCCGACCGCGTACGTCGGCGAGGACGACAGGGACGGCGGTAGCCGGGACGACGGCGACGAGGACGGCCCGTTCCTCGTCAGCGAGGCGGTCCGCGGCGAGGGTGGCGTCCTCCGGAACGCGACGGGCGAGCGGTTCATGCTCGACGTCCACCCCGACGCCGAACTCGCCCCGCGCGACGTGGTCGCTCGCGCCGTCGCCTGCGAACGCGCGCGGACCGGCGAGGTTCGTCTCGACGTCTCCGCGTTGGACTTCGCCGACGAGTTTCCGGACTTGGCGGCGCTGTGTGAAGCGCGCGGCGTCGACCCGGCCGACGGGATCCCCGTCGCGCCGAGCGAACATTTCCTCTGCGGGGGGGTCGCCGTCGACGACCGGGGACGGACGACGCTCGACCGCCTGTTCGCCGTCGGCGAGTGTGCCCGGACCGGCGTCCACGGCGCCAACCGCCTCGCCTCGACCAGCCTCCTCGAAGGCCTCGTCTGGGGACTGCGCGCGGGCGAGGCGGCTGCCGGCAACGAGGTCGAGACGGTCGAAGCCCCGCGCCCCCGTGACGGCGACCCGTCGCTCCCGCCGTCGTTCGCCGAGACGAAGCTCCGACGGTTACAGACGCTGATGGACGAACACGTCGGTCTCGAACGGACACCGGACGGTCTCCGACGGGCGACCGCCGCACTCCGGCGACTCAAAGGCGAGGTCGACGCCTACACCCGGACGCGGACGTCGCGGGAGCTGTACGAGCTCCGGAACGCCTGCGTCACCGGACTCCTCGTCGCACGGGCGGCCGCGGAGCACCCCTCGGCGGGCTGTCACCGTGTCGTCGCCGATGACGAGGGCGAGGGACCGCCGTCGGGCGGTCGAGACGACGCCGAGGAGGCCCGTGTTCGTCGCTGACTCGACCGTCGAGCGGTGGCTCCGGGAGGATCTCGGTCACCGAGACGTGACGAACCACGTCCCCGGCGACACCGACGGGCGACTCGTCGCGAAGGGATACGGCGTAGTCGCGGGGCTGGAGGAGGCGCTCGCCGTCTTCGACTACCTCGATATCGACGCGGAACGGACGGTCGACGTCGGCAGTCGAGTCGCCCCCGGCGACGTCGTCCTCCGGGTGGCCGGCCCCGCACGGGACGTCCTCCGTGGCGAGCGCGTCGCGGTGAACCTCGTCGGGCACGCCTCCGGCGTCGCGACGGCGACGCGTCGCGCCGTCGACGCCGCCGCCGAGGTGACAGACGGGGTGCGGATCGCGGCGACGCGGAAGACGACGCCCGGACTGCGCGGCGTCGAGAAACGGGCCGTCGCCGCGGGCGGGGGCGACACCCACCGACTCGATCTCTCGGGTCTCGTGATGGTGAAGGACAACCACGTCGCGGAGCTGGGACTGGAGGAGGCGGTCGCACAGCTCCGTGCGCGCAAGTCGTTCGTCACGAAGCTCGAGGTGGAGGTCGAGCGTCCCGAAGACGGCGTCCGGGCCGCCGAGGCCGGCGCGGATATCGTCCTCTTCGACAACATGGCCCCGGAACAGGTCGCCGACGGCGTCGACGCGCTCCCGGCCGACGTGCTCGCGGAGGCCAGCGGCAGCATCACGCTCGCCGACGTCCCCGCGTACGCCGAGACGGGCGTCGACGTCGTCTCGATGGGCGCGTTGACGCACAGTGCTCCGTCGGTCGACTACTCGTTTCGGACCGGATAGCGACCGGAGCGGGGAACCGAACGGATCAGCTCCCGCCGCGGACGACGTGACCGTACTTCAGGAGGGCGACGAACACCGTCCCGCCGACGGCGTTCCCGGCCGTCGAGGTGACCAGGAACCGTCCGTAGTCGGCGAACGTTACCTCGTTCGTGGCGACGAGGCCGGCGAGCACCTCGACGTTGCCGGCGATGCTGTGAGGGAGATGCATGAAGCCGATGGCGCCGGTGACGATGAAGATGACCGCCACGGTGCCGATGGTGTCGCTCGACGCGGTGACGAGCCACGAGAGCAGCCCCATCAGCCAGCCGGCGAGGATTCCCGCCCCGAACAGGGTGAACGCACTGTGGTCCGTCAACTTCGTGGCGACCTCCGCGAACGCACTCGGCTCTGCGACGCCGAGCGAGATGCCGATGGGGACCACGAAGATCGCAAAGAGGGTGCCGCCGACGATGTTGCCACCGTAAACCAGTCCCCACAGTCGTCCGAGGTCGAGGATCGACGCCTGTCGGTCGAGCACCGGTAACACCGCCAGCGTCGTGTGTTCGGTGAACAGTTCGGTCTGTCCCAGGATGACGAACAAGAACCCCAGTGAGTACGCGCTCGCCATCAGTATCTCGATCAGCGGCGGTGAGAGTTGGCCCGTCGAGACCGTCACCACGACCGCGATGAGCAGCGGCCCGAACCCGATGTCCAGTCCCGCCGAGAGCGAGGAGAGAAAGAGCCCGATCGACTCGCGGTCGAGTTCGTTCATCCCCTCCTTGATCTGCGTGTCGAGGATGTCGTGTGAGTGAGCCTGCGACTGTGTAGCGGGGTTCTCTTCGGTCTCAGTGGCCACACGCCCACCTCCTGACGTTCGATACGTGTCGCGCCGATATCGTCGCGAACCGACGTTCCATACGACCGAATTCTCGAGCCAGAAAGGTAGGTGTTTTCGCCGTCAGGGTCGTTCGACGTCGAGGACGGTCAGCGTCTCGTCGAGCGTCACCGACAGGGTGTCGCCCGCACAGGGGATGTCGAGTCGGACCCGGATCGGGTCCTCGGCGAGCACCGTCGTCCGCTCGTCGCTGACACACCAGTCGAACGTCCAGAACGGGCGTGTGCTGAGGTCGACGCCGCGGTTGGCGTGGAACGTCAACACGTCGGCGTTGTCCAGCAGGTTCACCCCGACCGCGGAGTAGAGGTGGTTCCGACACCGGGTGCAGACGTGATCGACGCGGAGTTCCAGCCCGGGCAGTTCGCAGTCGCGTCCGAGCGTCGTCTCCATCTTCCCCATGCACTCCGGACAGACGCCGTCGGCGGCGAGACAGTAGTGGTGTCGGACGTGGTGGTGGAAGGCGTCGAGCAGTTCCTCCGGCGTCCGGTCTTCGAGGCCGCCCGGCGGGAACGAGTAGCTGAGGTGGCTCCGGCCGCAGTCGACGCACTCGATGGTGAGATGTTCGGCGGCGTACCACGCCTGGAGGTCGCCCTCGCAGTCGTAACACGATCCCGGTGCGGGGAACGGATCGAGCTCGGCGTGGTCGGTGAACGTGCCGGCGAACACTGCCCGGACGACTTTCCGACCGGGGTACTGGAAGCGATACCCCTCCTCCGTCTTCCGGACGAAGTGGTCGGTGAGCTTCTTCAGGTGGTAGTTGAAGTGGGCGCTGTCGTCGATGTCGACGCGGGCGTAGAGATCCGAGAAGGCGACGGGCGCGTCGTCGCCGCCGGCGTCGAGCAGCGCCTGGAGGATCTCGATACGGGTGTCGTTGCCGAGGAGGGCGAACGCCTCCGCCGGAGCGATGCTCGACTGCTCGGTGGCTGCCTCCTGTATGTCGCTCTCGGCCGGTTGACTCATACCCGTGTAGTTTCCTATCGAACTACTAAGTCGTTCGGTCGGTCGACGCGGAGACGTCTCGCACACCGCAGAACTCGAATCGGGCGCCCCCGGCGTCGGTGTCGGCGTCGACGATGCGGACGCTCCACCCGTGCGCCTCGGCGATGCGACGGACGATGGCGAGCCCGAACCCCGTCCCGTACGGGCTGGTCGTCACCCCCTGCTCGAAGACGCGTTCGCGCTCCGCCTCGGGGATTCCGGGGCCGTCGTCGGCGACGTAGAACCCCTCCCTGTCGTCGAGTCGCCCCACGCGGACGACGACGTGCTCTCCGTCTTCGGTCGACGGTCGATCGCTCTCGGGACCGTCCTGTGCGTCGTCGGGAGCAGAGTGACCGTCGGCGGGTCGAGCCCCGTGCTCGACCGAGTCACCGGACTCCGTCCGGTTGTTCGTGGAGCCATGCTCCACGCTGTTCCGAAACAGGTTCTCCAGCAGTTCTCGGAGACGGGTTTCGTCGGCGCGAACCGACCCTAACGGTCCGACGACCTTGAGTGTCGCCGACCGGGTCCGGACGGTCTTCCAGGCATCTCGCACCAGTGCGTCGAGCGGGACGTCGGCGGGGTCGTCGATATCGTTTCCTCCGCGAGCGAGCGAGAGGATGTCGTCGATGAGCTCGTCGATCCGTTCGTGTGCGTCGGCGACGCGATCGAGGTAGTCGAGGCTCCCCGTCTCCCGTACCAGTTCGAGATAACCCGTCGCGACGTTCAGCGGGTTCCGGAGGTCGTGTGAGACGACGCTCGCGAACTCCTCGAGCCGTCGGTTCTGTCGCTCGAGGCGGCTTCGATACGCCTCCTGCCGGCTCACGTCGACGGTGACGCCGATGAGACCGGCGACTTCGCCGTCGCTGTCGTACCACGGCACCTTCGACGTGAGCACCCACCCGTCGTACCCGTCCTCGAACAGGTCGCGGTCGACCGTCGGTGCGTCGTCTGACATCGCGTTGGCGTAGTGACGCTGGAGGTCGTCGACCGAGAAGCGTGCTCTGTCGTTCTGTACGACGGGTTCGCGCTTGTAGAGGATCGGTTCGTTCTCCTGGACGACGTATCTGTCGTCGGCGTACGTCCGTGCGCTCTCCTCGCTCTCGTGGAGGTCGAAGTCGGTCTTCCCGATGTACTTACTGGGGTCGCTGGTGTACGCGTGGCTGACCCGGAGATGTCGACCCTCTCCGTCTTTGACGTACAGGTGGAGCGGAACTCGCTCGAAGAGAGCATCGAGCAGGTTCGTCGCCTCCGCGCGTTCCCGCTCACAGTGACGACGGTCGACGGTCGCCTCGACGCGGTGAGCGAGCAACCGTACCGCGTCGGCGCCGTCCGCCGGAACAACGTCGCTCGCGCCGGCGTCGAGTGCAGCGGTCGGACGTTCGGCGGTCGACGGCCGGAAGACGACCACCGGAACCTCGTCGAGGGGTCGGACCGCTTCGACGACGGTAGAGACGGACGTTTCGCCGGGTCCGACGACGACACAGTCGACCGTCCCGGTCCGACTCCCGAGTGTCGAGTAGTCCGTCACCGACTCGATACGGAGACCGTCGAGCGAGCGACCCAGCGCCGAGGCGACCTCGTCGCTCGGTTGCTCGACTACGAGCACAACTCCGTCCGTCGATTCGATCGTCACAGTATCTGAATAAAAAGACAGACTATATTGATTAATATTTCGCAACGAGCGTCTCCCGACCCCGTCGCGGCGGCGCGACGGTCGGTTCCATCGACCGGAGCACCGACTCCGGTTCGCGTGACGCCGCGACTCGGCCGAAGGGAGAACGTTTAGTCCCCCCGACCGAGAGACCCGGTAAATGACTTCGAACTTCTTCGACCGCCTCGGCGACCGCATCGAGCGCGTCGACAGCGTCGTCTCGGTCGGTCTGGACGCCGACCCGAGTCGCATTCCCGAGCATCTCCAGGAGGAGGAGCTGCCGCAGTGGGCGTTCAACCGTCGCATCATCGACGCCACTCACGAGCACGCCGCCTGCTACAAACCGAACGCGGCGTTCTACGAGCACGCCGACGGCTGGCGGTCGCTCCGGGAGACGATCGCCTACGCCCACGGCAAGGACGTCCCCGTCCTCCTCGACGCCAAGCGCGCCGACATCGGCAACACGACGCGGCAGTACGCCAAACTGCTCGACCACGTCGACGCCGTCACCGTCAACCCATACATGGGTCGCGACTCGCTGCAGCCGTTCCTCGACCGCGAAGACAAGGGGGTGTTCGTTCTCTGTCGGACTTCCAACCCCGGCGGTGCCGACCTGCAGGACCTCGAACTCGCCTCCGGCGAGGCGGTCTACGAGCGGGTCGCCGCGCTCGCGGAGCTCTGGAACCAGCACGGCAACGTCGGTCTGGTCGTCGGTGCGACTGCACCCGAGGAACTGGAGGCGATCCGCGAGCAGGTGCCGGAGCTGCCGTTTCTCGTCCCCGGCGTCGGTGCACAGGGTGGCGACGCCGAGGCGGCCGTCGAGTTCGGCCTCGCCGAGGGTGTCGGGCTCGTCAACTCCTCGCGGGGGATCATCTTCGCGGGCGAGGGCGAGACGTTCGACAGAGCGGCGGGTCAAGCGGCCCGTCGGCTGAAGCGACGGCTGAACCAGTTCCGGTGAGGCGGGTCGTCGGCGTCGACGTCAGTAGACCAACCCGACCGAGTTGATGTGGTCGACGAGTGCCTCCTCCGTTCGGAACTCTCTCCCACAGGCGTCACACCGGTAGCCGTCGTCTCGCAGGTCGCTCGTCGTCTCCGGGACGGTGTTCATGTGTCTAGAGACGCGTGCCGGAGGCATAGCGTTACGTGTCGGTCGTGACGCCGACGTCGGCCGTGGCCGCTCGTCAGCGCATCCCCGTCCCGGGCCCGGTGTCGTCGTGACCCGTCCCCGAGGGTTTCTCGCGCTCGCCGACGCCGCCCTCGTCGCGGACGGACGCACACCGGACGCAGACGCCCTGCGTCCGGTCGAAATGCTCCTCACACACCTGTGTCCCGCACTGGTCGCACGCGTGCTCGGCGGTCGTCGACTCACACACCTGACAGAGACCACTGAGACTCATACACAGGCGTTCGCGACACAGCCCCTTGAGCGCTGAGGCCGGGGGGCCGACGACGAGAGTCTTACAACGGTGGACTCCATATCCAGAGACGTGGACCGCGACCAGCTCGTGATGGCGCTCGCCTCGGTGTTCGCAGGGCTCGCCGTCCTCGTGGCGGTGCTCGGGCTCGTCTACCAGCCGTTCCTCCTCGTGTTGGCCCTCGCGTTCGGAGCGACCGCCTACTTCATGTGGGTTCAGGCCAGCGGTCGGCTCGACGACCGCACCCGCCGCCGGGTTCGACAGGGGCAGTCGAACGAGCGCGAGCGCTTCGCCGGCTTCGGGGCGGGTGCACGTCGCGAGAACGTCCGGGAGAACTACCGGCGGGCGACCGCCGACGGTGCACGCGAGCGGCGGCAGACGGGTCGCGCGCCGAGAACGACCGCCGGCCCCTCCCGAGCGGAGGCGTATCGGGCGCTCGGACTCGACGCCAGCGCCACCGCCGAAGAGATCAAACGCGCCTACCGCTCGAAGGTGAAGGAGGTCCATCCGGACACCGAAGACGGGAGCGAGGAGGCGTTCAAGCGAGTCAACCGAGCGTACGAGACGCTGACCGACTGACCGACCGAGACGCCACTCCTTCTCGTGGCACTCGACGTCCGCAACTCCGGAGCGACGCGTACACACCCGAGCCCTGTTGTGGTATGAGTATTCACAACACGAAAAGGGCTATATGAAGCGGTTACCTAACCCCGTTCATGAGCGCGGACCGGGCCGCCCTACACGAGGCCCTCGAGCGCGGCGAAGAGGAAGGCGGAAACATCGAGTTCAAAGAACGCCTCTCTCGCGACCTCCACCTCGCCGACGGCAGAATGGAGAGTCTCGCCGCCCAACTGCGACACCGTGTCCTGTCCGGCGACGGCGAAGCCACGTACGTGGTCGGCGTCACCGACGACGGCGGCATCGCCGGCATCTCGCCCGACGCCTTCTCCGAGACGATGGACGTCCTGTCGCTGCTGGCCGAGGAGGCCGGTGCGCACATCGACGACGTCGAGACGTGGGGCGTCGGCGACGACGCCGAACGTGGCATCGTCGGCATCGCCACCATCCGGGAGGGTGCTTACCTCGAATCCGACGACAACCACATCATCGTCGGCACCGCCGGCCACGTCGACCACGGCAAGAGCACGCTCGTCGGATCGCTCGTCACGGGCCAGTCCGACGACGGTAACGGCGGCACTCGGGGGTTCCTCGACGTCCAACCGCACGAGATCGAACGCGGCCTCTCGGCGGATCTCTCCTACGCCGTCTACGGCTTCGACGGCGACGGACCGGTTCACATGGACAACCCGCACCGCCGGACCGACCGGGCGCAGGTCGTCGAGACGGCCGACCGGCTGGTCTCCTTCGTCGACACCGTCGGCCACGAACCGTGGCTTCGGACGACGATCCGCGGCCTCGTCGGACAGAAGCTCGACTACGGCCTGCTCGTCGTCGCCGCCGACGACGGACCGACCCGGACGACCCGCGAACATCTCGGTATCCTCCTGGCGACCGAACTGCCCACGGTCGTCGCGCTGACGAAGGTCGACGCCGTCAGCGAGGAGCGAGTGTCGGAGGTCGAACGCGAGGTCGAACGCCTCCTGCGCGACGTGGGGAAGACGCCGCTGCTCGTCGAACGCCACGGCGTCGACGCGGCGGTCGACGAGATCAGCTCCGCTGTGGTCCCCATCGTTCAGACCAGCGCCGTCACGATGCAGGGGCTCGACACGCTCGACCAACTGTTCGAGCAACTGCCGAAGACCAGCGACGAGGGCGGGCAGTTCCGACTGTACATCGACCGGACCTACAGCGTGACGGGCGTCGGCGCCGTCGCCTCCGGGACGGTCACCTCCGGGAGCGTCGAGGCCGGCGACACGCTCCTCCTGGGTCCGATGCAGGACGGCGAGTTCCGCGAGGTGGAGGTCCGCTCCATCGAGATGCACTACCACCGCGTCGACCGTGCGAAGGCGGGTCGAATCGTCGGTATCGCGCTCAAAGGCGTCAAGGAGCGAGAGATCGACCGCGGGATGGTGCTGGTCGACCCCGAGGCCGACCCCGTCGCGACCCGGTCGTTCGAGGCCGACGTGATGGTGCTCAACCACCCGACGCGCATCGGGGCGGGCTACGAACCGGTCATCCACCTCGAGACCATCAGCGAGGCGGCCGTCTTCTACCCCGAGGACGGGCAGCTCCTGCCGGGCGACACCGGCCACGCTCGCGTCGAGTTCAAGTTCCGTCCCTACTGCGTCGAGGAGGGTCAGCGGTTCGTCTTCCGCGAGGGGCAGAGTAAGGGCGTCGGGACGGTGACGAAGGTCGACCGCGACTGAGCGGACAGTCGAGCCGTCTCGCCGTCGATTCACACTCTCCGTTCCGTGTGTCTCTCAGTTCCGTCGAGCGGTCGCCACGAACGCGCCGGCGACGTCGCGGAACGCCGCTGCTGCCTCGCTCTCGGGTGCGTCGACGACCACCGGTTTCCCCGCGTCGGTCGCGAGCGGAACCGCGTCGTCGTTGGGAAGTAGCCACACTCCTCGACTCGGATACACACGTCTTCGGGTTCGTACCACGAGTACGCCAGTTGCCGCACCTAAGTGTGCCGATTTGAGCGGTTTCTGATGTGTGTGGTCGCCGAGACGCCGCGCGTCACTCGGCCGCTGGGACGTAGCCGGCGTCCGTCCGCTCTGCGGACCCCAGGAGGACGAGCCACTCGAGAATCTCGCCGACGCGGTCGCGCCAGACGACCTCCCACTCGTTGGGGTTCTTGTAGTGTTCCCAGACCGGCACGTGTTCCGCGAACGTCTCGAAGACGTCGTCCACCGTCAGCGGGTTCTCGGCCGTCTCGAGCGTCGTTACCACCTCCTCGGCACCGAACACTCGTCGCCGGAACGTCTCGCGGAGCTGCGTCTCGGTGGGGTCGACCCGGATGCGTCTGAACCCGGACGACGTCTCCTCGGCGAGCTCGAGCGCCCGGAGGAACGTGAGCCACGTCCGGGCGACGTCCCGACTCGGGAGGTCGAGCCGACGCATGAGGCGGGCACAGCAGTCGTCCTCCGACCCCGGCACCAGTGGGACGGCGCGCTGGGCGTCGGCGACGACATCGAGGTCGTCAGGGGCGGGCGGGACCAGTTTGAACTTCACAGACCGAACGAGTCCGCGACGAGCGTCTCGTCGGTCTCGCCGTGGACGTAGGTCGGCCCGTTCGCGACGTCGACGGTGACCTGTGCGGGGGCGAACACCGTCTCCGGCACCTCGTAGAAGTCCCAGTCGGCGTCCTCGAAGATCTCGTAGAACGACGTCCCGTAGTCGTCGGCGGCGGTCGAGACGATCTCGTCGAAGCGGTCGAAGTCCTCGCGGACGTGCAGGTAGACCTGCCCGCCGTAGGCGAGCGCGTCGTTCGTCCGGCCCATGGCGACGCCCTCATCGTAGCTGACGGGGGCGACGGGTGCCGTGCCGGAGGCGGAGATGACGTCCAGCGGGTCGTAGCCGAGCTCCATCAGGCGGAAGACGGCGAGTTCCGCCGCGCGGGCGGCCGTGGTGACGCTCCCGACCAGACTCCCGGCCGGGAACGTCGGGAGGAACACCGCCTCGGGGTTGATCCCGGCGAGGTCGGCGACGTGCTCCGCGACCTCGTCGCCGGGCAGTTCGACGCTCTCGACGGCGAGGACCGTCAGGTCGAACTCATCGTAGTAGCCGAGCCGCTCGAAGTCGGTCTCCTGACCGACGAGCGCGCGGGCCGGACCGCTGCCGAGCCCGTCGAAGTCGTCGAACTCCAACTCCCAGCCGGCCTTCTGTGACCCGAGCAGCGCGATGCCGGGGTGGTCGCTCGACAGTTCGACGTACGGCAGCGGTGCGCCGTCGAGTTCGTCCATCCGCGTCTGGACGGTCGCCAGTCCGGCGGTCTGGATCTCCGCGAGCAACAGTCCCGCCTCCATCCCGCCGTCGGTCTCGACGCCGAAGTCGAGCACCGTCGCCCCCGAGTCGAGCTCGTAGGCCGCGATGTTGAGTTCGTCGGCGAAGTCCAGCGCCTCGTCGACGAGTTCGATGGCCATCCGGTTGATACTGTCCATACGGACGGATTCGGCGGTTTCGCCCTTAGGGTTTGTCAGTCGGCGAAGCGTCGGGGAGGCGTGCCTAGTTGATCTCGTACCCCGCCCGCTCGACGACGCGACCGAGGTCGGCCCGTCGAATGCCACCCACAGCCGGCCGTACTCGAGGGGTCGAGTTCGACGCTCGGATCGACTCTTCCGTCTACTCGCGCTCGCGCTTCGCCGTCCGGCCCAGATGCGACTCGACGGCGTCAACCTTCTCGCGGGCGGTCCCGTCGCTGGTTCGCTTGTCGTCGATCTTCAGGAACGTGCTCACGCGGTCGCCGTCGACGGCCTTGTGTGCGGCTCCGACGGCCGCCAGCAAGGTGTCGACGTCGTCGGCTTCGACGACCGTCCCCATCGGGTTCGTCTCGTAGGCGACGTCGAACTCGTCGAGGGCGGCGACCGCCTTGGCCACCTCTTCGGACATGCTGCCTTCGACGACGGGAGCGACACTCAGGAGTGCGATGACTGTCATACGTTCCCGTACGACCCCCGACCGCCTAACTGTCGGGGCCGTCCACGAGCGACGGACCACGGCCGGTTCCCAGCGACGACGCCGCTCCCCCACGCACTTTTCTCGTCAGCCGTGTTAGACGCGGGTCGATGAACCCACGTATCGAACGCGGCCTGACGGTGGGGAGAGCCATCGTCACGGAGATTCGCGCCGAGAAGATAACGTTCCTCGCCGGGAGCATCGCCTACCACGCGTTCGTCTCGCTGTTGCCGCTCTTGTTCCTGCTGTTGGCGGCCATCTCCGCGACGGGCAGCCGCTCGCTGGAGGAGGGGTTCATCACGCTCATCGAAGCCGTGCTCACGCCGGGCGCACAGCAGTTGCTCGTCACAGAACTGCAGACGGCAGGCGGGTCGACGGGAGTGACCATCGTCGGCGGACTCGTGCTCGTCTGGGGGACGCTGCGCATCTTCCGCGGGCTCGATACGGCCTTCTCGGACATCTACGAGACGGAGACGGCCAATACGTTCGGCGACCAGCTCTCGGACGGCCTCATCGTCCTCGTCACGTTCGCCGTCGCCATCGTCACCGCCGTCGTCGTCCGGTCGGTCGTCCCCCTCGGCGACGACGGACTCCTCGCGTGGACGCTGTCGCGGGCCGTCCTCGTCGCTGGACTCGCCGTCACGTTCTTTCCGATGTACTACATCTTTCCGGACACCAACGTCGGCGTCGTCGAAGTGTTCCCCGGCACGCTGTTCGCGGCGGTCGGACTCGTCACCTTCGAGACGCTGTTCACCCTCTACGCACAGAGCGGCGACAAGAGCGTCGTCGGCGGTATCCTCGTCCTCCTCACCTGGCTCTACTTCAGCGGCCTCGTCGTCCTCCTCGGCGCGGTCGTCAACGCCGTCCTCTCGAACCGGAGCGCCGACGTCAGCATCGAGCCGGTCGTCGGCGGCGTCAGACCGGCACACGACCGCGAGCGACCGACGCGACACGAGGTCGCCGACTCGCTCACCGAACTGAAACGCCTGTTCGACACCGACGAAGACGTCGTCGTCAGCGTCGGCGACCAGTCGGTGACGCTCCCACCGCCGCAGCGCTACGAGACGGACACCGAGTCGTCGCGACTGGGGCTGGTCGACGGGACGGTGAGGCTCGAACTCCGCTGGTCGACGCGCGACACCGCCGACGTCGACCGGGCCGCCGCCAGCGATCCGGTCGAGTGAGTCGTTCACAACGCCGAGACCGCGGCTTTTTCTCGCCCGCCCGTCTCTCTCCGCTATGTACCTCTCACACCCCGTCCGTCGCATTCGCGAGGACCCCGTGGCGGACGAATCGGTGTCGCTCGTGGTCGAACTCCGAGACGACGACCGCGACGACGGGCTCGACTCGACGGTCGAGGAACTCGACGGGTCGGTCGACCGCGACCTTGACTTCTCCGCGTACCTCGTGACGCTCCCCGAGACAGCGGTCGACGAGCTCTGTGATCTCGACGGGATCGAACGCATCGAGACGGCCGACACTATCTCGTTCGGTGTCGACCCCGACGCGACGGCCGTCGACGGCGACGAGTGAACCGTGGGCGACGGGGGTCGTCGTCCGGCGTTCTCTCGATCCGTTTGCCAACTTGACTCGGTTCTCACCCGTCCGCGTGCGTTGCGCGCGTGGGAAACAAGTAAGAAAACGAGAGAGGGACCCCGTTCCGGCGATCCGGGGCCGAGAACACCGCACTGACCGAGATGTGAACCACGGTCGGACGCCTCCTCGTTCACTGCCGTTCGCGAGACTGCGACCTCCCTGATTCACAACCTAGCGTTCCGCATTTACCGCATTACGGTTCGTCGCGCCGAGACTCGGCGCTCGGAACGTAGTAAACGAGAGAAGTGCACTGACTGGGATTTGAACCCAGGTTGTGACCATGGCAAGGTCACGTGATACCACTACACTATCAGTGCAGGCAGGCGGTGTTGGAGTGCACTGACTGGGATTTGAACCCAGGTTGTGACCATGGCAAGGTCACGTGATACCACTACACTATCAGTGCACGTCCGTACCGCGTCGTGCTACAGTTACATCTAACTCGAGATTACTTATTAAGGGTTCCGGAATCCCCTAGAACGGCCAGTTGCCGTGAGTGTTTTTCGCACGAGACACTCCCACACGAAACCCCCACGAAAGCGTATGTGACGGCCTCGCAACTCCGAATTACATTCGCTACCCTTTTAGGGGAGGCTCCGGTACAATCGCTACAGTCTAGTGGCGAGACGCCAAAGGACGGCCATGACACAGACCGTCTGCGTGCCGTCCTCGCTCGTCCGGGAGGCCGAGGACAAACGCGAGGCAACTCGCAAGCTCGGCTACGTCGCCCGTGCGGCGACGGTGTTCCGGGCGGACAGACTCGTCGTCTTCCCCGACCGGGAAGGCGAAGAACGCTGGGGTGGTGAGTTCGTCACCACCGTGCTCGAATACGCCGTGACGCCCCCCTACCTCCGTCAGGAGGTCTGGGACGTCCGCGACGAACTCGAGTACGTCGGTGTGCTCCCGCCCCTGCGCGTCTCCCCACAGACCGGCTCCGGATCGAACGATTCGGGGTCGTTAACACAGGGAATCGTGACCGAGGTCGGACCTGAAGGCCGCGTCCGGGTCAATTGCGGAATGCAACACCCGATCTCCCTCATCACCCCCGACGGAATGTCGGTGGGCGAGGGAGAGCGCGTCACCGTCAGGATCTCTTCGCGAGAGCCGGTCCGTGCGCGGATCGTCGACGCCGCCCCACCGGGCTACGTCGTCGAACGCATGGACCTCGAGGAAGCGCTCGCCCGGGATGACGCCGGCGTCCGCATCGCGACGTCGCGGCACGGAGAGGAACTCTCCGTCTCGCGGCTGTCGTCGCTCGTCGGCCGTCTCGACGACGGAACGACCGTCGTCTTCGGATCCCCCGGACGAGGGCTTCCAGACATCCTCGACGTCGACGTCGACGTCGAGGAACTCCCCGCCAGTACCGGCGGGGCGAGCGTCGGACCCGACAGCGGGTTCGACCTCTGGCTGAATACGATTCCGCGACAGGGCAGCGAGGTGGTGCGGACGGAGGAAGCGATGTTCGCCTCACTCGCCTGCCTGACACTCACGGAGTGAAACAATGCCACAACCAAGCAGACCACGAAAAGGCTCGATGGGCTTCGGCCCGCGCAAGCGCGCGGCGAGTGAAGTCCCTCGCATCCGGTCTTGGCCGGACGACGAGGGCTCGCCTGCGTTGCAGGGCTTCGCCGGTTACAAGGCCGGTATGACCCACGTCGTGATGGTGAACGACGAATCCAACTCCGCACGCGAGGGGATGGAGGAGTCGGTTCCCGTCACGGTCGTCGAGACGCCCCCGATGCGGGCGGTCGCTCTGCGAGCCTACAAAGACACGGCGTACGGAAAGAAGCCGGTAACCGAGGTATGGACCACCGAGTTCCACGAGGAACTCGACCGGACCCTCGACCTGCCGGCGGAGAGTACCTTCGACGAGGACGCAGACGAACTGCGCGCACTCCTCGACGACGGAACGGTCGACGACGTGCGGATGATCACCCACACCGTCCCGAGTGCGCTCAAGAACGTCCCGAAGAAGAAGCCCGACGTGATGGAGACACGCGTCGGTGGCGGCTCCCTCGAGGAACGTTCGGACTTCGCGCTCGAACTCCTCGAGGCGGGCGGCGAACACTCGATGGAGGACGTGTTCCGTCCCGGCGAGTACCTCGACGTGAGCGGTGTCACGAAGGGGAAGGGGACGCAGGGTCCCGTCAAGCGCTGGGGCGTTCAGAAGCGGAAGGGGAAGCACGCCCGTCAGGGCTGGCGGCGCCGAATCGGTAACCTCGGCCCGTGGAACCCCTCCCGCGTCCGCTCGACCGTCCCCCAGCAGGGGCAGATGGGCTACCACCAGCGGACGGAGCTCAACAAGCGTCTCATCGACGTCGGCGAAGGCTCCGACGCGAGCGTCGACGGCGGCTTCGTCAACTACGGCGAAGTCGACGGCAACTACGCGCTCATCAAGGGGTCGCTGCCGGGACCGAACAAGCGGCTCATCCGCTTCCGACCGGCCGTCCGACCGAACGACCAACCGCGCCTCGACCCCGAGGTGCGCTACGTTTCAACCGCATCGAACCAGGGATAAACTATGCAGGCAACAATTCGTGACCTGAACGGCGACGACGCCGGTACGCTTGAACTGCCGGAGGTCTTCGAGACGCACTACCGTCCGGACCTCATCAAGCGCGCCGTCCTCGCCGCGCAGGCAAACCGGAAACAGGCCTACGGCGCAGACGAGTTCGCCGGGCTGCGCACCCCCGCCGAGTCGCTGGGAAGCGGCCGCGGGATGTCGCACGACCCACGCGAGAACGGCGTCGCTCGACGCGTCCCGCACGCAGTCAGCGGGCGCAAAGCACACCCGCCGAAGGTCGAGAAGGAACTGGGCAAGAAGATCAACGACAAAGAGCGCAAACTCGCGGTCCGCTCGGCTATCGCCGCCACGGCGAACCCCGAGCTGGTAAGCGAGCGCGGTCACCAGTTCGACGACGACCTCGAACTGCCGCTCGTCGTCTCCGACGACTTCGAGGACCTGCTGAAGACGCAGGAAGTCGTCGAGCTGCTCGAGACGCTCGGCGTCTACGCCGACGTCGAGCGCTCCGACCAGAACAAGAAGGTCAAGGCTGGCCGCGGGAAGACGCGTGGTCGCAAGTACAAGCGACCCAAGTCGATCCTCTTCGTCACCAGCGAGGAGCCGTCGCGCGCGGCGCGCAACCTCGCCGGTGCCGACGTCGCCACGGCAGCGAACGTCAGCGCGGAGGACCTCGCGCCCGGCACGCACGCCGGTCGCCTGACGATCTTCACCGAGAGCGCCCTCGAGGAGGTGGCCGACCGATGAGCGTCATCGAGCACCCCCTCGTGACCGAGAAGGCGATGAACCAGATGGACTTCGACAACAAGCTCCAGTTCATCGTCCACATCGACGCGACCAAGGGCGAGATCGTCGAGGAGATCGAATCCCGCTACGAGGTGACTATCCAGAAGGTCAACACGCAGGTCACCCCGAAGGGGAAGAAGAAAGCAATCGTCACGCTGGGCGAGGACGACGACGCACAGGAAGTCGCCTCGCGAATCGGGGTGTTCTAATCTATGGGACGTCGCATTCAGGGCCAGCGTCGTGGTCGCGGTGGACCCACCTTCCGGGCTCCGTCGCACCGCTACAAGGCCGAACTGTCGCACAAGAAGTCCGAAGAATCGGACACCGTCTCCGGTACGGTCGTCGACATCGAGCACGACCCCGCCCGGAGCGCGCCGATCGCCGCCGTCGAGTTCGACGACGGCGACCAGCGGCTCATCCTCGTCCCCGAGGGTGTCACCGTCGGCGAGACCATCCAGGTCGGTGTCACAGCAGAGATCAAACCCGGAAACACGCTCCCACTCTCGGAGATCCCGGAAGGGGTCCCGGTCTGCAACGTGGAGCGTCAGCCCGGTGACGGCGGCAAGTTCGCCCGGTCGTCGGGCGTCTCCGCTCAGCTGCTCAGCCACGACCGCAGCGTCGCGGTCGTCAAGCTGCCGAGCGGCGAGGTCAAGCGGCTCAACCCCGACTGCCGCGCGACCATCGGTGTGGTCGCCGGCGGTGGCCGCACGGAGAAGCCGTTCGTCAAGGCAGGTAACAAGCATCACAAGATGAAGGCCCGCGGGACGAAGTGGCCTCGCGTCCGTGGTGTGGCGATGAACGCCGTCGACCACCCGTTCGGTGGCGGCGGCCGCCAGCACCCCGGCAAGCCGAAGTCCGTCTCGCGAAACGCACCCCCAGGCCGCAAGGTCGGTGACATCGCATCGAAGCGCACCGGTCGCGGCGGTAAGGCAGGGAACAAATAATGAGCTCGGAATACCGAACCGGCCGTGAAGGTGAGTTCACCTACCGCGGTCACACGCTCGACGAGCTGCAGGAGATGGAGCTTGACGAGGTCGCAGAACTGCTCCCCGCACGTCAGCGGCGAACTATCAAACGAGGACTCGGCGTCGAGCACGAGAAGCTGCTCGAGAAGGTCCGCGACAAGAGCGAGGAGGAGACGGCGAACGATCCGGTGCGCACGCACCTGCGTGACATGCCGATCCTCCCCTCCTTCGTCGGACTGACCTTCGCCGTCTACACCGGTCAGGAGTTCGAACGCGTCAAGGTCCAGCCCGAGATGATCGGTCACTACCTTGGCGAGTTCCAGCTCACGCGGAGTTCGGTCACCCACGGCCAGGCCGGCATCGGCGCGACCCGGTCCTCGAAGTTCGTGCCACTCAAGTAAGCCATGGGTATCAACTACAGTGTCGAGGCCGACCCGGAGACCACGGCCAAAGGTATGCTCCGAGATCGGCCCATCAGTATCAAGCACAGCAAGGCCATCGCCCGCGAGATCAAGGGAATGACCGTCGCCGAGGCCGAGGAGTACCTCGACGCGGTCATCAACGAGGAGCGCTCCGTCCCGTTCAAGCAGCACAACTCCGGCGTCGGCCACCGTTCCGACATCGACGGATGGGACGCGGGTCGCTACCCGAACAAGGCCAGCAAGGACTTCCTCAAACTGCTCGAGAACGTCAAGAACAACGCCACCGAGCAGGGCTTCGACGGCGAGGCTATGGAGATCATGCACGTCGCAGCACACAAGACCGGCGAGCGGATGGGTCGCAAGCCCCGCGCGATGGGGCGTGCAGACCCGTGGAACACGCCGATCTGTGACGTCGAACTCATCATCGAGGAGGCCGAATAAATGGCAGACGAACACCAATTCATCGAAGACGGACTCCAGAAGTCCCAGATCGACGAGTTCTTCGCGGACGAACTCGGGCGAGCGGGCTACGGCGGCATGGACGTCGCCAAGACCCCGATGGGGACACAGATCGTCCTGAAGGCCGAGAAGCCCGGTATGGTCATCGGCAAGGGCGGGAAGAACATCCGCAAGATCACGCGCGAACTGCAGGAGCGGTTCGACCTCGACGACCCGCAGATCGACGTACAAGAGGTCGACGAGCCGGACCTCAACGCGCGCATCGTCGCGGACCGACTGGCCAACGCGCTCGAGCGTGGCTGGTACTTCCGCAAAGCGGGTCACACGACCATCGACCGCATCATGGACGCGGGCGCACTCGGCGCCGAGATCGTCCTCGCGGGGAAGGTCACCGGTGCCCGTTCGCGTATCGAGAAGTTCAACCGTGGCTACATCAAACACAACGGTGAACCCGCCCAGGAGGTCGTCGACGAAGGCCAGGGCGTCGCCGTGATGAAGCTCGGTACCATCGGCGTCACGGTGAAGATCATCCCGCCGGGCGCGAGACTGCCCGACGACTTCGCCGTCGCGGAGGACGCAGAGATCGAGGCCGTCGAACAGGTCGCCGAGACCGAGGGCGTCGAGGGGCTCCTCGACGAACCCGAAGACGAGAAGGTTCCGGACGTCGGCGACGACGCCGACGAGGTGCCCGGCGAGGACGCCGTCGAGGAACCCGAGGAGGCCATCGACGAGGAGGTCGTCGAAGAGGTCGTCGAGGAGACCGGCGAGGAGCCGGTCGCCACGGGCGACGTCGACGAGGAAGACGACCAGGACCTCGACGTCGAAGAAGAGCTCGACGAACTCGACGAGGAGGTCGAACAGGAAGCAGCCGACCTCGTCGCCGAGATGGAAGCCGACGAAGACGAAGGCGAGGAGGAGGATAACTGATGGCGATCCTCTACAACGACGAGATCCGCGACATGACGGCCGCAGAGCGTGAGGCCGAGCTCGAAGAGCTCGAGACCGAACTGCTCAACACCAAGGCCGTCCAGGCCGCGGGTGGTGCGCCGGAGAACCCCGGTCGCGTCAAGGAGCTCAAGAAGACGATCGCTCGGATCAAGACGATCCAGCACGAAGAAGCCGACCACGAGTAATCCATGGCACTGACACCCGAGACTCTCACACGACACGAACTCAACGGCCTCTCGGTGCGGGTCGTCGACGCCGCGAACCCCGACCTCGTCGGGATCGCCGGCCGTGTCGTCGTCGAGACCATGCAGACGCTGCATATCGACGACGGGACTCGGGTGCGTCAGGTGCCGAAGCGAGGGGTGACCCTCGAATTCGCGCTCACCGCGGGTGAGCCGGAGTTCGGCGACGGAGTGTATCCGTCGCCGGATCAGTGCACAGATGAAGCCGCTGGGACTCGTCGATCGCTCGACGAGCCGTCGATCGCTCGACGCCGCCGCAAGGCCCCAGGGTCCACGTTCAAACGGGAGTCGGAAACTGCCGGGGGGTTCCCCGGTCAGTCTGGTTCGACCCGGACGGGCTCGCCGGACGGAGACGGACGACGTTCGTCTCCGCCCGGTGACTGCGAGGACGTGGTCTACGTTACGGTGGATGGCGCACGACTGCTCTCACGACCCGCCCACCGCACCGAGAACGCAGGTGATTCGAAATGGCGTTAGGATTGAACGTACCAGAACCGGAGGAGGCATGCTCCGACTCGAACTGTCCGTTCCACGGATCGCTTTCCGTGCGCGGTCAGACGCTCGAGGGGACTGTCGCCTCCACAGACATGGACAAAACCGTCGTTATCGAACGCGAATACGACGTTCGCGTTCCCAAGTACGACCGCTACATGAAGCGGCGTAGTCGCGTTCCGGCCCACGCACCCCCGTGCATGGAGCTTCAGGAAGGCGACACGGTTCGTATCGCAGAGACCCGACCACTGTCGAAGACGAAGTCGCACGTGGTCGTCGAGAAACTAGCTGCCACGGACGGCGTCCCGAGTGACACCGCCCACGCCGACGAGTCCAAAGAGGACACGTCGAGCGACGTCGCGGAGGGTGATGCCTGATGGAGGCACTGAAGGCCGACGTCACGCAGGGCCTGGAGAAAGGCTCCCTCATCACGTGTGCAGACAACACCGGAGCCCGCCAGCTGAAGGTTATCAGCGTCTCGGGCTACTCCGGAACGAAGAATCGACACCCCAAAGCGGGAATCGCCGACAAGGTGACCGTCTCGGTCACCAAGGGGACGCCGGAGATGCGGCGTCAGGTGCTGGAGGCCGTCGTGATCCGACAGCGCAAACCCATCCGGCGACCCGACGGAACGCGCCTGAAGTTCGAGGACAACGCTGCCGTCATCATCGACGAGATGGAGGAGCCTCGCGGGACCGAGATCAAGGGTCCCGTCGCGCGTGAAGTCGCCGAACGCTTCGGGAGCATCGCCAGCACGGCAACGATGATCGTATAGCATGAGCCGACAACCACACAAACAGCGAACCCAGAAGCGAGACGCCCCGCTCCACGAGCGGCAGAAGCAGGTTCGCGCGACGCTGTCCGGCGACCTCCGCGAGGAGTACGGCCGGCGCAACGTCCGGGTCAACGCCGGCGACACCGTCGAGGTGCTCCGCGGCGACTACGCCGGGACGGAAGCTGAAGTCCTCAAGGTCGACCTCGCGAACGAGGTCATCCACGTCGAGGACGTCACCGTCGCGAAGGCCGACGGCGAGGAGACGCCGCGGCCGCTCGACGCCTCGAACGTTCGAGTCGTCGAACTCGACCTAGAAGACGACCGCCGGGAGGCGCGTCTCGAGGAGGGTAACGAATGAGTAACCACCAGAAGCGACTCTCGGTTCCGAACTCTTGGCCGATCGAGCGAAAGGAATCGACGTTCACGATCAAAGCCGGTGCCGGACCGCACGGTGAGGCGGGCGTCCCGCTCGTCATCATCCTGCGCGACGTGCTCGGCTACGTCGACTCCGTGAAAGAAGCGCGCTACGCGCTGAACGAGGGGACGGTGCTGGTCAACGGGGAGACGTCCGTCGACCACCGCCGCCCAATCGGGATGTTCGACATCCTGGCGTTCACGAAGCGTGAGGAGTACTACCGCGTCTTCCCCGACGAGGGTGGCCGCCTCGCGCTCACCCCCGTCGACGCCGACTCGGCCTCGAGCCGACTCGGCAAGATCGCCGGCAAGCGGCAGGTCTCCGGCGGCGCCTTCCAGCTGCAGCTCCACGACGGGACGAACGTCCGCGTCGAGGACGGCAGCGAGTACGGCAGCAACGACTCGATCGTCGTCGACAACGAGTCCAAGGAGATCGTCGCACACTTCGCCTACGAGGAAGGTGCGCTCGTCACCGCCGTCGCCGGCAGCCACGCCGGCGAGATCGGCACGCTCGCCGAGATCACCGTCACGCCCGGCAGCGGTCCGAACACCGTCCGCGTCGAGACCGACGACGGCGAGTTCGAGACGGTCGAAGACTACGTCGTCGTCATCGACGAGAACTTCACCGGCGACGACGACGAGGCCGTCACCACGACGGGTGATGACGAATGAGCGAGAGCGAAAGCGAGTTCCACGAGATGCGCCAGCCGCGCGTCGAGAAGGTCGTCGTCCACATGGGCGTCGGCGAGGGTGGTCGCACGCTCGCGCAGGCCGAGGAGATCCTCGAAGCGATCACCGGCCAACAGAGCGTCCGGACGCAGTCCGGTCGCGCGGGACAGGACTTCGGTGTCCGACAGGGGACGCCCGTCGGCGCGAAGGTCACCCTTCGCGGCGAGACGGCCCACGAGTTCCTCGAGACGGCGCTGCCGCTCACCGATCTGCAGACGTCGCAGTTCGACGACAACGGCAACTTCAGTTTCGGTCTCGAGGAGCACACCGACTTCCCGAGCCAGGAGTACGACCCGCAGATCGGTATCTACGGGCTGGACATCACAGTGAACATGGTCCGCCCCGGCTACCGCATCACGAAGCGTGACAAGGTGGCGCGCTCGGTTCCGTCGAGCCACCGCCTGACACCCGAGGACGCCGCAGCGTTCCTCGAACAGACGTTCGACGTGGAGGTCTCAGAATGAGCGAAAGCGAAAGTGAAGCCACGGGCGAGCACGCGACGCGTCGCACGGGCCAGCAGAACGAATGTCGTCGATGTGGCCGTAAGCAGGGCCTCGTCGGCAAGTACGACATCAATCTGTGTCGGCAGTGCTTCCGCGAGGTCGCCCGCAGCATGGGCTTCAAGAAGTATCGATAACAATGGCAGGCAACGACCCACTCAGCAACGCCCTCTCCGGTGTGAACAACGCCGAGAGTGTTGGGCATCTGTCGCACACGGTTGAGCCCGCCTCGAACATGATCGGCTCCGTCCTCGAGGTCTTCTACGACCGCGGGTACGTCGACGGCTTCGAGTTCGTCGACGACGGCAAGTCCGGTCGCTTCGAGGTCGAACTGAAAGGCGCTATCAACGAATGTGGCGCCGTCAAGCCCCGCTACTCTGCGGGTGCAGACGAGTTCGAGAAGTGGGAGAAGCGGTTCCTCCCCGCCCGTGACTACGGGACGCTCATCGTCACGACGAGCCACGGCGTCATGAGCCACTACGACGCCCGCGAACAGGGCATCGGTGGCCAAGTCATCGCATACGTCTACTAACATGAGTCGAGTCGAAATCGAAATCCCAGAAGACGTCTCGGCCGAGGTCGACCACCTCGACCTGACCGTGGAGGGACCGAACGGGAGCGTCACGCGACGCCTCTGGTATCCGTCGGTCTCCGTGAGCGTCGAAGACGACCACGTCGTCGTCGCCTCCGACGAGGAGAACGCGAAGACGAACTCCACCATCGGTACGTTCGAGAGTCATATCGCGAACATGATTCACGGCGTCACCGACGGGTGGGAGTACAAGATGGAAGTCTTCTACGCTCACTTCCCGATGCAGGTCAAAGTCGAGGGCGACGAAGTCGTCATCTCGAACTTCCTCGGCGAGAAGGCGCCGCGACGCGCACAGGTTCGCGGCGACACAGAAGTACAGGTCGACGGCGAGGAGATCTCGCTCTCCGGTCCCAACAAGGAGGACGTTGGGCAGACAGCCGCCGACATCGAACAGCTGACGCGCGTCTCGGACAAGGACACTCGTGTCTTCCAGGACGGCGTCTACATCGTAGAGAAGCCCACCGCAGGAGGTGCCTAGATGGCTGAAGACGACATTCAGGAACTCGAAGACATCAGCGGTGTCGGCCCCTCGAAGGCCGAGGCACTGCGTGAGGCCGGCTACGAATCCGTCGAGGACGTGAAGGCCGCGAGCCAGTCGGAGTTGGCCGAGGTCGAAGGTATCGGTAACGCCCTCGCCGCTCGTGTGAAGGCCGACGTCGGTGGCCTCGAGGTCAAAGAGGAAGAAGAGACCGAGGCAGAGGTCGAAGACGAGACCGAAGCCGAAGAAGAAGAGCCGGAAGAGGACGTCGAGACGGAGCTGCGCCCGCGCGGCCACGCCGACAAGACGCCCGAACTGGACGCGGACACGGCCCGCGCGCTCGCACAGAAGCACCGCGAGGGCATGCCGCAGTTCAACCGGCAGGACTACCACAAGAAGAAGCGCACCCCCACCTCGTGGCGCAAGCCCCGCGGCAACCTCTCGAAGCAGCGCCGTGGGATCAAGGGCAAGGGCCCGATGGTCGAGGCCGGCTACCGCACGCCGAAGCGTGCCCGTGGGCTTCACCCGAGCGGTTTCGAGGAGGTCTACGTCAACAACGTGGACGACCTCGAAGGCGTCGACGGTGACACCCAGGCTGTCCGCATCGCCAGCAAGGTCGGTGCTCGCAAGCGCGAGCGCATCGAGGAGGTCGCCGAGGACCGCGAGATCCGCGTTCTCAACCCGACCTACGTCGAAGTGGAGGTCGAGGAATGAGCAACCTGAGAGCACAGAAACGACTCGCCGCGGACGAACTCGACGTCGGCAAGAGCCGCGTCTGGTTCGACCCCGAAGCACAGGGCGAGATCGCCGACGCCATCACGCGCGAGGACATCCGCGAACTCATCGAGCAAGGCACCATCCGTGCCAAGGACGCGAAAGGCAACTCTCGCGGCCGCGCTCGAGAGCGCGCAGACAAGCGTGCGTACGGTCACCGCAAGGGCCCGGGCTCCCGCAAAGGGAAGAAGGGCGGTCGGCGTGACTCGAAGGACGAATGGGTCAGCCGGATTCGCGCACAGCGACGCCGGCTGAAGGAACTCCGCGACGACGGTCCGCTGAACCGAACGCAGTACCGCACGCTCTACAACAAGGCGAGCGGTGGCGAGTTCGACAGCGTCGACCGTCTCGAGGCGTTCATCCAGAACAACTACGACATCGAACTGGAGGACAACTAAATGGCAACTGGACCACGATACAAGGTGCCGATGCGGCGCCGCCGTGAGGTCCGGACGGATTACCACCAGAGGTTGCGCCTGTTGAAATCGGGCAAGCCCCGCCTTGTCGCTCGCGTGAGCAACAAGCACGTCAGGGCGCAGCTGGCTACTCCCGGACCGCAGGGTGACGAGATCCACGCCGCCGCTTCCAGCGAAGACCTCGCAGAGTACGGTTGGGAGGCCCCGACGGGCAATCTCCCGAGTGCGTACCTGACGGGCTATCTCGCCGGAAAGCGCGCGCTGGACGCTGGACTCGAGGAGGCAGTCCTCGACATCGGTCTGAACACGGCGACGCCCGGCAACAAGGTGTTCGCAGTACAGGAAGGAGCAATCGACGCAGGGCTCGACATCCCGCACAACGAGAGCGTGCTCGCAGACTGGTCGCGTAACCGCGGCGAACATATCGCCGAGTACGCCGAGCAGCTCGACGAGCCGCTCTACAGCGGAGAGTTCGACGCCACTGGACTGCCCGAGCACTTCGACGACGTGCTCGAGCGACTTCAGGAGGACGCATGAGCAGACGAAACAACAACGACGGCTGGGAGCCGCGGACACGACTCGGCCGCAAGGTACAGAACGGTGACATCAGCTCGATGGACCAGGCACTCGAATCCGGTCTCCCGCTGAAGGAGCCGGAGATCGTCGACCAGCTCCTCGGTGGACTGGACGACGAGGTGCTCGACATCAACATGGTCCAGCGCATGACCGACTCCGGTCGCCGCGTCAAGTTCCGCTGTGTCTGTGCAGTCGGGAACCGCGACGGCTACCTCGGCTACGCCGAGGCCCGCGACGACCAGGTCGGTGGCGCCATCCAGAAGGCCATCGAGGTAGCGAAGCTGAACATCATCAAGGTCGACCGCGGCTCGGGTTCGTGGGAGGACCGTCCCGGCGGCACCCACTCGCTGACGCGGAAGGCGAAGGGGAAAGCCGGGTCGGTCACCGTCGAGATCATCCCCGCCCCGATGGGGCTGGGGCTCGCGGCCGCAGAGACCGTCCGGAAGATCCTCGAACTCGCCGGCGTGCAGGACGCCTGGACGAAGTCCGACGGCAACACCCGGACGACGGTCAACCTCGCGAAGGCGACATACAACGCACTGCAGAACGCCTCGCAGTCGCGGACGCCACGTCGCGCCCGCGAGAAGCAGCGTGAGGTGAGCGACCGATGAAGGCGGTCGTCCAGCTCCGCGGTGAGATCGACCAGAGCTCCGACGTGCGCGACACGCTCGGCATGCTCAACCTCCACCGCGTCAACCACTGTACGCTCGTCCCGTGGACGGACACGTACCGTGGGATGGTGACGAAGGTCAACGACTGGGTCGCCTACGGCGAACCCAGCGTCGACGTCGTCGAGACGCTCCTGCAGAAGCGCGCGGAACCGTTCCAGGGCAAGGAAGACGTCGACGCCGAGTGGCTCTCGGAGAACACCGACTACGACGACTTCGGCGCACTCGCCGAGGCGCTCGTCGAGGAAGAGACCACGCTGAAAGAGCAGGGCCTCTCCCCGGTGCTCCGTCTCCACCCGCCGCGCGGCGGCCACGACGGTATCAAGCATCCGACCAAGGAAGGCGGTCAGCTCGGCAAGCACAGCGACGGGCAGATCGACGACCTCTTGGAGGCGATGCGATAATGACGAACAAGAAACGACGTCAGCGTGGCTCCCGCACGCACGGCGGCGGTTCCCACAAGAACCGGCGCGGTGCCGGTCACCGCGGTGGCCGTGGTCGTGCCGGTCGCGCCAAACACGAGTTCCACAACTACGAACCGCTCGGCAAGTACGGCTTCAGCCGCCCCGAGGACGCACAGACGACCGTCCTCGAGGTCACCGTCCAGAAGCTCGACGAGGACGCCGCGCTGCTCGCCGCAGACGGTCTCGCCGAGGAGGACGGCGACGCCTACCACATCGACGCGCGCGACGTCGTCGAGGACGGTTACGACGCCGACGCCGTGAAGGTGCTCGGCAGCGGGCAGGTCCGCCAGGAGCTGCACATCGTCGCCGACGCGTTCACCGCGGGCGCGGTCGAGCTCATCGAGGAGGCCGGCGGCAGCGCCGGCCTCTCGGAGCGCGCCGAGGAAGAGCAGGAAGCCGAGGCCGACGAGGCCGAAGACGACGAGTAACTCGTCGCACGCCGAACGCTACCGTTTCGCACACTTCGCGATTTTTTGACAACTGGACAGTGCCAGCGTTCGCCAGCCGCCGGTGGGCGCTCTCGGGTTTTATTTCTCCCTGAGAGACACATCAGTTCTGTACACTCGAAAAGGGGCTAAAGCGAAGCACCTACAAACCACGGTGTAGAGTATGTCCGTATATGGGATGGAAAGAAGCCGCTGAACCAGTGCTGACGCGTATGCCGTCAGTTGTCCGTCCGGAAGGTCACGTACCCTTCCGACGGAAACTCGGCTGGACAGCGGGTATCTTGGTACTGTATTTCTTCCTGACGAACGTCACCCTGTTCGGACTCGGTAACGTCAGCGGTGACTTCTACGGCAACTTCCGATCGATCCTCGCCGGGTCGCAAGGGTCGATCCTCCAGTTAGGGATCGGACCGATCGTCACGGCGAGCATCGTCCTCCAGCTGCTCGGCGGGGCCGACCTCTTGGGACTCGACACCAACGACCCCCGCGATCAGATCCTCTACCAGGGACTCCAGAAGGTGCTGGTGCTCGTGATGATCTGTCTGACGGGGATCCCGATGGTGTTCGCCAGCGACTTCCTCCCGGCGAGTCAACAGCTCGCTCAGACGTTCCCCGGTGGAATGCTCGGCGTCGAGTCGCTCATCTTCGCGCAGATCGCGGTGGGCGCCATCCTCATCCTGTTCATGGACGAGATCGTGAGCAAGTGGGGCGTCGGATCCGGTATCGGGCTGTTCATCATTGCCGGTGTGAGCCAGCAGCTCGTCGCCGGGCTGTTCGCCTGGCAGGGACTGGGCAACGTCTCGGGTTTCTTCCCGACCTGGTTCGGCATCCTCACCGGTGACGTCGACATGCCGTCGCTGCTCACCGCCGAGGGGATCCAGGCACTGTTCATGGGGCCGGGGCAACTGCTCGCGCTGATCACCACGGTGCTCATCTTCGCCGTCGTCGTCTACGCCGAGTCGGTGCGGGTGGAGATCCCGCTCAGTCACGCTCGGGTGAAGGGCGCGCGCGGTCGCTTCCCGGTGAAGCTCATCTACGCGTCCGTCCTGCCGATGATCCTCGTCCGCGCGCTACAGGCGAACATCCAGTTCCTCGGGCGCATCCTCGCGAGCCAACTGGAGAACATGCCCGCGTGGCTCGGAAGCTACAACGCGCAGGGACAGCCCACCGGCGGGCTGTTCTACTACTTCGCGCCCATCCAGTCGCCCGGTGACTGGATGTGGTGGACCGCCCAGACGACCGCCGAGGCGTGGCAGGTGCTCATCCGCGTCGGTATCGACCTGACGTTCATGGTCATCGGCGGCGCCATCTTCGCGATCTTCTGGGTCGAGACGACCGGCATGGGGCCGGAGGCCACCGCCCGGCAGATCCAGAACTCCGGGATGCAGATCCCTGGCTTCCGCCGCAACCCACAGGTCATCGAGAAGGTGATGGAGCGATACATCCCGCAGGTGACGGTCATCGGCGGTGCACTCGTCGGAATCCTGGCCGTGGCGGCGAACATGCTCGGCACCATCGGTGCGGTCTCCGGAACGGGGCTGCTGCTGACGGTCTCCATCACGTACAAGCTGTACGAGGAGATCGCCGAGGAGCAGTTGATGGAGATGCATCCGATGATGCGCCAGATGTTCGGCGGCGGCGGCAGCTAACCGCGCCCGACGGAGTTCGTTTTCTCGCCTCGCGATTAGCGACTACTCGTTAGGTCTGCGTCGTCCGACCCCTACTTCATGGCCCTGGCGGGACAAGCGGAACAGTATAGACGGTAGCCGGTCTGCCAACGAGTAACCGACACGGAAACGAGACGGGCTGTTGCGGCCAGAACTGCAGAACCGTAACAGAGCTCCACTCGGGACCGTAGTGCGGTACAATCTGATGGTCAGACGTAAGACGCTCTCTCCGACTGGATCGAAGGACGGCGACGGTGAATACCGCAACGTCACGCTCAACCTCCACTCCGACGAACTCACCGTCGCGGGGTTGGACGTCGGCGAAGAGGTGTTCGTCCGCGTCCGCGACGGGAAGATCGTCGTCCAGAAAGCCTCGAAACCGGTCCTCGAACACGAGTTCTGAGGTCGGTCTCGCGGACGACGAGGCGGTCGGTTCGGCCGTGTCTGTGATATGGCATACCATACCTTTTTGTAGGGTCGCCTCCGATAGACAGATAGGTCGATTGACGTGATTGACAGAGACGACGAGACGGCGCGCGGACGGTGGCCTGCCCGTGTCACGACAGGTTCCGACGTCGACGTGACGGTCGAACCGTTCCGTGTGTCGCTCGCGTCGTCCGTCCGTTCACCGCCCGCACTGAACACGTGGTCTACGATGAGCGCTATCGAACGTACAAACTCGACCGACGGTGTCGTGCTCGACGAACTCCCCGAGTTCGAGCTGACCTATCTCTACGACGACGAGGAGGAACCCACAGAGGTGACGATCTTCGAGGGGACCTCCGAAGAGGACCTGACAGTTCGGTGGATCACGATGGACTATCCGCACACCGTCGCGCTCGACTCGGTCCAGTAGTTCCGCTCACCTCCTCCGTTTTCCGTGTCTGACCCCCCGACTGCGGAGTGACCACTGCGACGACTCCGACGACCCCGACGACCCTGACGACTTCGTTCTGCGGTAGGGTTTAGCCCCCGGCGCTTGTATCCGACAGTATGACAGACGAGTTGACCGGGCTCGAGGCAGAGCTCCGGAGCAACGGAATCAGCGTCGAGCGAGTCGACCGGGGCGAGACTGTCGAGCTCGTCTACATGACTGCCTTCCCCGGCCCCACCGTCCACCACATGGAGATGGGCCGCGCGCTGAACGTGTTCATCGACCTGGCGAAGGCCGACCGATGGGACCCGAAACCGGTCGAAGCGACGGTCATTCGTTCCGAGGACGACGTCCAGGGGACCTGGCGCGCCGAGCCCAAGTGGTTCGAGGGGCTGCTCGAGTACCGACTGAGCGAGGAGGACTTCTCCGAGCGGGTGCTCGGGACGCTCTCGGAGCCTGCGGCCGCAGCGTCCAGCACGGAGGAGGAGTCGGCGTGACCCGGCAGCGCACCCGTAGTCGACAGCGGACGACCACGCCCGACGACCGTCGGGGCGGACGCCCCTCTCGCGAGGCGTTCTCGAAGGTCCGCGTCCGCTTCGACAGCGACGGCGACGAGTGTGTCGGCTGGCTCTACCGGCCGGACCGGCCGGACGACCCGCCGGTCGTGGTGATGGCTCCCGGACTCGGCGCCGAACGGACGTTCGGCTATCCGGCGATCGCCGAACGACTCGCCGAGGGCGGATACGCCGTCCTCCTCTTCGACTACCGCAACTTCGGCGACAGCGAGGGCGAACCGCGGAACCTCGTCAGTCCGAGTCGACAGGTGGCCGACTGGCGCGAGGCGGTCGCCGCCGCACGCGACTTCGACGGCGTCGACGGGTCGCGCGTGGTGCTCTGGGGACACTCGTTCGCCGGTGGACACGCGTTGAGCGTCGCCGCCGAGGATCCCCGCATCGCTGCCGTCGTCGCCGTCGCCCCCTTCGTCGACGGGCGAGCGGCCCTGAAGAGCAAAGGGATCAAGTACAACTTGAAGGCGACGGCGCTTGGTCTCCGTGACAAACTGCAGTCGCTCGCCCTCGGCGCCTACACCGTCCCCATCGTCGGCGACCCCCAGGAGTTCGCCGTCGTCAACGAACCCGGCGCGAAGGCGGGTGTCTTCGGACTGGTGCCGACGGGGAGCGACTGGGAGAACCGCTGTCCCGCCCGGACGCTCCTCGCGATTCCGCGGTATCGTCCGATCACGTCCGCCGAAGACGTCCGATGCCCGACGCTCTTCGTCGGCGGCACCGACGACGAGATCGTCTCGCTGTCGGCCATCGAGTCGGCGGCCGAGACCGTCCAGGACGCGACTTACCTCCGACTGCCCACCGACCACTTTGGCTTCTTCGACGGTGACACGTTCGAGGAGGCGCTGGGTCACCAACTGGCGTTCCTCAATACGGTCGTGAAGTAAGTCGCGTCGACTCCGACGTCTCACGGACGGAGTGAGCGGCCGTCGATATCTTCGACCCAGAAACTCGTGAATATTTATATATCTTGTGGCCCGTCTACTTCCTCATGCCCACGATTCAGCGGTCACAGCTGGCAGCGCTCGTCCTTTCTGCGTTGCTTCTGGTCGGCAGCATCGGCGGCGTCGCCGCACAGGACGCGTCCGCCGACGACTCCGACCCCGAGTGGGAGGACACCCTGTTCACAGAGCTCTCGTCGATGGTCGACGATTACAACGCCCACGCCGGCGACGTCGACCTCGGTCCGATCAGTCTCGGCGGCGCGACGAACGTCTACGTGATCGACGGGGACGAACGGGCGAGCTACACTCTCACCATGGACCGGAACCACCGGATCACGGACGTCCAGCAGGGGACCGACTCGGACCCGGCGGCGGCGTTCCGTTCGGCCGTCGCGAACGGCGACGTCGTCGTCGCCGGCGAGTCCGGTCAGTTCGTCGAACAGGTCAAATGGACCGTCGTCAACGTCCTGAAGGGCTTCCTCCTCTGAGCGGCTGTTTTCGACTCGGAGAGCGCCGTCGGGGTCGACATCTGAACCGCACGACTGGGACGGTCCACAACTCTCATACCCTGTTGTATCCTCGTTCCAGCAATGACACACTCCCGCACCGTCGAACTCGAGGGTCACATCATCGACTCCGGGATGTTGCAGCAGGCGATGGGTATCGTGATGGATCTCGACGGCAACTTCAACGTCGAGGCGTTCGACGTCGGCGTCCACAAAGAGGACGAGTCGTACTGCCGAATGGAGATCTACGCGGACGACGCGGTGACGCTGCAGGAGATCGTCCACGAACTCCACCAGATCGGAGCGAACCTCACCGACCCGGTCGACGCCAAACTGGTCGCGGCTCCGGCAGACCAGGTCGTCCCCAAGGGGTTCTACTCGACGACGAACCACCCGACGCAGGTCCGCTACGAGGGTGAGTGGATCGAAGTGGAGAACATCGAGATGGACTGCGCCATCGTCGTCGAACCGGGGTCGGCGAGCGAGCAGAACTCGGAGGGCTCCGGCGACGTTGTCGAGGCAGCCGACGGAGGTCCACGCGCGTACACGAAGGTACTCAACGCTATCGAGGCGGGCGACCTCGTCGTCACCGACGAGGCGGGTATCCGCGTCGACCCACCGGAACGCCCGCGCGACAGCTCCGGTCCTTTCGGCTTCATGCAGGGTGGCGTCTCCTCGGAGCGACCCTCCGAGTCGCTCATCCGGCAGGTCGCGGAGGCGCTCGTCGAGACCAAGGAGACCGGTGGGAAAGTGCTCGTCGTCGCCGGTCCGGCGCTCATCCACGCCGGCGCGGCCGACGACCTGGCGCGGCTCGTCCGCGAGGGGTTCGTGGACATGATCTCGGCGGGCAACGGCTTTGCGACCCACGACATCGAGCGCGGCCTCTACGGGACGTCGCTGGGGATGGATATGGAGACGATGGAACACCCACGGAAGGGACACAAGCACCACATCTACACTATCAGCGAGGTGATCCGTGCCGGCGGCATCGCCGAGGCAGTCGACGAGGGGCTCGTCGACTCCGGCATCATGTACGAGTGCGTCCAGAACGACGTCCCCTACGTGCTCGCGGGGTCGATCCGTGACGACGGACCGCTCCCCGACACCATCACCGACGCCGTCGAGGCGCAGAACGCCATCCGCGAACAGGCACACGAGGCCGACATGGTGTTGATGCTGTCGACGCTGCTTCACTCGGTCGCCGTCGGCAACTGTCTCTCGTCGACGACGAAGGTCGTCTGCGTCGACATCAACCCCGCGACCGTCACCCAACTGCTCGACCGCGGCAGTTCGCAGGCGATCGGGATGGTCACCGACATCGGGACGTTCGTCCCGTCGCTCGCGGACGAAGTGCTCGCCGAGGAGTGACACTCCGACGCCCTCGACCACCTTCCTTCTACTAATAGCTACGGGAGACGTTCACTACACCCGTCAAGTCAGTTGTATTTGATATGTCAGTGACTGTTCTATGGGATTTATACTCGTGTCGCTGCAGAACGAGATATGACCAGTCGCTCCGACGAACGCGAGACGGCACACGACACCGGCGTCGCCCGGGAGGCGGAGGAACTGGAACGTGCTGGATGGACAGTCACCGCCGCCGTCCCGGGATGGGACGACCCCGACCGGATCGACGGCTACGTCCCCGACATCGTCGCCACGAAGCGCAGCACCCGACGCGTCATCGAGGTCGAGACCGATACATCGGCCGACCAGGACCGACATACGGCGCTCCGAGACGTCGCCGACCGACGACGAGAGACAGTGTTCTACGTCATCCTCGTCGACTCGAACGGTCGGCGCGTCCAGTACACCGACGCGCTCGCCTGACGGCGCCGACGCTACACCTCCTCTCGGGGGACCACCACCATCGGTCGATTCGCGTTCAGGAGGATGTCTTGTGCGACGCTTCCGAAGACGACCTTCGACGTCGGGTTCCGCTTTCTGACCCCGAGGACGATCTCGTCGGCGTCGATCTGCTCCGCGTAGCCGACGATGTCCTCGGCGGGGCTGTTCTCGCGGACGAACTGGTGGGTCTCGACATCCGCAGTCGCTCCTAATCGGGCGCCGACGGCGTTGAGCGCGTCCTCGCCGTCGCGGACGTCCGCCGAAGACGTCGCGTCACCGCCGCGCAGGGAGTTGACGGCGTGGACGACGTCGCCTTCCTGCAGTCGGTCGTCGAGGTAGTCACAGAGCAGCGCGCTGGTGTGGACGGAGTTCGTCGCGAGTACGAACGTTGTCATACCACACACCGTGCGGCGAGCACATATAAAACGCTCCACAAAGTATTTGCCGAAGACAACTCTCGTATATGACATGAACCGCGAGACGACACTGACGGCCGGCGCGGCCGTCGTGGTCGCGGTCACTCTCCTCGCCGCCGCCGTCGTCCCCGGCGTGCTCGCCGATCCGACCGACCGCGGGCCGCTCCCGCCGGGCCGCGTCACCCTCGCGGACGACCTGGCGCTCGCACCGAGCAACGTGACCGGGCAGACCGCGACGCTCGACGTCGAGACGCGACTCCACCACCGGGGGAACCTCGCAAACAACGTAACGGTTCGATTCCGCGCCGTCGACGCCGAGTCCGGTCTCGTCGAGACGACGCGGATCGTCGACGTCGGCAACCTCACTCGGGACGGCGAGCGCGTCGTCCGGACGAACCTGACGGTCCGACGCGAAGGCGACTACCGGATCGAGACGGTCGTCTTCCGCGACACCGAGCGCGTCGACTCGGGGACGACGACCGTCCGTGGCCTCGGAGCGCTCACTCCCGCGTACGCCCGGACGAGCGTCGGGTTCACCGACTCGGACGTGTTGCCGCCAGTCGCCGTGTCGGTGGCCGACACGGCGGACAATCGGACGACGCTGTCGCTCGGCGCGTCGCTGACGAACCGCGGCGACGGCCCCTCCGAGGACCTGCAGGTGACGCTCGTGTTGCGACAGGCCGACTCGAATCTCGTCGCTGGCCGCCAGACCGTCGACGTCGGAACCGTCCGCCCGGGCCGGACCGCCACCGCCGAGACGACGGTGACGGTCCCCTCGAACTACAACTACTACGTCGACGCGGTGCTGTGGAAAGACGGCGTGATGGTCGACACCGCACAGAGCGTGGCCAACCTCGACCCCCAGCGACGCATCCGGGTCAACGAGTCCGTCGAGGACGTCGAGTTCCGCGTCGAGGACTTCGAGACCGACTCGGGGGCCGGGGGCGACGACGGCGGTGGCCCGCGCACGACGACCGAGACCGAGTCGCCCGGTTTCGGCGTCGGTGTGGCGGTGGCCGCGCTGGCCGCGAGTGCGCTTCTCGCTCGGCGGTGGTCGCGATGAGTTCGGCGTCCGCTCCCGGCGACGACGACCGTCTCGGTTCCACCGACGGTGGCGACGTCGTCGAGTCGGCCCCCAGCGAGTCGTCGCGAGACGTGCGGACGTACGTCAACTACGCGATCCTCGCGGGGCTCTGTCTGCTCGCGCTCGTCGCGGCGCTGCAGTTCTACCTCAGCACGTCGCGAGCGATCGACATCTGGGTGACGCGCGAGTACCGCTCGCTGTTCCAGGCCGTGTTCAACCTCGTCGTCCTGCTCGTCGTCAGCGCGGGTATCTCGCTGCAGCTGCGACGGCTGTACGGATCGTAGGCTCTCAGAGAGCGCTCGCACCCGAGCGTTTATCGGCCTCGTCGTCGGCCATGGGGTATGGTACGCTTCCTGTTCGTCTCCGCCGACGCCGCCCTGATCACCGACCTCGCGTGGCAGGTCCACAGGGAGGGACACGACGTGAAGTACTACATCGAGGCCGAGAGCGACCGAGAGATCGGCGACGGGTTCGTCCCCAAGACCGACGACTGGGAGGCGGAGGTCGAGTGGGCCGACGTCGTCGTCTTCGACGACGTCTGGGTCGGGTCGGACGTCGGCACCGGCGCGCTCGCACGGGAACTCCGCGAGCGAGGAAAGGCCGTCGTCGGTGGCACCCCGAACACCGATCGGCTCGAAGAGGACCGCGGCTACGCGATGGAGATCCTCGAAGAGCACGGTGTCAACACGATCGAGCACCACGTCTTCGAGGACTTCGACGCCGGCATCCAGCACGTCCAAGAGAATCCCGCGCCGTACGTGATCAAACCGCTCGGAGAGGTCCAGAACGTCAAGCGACTGCTCTATGTGGGCAACGAGGACGACGGCAGTGACGTCGTCGAGGTCCTTCGCGCCTACAAAAAAGCGTGGGGACACCGGATGAAGGGGTTCCAGCTGCAGCGGAAAGTCGAAGGCGTCGAGATCGCTATCTGCGGGTTCTTCAACGGGAACGAGTTCATCGACCAAGTAAATTTTAATTTTGAACATAAGAAATTATTCCCGGGAAACATCGGCCCCTCGACCGGCGAGATGGGAACCTCGATGTTCTGGGCAGGACAGAACAAACTGTTCAAAGAGACGCTTGGTAAGATCGAGGATTGGCTCGCCAACGAGGGGTATGTCGGAAGCATCGACATCAACTGCATCGTCAATGAGAATGGAATCTACCCCTTAGAGTTCACCCCGCGGTTCGGCTACCCCACGATTGCTCTCCAAGAGGAATCGATTGAGTCCTCAACAGGGGCGTTCTTCTACGAGCTCGCACACGGCAATGAACCCGATGTAGAGGTTCACAACGGGTTCCAGATCGCTGTTCGTGTCGTTCTGCCACCGTTCCCGTTCGACGACGAGAAAACGTACGATGAAAACTCCCGAAACGCCGCGGTCGTCTTCGAGACCGAGAGCCGTGAGGGAATCCACCTCGAAGACGCAAAGAAAATTGACGGGCAATGGCGTGTCGCGGGCGACAACGGGATGCCGCTCGTCGTCACGGGGAAGGGAGAGACGATGCAGGCTGCACGCGAGCAGGCGTATGGCCGCATCAACGACATCGTGATACCGAACATGTACTACCGGGACGACGTCGGCGAACGGTGGATCGACGGCGACGGCGACCGACTGCTGGCGTGGGGGTATCTCGGTCCACAACAGTAGTTCGGGGAGAAACCGGATGGGCAGACAGTCGTCTCGAGACGATTTCGTTTCGATAGCGACCGAATCCTGTTGACCGAAAGACACAAATCAGTTGCGTGAGTGATAGAAGATGATGCCCTCCCAACCCACCCGTCGGGCACTGTTGGCCACCTGTGGCGCGATGACTGCCTCTCTCACCGGCTGTCTCTCCGACCTCAGTGTCTCCAGCCTCGCCGGAGACGAGGAGTCGACCGGAAACGCCTCGAACGCCGCCGGCGACGCGGACGGGACGGCGAGCGCGACGGTCCAGACCGCGCGACCCACCCACTGTATGGCCGTCACCATCGACAGCTACCTCGACCCCCAGAACGACGACTCGGGACGGGAGTCACTGGTCGTCGAGGTCGACCTCAACGTCTCCGATCCGCCGACGCTGAGCGGGGAGATCGTCTCCTGCGAGGGGACGGAGTCCGTCTCGAGACAGCTCGCCGACGGCGGCGGTCGCTTCGAGTTCGGCCCCTACGAGGCGGACTGTGTCGAACGCTACGACTTCTGGCTGGAAGGCTGTCGAGACGGATCGAACGCCGAGAACTGACGCAGAACGGACGGTTCAGGCGAGTATCGACCACGCGACGAAGACGACGAGACCGCCGATGGTGGTGCTCGCGACGGCGTGTAGTCGGAGTTGGTCGAGGAGTTGGTGTGCGTCTCCTTCGAGTTTCAACACGTCGTGGATCTCACTGCCGATCTCACACCGTGGGAGGAAATCCATCGCCACGTGGAGGAACACGCCGGCGGCGAAGCCGAAGACGACGCCCCGGACCGCACCGGACGCCGGGACGGCGACGAAGCTCGAGAGGAGCGCGGTGATGCCGACGCCGGCCGCCGGCAGGAGCAGCGCGGTCCACCCGTGGTCGTTGCGAGTGAGTCTGTCCGCGGCCGCATAGCCCGCCGGTCCCTTGTGAGAGACGATGGCGAGCCCGAGCAGCGGGCCGAGCTCCGGCATGTTGCCGTAGATGATACCGATGATCGCGCCCGCCGAGAACGAGTGGGCGCTGAGTTCAGCGACGGTCCGGTCGAGCGGGAGATCCATGTGCGCGAGTCGGTGGCCGACGGTGTGCGAGCCGAAGCCGACGAGCAGGCCGAGTGCGATGCCGAACCCGCCGTACTGCGGCATCCCGCCCGAGACACCGATCGCCTGCGGGACGAGGAAGACCGCCGCGCTCGTGATCATCGCGCCGCTGGCGAGACCGTACCCCCAGACGAGTGACTCGGCGTGGTCCTGCCGAGTGTACGTCGCGACGACGCCCGCACCGGCCATCGCCACGAACGCGACCCACGAGATCCCGAGGAGCTTCCAGAGACCGGCCTGCACGGCGAACGCAGAGAGGACGAGCAGGACGGCCACGCTCGCAACACCGACCGTCGAGACCTCGCGGAGGTTCCGAGAGCTACCGGCGATGTCGGTGAGTGCCATATTATTAACTCGATGATTACGCTTAATAGGGTTGTCGATGCGGTCACAGACTCGTCGAGGAGGTCTACGGGGTGGGTGCGGCCTTCTGGAGCGCCGTCTCGGCGATGTTGCCGCCGTAGTCGGCGCTCCGGGAGATGGAGTCGACGATGAGTCCGAGCATCTGTGCGCGGGCGGGGTCGAGCTCACGGAGGAGTTCGTCGATCGCGCGGGCGTGTTCGTCGATCTCCTGGACGGCTTCGCGGGCGTCGTTGGCGAGACGAGTCGCCTCGACGCTGTCGTCGGTGAACAGCGCGTCCATCCCGCCGTCGATGACGTCCGCCGCGTCGTCGTGGAGTTCGCCGAGCGCCTGCAGCACGTCGTCGGGGATGGGTTCTTCGAGCGTTAGCGTGAGATGGGCGATCTTCGTCGCGTGGTCGCCGATGCGCTCTAGTTGCCGGGCGCTGGAGTGGTAGTCGAAACAGATCTCGCGAGGGAGTCCGAGCTCCTCGGCGGCCTTCGGCGTTCTGAGGGTCGTGCGGAAGATACGCGAGACGACCATCCAGAGGCGGTCGACGTCGTCGTCGCGCTGGATCACGTCTCGAGCCATGTCATCGTCGTTCTCTTCGAGCGCCGCCACGGCGTCTTCGAGCATCGAGAGCGCGATGAGACGCATCCGGGTGACGGCGTTGTGGATCGAGAGCTCCGAGGAGTCGAGCAGGTCGCGGATGACGACCCGGTCGCGAGTCTCCTCGAGCACCTCCAGGCCGACGAGCCCCTGTGTCGCCTTGCGGATCGTCCGACGCTGGTCGTTCGAGATCCGGGAGTTCTCGAGGGCGATGATGTCGAAGCCGCTGACGTACATCGTCATCACCGCACGCATGAGTTCGTCACCGTCGAGGCTCGTGATGTCGAGCGTCCCCTCGGTCCGTTCCTCCTCGCTTCGAGGCGTCAAAAAGAGCGAGTCACCCTCCGGGTAGAACTCCACCTGGCTGCCCGCGCTGACGCCGTTCTCGGTCGCCCAGTCCTTCGGAATCGACACCGTGTACGTCGATCCCCCGGTGACCTGCACCTTCCGTGTCTCGACCATGTGAGTCGTTGGTGCGGAGCACACAATAAAACTGCTCATCTCTATATATCATCGCGCCTCGAACTCGTCAGACGACCGAGCGGTACGTCTCTCGGCGCGGTTGCTCCCGTTCTGTCGAGTATCTGTATTCGTGAAACGATCTCTCATACGTCCGATAGAGGGCCTACAGATTCGTCATACGCATTTAATCTCTGACACGCCCGTCCGGAGACCAGCCGGACCGAGGTCGATCCACCCGTGAGCCGTACACATACCTACCACTATATAGTTGTCATAGCAGGGTACTTATGTCTCAGTCGGCCACGAACAATCGATGACGCGACAGACGTCGGACGCGAAAGACGGCGTATCACGGCGGAAGTTCCTCGCCGGTGCAGGGACGGCAGGCGTGATGGGAATCGCGGGCTGTACGAGCAACCCCGGCGCGAGTTCCGGAGACGGTGGTTCCGGAAACGGCAGTTCCGGAAACGGCAGTGCCGGCGGAAGCTCCGGCAACCTCTCCGGCCAGGTCGTCGTCAAGGGAAGCAGTACGGTCTACCCGGTCTCCTCGGCGATCGCCGAGGAGTTCATGAAGGAACACGAGGTGAACGTCTCGGTCGACTCGACCGGCACCGGTGGCGGGTTCCAGAACCACTTCTGTCCCGGAAACGCCGACATCAACGGCGCGTCGCGCCCGATTCAGGACAGCGAGAAACAGCTCTGTTCGGACAACGACGTCAAGCCCATCGAGTTTCAGGTCGCCAGCGACGCGCTCACCGTCGCAGTCAACAACGAGGCCGACTGGGTCGACTGTCTGAGCTTCGACCAGCTCGCCCAGATCTGGAAGCCCGACGGCGCACAGATGTGGAGCGACATCAACTCCGAGTGGCCGGACAAGGAGTTCGAACTCTACGGGCCGGCGTCCTCCTCGGGGACGTTCGACTGGTTCATCGAGAACGTCATCGGCGAGGACGGCTCGCTTCGCAGTGACTACGAACCGACCGAGAACGACAACCGCATCATCCAGGGTATCGAGGGCTCGCAGTACGCGATGGGCTTCTTCGGCTTCGCCTACTACCAGGAGAACAGCGACAGCGTCAAAGCGGTCAAAATAAAGGAGAACGCCGACGGCAACTGTGTCGAGCCGACCATCGAGAACGCCAAGAGCGGCGACTACCCGATGACGCGACCGCTGTTCGTCTACGCGGCGCAGTCCTCGCTGGAGGAGAAACAGCAGGTCTACGCGTTCATGGAGTACTACCTCAACCAGGCCGAGACGGACATCGTGAGCAGTATCGGGTACGTCCCGTCCAGCACCAAACTCCGCGACGAGAACCTGAACAAACTGAAGCAGTACAGCGGCAACTGAGGCCGTCTGCGCCCGTCTTAGAGATCATCCAACGACACCGACACACGACCGAACGACACGAACCATGCTGCTTTTGAAGGCACACAACTCAGTCACCACAAGATGAGCCAGGAAAGTAACCCGCCCGACTTCGTCGGCCGTTCGGGCGTCCGTTCTGCGCGCGAGCAGGGGATCAAGTGGCTACTGTTCGGTTGTGCCGCACTCTCGATAGCGGTCACCACGGCGATCGTCGCGACGCTGTTGGTCGACGCCGTCGACTTCTTCCTCAGCGTTCCGCCGCTGGAGTTCTTCCTCGGAACGACGTGGAGTCCGTCGATCGACCAGGAGTTCGGCGTGCTTCCGCTGGTCTCCGGAACGCTGTTCGTGACCGCACTCTCGGCGCTCATCGCCATCCCCGTCGGCGTCGCGTCGGCGACGTACCTGAGCGAGTACGCGAGTGAACGGACACGCTCGATACTCAAACCGTCACTCGAGATTTTGGCCGGTATTCCGACGGTCGTCTACGGCTACTTCGCGCTCGTCTATCTCACGCCCGCACTCGAGTGGCTCGGTGTCCCGCTGAGCACGTTCAACGCCCTCAGTGCGTCGATCATGGTGGGGATCATGATCATCCCGATGGTGTCGAGCCTGAGCGAGGACGCGATGAGCGCCGTCCCCGACTCGCTGCGACAGGCGAGCTACGGGATGGGGGCGACGAAGCTCGAGGTGTCGACCGGCGTCGTCATCCCGGCGGCGGCCTCCGGCATCTTCTCCTCGTTCATCCTCGCGCTCTCGCGGGCTATCGGCGAGACGATGATCGTCGTCGTCGCCGCCGGGATGCGTCCGAGACTCGTCCCGAGTCCGTTCGAGTCGCTCGAAGTGATGACGGCCGCGATGGTCCAGCTCGTCACGACGGACATCGCCGGCGGGTCGACCGCCTACAAGGCGATGTTCGCGATCGGAATCACACTGTTCACGATCACGTTCGCCATGAATCTCACCAGTTCGTTCGTCGCATCGCGGTACCGGGAGGAGTACAAATGAGTCGTCACAGTGACGCCGAGTCCGCGGAGGTGACGGTCTGATGGCGACGGGACACGACGAGCAGACCGGCGAGTGGTTCGGAGACACCGAACAGATCAACCGACTCCCGGGCAAGGTGTTCGCGGCGGTCTGTCTCGCGGCGACGCTGTTCGGCATCGTGATGGTCGCCGGGTTGCTCGCCTACGTGACGAAAGACGCGATCCGGCCGTTCACCGCGAACCCCGGCTGGTTCCTCGTCTTCTTCCTGACGCTCGTTCTCCCGTCGACGGCGTTCCTCGGCTATCTCCGGCAGCGAACCGACGGTGGGGCGACCGTCGGGACGACCGCCCTCGGGATTCCGCTGTTCGGGCTACTGCTCGGCAGTGGCGTCCTGCTGCTGTTCATCGACGTACTCAGCATCTTCGAGTGGTTCGCGTTCGTCATCGCCGCCGTCGTGGCGGGAGGTGTTCTCGCCGGTCACAGGCGGTTCCGGTCGAGAGCGTCGTTCCTCGAGGAACTCCTCGTCGGCGCGATCACCCTCCTCGGACTCGCGCCGCTGACGTTCGAGTTCGTCTCCACGTTCCCGAGTCTCCCTCAGGCGTGGATCATCTACTTGCTCACGTTCGGTCTCGGCGGGGCGGCCGTCGGCGGCCTCGTCGTCGCCCGCCGTCGTCGCGACCAGCGCTCCGGCCTCCTCGCCTTCGCAGCGCTGTTCGTGACGGTGACCGCCGGCGTGTTCATCGACCCCTCGACCGGCATCACGCCGCCCGTGTGGGTCATCCTCTTTACGTTCGCTGGCGTTCCCACGGCGCTGTACGCCGAAGGCGTCGTCCGTCGCAGAGACGGTCGGCCCGTCGGCTTGCTGTTCCCGCTCGTCGTCGTCGCCGGGACGCTCCTCGGCGCTGCACTGGTGAATCTGCTCGGCTTCGCCGGGCCCGAAGCGTGGCTCGACTTCCAGTTCCTCACGAACGCGAACTCACGGTTCCCCGAAGAAGCCGGCATCTACCCGGCACTCATCGGGTCGATTCTGATGATGGTCGTCGTTGCCGTCTCGTCGTTCCCCATCGGCGTCGGTGCGGCGCTGTATCTCGAAGAGTACGCCCCGAGCGACGGTCCGCTCGGAGTCGTCGTGAAGTTCATCGAGATCAACATCGCGAACCTCGCCGGCGTCCCGTCGGTCGTCTACGGGCTGTTGGGACTGGCGCTGTTCGTCAACTGGCTCAACTTCGCCAGCGGTATCGTCATCGTCGGCGGGATGACCGTCGGACTGCTCATCTTGCCGATCATCATCATCTCGGCACAGGAGGCGATCCGGGCAGTACCGGAATCGCTCCGAGAGGCGTCCTACGGAATGGGTGCGACCCGCTGGCAGACGGTTCGGCGAGTCGTCCTCCCCGAGGCGATCCCGGGGATCCTCACCGGAAGTATTCTCGCGTTCGGCCGCGCTATCGGCGAGACGGCTCCGCTGCTGATGATCGGGGCCGCGGCGTCGGTGTTCCGCGCGCCGGACGGCTTTTTCGACATCTTCAGCGCGATGCCACGACAGATCTACACCTGGGTCGGACAGCCGTCCCAGGAGTTCCAGTACGGCGTGATGGCCGCAGGCGTCGTCGCGCTCGTCACCGTGATGCTGTCGATGAACGCCGCAGCGATACTCATCCGGAACAAATATGAGCGGAGGTCGTAAACAATGAGCAACAAGAACATGACTGCTTCCGAACCGAACACCGAGAGCGACAGTACCGTCGAATCGCAGACGTCGCCCCGACCCGGGTCGGAAGTAGTCGACAGCGAGCTGAACAGCTCCGAACGAAACGAGACTGTGGTCTCCTCGCGGGACCTCAACGTCTTCTACGGCGAGACGCAGGCGCTACAGAACATCGACATCGAGATCCCGAAACGGCAGGTGACCGCAATGATCGGTCCGTCGGGCTGTGGGAAGTCGACGTTCCTCCGGTGTATCAACCGGATGAACGATCTCATCTCCTCCTGTCGGGTCGAAGGCGAGTTGCGCTTCGAGGGGAAGAACGTCTACGACGACGACGTCGACCCCGTCGCGCTCCGCCGCCGCATCGGGATGGTGTTCCAGTCGCCGAACCCGTTCCCGAAGAGCATCTACGAGAACGTCGCCTACGGGCTGAAGATCCAGGGCAAGACCGACAACATGGACGAGAAGGTCGAACAGGCCCTCAAGTCCGCGGCGCTGTGGGACGAGGTGAAAGACCGCCTCGACGAGTCCGGTCTCGACCTCTCGGGCGGCCAACAGCAGCGGCTCTGTATCGCCCGCGCCATCGCCGTCGACCCCGACGTCATCCTGATGGACGAACCGGCGTCGGCGCTCGACCCGGTCGCCACCTCGCAGGTCGAAGACCTCATCGCTGACCTCGCCGAGGACTACACGGTCGTCATCGTCACGCACAACATGCAGCAGGCGGCCCGCATCTCCGACAAGACGGCCGTCTTCCTCACCGGCGGGGAGCTCGTCGAGTTCGACGACACCCAGAAGATCTTCGAGAACCCCGAGAGTCAGCGGGTCGAAGACTACATCACCGGTAAGTTCGGGTAACCGCGTCGAACTCGGTAGCACGGCTGCATCGCCGGTCACTCGTCTCGTCCCTCGACGACGGCCGTTCTGCCGTCGTCGGGCGGTCTCGTCGGGTGACACAGCATATTTAACAGTTCGGACAGTCAACTGCTCACTATGGCACGCGTAGAATATCAACAGCGACTCGAGGACCTCCGCGAGGACGTCCTCTACATGAGCGAAGTCGTCGGCGAACGACTCCGAAAGGGGTTCGACGCCCTGGAACAGAAGGACAACCGACTCGCAGAGGAGGTCATTGAGGGCGACGGCGAGATCAACCGGATGTATCTCGACCTCGAACAGGACTGTATCGACCTCTTGGCGCTCCAACAGCCGGTCGCGGGCGACCTCCGATTTATCGCCGCGTCGTTCAAAATCATCACCGACCTCGAACGTATCGCCGACCTGGCGACGAACCTCGGCCAGTACGCCATCGCCGCCGAAAACGACGTCTTCCCCGACGTCGACATCCAGCGGATCGGTGAGGAGACCATCGAGATGCTCGAGCAGTCGATGGCCGCCTACCGGAGCGAGGACGTCGATCTCTGTTACGACGTCGCGAGTAACGACGACGAAGTCGACGCGATGTGCGAGGCCGCGAGCGAACTCGTCGTCCGCGATCTCCTCGAGAGTGACCCGCTGGACAAGGACACCGACATCGACACCGAGTCGCTCATGCGCGAGGTGTCGCGACTGCTCCTCACTATCCGCGACGTCGAACGCATCGGCGACCACGCGGTCAACATCGCCGCACGGACGCTCTACATGATCGACAACAACGACGAACTGCTGTACTAACTCACTCTTTCGACGCGGTCCTCGGCCGCCTTCGACATCGAACCCCGCAAAAAAGTGGTCTTCGCGGTGGAACTGCGAAGGCCTGAACGGCGAAAAGCGCCTTTCTCTGAACGAAGAGGCCGCGAGGCTCGCTCTGCTCGCCTCGCGGCACGACGTGCTCGCTCACTTCCGAGACGGCCTCCTCCTCAGTCGTCGCCTTCGTTCAGTTCCTCGACGTGGAACTCGATGGAGACTTTCGTCTCGAACCGTGGCTCTGCACCGACGGAGAAATCGAGCGTCTGTTCGACGATCTCGGCCGCTTGGATATGTTCGACGCTCGCCTCTGTCCGTTCGACGGCCTTCAGCGCGGCGTCTTCCCACGAGTCGGTGCTCGTCGCCGAGATGGTGACGTGTTTCGAGACGGCCATAGAGACAGTACGCTCCGTTCGGATATAGTCGTTCAGTGAGTGAAAAGACGTGACGAGAACACTGTACTGCGAGTGAGATTCGTCAGAACCGAACGACCAGGTCGGCGACCGAACGGAAGACGGAAGCCGTCTGAGGTAAGGGAGCCGTACTTTTGACGGGCGTTTTGCCGAGGGCGGCCGTATGCCGCCCGTGGTTCGAGACGGCAAAGCCGTCTCGTCATCACCAGAACATCTCGTGTTCTGGTTGGCAGCCAGAGTCCTATGGATTCTAGCCACATTCCCGGAAAGGCGCGGTGCGCCTTTCGGACGACAGGGAAAACGGTTCTACTGGAACCCGATACGGCCGTCGCGACGTTCGCCGATCTGCTCGCGACCGCCGCCCTTGAACTGCTCTTCCATCTCCTCGTAGTAGTTGAGCAGGTCGTCGGAGATGGTCGGGCGGACCGCCTCCATCGCCTTCCGGAAGTGCCGCATCTCGACCTCCTCGGCGTCGTCGTCCTCGCGGAGCGCCTCGATGGCGGCCTCGCGGGCGATCGACTCGAGGTCGGACCCCACGTAGCCTTCGGTGATCTCGGCGATCTCACGCAGGCTGACGTCGGGCGCGAGCGGCATCCCCGTCGTGTGGATTTTGAGGATCTGCTCGCGTCCCTCCTCGCCGGGTGATCCGATCATCACGAGGCGGTCGAACCGCCCCGAGCGGATGAGCGCCGGGTCGATCATGTCCGGTCGGTTGGTCGCGCCGATGACCATCACGTCGCCCATCTCCTCGAGGCCGTCCAGTTCGGTCAGCAGTTGGTTGACGACGCGCTCGGAGACGTTGTTGCCCATCTCCTGTCCGCGACTGGGTGCGAGGCTGTCGAGTTCGTCGAAGAAGATGATACACGGCGACACCTGCCGCGCCTTGCGGAAGGTCTGCCGGATCGCCTTCTCGGACTCGCCGACCCACTTCGAGAGCAACTGCGGCCCGCGCACCGAGATGAAGTTGGCGTTCGTCTCGTTGGCGACGGCCTTCGCCATCAACGTCTTCCCGGTTCCCGGCGGCCCGTAGAGGAGCACACCTGCCGGTGGCTCGATACCCATCCGCGAGAACTTCTCTCGCTCGGTGAGCGGCCACTCGACGCTCTCTTTGACCTTCTGTTTCGGTCCTTCGAGTCCGCCGACGTCGTCCCAGGTGATCTTGGGCAGTTCGACGAGCACCTCGCGCATCGCGCTCGGTTCTACCTCGGCGAGCGCGCCGTTGAAGTCGTCTTTCTTGACGATCATCCGGTCGATGAGACTCGGCGGGATGTCGTCCTCGTCGAGGTCGATCTCGGGGAGGTAGCGCCGGAGCGCCTTCATCGCGGCCTCCTTCGTCAGGCTCTCGATGTCGGCACCGACGAAGCCGTGGGTCTCGTCTGCGAGGTAGTCCAGCGAGACGTCGTCGGAGAGCGGCATCCCGCGGGTGTGGACCTGTAGGATCTCCTTGCGGCCCATCTCGTCGGGGACGCCGATCTCGATCTCGCGGTCGAACCGACCGGGACGGCGGAGCGCTGGGTCGACGGAGTCGACGCGGTTCGTCGCCGCGATGACGATGACCTGTCCGCGGGTCTCCAGTCCGTCCATCATCGTCAGCAACTGGGCGACGACGCGGCGTTCGACCTCGCCGGTGACGTCCTCACGCTTGGGCGCGATGGAGTCGAGTTCGTCGATGAAGATGATCGACGGCGACTCCTCTTTGGCGTCCTCGAAGATCTCTCTCAACTGCTGTTCGGACTCGCCGTAGTACTTCGAGATGATCTCCGGGCCGGCGATGGAGAAGAAACTCGCCGACGTCTCGTTGGCGACTGCTTTCGCCAGGAGCGTCTTGCCGGTGCCCGGCGGGCCGTGCAGCAGCACGCCCTGCGGCGGCTCGATGCCGAGCTTCTTGAAGATCTGCGGATGTTTCATCGGCAGTTCGACCATCTCGCGGACGCGCTGGATCTCGCCCTGGAGGCCACCGATGTCTTCGTAGGTGATGCCGCCGCTGGCCTTCTCGAAGCCGGAGATGGGTTCCTCGCGGAGTTCCACCTCGGTGTCCTCGGTGACGAGGACGACGCCCTCGGGGTCGGTCTCGACGGCGATGAGCGGGATCGCCTGTCCGGGCGAGCGCATGAACGGGTGGTTCGTACTCGACATCACGGGAACGATGTCGCGCTCGACGACCGGGCGCTTGAGGATCTGCCGTTTGACCATCCCGGCGGCGTCGCTGCCGAACTGGACGCTGGCCTCCTCCGGCGGGGCGAGGACGAGTTTCTCGGCCTTCTTGGCCTCGGCTTTCCGAATCGTCACTCGCTCGCCGATGCCGACGTCCGCGTTCTGACGGGTGAACCCGTCGATGCGGACGGTGTCGGTGTTCCAGTCTTGTCGGTCCGCACGCCACACCTTCGCGGCGGTGGTCTCTGCACCCTCGATTTCGATGATGTCTCCCGGCGAGAGTTTGAGATGGAGCAGTGTGTCCGGATCAAGACGGGCGATGCCACGACCCGAGTCGTTCGGGTACGCCTTCGCCACTTCAAGTTGGACTTCGTTCATAGTTCACTTGCGGGGATACGTTGCCCTGTGCTTCCGTGTCGGTTAAGTGCTTTGCTACCCCCCACCGAGCGCCGATTGTGTGTCATCTGTTAGCACATACGGTGGGGGCGTACAAATCCCTACCGGGTTCGACAGACGAGACGGCGATGCACCGGCGTGAGACGGAGACGCTTTTGCCGCTGGGACCGCCTTCTCCGATATGCGCACACTCGCCTTCGACGGCCGGATGGGTGCCAGCGGAGATATGCTCCTCGCTGCACTCGTCGCCGCCGGTGCCGACCCCGACGTCCTCGCTCCCGTCGAGGAGGCGCTCGACGTCCGCTACGAGCTCGGGACGACGGAGAAAAACGGGATTCGAGCGACGACCGTCGACGTTCTACTGACGGACGCCGAGGAGCGGCCGGACTCCGGAGACGACGAGGTCGACACGGACGAGCACGACCACGAGGGGGGTCACAGTCACGGTCACGAGCACGGAGACGGACACAGTCACAGCCACGACCACTCTCACGGTGACCCGACTCACGGCCACGAGGAGAGCCACGACCACCAGCGCGCGGAGGGTCACGGCCCACACCGGAGCTACGCCGAGGTGGTCGAACTCGTCGAGGAGATGGGGCTCCCGACGGACGTCGAACGCGACGCGCTCGCCGTCTTCGAGCGGCTCGGCGAGGCCGAGGCGTCGGTCCACGGCACTGACTTGGACGACACCCACTTCCACGAGGTCGGCGCGGACGACGCCATCGCCGACGTCGTCGGCACCTGCCTCCTCCTCGCGGACCTCGACGTCGACCGCGTCGTGACGACGCCGCTGGCGACGGGCGGCGGTGAGGTCGACATCGACCACGGCGTCTACCCCGTACCGACGCCGGCGGTCGTCGAGATCGCACAGCAGGCCGACTGGTCGCTGAAGGGTGGTCCCGTCGAGGCCGAACTGCTCACCCCCACCGGCGCCGCCATCCTCGCACACTTCGCCGAGGGCGTCGACCACCTCCCGCCGCTCACGCTCGACAGTTCGGGGTACGGGGCCGGCGGTTACACCTTCCCGAACCATCCGAACGTCCTCCGAGCGCTCGTCGGCGACGGGAGCGGCCGACTGACTCGCGACGAGATCACCGTCCTAGAGACGAACCTCGACGACGCACCCCCGGAGGTGCTCGGTGGCCTGCAGGAGACGCTGAAGGCCGCGGGTGCTCGCGACGTCTCGGTCATTCCGGCGACGATGAAGAAGTCCCGACCGGGTCATCTGGTGAAGGTCGTCGTCAAACCCGAGGACGCCGAACGCGTCGCCCGTAAGCTGGCCGAGGAGACGGGGACGCTCGGCATCCGCGAGCACGGCGCGGGCCACCGCTGGATCGCCTCCCGGGCGTTCGAGACGGCGACGCTCGACGTCGACGGGGCCGCGTACGACGTCACGGTCAAGGTCGCCAGCGACGCCGCCGCCGACGTCTACGACTACAGCGCCGAGTACGACGACGCCCTCGCGGTCGCACTCGAGACGGGGCTGTCGGTCCGCGAGGTGATGCGGCGAGCCGAGGAGACGGTTCGGTCCGCGTCGTAGTCGCCCCGTTACGTGTCCGGTTCGTCGTCCGCTTCTCCGTCGGCTCCGGCGCCGTCCGGTCCGTCTGTTCCGTTCCGGTGCGTCGCCAGCGCCTCGTCGACAGTGAGTTCGCCCGAGGCGACCCGGCGGGCGAGCGTCTCGTCGATGGTGCGGTTGTCGCTGGAGCGTTCGCGGGACTCGTTTTTGATCCGCTGAAGTTCGCCGGCCGTCGGTTCGATATCGCGACTCTGGACGGCTTCGCCCTCCAGTCGGGCGATGTTGACCGCGGCCAACACGTCGCCCATCCCGCGAACGCCGGTGCCGAGGTAGGGTGTCGTCCCCGTCTCGTCGACCATCTCGACGCGCGCCTCCTGGAGCTGATTTATCAGTTTCGCACTCTGGAGTCGGTCGCCGTCGCCGACGCGGACGAGTGCGTCGGGAGCGTCCGCTATCTCGCGCCGGATCACGTCGACGGCGTCGGCTATCGGCACGTGGAAGGCGGCGACGACGACGTCGCCGACGAGGACAGCGATGCCGGGGCGGGGACCGGGGTCGACGCCCACGACCGTCCGTCCGTCGCTGCTGCGGAGGGCAGCGAGCGCCTCCTCGACCCCGTGGCGAGCGTCCTCGGCGGCGACGACGACGTGGACGACGTCGTCGAAACTGAGTCCGTCCGTCGGCGCGGAGACGACGACCCGCGTCTGGTCGGGGAGCTCCCCGTCGGGGCGGACCGTGGTGAAGGTGACACCCCGTTCGCGGAGTTCGGCGACGGCCTCGTGGTAGAGTTCGAAGTCATCGGTGGCGACGACGATCACGAGCGACGTTCGCCGGGTGGGCGAAAAAGCGTATCGGGGTGGCCCTCTGGACCGGGGGCTTTTTGCGGAGAACGCGCCAACTGCGGCCGTGAGCGAGTCTATCTCCACCGGCTGTGCACCGCTCGACGACCTCCTCGACGGCGGGTTCGAGCGCGGCACCGTGACGCAGGTGTACGGCCCGCCAGCGGCGGGTAAGACCAACCTCGCGCTGTCGGCGGCCGTCGAGGTCGCCGCGGCCGGTGGAACCGCGGTGTACATCGACAGCGAGGGGCTCTCTATCGACCGCTTCCGTCAACTCGTCGAGGCTCGCACCGACGACGAAACGGAGTTCGAAGAGATCGCCTCGCGACTCGTCATCACCGAGATCTACGACTTCGAAGAGCAGGAGGAGGCGGTCCGCGACGCCGCCGAGTTCGCCGAGCGCGCCGACGTCATCGTCCTCGACAGCGCGACCGGCTTCTACCGTCTCGAACGCACCGGTGAGGGTGACGACGGCGAGTCGCTCAGACGGGTCGCCCGACAGGTGACTCATCTACTGTCGCTGGCGCGGAAACACGACATCGCGGTCGTCATCACCAATCAGGTCTACTCGGACCCCGACAGCGACCGCACGCGCGCGCTCGGCGGACACACGCTCGAACACTGGACCGGTGCGGTGCTCCGACTCGACCGCTTCCGCGGCGGCAACCGACGGGCGACGCTCGAGAAACACCGTGCGAAACCCGCCGGCGAGTCGACGACGTTCAAGATAACGAACGGCGGGATGACCGGTACCGACGAGTTCTGATCCACGACCGGCCTCGACGACGGACGGGGTTCACGCTTCGGGACGACTGCTCCAGCGGCCCGTCGACGGTGGCGTGTCTCTCGTGGCTCCGATTCCGTGCGCCCGTCGCGACGCATCGCTCTCGAGGCGACCGACTTCGGGGCGACCGGGTCGTCGAAAAGGCGAGACGAAAGCGGCCGTCGAGCAGGACGACCGACCGAGCCGGAGAGACGGAGCCTTACAGCTCGCCGAGTTTCCGGAGGAGCTGCCCGCGGTACTCCTCGTCGGCGTTGAGCCCCTTCATCTCGAGGACGTTACGTTCGAGTTTGTCGAGGGCGACGCGGAAGGCGTGTTCTGCACCGTAGCCCTCGCCGGAGCCGGCGACCTGTCCGTGGCTGGTGCGGAGTCGCACCTGCGACTGGATGAGCGGCGTGCCGCGGAGCTTCTCTTTGTGCTCGTGGAAGCGGACGTGAGCGTGGTGAACCTGCATCTCCTGGTACTTGTCCACGACCTCGGTAATGGACTGGACGAGCGCCTCGCGGGACATCGTATCGAGCAGGTCGATGTTCGTCACCTGCACGTCCATCTGCTCCTGTTCGGTGTAGGTGAGCGCACGCAGCACGTCGGTCTTGGTGAGGACGCCGATGACCTCGGCGTCGCTGTCGGTGGGCGTGACGACGAGTCCGGCGACGTTACGGTCGAACATCTTCCGGACGGCGTCGTCGACCTGTTCGCCGGGGTTCGTCGCGAACACCGGACTCGTCATCAGGTCGTACACCGGTAGATCGAGCATCCGGTCGATGTCGCCGCGACGGTCGCCCTTCCCCTGACGGTCCATCTTGCGGACGACGAAGTCGACGATGTCGTGCGTCGTCAGCACGCCCGTCAGTCTCCCGTTCTCGTTGACGACGGGGAGCCGGGAGATACCGTGTTCGCGCAGGCGGTTGATCGCCTTGCCGATGCGGTCCTCCTCGGTGACCGTGACGACGTCCTCGGTGTAGATCTGATCGACAGTCAACGCGTCGAGATTCTCCAGCACCGCCTCGAGGATGGCGTCGCCCGTGATCGTCCCCCAGAGCTTCTCGCCCTCGTAGACGGGAGCGATCTGCGTGTCGCCCTCGACGAGCATCCGCGCGACCTCGCGGACGTCCTCGTCGCGGTCGACCTTCGGGGCGGACTTCATCAGCGCCGCAGCCTTCGTGTTGTCGTCGATGTGAGACTGGATGAGCTGTTTCTCACCGATGACACCCGCGTACTCGCCGTCTTCGACGACGATGATTCCCTTGGGGTTGTCCCGCTCGAAGATAGAACGGATCTTGCCCAGGCGCTCGTCGGACTCGACCTCGACGTGCTCCGGTATGGCAATATCAGTAATATTCATAGTCCAACGTCCACCTACTCTGCGCGTACTCTTGAAAGTTCTTGCGCCGCACCGCAGTTTTCGACCCACGTCGACGCGTCACGACCGGTGGTAGGTCGCTCGTTCTGTCTCCCGGTCCGTCGCGGCACCGGGGTCGGCAACGACGTCCTACCGCGGATCATTCGTCGCACACCTAGCGGTTCGGGTGACTGAATGGTATTTTTTCCGGCCATCCCGGCCGGGCGGTTCTGCGGCCGCCGAGACGGTGGGCGGCGCGACTTCACAGAAAAATCAAGGCGGATGCCCCGAGGCTTGACCTCGGGGAGGAAGCCGGCAACCTATGACACAAACTACGCTACGAAGCAGGCCGACTCCCTACTATTAAATAACTACAGGCAAATATGTGAAATACAGTGGAATACCGTCGCACCGCCGTCATCAAACTCGACACACCCGAAGGAGCCAACCCGCTCTTCCGTGAGACTGTCGAGCAGTTCAAACACTGCGCCAACACCGCAAGCGAATGGTGCTGGCACGGCGACGACGGATACCACGTCACATCCAAAGCCAAAGCAGAACGCGCCCTCTACGACCAACTCCGCGACGAAACCGACCTCACCGCTAACCTCGTTCAGAAAGGGATTCGGCGGGCTGTCGAAGCCGTCAAAAGCGGAGTTGAACGTCTCAAGCGTGGAGAAAACACGTCACGACCCTACTTCTCGGCAGACAGCGCGGTGTATGACAAGCGGAGTGCAACGTTCCACTGCAATCACGTATCCCTCTCCACCGTAGACGGCAGAATCGAGTGCGACTATATCCTCCCCGACGACTCGGAGAAACCACCAACGAAGTACGTCTCCGACGAGGACTTCGAGTTTCGGATGGCGCACTTACAGTACCGTGACGGCGACTGGTACTTGCACGCCTCAATGCGGAAGGTCGAAGAAAGCGACGACCCCGAATCCGATTTCAAGCACAGAACAGTCCTTGGTGTGGATTTGGGTGTCAACAACATCGCCGTCGCTTCGACAGGGCGATTCTGGTCAGCAGACGAGTTCAACCACTGGCGTAAGGAGTACGAGAAGCGTCGTGGGTCGCTCCAGCAGTGTGGTTCTCGTTACGCTCACGAGAACATCGAAAGCGCCGGTCGCAAAGAGACAGGGCGATTCGAGATATACCTACACTCTGTGGCGAACGAAATCATCGAGGAAGCCGTTGAGAGTGATTGTTCGCACATCGTGTTTGAGGACTTGACCCACATTCGGGAGAACATTCCAGAGGCGACGTGGCAACACATCTGGGCGTTCCGACGCCTCTACGAGTATGCCGAGTACAAAGCCGAGGAGTACGGCGTGGAAGCCGTACAGGTTGACCCTCGGAATACGTCCAAACGATGTTCGACGTGTGGGTTTACCCACGATGACAATCGGTCGGGTGAATCGTTCTGGTGTCAGAAGTGCGGGTACGAGAACCATGCCGACTACAACGCTTCCAAGAATATCGGTTTGCAGTATCTCCGTCGTCGGCAAAATGCAAACGACGGAGGCGCACCCGTAGATGTGCGCTTGAATCGCGGGACGCTGAACGTGAACGGCGAGTATTCGCCTCCCACTGTGAGTGGGTAGAACGGGAGTCCACGCGAAAGCCTCGGGGCTTGACCCCGAGGCAATTTACCAGCCGACCGGACACAGTCGTCCGAGATCGGACGCAGACTGGCTCGGACGTCCGTGATTACGGCCGGAGGACACACTCGCAGACGCGCTCGGTCGACGGTGATCGGTCGACGGAGTAGTATATAGATGGATGCAACACCGAACCACGACAGGCATCCGGGTGTGGGACGAATCTTTAGTCCCGGTCGACAGCTCGTTTCTTGACCCGGAGCGAACTCGGTCGACCGGTGGCATTCCGGCGTCGAACGGCCGCGATTTCGCGGCCGTTCTCACGCTTTCAGCGCTTCAGTTGTGTGGGCTGTTTCGTCTCGTCAGCGCCTCGCTTGTTTTTACGTCTCGCTTGTGGGAATGTGAACATTAAAATACCACAGCAGATTCTCTGTGTGTGCCCGTATGTGTTATACGGGCAGCACCGGAATGTCACAACCGATTTCGGCCACACCCCCTACTGGGTGTGGCTATCCGGTCCCGGCGTTGTGGTGCCGGATGTGGTCGTCTGTCTCCTTCCCTCGGGTTGGAGGGGGATGGCTCACATCTGTAACTGATCCGTACCGAACGTCGCCACGCCGAGCGACTGGTTCACTGTCGACGTTCTTCGAGTAGTGGCTGCAGCGGGCGGGTCGAGAGAGCCTCCATCGCAGGAGACGCCACGGTCGACTCGCCTCGGGCACACGAGGTCCGTTCGTGTTGTCGGTCGAACCTCTCGAAGCCAGGGAACCTCGCGAACAAACCTTTGTAGCTACTCACCCCCAGATAGAGACCGATGACCGACCTCTCGACACTGCAGTCTCTGCTTGCGGGCGGTGAAGAGTTGACCATCGTCTGCCACAACAACCCCGATCCGGACTGTCTCGCGAGTGCGTTCGCACTCGGTCGGATCGCCGCGAGTGCCGGAATAGACGAGCGGCGCATCCTCTACAGCGGCGACATCTCCCATCAGCAGAACCGTGCGTTCATCAACCTCCTCGAAATGAACCTCGTCCCGTTCGACGCGGCCGCTGTGACGAACCGCCAAGACGACTCGCTCGTCGCGTTCGTCGACCACTCACGACCCGGCGCGAACAACGAGGTCCCCGAGGAGACATCTATCGACATCGTCATCGACCACCACCCGGCCGACGAGATCGACGCACGGTTCGTCGACCACCGCGAGTCGGTCGGTGCGACCGCGACGATTCTCACAGAGTACGTCCGCGAACTCGAGATGTCGCTCGAGACGTCGCTCGCGACGGCGCTGCTGTTCGCTATTCGGCGGGAGACGCTGGGCTTCCTCCGAGGGGCCACCGAGGACGAGTACGCCGCCGCAGGGTTTCTCCACGGAGCGGCCGACCGCGACCTGCTTCGCCGGCTGGCGACGCCATCGGTCAGCGGTGCCACCGTCGACGCTATCGCGGACGCCATCCAGCACCGCGACGTCCGAGGGTCGGTTCTCATCTCGCACGTCGGCCGTACCAGCGAGCGGGACGCCCTCCCGCAGGCCGCAGACTACCTCGCCACCCTCGAAGGCGTGCAGACGGCCATCGTGTTCGGAATCGTCGACGACTCGATCCATCTCAGCGCCCGGTCGACCGATGCGCGACTCCACGTCGGAACGCTCCTCAGAGAGGCGTTCGCGGCTGTCGGGAGCGCCGGTGGCCATCGGGAGATGGCTGGCGGCGAAGTACCCCTCGGCGTGTTCGCCGACTACGCAGACAGCGCTCAGCTGGTCGCGATGGTCGAGCGGGTGATCACCGCCCGTCTCGTCGCTGCGCTCAATCTGTCCGAGGACGCCGACTGATTCACCCGTCGCAGTCAGACGCTCGTCGCAGTCCGTCCGGGGTCCGAGATGCGGATGGCCGTCCCTGCGCGCTCGGCGTCCGAGGGAACGAAGATGTCGGTGTCGAGGACTTTCGTAGCACCCGACCCGACGGCCCCCGCAGTACAGCTACGACTGGAGACGGTAGAGCCGTTTCTGTCGTACAGCTCGACAGTGAGTTCGACCTCGGCGGGTTCTCCCTCGTTGGTGACGGTCAGTTCGACCCGCCCGACTCGGCCTCTGAGGCCCTTCACGTCGGTCTCGGTGCCGTCCTCCTCGTAGAACGCGATTCGGTCCACGGCGACGTGACCGCCCCGATTGCTGATGTACCGGAAGAGTCGTTGAGAGATGTCTTCGTAGAGTTTGTCTCCCTCGGACCCCGCCTCGAAGCGAGCGCCGATCGGGTTGAGGCCGGCACGAAGGTCGCTGGCGATGGTGGCGCGGTTCGTCGTGTTCGTCTTCAACCGGAGGTAATCACGGATGAACGGGTCGAACTCGGCCGGGAGTTCGCCGCCGTACATGTCGGCGTAGGCCCGGAGTTCGGCGTCGAAGTTGATCACAGGCGGAAGCGGTGCTGACACTCTCTCGGTGGGGACCCACGGTTTCGGAGCAGTCTCGCGGTCGACTGACTCGGTGGTGGTGGTCGTGGTATCTTGCCCGAAGTAACCGAAGCCGTCGAGAAGCGACGCGATGATGGCACTGAGGACGGTGACGAAGAGCACACCTGCCGTGAGCAGGTACGCAACCGGGGTCGGGAGCGTGAACTGGAACAGTGCGATGAACACGCAGGTGACGATCCCGACGACGAGGAGGAACGACCCGAGGTCGGGATCCTCTCCCGTGAGGAACTCGATACGGTCGAGAAAGGTCGATTCGGTCTCTACATCGGTGGCGAGTTCAGACTGGTTCGTGTGTGTTTCTGGCTGGCTCATCGTTGATCACCCTGCGATGTCTGCTGTTCTCGCGCCGGAAGCACGCTGGAGGACCTGAACGAGGTGTGAGACCCAGATTCCCGCGGTGAATCCGAAGAGGGTACCGACGGCCGCGATGCGGATTGATTCTTCCAGGGGTGCGAACGCAGCAGCGATACACAGCGTCCCGAAGATGAACATGAGGCTGTATTCTACGCGCGTCACACTGCTCGCTCGTCGCATCTTCTCAAGCATAACTGAACGTGATAGGCGCCATAGCGGATTAACGCTGTTGCTCGACGGAGACAGGCAGAGAGACGTTTTAAACGGACGTTCCGAACGTCCCGCTTGTCGGGAGCCGTGACCTCTCCGGTCGGTGAAAGTGCGAAACTGGGTCGGGTAGAGGGAAGACGACCCGCGAAGCCTCACGTGGTTTCCGGAGACGCGACTCGTCGGTCCGAGGAATCAGAAAATGGGTTGGGGCAGATTTGAACTGCCGGCCTCCTCCATGTCAAGGAGGTGTCATAACCAGACTAGACCACCAACCCGGTGTGCGTGCAGTCGCTCGACGGTTCGGTGAGAAAGCCAGTGGGTTGGGGCAGATTTGAACTGCCGGCCTCCTCCATGTCAAGGAGGTGTCATAACCAGACTAGACCACCAACCCGGTGTGTGCTTACCATCACGCCCCGTCTGAGCGCACTCACACCTACCGCCGATTGGTAGTTGAACCTTTCGGAATCCCTCGCTGCCTCGCGATTTCGACGAAAGTGCCGGGGCGAGTCCGGCGCGTCCGTCGTTCTTCCGATCGATCGCCCCGTCGCTGGTCCTGTGGAACCTACACGCACCCTGTGTGAGATCTTCTCGCGAGAAACTGTCCCGACGACAACCTTAAGTTGATGTACGAATTTGTACATCGTAAGACGAACTCGTACAATGATGGCTACAATGACGGACTACATCGAGCGGGTGACCGAGGGCGAGGATCTGACTCTCGAGGAGTCGCGTGACGCAGCGCGCATCGTCTTCGAGGACGCGACGGACGCGCAGATCGGGGCGTTGCTGACGGCGTTGCGGTCCAAAGGCGAGACGGAGACCGAGATCGCCGGGTTCGCACAGGGGATGCGCGACGCCGCTCGGACGATCGAACCCGATCAGACGCCGCTCGTCGACACCTGCGGAACCGGCGGCGACGACTACGACACGATCAACGTCTCGACGACGAGTGCGATCGTCGCCGCGGGCGCGGGCGCGGCGGTCGCCAAGCACGGCAACTACTCCGTCTCTTCTTCCTCCGGGAGTGCCGACGTGCTCGACGTGGCCGGCGTTAGCGTCGAGGCAGAACCGCCCGCGGTCGAAGAAGCCATCGAACGCGACGGGATCGGTTTCATGCTCGCCCCGGTGTTCCACCCGGCGATGAAGGCCGTCATCGGCCCGCGACAGGAGCTCGGTATCCGGACGGTGTTCAACATCCTCGGCCCGCTGACGAACCCCGCGGGCGCAGATGCGCAGGTACTCGGCGTCTACGACGCCGACCTCGTCCCCATCGTCGCTCGCGCGCTCTCACACATGCCCGTCGATGACGCGCTCGTCGTCCACGGGTCGGGGATGGACGAGATCTGCATCCACGACGAGACGGTCGTCGCCGAAGTCGACGGCGAGGACATCGACGAGTACACGATCACACCCGACGACCTCGGTCTCGACCGGGCACCCGTCTCGGCCGTCGCCGGCGGGACGCCCCACGAGAACGCCGAGGACCTCGAAGGGATCGTGACGGGCGACGTCACCGGCCCGAAGCGCGACATCATCCTCGCCAACGCGGGCGCGGCCGTCTACGTCGCCGGACTCGCCGACTCGCTCGAGGCCGGGGTCGAGCAGGCGCGCGAGGCCATCGACTCCGGCAACGCGGCCGAGAAACTGGACACCCTCCGCGGGGGCGCCGTCGAGGTCCCCCAGAGCGACTGATGGTCCGGGTCAAAGTCTGCGGTATCACGCGCGAGACGGACCTCCGCGCCGCGGTCGACGCCGGCGCGGACGCCGTCGGCCTCATCAGCGACGTCCCGGTCGACACGCCGCGCGACGTCGACCCGAGCGTCGCCGCCGACCTCGCCGCCGAGGCACCGCCGTTCGTCACGACGACGCTCGTGTTGATGCCGGAGTCGCCGAAGCACGCCGTCGACCTCGCGCAGGTCGTCCAGCCCGACGTCGTCCAGCTCCACGCCGAGTTCGACCCCGAACAGCTCCAGTACGTCCGCGCGGAGTCCAACTGTAAGATCGTCCCCGTCGTCGACAGCGAGGACGAACGGCTCGCGCACACGTACGACGAGGTCGCAGACGCCATCCTGGTCGACTCCACCTCGGAGTCGGGTGCCGGCGGCACCGGCGAGACCCACGACTGGGAACAGACGCGGCATCTCGCCCGCTCGCTGTCCTCGCCGCTGATCCTGGCGGGGGGGTTGACGCCGAACAACGTCGCGGAGGCCGTCTCGGTCGTCGAGCCGTTCGCCGTCGACGTCGCAAGCGGCGTCGAGCGCAGCGGCGGCGTGAAAGACCCCGAGGCCGTCCGCTCGTTCGTCGCGAACGCCGGCCGCGATCGGGAGGTGACACAGTGACGTCGGAGCTCGGACGCGGACGACGACACGACAGCGTGACGTTCGACCGCTCGAAGGAGGCGTTCTGCGATCTCGTCGACTCGGCGGACGGGCCGGCGGTCGCCCGCGTCGCCGCCACTCTCGACGTCGACGTCGCGCCGCTCACCGCCTACGCCGCGCTCGCCGACGAGAGCGAGCACAGTTTCCTGCTGGAGAGCGCGGAGAAGGTCGCCTCCAGCGACCCGGCCGGTGCGTTCACCCCGGACGCCTCCTCGGCGGACCGACACGCACGCTTCTCGTTCGTCGGCTACGACCCCGAGGCCGTCGTCACCGTCACCCCCGACGACACCGAGGTCGACGCAGTCGACGACCGCGTCACCGACCTGCTCTCGCCCGGCGACGGCGACGTGCTCGACCGTCTCCGCGGGACGCTCCCGGACGTCGAACGGGTCGGCTTCCCCGACTCCGACCGCCAGCATCTCGACGGCGGCCTCGTCGGCTTCCTCGCGTACGACGCCGTCTACGACCTCTGGTTGGACGAGGTCGGCGTCGAGCGGTCGACCCCGGTCGACCAGAGTCTGCCGGACGCCCAGTTCGTCCTCACGACCCGGACGCTCGTCTTCGACGAGAGCGACGGGAGCCTCTCGTTGGTCTGTACGCCCATCGTCCACCCGGACGACGATCCGGCGGCGGTCTACGACGAACTCGCCGCGGAGGCAGCCCGCGTCGCCTCGGTGCTCGCCGACGCCGACGAACCGGAGACCGGCGGGTTCCGACGAACCGACGAGACCGCAGGTCCCCAGGCGGAGTACGAGGAGGCAGTGCGGCAGGCCAAACAGCACGTCCTCGACGGCGACATCTACCAGGGCGTCATCTCGCGGAAGCGCGAGTTGACCGGCGACGTCGACACGCTTGGTTTCTACGAGGCGCTTCGCGCGGTCAACCCCTCACCGTACATGTACCTCCTACAGCACGGCGACCGCTCTATCGTCGGGGCGAGTCCGGAGACGCTCGTCTCCGTGCAGGGGCGGCGGGTCGTCTCGAACCCCATCGCCGGCACCTGTGCCCGCGGCGACAGCCCCGTCGAGGACCGCCGTCTCGCCGGCGAGATGCTCGCCGACGACAAGGAGCGCTCGGAGCACACGATGCTCGTCGACCTCGCGCGCAACGACGTCCGCCGGGTCTCCGAGGCCGGTAGCGTCCGCATCGAGGAGTTCATGAACGTCCTGAAGTACTCGCACGTCCAGCATATCGAGTCGACGGTGACGGGGAGGCTCGCCGCCGACTGCGACGTCGCCGAGGGAACCTCGGCGGATCGACAGACGCGGTCCGTCGACGCCTTCGACGCGACGCGCGCGGCGTTCCCCGCCGGGACGCTGTCCGGCGCGCCGAAGGTCCGAGCGATGGAGATCATCGACGACCTCGAACGCGGCCCTCGGGGACTCTACGGCGGCGGCGTCGGCTACTACTCGTGGACCGGCGACGCCGACTTCGCCATCGTCATCCGAACGGCGACCATCGACCACGGCGTCGAGACCGACCGGGGCGTCGAGGACCGTATCACCGTTCAGGCGGGTGCGGGTATCGTCGCCGACAGCGACCCGACGAAGGAGTACGAGGAGACCGAAAAGAAGATGCGCGGCGTGCTCGCCGCCGTCGACCGAATCGAGGATGAGCCATGAAGCTGACCGTCGTCGACAACTTCGACTCGTTCACGTACAACCTCGTCGAGTACTTCTCCGAACAGCGGGTCGACGGCGGGAGCGTCGACATCGAGGTGCTGAAGAACACCGCGTCGCTCGACGAGGTGCGCGCGACTGATCCCGACGCACTGGTCGTCAGCCCCGGCCCCGGCCATCCGGCCAACGAGCGCGACGTCGGCGTCACCGCAGGGGTCCTCCGTGAGTTGAGCCCGGATATTCCGACGCTCGGCGTCTGTCTCGGACTGGAGGCGGCCGTCTACGAGTACGGCGGTTCCGTCGGCCACGCACCCGAACCGATCCACGGGAAGGCGTTCCCCGTCGACCACGACGGACGAGGCGTCTTCGCCGGCCTCGATCAGGGGTTCCAGGCCGGACGCTACCACTCGCTCGTCGCCACCGAGGTACCCGACTGCTTCGAGGTGTCGGCGACGACCGACCACTTCGGAACCGAACTCGTGATGGGCGTCCGCCACCGCGAGTACCCCATCGAGTGTGTCCAGTTCCACCCCGAGAGCGTCCTCACTGCGGTCGGTCACGACGTCGTCCGCAACTTTCTCACCGAGTGTGTCGCCGCCGAGACGGCCGTAGTCGAAGCCGAGTGAGGTTACTCGTCGGTCGGTCACGGTCGAGAACGGGTCGAGTCGGCGGTCGGACCGTTCGGTTCGGTTACGACGTCGAGCTTACAGGAGTCCAGGGGCGAACATCGACACTACCAACAGGACGCCGACGACGAGGGCGGCGATGGTGACGAGTCGCCACGCGACGTGGAGCAGCAGTCGACCGACGAGGATGACGGCACCGACGCCGAGGAGGACGACGAACAGCTGTCCGAGCGGCGTCTCGAAGATACCGCCGGCCTGTAGCAACACCGGGAGGACACTCGCGAGGGCGGGGTGTATCATACGTAGATTAACTACCACGAATGAGATAAGTCTGTGGGAGAGAGGAGACACTTCCGCCGCCGAAACAGTCCCACGATGCGGGGCTGTGCAAGACCCGCTCTCCGTTCGACGGCCTGAAGTCGAAAACCACTTTCACCCTGGTCTGAATACTATTATATCCGCTGGACGGTTAGTTACGAGCGAAGCGTACCCGCCGCGCGTGGACGCAAGAACCCCCGAGAGCCGTCCTTGTGCAACCGTATTTGAACTAACACAAGTGAAGTCGCACCGTTTATCAGGGTGGCTTCGTATGAGTTTCCCGTTACAAATGAACGTAGAGAGAACCACGTCACACGTCGGAAACGACCGGCACGCACACGCTGCCGGCGAGGAGGAACGATAGATGAGCGACGCGAACATCTCCGCGGAAGAGCTTCGACTCCCGATCAAGCGAACTGACGGCGAGACGCTGGCCGAGCGGATGACCGGCAACGCGTACAACAACATCCTGCCGGCCCGCTACCTCCGGAAGAACGCCGACGGCGAACTAACCGAGACGCAGGAGGACCTGTTCCCGCGCGTCGCCAAGAACATCGCCCTCGCGGAGGCCGTCTTCGCGGCCGACCAGCGCGACGTCGAGGTCACCGTCACGCCCTCCCAGCTGAAGCCCGACCACCCCCGCCGTGACGAACTCGCCGACGAAGTGTTCGGCAAGGGTACCAGTGTCGACGACGATATCGAGACGACGCTCTCCGTCTACAACGTCAACAAGTTCGCCTACGACACGGTCGTCCCGGAACTCCCCGAGGAGATCCGCGCCGTCGTCGAGGAGAAACGCGAGACGTTCCAGGGGCTGATGGAGAACCTCTCCTTCATGCCGAACTCGCCGACGCTGATGAACGCCGGTGACGAACTCCAACAGCTCTCGGCGTGTTTCGTCGACTCGCCGGACGACGACATCACCGACATCCACCAGACCGCTAAGGAGGCCGCCGAAGTGTTCCAGTCCGGCGGCGGGATGGGGTACGCCTTCTGGCGACTCCGCCCGTACGGCGACGCCGTGGGTTCTACTGGGGGCATCGCCTCCGGTCCCATCACCTTCATGCGGACGTACGACCAGATGTGCGAGACCATCGCACAGGGCGGTGCCCGCCGCGGTGCCCAGATGGGCGTCATGCGCGTCAGCCACCCCGACGTCATCCAGTTCATCCACGCGAAGAACAAGGACGTCTCGCTGGCGAACACGCTGCGGCTGAACGACCCCGACGACTTCACCCACACCAAGTTCGCCGACGCGCTCGACGAGGCGCGCGAACTCATCGACGAGGACGGGAAGGTCCCGAAGCATCTGCGCAACGCCGTCGAGGGTCACCTCTCGAACTTCAACATCTCCGTCGGCGTCACCGACGACTTCATGGAGGCGCTCTACGAGGAGGAGGAGTTCACCTTCACCAACCCGCGCACGGAGGAACCTCACGTCGCGACGCCGCAGACGAAGGAGCTCTACGAGATGTTCGGGCTCGGCGAGTACGTCGAGGTCGGCGAGGTGCTCTCTCTCCCCGCCGAGGAGCTCTGGAACCACATCGTCGAGGGTGCCCACGAGAACGGCGAACCGGGCATCATCTACCTCGAGCGCGTCAACAAGCAGCACTCCTTCGACGTCGAGGAGCACCCCGACCACCGCATCCTCGCGACGAACCCCTGCGGCGAGCAGCCGCTCGAGGAGTACGAGGCGTGTAACCTCGGGCACATCAATCTCTCGACGCTCGCGGCGACGAACGCCCCCGACTGGCGCGTCTGGTCCGAGGCCCACCGCGACGAGTACGACTCCGAGGCCGAGGCCATCGAGGCCTTCCTCGAGGACGCACTCGACTGGGAGGAGTTCGACCACCGGATCGAGACCGGCACCCGTTTCCTCGAGAACGTCGTCACGATGTCGGACTTCCCGGTGCCCGAGATCGAACAGAAGGTCCGCGACATGCGGAAGATCGGCCTCGGCGTCATGGGGCTGGCCCAACTCTACATCCAACTCGGCATCCGCTACGGGAGCGATGCAGGAAACGAAGTCGCCGAACAGGTGATGACCCACATCAACCACGAGTCGAAGTGGGCCTCCCACGAACTCGCCGAACAGCGCGGCCCGTTCAACGACTGGGACGACTCGAAGTACGCCGACCCGACGGAGTACCGCGAGTGGTTCGAGCACCACACCGGCCTCGACGCCGACGAGTGGGAAGACGGCTTCTCGGTCCGCAACCACAACACGACCACCATCGCCCCAACAGGGACGACATCGATGGTCGGCAACACGACGGGTGGCTGTGAACCCATCTACAACGTCGCCTACTACAAGAACGTCTCCGACGACGTGCAGGGCGACGAGATGCTCGTCGAGTTCGACGACTACTTCCTGCGCGTCTTGGAGGCAAACGATATCGACGCCGAGGCCGTCAAGCGCGAGGCACAGGACCAGATGGCGAACAACGAGTTCGACGGCGTCGACTCGCTCGATTCGGTGCCGGCCGCCATCTCCGAACTGTTCGTCGTCACCGGCGACCTGACCGGGAAACAGCACGCGGCCGTCCAGTGCGCCTGCCAGCAGGGCGTCGACTCCGCCATCTCGAAGACCTGCAACTTCCCGAACTCTGCCTCCGTGGAGGACATGGACGAGGTCTACCGCTACATCTACGACCACGGCGGGAAGGGCGTCACCGTCTACCGCGACGGCACCCGCTCGAAGCAGGTGCTGACGACGCGTGCGAAGAACGCCGACTTCGCCGACGACGGCGAGGCCGCGGAGACGCTCGTCGCCCAGATCGAGGAGGTCTTCGGCGGCATCGAAGGGTTCCTCGACAACGAGGAGGTCCGCGCCGCACTCGGCGACGAGTTCAGCTTCGAGGACCGCACCGGCGACGCCTACGCACAGGAGCGACCGCGTCCCGACGTGCTCCACGGCGTCACCCAGCGCATCGACACCGGCTACGGGAAGATGTACGTCAACATCAACGAGGACGACGAGGGCGAACCGTTCGAACTGTTCGCCACCATCGGCAACTCCGGTGGGTTCACCAACTCCTTCACCGAGGCGCTCGCGAAAGTCATCAGCTACTCGCTGCGCTCGGGCGTCGACCCGCGGGAGATCGCCAGCGACCTGCAGGGGATCCGTAGCCCGAAGGTCGCCTGGGACAAGGGTGAACAGATCAACTCCATTCCCGACGCCATCGGCGTCGCCATGCGCCGCTACCTCGACGGCGAGATCGACAAGCCGTACCCGAAACAGCAGAGCCTGACCGAGATCGAGGAGGAGGCGACCGACGTCGCCGACGCGCCCGAGCCGGACGGCGGCGCGGCGACGGCCGCCCTTTCCGACGACGCGACGCAGGACCTCCTCGAGGCGGGCGAGAGCCCCGAGTGTCCCGAGTGTGGCAACATGACGCTGTACTTCTCGGAAGGCTGCAAGACCTGCGAGTCCTGCGGCTGGTCGGAGTGTTAGGGTAGTTCGCTTCGGTCGGCTACCGACTCTCCTCTCTTCTATTTCCCTCTCTCTACTCCGTGGCGCTCCCTTCCGAGTCGTCACGAGTCGACACGGCGGCCCCCAAGCTTTCAGGGAACTCGTTTGCACACCCCGGCAATCTATGACACACCTCGAGTCGACACGGGGGGCGACCGCACCGGAGAACCGGCTTCGAGTGGACGGGGCAGTCGAGAGCCATCACCGACATGCGTGTGCGTGACATCTTCGGCTACTCGATAATGATGCTGGTACTGACGCTCCCGGTCGTCCTCCTCGCCGTCGTCGTCGTCCCGTACTCGGGGTTCTGGGGGTCGCTCCCGATCTGACCGACTGGAGGGCGGCGACCTCCTTCTCGATCGGCACCCGGCGCCCGTCGCGTGGGAAACCTCTTTGTCGTCCCGACGCCGACTCCCGAGCGTGAGCGACGAGACGGTCGAACACGGCGGTCGCCCCTGTCCGATGTGCGAGGAGCCGATGTATCACCGCCACTGCAAGTACGTCTGCCCGCAACACGGCGTCGTCTACGACTGTTCGGACACGTTCTACTGACGAGCGAGGCGGTTCACTGACTGTCGGTGAGTTGGAACGAGGGGGTACGGGGGCGTCTCCCGCTCTCGATTTCTCGTTCGCCGTGGCGCGAAACGTTATGTCGGAGCCACCCCTAGAGACTGTACATAATATGCGCGGGATTGACATGACTCGACCATCGAGAGTGCCGCCGGTCTCTCCGCCATGGTAGACGAGGATCAGATCGCGCGGAGCAAGGAGATCCAGCAGCGAACGGGAAAGACGTTCCACTTCGCCACACGACTACTCCCGAAGCGAGTCAGAGAGGCGACTTACGTGCTCTACGCGTTCTTCCGCGTCGCAGACGAGGTCGTCGACGACGCCGACCGCGTAGCGCCCGGCGACCAACGCGAGACGCTCGAACGCCTCCGAGCGGAAGCACTGGGGCGACAGGAGAGCGACGACGACGTCCTCGCGGCGTTCTCCGAGATGCGCGATCAGTACGACATCGACGACGAGGACGTCGACGTGTTCATCGATGCGATGTTGACCGACATCACGAAGCATCGCTACGAGAGCTACGCGGAACTCGAGACGTACATGGACGGGTCCGCGGCCGCCGTCGGACGGATGATGACCGCCGTGATGGACCCCAACGAGGCCGAGAAAGCGCTCCCGCACGCGACGGCGCTCGGGGAAGCGTTCCAGCTTTCGAACTTCCTGCGGGACGTCCGGGAGGACGTCGTCGAGCGTGACCGCATCTACCTGCCGCAGACGACACTCGAGAAGTACGACGTCACGAACGAGCAGATCCGGAACTTCGAGATGAGCGACCGGTTCGTGGCCGTCATGCGGACCGAGCTCGACCGCGCGGAGCGTCTCTACGAGGAGGGCGTCGCCGGCATCAGATATCTCCCCGAGGACTGCCAGTTCGCCGTTCTTCTGGCGGCGGTGCTCTACGCAGACCACCACCGGCTGATCCGCAAGCGCGGCTACGACGTCCTCTCGAAGACGCCACAGCTGAGCACCACGCGGAAGGCGTTTCTCGGCGCGAAGACGTGGCTCCACTGGCAGTTCAACAAAGACCCCGAGACGGTGTTCCGTAAGGTGAGTTCCCTCTCGTATCACGACGCTCGACCGAGCGGACCGGAACCCGCAGAACGGCTGCCGACGCGGTAGCCGACTCGGGTCCGTCGCAGCGCTCGTCACTCGCTCCGCCACCACGTCGGCGGCGACGGCAGCCGGAACAGCCGCGAGTCGAACCGTTCGGTCCGGACGAGCCCGACGCCGAACGCAGCGGCGACGGCGACGGCCGCCCAGTTGCCGAACCAGGCGTTGATCCCGCCCCAGAGGATGACGAAGCTCACGAGATCGTCGAGCATGAACTCACAGCTCGACAGTCTCGCGAGCAGGCCGCCGCGGTCGAACGTTCGGTCGAGGACGACGACGGCGACCGTCGCGCTCAGTACCCACCCGGCGTAGTTCGACAGCGGGACGCCGTAGAACGCTCCACCCCCGGGGTAGACCCAGAAGCCGAGTGCGACCGCGCCGGGGTCGAGTACGACGTCCATCAGCAGGACGGTGGCGATGACGGCCGGCAGTCGAACCGCCATTCGGTCCGCTCGCGAACCGAGCAGGAGCAAGCAGAGCAGGTAGGCGTTCATCACCAGGGGGAGAAAGAACACCGGGAGCGCCAGCGGAATCCCGCCGAGCGTTGGGCCGAGCTCGACGCCGTAGTAGAACTCGCCGTAGGGCCACGCAGTGTGGACGCCGACGTACTCGATGGCGTAAGCGTAACCCACGAGCGCGAGCACCCCGGCGAGCGCCTTCTTCCCCATCGTCGGGACGACGCCGGCGACGAGCGGCGCGCGCATGACGACCGTCCCGAAGAGGACGAGGAGGGGGTTGAACGAAAGCGGGTCGGGGAGCCACCCCATCGCGCTCGCGACGAGCAACACTGCCCCGTTCAGCGGGAAGAACACCGAGACGGTGAAGCGGTTTTCTCGAATCAGACGGTCGAGCCACGCCTCAGCCTCTCGTCGCGTCTCCGGGACCGACTCGAAGGCAGTCAGGTCAGCCATAGACGACCTCCAAGAGGCCACCCAGCGTCAGCAGCATCCCGACAGCCGTGTTGAGCACCGGATACCACCAGTAGGCGCGTTCGACGTCGATGTCGGAGCGCGTGATGCCGAAGACGGCGACCGGGTAGGCGAGCATGAGCGCCCCGAGTCGGAGATCGAGCGTCCCGAAGGCGACGGCGGCGAGCAGCCACGTCAGCGCACAGTACCAGTAGGTGCGCGTCTCGCCGAGGTAGGTCGCGGTCGTCTGGATGCCCGCCTCGCGGTCGGGGTCGATGTCGGGGATGGCCGAGAACGTGTGCATCCCCATCGTCCAGAGCCACCCGCCGACGACGGCGGCCAGCGGCGGATTCGCACCCGCGACGGTCGCGTAGGCGGCGACACCGGGCAGGATGTACAGCCCGTTCGACAGCGAGTCGAGGAACGGCGTCGTCTTGAACCGCAGCGGCGGGGCGCTGTACTCGACACCGAGGAGGAAGAACCCGACCAGCCACGGCCACGCGACGGACGGCGTTAGCGCGAACGTCGCGAGACCGAGCAGCCCGCTGACGACGACGGCGGCGACGACGGTACGGTCGCCCCGATACCGAACCTCTTTCTCGTCTTTCTTCGGGTTCGCCGCGTCGACGTCGGCGTCGAAGATGTCGTTGACGCCGTACAGAAGAACGTTTGCCGGCAGGAGAAAGTAGGCGAACAGCGTGAGGGCTTCGGGGACGAACAGCTCTTCGGGTCGCTCGGCGGCGAAGGCGACGCCGACCACCACTGGTCCGGCGAGGTAGAGCCAGAAGCGCGGCCGCGAGAGCTTCAGGAGGTGACGGAGCGTGGCCATCGTCCGGCTCACTTCGCGGGCGTCGTCTTGCCGACCGTCTCGGCGGTCAGTCGACCGCTGATGAGACACATCGGAACGCCGATGCCAGGCGTCGTGTACGATCCGGTGAAGTAGAGGCCGTCCACCGTCTTCGAGGCGTGTGGCGGCCGCAGCAGCGCCGTCTGGGTGAGCGTGTGTGCGAGGCCGAGCGCCGTCCCCTGTCGACTGTTGTACCGGTCGGCGAAGTCGTCGATACAGAACGACTCCTCGAGGACGATCCGGTCGCGGAGGTCGACGCCGGTGTTTTCGGCGATGTCGTCGAGCACGAGATCGCGGTACTGTCGTCGAATCTCGGGGGTGTCCTCCAGTCCGGGCGCGATGGGGACGAGCGCGAAGAGGTTGCTGTGACCCTCGGGGGCGACGGTGTCGTCGGTCTTCGAGGGGACACAGAGGTAGTAGGCGGGGTCGTCGGGCCACTCCGGATTCTCGAAGATCCGGTCGAAGTGTTCGTTCCAGTCGGTCGGGAGCACGAGCGTGTGGTGCGCTAACTCCTCGACGTCGCCCTCGACGCCGAGATAGAGCAGGAACGCGGAGGGGGCGTAGGTGCGGGAGTCCCAGTAGTCGGCGCTGTACTGGCGTTTCTCCGGCGGGAGGAGCTCCTGTTCGGTGTGTGCGTAGTCGGCGTCGCTGACGACGACGTCGGCGAAGAACGCATCGTCGTCGGTGCGGACGACGAACGCGCCACGGCGGCCTCTGATCTCGCGGACCTCCGCGTCGGTGTGGAACGTCACGCCCAACTCCTCGGCCAACTCGACGATGCCGTCGACGACACCACCCAATCCGCCGTCGGGGTAGTAGACGCCGAGGTTGAAGTCGACGTGGCTCATCAGGTTGTAGAGCGCGGGCGTGTTGGTCGGTGCACCCCCGAGGAAGACGAGGGTGTACTGCATGATCTGTTGGAGCTTCGGGTGGTCGAAGTAGTCCTCGACGTGGCCCTGCATCGACCCGACGAGCGAGAGCCCCCAAGAGTATCGCAGGACGTCCGGGTCGACGTAGTCTCGGAGATTCGGGCGGTCGGTGTAGACGAAGTGGTCCATCCCGATCTGGTAGTTCCGTTTGGACTTCTGCAGATAGTCGTCGAACGCCTCCGCCGCGCCGGGTTCGTACGACTCGAACGTCCGGCGGTTCTCCTCGAGGTCCGGAACCATATCCACCCGGTCGCCGTCCTTGAAGTAGATGCGGTAGTGGGGGTCCAGTCGAGTGAGCCCGTAGTACTCCGAGGGATGTTTGCCGAAGTCGGCGAAGAAGTGCTCGAAGACGTCGGGCATCAGATACCACGACGGTCCCATGTCGAACCGGAACCCGTCGCGTTCGAGGCGACTCGCCCGCCCGCCGAGCTGTTCGTTCTTCTCTAGAACAGTGACGTCGGCACCGGCTTGGGCGAGGTAACACGCCGTCGAGAGGCCGCCGAACCCGCTGCCGACGACGACGACGGAGTCGCCGTCGACCGCACTGAGGTCCGTCGTGAGGTGGCGCTTCTCCGGGTCGAGCCCGGAGCCACCGTCGAAGTCGTAGGACCGAGCGGTTTCGCCGGACGAAGAGAGAGAGCCGTCGCCGTAGTCCGAGACCGAATCCATGGACCCATCTAAGAACGAAGGAAGCATAAAATAACTGACCCACCCGATGGGCTGCCGCCATCGCGTCGTCTGTGCCGTCCGGCGGTCGTCGTCCGTATCGTCCGGCGGCCGTCGTCCGCGCCGTCCGTCTCACGTAGTTTTAGGTCGAGGTCGTCCCTACCGCCCGCATGAACGGCAAGACGGTCGTCGTCACCGGTGGAAGTCGTGGTCTCGGAAAGGCTGTCGCGAGCGTGTTCGCCGACGCCGGCGCGCGGGTCGTCGTCTGCGCGCGGGGAACGGACGCACTCGACGCCGCCGTCGCCGACATCGACGGCGACGTGACGGGCGTCCGCGCGGACGTCAGAGACGAGTTCGACGTCGAGCGACTGCTGGAGACCGCAGCGCGCGGAAACGACGGCGTCGACGTCGTCGTCGCCAACGCCGGCACCATCCACGGCGCACCCGGCGAGCTACCGATCGGAGAGGAGTCTTACACTGCCTTCGACGACACCCTCCGGACGAACGTCCGCGGCGTCTTCTCGACGGTCAAGGAGGCACTGCCGCATATGCCCTCTGACGGCCGCGTGCTGGTCCCCTCGGGGTCTGTCGCCCAGGAGGCGAAAGCCGGAATGGGGAGCTACGCCGTCTCGAAGGCTGCAGCCGAAGCGGTCGCCCGCGGGTTCGCCGTCGACGTCGAGCAGGCTGTCGGCGTCGTCGACCCCGGACTGGCGGCGACGGAGCTGACTGGTAGACAGGGCCGCGATCCGGCCGATCTCGCGCCGATGTATCTCTGGGCGGCGACGGAACTCGCCGCCGAGGAGTTAGACGGGCACCGAGTGACGGTCAAACAGTGGAAGCAGGCGACGCGGTGAGCCTGCGGGTACGGTCGCAGCCGTGGTCAGGGTACGACGGCGAGTGAGAGACGAGACGAACCCGTCGCTCGACGGCTGAAATCCGAAAGAGAGGCGGTCGATTACTCGTCGCCGACGAGGACGGCGTTGACCTGACCGTTCTGACCGGGACGGGAGGTGACGCGGGCCGTACCGAGGTCCGTCTCGATGATGGCGCCCTTCGTGATGATGTTCCGACGGACGTAGTTGATGTTCGCCGGGTTGTCGACGACGTTCTCGATGGTGGCGGAGGTCGTCTCGCCGCCGTCGGCGACCTGCGCGACGTTCGTCGAGAGCGCGCGGACCTTCGTCTCGTTGCCGCGGGAGTCGATGACGCGGAACCGGGGTTCACCGACCGTCGTCTCGGTCGGTTCGCGACCGAGCTGGTAGCGCTTCTTCTTGCGGAAGTGCTTCAGTCGACCGCCGGTACGCTTTCGCTTGGAGCGTCCCTGATCTTTCATACCGGGTAAGACTGCCAGCAACTACTTGAATGAACCGAATCGGGACCGGAGCGCCCGTCCCGCGACGGTACGCTCGCACCGCGCACCGCCGCACCCCGTCGAGACGTGCCCGCCGCTCGCTCACCGCCGACGGGATTATCAACTCTCCCTGAGTAGCAGACAGTCATGAGCAAGCGAACGATCGGTCGGCGGAACGTCGAGCGGCAGCATCCGCCGGAGGGACATCTCGGCACGACAATCGTCGACGCCGTCAGCGACGCGACGGGGGTTCCGGTGTCGGAGATGGATTCGGAGCTGAACGACTACGTCGACCCGGACGCGCTCGACGCGCTGTTCGCCGACCGGTTCGACGGCACACCGCGGAAGGGTGGTCTCCTCATCTTCTCGATGTGCGGCTGCAAGGTCCGCGTCCACGGCGACGGGCGGGTCGTCGTCACGCCGAAGTGAGCGTTCGGCCCTCCCCACGGTCCATTCAGCAACGTTTAGTGCGCTGGTCGTCCGTCCTCCACCAATGAGTCTCGACGTCGCCGTGGCCGTTCCGTTCCGACAGAAGGGCAAGACGCGACTCGGCGAGGGCGCGTTCGTCGTCGCGCTCTCGTTGGACCGCGACTGGTTCTCGCCGGACCAGGCGAAACGCCTCATCGACGTCGCGGCCGGTCGCGGACTGGTCTCCCGCGAGGACGGCGAGGTCGTCGCCGAGTTCGACCCGAACGCAGTCGACGTCCCCGAGAACTTCACGCCCGACGCCTCCGTCCTCCGCGAGCAGTCGACGTTCGAGATGATCTTAGACGCGCTCGTCGCCGCCGGCCACGAGAAACAGACGGTCGTCGCCACCGTCAACGAACGCCAGCGCGACCTCGGCGTGACACTCGAGACCGCCGCGGTGCTCTACGCTCGTCGCAACGGCGTCGACGTCGCGGACGCCGCCGAGAAGGCGCGCGGCGAACTCCTCGAGTCCTAGCGTTCGGGCCGGAACACGCGCATCGTGTCCCGATCGGTCGCCCGCGACGCCGTCTGGACGAACCCGAGGTCGGTGAACACCGCCTCCCAGTCGCGGTAGTAGAGGGGGAACTCGTCGTGAACGTAGTTGACGCCCCGGTCGGCATCGCTCTCGGCGGTCGCGCTCGTGCGCTCCTCGCTTCCACCCTCGTCGTCTCCGTCCGGACGCTCGTCTCCGCTCTCCTCTTGGCTCTCGTCTCTGGATCCCTCGTTCTCGACGGTGACGAGGAGGTCGGAGGCGACCCGTGCGACGTCGGCGAACACGTGACTGTCGTCCGGGTGGATGTGCTGGAGCGTCTCGACCGAGTAGACGACGTCGAAGCGGTCGTCTTCGACGGATGGGAGGAACGACTCGATGGCGTCGACGTGGAACGTCCCCCGCGAGGCGAGGTCGGGGTAGTTGTCGGCCATCACCTCGAACGCCTCGTCGTTGATGTCGACGCCGTGGAGGTCGTGGTAGCCGTGGTCGAGCAGGTGTGCGAGATGTCGTCCCGAACTACAGCCGAGTTCGAGGATCGACGCGTCGCTGTCGACGGCGTCGTCGAGGACGGCCCGGAGCGACTCGCTGGTCTCGTCTGGCCCGTAGTAGGCGTAGTAGTCCGGCGAGTACGCTCCCGACCGCTCCTCCCACTCCCGACGGACGTCGTTGGAATCCACGTCTACCGACACCGGGCGCAGTCGGATAAAGCCTCGTTAGCGCGCCCGTCGCGGGTGAGAAACGACGAATACGAGAAAGAGCCGTCCGAATCGACTGGAGACGTCCGTGTCGACACCCGGAGAACCGACGGAACCACGGCGACTGTCGACCGTTTCCGCCGGATCGGAGAACGGAGGTCGACGAAGCCACCGCCGTGATACCACGACCCGCACAAGCCTTAATTAGGTCCCTCTACTGTGTTCAAGAGCAATGGCGAAAGGCGAAGTTGATTTCTTCAACGACACAGGCGGCTACGGTTTCATCTCGACGGACGACGCGGACGACGACGTGTTCTTCCACATGGAAGACATCAGCGGTCCGGACCTCGAAGAGGGTCAGGAAGTCGAATTCGAGATCGAGCAGGCTCCCAAGGGCCCGCGCGCGAAGAACCTGACCCGACTTTAAACTAGTTTAGTACGCTGCTCACGCGGCAAAACGACCCCACATTCTCACTATCTCACGCCGGTCAGCGGGACGCTCGCTCGTCGAGTCGAACACGCTATCTGTCGCCCCGAGCAACGACGAGTATGGTCGAAGACCGTCTCCGCGACGGGAAGCGCGTCGCACAGTTACTCGCCTCCGAGATCGAGGGTGACGGCGGCGCACTGGTCTCGCTCGTCGTCAGTGACGCCGACCCGGACGTCGACCCGACGGCCGACGGCGCACTCGCCTACGTCGTCCGCGACGAGGAGACCGACGAGCGAGTCGCCGAGGTGTACGTCCAGCAGGACCGCGCCCGCGTCGAGTTCCTCGTCGGCCAAGACGCTGCCGCCGAGGCGGGTGAGAAGCGGGACCTCCGCGTCCGGCCGAAGGCGGTCCGTCCCCCGCGGACGCTCGTCTTCGTCGAGGACGGCGCGCAGGTGAAGTGGATTCTCCCCGTCTTCGAAGCGGTGCTGACGGCACACGGCGAAGAGTAGACTTTTGTTCGCAGTCTGCGGCGGTTGTGGTATGTCCGCCGTCGCAGACGCCCTCCAGCACCCCGCGGTCGGCATCGCCGTCGCGCTCGGGTTCCTCCTGCTCGTCGTCTCCGGGTTCGGCTTCACCTCCGTCTTCGGCGGCGTCGCCCTCCTCCTCTATCTCGCCATCACCGCGTTCGTGCTCTGGTTGTTTTGGCGTGGTGTCCGCGCACTGGAGCGAATCGCCGACGCAGTAGAGGCACAGACGTTCGATTGGCAGTCTGACGATTGAATCGTCTCGGAGCAAACTATTTTACTGCGTCATCGCTCGACTCTGCTATGTCGTCTGGAACGAGCGTGTTCCCGCTCACACTGGCCGAACGAGTCGTCCTCGTCGTGTTTTTCGTCGTCGTCGTTGGTGGAATCGCACTACTCGTGAGCATCCCCGGCACGATGGCCGTCTTCTCGTTCGTCGTCTCGTTGTTCGTGCTCTGGCTCCTGTGGCGACTCGTGCGGGCCGCAGAGCGCATCGCCGACGCGACCGAGGATCTCGCCACAGCGTCGACCGTCACCGACGACTGACCGGCATCCCTACACTTTTAGCCGCCGCGTCCCCCTCACCCGACAATGACGCTCGACCCCGTCCACGTCGACGGCATCGCGCGACTGGCCTCCGCCATCGCCGACGGCGTGGACGACAGCGACCACGACGGGTTCGCGGAGACGGTCTGGAGCGACTGGCTCGACCCGCTGCATCGGAGCGGTCGAAAAGTCGTCGAACCGCTCGGCGAACAGCGGTTGCGAGCGGCCGCCATCGACGACGTCGCGCTCGCGGAGACGCCGTTCCCGACGGTCCACGGCCTCGACTCGGGGACGATCAACCCGACGACGTTCAAGAACGGCCTCGTCCTCGACGTCGCGCAGGCGGCGATGGCCTGCGTTCCGACCGACCTCGACCTCCACCGTTCGCGGAGCCTCGTCGCCACCGTCCACTCCAACGACGCGACCGCCCACTTCCCCGAAGACTGGGTCCACTACGACGACGGCTACGGCCGCCGGCGCGTGCTACACGCTCCCCGCGTCTCTCGGTTCGCCGAGGGCGTCGTCCACGCGCTGTCGCTCTACTTGGCGGAGAGCGACCACGCGCTCGTCCACGCCAACACCGTCGAGGACCTGCTCCTGCTCGACGGCCCGCTCTACCCCAAGGAACTGCTGAACTGGCAGGACCGCGACGCGGAGTTGGGCGAACTCGCCCGCGAGGCAAAGCCCCGCAGTATCGTCGAGAACTACGTCCGTCTCGTCGAGACGTTCGTCGAGAAGGACGTCCCGCTCGCCGGCTTCATCAAGAACCCCTCGTCGAAGCTCATCACCCAGACCGTCCGCGACAAGGGCGTCGACGCCCCGTGGGCCGACGACACGGCGCTGTTCGCGCGACTGCTCGAACGCCGGGAGGACGGCGAGCGACTGACCGACGACCTCACCTTCACCTCGTGGTTCGTCTCCCGCGGAGGGTCCGACCGGACGCTCGCCGCCGACGGCGACGCGCTCGGTGTCGAACGAACGTTGGATCCGAAGCAGTACGAGGTGACATTCTTCGTCGTCTACGAACCGCGGCGCGACCTGCTCTACCGGGTCGAGGCGCCCTACGCGTTCACCAAGGAGTCCGAGATTCGGCAGGCGCTGACGACGCAGGTGTTACGTGACGTCGCCGCCACACGAGGGCCGCCGGAGGCCATCGACAAGGCCGACGAACTCGCCCGCGTGGGCGCACGGGAGAAGACGGCGCTCCGTCGAAAGCTGGAGGACCACTTCGAGACGGAGTCGGTCAAGACGTACGACGACGCTCGGTGGGGGGCGGAGTACTGAGAGGGGTTCTCGTCGAATCTCATCGATTTTCTCCACGGAATCGAACCCTGTGGTTCGCCGGGTGTCTCTGATCTTCCGGTTGGCGACGATAACCCCTATGAGCGTCGTCGCCGACGGTGATTCGGCCGGCGCTTGCCGACCGGTCAGGCCGTCCCCGGTTTCTGTTTGATGACCTCTATCTCGACGTCGTCCTCCGCGACGCCGATGCGGGCGAACTGCGTCCGGATGTGTTCCTCGGCGGCCGAAAGCGCGTTCTCTTTCGTCTCGAACCCGCGCGGCATCGGTGTGTCGAAGGCGACGCGGATCTCCCGGCCGTCGACGGTCATCGGCGACCCGCCGCTCTCGACCTCGTAGAACTCGTCGCAGACCCAGACGTAGGGTGCGTTCTCGTCGGGTGCACCCTTGTACGACGGCGCTTCCTCACCGCGCTCGAAGATCGTCCCCGTGAGCGCTGTGCCGCCGCCGTGACCGCGAACTAACAACATACTCGGATTTCGCGCCCGACACGTAAAAGCCGTGCGAGCGGTTCGCCGTGAGCGGGAGGGAAAGGCCCTTGACGACCCACTCCGTGGCCACCTACATGACTCTCGAGGACTTCACCGACTTCTCCTCCGACGACGCCGACGGCGAGAGCGAGGAGGCCGACGACGCGGCCGACCCCGGCGGAGACGTGACGACGTCGTCGCCGACGGCGGACGCCGGGAACGGTGTCGAGGCGGACGACACCGACGGGGCGGGTGATAGCTTCGAACGGTTCGCCGTCGAGACGGTCGGGCGGGACCGCGGTATCGGCACCGTCTCGGTCTCGCAGGGGCTCCGCGTCGCTGAGGACGGTGAGGAGACCGAACTTCGGGCGTTCGTCACCACAGGCAACCGCGAATCCGTCCGCCTCGGGAAGTACCTCCTCGTCCCGTACCCCGACGACGAGACGCTGTTCTGCCGGATCACCTCCCTGGAGTACGCACAGGAGTTCCAGACCGACGACGCCACCGAGATTCACGCTCGACGGGCGATGCGACAGGACGACTTCGAGGAACGTGACTACAAGTTCATGGCGTCGCTGGAACCCGTCGCGGTGCTCTACCGCGAGGGCGAGGAGTTGAAACGACGGATGACCGACCGCGTCCCCAAACCCGGAGCGGTCGTCGCCGAGGCGACCGACAGCGAACAGATCAAGACGGGGCTGAAGATCCCCGAAGACGGCGTGTTCCTCGGTCATCTCTCGGTCGGTGGCGAGAAGGTCCGAACCGCAGCGGAACCGCCGACCATCGACTACCGCCTGAAGGACGACTACCGCGACGGCGACCCGCTCGTGTTCCGGCACACGCTCGTCGCCGGCGGCACCGGATCGGGGAAGACCCACGGTTCGAAGAACATCCTCCGGCAGTACCTCACCGACGAGCGGACCTACACGATGGACGACGGCCGCGAGGTCCAGACCGCTGTCGTCCAGTTCGACCCGCAGGACGAGTACGCACAGATGCACGACGACAACCCCGAGTTGGACGCCGAGTTCGCTCGACGACTCGACCGGGAGGGCGTCGCCTACGGCGGCCACGACGACACGGTCGCGCTGGTCCCGGAGGTCGCCGGGTCGACGTATCCCGGGACGGGCCACCGCGCCGAGCAGCTGTCGTTCACCGTCCCGTTCTCGATGGTGAGACGCCGCCCGTGGCTCGTCGCCGGCGCGAGCCTCAACGACAACCAGTACAACGCGCTGACGCTCCTCTTGGATCGGTTCTTCCGCGACTACGGCGACTCGGGAACGTACCGCCAGTTCGTCAACTTCCTCGACGACCCGGCACTCAGAGAGGAACTCGACGAGTCCGGGCGCGTCCACGAGGCGACGTTCGACGCCGTGATGCGGAAGACGCGCACGAAGGCCGCCAACCAGGTGTTCGACCAGGAGGCCCGTCCCATCACGGAACTCGTCCACGACCTCGTCCGTCCAGGAGGACTGTCGGTCGTCCCGACCTACCACGTCAACAACAGTCGGGCGACCGAGATCGTCGTGCTCGCGGTGTCGAGTCTGCTCGTCGACGAGAAACTGTCGAACAGTCCGGAGTACGATCGGATCAAGGAGACGCCGCTGATCGTCGGGATGGACGAGGCGCACAACTTCCTCACCGACGCCGACAGCGTCCAGGCGCGGAAGGTCATCTCGAAGTTCACCGAGGCCGCCAAACAGGGGCGCAAAGAGCGACTCGGCCTCTTTCTCATCACTCAGGACCCTCAGGACATCGCCGAACCGGTGTTCAAGCAGGTGAACACGAAGGTCGTCCTCAACCTCGGCGACGAAGACGCCATCAAGTCGGTCAACATCCCCCAGAAGTTGGCGAACAAGGTGCCCTACATGGAGAAGGGCCAGATGGTGGTCTACTCGCCGGACAACTCCGAACCGGTGGAACTGATCGGACTGTCGAAGTGTCTCACTCGACACGGTGAGTGAGCGGCCGTGGCCCCTGTGGCCACGGCGATCGAACCAACCGTGGCGGTGCCTGACCCGGCATGGTGAGTAAGCGGCCGTGGCGCTTGTCGTCGCGGCAGGCCGAATCAGCCGTGCCGATGTCGAGACGACCCCACGGTGAATGAGCAACCGCGGCGCTTGTCGCCGCGGCAGACCGAACCAGTCGGGGTCGACAAGTTCGCCGTCGAATTTTAACCACCCCCTCGCGTACTGATAGCTATGCCCAAGCGGATTCTCATCCCAATCGACGGCTCTCTGCAGTCCGCTCGCGCCGTCGAGTTTGCCGTCGACGAATGGCCGGACGCCGAGCTGACGCTGTTGCACGTCATCGACCCTGCTGGAGCGGGGTACGGACCGGGTACGGGCGTTCCGAGCGGTGCGGAAGAATGGTTCGAGAACGCGAAGACCGACGCCGAGGAACTGCTCTCGGAGGCGACGCCGCGGGACACGGTCGAGGCGTCGACGATGACCGAGGTCGGTCGTCCCGCACAGACTATCGTCGAGGTGGCCGACGAGGCAGGGTTCGACCACGTGGTGATGGGGAGCCACGGCCGCACCGGCGTGTCGCGGATCCTCCTCGGGAGCGTCGCCGAAGACGTCGTCCGGAGTTCGACGGTGCCGGTGACGGTCGTCCGATAGACGTTCGTGTTAACTGTGATATTGTTTTTCGAAAGATCCTCGTCAGCGACTCGAATCGGGTGACATTCGTGTAACCAGGTGACGTTTGTAACGAGGCAACCTCGACCGGGAGCGTGTCCGTATTATCTCTCCCGTCCCAACCCGGAGTCGATGGAGTTCGACGAAGTCATCGAGACGCGACGTTCAGTCCACCAGTACACAGACGAGGAGATCGACGACGACACCCTCGAGGCGATCTTCGAGCAGGTCCGGTACGCGCCGTCGAGTTTTAATCTCCAGCCGTGGGAGTTCCTCGTCGTCCGCGACGACGACAACCTCGAACGGCTGCAGGAGGTCGCGAACGGCCAGGAGACTGTCGCCGAGGCGGCCGCGACGGTCGTCGTCCTCGGCAACACCGATCCCTCGGCGCACGCCGACCGCGTCTTCGACGACTGGCTCGACAAGGAGTACATCCCGAGCGATGAGGTCCGAGACAACCTGCTCGGCGTCGTCGAGAACATGTCGGAGCTACCCGTCGAAGAGCGTCGCGTCTGGACCACCCGGAGCACGTCGCTGGCGACGATGGCGCTGATGCACGCCGCGTGGGATCACGGCGTCGCCTCCTGCCCGATGGAGGGGTTCGACGCGGACGCGCTCGTCGACGAGTTCGCCGTCGACGAGGGGTACGAGCCGGTCATGCTCGTGACACTCGGCTACGCGCCGGAGGACGCCGCCGACCAGGAGAATGCCCGGAAGTTCCGCCGTTCCGTCGACGAGATCGTCCACTTCGAGACGTTCGACCCCGAGCAGTCCGAGACGGCGACCGCTCCCGCCGACGACTGAAGTCGATCGGACACCGGGTGGCCCGAGAGACACCTTCTTCGACCCGAAACTCGACTCCGCGATCCTCACCGTCGGGCCCCTGCGCGACGTTCCGTACCGTTTATACCGCCACCTGAACAAAGCGCAGACATGGTCAAAGAGCAGAAGCAGGTTCGAGAACTCCAGGAGGGCAGCTACGTCATCATGGAGGACGCCGCGTGTAAGATCAACCACTACAGCACGGCGAAGCCGGGTAAACACGGCAGCGCCAAGGCTCGCGTCGAGGGGAAGGGCGTCTTCGACGAGAAGAAGCGCAGCCTTAGCCAGCCGGTCGACGCGAAGATCTGGGTTCCGATCATCGAGCGGAAACAGGGGCAGGTCGTCTCCGTCACGGGTAGCGACGCCCAGATCATGGACCTCGACACCTACGAGACGTTCACGATGCGCATCCCCGAGGGCGAGGACTTCTCGCCCGAAGACGAGATCGAGTACCTCGAGTACGAGGGCCAGCGTAAGGTAGTGTAATGTTTCCCGGGGCGACCGCCGACCGCAGCGACGCAGCGTACGTGGTCGTCGGCGCTCCACTCGACGTCTCGACGTCGTTCCAGCCCGGAACGCGCTTCGGGCCGAATCGAGTGCGGAAGTACGCCGAGACGTACGACGACTACGACCGACGAACCGAGCAGTTCTTCTCCGAACTCGGTGTCCACGACGCGGGCGACGTCCGCGCGTGGGACGACACCCCAGCCTACGTCGAGTGGCTACGCGGTACGCTGACCGACGTGGTCTGGGACGACGCGCTCCCGATCACCGTCGGCGGCGAACACACCGTCTCCGCTGCGGGCGTCGCCGCCGTCGACCCGGACGTGTTCGTCTGTCTGGACGCCCACCTCGACCTCCGCGACGACTACGACGGCAACCCGTGGAGTCACGCGTCCGTCACCCGCCGGATCCTCGACGGGTGGCCGGACGACGGTGAGAACGACGCGGGCGACGGAGACGCCGCGGGTGGTGCCGACGAGGCGACCGTCCTCGGGGCGCGAACCGGGTCGCCCGAGGAGTGGGAACGTGCCGAGGCCGACGACGTGACCGTCGTCCCGCCGGAGGAGGTCGCAGACTGGACGCCCGACTTCGACGACGACACCAGCGTCTACCTGAGCGTCGACGTCGACGCCGCCGACCCCGGGTTCGCACCGGGGACGGGGACGATGGAACCGTTCGGGTTGGCGCCGCGAGAACTACGCGACGTCGTCCGCACGGTCGCGCCCTACACGACGGGGTTCGACGTCGTCGAGGTGAACGACCGCGACGACGGACAGGCCGCGGCGCTCGCCGGGAAGTTACTGAGAGAGTTCGTCTTCTCGCACGCCGGACACACCGCACAGTCGTAGCTCTTCGATCCCTTTGTCCTCCACGTAGCTCACGGATACCGGAGCAACGGCTCTCCGGTTGCGATCGTCGGAGAAACGAGCGGTGCGAGGTCAGCTATCGCTTGACCTTACCGAGTAGGCTCTTTCCTTTGCGCATGATACGTCGCTGCGTCCGTCGTGGAAGACTTCGCCACGCGTACATCGCTTTGCGGAATTTACCCATAGTGGACACCTCTCGTTGATAGCGACCCGTACCCGAGGGCACGAGCGCGGCTATCTCTACTTCCGTGACACGGAAAACGCTGGTGGGCGTCGGTCGCCGGGGTTCCGCCTGTCTCACGTCCCGGCGGGACACTGGTGTTCGAGCAGTTCGACCCGCTTCGTGGGCTCCGGACCGTCGAGTCGGGTCGGCTGTTGGACGTAGCCGACGGTGAGCGACGTCAACTCGTCCTCGTGGTCGCTGTTCCACCGGTGACAGAGGTAGTCGGCAAACCCACGGCGGAGACGCGTGTCACCGCCCCAGCGGACGTCCTGGAGGTACTTCCGCCAGCGGGCGCTCGGGTAGGTCCGGTCAACCTCGTCCGGTTTCTCCCAGTCGACGTCCGACCCCCGGAAGGCGTCGACCCGCTCGCCGGAGTCGAGACGGCCGGGGACGACGAACCAGCCGTCGACGTTCAGCGGCGCGGGGGCGAACATGTTCCAGCGGAACTGTCCGGGGTCGACGTTCGACTCCACCACCTCGGGCGTGTCGACGACGCCGATAGACGCGGCGTTCCAGAGGAGGACGACCACCAGAAGCACGCTGACGACCGCCGGAGCGACGCGGTCGGACAGCGTCGTCCACCGGGCCCCCCCGCCGAACGCCATCGTCGGCAACAGGTCGTCGACGGTGCGCCCGGTCCTCGCGACGCGTGTGCGGCGTCGCACCGGGTCGACGACCCGACGCTCGACCGGCTCCCAGACGACCGGCGGGAGGAACGCCAGGAGTCCACAGACCGAGACGAGCGGGAAGATCCCCAGTTTCATCGTCGCCAGCATCCCGAGATGCATCCCGACGAAGAGCGCGGCGAACCCCGCCCGTGTCCGTCCGGTGAGGAGCACCAAGAGTGGCGACGTGACGACCATGAGGAGCCAGAGTTCGCCGAACACGCGGAGGAGGGTCGGGTAGTTCGCGAGGATGTCGCCGAGAAACACCGTCAGCTGGTCGAGGCTGAACACCTGTAGGATGGCCGTCCCGTCGAGCCAGACGTCGCCGCGCAGTTTGACGACCGCGTTGGTCGCGTAGACGAGGACGACCTGCACCAACAGTGCCGCCGAGGCGACGGAGGCGACGAGCGGTTCCGGAACGCGGTCGGTCACGACGGTAACGGACTCAACACTGCCGCGGCGGAGCGCGTCGACGGACCACCGACGACCCAGCGGGAGGAACAGCCCCCAGAACAACAGTCGACGCAGCAGCGAGTCGCCGCCGTTGAGGACGTACGGGTTGCGGGCGTGCAGCGAGACGAGAAGCAGCCACGAGAGGAAGAGCGTCGTCTTCGTCCGGTAGCCGACGAGCAGCGACAGGGCCAGGAGGCCAGCGACGACGAAGAGCGCGACCTGTAGCCACGCGTCGCCGGAGAGCGCGTGCAGTGAATACGTCGCGAAAGCCGGGTAGCTGGCGGCGAGCAGTGACCGCGGGAGTGTCCCCGCGTCGGTGTAGAAGGCGACGAGGTTGCGCGAACGGAGGAGGAGATCCGCGAGGAGCACGAGCGCGAGCGAGACGCGGAGCGCGGCCAGCGCACGCACGTCGACGCCGACCCGTTGTGCGATCGCCGTCCGGCCACGAGACAGAAGCCGAGACCCGGACTGGAGGGACATACTCCTGGTGGTCGTGTCCGTCCGTGAATAGTTTGTGTTCCCGCCGTCGAGCGGGGGTTACAAGCGACCGCCGCGCCACGTCTCGACCATGGACCGAAGCGACCTCTTCGCCCGGTACGACGAGGAACTCCGCACCGACGACTACGCCGACGTCGACGCCAGCCCCAACGGGCTACAGGTCGGCAGCGACGAGGGAACCGTCGAACACGTCGCCTTCGCCGTCGACGCCGCCGTCGCGACCGCCGAGCGCGCCGTCGCCGTCGGCGCGGACGTGCTCGTGACGCACCACGGCTTCGTCTGGGGGGGTCTCGACCGCGTCACGGGGCGCGAGTACGAGCGGATCGTGCCGCTCGCCCGCAACGACGTCTCGCTGTACGTCTCGCATCTCCCGCTGGACGGCCACCAGACGCTCGGCAACGCCGCGGGCGTCGGCGACGTGCTGGACCTCCACGAGCGCGACCCGTTCGGGGCGCTGGGGCCGGAGTACGTCGGCCAGCGCGGTCGACTCGCCGACCCAACGTCCATCTACGACCTCACCGCACGGTTGGACGACGCACTCGACACCGGCGGCCGCGGCGTCCGGCTCGTCGACGCCGGTCCCGAGCAGGTCGAGGACGTCGCGGTCGTCACCGGCAGCGGCGTCGACTGGTTGGACGAGGCCGTCGACGTCGGCGCGGACGTGCTCGTCACCGGCGAGGGGAAACAGAAGGTTTACCACGAGGCCCAGGAGGCCGAGATCAACGTCGTCCTCGCCGGCCACTACGCGACGGAGACGTTCGGCGTGCAGGCGCTGCAGGAGCGCGCCGAGGAGTGGGGGCTGGAGACGACCTATATCGACGAACCAACCGGGCTGTAAGCCGCCGTCGTCGCACTCGGTCGCCCGCCGACTCGGTATCGTCGCGTTCAAATCTCGTCGCCGCACATCGTGGGTATGAGCGACCACGACGACCACGACTCCGAGACCGGCGAGGGCGACCACGAGAATCACGACCACGACGACGGCTACGTCCCACCGCACCGCGAGGCGTTCGACCACGATCCGCTCGGGCAGACGCAGGTCTGGCCGGGGATGAGCGTCGGCGAACTCGGCGACGAGTACGGGAAGGCCGGTATCGGCGCGGCGAAGGTCCACGAGGCGATCGACATCTACGCCGAGATGCTGGCAGACGAGGACTGCACCGTCTTCTTCTCGCTGGCCGGGGCGATGGTGCCGACCGGGATGCGGACGCTCGTCGCCGACCTCGTCCGCGACGGTTATATCGACGCGCTAGTGACGACGGGCGCGAACCTCACGCACGACGCCATCGAGGCCATCGGCGGGAAACACCACCACGGTGCGGAGCACCAAGACGGCAAGAGCGCCCGCGAACACGACGAACAGCTTCGCGACGAGGAGGTCGACCGCATCTACAACGTCTATCTCCCGCAGGAACATTTCGCGCTGTTCGAGGGCCACCTCCGCGAGGAGGTGTTTCCGGTGCTGGAGGAGGAAGGGACCGTCGGCATCGAGCGGTTCGTCCGCGAACTGGGCCGTGCCAACAGCGAGGTCAACGAGCGCGAGGGCGTCGAGGAGGACGCCGGCGTGGCCGCCGCAGCTTACGAGAACGACGTTCCCATCTACTGTCCGGCGGTACAGGACTCCGTGCTCGGTCTGCAGGCGTGGATGTACTCGCAGACCTCCGAGTTCTCGCTGGACGCGCTCGCGGATATGACCCCGTTGACCGACCTCGCGTTCGACGCCGACACGGCAGGCTGTCTGCTCGTCGGCGGCGGCGTCCCGAAGAACTTCACCCTCCAGACGATGTTAGTCACGCCCGGCGCGTACGACTACGCCGTGCAACTCACCATGGACCCCGAGGCGACGGGCGGCCTCTCCGGGGCGTCGCTCGACGAGGCGCGGTCGTGGGGCAAACTGAAGAAGGAGGCGCGGAACGCGACGGTCGTCGGCGACGCGACGATCACGCTCCCGCTCGTGGTCGCCGCGGCGCGGGAGAAGATCGAGTCGGCTAAGTAACCGATATATCGATTAACATAACATTTCGAATTTCTCGTCTCTCTGCCGTACAGGGACCGACCGGTTCGTTCTGGAAAGAGAGAACGTCTTTATCGACCTAATAAGTAACTGTACTGTCAGTGTCTCTTTCCTTTCTCTCTGCTCTCTCGCGCCGATTATTTCCGTTCTCTGACAGCTAAAATAACAACTCGGTGACAAAACGCCAGTCCGCCGTGGGGTAGACTGTCGGCGACAGCAGTCAGCTGTGTCGACAGGAAACAATGACAGGAAGTGACACGACATGACGCAGTCGAATCGCGTTCGAGCACTCGTGCTCGCAACACTCCTCGTCGTCGCCGGCGCGGGAGCCTCGGCCGTCGGAACCGTTTCGGCGGACGAGCACCAACCGCTCCGGATCGCCGAGGTCGACGCCGACGGCGAGTACGTCGTCGTCGAGAACACCGGCGACGAGACGGTCGATCTGGACTTCGCGGAGATCGACTTCGACGCGGACGGCGAGGCCGACGAGACGTCGACGTTCGACGTCGGGACGCAGATCGAGGCCGGCCAGACAATCGTCGTTGCGACCGGTGCCGAACCGGTCAACGATGCCGACGTGACGTTCGAGTACGACTCGGGCGTGATAGACGAAGACAACACGGTCGTGATTCGGACGCTCGCCAGTCAACCACTCACGCAGAACGCCGGCGACTCCGATTTCGAGGAACCTAACGAGGGCGACCTGACCGGTCCGGACGGTGAGGACCACTCGGAGGACGACCCGACTGACGGCGACGAGTCGACCGACGGTGACGACCCGACTGACGGCGACGAGTCGACCGACGGCGACGACGAAGCCGACGGCGACGACGAGATAGACGAAGACGACGAGTCGACCGACGGGCCGACGGTCGACCCCGGCGAGTGCTGACGACGGGGCAATCGACGGAGCTGCGGTAGACACCGCTGCCGCAGACCGACTTTCGGACCGGAATCCTCTCTTTTCACTCAGTCCCCGAGAACTGTCTCGACTGCCGAGAGTAGCGTCTCGGGACCGTTCTCGTCGAAGACGTTGCCGGTCGGATACGGATAGTGTACTTCGTCCCGCCCAGCCCACGTCGAGACGGCTGCGACGGTCGCCTCCGACAGCGACTCGACCAACGCGGCTTCCGACGTCACGTCGGGGACGGCGAACTGCTCGAAGTCGTCGCGACGCTCGCGAGTGGGGTCGTCGACGAGGACGACCGCGTCGGGCCACGATCCCTGCAGCAACGCGAGCGAGACACCGCCGTACGCGCGGTGTGAGAGCGCACCCTGTCCCTCGACGAAGACGAGTTCGCGGTCGGCGGCGACGTCACAGACCAGCGACTCGACGACGCCGGCCGCGAAGTCGGCGGGGACGCGGTCGACGACGACGCCGCGGTCCGCCCCGACCATCACCCCGATCTGCCCGGTGGCGACCCAGCCGGCGTCGACACCCGCACGACGGGCCGCCCGGTAGAGTTCGAACGTCGTCGTCCGCTTGCCGACCGCACAGTCGGTCCCCGCGGTCAGGACGACGGGCGTGTCGAGCTCGTCGACTCGGCCGTCGGCGACGCGAAGGTCGTCGCCGGCGGGCGGTTTGCGGACGTCGAAGAGTCGAACGCCGCAGTCGGCGGCCAACGTCGTCCAGCGCTCGTCCTCCGAGAGGAAGGTGTGGAGCCCGGAGACGACGTCACAGCCCGACCGCATGGCAGTCTCGAGGTCGTCGATCCACGACTCGGGGAGGCGACCGCCAGCGGGGGCGACGCCCAACACGAGCGCCTCGGCGTCGGGTGCGTGATCGAGCGCGTCGGCGACGGAGTCGACGACCGGGACGGCAGCGAGGCCATCGTCGTCACGGTCGAGCACCGTCGCGGCGTCGTCGCCGGCGGCCGTCGAGTCGACGACCGCCCGCACGTCGAACAGTTCACCGTGTCTGACGACTCCGTTGGCCGTCTTCCCCTGCGGCGTGCCGAAGGCACCCTCCGCGAGGACGATTGCGGGAGCAGGTGCGTCGAACGCCTCGGAGAGGTTCATGCTAGCTCGAAACACAGCCTGTGACAAAACCCACCCCCCTCACATGAGGGGGTGGACAGGTTTTTGCACGTCGGTCGCCCTTCTCTTCGAAGAGATGGGAGCGCAAGGGCCGGACGGCGTGCGGGTGAGTCTGGACATCTGGCATCCGGACTGTTGGACGCTGGAGGTGACCGACGCCACCGACGCTGGGTTGCTCGGGCACGGCGTCCACGCGATCGACGGAGTGGCGACCGGCCGGTTCACCGCCTACGCCGACACGACCGAGGCGCTCGACGACCTCGTCGCGGCGATTCGCGACTCCCCGTTGACGGAGTCGGTGTGGGAGACCGACGACGGCCACGGACACGGTGACAGTGGGGTGGTTCCGGGGGCGGCGAGTCGGGGAATCGTCGTCCGCTACGACCTCGACAAGAGCATCAACGACGCGCTCGTCTCGCGGGGGTTCATCCCGGACGAACCGGTGCGGATGCAGGGCGGCCGCGAGTACTGGACCGTTCTCGTCCAGGGGTCGCGCCGGACCGTCCACGACCGACTCGAGGAGATCCGCGAGGAGATGGATGCCGACATTCGCGTGGAACTCATCACGGCACCACAGAGCGGATCGGGCATCTTCCGGACGGACGACCTCTCGGAGCGACAACGCGAGGTGCTCGACCTCGCGCGCCGACGCGACTACTACCAGTGGCCGCGGGAGGTGTCGGCGGGTGACCTGGCCGACGAACTCGGCATCTCGAAGGCGACGTTGCTGGAGCATCTCCGGAAGGCCGAGTCGAAGCTGCTCGGCGGCGACGTCGACAGCGAGCGTTGACACCGGGTCGTGTCGACAGCCTCCGACGGTGGCTCTTCGTGTCTCTTGACCGATTCGTCGGTGACGTCCCCTCACATACGAGGGTGGGGAGCTATACTAGGGAGTAGTGATATGGTAAAGCATGTCATCACAACAGGTCAACGACAGTCGGAGTCTCTCGCGAGACATCGGACTGTTCGGGGCGGTCAGCACCGTCGTCGCGGGGACGCTCGGCGCTGGGCTGTTCGTCACGCTCGGGACGGCCAGTAGCACGACCGGCCCGAGCGTCATCTTCGTCGTCGTCCTCTCGGGAGTACTCGCGATGAGCATCGCGCTCAACTACGGCTGGATGGCGACTATCTTCCCCGCCGCCGCAGGGTCGTACGCTTACGTCTCCCGGACGTTCGACAACCGTCTCCCGGGCTTTCTGGTCACGTGGTCGAAGTGGCTGGGTTACATGGCCGCCGACGCCGTCCTGGCGCTGGGGTTCGGGAGCTATCTGCAGGTGTTCTACCCCTCGGTCGACGCCGCACTCGCCGGCTTCGGGCTCCTGACCGTGCTCTTCCTCGTGAACCTCGTCGGCTCGAAAGGGTACAGCGTCTCGCAGAACGCCATCTTCGCCTTCCTCATCCTCTCGATTCTCGTGCTCGTCATCCCCGGAACGGTGAGTATCGACACCGCGAACTACCAGCCGTTCTTCACCGGCGGGGCTGACGGCTTCTTCGCCGCCGCAGTGCCGCTGTTCTACGCGTACATCGGTATTGCCGTCGCCGGGCAGATGGGTGCCGAAGTGAAGAACCCCTCGCGGAACCTCCCGCTGGCGATGGCGGGTGGGACGGCCATCCTCATCGTGCTCTACGTCTGGACCGCCGCCGTCATCTACGGTGTCGTCGGCGACTACACCGTGCTGGCGAACTCCGCACGGCCGCTGGCGACGGCGGCGGAGGTGTTCCTCGGCGAGAGCGGTACTGCCATCGTCGCCGTCGGCGGGTTGCTCGCGACGGCGTCGAGCGTCCACGCGGTGATGGCCGCGGGCATCAAGATGCCCTACTCGTGGGCGTGGGACGAGGTGTTCCCGAAGCAGTTCTCGGCGGTCAGCCAGCGGTTCGGCACGCCGCACTGGTCGCTCGTCACGCTCTATCTCGTCGCGTCGGGACTCACCTTCTGGAGTTCGGGGCTCGACCAGGCTATCGCGATCGCGACGTTCAGCTACCTCATCGCCTACTGTGCTGTCTCGATCACGGTTCTCTACGTCCTCGTCACGGGGTCGAACCTCGCAGAGCAAGCCGGATTCGACGGTGGGGCGGTGCTGTGGCTCACTGCTCTCGTCGGTGCGCTCGGCTCGGGTGCGCTCCTGACCGAGGCGTACAAGGGGTCGCTCGGCATCTACGTCCCGTGGGTCGGCGTCGGTCTCGGCGTCTTCGGCCTCTACTGGTATCTCGGGAAACAACGAGGTCACGACGTCGAGGCGATCCTCGCGACGCTCCCCGGTGTCCCGTCCGACGAGTACGACCCGGTGATCCGCGGAGACGACTCGGCCGTCCGAGGAGGTGCCAGCGATGACTGACACCGCCTCCGCACCGACGGTCGACGCCGACGAGACCATCGACCTCCTGCAGGAACTCGTCCGGATTCCGAGTCCGTACTTCGAGGAACACGAGGTCGTCGAATACGTCTACGAGTGGCTCGACGAGCGGGGCCACGACCCCGAGTACCATCACGTCTCGGAACCCGACATCACCGAGTACGAGGGCGACAACGTCGTCGCTCGCCTCGAGGGGTCGGACCCCGACGCGCCGACGCTCCTCCTCAACGGTCACGTCGACACGGTCCAACTCGTCGAGGACTGGGAGGAAGACCCCTGCTCGGGCCGCATCGAGGACGGGAAACTCTACGGGCAAGGCGCCTGCGACATGAAGGGCGGCGTCGCGTCCATCATGACCGCCTTCGACGCCCTCGCCGACCGCGACCTCGCGGGCGACGTCCTCCTCACTGTCGTCGTCGACGAGGAGGGGCCGTACGGCCTCGGTACCGACCGGTTGATTCGCGACGGCCTCGTCGACGACTGCGATATGGCTATCGTGACCGAACCCGGTCCGATTCTCGCACAGGAGGACGTCGACAACCCGGCGCTCCTCCTCGGTGCGCGCGGTCGGTTCCTCTACGACATCGAGGTACACGGCCGGGCTGCACACGGCTCGCAACCGGAGACGGGCGTCAACGCCGTCGTCGAGGCCGGACGACTGGCCGAGGCACTCGACGCGATGGAGACGGGCGACCATCCGAAACTCGGCAGCGGCTCCGTCTGCCCGCTGTTCGTCGAGGGCGGCAGCCAAACACTGTCGGTCCCCGAACGCGCCCATCTGATGGTCGACCGCCACGTCGTCGTCGGCGAGTCACGGGAGGACGTCCGAGAGCAAGCGGCGGACGTCGTCGACGGTCTCGGCTTGGAGAGCGCCGTCGAGATCGGATTCCGGGAGGCACCGGCCGACGACATCCGCTACGGACCGTACGTCACCGACGAAGACCACCCGCTCGTGACGTCGCTGGCGGATGCGACCCGTGCGGTCGCCGGTGTCGACCCCGACTACGGCTACTTCTCCAGCGTCGGTGACTTCAACTACCTCGGCGACCGCGCGGGGTTGCCGACGGTCATCCTCGGCCCCGACGGCGAGAACATCCACGGGGCGGGCGAGTTCGTCTACACCGACGAGGTGGTCGAGGTGGCGAACATCGTCGCCGACGCGGCGGTCAGACTGCTCGACTGACGGCGTTCGGGTTACCGCGGGTCCGAGGAACTTTTCTCGGTTCCCGACCGAGAGACGTGTGGCCGATGACGACGGCACCGCTCCGAACCGGACTCGGCACCCGGTGGTGACGAGCCCTATGAGTGCCGAGGCCGACTTTCTGTGGTAGCAGACAGCGTCTCTGAGGGTATTTAGTTGTAACCGCAACTGACGTAGCCCCCGGTCAGTTCTCGCCGGACAGGCAGACACGGATTTGAGCACGTTGCCGAGCAATCATACGCCATGGCCGCCGGAATCTCCAACCGGGTTCGAGAAATTGCCGAGGTTCGCGACCTCCCCGAGTCCGAGGTGTTTGAGCAGGCTCTCGAACGCGGTCTCGAGGACCTCTGGGAGGACCTCGTCTCGCTCGGTTCCTCGACGGCGAACTCGACCGCGAGGACGCCATCAAGCGCGTCAGTCGGACGAAAGTCGAGCGAGCGGAGCGAGAGCGTGATGTCGTCGAGGAAGACGTCGACTGGGGCCTGAACGCGTGACGCTTGCGGCTGTCTCGGACGCTGGACCGCTCATTCACTCGCGGTAACGCCAGACAGGGACGCGTTTGGGTTGGGTCTCTTCGGACGAGGGCGCGTCGCGAGCGTAGCAGTCAGAGCCGAGTGCGAACGCAATCGGAACGGCCTACTCGTCGTCGGTCTTGCCGGGCCACGTCACCGACCCCAAAAACGAGACGCCGGTCCGTTCCGCCGCTCGAGAGATCATGTGCGCGCCGGTCGGCACCGTCAGGAACAGGAAGACGATACCGACCAGCGACGAGAGGCCGGCGCCCCCGGGACCGAAGTACGCGAACCCGGCCAGAAAGATCGCGACCGTGCCGATGGTCGCCGGCTTGCTCGTCGCGTGCATCCGGTTGTACACGTTCGGGAGCCTCAGCAGGCCGATCGTCCCGACCGTGAGGAAGAACGACCCGACGACGACCAGAGCGACGACGGCCCAGATCCGTACCGTCTCCAGTGCGACCATCAGCGGTCACCTCCGGCGACCTGTTGGTTCGTCGGGACGATTCCGCCGGGTCGGTGTCGGTGAGTCATGTCGTGATCACTCCTGTGTGACAATGATGTCGCCTTCGGTGACGAACTTCGCGACCGCGACCGTCGAGAGGAACGCGATGATCGCGAGGACGAGACTGACGGTCACGAAGAGGCCCCGTCCGGTCTTGATGGCGAACAGAACGGCGATGGCGACGATGTTCGTCGCGATCGCGTCCAGCGCGACCACGCGGTCAGGGATCGTCGGCCCCCGGACCGCGCGGTAGCCGCAGAACAGATTCAGAAGCGACACGAGAACGATCGCGGCGTCGACGACCGGCACTATCGCTCCCTCAGCGGTCATCGCCCTCACCCCCCGCGTTCCCCGCGGTCGACGGCTCGGGCTCCGCCTCGACCCCTTCGTCAGCCTCGGAGACAGCCTGTTCGAGCACGGGATGCGTCTGGTCGGGCGGGTAGACGGCGAAATCCGGGCTGGGGTCGCCCGCCGATAGCTCCTCGTCGAAGATGGAGAGCGCGTAGTCCTCCCAGTCGCGGATCGGGGCGACGATCTCTTCGGGAGACCGCCCGTCGATGACGTGGACGTATAGCGCGTTCTCCGTCGAATCGTAGTCGAGCGTGAGCGAGCCGGGCGTCATCGTGATGCTGTTCGCGATCGTGGTCACGCCGAGTTCGGTCTGGACCCGTAGGGGGATGAGAATCACTTCCGGTTCGGTCGGTTTGGAGGGGGCGAGCACGCGGTACGTGACGTCGAGACTGGCGACGATCGCCTCCCTGATGAACGTCAGTAGATACAGCACCGCGTACGGGACTCCGCGAGCCGACCGGCGGAGGTCGACGGTGTCCGCGTACAGGCGGCGGAAGACGTAGGCCAGGGGAAGTCCGACGGCGAGGCCGACCAGCAGCGCTCCGAGGAGGGGGGCGGGGGCGATCGGCGGCCCCTGGACGAACACCCACAGGACGCCGAAGAGGGTGCCGATGACCGGCCAACTGCGGGTCACTTGCCGCCACCCCCGCCGAGACCCACGGCGTCGACGTAGGCCTCGCTATCGACGGCTGCGTTCGCCGCCGTCTCGGCGAACCGATACATCGGGTCGAACCCCACGCCGACGAGGACGACGACCGCCGCGAGCGCGACGACGACCGTGACCTGCCCCGAGTCGGTGGCGGCGACCTCGACGGCCGGCGTCCTGGGCCCCCAGAATCCGCCGACCCACACCCGCGTCGTGTACAGGATGGTGAGCACGGCGCCGAGGAGCGACGCGGCCAGCGCGAGCGCCGACAGCGTGCCGGGACCGAAGCCGATCCCCCGGATCGCCGCGTCGAACGTGAGGAACTTCCCGAAGAACCCGATCAGCGGCGGGATGCCGATCAGCGAGAGCAGGCCGACGAGAACGGCCCCCGCGAGTATCGGCGAGCGACCGGCGAGGCCGCCGAGGTTTCGCAGGTCGTCCGTCCCGACCGCGTCCTTGACGACGGCCGCCGAGAGGAAGAGGAGCCCCTTCGTGAGTGCGTGGTGGAACGCGTACACCAGCGCGGCCGCGATGGCGACCCGGCGGAACGTCCCCGCGGAGCCGGCGGCCGCGGCGACGGCGATGGGGAGGGCGATGAAGCCGACCTGGCCGACGCTCGAGTACGCGAACACGCCCTCCAGTCGGTCCTGGCCGACGGCGCCGAACGCGCCGACGACGATGCTCGCTATCGCCATCGCTCCCAGCACCGGAGCGAGGAAGGTGAGCGGCGACGCGCCGGCGATACCGGGCACGTCGGCGGAGACTGAGCCGGCGGCGAAGACGGTGAAGTACAGCCGGACCACCGCGTACATGCCCACCTTCTTCGTGACCCCGGCGAACATCGCCGTGATGGGCGGCGGGGCGGTGGTGTACGCGGCGGGCACCCAGAACTGGAAGGGGACGAGTCCCGCCTTCAGCGCGAACACCGCGAGCAGCAGGGCCGACAGACCAACGACCGGCGCGGGGTCGACGCCGTACGCGGCGGGGTCGGCCAGCCGCCGGGCCATGTCGGCCATGTTGAGCGTTCCCGTCGTGGCGTACAGGCCGCCGACGGCCACGAGCATGAGCGCGCTCCCGAAGACGTTCATCACCAGATAGCGGAACGACGCCGCGGTGGCAAGCTCGGTGCCGTAGAAGGCCACGAACACGTAGCTGACGATCAGCATCACTTCGAACCAGACGAACAGGTTGAACAGGTCGCCGGTGAGGAACGCGCCGCTCACGCCCACCAAGAGCAGGTGGAACAGGGGGTGGTAGTAGACGCGCTGGTTCTCGGCGGTCATGTACCGAATTGAGAATAGCATCGACGCGAGCCCGAGGCTCGCGGCGATAGTCAGCATGAATGCCGAGAGCCCGTCGAGGACGAGCGTGATCCCGAACGGCGCGGGCCAGTTGCCAATCTGGTAGACCGCTACCCCGGGAGCCGCCGGGCCGAGAACGACTGTCCAGACGGAGCCGACGACCGCCGCGACGTACCCAACGGCGCCGGTGACGCTCGCGGCGACCTGAATCGGGGGCCACTCGCGGAGCACGAGCGTGAGCACGGTGGTTACGAGCGCGGCCAACAGCGGCGCGATGACGTGCCAGCTCATCCCATCCACTCCGTGACGTCCATGGTCTCGTTCTCCTCGTAGGCGCGGTACGACAGGACGAGCGCCAGCGCGGTCGTCCCGAAGCTGATGACGATGGCGGTCAAGACGAGCGCCTGCACCACCGGGTCCGCGACCTCGGGGACCTCGCCGCCGTGGTGTCCGAGAACCGGCACGAGGTCGCTGGTCCCCTCCTCGACGCCGCCCATCGCGATCAGGTAGACGAACGTGGCCTGAGAGATGGCGGCGATTCCCAGGACGACCCGTATCAGGTCCCGCCGCAACAGCAGGAACGTCCCGACGGCGAACAACCCGCCGACCACGACGGCCAGGACGACGCTCATCGGTCGTCACCTCCGGGTCGGACGCGGACGGACGGCGCCCCTCTGGTCCGACTCATTCGGCGCTCACCACCGAGACGACCGTCAGGATGCTGCCGACGACGACGAGGTATACGCCCAGGTCGAACACGAGCGCGCTGGCGAGTTCGATGTCGTGATAGATCGGGACGCCGCCGAGGTGGACGTACGTCTGCGTCAGGAACGGGTCGCCGACGACGATTCCGGCGACGCCGCTCCCGAGGACGACCACCAGACCCGTGATCAACGCGCGGCGGTAGGCGGTGACCATGCGGTGGCCGTACACGCTGGCTCCGGGGTCGACCTCCCTGTCGAGCACTTCCGACTCCAGGTAGTCGAGGTCGTAGGCGACGTAGATGAGCACGAACGCCGTCGTGGTGAGGACGCCGCCGATGAACCCCCCGCCGGGGAGGTTGTGGCCCTGGAGGAACAGCCAGATCGAGAGGACGAGGACGATGGGGACGGTTACGCGGACCGTCGTCTGCATGATCGTCGTCGTCACGACGAATCGTCCCCCTCGAAGATCGGGTCGGCGTCGCGGTCGGCCACGGACTCCCCGCGCGCTCGCATCATCACGAGCACGAGGATGGCGATGGCGGCCGTCGCGACGACCAGCAGTTCGCCCAGCGTGTCGAACGCCCGGAAGTCCACGAGGATGACATTGACGATGTTCGCACCGCCGCCGCCCGGGACCGCCTGCTCCGTGTAGTAGGTGGCGATGCTCGTCGGGTCGGCGCCGGGACCGGGCGCGGTCAGGAGGACGGACGTGAACGCCATCGCGCCCACCAGAACCGACACGCCCGCGTCGCGGGCGAGTACGAACCGTCGAACGTCCGAGTAGAAGGACGGCAGTCGCTGGAGGACGAGCAGGAAGATCAGGAGCACGAGCGTCTCGACGACCAGTTGCGTGAGCGCCAGGTCCGGCGCGCTCGCGAGGATGAAGAAGATGGCGAGCATGAATCCGAGGATGGACAGCGTGAGAATGCCGGCGAGGTGGGAGGAGGCGACGGGAACCGCCACGGCGGCGAGGAGGGCCGTCGTCAACACGACGGCGACCGCCGTCGGCACGCCCAGGCCGTCGATTCCGAGAGTCCCACTGGTCGTGGCGAAGCCGGCCAGCGCGAGCAGACTCCCGGTCGCCGCCACCCACGTCAGGTACGTCCGTAGGACCCCGTTGTGGACGAGCGGACCGAACCGAGCGCTGGTCGCCTCCGCCGTCGAGACGGCCCAGTCGTACCAGCCGCGGGGCCGCACGGGGACCGGAGCGTCGACGCCGCGTCCGATGGCCGCCCCGAGACGCCCTGCGAACGGGTACGCTGCGGCCCCGCCCAGGACGGCGACGGCGGACATCGCGACCGGGGGCGTGAGGTGGGTCGGTAGTCCGATTTCGAGATTCGCCTCGCCGACCGCGGTGGCGTCGATGGCCCCCTGGACGATAACGTCGACCGCCAGTTGCGGCGCGACGCTGACGACGGCCGCCGCGGCGGCCAACACGGCGGGCGGCGCCACCAGCGCGACGGGGGGACGGTGAACCTCCGCCTTCGGCGCTCGGCGCTCGCCGAAGAACATCGCGAGGAACTTCAGCGAGTAGACGACGGTGAACACGCTCGCGACCGTCGCAACGGCGGGGTACAGCCAGGCGAGACCCCCAGCCTTGTGAGCCACTTCGTACGCCGCCTCGAACAGCAACTCCTTCGAGTAGAACCCGTTGAACGGGGGGATACCGGCCATGCTCAGCGCGGCGACCCCGGCCACGACGGCCGTTACGGGGAGGTCCCGCCAGAGCCCCCCAAGGTCGTCGAGGTCGCGGCTGCCGGCCTCGTGGGCGACGATTCCCGCGACGAGGAACAGCGGCGCCTTGAACAGCGCGTGGTTGAGGAGATGGAACGCGCCCGCCTCGCCGCCGTAGACGATGTCGAAACCGAAGCCCGCGACCATCAGCCCGAGGTGGCTCGCCGTCGAGTAGGCGAGAAGCTCCTTGATGTCGGTCGAGGTCACCGCCAATAGCGCCCCGACCGTCATCGTCAGAAGTCCGAGCGTCGCGACGAGCAGCACCCACTCGGGACTCATCAGCAGGGGGCGCAGGCGGCCGACGAAGTAGACGCCCACCTTGACCATCGTCGCGGAGTGGAGGAAGGCGGAGACGGGCGTCGGAGCGACCATGGCGTTCGGGAGCCAGAAGTGCAGCGGCACCTGCGCGGATTTGGCGGCCGCGGCGATGACGACGAGGACGAGCGCCGGCACGAACAGCCCCAACTCGCGCAGGGCGGTGCGCATCGCCTCCCCGTTCGCGAGCATCGCGGTCAGGTCGAAGGTCACGCCGCCGAGGGCGCCCCGCGCCGCCACCGAGAGCGCGAGTAGGCCGGCGAGCAGACACAGGCCGCCGCCGACGGTCACGAGCATGGCCATCCGCGCCGAGTAACGCGACTCGGCGTCGTCGGTGTGGTGGCCGATGAGCAGGAACGAACAGACGCTGGTCAGCTCCCAAAACAGGAATATCAACAGGAGATCGGAGGCGAGCGCGACGCCGAGTATCGAACCCATGAACGCCAGCAGGGCCGCGTAGTAGCGCGCCAGGCCGTCCTCGCCGCGCATGTACCGCGCCGAGTAGACGAACACGAGAACGCCGATGCCGCTGGCCAGGAGCGCGAACAGCAGCCCCCAGCCGTCGACGGTGAACTGGACGCCCACGTCGAGGGCGGGGATCCACGACGCCCTGACGGTGCCGTAGCTGTCGGCCTGCGTCACCAGAAGCCCGAAGCTCGCCGCCGCGACGAGGGCCCCCGCGTAGCCGATCCGTTCACCGAGAACGCGATGCAGAAGCGGTGAGAGGACCGCGGCGATGAAGGGAAGCGTGACGATAGCCGTAACGACTGTGAGATTTGGTGCCATCGATGTTCGTCGATATCGGCCGAGACTCGAGTTCCGGCACGATTGAGTGTCGGCCTTTGCGGGACTATCGAATCCGGTTGCAAAGTACCTGTTGACCGTCGTCGGACCGTGATAGCCTGTTACAAGCTACCGTCCCGCGGTCATCGGCGCTCACTGGTCGACGAACTCGGACTGGAGAGCGAGGTCGATATCGGATTTAGAGAGGCGCCCGACCCGGACATCGTCTACGGGCCGTACGTCACCGACGAGGACGACCCGCTGGTGACCGCGCTATCGGCGTCGACCCCGCGTACGGCTACTTCTCCAGCGTCGGCGACTTCAACTACCTCGGCGACCGCGCGGACCTGCCGACGGTCATCCTCGGCCTCGACGGCGAGAACATCCACGGGGCGGGCGAGTTTGTCTACACCGACGAGGTGGTCGAGGTGGCCGATATCGTGACCGAGGCCGCGGTCCGGTTCTGCGGGTGAGGGGGACGAAGGAGAGCGTCAACCCTCGTTCAGCGGGTCCGAGAGCGCCTCCTCGATGTCGACGTCGCCCGAGAGCATCTCGAAGGTGACGCCGTAGGTGGCCTCCTCTTCGAGGGCGGCGAGGAGCGTCTGCGCCACGTCGACGCGGGGCACGTCACCGTCCCGCCGGTCGATGCTCTCGCCCGTCCGGATCCGACCGGTCCCCTCCTCGTTGGTCAGGGCGCCCGGGCGGACGACGGTGGACGTCAGGTCGCTCTCGCGGAGGCGTTCGTCCGCCTCGGCCTTCGCCCGCAGGTACTCTCTGAGCGCCTCCGGGGAGTCCTCGGGCGCGTCGGCGTTCATCGCGCTGAGCATGACGAACCGGTCGACGCCGGCGGACTCGCATGCCTCCATCAGGTTCACCGCGCCGTCGCGGTCGACCCCCCACACGTCGTCGCCGCCCGACCCCGCGGCGAAGATGACGGCGTCACAGCTCTCGACGGCGCGGGAGACGTCCTCGGGTTCGGTGAGGTCCGCGTGGACCGCCTCGATGCCGAGTTCCTCGATGTCCGAGAGTTGGTCCTCCGCACGGACCATCCCGACGCCGTCGTGGTCGCTCTCGCCGAGGAGTTCCGACGCGTGCTGTCCGACCTGCCCGTGAGCACCGGCTAGAAGTACGCGCATCGTGTTCGACCACGTTCGGTCGGCGCGGCCAAGACGCTGTCGCCCCCGGAAGTGCGAGATCGCTCGTGGACCGCCGCCGGATTCCTGTTGAACGGCATCCCCGGAGGGGGACCCGCTCGGCGGGTTCACGCCGGAGGCGATGCCATAGTCGTATCTGATTCTTCACTCACCGGCGGCCTCTCAGAACGCTCTTGCCGGTGAGTCCGATATCGCCGCACGGCCGAGGACGAGGGCACCGCTCCGAACCGGACTCGGCACCCGGTGGTGACGAGCCCTATGAGTGGCGAGGCCGACCACTCCGGTCCCGGCAGATCTCTCTCAGGACGGATCAGTCATAGACACGGTACGTGTTGTCGAATGACGATTTTTCCGGCCAAGTTACCTAAGGGTCGTTGGCGTGTCAGCCACAGTCGATGGTCGAACCCTACGTCGTCGGCCTCGCTGTACTGGGAGTCGTCGTCATCGCGGCCGCAGTTCTGCCGGAACTATTGGCAGAGCGAGTTCTCTCCCCACCGTTGTTCTTCGTCGCCATCGGGGCGATCGTCTTCTCGCTGCCGCTCGGTCTCCCCGACCCGGACCCGTTGGCGTACGGTGACATCACCGAGAAACTCGCGGAGTTCGTCGTCATCGCCTCGCTGATGGGTGCCGGGCTGAAGATCGACCGGCCGTTCTCGGTACGGACGTGGTCGACGACCTGGCGACTGTTGGTGGTGACGATGCCGCTCACGATCGGCGTAGCGGCGGTTCTCGGCTGGTGGGCGGTCGGATTCGTCCCTGCGACGGCGCTCCTCCTCGGGGCGGTTATCGCACCGACCGACCCCGTGTTGGCTTCCGACGTGCAGGTCGGCCCGCCGGGCGAGGGAAAAGAGGCCGCAGACGAGGAGTACGACGAACGGGAGCACGAGCACGAGGTCCGGTTCGGACTCACCTCCGAGGCGGGACTGAACGACGGGCTGGCGTTCCCGTTCACGTACGCCGCGATTCTCGTCGCCGGATCGGGGTTCGCCGGGACGGACTGGGTCAGCAAGTGGGGCGGGATGTACGTCGGATACAAGATCGCCGTCGGCGTCGTGATGGGTCTCTTTCTCGGCTACCTACTGGCGAAGTTGCTCTTCGGGTTTTCACCGGTGACGCGGCTCGCAGAGGCGGTGGAGGGGACCGAAGCGCTCGGCGGTACTCTCCTGATCTACGGCGTGACGGAGCTGGTCCAGGGGTACGGGTTCATCGCCGTCTTCGTAGCTGCGCTCGTCATCAGACACTACGAACGTACGCACGACTACAACCAGGCGCTCCACGACTTCTCGGAGGTGACGGAGCGACTCGCGATGGCGGTCGTGCTCACGCTGTTCGGTGGTGCGCTCGTGACCGGGCTGTTGGCACCGCTAACCTGGGAACTGGTGGCCGTCGGACTGGCGCTGGTGTTCGTCCTCCGACCGCTCGCGGGAACGATCGGTCTCCTCGGTTCGCCGATTCAGTGGGACGAACGGGCGACGATCGCGTTCTTCGGCATCCGGGGCATCGGGTCGTTCTACTATCTCGCCTACGCGCTCAACGAGGAGACGTTCGGGCAGTCGGAGACCATCTGGGCGCTCGTCGGGTTCGTCGTCCTCGTGTCGGTCGTCGTCCACGGTATCGTCGCCACACCGGTTCTCGAACGACTGTCCCGACAGGGTGACGCGTAGCGTCGGCGACGTTTGAACCGACCCCCTCAGTCGCCGGCCGACTCCTCGGGTGTCTGAATGTCGGTCACGATCTCGCCGGACTCTCTGCTCACTTCGACGTCGTCGTCTTCGGAGATCTCCTCGACCCTGTCGCTGAACGCCTCGGATTCGAGTATCTCCAGTTCGTGATCTAATCCGAGATAGATCGTGTACACCATCAGCAACAGCACCGCCGCGAACGGTAACCCCGTCGTGATGGAGGCGGTTCGGAGCGCGTTCAACCCGTTTCCGAGCAGCAAGACGGCGGCGACGGCACCCTCGGTGATCGCCCACATCACTCGCTGGCTCTTCGGGACGTCGTGTTTACCACCGGCGGTCAGATGGTCGATGACGAGCGACCCTGAGTCCGACGACGTGACGAAGAACGTTCCCAAGAGCAGCGTCGCGACGACGGCGCTGAGGAGCGTCAGCGGGTAGAACGACAGCAGCTCGAACAGCGCGACCGCCTGCCCCTGTTCGCTGAGCGGATCGACGATCCCCCCCGCTTGTCGGTGGAGTTCGACGAACAGCGCCGACCCGCCGAACGCCGACACCCAGAGAAACGAGACCAGCGAGGGAATCACCAACACGCCGCCGATGAACTCGCGGATCGTCCGTCCCTTCGAGATACGGGCGATGAACAGGCCGACGAACGGCGACCACGCGATCCAGAACCCCCAGTAGAAGATGGTCCAGGTGTGTTGCCAGGTCGGATCGCCGGCGGCGAACGACTCGGTGTAGAAGCTCAGCTCGAGGAAGTTCCCGAGGTAGACCCCGAGTCCCCCGACGAGCGCGTCGAGGACGAACTGCGTCGGTCCGGCGAGGATCATGAAGCCGAGCAGCGCGAACATCAGATAGACGTTGACCTTGCTCAGCCGTTTGACGCCACCTTCGAGACCGGCCGCGACCGACAGCGTCGCGACTGCTGTGATGAGTGCGATGAGCGATATCTGGACCCAGATGGTAGTCGGGACGTTCGACCCGAAGAAGTTGGCGGCGACGAAGGCGAGACCGGTATTCATCTGCTTGACGCCCAGTCCGAGCGCCGTCGCCAACCCGAACAGGGTCGCGAACACCGCCGTGAGGTCGATGAGATGTCCCGGCCAGCCGTAGATCCGCTTACCGAGCAGCGGCCAGAAGATCGACCGGAACGTCAGCGGGAGACCGCGGTTGAACGAGAAGAACGCCAACCCGAGTCCGACGAGCCCGTAGATGGCCCACGGGTGGAGCCCCCAGTGGAAGTAGGTGATGCCGAGGGCGGCACCGCCGGCGGCGGCGGTGCTCTCGCCGAAGTCGAAGAACGACCCGCCGCCGGAGGCGAAGTGCTCCATCGGCTCTGCGACGCCGAAGAACAGGAGGCCGATCCCCATCCCGGCGCTGAACAGCATCGCCATCCACTCGAAGTCGTCGAACTCCTTTTCGGCCTCGGGACCGCCGATCCGAATCATCCCGTACTTGCTCAACGCGAAGAAGCCGAGCGCGAGGATGATGACGTTGACCGCCAGCACGTAGAACCAGCCGAACGTCTCGTTGATGAAGTCGAAGATCCCCTGATAGATCGTCGCGGCCTGGTCTCCCAGTCCGAGCGTGAGTGCGATGAAGAGGACGATTATCGCCAGCGAGACCGGAAACACCACCGGATGGACGTCGAGTCCGAACCGCTGGACGTTGTCGTCGCCCGGCTCTCTGTCGGTGTCGGGGTGGAACACCTCCACCTGCAGTTTGCCGAGGATCCGGTCGCCGTCAGTCATTCGCTCCCTCGTGGCCGGGGGTGTCGCAGAGTAGTGCACACATATGTCTTGAATGATGTGTTGGTTTGTGGTTCACACCGTCGGAGGGGACAACTGCTGGACGCGAAGCGAGACGAGACGGAGCCACCGGCGCGACCGAGGGCCGGAGTCGAGCGCAGTCGCCCGGAGACAGATATGTCGACCGTTCGACTAGACTCTTCGCCGTCTCGGTGCTCTGCATCCGCACCGTCGGTGTGGTGTCTCTGTATAAGGACGTAACGAGTAGTCGTTTCGCTGGCGGTCGGGTAAGAGTTGTGGCCACCCTTCTTCTGCGGAGACAGTCGCCGTCCGGTCCCGAGTCGTCTGCCGCGTCCCGTGATCGCTCTCTGCGTGCCCGATGTCCGAGAGGTTATCCGTCACTCGTTCGTCGAGACGGTGTATGGACGGCAGTGAGTCGTCGGAGGCACCACGGGAGTTTCGCGAGCAGGTGCAGTTCTATCTGCTGGACCACAGAACCTCCCTGGGAAGACTCATCGACGTCGGACTGCTGACGCTGAACCTGGTGTTCATCGCCGTCTTCGTCCTCCAGACGTACTCCTTCTCACCGACGACGGAGTCGTTGCTGTGGTGGGTCGAGGAGACCGTCGTGTTCGTCTTCACCGTCGAGTACCTGCTCCGGCTCTACGGTGCCCGAGATAGAGTCGACGAGTTCACCGACCCGTACACCGTCGCCGACCTATTGTCGATCCTCCCGACGCTGTCGTTGGTGTTCTCACCGGCCGCAGTCGTGGGACTCGACATCGGCTTCCTTCGGGCCGTTCGCGTCGTCCGAGTGCTTCGGTTCTACCGGTTCACGCGGGACGAAGAGTTCTTCTTCGGCGTCGTCTCCGACGAGACGCTCCGCGTCGTCAAACTCCTGTTGACCGTGTTGTCGCTGTTCTTCGTCACTGCCGGTCTGTTCTACAGCGCCGAGGTGGATGTGAACCCGGGCGTCGAGACCTTCGGTGACGCCTTCTACTACATTGTCGTGACGCTGACGACCGTCGGCTTCGGCGACATCACTCCCACGACCAGTGCCGGCCGCTGGATAACGGTAGCGGGCATCATCGCTGCGATCATTCTCGTCCCGTGGCAGGCGGGAAAGATCGTCCGAGAGTGGACGAACCGAGATAGGGTGAACGTCACGTGTCCGAGCTGCGGACTCGCCTATCACGATCCGGACGCCTCACACTGCAAGTCCTGCGGTCACGTCATCTACCAGGAGTTCGACTCGAGACGGTAGCACGGCGTTGAGAGACGTCGGTCGACACTCGACTGTCGACCGTCGATTCGTCGATTGTCGAACGAAACGCGCCGAAGAAGACCAGTTATCCGTGAGGAGCGAGGTAGTCGAGATAGCGGCTCGAAGAGATCAACTATGTCTGGTAAGTACGACCTCGTTATCGTCGGTGGCGGTATCAGCGGTGCGTCGCTCCTGTACGCGACCGCGAAGTTCACCGACATCGACTCCATCGCACTGATCGAGAAGGAATCCGAGATCGCGGCGATCAACTCCCACAGCACGAACAACTCCCAGACGCTCCACTTCGGCGACATCGAGACCAACTACACGCTCGAGAAGGCCGAAGAGGTGAAGGAGGGCGCGGAGATACTCGCCGGCTACCTGGAGAACTACGACGCCGACCGCGACCTGCACGACCGGCGCAGCAAGATGGTGCTCGGCGTCGGCGACGAGGAGGTCGACGCGCTCGAACGCCGCTACCACGACGAGGGGTTCGGCGACCTCTTCCCGAAGCTCCGATCGATCGGCCGCGAGGAGATCGCCGAGATCGAACCGAAGGTCGTCGAGGGGCGCGACCCCGAGACTGAGATGCGTGCGCTCCAGACGCCCGACGGCTACGTCGTCGACTACGGCGGCGTGACGAAGTCACTCGTCGAACGCGCAGCGGACGAGACGGGCGTCGACGTCTACACCGGCACCGAAGTGTCCGACATCACGCCGACGCTCGACGGTTACACCATGGCTACGAGCGAGGGGCGGTTCGACTGTGACGTCGCCGTCGTCGCCGCCGGCTCGCACAGCCTCCAGATCGCGAAGGAGCTCGGATACGGCGAGGACAAGGTGCTGCTCCCCGTCGCCGGGAGCTTCTTCCTCGCCGACGACCTCCTGAACGGAAAGGTGTACACGCTGCAGATGAAGAAGCTCCCGTTCGCCGCCGTCCACGGCGACGCGGACGTCCACGACCCCAGTATCACCCGGTTCGGTCCGACCGCGAAGCTCGTACCCACACTCGAGCGGGGTCGCATCTCCACGGTCGGCGACTTCCTCGACGTGTTCGGCCTGAACGCGGCGGCGTTCCTCAGCTACGCCCACATCCTCTCCGACCGGATCCTGCTGCCGTACGTCCTCAAGAACCTCGTGTACGACCTCCCCGAGGTCGGCCCGCGAGCGTTCCTCCCGCACGTCCAGAAGGTCGTCCCGAGCGTCGAGCTCGACGACATCGAGCGCGCGAAGGGGTACGGCGGGGTCCGTCCACAGATCGTCGACACGAAGGAGAAGTCACTCGACATGGGCGAGGCGAAGATCGTCGGCGACGACATCATCTTCAACATCACGCCGTCGCCGGGCGCCTCGACCTGTCTCAAGAACGCGATGAAGGACACGCGGATGCTGATGGAGTTCTTCGACGACGAGTACGAGTTCGACGAGTCGGCGTTCCGTGCGGACACCATCGAACAGTTCCCCCGTGGGGAGGACACCGACGACGTGTCCGCCGGTGACGCGGACTCCGCCGAGGCCGATGCCGACGAGGAGACGGCGGAGAGCGACGACTCCTCCGATACGGTCGACGACGTCCCGGCCGCAGACGACTGACGAGGTCGGGGATCGACTCTGATGCCTGCCGGACACACAGGACGTGCGTGTGAGGACGTGAGAGAGACGGCTCAGATCCACTCCTGTCGCCGGAAGTGGACGAGTAGCAGCCCGGCGAGCATCCCCATCCCGAGCATCGTCGCCGGATAGCCGAACGTCCAGTAGAGCTCCGGCATCGCGTAGGGCGTGTCCGCGAAGTTCATCCCGTAGACGCCGACGACGAACGTGAGCGGGATGAAGATGGTCGCGACGACCGTGAGTGTCTTCATCACCTCGTTGGTCGACTGTGAGACCGTGTTCAGGTAGATGTCGCGAGAGCCGCCGGTGAGGTCGCGGTACGTCTCGATGAGGTCGACTACCTGAACGAGGTGGTCGTAGACGTCGCGGAAGTACTTCTCGTTTCGCTCTGCGACCTGTGGGATGTCGCCCCGCGAGAGGTACGCGATGGCCTCGCGGGCAGGCCACGCCACCTTGCGGAACGCGAGCAGGTCGCGGCGGACGGCGTTGAGCTCTTCGAGCAGCTCCGGGTCCGGTTCCTCGAGGACGCGTTCTTCGATGGCCTCGATGTCGTCTTCGATCTCGTCGAGGACGTCGAAGTACTCGTCGACGACGGTGTCCATGATTCGGTAGGCGAGAAAGTCCGTCCCGCGGTTGGCGAACCGACGACCATCGTTCGTCCACCGCGACGCGGCGGGACTAACGACGTCGACGTCGACGGTCGACATCGTCACCAGCCACTCCTCGCCGACGAAGAACCCGACCGGGTTCGTCCGGACCTCCTTGTGGAAGGCGATGTCGTCGCGCTGGCTGAGGTGCGCCGTCTTCAACAGGACGAACGTGTGCGTCTGGTACTCCTCCGTCTTCGGTCGCGTCTGCTCGTTTCGGACGTCCTCGACGGCCAACTGGTGGATGCCGAAGCGGTCTCTGAGCGTCCGCATCTCGGCCGGTTCGGCGTCGTCGGCGTGGACCCACGTCTCGCCGGGCGCACCGAGCGCGGCGTCGACGTCGTCGTACCGTTCGACGCCGTCGCTGGTGTACACCATCGCGTGGAGGCTCATGGTTCGCCGCTCGCTCTCGTCTGGTGACCGATCGCGATGAGCGTGATACCGACCATGACGGCCGTGATCGAGAACGACCGTCCGGGGTACGAAACGTAGATGCCGGCGACGTAGCCGAGGAAGCCGGCGGTGGACAGCCCGACTCCCGCGAGTGTGCGCCACTCCATGGTCGTAGCATCCGGTCGCGCTTAGATGAATATGTGGGCGATCGAGGCTCCGGACGGGGGCTAGTTTCTTGCCCCGTCGTGGTGAATTGGTGACATGGTCCTGCTCGTCCCGTTCGACGGTTCGGTGCTCTCGCGCGCGGCGCTCACTCGCGCGAAACAGTACGCCGAGTACACCGGCGAGGAACTGCTCGCGCTCACGGTGATCCCCGACGACCCCGACATCGCACGCGAACGCGGCTGGCTCGACCCCTCGGACACGTTCGACGAGGGCGTCATCAGCCGCAAACTCCGACAGGAGATCCACGACATCGCACCCGAGGCGACCCACCGGAGCGAACTCGTCGAGAACGACGACCCGGTGGCGACGACGACGATGGACGTCGTCCGGAAGATCCGACAGGTCGCCGCCGAGGTGGACGCGAGCGTCCTCTTCCTCGGCAGTGAGAACGCCGGTCGCGTCTCCGCGCCGCTGACCAGCGTCGGCAACCCGCTGTCGGAGGATCCTGGGTACGACGTCTTCATCGTCCGCCATCCGAACAACGAGTAGCAGAAGTATTCAGACTTCTACTCGAGCTGCGCTCCGTGAGTTATCAGAAACAGCGTGCTGAGTAGAGCGCGCATAGTCAGCATCGTAATCTCTGAACCACATCAGTCACGAGAATAGCCGGGGATTGAGATAGTGTCACGAGTGTTACTAAAGTTAGCAAATACATCGCCTGCCCGTTTGACGACTGCTTCAAACTGAAGAGTATCGTTTCCGACATCGTCACTCAGAGTGTTTGTCGAGACGACTTCGAGATTATCGTGGGTTTGGGAGTGAGCTGTTAAACTATAGAATCCGGGGCCAGTCTCAAAATCATCTACAATCACTGTGTCACCAGATTCTGGAAGGTCGTAACTGCCCCAAACGGGCCGTTCAGTAGAGCCGTCGCGTGGTGCATAAACAAGGGTCAAATCCATCTGTTCAGGTTGTCCTGTGTCTGATCGGAGAACGATTCGGTCAACCGTTGCCTGTCCTTCATCAGAAGACGAAGAACAACCAGCAAGTCCAGATAACGTTCCCAAACCAAGTGTCCCAGAGAGGAGGGCTCGACGACGCATATTCGATCAAAAGTTTTGATGCATGAAATGTTTTGCTGAACTGAAGTTTACAGTCCAACAGCCACGCTCACTGTGCTGAACTCACCCTCTCTATTCAGCGCGCAGATCTCAGGATGGCGGAAACTCGTGACGCCGAAGAGTACGAGGACTTCCGCTACCCAGTATAAGCCGAGTCGACGGCAGCCGTCTGTCCACCGGGCGTCTCCGTCGTCACCCGCCCGGCAGCGACGCTCTCGTTGGCGTCCGTCTCCTCGACGACGTACCGCTGGCCCACCATCGGGTCCAACAGGCTGTCGACCGGCGCTTTGTCGTCGCGGAGGACGGGAACGTCGCCGGTCCGCTCGTCGGTCCGGTACGACGCGAGCTGCGTCGACAGGTCGATGCCGACGTCGCGCTCCCGGTTTCGGGTCTGGAGCTCCGCCTGCGTGAGCCGCGTGTCCTGCTTGGTCGCGACGACCTCGATGTTCTGGACGACGACGCCGCCGACGGTCGGGAAGCTGTACACCTGCGGGAACACCTCCCGTATCGTCTTGTACTCGGCGCGGTAGAACTGCGAGGCCGGCCCGCTGGGCGCGGAGATAACATTCGCAAAGAGCACGCCGTCGTCGGCGAGGCGGTCGGAGGCCAACTGCATGAACTCCACCGTCGTCAGCTGGAACGGCACCTTGTCCTTCTTGTAGGCGTCGAGGACGACGAGGTCGTACGTCTCGTCGGTCTGCTGGAGGTACTGGCGGGCGTCCATCGTATGGACGTTCAGCCGCTCTCCCTCCTCGACGTGGAAGTACTCCTTGGCGACGTCGACCACCTCCGGGTCGATCTCCACCACGTCGACGGTGACGTTCGGGTAGGTGTCGAGGAAGACTCGCGGTCCGGTGAACCCGCCGCCGCCGACGAACAGCACGCGGTCGATGTCGTCGGGGTCGTCGGCGAACAGGTACGGCGCGTGGAAGTAGGAGGTGTAGTCGAAGACGTGTCGCGTCGGGTCGCTCTTGTCCATCGCGCTGTGGGGTTGGCCGTCGAGGTAGAGCGTCCGCGTGTCGCCGGAGTCGACGACGCGGAGCTCCTGGTAGGGGGTCTGCGTCTCGTAGACGACGTTGCCGCCGACGCCGAGCCCGACGCTCCCCGTCGCCGCCGCGACGAGGAGTGCGACTGTGATGCCGAGACTCCACAGCGCCTCGTCGCGGTCGACGGTCGGCGTCGCGATGGCGACGGCCGTCCCGACCGAGAGGAGGCCGAACAGGAGGGCGATCTGGTTGATGCTCAAGGCAGGGATGAGGAGAAACGTCGTCGCGAACGCGCCGACGATGCTGCCGACGGTGCCGACGGCGTAGACGTGGCCGGAGGCCGCACCGATCTCGGACCGTCCGGAAAGCTCCGCGGCGTAGGGGCTGACGTACCCCAGGAGATACGTCGGCGGGCCGAACAGGACGACGATCCCCGGGATGGACGCGAACCGACTCGGCAGCGGGAGCGTCGACGTCGCCTGCAGCAGCACGTCGCCGAAGACGATCAGTCCGGCGACGTAGAGCGCCGACACGAGGAAGACGCCGACCAGTCGCCGGTTGGAGGCGTGCACCGCCGCCCGTTTGCCGCCGCGGTGGTAGCCGAGACTGAGCGCGGCGAGGAAGACGCCGATGATGCTCCCCCACGTATAGATGCTGCTGCCGAACTCCGGGGCGATCATCCGGCCGGCGAGGATCTCCAGTCCCATGCTGGCGACGCCGGAGACGAACACCGCGAGTTCGGGGCGTGACAGGCGAAGCGAGGAGACGGAGGGCGTCGAAGCCATGTCGCTAGCAGAAGGAGAGGCCGCTATTAACTGTTGGACCCGCGGCCACCGCCTCCGGTGCGTCCGAGCGGTGGACAAGGTGTGACGACGGTCCGCCCACGGTATCGTCGTCATCGCGGCACGTCGGCCGCCCCGACGACTGCACTCACTCCCAGTGACTCCGGTACTCGAACGTCGCCGACCGATCCTCGAAGCGAGACAACTCGAACTGGGTCGTCGGGAACGGCGCGTCCTCGCCCGTCACGAGCGAGCGCACCGCTCGCCCCACGACGGGCGACAGCATCACGCCGCGGCCGTGGAGTCCCGCGACGACGACGAGGCCGTCGGGTGCCGCCGCGGGCGCGTCGACGATAGGCAACCCGTCGGGCGACGCGCAGTCGGCCGTCGGACAGCAGTCCTCCCGCCGAACCGTCCCCTCGTCGACGCCGTCCAGCAGGGGCGCGACGTCGGCCAACACGGTCTCGCGGAACGACTCTTGGACGCCCATCGACGTCCCCTCGGGGTCCGAGAGGAGCTGTTCGTTGCCGCCGACGAGCACGTCCCCGCGCTTCGTCGGCCGCCAGTAGACCCGCATCGTCGGCTCCGATCCGAGCGGGACGGAGTCGGAGAGCGGTTCGTCGGGTTCGACGACGACGGCGTTCCAGCGGAGCGGCCGGACCGGCAGTTCGACGTAGTCAGCGAGCAGTTCACGCGTCTTCCACCCCGTCGCGTAGACGACGTGGTCGGCGTCGATGGGGCCGTACTCCGTCTCGACGCCCACGACCGCACCGTCGTCGACACGAAGGCCGGTGACCTCGTGGTCGCGGAACACGCCCGCGCCGGCCTCCTCGGCCAGCCACTTCAGCGTCATCGCGTAGTCCAGCGCGTCGAGATACCCCGTCCCCTCGTAGACGAGGCCGCCGCCGTAGGCCGAGAGATCGCCGAAGGCGTCCGGATAGCGAGCTTCGAGATCGTCGCGTGCGAGGAACTCGCCGCCCTCGGGAGCCTCGTCGGTGTACCGCGCCGCGTCGGACTCGGGAACCAGTCGCACCGTCTCTCGTTCGGTGAACGAGAAGATGCCCCGTCCGTCGAGCGCGCGGAACTGTTCGAGGGCGAAGTCGGCCCACCCGTCGGGGAACGGTTCGAGTGAGAGCGAAATCATCCCGGAGGCGCGGGAACTGGTGTCGGCGGCGACGCCGCCCTTATCGAGGACGACGACGTCGTAGTCAGACGCGAGTTCGCGAGCGACGGCGAGACCGGAGACGCCCGCCCCGACGACGACGACGACTCGGTCGGTGTGTGTCGACATATGTCGAGCGATGGGGAGGCTAGACAAAACGCTACGGGTTGTCTGGTGACACGAGACGACCCGACGAACGGTGGCCGAACGCAAACGCTGTTCCTACAGTAACTTTCATTACAGTCCCGTGCACAGAGAGAGGTACATCATGTCGGTCGTACCCGTACGCGTCTGATTCTCCACTCCCACGAGTATCGCCGTACGACCGACTGCAGCCATCGACGAATCCGACTGTGAGCACACACACCCACCCGACGACCGCGACCCGACAAACCGACACCATCGACGCCGAACCGACCTACCAACCCACCATCGACCGTCGGACCGACGACCGGACGGTCCCGACGGCCCCTGCCGACGGCGACCGCGACGACTCGTGGGTCGCGCGCTGTCAGTCGCAGTTCGACGCGACGCGGACCGACCGACTCGGCAACCTCGTCGACGCGGAGAACCAGGCGATGCCGACGGGGACGACCGAGTCGCGGGACCCGTAGCTACTTTTCGCCGTCTGCCGTCTCGGCGGCCACGACCTGACTCCACGTCTCGGAGCGGGTCGACGTCTACGACTACCGGACAAAACTCGAACTCGTGCGACAGAACCGCGAGACGATGTGTCTGGAGAACCGAGAGAACTGTCGCTGTCCGGCCTCTGGCCGGCCGGTCGACCGACTGTTCGTCTCCGTGAGGGCCGCGGTGACGTTCGGTAGCGCGCCGAACGGCCCCGTCTCTCTGGCCCGTACCGACGATCGACTGCTGGTACTTACGCGCTGACTCTCCTGCACCGACGCTCGACGTCCCGCCCTCGTCCCGACCGCTCTCATTCTGTTTTTTCAGAATATCTGCTTCATTCTGATAATCAGTTCTGATAATAATTAAATAACTTCCGTAAGTCAGAACTAATATATACAGATATTCTCGAACTCCAGTTAGTGTGCCATTCCGAACGCACGCTTGCCTGAAACCCATGACACGAAACGACTACACGAGACGGACGTTCGTACGGACGACGACGGCACTGACGGGCCTCGCGGGCTTCTCGTCGCTGGCGGCCGCGGACCACGACGAGTCGGTCGTCGTCGTCGACGGCACCGAGAGCGACGACATCCAGTGGTACAACCTCGCCGTCACCGGCGAGCTCACGGGAAAGAGCACGGCCGAGGGCGCATCGCGTAACGACAGCGACTGGCTGGAGTCGACCGCCGTCGCCGGCGGCTACGTCCGCGGCGGGAAGGACGCCTACACGTTCACGGGCGAACTCGTCGGCCTCTGGTCGGACGGCGATCCCGACGTCTCCGTCGACGGGTCGCGCATCGACCCCGACCCGCTCCGGATGGTGTCCATCCAGAAGGACGACGCGGCGTCGCGCGTCGACTACGAACTGTCGGTGAGCGGTCTCCTGTCAAGCAGTGCTGCTAACGGCGCGAGCATCGACGGCGGCGACCGCGTCGCCGGCGGCCGAGCGCGCGGCGACGTCAAGGGCGGCACCGACAGCTACGCCTTCTCCGGCGACGTCGAGGACCTGAACGCCGACGGCGGCCTCACGGTCGTCGTCGACGGTGAGACGGTCGGCTACGAGGGCGAGTGGCCGCCGCAGTCGAGCGACGACGGTTCCGACGGCTCCAGCGGCGACGGCAGTGAGACCGGCGGGAGCGACGACCCCGACTCCTTCGCTGCACAAGTCGAACGCCGCGTCCACGAGAAGGTCAACGCTCGCCGTCGCGCGAACGGTCTAAGCGACCTCGGCTACGACGCCGACCTCGCCGCCGCCGCCCGCGCACACAGCCAGGACATGATCGACCGCGACTTCTTCTCGCACGTCGCACCGGGTGACAGCAGTTTCGCCGACCACTACGAGGACGAGGGCGTCTCCTGTAGCGGGCTCGGCGAGAACATCCTCTACCGGTCGCTCCGTTCGGAGGACGTCGACGCCGTCGCCGAGAACGTCGTCACCCAGTGGATGAACAGCGCCGGCCACCGAGAGAACATCCTCGACGACGGCTGGCTGGTCGAAGGGATCGGTGCCGTCGTCTCCGACGGCCGCATCTACGTCACACAGGGCTTCGGGAGCGGCTGCTGAACGTCGACTGACCGCTCCGCTCTCTGCTCGTCCCCACGCTCCGTCTCGACTCCCCCGACTCGTCCGGTCTCGTTTCGCCTCTCTCCTCCTGCGCCGGCTGACGCCACTACATATCATACACTTCCGCTGTCGCGCCGCCGACGGGACCTGTCTCTCGGGACGAATCTACGACGACGGCCCGTGTGTGTCGGCAACGCACTGCATACACACTGTGCATAATACGATGCGTTTTTATTCCCCATGTGCATACACCGAGTCGATGGCAGCACTCGACATCACGCCGCTCACGTTCGAGGACCTCGACCCCAAGCGTCGACCGTCGTTCCGGACGGCGCTCCTGCCCGTCTTGGCGGTCGTGCTCTTCCTCGGCGTCGGGTCGGCCGTACTCAAGCTCGACCCGCACGTGCCGTTGCTCTGGAGTATCATCTTCGTCGCCGTCCTCGCGCGTCACCGTCTGGGCCTCTCGTGGGACGCTATCGGCGACGGTCTCGCCCGTGGCCTCCTGATGGGTCGACAGGCGCTTTTCATCATCTTCGTCATCTACGCGCTCATCGCGACGTGGGTCAGCGCCGGGACGATTCCGACGCTGATGTCGTACGGGTTGGAACTGCTCAGCCCGCAGGTGTTTCTCCCCGTCGCCGCCGTCCTGGGCTTCGTCGTCGCGTTCGCCATCGGGTCGTCGTGGACGACCGTCGGGACGCTCGGCGTCGCCTTCGTCGGTATCGGGTCGGGGCTCGGCATCCCCGCGCCGATGACCGTCGGTGCGGTGCTCTCGGGTGCGTACGCCGGTGACAAGCAGTCGCCGCTGTCGGACACGACGAACCTCGCGGCGGGCGTCACCAACACCGACCTCTACGACCACATCCGAGCGATGCGGGCCAGCACGCTCGTCGCCTTCGGCCTCGCTGCCGCCGTCTACGTGGTGCTCGGCCTGCAGGTCGCGAGCGGCGGGACGACCGGCGGGACGGTGTCGGAGATTCAAACCGCGCTCACCGGGTCCTACGCGCTCTCCCCGCTCGCATTCCTTCCGCTCGTCGTCACCTTCGGGCTGGCGCTGCGCCAGTACCCGGCGCTGCCGACGCTCGTGGCGGGCGTGCTCGCCGGCGTCTTCACCACCATCGTCCTGCAGGGCGCGGGGTTCGTCGAGGCGTGGGAGGTCTTCATGTACGGGACCGCCCCGGAGACGGGCAGCGACCTCGTGAACGGACTGCTCGACAGCGGCGGACTCACCGGGTCGGCGTGGACGATCACCGTCGTCGTCGCCGCGCTCTCGCTCGGCGGTCTACTGGAGAAGACGGGCGTCCTCGCCGTCCTCGCCCACGAACTGGCGCGGTCGGTCCGGAACGTCGGCGGCCTCGTCGCCGGCACCGGCGCGGCAGCCATCCTGACGAACGTGCTCACCGCCCAACAGTACATGAGCATCGTCGTTCCGGGACTGACGCTTCGGGACGTCTACGACGAGTACGGCCTCGACAACGAGGATCTCTCGCAGGCCATCGAGTCGGCGGGGACGCCGACCGGCGCGCTCATCCCGTGGCACGCCGGGGCGGTCTACATGGCGGAGGTCACCGGCGTCGCGACGACCGCCTACGCCCCGTACTACCTGTTCGGCATCCTCTCGCCGCTCGTGCTGTTCGCCGTCGCTGCGACCGGGGTCGGACTGCCAGACACGTCGGGGTCGACGACGACGCCGAGCGCGGCGGACTGACGCGGCCGTTAGTAGGTGTTGGCCGTCACCGACCCCACGTCGATACGGACGAGTACGTTGTCGGACCAGGCGTCAAGGTCAACGCCGTACTTTGGGTTGATCCGGGAGACGGCCTCGTGCGTCGCCTCTTCGTCGTCGACCACCGTCGCCGTCCCGAGGAGCGTCACCCGCCACTGGGCCTGCCCACTCTCGTCTTTCTGGATCGAGAGGGCGACCTTCGGGTTCTGTCTGATGTTCTGTAGCTTCTGTCCGGTCGTCAGCACCTCGACGACGCCGTCGTCGTAGTGGTACCAGACCGGCGCGACGTGGGGTCTGTCGTCGACGCTGGTCGCCAGATGCGCCATGAGCGGTTCGCTCGTCAGAAGACGCTCGATTTCGGGAGAGACGGAACTGGTCACGAACTGAGAGAGGTGCGGATTCCGGAAAAAACGTCGTACCGGGGGCGCGGTTCGCCGGTCGTTTGGGGTACGCCGACCTCACGGCGTCAGAGACGTTCTTGAGACGTCATCAGAACTCGGAGCGTTCTGATTGGCGAACGAGACAGGAAGTGTCTCGTCAACGGCAGACGACGGTAACACGGTCGATGGCACGACCTGTATGCCTCAAGTGGAACGACCACGACTGGTCAGAGTCACCACGCTCAGTTCCCAACGAGGAGCATACGAACCCGCAAGTTGCCTCCGTGGGCCGGTAAACGATACCCCCCAGCGCGAGGAAACCTCGTCGTTCACGGCGAGGAGGATGTCATACCAGCGAGTCTGGCCGGGTCGCCAGATACTCGAACACTAGACCCAGCCCCAGTCCGTAAGCGAGGTGGGCTGCGAGCGTCAGCCCGACGTAGAGCACCAGTCCGAGCCCACCGAACCCCTCGTAGAACACGATGACGAACCCGGTCCAGAGGATGGCCCCGAACGCCATCCCGCTCACCGGTGGCCGTTCGCCCGGGAGATACTCCATCACCGCCGCGAACAGCAGCGGGAACGGCACCATCCCGTTGAACAGGAATACGAGGTAACCGATGACGATCGCCGGCCCGAACACCTCCAACCCGGCTAACCCGCCCAGTTCGGCGAACGACTCCCTGGAGAACACGCCGACGGACTCGGCGATGAGCAACACGCCGGTCATCATCGCCGTCCCGACCAGCCCGCCCGCAACCCCGATGACGCCGTCGCCGACGATGCCGATCAACCGGTCGAACTCGTCGTCTTCGACCTCCATCTCCTCGAACGATTCGTCGTACTCGGTAGGTGTATCGACCATGTTACTACTTACCACACGAACGGTATTAACGTTCGTCCGTATCGTCGGGACGGTCATAATAGAACGAACGTCGGTCTTTTCGTCATCTACCGTCCCGTATCGTGCAAAGAATAAAGCATCCATGACAATAAGTAACAAAGATGAGTGTGGCGACGATGATTCCCACAGCAATCACACTGTTGCACTCGCAGGGGGGGTTCCCGAGCGAGTCACGAGTCGGGGTGTTCGCCGATATCTTCGGCGTGTTCCTCGTCCTCGGAACGGTCGTCGGGGTGGTGGTCGTCGGCTACATGTGCTACAACGCCTACCGCTACCGCGACGGCGAGCACCGCGAGGAGGTGCCCGACCGGCCGTTGCTCGGTGAACTCCCGGGCGACAGCGGCGGCGGCCGAAAACTCCTCTTCTCGTTCACGCTGAGTGCGATCATCGTCGTCTCGCTCATCGTGTGGACGTACGGCGCGCTCCTCGAGGTCGAGAACGTCTCCGCCCAGGAGGGAGACGACGCTGTCGACGTCCGCGTCGAGGGGTATCAGTTCGGTTGGCGGTTCGTCTACCCCAACGGCTACGAGTCGAACGAACTCCGCGTCCCGGCGGACACGACGGTTCGACTCTCGGTGACCTCCGAAGACGTGTTTCACAACTTCGGGATTCCGGCACTCCGCGTGAAGACGGACGCTATCCCCGGCCAGACGACCGAGACGTGGTTCGTCGCCGAGCGGAGCGGCACCTACCAGGCCAACTGCTACGAACTCTGTGGGGCGGGCCACTCGTTCATGAACGCGCCGGTCGTCGTGATGGAACCCGACGCGTACGACGAGTGGTACGCGAACACCACGCCCACCGAGACGACTGCGACCGAGAGCGCGAACGAGGCGAACGCGACGACGGAGGTGGCGGCGTGACCCGCGAGCGTCGGACGAGGACAGACGGTGGAACGGAGGCGGACGGCGGGACACCGACGGTGAGAGAGGAGTTCCTCGAACCGACGAGCGACGAAGAGAGTTCGATGGAACTGCCGCCGGCGACGTCGGTCAAGCGGTGGCTACTCACGACCAACCACAAGGACGTCGGGATCCTCTATCTCCTCACCTCGCTGTTCTTCTTCGTCCTCGCCGGCGTCCTCGCGCTCCTCGTTCGTCTCCAGCTCTGGTCGTCGGGCGAGGGTATCCTCTCGGCGATGGCGTACAACCAGACGGTGTCGGCCCACGGGTTACTCATGGTGTTCTGGTTCATCTCGCCACTGGCGTTCGGGTTCGCCAACTACGTCGTCCCCCTCCAGATCGGCGCGAAGGACCTCGCGTTCCCGCGTCTCAACGCGCTCAGCTACTGGCTCTATCTCTTCTCCGGGCTGCTCTTTCTCGCCTCTTTCTTCCAGGGGAACACGCTCTCGGGCGGGTGGACGATGTACGCGCCGCTGAACGTCGCCACCTACATGCCCGACATCGGCGCGAGTACGGTCGTCCTCGCGCTCGTCCTCTTCACTATCGGCATCACCGCCTCGTCGATCAACTTCATCACGACGATCCACCGGATGCGCGCGGAGGGGATGACGCTGATGAAACTGCCACTTTTCAGCATGTCTATCCTCCTCACCGTCTGGATGATGCTTTTCGCCTTCGCGGCGCTGCTCGCCGCGCTGCTCATCCTCACCTCCGACCGCCTGCTCGGGACGACCTACTTCGCCGCCGAGACCGGCGGGTCGCTCCTCTGGGCGCATCTGTTCTGGTTCTTCGGCCACCCCGAGGTGTACATCGTCTTCTTCCCCGCTCTGGGAGCGATGGCCGAGATGTTCCAGACGTTCACCGGGCGACGACTCGTCGGCCGCAAGTGGTTCGTCGCCGCGATGGTGCTCGTCGCCGTCCAGAGCTTCATGGTCTGGATGCACCACATGTTCCTGACGAGCATCAACCTCCCCATCAAGACGCTGTTCATGGCGACCACCATCGGCATCTCGCTGCCGTTCGACCTGATGGTGTTCGCGCTTATCTACACGCTCGTCAAGGGCCGCGTCCGCTTCACCACGCCGTTCCTGTTCGGCTTCGGCGCACTCGTCCTGTTCATCGTCGGCGGTATCACCGGCGTCTTCCTCGGGGCCGTCGTCCTCGACTACGAGTTCCGCGGCACCTACTGGGTCGTCGCGCACTTCCACTACGTGATGGTCGGCGGCGCGACGGCGCTCTTTGGAGCGATCTACTACTGGTTCCCGAAGATCACCGGGCGGATGTACGACGAGTATCTCGGTAAGATCCACTTCGCGCTCTACTTCGTCGGCTTCAATCTCCTCTACTTCCCGCTGTTTCTCGCGTGGGAGACGCCGCGACGGGCCTACGAGTACGACCCCGGGCTCACGCCGTGGCATCGACTGGCGACGGTCGGCGCGTTCCTGCTGGGCGCGTCGTTCCTCGTGATGTTCTACAACCTCTATCGGAGCCTCGCGACGGGCGAGACGGCGGCCGACAACCCCTGGGAGTACGCCACGAGCGCCGAGTGGACCGTCCCCTCGCCGCCGCCGCTGGAGAACTTCCCCGGCCGACCCAGCTACGCCACCGGGATGCTACGCTTCGAGACGTCGTCCGCGTCCGGCGGTTCTCCGACGAGCGCGGCAGCCGGCGACGGTGCGACCGACGGCGGCGTCGCACACGACGACGCTCACGACCACGACAGCCACGCCAGCCCGTGGCCGTTCGCCGTCGCCGTCGGCGCGTTCTTCGCCTTCCTCGGCCTCTCGGCGCTCCGGCAGGGGACGTTCCCCGAGGGCACCGTGGGGACGGGGTACGCCGGCGTCGCTCTGTTCGGGACGCTCCTCTTGGCGCTCGCGCTCGTCCAGTTCGGCCGCGAGTCGTTCCACACAAGCGAACCCGCCGTCGCCGAGCGGTGGCCGTTCGCGGGCGTCGAGCGGACGAAACTCGGTGTCTGGGTGTTCCTCGCCTCCGACGTCGTGCTCTTCGGAGCCTTCATCGGGTCGTACGTCTTCATCCGACTCGCCGCGGGATGGACGGGGTGGGAACCGGTTCCCCACGACCCCGTCCCCGGCCTCGTCAACACGTATCTCCTCCTGACGAGCAGTTTCAGCGTCGTGCTGGCGCTCGTCGCGGCACGGAAGGGTCACCGGACGGGACTCGTCGCGGCCCTGTCGCTGACGTTCGTCCTCGGCGTGGGCTTCCTCGTCAACAAGGGGATCGAGTGGCTGGAACTGTTCCACGAAGGGGTGACGTTCTCCTCGGGCGTGCAGGCGTCGACGTTCTACCTGACGACGGGACTGCACGCCGTCCACGTCGTCCTCGGCCTGCTCGTCCTCGGATTCCTCGTCGTGAGAGCCCTCCAGGGGGCGTACCTGGAGGACGAACGACCGGTCGAGTACTTCGGGCTGTACTGGCACTTCGTCGACATCGTCTGGCTGTTCCTCTTCCCGCTGTTCTACATCCTGTGAGACCCAACCATGACGTCAACAAAACTGTACGCGGTGATCTACGTCGCCCTCTTCGTGATGGCGACGGCACAGGTGCTCGTCGAGTTCGCGGGACTGAGCTACTGGCTCGGCTTCTGGCTCATCCTCGCGCTCTCGGCGGTGAAGGCGCTACTCGTCGCGGGCTACTACCAGCATCTGCTCTTCGAACCGCGGTCGATCACGTATCTGATGGTGACGGGTCTCGTCGCCGCGCTGGGACTGACGCTGGCGGCGGCGTACTCGATCACCTGAGTCGGCCTCTACGAGCGAAGTGTCGTATCAGACACCCACGCCCGCACACCGGCCGTCGTTCGAGCGTCGAGTCTCATCCGGTACAGTAGTCGATAGCCCGACGGACGGACTCTCGCCGTCCGATGAGCGTCAGATGGTCGCCCCGCTCGATGACGTCCTCCGGGTGGGGGAGCTGGTTCGTCTCGTCCCTGCTCAGCAGTGCAAGATGGCAGCCGTCGGGGAGTTCCGCCATCAGCTCCGACACCGTCTTGCCGACGATCTCCTCGGCCGCGACTTCGACCTCCTGGACGTCCCCCGTCCGACCCAGTTCGGTCATCCACCGAGAGATCGCCGGCCGTTCGATGACGTTGTCCATCGACCACGCGACCGACATGCCGGTCGAGATCGCCTCGATGTCGAGATCCTCGAACGCGTCGGTGTTGCCGGGTTGGTTCACACGTGCGACGACGGTCTCGACGTCGAACGTGTTCTTGGCGAGTTGTGCGATCAGGAGGTTCACGTCGTCTTCGCCTGTCGCCGCCGCGACAGTCTTCGCGTTGCCGATCCCGGCGACCTCGAGAACGTCCTGGTCGGTGCCGTCGCCGTGTCGGGCCGTGAACCCCTCCGCACGGAGCGTCTCGACGGTCTGCTCGTCGCTGTCGACGATCAACACCTCCTCGCCACGCTCTTCGAGTCGTTCGGCGAGCGCGCGCCCGATACGTCCGCCGCCGACGATTATCGTTCGCATCGGAATCACGTCCAGCGTCTGTGCGATATGACGGGCCAACCCTCCTTCAAACACGACGGTCACGAAGATCACGAGGAAGACCGACCCGACAAGCGTCGTCGCCGCCTGCGGGTTCTGTGGCTGTAGTTCGAGTGCGAACAAGGTCGCGACGCTGGCCGGGATGATGCCGCGCGGTCCGACCGCGCTGATGTAGAGACGTTCGTCGAGGGTCAGTCGGTCGCCGTGCGTACAGACCATGACGAGGAGGGGGCGGATCACGCCGGCGACTGCGACGACGACGACCACCCCTCCGACGCCAAGCGCGAGCAGGTCCCCGACGGAGAGCAGCGACGCCAACGTGATGAAGACGAACGCGATCACGAGGAGCGTGACGTCACCGTTGAAGCGTTCGATCGCGTCTCGGTAGGGGAGGTCGGTGTTTCCGAGGACGAACCCGCCCGCCGCGACGGCGGCGATCCCCGCTTCCGAGGCGATCTGTTCGGCTACCCCGTACGTGAAGAGCGACGCGACGAGGACGATCAGTCGCGCGTTCTGCGGTGTGTTCTCGACGGAGAGCGGTACGCGGCAGAGAAGATACCAGACGACTCCCGCAACGACGCTGCCGACGAGGACACCGACACCGAACCGCACCCCAAACTCGCGGACGAGCGTCGAGAGGCCGTGTGTCTCCAGTAACACGTTCTCGAACATCACGATTCCCAAGATCGCCGCCGTCACGTCGTTGACGACGCCCTCGGTTTCGAGCGTGGTGGCGACGCGGTTCCGAACGGGGACGACGTTCGTGATCGGTGTGATCACCGTCGGACCGGTCGCTACGAGGAGCGATCCGACCAGGAACGCCACGTTCCACGGCGCCTCGAGTGCGTACCGGACGACGATCGCGGTCCCGACGAGCGAGATCGCCGCACCGACCGTCACGAGACGGAGCGTCCCCCGCGGTGCTTCACGGAGCCGCTCGAAGCGGAGGTGGAACGCCCCTTCGAAGACGATGACCGCGACGCTGAGGCCGACGATCGCCGGCAGCGCGTCGCCGAAGATCGACGGGGTGATGACGCCGAGTCCTTCCGGTCCGACGACGACACCGGCGAGCACGAGAAACATCACACTCGGAACCTGCAGTCTGTCGGAGACGACCTGTGCGGCGACTCCGAGTCCGAGTATCGTGGTGACGACCGCAATCAGGTCGGACGGGGCGGTCACGGGTTCAGTTCACCTCCGTTCACCCAGCTCCCGAACTCCCGGCCGGTCCGCCGACCGCCGGTCGCCAGGAGAGCAACGCCACCGCGAGCACGAACACGGCCGTCGAGAGATCCAACGAGTAGGCCGACACTGCCGTCACGAGCCCGGCGCTCCCGCCGGCGACGCCGCCGACCGCCGCCACCAGGAGCGGGAAGCTACAGCCGACACAGGTGACGAACGCGATCACGCCGGAGACGGCCGCCGTTGTCACGTCGAGCGTCGCCACGTAGAGGAGATACGACAGCGCGAGGTAGCCGACGACGCGAAACGGGACGAACAGCAGTCGGAGATGCGGCGACGTGTACGCGACGATCGGTCCCCACCCCGGCGAGGCGGCCGTGAGCGACAGCCCGACCGCCGCTGGAGGGCTGTGGCCGACGGCGACGAGACCGGCCGCGTACGCCAGTCCCACGAAGTACGCGCTCGCGACGACGCCCGCCACGAGTCGCCGTCGTCGGCTCGCGGTCGGCGGTCGGCTTCGGTTCACCGCCCAGACGCCCACGTTCAGCCAGACGAACGGGTAGAGGACGAACCGCAGCGACGTCGGCTCCGCTCCCGTCATCCAGAAGTAGCCCGCGACGAGCAGGAGCTCGGCGACGACGACGGCGGTCCACCGACGGAGCGTCGACCCGAGTCGGTCGACGAGACGGGGTGCGGCGAGCGTGGACATCGGCCTCACCCGAGTCCGACGAGGTTCCCCACGATGACGACGGTGAGCACGGCACCGAGGACGACGGCCGTCTCGGCGACCGCTCGGGCGCTCGCGTGACCCCGGTTGCGGAAGACGACGTAGAGGCCGACGGGGAGGTAGAGACCGACCACGAGGCCGAACAGGAGGATGATCGTCGTCGCCGCCGCGAGGTCGCCGTTCAGCACGAGCAGCGTCACCGCACCGAACCCGAGTGCGACGAGCACGAAGCCGAGATACCACGTCGCCTGACTGTGGACGAGACGGTCCACGACCCGCTCGCCGGGGACAGTGAACTCGTCTTCGTCTTCGGCGGTCGTGGTCGTCCCCGTGAGCCTCCGTGTCGGTCTGTCGGCGGCGGCGGTGACTCGCCCGCGCGGCACCTGCACGGTGTACTGTTCCCACGTGCGCAGGCGCAGGATGGCGACGGCGACGAGGGCGACGAACAGCCCCGTCAACAGTGCGCTCGCGAGGTACGTCTCTTGCGACATGATATCACTTGTCTATCCAGAGTAGTTGTCTTTGGCTCGCCATAAACGTTCGCGTGTCCCCTCTCTCGCCCCGTCGGTCGTCGACTCTCGGCGCGATTTCTCCGCCGAAACAGTATCTTAATTAACATTAGAAGCTTTACTTCTTTACGATCTCACGCCGATACAGACCGCATAAGTGGTATTATGCACTGTATAGGAAAGCCCCCTCCGCGTCAACGTTCGGTCGATGACCTCTCGGTTCACCTCTCGAGCCACTTCGGCGGCAGCGAGTGTCCGGGCACCGCTCCTTCGTTCCCCCAGGAGGGCCAGCCATGCGTAACGTCGGCCTCATCGTCCTCGACACCGTCCGGAAGGACTACTTCGACGAGTATGCCCCGCGGCTGCAGGCGCTGTCGGACACCTCGATGGCGCAGTGTCGCGCCGCCAGCTCCTGGAGCACGCCGAGTCACACCAGTCTGTTCACGGGCGAACTCCCCTCCGAACACGGCGTCCACTCCGAGAGCTTCGACGCCTCGTTCGACTTCGACCAGTTCGACGTCGACGACACCTTCCTCGGTGATCTCTCCGACCACCGCACTATCGGCCTGAGCGCGAACTCCTACATCAACACGACGTTCGGGTTCGACAGCCTGTTCGACGAGTTCTACGACTTCTCTATCGGTTCGCACACGAACGAGACGCTGTTCACCGACGGGATGGTCGTCCAAGAGTACATGAAGTCGACGGACGAACCGAGCGCGGCCAAACGCTACCTCGGCTTCCTGAAGGCCTGCGCCGAACACGACAAGCCGCTCAAAAGCGTCGCCAACGGCGTCTGGTCGCAGGTCGGCCACACAGTCAAAGACCTCCCCGTCCCGGAGGTCGTCGACGACGGTGCGAGCAACATCACGAAGACGGCGACCGAGCGGGCGACCGCGGCCGACGACTCCGTCTTCTTCTTCGCGAACCTCATGGACGCGCACACGCCGCTGCGGAACCTCCTGCAGTACGACCAGTCGCTGCACTCGGTGCCGAACGACTGGAGTTCCCGCAAACTCGACAAGTGGGAACTCAACAAAGAGGAGGCGGCGACGCCGGAGTACACCGAGAACTACCGCCAGCTCTATGCGGCCTCGATCGACTATCTCGACCGCGTCGTCTCGCAGTTCGTCGTCGAACTGATGGCCAAGAGCGACGAGGAGTGGACGTTCGTCGTAATCTCCGACCACGGCCACAACCTCGGCTACGACGCCGACGACGGTCTGTTCCACCACACGGGGAGCATGTCGGAGGGCATCCAGCACACGCCCTGTGAGATCATCAACGCTCCCGACGGCTCCGCCAGCGAGATCACCGACTACGTCTCGCATATCCACCTGACGGACCTTATCCCGAAACTCGCGGCCGACGAGCCGATTCCGGAGGAGTTCGGCCACGACCACGTCGTCGCCGAGACGATCGGCCTGCTCGGACACGGCGACCGGACGTGGGGCCACGAGTTCTCGGAGGCCGACCACGCCTTCTGGAACCGGATGATCCGCGTCGCCTACGAGAACGAGACCAAACTCGAGTGGGACTCCCTCGGCGAGTGCGTCGAGTACGAACTCGACGCCGACCGCCCGTCGTGGCAGCGTGAGGTCGCGACCCACAGCGGGCCGCCGCCGGAAGTGACCGCGCTATTCGACACGTCACTCGAAGAATACAAGTCGGCCGCCGCCGCAGACGAACAGGATATGGAGTTCGACGACGGGGTCGAAGACCAGTTAAAGGAGTTGGGGTATCTGTAATGGTCGGCATCTGTGGCGCACTCGGTGACTACGCGGCGCTCCCGCCCGAGTTCACCGAGTCGGTCAGCCACCGCGACGAGGAGACGCGGATCACCGTCGAGGAGAGCGAGTTTACCCTCCACGGGTCGTTTCACTCGGTGCTCGCGGGGGAGCAACCGGCGACCGCCGCCGACGGCGACGTCCGTATCTGGGTCTGGGGCGACGTCTACGGCTACGACAGCGGCTCCGAGCACGTCGCGCGCTCGAACGGTCGGGGCGGAAGCGCCGACTTCTGTGCGCGTCTCTACGACGCGTTCGGGATGGAGTTCGTCGCCGGACTCAACGGCGACTACGCGCTCGTCGTCCACGACGCGGTCGAGGAGACGCTGTCGTTCGTCACCGACCGACTGGCGACTCGTCCCGTCTTCTACGCCCGCCCCGACGACGATACGTTCGTCTTCTCGTCGGCGTCACAGACGCTCACGACCTACCCCGGTGTCGACGCGACGTTCGATCTCCCCTACCTCTACGAGTATCTCCAACTCCGTCGCGTGTTCGGCGTGAAGACGCCGCTTGCGGGGATCGAAGAGCTCCCCCCGGCCTCCGTCGTGACGGTCGACCTCGAGGACCTGTCGACGGAGACGTGGACCTACTGGACGCCCTCGTACGAGCCGGTCGACAAGCCGTTCTCGGCGTACCTCGACGAGTTCGTCGACACCGTCACCGAGGTGCTCGAAGAGTGGACGGACGACGACCTCGACTACGGCCTGCTGCTGAGCGGCGGGAGCGACTCGCGACTCATCCAGGCGGCGATGGACCAGCCGATGACCACCTTCCACAACGCCGACTTCATGAGCCGGGAGGCGCGAGTCGCCCGGCGCGCGGCGACGGTCAGCGGCGACGAGTTTCGTCTCCTCGAACGCGACGAGAAGTACGACGCCCGGCTGCTCGAGGAGACACCCCCGCTGTCGAACTTCAGCGGCTGGTTCGACCAGGCGTACTTCTCGGGGTTCGAAGCGGAGATCGTCGAGGAGGTCGACGTGCTCGTCGCCGGTCTCTACGCGGACATGCTGTTCGGGGGGAACCCCCTCGCGACGTACGCGTTCTCGGTCGGCGACGTCGGGACGTTGTCGCTCCCGATCCGTCGTCCGGTCGACTCCATCGAGGACTACATCGACCTCCAGACGAAGGACGCCATCGAACCGTTACCCTACTTCGATAGCTCGCTGTCGCTGAAGTCGGTGCTGCGATCGAACATCCGACGGGACGGCGACGGCGTCGTCAGCCACGGCGTCCGCTACGGGTCGCTACAGGATCTCGTGATGTACGGCGACTTCTACCCGATGGGTGGCGACACCGACGCCATCTTCTCGCGGACGCTGATGCAGATGCGTCCCTACCGGACGCCGTTCCTCGACAACCGACTGCTCGAACTCGCCCAGAAGATCCCGGTGCGCTACCTCCTGCGTCGCAACCTCGTCGACGCCGCCGTCACCGAGCTGGACCCCGGACTCGCGTCGATCCCCCACGCGCGGACCGGCGTCCCGCTGAAACATCCGTTCGCCGTCTCCTACCTCGGAGACAACGTCTACGGGCTGTGGCGCAAACACGTCGCCGACGAGTCGCCGCCGGAGCCGCATCTGACGCACACGCCGTGGCCGAACCGGCAGGAACTCGTCCGCGCGAAGTCGTTCACCGAGGAGACGCTCTCGGACCGCCGACAGCTCCTCGAGGACTTCGAGTTCTTCGACTTCGACGGCGCGATGCGGTGTTACGACGACCACCTCAACGGAATCAACAACCAGACCGTGCTCTACTCGCTCCTGACGATACTCAACATGCCCGCTACACGACGCGCCCACACCGCCCTCACACGCTCGACCTCCAGTACCGACAGTGTCGCCACCGACGGGGTCACGGACACTCCGACGGGAGTGACGTCCGATGAGTAGCCGTTTCGAATCGAACGCGACGACGACGACAACCGCGGCGACGGAGACACAGATGAACCGTGAACTGTTCGGCGTGTTCGGGAATCGTGACGTTTTCGACCGACTGCGGTCGTCGGACGCCTTCGACGAGGTCCTGTCTGGCGACGGCGCGACGGTCGGAATCCGCGACTCGTCGCTCGACCATCCGACCCGGAGCGCCCGATACGAGGGGTCGGAGGGGATGTGCGTCGTCTTCGGCGAGTTGATCCCGCCGACGGAGACGGACAACACCGCCGAGTGGCTCCTCGAACGGTACGCCCGCCACGGGTCCGCCGCACTCACCGGGTTGAACGGATCGTACCTCGTCGTCATCGACCACGACGACGAGACGGTCGTCATCACCGACCCGCTGCGGTCCTGGGAGTGTTTCTACGCCGACGTCGGTGGCGTCCGCGTCTTCTCCACCGATCCGAGCACGCTGACCGGACTCGTGGATGACTCGGCCGTCGACCGCGACTCCGTCCTCGAGTTCCTCCACCTGGGCACCGTCCTCGGGACGTCGACGGTGTTCGAGGAGATCCGCCGCGTCCCGTTCGACGGCTATCTCACCCCGACCGACACCTCCGAACTCTCGCGGTTCACCTACGACCCCGGGAGTTTCGACTACGTCGACGAACTCGCGACGCGACTCGAGGAGGCGATCAAGCGCCGCGCGGGGCTCCCTGGACCGCGTGGACTGCTGCTCTCGGGTGGCAAGGACTCGCGCGTCCTGCTCTCGAAACTCGACATCGACCACTGCTACACCGTCGGCACGCCCGGGTCGCGAGAGGTTCGCGCCGCCCGGAAGGTCGCAGAACAGTACGACGCCGCACACGACGTCCTGGCACCCGACGACCGCTATCTCCGCGGCGGCGACGGGAAGATACGGTGTGCCCAGGGAATCAAAGAGTCGCTACACATCCACCACGCGGGGTACGACGACGAGTTCGACGTCGCGTCGATGTACCACGGTGCGCTGTTCGACACGCTCCTGAAGGGGTACTTCCTCGAACGCGACGGCGTCGAACTGTTCGGGTCGAAACTCCCCTCGAAACGGCTCCACCCCAACCCCAACCCCGTGGACTCGCTACTCGACACGCTCGGGTTCTTCCCCGACGCGAGCGAGCGCATCCCCGACGCCGTCGGCGACCTGTTCGGCGACATCACGGTCGACGACCCGTACGACTTCCTCCGGCGGCGACTCGGCACGGAGCTGGAGCACTGCTGGTCGCGGACCGACTCGGTCCACAACGCGATGGACCTGCTCGTCATCAAGAACCAACCTGTACTCCCGTTCCGGACGCATCTGGCCGACAACTACTACGAGTCGTTCATCGCCGCCGACGTCGACCTGCTGGAGTGGCATCTGAAGACGCCGCCGGAACACCGCCACGACCGGACGTTCTGGGAGGCGCTCGAACGGATCGACCCGTCGATCTTCCACCACCGACCGCCGAGCCAACCCTACTCGTCGACGCGGCTCAACCAGATCGAGCGGTTCGTCCGCCGGAAACTGCCGGTGCTCGAACCGTTCGAGTCCGCGTGGCCCGACCGCGACGACGTCTACGACCGCTACGAGATGGACCGCGAACTGTTCCCCGACCGGGAGTCGGTCCACCAACTGCCGGTCCGACAGAAGCTCCGCGTCAACGACCTGCGCTGGTGGCTGAAGTAGCTGCCGACGGACAGCTCTTTAGCCGCGGGATTCACTCCGCCGGAGATGCGTCCCCGCCTCCCCTCCCTCGATCGCTTCGGCGTCTTCGCCGGTGTCGTCGGAGCGTCTGAGCGGTCGCCCCCGCACAGGGAACTCTCGGCGAAACCGGACGTTTCTCGGCTCATACTACGCGGTTGACCATCGCTTCGAGGTCGCCGGCGTCGAGCGCCTCGTAGTTCTGTCGGAGGAGCTCCCGCCACCGCTCGGGTTTCTTCGGCGTCGACCCGGCCATGTGGGGCGTGACGACGACGTTCGAGAGGTCCCACAGCGGCGAGTCGGCGGACAGCGGTTCGGTCTCGAACACGTCGAGCGCGGCCCCCCTGATGGACCGGTTCTGGAGCGCCGCCGTGAGCGCCGCCTCGTCGACGACGTCGCCGCGGGCGACGTTGACGAGGACGGTGTCCGACGACATGAGACGGAGCTCCTCGCCGCCGAGCAGTCCTCGGGTCTCCTCGGTGAGCGGGACGGCGAGGACGACGTAGTCCGAGCGTCGCAGCACCTCGTGGTAGTCGTCGGCCGCGAACAGTTCGTCGACGGCGGCGGGACGTTCGCTCGTGTCCCGTTTGGTCCCGACGACGGTCATCCCGAGTGCGGCGCCGAGTTCGGCGACTCGCGTCCCGATGGACCCGACGCCGACGACGCCGAGCGTCTTGCCGCGCAACTCGCCGCCCTCGAACCGCTCCCAGACGCCGCGCCCCTGCTGGCGGGTCGCCTGTACGAGCCCGCGCTCGAACATGAGTAGATAGCAGAGCGTCTGCTCGGCGATCGGTTCGGCGTGGATACCCGAGGAGTTGGTGAGGACGATCTCCCGCTCACGGAGCGCCTCGAGGTCGTAGTGATCGACGCCGGCGCTGAGACACTGTATCCACCGGAGGTTCGTCGCCGCTGCGAGCAGGTCGTCGTCGAGGTCGTAGGTGACGATCCCCTCGACCGCTTCGGCGTGTTCGAACGATTCGGTCGGGGTGTCGGCGACGACGACGTGCTCGGCTGGAACGACCCCTTCGAGGGCCGACAGCAGGTCGTCGGTGCGGTCCGGCGAGACGTGATGCGGGATCAGGAGTCGGAGTCCGTCGCTCATGACCGGCCGCTCACAGCGGGAACAAAAATAGCCTCGCCCGCGCTACTCGTCTGCCGGTTCGAAGTCGAGCGCGACGGAGTTGATACAGAAGCGCTTGCCCGTCGGCTGGGGACCGTCGTCGAAGACGTGTCCGAGGTGGCCGTCGCAGGTGGCACACCGGACCTCGATGCGACGCATCCCGTGGCTGGTGTCGGTCTGCGTCTCGATGTTCGCGTCCTCGGCGGCGTAGAAACTCGGCCAGCCGCAGGAGGAGTCGTACTTCGTCTCCGACTCGAAGAGCACCGTCCCACAGCCCTTGCACTTGTAGACGCCCTCGTCCGTCCGGTCGACGTGTTCGCCGGAGAAGCGCGCCTCGGTCCCGCTCTCTCGGAGGATGCGGTACTCCTCGTCGGACAGTCGCTCGCGCCACTCTTCGTCCGTCTGCGGCAGTCGTTGGCTCTCGCCGCTGGAGTCACTCATGCGTGACAACAGGGGCCGAAGGCGGATAGACGTTGCCCGTCGGTGACCCTACTTCCGGACGCGTTCGAGGACGATCCGTTCTTCGAACCCGCCGCGTTCCTGCGTCTTCTCGCGGCCGAGGCGTTCGACCTCCTCGCGGTCGATTCCCTCGACTCGACAGAGCGTGCCGACGACGGTGAGCACGTCCGCCAGCTCCTCGGCGTCGCCCGACTCGCGGAATTCGGTTGCCTCCTCGACCAGTTTCTCGCGGAGCCGTCGGCGGTACTCCGAGTCGTCGGCGACGTGGGTCTCGGGGCGGTCGCCGCTCTCGCGGACGAGGTCGGGGATCCGGTCGCGGACGAGTTTGTCGAACTCGATCGTCTCGCCGGCTCGGTCGTCCCCGTCGACTCGGTCGGCTCCATCCGTTCCGTCGGCTCCGTCTGCCCGATCGTCTCGGTCACTCATTCTGGATACAGTTCGACCTCGTCGTCTATGGCTTCGATGGCCGCGACGTCCTCGTCGTCGAGCTCCAACTCCTGTGCCTCGAAGTTCGCCCGGAGGTGTGCCTCGCTGGAGGCCTTGGGGACGACGACGACGTTCTCCATCGACGAGAGCCACGCGATGCTCACGGCGGCCTCGGTGGTGTCGTGTTTCGCTGCCACCTCCTGCAGTTCGGGAACGTCGAACACCTTCCCGCCCGCCAGCGGCGAGTAGGCGACGAGCGTGTAGTCGTGTCGCCGAGCGTGTTCGACCAGGTCGGGTCGCTGGAACAGCGGGTGGTACTCCGTCTGGTGGGCGAAGAGCGGCGACTGGAGCGTCTCGCGGGCCGTGTCGAGCTGTTCGACGGTGAAGTTGCTGACGCCGACGTGGCGGACCTTCTCGGCGTCGACGAGCGCGTCGAACGCCGGCAGCGTCTCGTCGGGGTCGTAGCTCTCGATGGGCCGGTGGACGTAGAGGAGGTCGACGGCGTCGACGCCGAGACGGGCGAGACTCGCCTGCGTGCTCGCGAGGACGGCGTCGGGCGTGAGGCTGTCGGCCCAGACCTTGGTGGCGAGAAAGACCTCGTCGCGGTCGATGTCGCTTCCGGCGACACCCGCCCCGACGACGTGCTCGTTGTGGTATATCTGTGCCGTATCGAGGTGGCGGTAGCCGACGTCGAGAGCGGTCGCGACCGTCTCGGCGCCGGTGGGGAACTCCAGCCCCATCGTCCCGAGACCGATCGGAGAGAGCGGATCGTCCATACCGTCGTCTCACGGCCGTCACACTTAGACGGTCGGGTCGGGGTCGGTATCGACGTCTCTAAAACGGGAGAACCCACGGAACGTCGGGACGTCGTCGACGGAACACACGTAGAGGCAAAGCGCACGTACCGCCGACTTCCCACTCCGGGCAAGAGTCGTGCCCGTGGCTCTCCACGGAGAGATTCTCCGCCTACCCGTAACAGGCGACTGGTTCGATTGTGCAGGTGTTTATTTCTGTCTGCCGTCGGACGACATCGGAGTCGTGATCGTGTGCTCGACTAGCCCCGAGATACCCCGTCGCAAGCGGTAGGAGACGGCGCGCGGAGAGATGTCGAGATCGGAGCCGAGATCCGCGAGGTCTGCCTCGCGGGGTTCACAGAAGTAGCCGCGGTCGTAGGCCAACTGGAGCGCGTCGTACTGTTTCTCGGTGAGGCTGTACTCCTGTCTGAATCCGGACTTCGAGAGGTCGTACAGTTTCGAGAGGTCGACCGGCGTCTCGGTTTCGACGCAGTGGGACTGAAACTCCTTTGCGTAGCTTCGGTCGGGGAACCGGAGTCTGAACTCCCACTCGTTCCCGGCGGCGTGGACGTCGAGGACCGTCCCCTCGGCGCCGACGATTCCCTTGACGATGCGCGTTACCGCGCCGGTCCACTCGACCTCGTAGAGCCGTCGCTCGGGCATCGATTCGACCAGCCGAAACTGCTCGACGGTCGACGCGGACGCTGCGTGCCGTTCGAACGTCTCTAGCTCCTCGCCTTCGGCCCAGAGGTACGGGAGGGTCCGCTGTTCGGTAGGAACGACCCGATCTAGTTCGATCTCGACGTTTGAGGCGGCCTCGAGTGCATCTCCGAGCGCAAACGAACTCGCCGGGAGGGAGAACTCGAGAATGATAGCCATAAGCCCCGATTCTCACCCCCGACGGTAATGTGTTGGGGGCACTCGATGCGTCCTCACCGACTGGTCACGAGTTCCGGTATCGCGTCGAGACTGTCGATCTCGTACGTCGGTGCGGTGTCGAGGTCGGCGTCCGCGCGGTGAGGTCGTCGGATGAACGCCGAGTCGAGCCCGGCGGCGTGGGCGGCCAACAGGTCCGTCTCGCTGTCGCCGACGTAGAGGGCGGTGTCGGCTTCGAGATCCGCGAGCGCCTGCTCCAGATAGTACGTGTTCGGCTTCTTGCGGTGGAGGCTCTCGGGTGTCGGTTCCCGGCCATACGCCGTCTCGAAGAGGTGACCGACGTCGAAGTGATCGAGGAGAAAGTCGACCGTCTCCTGTTGGTTCGAACTGACGATACCCAGCGGGTGCTCGAGGCGCTGCACCGCGTCGAAGTCGTCGTAGAGCGTCTTGCGACCGGCCCGGATCTCCGCCTGCTGGCGCTGCGAGGAGTGGCGGTCGCGCAACGAGAAGAACTCCGTCGGGTCGAGGTCGTACGTCTCGCACACCCGCTGGAGTGCGTCGGGCGTCACGCCGACGGTCATCTCGTCGACGTGGTCGGGACGTGGGTCGACGTCCAGCGTGGCGAACGTCTCGGCGGCGGCCCGACGGAGCACCTCCTGCTCGACGAGGGTCACGAGCACGCCGTCGTTGTCGAAGAGGACCGCGTCGTATGTCACGAGACGACAGACGGCGCGCTCGCTCAAACCCGTTTCGGCGTTCGTCCCGCCACCGACGGTCCTCGGTCCGTCACCCGTCTCTGCGTCTCTGGACCGCCACGGTCGACGCCTCGCTCGGTCGGTCTCTACTAAATATTAGTAGCGGAAGTAGAGATAAACTTACACGACGTCACCGTCCCTTCCCCTGTAGTGGACGACGACTGTCGGAGCGAGTCGACTCGACTCGGCGGGGAACCACCGGACCTCTCTCAGACCGGTCGCTGGTTCGACGCGCTGTTCCGCGACCCGGTGGGGATGGTGAGTCTCCTCGCTCCCGATGGAACCATCCTCCACGTCAATCGGACGACGGTCGAGTCGCTCGGCGTCGAGGAGCGGCTGCTCGTCGGTCAGTCGCTCCCGGAACTCCCCGGGTGGTCCGACGCCGCACGCGAACGGGTCCGCGAGGCGCTCGCCACCGCCGCCGGCGGCGAACTCGCCCAGTTCGAGGCACAGAACCGGGCGTTCGCCGACGGGAGGTGGCTCCACGTCTCGCTGTGGCCCGCGTTCGCCGACGACGGGTCGGTCGACGCACTCGTGTCGCGAGGCATCGACGTCACGCAGGAGCGGCGGACGCGGCAACAGCGGCAGCGGATGAAGCGACAGCGCGACGAGGAACGGGAGCTGCTCGCTCGCGTCCTGGAGACCGCCCCGGTCGCGATCTTCGTGATGAACAGGGACCGGGAGATCGTCAAGCAGAACGGTCACCTCCAGCGACTGCTCGACGAGATTGGCGTCGACTCGGTCACTCAACTGACCGACAGCGACCGTGTGACGCTACTCGACGCCGACGGGACGCCGCTCGAAACGCCTCGTCTCGTGAGCGACCGCGTCTTCGAGACGGGGCGTCCCGTCGGCGTCGAGTACGTCGTCGACTGTCGCGTCGACATCACAGAACAGGAACGACAGCACCAGACACTCCAGCGCTCGAAGCAACGGATCACGGTGCTCAACCGCGTTCTCCGCCACGACATCCGCACGCGGTCGAACGTCGTCGGCGGGTACGCCGACCTCATCGCCGCCCGCGTCGACGCCGACTCCCCGCTCCGGGAGTTCGCCGACGTCGTCGCGGAGACGGCGAGCGAGCTCTCGGAGTTGAGCGACACCGCGCGGAAGATAGAGCAGATCGTCGGCGAGGTCGACGGCGTCGAACCGGTCGCCCTCGACACACTCCTGGCAGAGGCGCTCGAGACGTTCGAGCGAACCTACCCCTCCGTCCCGGTCGACCTCGACGTCCCGGCGTCGGTGACCGCACTGGGGACGCCGTCGCTCGCCGAGGCGTTCTATCAGCTCCTGAAGAACGCGGCGGTCCACAACGGGGGCGACCGACCACGCATCTCGCTCGCCGTGCGCACTCCGGAGACGGCGACCGACCCGGTCGAGGTCCGTATCGCGGACAACGGTCCCGGCATCCCGGTCGAGGAGGTCACGGTGATCGAACAGGGCGAGGAGGACCAGCTCAACCACGGCAGTGGACTGGGACTCTGGTTCGTCAACTGGGTCGTCGACGGTGTCGGCGGGTCGCTCGCGTTCGAAACTGGCGACGGAGGGACCACCGTCGTGGTCCGCCTCCGCCCTAGCAGGTGAGCGGCAGGGAGTCGTCTCCCCTCGGTGCCGGGTTGCATCCGTTTTTGAGTCGCCCGACCGTAGTGACGAGTGATGAGCACGATCACCGGACCCTCACGCACTGGAGTCGAGCAGTGACCCGTTCGCTCGCCGTCGTCGGCGCGGGCGCTGCCGGATCGGGGGCGGCGTACGCCCTCCGCGACAGCGACATCGACGTCACCGTCTTCGAGAAGAGTCGCGGGGTCTGTGGCCGCGCCGCCACCCGCCGCAAGCAGGGGTGTCGGTACGACCACGGCGCCAACTACGTCAAGGGGGCCGACGACCGGACGACGGCGCTCCTGCGCGAGCTCGGCGAGGAGGGGCTCGTCGACGTCGAGGCGCCCGTCTGGACGTTCGACGCCGACGGCCGGATACGCGAGGGCGACGAGCAACGCGGCGACAGCCCCAAGTGGACGTGGACGGAGGGGATCACCCAGTTGGCCAAACGACTGCTCGCCCGGACGGACGCGACGGTCGAACAGCCGACCCGTATCGCCTCTTTCGAACGTGGCGACGGCTGGTATCTCACCGACACCGAGGGAGCGAACTACGGCCCGTTCGACGGACTGCTCCTCACGCCCCCGGCGCCCCAGACCGCCGGTCTCCTCGCGGAGGCGAAGTGGAACGACGACCGGCTCCCGCAGCTGATCGAGGCCGTCGGCGCGGTCGACTACCGGACGGTCAGGACGGTCGTCCTCCACTACCCCTTCGAACTCGACACGCCGTACTACGCGCTGGTCAACACCGACAAGGAACACGAGGTGGGGTGGCTCGCACGCGAGGAGTGCAAACCGGGCCACGTCCCCGACGGTGAGAGTCTCCTCGTCGTCCAGATGAGTTCCGAGTGGTCCACCGACCACTACGACGACCCGCTGGACGACGTCGCACCCGCCGTCGCCGAGACGGTCGCGACGCTGCTCGACGACGAGCGACTCGACGACCCCGACTGGGTGGACGACCAGGGGTGGCGGTACGCGCTCCCGGAGGACGGCGCGGTCGAGGACGTCGTCCGGAGCGCCGAGGACACGAACCTCTTTTTCGCGGGCGACTGGGTCGTCGGCGACGGCCGCGTCGCTGCGGCGCTCTGGAACGGGATCGACGCGGGAGAACGGCTCGAGGAGAGGCTGTGAGCGCCCGACCGCCGACGTGACCGCTCGACCTCAGTCGTCCCGTCGCTGTTTGAGGTTCTGCCGGGTGAACTGCGGGCTGGCGCGCAGCCCCTTTTTCGCCCGGAACGACCGATACAGCAGGAACACGACGGGGAGCGTCAGCGCGGCGACGGCCGCCGCGGGTTCCCACGACCCGCCGAACGCGTAGAGGATCGCCGACGAGAGAATGCCGACGGCGACGAAGATGGCGAAGGCGATACGCTTTGCGAGTTTGTCGAACACACGGTTCTTGTCCTCGATGCGGACGTCGAGGGTCAGGTTCTCGCGTTCGACGCGGTCGAGGACGCGCTCCAGTTTCGGTGGGACGCGAACGAGCGACTGCGAGGTCGCCTGCAGCTGTTCGGAGACGTCGCCGGCGATCTGTTTGATCGTCTCCTCGCGGTAGCCCTCCTGTGTGAGATACTCCGTCGCCACGGAGATGAAGTCGAACTCTTCGTCGAGCGTGACGCAGACGCCCTCGACGACGGTGGCGACCCGGAGGACGAGCGCCAGATTCCGCGGGAGGCGAAGCGGGAACTCGTAGATGGTCGACTCCACCTGCTCGATGATCTGGTTGACGCGGTACTGCTCGATGTCCTCGCCGCGGGCGTCGGCGATTGCCAGTTCCATCACGTCGGCCATCACCTGCCGGTCGGCCTCCGGCGAGAGCGTCCCCATCTCGACGAGCGTGTCGAGGATGGCGTCGATGTTCTGGTTGGCGACGGCGATGTAGAACTCGACGATCTTCTGCTGGATGAACGAGTCGACGCGACCGCTCATCCCGAAGTCGTAGAAGATGACCGCGCCGTCGTCGTCGACGGCGAGGTTCCCCGGATGGGGGTCGGCGTGGAAGACGCCGTCGTCGATGATCATCTGCAGGTAGATGCGCTGGAGCCGTTCGGCGAGCTCGTGGCGGTCGATCCCCATCTCGTCGAGCGTCGCGAGGTCGGTGATCTTCACGCCCGGGAGGTACTCCATCGTGAGCACTCGCGGCCCGGAGACGCCCTCGACGACGCTCGGAATGCGGATGTCGTCGTTGTCCGCGAAGTTTGCCTGGATCTCCTCAAGCATCCGCCCTTCGCGGCTGTAGTCCATCTCCTGACGGATGGTCTTGGCGAACTCGTCGGCGAGGTTCTCCAAGGAGAACGCGCGTCCCTGTCCGATGAACCGCTGGACGAGTGGGAGCGACCACCGGATCACGCGCAAGTCGGCCTCGACGAGATCTTCGATCCCCGGTCGACGCACTTTGACCGCGACCTTCTGGCCGCCGTACTCGGCGAGGTAGACCTGTCCGAGGCTGGCCCCGCTGATGGGGTCTCTGTCGAAGTCGTCGAACACGTCGTCGACGGGACCGAGCTCCTCCTGGAGCACCTGTTTGGCCTCGTCCCACTCGGCGGGCGGCACCTCGTCTTGGAGACTGGAGAGCACGTCGACGTACTCCGGCGGAAGGATGTCCGGCCGCGTCGACAGCAGTTGCCCGAGTTTGATGAACGTCGGTCCGAGCGTCAGAAGCGAGTCGAGTAGCACCTCCGCTCGTCGGGTCCGTGTCGCCGCGTCGACGCGTCGGGAACTGCCGAAGAGGACGAACCGCTTGCGGTCACGCGTGTAGGCGACGATGAGCGGGAAGAACTGGTAGAAGACGAGCAGAAACCGCCAGTAGGCACGGAGATTGACCAGGCTAACCACCCCGGACTTACGCGTCCTCGATGTGGATAGTCTGCTCGGGGGCGGCCTCGCGCTTCGGGAGTCTGATCTCGAGGACGCCGCGTTCCATGTCGGCGTCCGCACCGGCACCGGTCGCATCCGGCGGGAGGGGGATCTCGGCGTCGAGGAACAGCGAACGGTCCTCGCGCACGTAGCGGAACTCGGGGGGGAGCGACTTCTCACGACGCGCTTCGATGACGAGTTTGTTGTTCTCGATGCTGATGTCAGCGGTCTCACCCGAGACACCGGGGAGATCGAGAACGATGAGATACGCGTCGTCACTCTCCAGCAGGTCCGCGAAGACGGCCTCCGGGAGTTCGCGCAGCGCGTCACGCAGTGCTGACATGGACGGTGCTTGGGGCCGGGGGTCGAAAAAGGCCGCGGTAGGTGAGGTGATTTCCGGTGTATCGGTCGGCGGTCGGCGACACGTCAGACGAGTCTGGGCGTCGACACGTCCGAGTCCGAATCGGACGGGTTCCGCGAGGGCAGACGCTTTCACCTTCGGGCCGCAACGCCCGCGTATGAGCCACGACGACCTGCGACGCGCCGGGTTCAAAGACCGAACCCGCGTCGCCGCCGCCCGCGAGACGCTGCTGGAGGCGGTGACGCCACACGAGCGGACCGACCGCGTCCCGCTCGAGCGAGCGGACGATCGAACCGTCGCCGAACCGCTGACCGCGCCGAACCCGGTCCCCAGCTACGAGCGGGCGGCGATGGACGGCTACGCCGTCCGGGCACAGGACACGTTCGGATCCTCCGACCGCTCGCCGAGCGTCCTGCGCGAGGGTGACGACGAAGTCGTCCCCGGCGAGGCCGTCCGCGTCCACACGGGGAGCGAACTCCCCGACGGGGCCGACGCGGTCGTGATGATCGAACAGACCGACGCCGTCGGCGACGAGCTCGAGGTGTTCGACGCCGTCGCCGAGGGGGAGAACGTCGGCCCCGTCGGCGAGGACGTCGCCGAGGGCGAGACGCTGTACGAACCGGGCCACCGCCTCCGCCCGTCGGATCTCGGCCTCCTGAAGTCCGTCGGCATCCGCGAGGTGGCGGTCTACGACTACCCGACCGTCGGCGTCGTCCCGACCGGCGAGGAACTCGTCCAGTCGGACCCCGCTCCGGGCGAAGTCATCGAGACGAACGGTCTCACCGTCTCGAAGCTCGTCTCCCGGTGGGGCGGCGTTCCGACGTACCGCGACGTCGTCACCGACGACCCCGAGGCACTCCGGGCGGCCATCCAGCGCGACCTGACGAAGGACGTCGTCGTGCTCACGGGCGGCTCCTCCGTCGGCGCGCGCGACTACACGCCCGAAGTCGTCGACGAACTCGGCGAGGTGCTGGTACACGGCGTCGCGCTGAAACCGGGACACCCCGTCGCGCTCGGCGTGGTCGAAGAGACGCCCGTGTTGATGCTGCCGGGTTACCCGGTCGCCTGCATCGTCAACGCGGTGCAGTTCCTCCGGCCGGTGCTCAAGCGGATGGGACGGCTGCCCGTCGAGGACCAGCCGACCGTCGAGGCGACGCTGACGCGGAAGGTGACGAGCGACCCCGGGACGCGGACGTTCGTCCGAGTGAAAGTCGACCGAACGGACGGCGACGAAGACGAAGACGGAGACGACGGACCCGAACGACGTGCGACCCCCACCCGCGCCAGCGGGTCGGGGGTCCTCTCCAGCGTCGCCCTCGCAGACGGGTGGGTCGTCGTCCCGGAGGAACGCGAGGGGATCGCCGAAGGTGAGACCGTCGCGGTCGAGAACTGGGAGTGGTCGGCGTGAGTTCCGTCCGAAAGACGGTCGTGCTCGCGGCATCGCCGCTGCGCGCGCTACGACTTTCGACGTCAGTAATCCGAGGTGAACTCGAATGACGGATCGAAAGGAGTTCCGCGACCTCGCTCCGCCCGAGGAGGCCCACGCCGCCATCGCCTCGCTGGACCTCGACCCGGAGCCGGAGACGGTCCCACTCGACGACGCTCGCGGGCGAGTGCTCGCGGAGCGACTCGACGCCGAACTCGACGTCCCCGGCTTCGACCGGGCGAGTATGGACGGCTACGCCGTCCGCGCGAGCGACACCTTCGGGGCCGACGAGGCCGACCCCGTCGCGCTCGACCTCGCGGGCGAGGTCCACGCCGGCGCGAGACCGGACGTCGAGGTGAGCGAAGGGAGCTGTGCGGAGATCTCGACCGGCGCGGTGATGCCGCCGGGCGCGGACGCCGTGGTGATGGTCGAGCGGACCGACGAAAGGGGTGAGAACGAGATCCTGATCCGGAAGGCCGTCGCACCCGGTGACCACGTGATGCTGGCCGGTGCAGATATCGCCGCCGGGTCGCGGGCGCTCGGTCCCGGGACGCGGATCACGCCGCGCGAGATCGGCCTGCTGTCGGCGCTCGGCGTCGACGAGGTGCCCGTTCGCGGGCGACCGACCGTGGGTATCGTCTCGACGGGCGACGAGCTCGTCCGCCCCGGCGGCGACCTCGACAGCGGGGTCGGGCAGATCTACGACGTCAACAGCTACACCATCGCCGCGGGGGTCGAGGAGGCGGGCGGCGAACCCCGGCTCTACCCCCACGCCGGCGACGACTACGAGGAGATGGAGCGCATCCTCTTGGAGGCGGCCGACGAGTGCGACCTCGTGCTCTCTTCGGGGTCGACCTCGGCCAGCGCGGTCGACGTCATCTACCGTGTCATCGAGGACCGCGGCGAACTCCTCCTGCACGGCGTCGCCGTCAAACCCGGTAAGCCGATGCTCGTCGGGTCGCTCGGCGGCGGGGCCTACGTCGGCCTTCCCGGATATCCGGTCTCGGCGCTCACCATCTTCCGGACGTTCGTCGCCCCCGCGATCCGCCGGGCGGCCGGACTCCCCGAGCCGCGGACGGCGACCGTCACCGGACGGATGGCCGTCCGCGAGCGGTACGAGGAGGGCCGGATGCGACTGATGCCCGTCGGCCTCGTCGAGAGCGGCCCGTCGGAGACGGCCGACGGCGACGCCGTCGACGCGGGCGAGACGCTCGTCTACCCGGTCGACAAGGGGAGCGGCGCGACGACGAGTCTGGTCGAGGCCGACGGCGTCGTCGAGGTGCCGCCGGACACAAGCTATCTCGCCGAGGGCGAGACGGTGACCGTCCGCCTGTTCTCGCCGGACGTCCGGCCGCCGTCGCTGCTCGGCGTCGGCGAGGACGACCCGGCGCTGTCGCGCCTGCTGGACCGACTCGACAGTCCGCGCTACCTCCCCGTCGGAAGCCGCGAGGGGCTGCGTCGCCTCCGCGACGGAGTTCCCGACGTCGCCGTCGCCGCCGGCCCCGTCGACCGCGACGTCGACGCCGTCGACCTCGGCGGGTGGACCCGCGAGTGGGGACTCGTCGTCCCCACGGGTAACCCGGCGGACGTCACCGCTCTCGCCGACCTCGTCGACCGCGACCTGCGCTTCGTCAACCGCGACACCAACTCCGGACTCCGGACCAGTCTCGGGAACGCGCTGGCCGAACTGGCCGAGCGACGCGGCGTCGAACGGCACAGTCTGGTCGACGCCGTCGACGGTTTCGACCTCACGGTCAAGGCCCACGAGAGTCCCGCGCGGAAGGTCCAGACGGGAAGCGCCGACGTCGGACTCGGGTTGCGGGCGACCGCGGCCGAACTCGGACTCGGCTTCGTCTCGCTCGGCAGTCAGGACGTCGTGATCAGAGCGAACCCGACCCGCGTCGACAAACCGGGGGTCCGGGCGCTGGAGGCGGCGCTCGACGACGTCGACGGCATCGTCGCGACGCTCGACGGCTACGAGACGCGCTGAAGCGGTGTTGGGAGGCGCTGGAACGCACCGAACCGCCGACTCCTTCCCTCCGACGAATGTATTCGTTGCCATACATTTAAACGAGTAATTTAAGCTACAGCCCGCCTATCTGGAGGGTATGACCGCGCAGTGCACCGTTCTACACGTCGACGACGACCCGGAGTTCCTCGAACTCTCCGAACAGCTGTTCGACCGGGAGGCGTCGTTCGACACGTTGACCGCACCGACCGCCGAGGACGGCCTCCGGCTGCTCCGGACACACGAGGTCGACTGCGTCGTCAGCGACTTCGTGGTCTCGGCCGACGGGACGCCGTTCATCTCGGCCGCTCGCGACGTCGACGTCGACGTCCCGATCATTCTGTTCACGGGGAAGGAGTGGGATCTCGTCGCGGCGGACGCCGTCACCGCCAACGTCACCCACTACGTTCAGAAGGCCGGCGTCGAGGAGATCGAACTCGTGAAGAGTCGAGCCAGACAGGTGACAGAGGCGGGCCGCGACGCGTCCGGGACGGTCGTCGGCGACCCGCCGACGTCGACGGCTCCCGTCACCGCGACGAGTTCGTTCGAGGCCGCCGCGACGAGACTCGGCGAGGAGTGGGTGGTCGTCGGCCGTCACGACTGGTCGGACGCCGAAGAGCTCGGGACGACCGTCCTCGAAGCCCTCGAGACGCTCGACGGGAGACGGACGGGAACCGACGTCCCGCTGTTCGAGACGATCGACGCCGACGCGCTCGCAGACCTGCTCGGGCCGACGCCGTCAGGTCACGAACGGCCCGGTGTCCAGGTACGCTTCCCGTACGGGGGGCACGAACTCGCCGTCACGAGCGACGGCGACGTGGCGATCCGACCGCTGTAGCGAGGTTGCACCTCACTCGTCGAGATCGCTGAACGTCTGCACCCGGTAGTCGCCGAGGACACACTGCCCGCGGCGGGCGGGGTCGTGGCGTTCGACGTGGATGCTGTCGAGACCCGCGTTCCAGGCCGCACCGACGTCGCTGGATCCGTCTCCGGCGAGCACGCCCGTACTCTGCGCGTCGACGCCGAGTTCGTCGACGGCGTGGCGGACGGGCATCGGGTCCGGTTTCCACCCCAACTCGTCGGTGCAGCAGACGACGGTGTCGAACCAGTCGCGGATGTCGAGATGCTGTAACACGGGGTCGGTCAGGAACGACTGACAGTGAGTCACCACGCCGACGGGCGTCTCGAGCGACCGGACGAGGTCGGCGGCGTCCTCGTGGAGGTACGTCGCCTCCGCGCGGATCTGCGGGTCCTCCTCGGCGTGGAAGGCGGGCCAGAACTCCGTCGGCTCGATCCCCCACTCCCGCAGCTGGTCGTCGCGAGCGCCGCCGAGTCCGTGCCAGAGCACCTCCGCCTCGCGGTCGGTGAACGGTCGGTCGAGTCGGTCGCCGACGCGGTCGAACACGTCGCGCGTGTAGGACCACTCGGCGTCGACGAGCGTCCCGTCGAGGTCGAAAAGCCAGAAGTCGTAGCTGTCGACGACCATAGGGAGAGTGAACTAGGCGATGGGCCGGTATGTGCTTTCCGGCTGTGTCGACGGGAGTCACTCGGAACCGAGTACGCGTCCCGTCCGACGGCGTACGCTCTGTTCAATAGCACACGCTCTGTTCAATAGCACACGCTCTGTCCGACGGCGTACGCTCTGTTCGACAGCACTCGCTCCGTTCAACAGCTGGTGCTGGCTCCGCCGGTACCGGAGGCGCTGTCGACGTGTCCGCTGTACTCCACCCCGGCAGAGCGACACGGTACCGTCGTCACCTTCGTGACCGTCCCGTCGTCGAGACGCGTCCAGGTGAGCACGACCACGTCCCCGTCGGTCCAGTCGGTCAGGCGTGTCTCGGCTGTCGCGCCGGGGTCGAGGACGGTCTTCCACGACCGCTCGGCGCCGACCACCGTCACCCCGGTGACGTTCGCCGGGACGGCGAAGTCGTTGCCGACGGCGTGGTCGTAGTAGGGGACGGCCGACGTCCTCCCGTCTCGATAGTCGAACTGTAGCAGCAGCGTTCCGACCGGGTCGTCGGTGTGGACGACGGTGGCGGTCACCGCGTAGCTCACGTCCGATCGGTTCTCGACCGAGACTGACGGCGCGGGCGAGAGGAGGGCGTCGGCGCCGAGACAGCCAGCGAGTGAGGCGACGAAAAGGAGTGCGACGAGCGGTCTCGCGGAGGGCATACCACGTTGCAGCGAACGTGTCACTAAAACTGTTCGCTCTCGGGCGGTGTCGTCTCCCGTCGAGAAGTGGTCGCAGGTAGCGGCCCGCTTCGCTTCGGGTCGCTTCCCGTCACTCATGGCGTTCGTCGCCGCTCAGTCGGTGACGCGGATCGAACTCCCCAGATACTTGTGGAGCACCTCGTCGACGTCGTCGGCGTTGAACTCCGCGAGGTTCTCCGCGATCGCCGCACGGAGCGTCTCGAGCTCCGCCGCGTCGATCGCCAGTTCGGAGAAACTGATGCTCGTGACGTCGACGCCGAGGAGCTCCGACGCTGTCTGACGGAGATGCCGCTCGTCGTTGGCTTCGCCGTGCCAGAGGTTGTCCCTGAAGAACAGCCAGCCGTCGGGGTCGTCCTCGCTCTCCGGGTCGACCGCTGGGAGTCTGAGGACTGTCTCGAACTCCCGAGGGTCGAGTCGCACGTCGGGTGCGTCGAGTCGGAAGCGAACGCGAAAGACGTATTCGGCGGTCATGGTCCGGCGTCAGTACTCGTCGTCGAACAGGTCTGCGAGGCGCATGTCCTTGTCGGTGATGCCGCCGGCGTCGTGCGTCGTCAGCCGGACCTCGACCTCCTTGTAGCCGACGACGATCTCCGGATGGTGGAACTCCTCCTCTGCGACCTCGCCGATGTCGGTCACGAACGAGATACCTTTCAGATAGTCGTCGAACTCGTAGGTCCGCGTGATCTCGTCGCCGTCTCGCTCCCAGCCGTCGGGAAGCCGCTGTTCGATCTCGTCGTCGTCTAGTCGGTCTGCCATACCGTGGCGATTCTTTTGGAGAGCGGATAAGTTTTGGCTCGTCGCCTCGGCCGCCGTCCCCAGTCAGTCGTTCGAGAGGTGATCGAGCAGTTGGTCCGGTCGGTCGACGCCCTCGGGGATCTCGTCGGGCGCTCCCTCGCGCGGCATCGCCGAGTCGGGGAGTTCGGGGGGGTCGCCGCCGAACTCCGGGTCGAACAGCTGCATCGCCGTCTGGATGGTCGTCCAGTCGTCCTCGGCGGCGGCGTCTCGGAGGCTCTTCGTCGGTGCAGAGAGCAGTTGACCGACGAGCGCGTCCGCCATCGCTGTCACTGTCTCGCGCTGTTCGTCGGTGAGCTCTCCCTGTGCCTCCAGCTTCGACAGTGCCGTGTCGACCTCTCGGCTCTTGACGGCCTCGGCGCTCTCATACATCGTGCTGATGGCGTCGTCGGCCCGCTTCCGCTTGTAGGCGTCGAGCAGGCGATCGAACTCCTCGTCTATCATCTCGTACACTTTCTCGGCTTCGGTCTCTCTGCGTTCGCGGGTCGACTCGGTGACCGCCTCCAGCGTGTCGATGTCGTGGAAGGTGACGTCGTCGACCTTCCGGACTGTCGGATCGACGTCGCGGGGTTGCGCCAGGTCGATGACGAGCGTCTCGCCCGCCTCCGTCAGCGACGTGACGTCGAGCACGTAGGACGGACTCCCCGTCGCGGTGATGACGAGGTCGGCGGTCGCCGTGGCTGCCGGCACCGCGTCGAGTGCGACCGCGCTGGCGGCGGTCTCGATCTCGCTCGCGACGTGTTCGGCGTGTGGCACCGTCCGGTTGGCGACGAGAACACGCTCGACGCCGGTGCCGTCGAGCGCGCGGGCGGCGAGCGTCCCCATCTCGCCCGCACCGACGACGAGCGCCGTCTTCCCGTCGAGCTCGAGCGTCCGCTCGGCGAGTTCGACTGCCGCACTCCCCAGCGAGACGACGCCCTCGTTGATGGCGGTCTCGGTCCGCGCTCGTTCGCCGACGTGGATCGCCTTCGTGAGCGTCTCGTCGAGCATCTCGCCGATGCCGCCGACCGCTCTGGCCTCCGCCAGCGCCGTCTTCAGCTGCCCGATGATCTGGTCTTCGCCGATGACGAGCGAGTCGAGTCCCGCGGCGACGCACATCAGGTGGCGGATGCTCTCCTCGTGGTCCATCTCGACGACCGCGCTGTCGCGGACGTCGGGGGCGAACTCAGCGAGTATCTGTCGCCCACGCGCCGCTTTCGACGTCACGACGTAGGCCTCCGCCCGGTTGCAGGTCTGAACGACGAACGCTTCGTCGACGCCGTCGCGGGCGAGGAGGCTCTCGACGAACGTCCGTTCGTCCTCCCGACACGCGGCCTCGATCTCGTCGATCGTCGCGTTCGAATGCGAGACAGTCACACCCGTGATGACGCCACCGTACCTCACGGTCTCTCACCTCGTGTGCCGTCCATCTCGATTCCGAACTCGTTTCCGATCACTCGCGCTGCCTCTTCGCGGGCATTTGCATCCCCCGTACGTAAAGCCTTCCAAACGTGTGAAGACCGCACAACTGCGCGGACCGCGTCCCGTCGCTCCGTCGGGGAGACGTCCCGCGTTCGCAACTCCGCGCGGAGGCCGGCCGTCAGCTCCGCCATCGCCCCCGCCCCCGCCAGTTCGGTCTCGATCCGCTCGCGGAGGTACTTCGAGAGGGCGGGGCTCGCGCCGCCGGTCGAGACGGCGACAGTGACGGGGTCGTCCTCCACCGTCGCCGGGACGACGACACTGCCGGCGTCGCGACCGCCGCTGTGGTCGGCGCGGTTGACGAGCGCACCGTGGTCGCGGGCCGCCCGCTCGACCGCCTCGTTGACGTCGTTTCGGTCCGTCGCGGCGACGACGACCGCCGGCTCGAACCGCTCGACCCAGTCGCCGACGTCGACGGGGTCGGGCGCAGCCCTGACCAACTCCGCGTCGCCGAACTCGCGGTCGACGAACGCGGGGCTGACGACGACCGTCCGCGTCTCGCGGGCGAAGCGGCGGGCCTTCCGCGCACCGACGGGACCGCCGCCGAAGACGAGCACCGTCTCTCCGGAGAGGTCGTGAACGAGTGGGATCATCTACTCCGTGTTGGCCTCCGCGCGGTCCGCGAGTCTGATACCCGTCTTCTTCAGGATGCGCGTCGAGAACAGTGAGTCCCAGTCCTGCTCGTCGACGTCCTCGGACTGCGTCCGGCGGGCCGACGAGGGAACCTCGTCAACGTCCCAGAACTCGCTCATCTTCTCGCGCACCTCCTGAATGCGCCGCTGGCTCTCTTCCTCGCTGCGGCCGTGGGTCATCGCGAAGAAGTTGTACGGCCACACCCCCTCGTGGCGCGGGCGCTGATAACAGTGCGTGACGAAGTCGAGCGAGGCGATCTCGGGACCGACCTCGGGGACGAGATCGTCGGGGACGTTCCAGACGGTCATTCCGTTCTCGGTGTAGCCGAGCGCGTAGTGGTTCGGGATGACCCCGACGCGCCGAATCTTCCCCTCCAGATCGAACCGTTTGATCGTCTCGACGACCCACTCGGCCTCCGCGTCGAGCGCCGCGGCGACGTCGGCGTAGGGAGTCTCCGAGATGGGAAGACCGCCCTGGATCTCCAGCACCAGGTCGCGCTCCGCGGGCGTCAGCGTCGTCCGGTCGCTGGGGGTCACGTCGGGGCCGAGCGTCGAGAGGTCGACGTCGCCCTCCGGGACGGGACCGTCGACGAGGAACTTCGCCTCGACGCGGAACTCCCGGATCTTCGGCAGGTCGTACGTCTCCTGTCCGGTCTCCGCTTCGATCTCTGCCAACACCTCCTCGATGCGGTCCTCGTCGGCGACGCTGACGACGAACCACATGTTGAGATGCGGATGCTCCCGCTCGTAGTTGTGTGCGACCTCGAGGTGACTGTTGACCAGTTCGGTAATCTCGTCGAATCGTTCCGGCGGAGCGTGCATCGCGACGAGCGTCGCGTTGCCGCCGATCTCCTGGGCGTTGACGAGCGCGCCGAACCGCGTCAGCACGCCCTCGTCGTCCAGTTCCTGGATACGGTCGCAGAGTGCCGACTCACTCACGTCGACGCCGCGGTCGCGGAGGGCCGCCGCGGCCGGGTCGAACGGCCGTTCGACGACGGGGAACCCACCCTGGAAGGCGTTGATGATGGCACGGTCGAGCGAGGAGAGGTCCGCGTCCACCTGTCTCATGTCTTCGTCTCGGGACTGCCCAAGCATAAGCGACGCGGGATACGGCGACCCACGGTCGCCCCCAGCGCCGCCGCTGTCGGTCGGGGCGGCGGAGAGTATCGTCGAGAAGCGGACCTACGGTACCGGCGTCACGCGATCGACGTGGTCGGCCTCCTCGACGGCCGCGACGATGGCGTCCTGGTCGGCCGTCGCCTCGTAGTAGAACACGAGGTCGAACGTCCCCTCGCGGAGCAGCTGTTGGCACTCCCAGACGAACTCGTCGTCCTCGAGCGTGAGGCCGTGGAACTGGTTCGAGGCGAAGTCGGTGCTGTCGTTGCCCGCGTAGATGTACGTCTCGCCCTTGCCGGCGTGCTCGGAGATGACGTCGTTCAGTTCGACGGTGAGTTCGTGCATCTCCAGATCTTCCTGCCCACCGAGGTCGGTGTGGACGATGATTCCGACCAGTTCGATGTCGCCCGGTTCGAGCAGCGCGAGGGTGCGCTGATAGAGGTCCTCGTCGAGAACGTCGCTCATGCTTCCGATGTCGTCGGCACAGGGATATACGGGTGGCGGTTCGTCGCCGCCGACGCGACGGCGTCCGTCTGCGGCGAGAGCTCCAATCGGTCGTCTCTCGACGCTCCTCGCGTCGGATTAGGGCGGAAACGTGCTCTGCCGTCTCACGGGAAAGCGAGACAGAAGCCGACCCTCTCGGGTCGATGACAACACGTATAGGGGCTGGCGGTCACAGCCACAGACAAGCCATGCGTACGAGGGTCCGAGAGGGAGTCGACCGTGCCTACGAGCGACTGCTCCGCCGCGAAGTCGACGACGGCCCGACGCACGTCGCGATCATTCAGGACGGCAACCGCCGCTACGCGCGCGACCGCGGCGACGACGCGCCCGACGGTCACCGCGCCGGTGCGCAGACGACGGAGCAGGTGCTCGACTGGTGTGAGGAGCTAGGCATCGAGGAGCTCACGCTCTACGCCTTCTCGACGGAGAACTTCAACCGCCCGGAACACGAACTCGAACCGCTGTTCGACCTCATCGAGAACAAGCTCTACGAGTTTGCCGACGCCGAACGCGTCCACGACAACGGCGTCTGCGTCCGCGCCATCGGCGACATCGACCGCCTCCCGGAGCGGGTCACGGACGCCGTCGACTACGCCGAGGAGCGGACCGGCCACTACGAGCAGTTCCGCCTGAACATCGCGCTCGCCTACGGTGGCCGGAACGAACTGCTCCGCGCCGCTCGCGACGTCGTCACGGCGGTCCAGTCGGGCGACCTCGCGCTCGACGACGTCGACGACGCCGAGGTCGAGCGACGACTCTACCGCCAACCCGTCCGCGACGTCGACCTCATCATCCGGACCGGCGGCGACGAGCGGACGTCGAACTTCCTGCCCTGGCACGCCAACGGCAACGAGGCGGCCGTCTACTTCTGTGCACCCTACTGGCCGGAGTTCTCGAAGGTCGACTTCCTGCGGGGCATCCGCACCTACGAGTCGCGCGAGGCGTCGTGGCAACGAACGAGAACCGAACGCGCCGTCGCCCTCGTCCGCGCCGTCGCTGGCGTCGAACTCGAGGAGGCGCTCGCCGTCGGCACGAGACTCCGCGACCAGCTGTCGAACCGGGGTGCCGAGGAACTCTCCGCGGAACTCGAACGGCAGAACGCCGAGTCAGCGGACTGAGGCCGATATCAGCCGTTCGTGTACTGCGTGTTGCCGCAGTTCTCACACTCGAACAGCGAGCGTGTCGACCCCCCGACTGCGGTCCACTCGCTCGTCTCGCCGATCCAGTCGCCGACCTGACCGCACTCTTGACATTGCATGGCTCGATCTCCCGGTCGGCGTCGCACTCGTCGCCGAGTCGCCGACCTCGTACTGTGTTCACTCGACACACACTCACAAAAAGGTCGACGAGCGTTCCGACCGTTGCAGACCGTTGTTTCGATCGACGACGGGTCGGCGGTGACGACGGCACTTCGCCGGAGTGACGACGACTGTTCGCCAGCGGCGACGACACTTCGCCGACGGTTCTTTGTCGACGGCGGAGAGAAGACCGACCAACCGTGACTGCAACCGACCCACCGGAAGAGGGGCCTTCGATACGCTTCCTCCGACCGTTCGGCTACGTCGAGACCGAGCCGGTCGTCCGGCGCGTCGACGGCCGGGAGCTGTTCGTCGGCAACGCATCGGCCGCCGACTCGACGATGCACGACCGGTCGTTCGCGTTCGTCCTCTCGGTCTCCTCGGAGTCGCATCCGCTGACGACGCATCACCGCCCGCTCGTCGACGGTCCCGGCGTCGACTGGTCGGCGTTCGCGGCGGCCGTCGACACCGCTCGCGAACTGCTCGGTCGAGATGGGTCGCTCCTCGTCCATTGCAGAGCGGGCGTCTCGCGGAGCAGCACCGTCGTCGCGACGGCGCTCGCCGCCGAGGAGCGTCGGACGTTCCAGACGGCGCTCGCACTCGTCCAGCGGACGCGACCGGCGGCGGTTCCGCATCCGGCGCTTCGGGAGTTGGCTGCGGTCTATCTCGCCGCGCAGGGATAGCGTCTCGTCAGCGTCGTTCCGCCTACGTCGTGGAGTTACGTGCGTCGGCCTACCGGCCGAACCGCCGCTGGCGGTCCTGATAGTCCAACACGGCGCGGAGGTAGTCGCGCTTGCGGAAGTCACGCCAGTTGACGTCGGTGAAGTACAACTCCGAGTAGACCGACTGCCAGATCATGAAGTCCGAGAGCCGTTCGGCACCGGTCTTGATGACGAGGTCCGGTTCGTCCGGGAAGACCAGCCGTTGTTCGACGTCGGTCTCGTCGACGTCTTCCGGTTCCAGCCGTCCGGCTTCGACCTCCTCGGCCAGCGACCGGACCGCCTCGGCGAACTCGTGTTTCCCGCCGAGGCCGATGCTCACCTGGATGGGTTCGTCGGCGCGCTCGGTGTCGCCGGGGCCGCGGACGGCGACCGGTTTCGGCGTCTCGATCTCGCGGAGTTCGCGTTCGAGCGTCGGCACGACGGCTTCGTCGAGGACGCTCACCGAGACCGTGACCCGCTCGGCCCCGTACTCGAACGCCCAGCCCAGAAACGCCTCGAGCGTGTCGTACGCGCCCTGCTCCAGCAGGTCTCGCTCCGTGATGACGACGGCGACGTGTGCGGGCGGGTCCGCCGGACTGCGACGGTAGCGCATCGAGAGGTAGGCGTCGTAGAGTCCCACACGCGAGGCAACGCGGCGGGACCGTTAAACCCCTTCCGTGTCGGGAGGGTTAAGTGCGCGTCGGAGATACCGGGAGGTGTGACTTCGACACTCCGGCGTGCCGGGGGGTTCGCTGCCGTGGGGACGCTGTCGCTCGCGGCCCCTGCACTCGGTGCTGCGGCCGCCGTCCCCTTCGCCGTCATCGCGGTCCTCGCCGCCTTCGTCGTCGACGACGGGCCGATGTTCGAGCTGTTCGCCCGCCCCGGCGACCACCAGGACGGCAGACTCAACGGCCTCGCCGGCTTCACACTCGCGGCGACGGGACTCGCCCTCTTGGCGACCGCGCCACAGTTGGCGGTGCCGCCGCGGCAGGCGATGCCGACGAGCGTCTTCGTCGCCGCGGTGCTCATCCTCGCCTACGGCAACGTCGGCGAGAAACTGGTCGCCCAACGCTGGAGCGATCCGTTCGCCGCCGTCACCGGGTTCACCGTCGTCGGCTTCCTCGCGGGGACGCTCGGCCAGTTCGCGGTCCAGACAGTGACGGGCGCGGCGGTCGACCTCCCCACAGCGAGTTTCCTCGCCGCCACCGGTGCGCTCGTCGCCGCGCTCCTCCGGTCGGTGCTCTACGAGCGCGACGACCCGCTCGTGATGCTCTCCGTCGGCCTCCTGTTGTGGTTCTTCACCCAACTCGTGCTCGACATCGCCACCGTCGGAATCGTCGTCGGTCTCGCCGTCACCATCCTCCTCGGCTACGTCGCCTACGCACTCGGGACCGCCTCGGTGACAGGGATGGTCACCGGCGTCCTTCTCGGACTCCTCACCATCGTCCTCGGCGGCGTCGGCTGGTTCGCCGTGCTCATCTCCTTCTTCGCCGTCGGCGGCCTCTCGGCGAAGTTCAAGTACGACGACAAACTCGACCGCGGCGTCGCCGAAGACAACGACGGCGCTCGCGGGAGCGGGAACGTCCTCGGTAACGCCGCCGTCGCGCTCTTCGCGGTGATCGGATTCGCCGCGAGTTCGACGCTCTCGATGCCGTCGTCGCTCTTCCTGTTCGCGTTCACCGGGTCGCTCGCCGCCGCGATGAGCGACACGCTCTCCAGCGAGATCGGCGGTCTCTACGACGAGCCGCGACTCATCACGACGTTCGAGCGCGTCCCGCCGGGGACCGACGGCGGCGTCACTTGGCAGGGCGAACTCGCCGGTGTCGCCGGCGCGGCGCTCGTCGCGGCCATCGCCGTCGCGTTGCTCGACCTCGGCGACCCCGTCGTCGGCGCGGCGGTCATCGTCCTCGGCGGCGTCGGCGGGATGACCGTCGACAGCCTCCTCGGCGCGACCGTCGAGGGCGACCGAATCGGCAACCAGGCCGTGAACTTCCTCGCGACGCTCGCCGGCGCGCTCGTGAGCGCCGGTCTGGCGGTGGTGTTGCTATGACGGCCGAGACGCCGCGCGAGCGCGGACCACGCGTCCGCCGCGCCCGGCCGACCGACGGCACCAGACTGAGTCGCCTACAATCGCTCCTCCCGAGACGGAGCCCCGACCTGCTGGACTACGGGCTCGCCGTCGGCGACGTTCTCGTTTCGACGGCCGACGGTGCGGTCGTCGGCTACGTCCTCCCCGTCTCCGGCGACGGCGTCCACGTAGCCGAACTCGTCGTCGCCGAGGACCACCGACGCGAGGGACACGCCTCGGCGTTGCTCGATGCGGTGTGTGACTCGCTTGGCGACGGCGACGAGATCACGCTGGCCGTCGCTCCCGACAACGAGGGCGCACGGGCGTTCTACCGCGACTACGGGTTCGAGGCGGTCGAACGCCGCGAGGACTACTTCGAGGGCGACCCGGCGCTGTGGTTCGTGACGTCGGCGTCGCCGCTCTGATAGGGACGATAAGGCGTCGAAAACGTTCGAGAAGGAGGGCTGCGACTCGCCGGAACCGGGGTCTCTCGACCGAGGAGTCGTGGCCGCACTCTCGGCGCTCAGTTTTCGGGGCTCGCTGTCCGCTCGGAGAGCGGTGCTGCTCTGTCTCGCTCCGCTACTCGACGTCGAACCGGAGAACGGCACCGACGCCGTCGAAGCCTGCCTGTAAGCGTTCGGCGCGGTCGAGCGCCTCCGGGACGACGACGCACGTCGCTTCCTTCTCTTCGGCCCGCGCTCGGAGCGTCTGTGCGTCTTCGGCGGGCAGCGACTCGGAGAGCAACAGCGTCTCGACGGCACCGTACTCCAACGCCTCGTCGACGTCGTCACGGCCACCGACGGCCGACTCGTCGTCGGCGGCGAGCGCGTCGAGGAACCGATCGAGCGCCGCACGTGCGTCGGTGGTGTCGAGCGCGTCCGCCTCCTCGGCGGCGTCGACGAGCCGTCGGAGGCCGGCTTCGCTGCCGTACTCCACGGAGAACGACCCGACGGTGACGTCGGCGAGACGGTCGGGGAGGTGATCTCCCTTCCGGAACTCCTCGACGATGACCTCGCTCCCACCGAGCACCAGTCCCGCGATCGAGACGTCGTCGTGGGCGGGTGCGTCGGTCTCGCTCTCGCCGTGCTCCGCCTCGAGGAACGTCCGTGAGAGCACGTCACCGACCGTTTCGAAGAACTCCGCCTTTCGCTCCTGGCTTCGACCCTCGAATCGGTCCTCCTTCCCGCCTTCGGCCGCCTGCTTGCTCGGGACGTCGCTCTCGACGGTCTCGATCTGCTCGATGGTCTCTCCGTCGTAGCGTCCGACCACGGCGCTCTCCCGGGCGACGACGACCAACCCGTACGTCTCCGTCCCGCTCGTGGTGGGTTCGAGCGGCGTGGTGTCGAACTCGTTGGCGTAGCCGTAGGTGGCTTCTGTGACCGGGTCCGGCAGGTCGTCGAACACCTTCGTGACGAGGTCGCCTTCGACGGTACCGACGTACGCCACGAGGCCGTTCTCGGGGGTCTCGTCGTAGTCGTGGAGGATCCGTCGCGTCTCCTCCAGCGCCTGTTTGAGCGGCTTCCGAACCTCCTCTCGGTCGTTCAGGTACTCGGCCTCGGCGTGGTCTTCTTCGACGCGACCACGCATCGCTTCGAGCGACTCGTCGGCGGGAATCGCGACCGTGACGAGTTGCTCGCCGTCGGCTTCTGCGTCCGATATCGTCTCGATTTCATCTGACAGGGTATCTCCGGTAGACATGTGACAAGATCTCCAACTGAGTCCCTCCGGCGGTCGTCGAGTGAGGGGGTCCTAGCTACCGTCGGCTGATGGAAATACCTTATCGCCAGCCGCGACTGAGGCTCCTCACGGGTCGGGAAGCGTGCCCGACCCGACCGGCGAGACCTGCTGCTGTCCGGGTTCTCTGACGGCGTTCTCCGAGCAAAAGACGGTCGCGAACCGGTGACTCAGCTGCTCAACAGCTGGTCTCCCGTCCGCACCCGGACGTCTACCGGCTTCTTCACGAACTCGCCGGCCGAGCGGCCGACGATGTGTTCAACGCCCCGCTGAGCGGAGACGTCGACGAGTCGTTGCGTCACCTCGTCGTCCACCACCAGCGCGTAGGGGACGGTGTCCGCGTCGGCGACGGCGTCGAAGGCGTCGTTCGCAGCCAGTTCGTCGAGCGTCACGAGCGAGTCGTCGAGGAGGCGGACGCTCGCCGACCCGGACTCGATGATCTGCCGGACGTGTTCGTGGATCGAGGGCGTCGGCTCCGTCGCGTCGTTGCTGTCGCTCGTCGCGGTCGTTTCGGGAGAATCGCTCGTCTCGGGGGACTCAGTCGACTCGGGAGTTTCGACCGATTCGCCCGACGTGTCGACGTCATCGCGCTCTGCAGTCTCCTTCGTCCCGCTTGTCTCGCCGTTCGCGGTCACGTCGGGGGCGACGTCGCTCTCGTCCGTCCCGCTCGGGTCGCTCGTCTCGGGAGCGACGTCGGTCGCCGCGTCGGCCGTCGGCGTCACGGTTGCCGTCGAATCCGTCGACTCGGCGCCCTCGCGTTCGCTGTTCTCGCGTTCGACATCCGGTTCGACTGGCGCAGTCTCCTCGGTCTCGTCTTCGGGATCGTCGTCCGAAGCGGGAGCCACCGGCGACTCAGTCGTCGCCGACGGCTCCGGTCGAGGGTCCGCGGGGTCCTCCGGAGCGGGAGTCGTGCTCCCGTCTGTGGCCGTCACGGCCGGCTGGCTGGTCGGGCCACTCTGGTACGTCTCGTAGGGGACCTTGTCCCGAAGTGACGACATCACCTCGCGACGGGCGAGGTCCTCGACCGAGCGGCCGCGCGGGGCGAACGCGACGTGGTCGACGTGCCCCACCTGTGCCAGTTCCCGCAGGATGAGTTCGCCGCCACGGTCGCCGTCCAGGAAGGCGGTGACGTTGCGGTCCTGGGTCAACGCCGCGACGCTCTCGGGGACGTTCGTCCCCTCGACGGCGATGGCGTTCTTGATGCCGTAGCGGAGCAGCGTCAGCACGTCCGCACGGCCCTCGACGACGATGATTGCGTCGGACGTCTCGACGTTCGGCCCGGCCGGATAGCCGTCGTACTCGGTGATGTCCTCGACGCGGACGGACTCCCGGACCTCCTCGAGGATCTCGCGACTCGTCATGACGCTGTCGTCGAAGGAGCCGGCGAGAAGCTCTTTGGCCCGCTCGACGACGTCGCGACGTTTCGCGGCGCGGACGTCCTCGATGTCGGTCACCTCGACGGTGGCCTTGCACGGTCCAACCCGGGAGATGGTCTCCAGGGAGGCGGCGAGGATAGAGGTCTCGACTTTGTCGAGGCTACTGGCGATGGTCACCTCGCCGTAGGACTGCCCGTTCTCGCTCTGTATCTGTACGTCGATGCGGCCGACTTTCGACGACTGTTGGAGGTCGCGGAGGTCCAGGTCGTCGCCGAGCAACCCTTCGGTCTGCCCGAAGATGGCGCCGACGACGTCGCTCCGCTCGACGACGCCGTCTGCCGTGATGGCTGCGTGGATGAGGTATTTGGCTGTGTCGTCCATATGATATCCCCTCCGTGGGGTGATGATGGTGATAGTCTCGTGGGCGTGGCCCACTCGTCTTATATACGCTCTCCACGAGGGAAATAGCTATCGTACTGACGAGAGCCCGCCGCCGTCGGCGACTTCAGACGTCGGCAGCCCACTCGTCGGCGCGTTGCAGAAACGCCGCCGGATCGTCGGGATCGTCGTGTTCGAAGACGGCCCACTCGACGCCGGCCTCGCGTGCTGCGGCCGCACACTCTCGGAGCGGAACGTCGCCAGCCCCGAGGTCGACGGGCCGCCCGCCGCGGTCGGCCTCGGGATCGACGGCGACGTCTTTGAGGTGGACGACCGAGATCTGCTCGGCGTAGCGGTCGAGCAGGTCGACGGGGTCGGCACCCGCCGCGTACGCCCACCCGACGTCGAGTTCGAACGCCACGCCCTCGGTCGTCTCGACCAACTGCTCGAAGGCGAAGCGGTTGTCGACCTCGGCGAACTCCAGTTCGTGGTTGTGGTAACACAGTTGGAGTTCGTACGGTGCGAGCGACTCGGCGAACTCCGAGAGCGCGTCCGCCGTGTCGGCGACGGCCGCGGGGTCGGCGAACTTCGACTCGTCGAGGATGGGGATCACGAGCCTGTCGCTCCCGAGCAGTTGACAGTTGCTGGCCTCCGCGGGGAGATCCGATTCGACGGCTTCGACGGGGACGTGCGCACCCGCGACGCCCAGCCCCTCCTGATCGACGGTCTCGCGGATCTCCCCCGGCGGTTCGCCGCCCGCTCCGGCGAACTCGACGCCGTCGAGTCGCGTCTCCGCGACGTGTTCGAGGAGTTGTGTGACAGACTCGTCGAGCGCGCGAAGCGAGTAGAGTTGGATCGCCGTCTGCATAGTGGAGACACACAGGCGCGTCGTCATAGCTTCCGTGGCACGACGACCCTCTCCGCCCCGTCACTGTGAAGAAAATAGTTCTTCAAAGGTGGACTCGGTTGAGATATGAGTAATACTTAGGTAGCTGTGTGGGTTACGCGCCACGTATGAACCGGAAGTGGAGGAAGATCCTCTGGACGTCCGTCTTCGCCGTACTGGTGGCGCTGGCCATCCCGTGGTTCCTGTGGGGGGACTCGCGGGTCGTCGCCGGTCTCCCGCTGTGGCTGTGGTGGCATATCGGCTGGATGGGTGCCGCGACCGTTGCGTTCTACGCCTTCACCCGGTCCGGCTGGCAGCTGCTGGCGGGGGTCACTCGTGGCTGAGTTCGTCCCGCTGCAGTCGGACGATCTCGGCGTCCAACTGGCCGTCATCGCCGTCTACCTCGTCGTCGCGCTCGCGGTCGGCCTCCTCGCCTACCGCGTGACGAGTCGTGAAGCCGAAGATTACTATCTGGCCGGCCGGTCGATGGGGACGGTCGTTCTCCTCTTTACGACGTTCGCGACCCTGCTGTCGGCGTTCACCTTCTTCGGTGGCCCCGACCTCGCGTTCACCGCCGGTCCCGAGTGGATCCTCGTCATGGGGCTCATGGACGGGATCCTCTTCGCCATCCTCTGGTACGTCGTCGGCTACAGACAGTGGCTCGTCGGCCGCACGCACGGGTACGTCACCCTCGGCGAGATGCTGGGCGACCGCTTCGGGTCCACCGGACTCAGAGCGCTCGTCGCCGGCATCTCGCTGTTCTGGCTGTTCCCCTACGTGATGCTCCAGCAGATGGGGGCCGGCGAGGCGCTCGTCGGCCTCACGAACGGCGTCGTCCCCTACTGGGCGGGCGCGGCGCTCATCACCGTATTCATGATTGTCTACGTCGTGCTCGCGGGACTCCGCGGCGTCGCGTGGACCGACACGATTCAGGGACTGTTCATGCTCACGGTGACGTGGGCGGCCGTCGCGTGGGTGCTCGTCTCCGTCGGCGGTCCCGAGGCGGCGACCAGTGCCCTCGCCGAGACGAACCCCGAGTTCCTCGCACTCGGCGGCGGAGAAGGGAGTTTCGACCTCCTGACGCTCGGCGGCGGCGGCCTCTACTCGGCGAAGTGGATGCTGTCGACGGCCGTCACAATCGCCTTCGGCGTGGCGATGTTCCCGCAGATCAACCAGCGGTTCTTCGTCGCGGACTCAGAGCGCGTGCTGAAGCGGTCGTTCACGCTGTGGCCCGTGCTCGTCGTCCTCCTCTTCGTCCCGGCGTTCATGCTCGGGTCGTGGGCGAAGGGGCTCGGCGTGACAGTTCCCGAGGGTGGAAACGTCGTCCCAGCGCTCCTCAACGAGTACACGCCCGTCTGGTTCGCGGCGCTCGTCGTCGCCGGCGCGATGGCCGCGATGATGTCCTCCTCGGACTCGATGCTCCTCTCGGGGTCGTCGTACCTGACGCGCGACCTCTACCGCCCGCTCGTCGCTCCCGACGCCAGCAGCCAACGCGAGGGATGGGTCGCCCGCGCCGGTGTCGTCGGCTTCGCCGTCGTCGCGTTCGTTGCCAGCCTCTTCCGCCCGGGGACGCTCGTCGAGGTGGGCGACACGGCGTTCGGCGGCTACGCACAGCTCGCGTTGCCCGTGATCGTCGCGCTCTACTGGCCGCAGACGAACCGAAACGGGATGGTCGCCGGCCTCGTCGGCAGTCAGGCGTTCTACCTCGGACACGTCTTCGGCCCGCTGCCGACGACCTACCTCGGGTGGGACTTCGCGCTCTACGGGATGCTCATCGGCCTCGTGCTCACGGTCGGCGTCTCGGCGGTGACGTCGCCGACGGCCGACGAGAACGCCGCCCGGTTCACCGACGGACTGCGGGCCGACTAACCGAAGCGTCGCGATCGACGTTCCGAAGGGTGTTCATGTAGTTGGGCAGTTTGTGCATTGCTGTTAACAACTACAGCTGCAAATGACCGATACTGTCTGTTCGTAGAACTGATCGTACCGCCGGCTGCGGCGTGCAAATGGACGCCAACGTCAATACAAATGCATACGGGCGTACAAACTCGGATTCGGTAGCCTCGAGTGACGATCCTCCGACGCCGATCCGTACTCGTAGACGTCTTATCGAGGCTCCGAGCGATTAGTTACGCAACGAATACGCGCGTCAGATCCTCTCGCATCAATCCACGCTCTGCAACGATCTACACAATATACCCCCAAACTTTCTTTATCCCAACACTGGATACAAGGTTATGGGATTACGCGAACAAGTCATACCAATTCTCGGTACTGTGCTTCTGGTGGCGACAATCTGGGTGAGCTACCAGTACTCGCGGAAACAGGGCAGTTCCGGACGGCAACTCCTGAGTGATGGTGGTGAACACGCCGAGCCTACCGTCCACAGGGAGAAGCCGGTAGGATGGATCAGGTGGATAACGACAGTGGATCACAAGGATATCGGGATACTGTACGGTGTCTACGGGACGACGGCGTTTGTGGTCGGTGGGCTCATGGTCATCGTGATGCGATTGGAGCTTTTCGACCCCGAGATGTCGCTTATTTCTCCCGCCTTCTACAACTCGCTGCTGACGAGCCACGGTATCACGATGTTGTTCCTCTTCGGGACGCCGATCCTCGCGGCGTTCTCGAACTACTTCGTTCCACTCATTATCGGAGCCGACGATATGGCGTTCCCGCGCATCAACGCTATCGCCTTCTGGTTGCTCCCGCCCGGCGCACTTCTCATTTGGGCCGGCTTCTTCCCGATTCAGGGAATCATCCCAGCGCAGACTGCTTGGACGATGTACACGCCGCTATCGTTAGGGATCGAGTCAGGCAGCATGCAGACGAACGCAGGTGTCGACCTGATGCTGCTTGGTCTCCACCTGACTGGCGTCTCGGCGACGATGGGGGCGATCAACTTCATCGTGACTATCTTCACCGAACGCGCCGAGGAGGTCACCTGGGCCAACCTCGACATCTTCTCGTGGACGATCCTCACCCAGTCGGGGCTCATCCTCTTCGCCTTCCCCTTCTTAGGTAGTGCGATGGTCATGCTGCTGCTCGACCGCAACCTCGGAACCGCGTTCTACACGGGCGAGGGCGGTGCCATCCTCTGGCAACATCTGTTCTGGTTCTTCGGCCACCCCGAGGTGTACATCCTCGTGCTGCCGCCGATGGGGATCGTCAGCTACGTGCTGCCGCGGTTCTCCGGGCGGCGGCTGTTCGGGTTCAAGTTCGTCGTCTACTCGACGCTCGCCATCGGTGTGCTCTCGTTCGGCGTCTGGGCCCACCACATGTTCGCGACCGGCATCGACCCGCGACTCCGCGCGTCGTTCATGGCGGTGTCGCTAGCGATCGCGATTCCCTCCGCGGTGAAGACGTTCAACTGGATCACGACGATGTGGAACGGCCGCATCCGACTCACCACACCGATGCTGTTCTGTATCGGCTTCGTCTCGAACTTCATCATCGGCGGCGTCACCGGCATCTTCCTCGCGTCGATCCCGATCGACCTCATCCTCCACGACACCTACTACGTCGTCGGTCACTTCCACTACATCGTCATGGGTGCCATCGGTTTCGCTGCGTTCGCTGGCCTGTATTACTGGTTCCCCTTGGTTACGGGACGGATGTACCAGCGCAGACTCGGCAAGTGGCACTTCTGGCTCTGGATGATCGGGACGAACGTCACGTTCTTCGCGATGATCCTGCTGGGTTACGGCGGCATGCCTCGTCGCTTCGCGAGCTATCTGCCACAGTTCGCAACGCTTCACCAAATTACGACAGTCGGTTCGTTGTTCTTGCTTCTCGGTGGCGGTGTCTGGGTTTACAACTTCGTCATCTCGTGGTTCGAGGGACGGAAGATCGACACGCACGACCCGTGGAACCTCGAGGAAGACGGGCTTTTGACTGCCGAGTGGCATTGGCTGCGAGAACAACGGCAGACGAAGATCGCCGACGGTGGCGAGAAAGAGGGAGAATGATGGGAGATCAACCGGTGAAGGCAGTACTGGGCGGTAGTCACTACTCTGCACAAGAGCAACTCTTAAGCACGTGGTGGGAGAACAAGCATAACAATAGTACGTGTGAAAGAAACACGACCGACACGACGACGGAGGGGATTGGCGTATGAGTGACGACAGTTCCGTTTTGAAGCCGGCGCTCGCAGTCGTCTCTGCGCTCCTCATCGGCGGAGTGCTCTTTTTGGCTGCGAACGGTCTCATTGCCGCAGTTGGGGACGAACCCGCCGTGAGTATGCAGTCGGGCAGCGGTGACGGTTCGACGGGTGCAGACGGCCCCGGAAAACTCCCTGCGACGTGGAACGATACGAAGTGGTACGACGAGGATCTTCGCAGTCAGGACCTCGAGTTCCGCGATCCGGACGCTGGTAATCAAGTACAGTTCCAGCCGAAGCAGATGAACAACTCGACGCTCCCGTCGAACGAGAACCGGCGCGAGCTCGTGCGCTACGGGCGGCAGTTGTTCGCGGACACCTCGACGATGATGCCCAACAACACGGGCAGCGACCGAATGTCGTGTGCGAACTGCCACGGCGGTGGCTCGCTCTCGTCGACCACCGGAATGGTCGGACAGGACATCGACATGATTCCGTTGGTCGGGACGGCTGCGGGCTATCCCGAGTGGACTGGTCGTACGGAGCGGATGCGGGATATGCGTCAGCGCATCCAGGGATGCTTCCTTCGGAGCATGAACGCCGACGACGCGGAAGACGGTGTCCCCGAGTACGACTCCCGGGAAGTGCAGGCGATGGAGGCGTACATGGAGTGGCTTGGGCAGGGCACGCCGATCGGAAGTGCTCCGTACTGGAGAGGCCTCGAGAAGCCCGAAGGTGACGACAAGAAGCCGATTCCGGAAGTGAACCCGGTCCGTGGAGCAGAGCTCTACATGCAGAACTGTGCGAGCTGCCACGGTGCGGACGGTCAAGGTGAGGTCGGCGAATACCCACCGTTGTGGGGTCCAGAGTCCTTCAACGACGGTGCCGGGATGGGCCGGATCTACACCTCCGCCGCGTTCGTCCGTGAAGCGATGCCCTACGGGTACGCACACACGGTGACTGACTGGAGCGACGTCCAGGACATCGCCGGGTACATGAACGGCCACGACCGACCAAGCCTCGACCGCAAACCGCAGGACTGGCCGTCGGAGGGGCCGCCCGAGGAAGCAGTGTACTACAACCGCACGCAAGAGCGACTCGGATACGACATGAATCCGATGAAGAAGAAGCTCGTGCTCGCCGGCATTCCGACCGGAACAGAGCCGCTGAAGAGAGGCGACATTCCGGACAACGTCGAACGGTACGACCAGCCGCTTCGGAACGTGACCGTGGAGAACGATTCGACCGGAAACTCGACCGGCGAAAACACGACGGCGCTTCAGAATCCGCAGCATCACCGTGCGATCAGCGATGCGATGACCCAGAGCGAGCGAGCACAGCGCGCAAGTTAAGAATCATCTCACCTTCGATTTTCCCTCGATACGAATGAACGGCGTCCCCGGATTTGCAGCGGTCTTTACTGCGGGCGTACTGACGATTCTATCGCCGTGCTGTCTCCCGTTGATTCCGGCCGTCGTCTCGAGTGGAACGGGCCATCGCTACCGTCCCGTCGTCCTCGTTTTCGGTAGTGTACTCTCGTTTACCGTACTCGGCCTCGCCGTCGGAGCGATTGCGAGCATCTCGCCGGAGACGTTTCGGCTGCCGTTGGTTGGGCTGCTCATCGTATTCGGAGCGGTGTTGGTCGACGATGACCTGAACCGAATCTACGAACGCCGTGCGTCACGATTAGCCGCGAAAGCCGATCGCCGCAGCGTCTCAGAAGACAGTGGTAGTTCGCTTCTGGGGGGCTTCGTGACTGGGACGTTACTCGGTGTCATCTGGCTCCCCTGCGTCGGGCCGATTCTCGGCGGCGTATTAGCGTTTGCTGGCAGCAGCGGAAACACGTTGGTGAGTGGAAGCCTCCTGTTCACCTACGGCGTCGGCTTCGCAGTACCGTTACTGGTGACGGCGTACGTGGGAAAGGACGCAATCGACCGTACTGGGTTCGCGAAGAGTCAACGGAACGTACGACGTCTCGTCGGATCTGTCTTGCTCGTAACAGGGGTCGCGCTGCTGTTCGATATCGATAAGCTACTCATGCGGTTCGTAATCGACCTCTCACTTCCGATCGGCGTTTAGTCACACGATACCACATCATTCCATCAAAACTGTATGAATACGACACAACTGCTCGGACGTGTAATCCGGCTCATGCGCCTCGTGACCGAGAACAGGGCCGTGAAATGGGGGACGCTACTGCTCGGTGTCACATCCATCGGACTTATATTCGGAGTCGCGTCGGAGGTAATGTACGGCATCGATCACGGGGCGAACCTCATCGCCTACTGGCATATTTCGATGGCGTGGGTGGGTGCCGTCGCGCTCACGACGACGTTTGTAGGGAGTCTCCTCTATCTCCGCTTCGAGGGTCGCTACTGGAACCGTATCGCCCACAGTGCTGGAGAGATCGGCTTTCTCTTCGTAACGCTTACTTTGATTACGGGGAGTATCTGGGGGCGAGTCGTCTGGAACTCCTGGTGGGAGTGGACGGACGTTCGGCTCGTCACCTTTCTCCTCGTGTGGTTCGTATACGCGGGCTATCTCGTCGTCTACGCATCGACCGAGCGAGGCGCCGACGAACAGTACACTGCTGTCTACGGCGTCGTCGGATTCTTGACGGTGCCGCTCTCGTACGTCTCGACACGCCTCTGGATTCCGACGTTCCACGAGACCACCTTGGGGAACCCGCAGGTGAGTGCAAACATCAATCCACTCGTCCTGGTCGTCTCACTGGTCGCAGTGAGTTTCCTGTACACCTACTTACTCGGACTACGAATCCGCATCCACGAAATTGAAGACAAGATACAATACCGTGCAAGCGGAAGGAGGCGATAACGATGGAGCCACTTCTGCTAGCGGGGTACTCGATCATCTTCGTCGCGTTGTTCATCTACATCGTCCGCCTACAGCGACGGCTCTCCAGACTGGAACGAAAAGTCTCTGATCTGGACAACTAAAAACGACCACGCTTTAGTTGTGGAGACAATGCACCGGACACAACAATATTGAAGTTGCCCCTCCTACATCAACAATTGTGCGTCGAAAGACCAAGTTCGTCATAAGCGCGGTCGGTATCGTCGTTCTGCTTACGACCCTCGGAACGACGACGATGAGCGCGTCGACCCAATTCGTCTCTCCCACGACGCTCGAGTCGGGAGACTTTGGCGGCGATTGGGTCAGATTGGAAGGTGTCGTCGACGAACTCGAAACCGACCAGAACACACTTCGATTCGAGGTGACTGATCAAAACACGTCCGTCCGTGTCGTCTACGAGGGAACGATACCGGAGGCTATGAACGAGGGTCGAATCGTGGTTGCGAAAGGTGTCGTCAAAGAAGACCACCTCGTCGCAGACCAACTCTCGGTTCGGGCTCACGAAGGCTCTGAGAACGAGAACTAATTGCATGGACCGAGACGAGCAGACAGCCGAGAGCCACTTTCTCGAGGTCAGACGTCTCCACAAGGATTTCGGACAGTTCACCGCGCTTGAGGACATCGAGTTCGCAGTCGACCGTGGAGAGGTGGTCGCCGTGTTGGGGCCTAACGGAGCCGGGAAGTCGACTCTGTTGCGACTCATTGCGACCCTCGTACGACCGACGTCGGGCAAAATTTCACTCGACGGCCATGACCTCACCCGTGATCCGACTCTTCGACAGCAGATCGGTGTTTGCGGGCACGAAACGATGCTCTACGACGAACTAACCGCTCGCGAGAACCTTCATCTGCACGCACGTCTTCACCGTGTCGCTGCGGTAGAGGAACGGAGTATGTCTTTGCTCGACGCCGTTGGCCTGCGATCGCGAGCGAGCGAGCGTCCGAGTCACTTCTCACACGGGCTCCGCAAGCGACTCTCGCTGGCGCGGGCGCTTCTACACGACCCGCAGGTGCTCCTCCTCGACGAACCGTACTCGGGGCTGGACAAACGGTCGTCGGAGCAGTTTGGACACATCCTCGAGTCGGTTACCGATCGAACGATACTACTTACGACCCACGATTTCGCCGTCGCGACACGACATGCGACGCGGGCACTCTTCCTCGATCGCGGCCGACTCTGTGGAGAGGTGACCCTCCGTGAGATCGACGACCCGAATGTCCTCGAACGGAAGTACGAGGCAGCGATCGAATACGCCCAATGAGAGCCTGGACAGCGCTCGTCGTCGAAATCGTACGGAAGGATCTGGTACTCGAGTTGCGAACCAAGCAGAGTCTCTTCTTTTCGGCTGTCTTCGCGATGCTTGTCACGGTTGTCTTCGCTTTTGCTTTCGAACGCGATCTCGGATCGAGTCGTACCGTCGGACGTGCAGCATTGTGGGTCGCATTTCTCTTCGCTGGTATCGTCCTCGTGACCCGAACCGCTACTGTCGAGACAACCGACGCTGCTCTGGAAGGACTCCTTTTAGCACCTACAGATCGGACTGCCCTCTTCGTTGGGAAGACGCTCGCCAACGCCCTCTTCCTCCTGTTGATCGAGGGCGCGACGCTCGTTTTCGTCTCCGTGTTCATCGGATTCTCACTCCCACCAGCAGCGTTCCCACTTGTAGGTGTGACGTTCGTCCTCACAGCGGTCGGCTTCGCCGCCGTCGGCACCCTTCTCTCACTGCTCGCAGTGCAATCGCGCTTGCCGGCGCTCACTCTCCCCATCCTGCTCGTTCCTGTCGTAGTTCCGGTTCTTCTAGGCGGTCTCGAACTGACCCGTGCTGCTTTGGGAGCAGCACCTGCCGAGTCGTGGCTCAAGCTGCTCCTCGCCTACGATGGAATTCTCTTGCTCGCTGGCATCGCCCTGTTCGAGCCGATCGTCGAAGGGTGACGGCCAGCACGTCACCGATAATATGCGGACATCGGCCGACACCGTACTCTTACCGTACCAGTGAGGTACGCAGGCACAAGCAAGCGTCTCCAACATCGGGCTGACGGCGACGTCGTAACGCTGAGAAACGACGTCTCTCGTCGGAGCCCACGCTAGCTGTCGTCTCCGCCTATCCGTCGCCGTCGCTGCAAGGGCCGAAGGAGGGGTAGGTCGGTGCAGCAGAGAATCTGCCACAGAAACGATCGGCGTCGGTTCCGAACGACGAGAGGTTCGCTCAGAGCGCTCGGTAGGCGAGAATGCCGCCCCCGACTGCACCGACGAGACCGACTAGCAGCGGGACAACCGGCGCATCGTCCAACGGGACGGTCCCGTCATCGTCTTCTATCTCTTCACCCGACTGCGAATCGGTCTGTGTAGTTCCGTTCGCCGGCAGTTCGACCGTGAACGTCTCGTTGTTCTCGGCGCTGCTGTTCATCACCAGAATCGGGACCGGCGAGTCTCCCCGTTCCAAGTTCTCCGAGTGTTCGACGTTCGCCAAGTCGTACCCCTGGAAACTCACCGCGAGGACGTCCGGGTCGTACTGAGGAGTCCGCTCGAGCGTCCGGTCCTCGATCGGGTACGCGACACCAACGCGGGATCGCTCACCCGGCGGAATCGTCGCGTTTATTTTCGCCGTCCGACCGTCTTGGTCGACCGGTACTCGCTTGCCCTGATACATGGCGCCGCTAGCGTTGACGCCCTCGGGGAGCTGCAGTTCGACCTGTCCGACGAACGGTCGATCGCCATCGTTCTGGAGCGACAGCGTCTCGACCGCAGTTGGACGACTTCCGTTTCGCGGCGCAACGAGTTGGACGACGTGACTGGCGGGCGTCCCACCCGAAGCGCTGAGGTTCGAAGTGTCGTTCGTCGGGTCGCTGGCGACGAGGCGGTACGAGTCACCCTCGGCGTCTGTCTTGATCGTGTGGTTGTACGGGACGCCGCCGATACCGTATCGGAGGTAGTACGTCGAGTTCGGCTTCAGCGGTCCAACGGAGAACGTCCCGTTCTCGCCGGTTCTATCCTCTGTGACGATGGGGCCGTAGGAACTGGCGATCTGGATGCGGGTCTCCTCCATCGCCGTTCCGTTCTCGGCGACGATCTGACCGGACACCTTGGACGACAGTGAAATATCGACGTCCGTGCTGTTGTCGACGAGCGCGTAGTGGGCGCTCTCGTTGTGGACCACACGGACGAAGTACAACGGAGCGTCCGGCACCTCGTCGACCGAGAAGGAGGTGCCTTCGACGGTCGTGTTGACGGGGTCGCCCGTGCGCCGGTAGTTCTGGTCGATGGGGGTGATGGTCACGCGGTCTCCGTCCGCCGTCCCGTTCGCGACTGTCACCGTCCCGGAGAGGGGTTCGGCGGCGACTGGGGCTGGGAGGGTCAGAACTGCGACGATACAGAACAGTGCGATCGTGGTTGCTTTGAGTTTGTGCATTGGTATCACTCTGAGGTGGTCGGTTCGAGGTCTGTACGACTTGCCGTTTCGTCTCGTCTACTCGTGGTCGCGATTCCGTACTGTGGGTCGTACGCCAAGATGAGGCTCATTCCGACGAGAAGCGTCACGACGCTTACTCTGATGGGCGTCATGAACGGGATCCGTTTGACCGTAATGGAGGCCTGACCGTCGCTGACACCGGCGATGACGTACGTGTCGACGATCGGACCCCGATCGATGATGACGTCGCGGACTTCCATGCCACTCTGCTTTAGGTACTCACGCTGGCCCGCAGTCCCCGTGACGACCTGCTGACTGTCACGATAGACTGCGAGATCGACTGTAGTCACCCGCACACGGGCGGGGTCGACGCTCGCAGGTGGATTCGCGGGCGTACCGACGTTGGTCGGACCGGTGAGCACGACCGCATCGGTCTGCGGGACGTAGTTCTGCATGACGACGCCGCGTGCAACGAGCGTCTGTCCCTCCTGCGGGGAGAACGAACTCACGTTCTCTCCCGTGACGCCCAGCCAGAGACCAGAGTTATCGAGTTGGACGACCGTCGCTCGGTTTCCGTTTCGGACGTTCGTCACCGTCCCGTGGACGGTGAGAACCGTCTCGTTCACCGCCTCACCGCGGGCGAGCACCTCGCTACTCGACTGGGCGTACGTCGACGGATCCGGGTTCTGAGGCAGTTCCCGTTGCTGCTGATCGAGGACACGAAGGGAGTAATCGGAGTCGGGAACGTCCACCGTCGACCCGGCGGTACCTCCTGCTGCACCCGCGATGACCGACGCTTGTGAGGCGAGCATGTAGGTGAACGGCAACGAGAAGAGAAGCACTGCGACGGAGACGTGAACGAGCGTGACGCCGACCTCCTTGCGACGAGCGTCGCTGTTCGTCGCTCGCGTGAACCGCGCGTATCCGCGTTTTGTCACCGTTATGAGGACGTACGCGACGGGAGGCACGATCGCGAGCGCACTCACCTGCGTCATCAGTTGGTAGATGAGGGCGTCACCGGAGCGGGCCGTTCCGAGCTGCCACGCAGACGAGGGAGCGATCGCGGCACCCACGAGCGTCGCGACGACGGTGATACCGAACGCGACGAGACTCCGACGTTTCCCCTCGACGTCGAAGTCCATGTACAACCCCAGCAAGAGTAGCGTCGCAATCACCACCGGAAAGCTCCAGAGGTTGTAGTACCGCGGTTCGACTGCCACTTCGATACCTGTTGTCGCGTTTCGAAGTAACGGGAACGTAAGTCCCCAGAGCGAAATAAAGGTGAGCAACCCGAACAGGAGCACTGCAGCGTGGAGGAGTGTCGACCGACTGAACGGAGGGATGTTCGAGTTATCGCTCTCGTCGTCTTGGACGCGCAGCCAATAGACAAACGGGAGCCCGACAGCCAAGCCCACCGTGAGCACCATCAAAACGAGGAGCGAGAAGCCGATACCACCGGACGTAAACGAGTGGACGCTACGGAAGACGTTACTACGGACGACCGACGTCGTGTAGACGACCTGTGCGAGGGTCGTCGCGGTCATCGCCGGTGCGAGGATGGTGTACCGTCTCCCGGGCTGGTAGTTCGTAACCGCGTGGAGCGTTCCCGTCAAAAAGAGCCACGGGATGAGGATCGCTGTCTCGACTGGGTCCCACGCCCAGAGCCCACCCCAGCCGAGGACAGTGTAGGACCAGAACGCACCGAGTGCGACCGCCGTCGTGAGAAAGAGCCACGAGACGCGGAGCCAACGAATGATACTCCCTTCCCACGCGTCGTAGATCCCTCCTTCACCACGTAGCGCCGACACGAAGTGTGTCACCCCGATCGCGAACGGCATCGTGAGCAACGCGTAGCTCACGAACATGACCGGCGGATGGATCGCCATGAACGGATCGACGAGAAGCGCGTTGAGCCCACTGCCCGTCTGCGGCGTCACACCGGCTGGAATATCGTCGACAGCCGACCACACTGAAGCGAACGGACTCTGATCGAACAGTAGCCCTGCGAGATACGTTACGAACCCAACGACAACTGCCTGAACGAGTTTGGTCGAACGGTCGTCGAAGCCACGGGTCGAGGCAACCCACAGTGAGATAACGCTCGCAATCGCTGCCCAGAGAAGAATTGACCCCTCATTCGCCGCATAGACGCCAGTCACGCGGTAGAGCAGCGGAAGGTAGTCCGCCGTATTCTGCCAGACGTACGCGTTCGTGTAGTCGGTGACGACAAACTGATACGTGAGGTAGGTGAGCGAGACGACGAGGGCGAGACTCGTCGTCGCGATTCCCCACTCGGCGTATCGAACGTATCGATCAGTTCCCCGCAGATAGTCTAGTAGTAACGCGACTGTCGTACCGGTACCGCTAACCAGCGCGATACCGAGGAGAGCTGTACCAGCGTTCATGATTCTGCTTGCCGTTGTGACCGTTCAAGATATGTTAGAAAGTCTTCTTTCGGGGCGTATCCCGGGAGTCTGGTGATCTGTTCACCGTCCGCCGTAACGGTGACATGCTGTGGCGGATAGCTCACGTCGTACTGCTGGCGCAGTTCCGTCGCAGCGGAACGATCACTGTCGAGATTAATCGCCAGCAGGACGAACTCGTCCAGTTCGTCTTGTACCGTTGAATCCGAGTATACCTTCTCGTTGTAATCTTCACAGTAGGTACACCAAGTCGTCCAGAAGTAGATCAAGACCGGCTTGTCCTCTGCAGCGGCCGTCTCCTGTACCGCTGTCACGTTCGTCTGCCACTTGGTTTCGCCATGATATGAGTACGATTGATCACTCTGTACCGGAGCAGCATTCATCGAGTAGTATCCCACGCTCAACACAAGAGCAAAGAAAGCAAGCGTGAGAATTTTCCGGGACTCCATTGAGGAATATTGCCATTCCATGGGCGTATAAATCTTGTCCATGAGGGTTTGAGAGACAAAAGGGTCGTTTGCAGAATTGGTATAGTATAGACATATCTCGCGTGTCGTACACGTAGGGTATGCACAACTGTCTGCACGACTCTGCCCGGCGCATATCAGCGACCGGCCGACCAACGGTGCTCGTTATTCATCCTATTTTTCCTTCAATTCTCGGGGATGAAACAAACCCACTCTCTCTGCAACCCCGCACAAAGATACCGGGAGATAGAAAACTTCATGACAATCATTCTCAGAGAAGTGAGTGGTGTCGCTTGACTCGATCGCGTTGAGTGCCTTCGCGCTGATATTACTGGGCATCGGATACGTGTTCGCGTTTCGCGTCGAGACCGCGATAGCGTTCCAACTGCGGTACGCAGAGGCGCTGAGTTCGATCCGTCCCTCGGAGAATCCCGAGTACTACGAGGAGACGTACGAGCACCGGAAAGGAGTGTTCCGGGTCGGTGGGACGGTCCTCCTCGTGGTCGGTGCCTTCCTGCTCGCGATGGTGGTGTACGGGACGCTTTTCGTCGAGTCGTTCCCGTAGTACTGTCTGCGCGTCCCCCTGTCAGCCGTTCCGGCGAGTCGAGATGCTCTCATGCTCACCGAAGCGTAGATCCGCTCCCCTGGGGCAGTATCGAACGCCGACTATCGTGCTGGACACGCCCTTTAGTTTCGGTACACCGACCGTGTCACCCTCCAACCATCCCGGCAGAGCCACCGAAACCTAAATCGCCGCGCAGTCCCGAGACGGCGTATGAACGAACCGGGGGTTCAGTCCCTGTTCGACCAAGAGACCGTGATGGCCCGGATCGAGTCCGGCGCGTTCCCCGACTGGGCGCGCGAACAGTTCGAGGCGTTCCACGCCTCGATGGTCGAAAAGCGGGGCGGCGAACCGTTCCCCTGTTACTTCGGTGTCGAGTCCGAACGCAACGGCGACGCGCTCTACACGTTCGTCGAGTCGACGACCCACCCCGACGCGCTGTTCGCACTCCGCGAGAACCTCGTCGAGTATCTCGACGTCTTCGAGGAGTTCAGCGACCGCTGCTCGCTCGTGACGTTCTTCAAACCGCCCGAGGAGGAGTTGTCCGAACGCGGCTATCACGAGCGGCTCTGGCACATCCTCCAGTTCCTCCACGTCCACGACCCCGAACCGTGGCCCGAGGACATCCCCACGGACCCCGACACCGAGTTCTGGGAGTTCTCTTTCGGCGGCGAGCCGATGTTCCCGACCTGTCGCGCCCCGTTCTACGAGGAACGGATGAGTCGATTCTGCCCGCTCGGCCTCGAAATAACTTTTCAGCCTCGCACGCTGTTCGAGGGGATCACCGCCGACACCGAAGCGGGCCAGCAGGCCCGCGAGACCATCCAGCAGCGCATCGAGGACTACGACGGCGTCTGCCCGCACGCCGACATCGGCGACTGGGGCGTCGAGGGTGACCGCGAGTGGCACCAGTACATGCTCTCGGCCGACGAGTCACAAGCGCCCGACGAGTGTCCCATCGAGATCAGCCGGGAGCATCCGAAGGCTCCCGTCCCCGAACGCTGGCGAGAGGGCCGGGCGTGACTCTCTCGATCCCCGCCGACACGGTGCTCCTCCTCGTCGACCTTCAGGTCGGGTTCGACGACCCGACGTGGGGTGAGCGCAACAACCCGAAACTGGAGTCTCGGCTCTCAGAACTGCTGGCCGCGTGGCGCGCCGCCGACCGCCCGGTCGTCCACGTCCGTCACGATTCGACCGAGGAGGACTCCCCGCTCCGAGGTGACAGCGAGGGGTTCGCGTTCAAGTCGGCGTTCGAACCGCGCGACGGCGAGGCGGAGTTCGTCAAGCGCGTCAACGGTGCGTTCGTCGGGACCGACCTCGAAGCGTCCCTCCGTGAGGGCGGCAACGAGACGCTCGTGATCGCGGGACTCACGACCGACCACTGCGTGTCGACGACGACGCGGATGGCCGACAATCTGGGGTTCTCACCGCTCCTCGTCGCCGACGGGACGGCGACGTTCGACCGCGAGGGTCCCGACGGGAGACGGTACACGGCCGAGGAGCTGCACCGGACGGCGTTGACGCATCTCCACGGCGAGTTCGCCGAGATCGTCTCGAGTCGAGACGTCGTCGACGCGCTCTGAGTCGCTTAAAGCGCTCAAAGCACTCAAAGCGCCCAAAGAGCTACCACCGTTCCCGCCGACGGAGGACGCATGCGCCGCCTGCTGGTCCTCCTGGGCGTCGGACTGCTCGCCTTCGCCGCCCTCCTCTCGACGGTCACCGGCGTTCCGTCGCATCCGACGACGTGGCTCTGGATCGGGTCGCTGACACTCGCCGGGACGCTGCTGTTCGTCGCCGGACTCCGTGACTCGCTCGCCGTCGGTTCCGCGACCGTCCGATGGAACGTCCTCGTCGGCGTCGGTCAGCTACTCTTGGCGCTCTCGACGTTCGTCACGACCGTCGACGACGTCCTGATCGGGGGGTCCATTTCGCCGGTCGGAATCGTCGCGGGCGTCGTCGGCGCGGCGATACTCGCGTTCTTCGGCGTCGACTACGTCCGCGGCGGCGTCTACATGCGACTCCCGACCGCCGAGTGACGCCGTCCACGGGTCGACCCGCGCTGCTACAGCCTGATATGCTCGGCCGACGTACTCGTCTCGTGCCCGTCGTACCCAACGCCCTCGAGCGGTTGATCCTGCTTCGACTGAACAGAGCCCCCGGTCCGGTGCTCGATCTGGTCGGCGGCGCGGCCGAACGAGCCGTCGGCCTCGCGCTCGAACTCGACCTGTTCGCGGCCCTCGAGTCGGGGCCGACGAGCCTCGCCGACCTCGCGACGCGACTCGACTGCGCGCCCGAGGGACTCGAACCGCTCTGTGACTTCCTCGTCGCGCTGGGCTATCTCGTCCGAGAGGACGGGCGCTACGCGAACACCGAGATGACGGCGGCGTGGTTGCTCGACGCCGACGGCGTCGGCCCGTGGCTGGCGTTCTGGAACGACGTCGTCTTCCCGTTCTGGGAGGCGCAGGCGGTGACGGCGGTCAGGGAGGGCGCGCCGCGACAGACGCTGTACGAGTGGCTCGACGACCATCCCGACCGCTGGCGACTCGCTCACGAGGGGTTCCGTGCGGCGGCGAGCGTCCTCGCGCCGACGGTCGTCGAGAGACTGGACGTCGCCGGCGACGCTCGCGTGCTCGACGTCGGCGGCGGTCACGGCCTGTACGCGGCGACGATCGCCGAGCGCCACCCGACCGTTCAGGTCGAGGTGTTCGACACGGAACCGGCCCGCGAGGTGGCGCTGGAGACCGCTCGCGAGCGGGGCGTCGAAGCCCGCGTCTCCTTCGTCGCCGGCGACTACACGACCGACTCGCTCGGCGAGGGCTACGACGCCGCCCTGCTGTTCAACGTCGTTCACGCCCACGACGGTCCCGAGAGCGTCGCGCTGTTCGAGCGCGTGCGCGAGGCGCTCGCGCCCGACGGACGGCTGTACGTGCTCGATCAGTTCGACGGCACCGCCCGGACGGCGTTGTCTCGGGCGACCGTCGGGTTCGTGGGACTCACCTACCTCGTCACGCTCGGCCAGCGAGCGCACGACGTGAGCGACGTGAGCACGTGGCTCGCCGAGGCCGGGTTCGAGGTGCAGGACCGACGGTCGTTTCTCACCGCGCCGGGCGTCTCGCTCGTGGTCGCGACGCCCGCGAACTGAACCCTTTTGCCCGGGTCTTGCGAATCGCCGCGCATGCAGACACACATCGTCCCGGTCGGCTTCGACTACGACCGGCTCATCGCGCCGCTGATCCGCGATCAGTTGGACGTCGACCGCGTCATCCTCCTCGAGGGCGCGGTCGGCAGCGAGGCGAACGTCGAGTACTCCCGGAACCTCTCGAAGAAGTTGGAGAAGGACTTCGCCAACCTCCTCGGGGCGGAGACCGAGCGGGTCGTGCTCGCGGACGTCTACGACTACGACGCCGCCTTCGAGCAGGCGTACGACCTGATCAACGCCGAACTCGACGCCGGCAGCGAGGTGTGGGTCAACGTCAGCGCGATGCCCCGTCCCGTCTCCTTCGCCTTCGCGACGGCCGCCCACTCGATCACGCTCGAACGACAGGAGGACCGCGACCGCATCCACACCTACTACACGGCTCCCGAGAAGTATCTGGAGACCGAGTTGGCCGAGGAGCTCCGCGAGACGAGAGAGCTCCTCCGCACCGTCCGCGACGACGACGTCGAGGACGACCGGGTGACGGACCGACTCGCCAGCATCTCCGACCTGCTCGAGGAGTTCGACGAGCGCGGGACCACCATCGGCGCGAAACAGATCGGCGACAACCACATCGTCGAACTGCCGGTCGCCTCCTTCGCGAACGTCAAACCGTTCGAGGAGGTCATCCTCTTCCAGCTCGGCGACCACGGCGAGTTCGCCTCGGTCTCCGAGTTGGCCGAGGCGCTCGCCCGCGAACTCAACGAGGAGTACACCGACAGTTTCCGCTCGAAGGTCATCTACAACGTCGACCGACTCGGCCCCGGTGGCAAGGGGTACATCGAACAGGAGGAACACGGCAAGTCCTACCGGACGCGACTCTCGCGTATCGGCGAACTGTGGGTTCGAGCGCACGCCGACGACTGAGCGAGCGGGAGGGGTAACTGGGCGGTGAAGCGGGGAGAGCTCAGAACCCGAGTCCGTCCGGACTCCGCGACGGCGACAGCGGACTCGTGGGCGCGTCGTCGGGGACCTCGGGGTCGTTGTAGACGCCGGGGGCGACGTCGTTCGGCCCGTCGGCGTAGAACAGCGAGGCGAGCGCCTGGATCTGGTCGCGACCGACGCCGAGTTCGAACTGGCCGCCGCCGTACAGCGAGATGCCGTTCTCGGCGGCGTAGTCGAGCGTGTCGAACAGGGACTCGACCGTGCCGAATCGAGAGGGTTTGACGTTGAGCCACTCCGGTTCGAACGGGAGCGACTCGACGCTCTCGACGCCCGTGATGGGGTAGTCCCACGAGATGCGGTCGGCGTTGTCTTCGACCAGCGGGTCCGTCGCCGCTGACTGGCCGGGGTCCTCGACGACGGCGTCCGGGAAGTTCTCGAACACCAGTTCGTACAGCGCCGGGTCCGGCGCCTGATCGACCTCGGTTCCCTCGTACCGGCCCTTCAGATCGAGGATGCGGACCGCGCTCGTCTCCGCTAAGTCGGCGACGACGTCCTCGGTCCACTCGGCGGTCGGGTCGAGTTTCAGCTCCGTCTCCGGATACCGCCCGAGCAGTGCGTCGACGCGCTCTGTGGTCGGCGGGTCGCCGAGGCGGGTGCTGACGACGAACCGCACCGGGTCGTAGTTGCGGTCGACGACGTCGCCGAGGTTCGTCCCCGCCTGTCGGAGTGCGAGGTCCAGCCCCGCGGACTCGACGGCCCAGCGCCGGTAGTGGCGAGCGGTGTCGCGTTCCGGCTCTCTCGCCGGAAAGAGGTCGACGTCGTCCAGCGCGGCCGAGAACTCGGCGAACGTGTACTCGCCGGGGGCTACCTGCCCGTCGTCGTTGCCGACGAGCGCCGGCGCATCGGCGAGGGCGTCGTGGTCCTCCGTGTCGTAGGTGACGTCCTCGCCACGGCCGGTCTCGTCACCGCCGGAGAGCGCGTAGACGGTCGTCGCGCGGGTGAACCCGCTCGAGGTGTCGCGCTCGGTGCGGGTGCGGTCGCTCGACTCGACGGCGAGCGTGAGGTCGGAGACTGTCTCGAAGAGAGTCACGCCAGGAGGTTCGGCGGGGGGCGGATTAAGCCTGAGGTGCGACCGAGCGCGTCAAGCGCGCAGCGACTACTCGCCCATCCGGGATTCGAGCTTCTTCACGCGCGTCGACAGCGTCCAGAACGTCGCCGTGAGCGTCAGCACGACCGCGCCGGCGGCGGCGTACTCGTGGGCGGGCGAGGGGTGCGTGTAGAACCCCGTCGTCGCGTCGAGCAGCTGTGGCGGTAGCAAGGTGTGGTGCGGCGTCCCGACGAGGGGGACGAAGTAGTCGACGACGTCGTTCAGCCCGTACCACAGGATGGCCACCGCGACGGCCTTCACCGGGAAGTCGGAGTAGCGGTGAATGAGAAACGCCTCGACGACCATCGCGAGGTGACTCCCGAACAGGAAGGCGTACATCGGCCAGCCGACGCCGATGAAGCCGTCGAAGAACAGCGCGAGCACGTACGGCGTCCAGAAGCCGAGCTTCCAGCAGCCGAAGAACGCCAGCGCGTTGACGTACTCGTTGGACCGACCGAGCTTCCAGAGAGCCAGCGAGAGGGCGATGAAGAACGTCGCGACGGGGCTATCGGGGACGAACGGCCACATGACGAGCGGTTCGTTCGCGAACTGGAGATTGACGAGCGGCGTCGACAGCGGGATCGGCTGGAGGCCGTAGTACCAGAACCCGAAGGCGGTGCCGACGACGTTGATGGCGACGACCAGCCACGCGAGGTTCAATCCGACGTCCTCCAACCAGCGCGGCAGCGGGGCGAGCCACCGCGGCAGGTCGGCGGGGTCGGGAAGCCCCCCACGCCCGTCAGTCACAGACATGACGGACTCGAAGGCAGGTGTTTACAAAGTGATAACGATAGCAGCGGCGATCAACGGACGCGGTCTTCGGCGAGGTACGCCCCGAGATAGCCCCCGAGTGCGCCGAGCGCGACGGTGTAGACGCTGGCGACGAGGAAGACCACAAGCCCGAGGACGAGCCCGCCGAACGCGACGCCGAGGGGGTCGACTCCCGGCGGAACGATCGTGAACAGCGCGACGCCGAGGAACACGACTACCACGACGGGAACCGCCGCGAGGACACCCGAGAGGGCACCGACCTTCACGCCCTGTTCGCGGGTGCCGCGCTGGAGATAGCCGGCGACACTGCCGCCGAGAATGGGCGAGAACGGGACGAACGCGAGGACGACGGTGGCGACTGCGCCGAGCAGCGCGTTGGTGAACGTCTTACCGGCGCGTGGGCTGGACTGTGTAACTGTGGACACGAGAATCACTCGACAGTACCTCGCGTTCTGAGGAGATAACTACCACCGTGAGACGACCGTGCGTGGCTCGTGACAACACGGGAAAGATACCCGTTAAGTGGGTCCGGTCAAACGCACAAGTATGCCCGAAGAAACCGACCTCGAAGAACTCAAGCGCGGAACGGACCTCGTGAAGCGTGGGTTCGCACAGATGCAGAAGGGCGGCGTCATCATGGACGTCGTCACGCGCGAACAGGCTCGAATCGCCGAGGACGCCGGCGCGGTCGCCGTCATGTCGCTGGAGGCAGTCCCGGCCGACATCCGCAAGCGCGGCGGGGTCGCCCGGATGGCCGACCCCGCGTCCGTCGAGGAGATTATCGACGAAGTCTCCATCCCAGTGATGGGGAAGGCCCGCATCGGCCACCACACCGAGGCGCAGATCCTCGAATCAGTCGGCGTCGACATGATCGACGAGTCAGAGGTGCTCACGCCCGCCGACGACGAGTACCACATCGACAAACGCGAGTTCACCTCGCCGTTCGTCTGCGGTGCACGCAACCTGCAGGAGGCGCTCCGCCGCATCGACGAGGGCGCGGCGATGATTCGGACCAAGGGCGAAGCAGGGACGGGCGACGTCAACCAGGCGGTCACCCACCAGCGCGCCATCAAGGGCGCGATCCGCCAACTGGAGGGGATGAGCTACGAGGAACGGAAGAAGTGGGCCCGCGAGCACGAGGCCCCCGCCGACCTCGTCCACGAGACGGCCGAGATGGGCCGACTCCCGGTCGTCAACTTCGCGGCCGGCGGCATCGCCACGCCCGCGGACGCGGCGCTGATGATGCATCACGGCTGTGACGGCATCTTCGTCGGTTCGGGCATCTTCGGTGCCGAGGACCCTGTCTCGATGGGCAACGCCATCGTCGAGGCGGTCAACAACTGGGACGACCCCGAGACGCTCGCGGAGATCGCCGCCAACATCGGCAAGGGGATGAAGGGGCAGTCGAACAGCGAGATGACCGACGACGAGAAACTGCAGGGCCGCGGGGTCTAAAACCGACCTTTTTTTCACGGGTCCCCGGCCACCTTCGGTGGCCTCGAACCCCGCCAAAAAAACCTCGATGAAAAAGCCGCGAGATTCGGGCCTTCGGCCCTCACTCGCGGTACAACGCTCTCGTACGCTTTCCGTTACCGCGATCACGACAGCACCGTTCCCGCGACAGCAACAACAGAAAACCTACTCCTCGTCGCCGAGCAACACCGTCACCGGGCCGTCGAAGGTGAGGAGCACCTGTTGAGTCAGATCGCCGAACAGCGCCTTCCCGGTCGGTGAGCGGCGACGGCCGGCGATGAACAGGTGATCACAGCCGTGTGCGTCGGCGACGTCGAGGATACTGTCGACCTCGCGACCGAACACGGCCTCCGTGTGGTAGTCGACGTCGAGCCCGTCGAACGTCTCCGAGGCCGTCCGCTCCAGTTTGCGGGTGACCGACTCCTCGGCCTGTTCGATGGTGTAGACGAGATCCGAGGACCCGATGCTCGCGACGGCGTCGTGGGTGTCTTCGTACTCCTCGGTCGGCGTCACCGAGAGCAACACCAGTTCGGCACCGCTGCCGGCGGCGAGTTCGCCGGCCTCGCGGAGGATGCGGTCGTTGTGGGCGGAGTCGGTGACGACGACGAGTGCGCGGTTCATACTTTCGATTCGACACGTGGGGTGATGAAGATTCTCGGATAACTGTCATCTCGGCGCACGCGAGCCAGTGTCAGGCTGCCGTCGACGCGTCGTCGGCGTCTCAGTAGTCGAGAACTTCCGCGCCCTTGCCGATTCGGGTCTGGTACGCCCGCGAGTCGACGCCGGCGTCGGCGAACGCGTCGACCATCGCACTGGCGATCTCCCGGCGGTTCCGAGAGTGGCAGGCGGCGAGCACGCCCGGTCCGGCCCCGCTGACTGTGACGCCGGTAGCGCCGGCGTCGAACGCCGCCTGGCGGACCTCCTCGTAGCCGGTGATCAGTTCGGCCCGGGCGGGTGTGACGACTCTGTCGTACATCCCCTGGCCGACGAGGTCGGGACTGTTACGACACATCCCGGTGGCGAGCGTGGCCGCCTGTCCGACCGTATGAACCACGTCGTCCAGTGACGCCTCCGAGGGGATCACGCGGCGGGCGTCGCGCGTCGACACCGCGATCTCGGGGAGGCAAGCGACCAGCGGGATCGACGCCCGGACCGTCGTCACGTCGTCGCCGGCGGCGATGGTGAACCCGCCGAGGATAGAGGGAGCGACGTTGTCGACGTGGGGTTCACCCGAGACGACGGCTTCGCCCTCGCCTGCGATGGGGACGAGCTCCTTCCGAGTGAGTCCGCGGTCGTACAGCTGGTTGAGGCCGACGGCGACGGCGGCGGCGCTCGCCGCCGACGACCCCAGCCCCGAGGCGGGACGGATCCCCTTGTCGATCTTGATGTGCGCCGGGGCGTCGAGCGCTTCGACGACGGCACCGACCGTGTTCTTCTTCGGGTCTTCCGGGATGAACTGACTGCCCGCACCCGTCACCTCGATAGTCGTCCGCGAGGCTTTCTCGACGCTGACGACGTCCGCCGGACGGTCGAGGGCCACCCCGAAGACGTCGAAACCGCTGCCCAAGTTCGCACTCGTCGCTGGGGCCCTCACCGTAATCATGCCTCTCGATTTCTGAGGTCGGAAGAAAAAGGTAGCGGAGACGCCGTTCGAGACGGAGCTGAGAGCCGCGAGAACGGGACCGAGTCGACGACCCCGTTTCGGGGGAGACGCTGCCGATCAGTCGCGTGCGGTCACGTAGACCAGCGGCCCGACGACGAGGAGCGCCAGCCCCAAGAACAGGTAGTGCGGCTTCGCGAGGGACTGCGGCGTGAGCATGAAGATGACACCGAACAGGACCGTGTTGATGCCGAGGATCTTCTGTGATTTCAGAGGCAGCGCCGCGAGGGTCGTTAGGATGAATCCCAGCAGCAGTGCCTGCCCGACGTTGTAGTTGAGCAGGAAACTGTCGATGAGCTGTAGCGGCAGCATTCTTGCTCGTAACTCACCGCGAATCCTGCATTAAAGTTCCGTTCTACCGTCCGCCGGGTCCGGTGAGATCCATCTTTCGGAGCCAACCGTACCAGAGGACGAACACCATCCCCGCGTAGCCCAAGACGAACACGAACGAACCGAACGTCGGGTAGCCGGCGTTGCCGAGGAACCACCGCGCCAGTCCGGAGCCGGCGACCCCGACGAACAGGATCGCCAGGATGAGAACTCTGTCGCCGGACAGCAGCCCGCTACTCTCAGTCACGTCGCTCATGGCTTCCTCTCCGGACCGAATCGCCGTGAATCCCTCGGTTCGGCTCTCCGGTGTGTCCCGGTGTGACACGCGACCCGGAAGGCTTTGGTCGGGGCTGTCGATGCGAGCGCATGGACTATCGGCCCATCCCCGAGGACCACGACGAGGCGGTCCACCGACTCCTTAGTTACGCCTTCCAACCGGAGAGGGGTCCCGACCCCGACGACGAGGACCACGAGCGACCCGAGGAGTACCACCGGCGCGGACTGTACGACGTCGACCCGGACACGCCGACTGACGACCCAGACACGCCGACCGCCGACGATCTCGTCGTGACGTGTGGCTACTACGACTTCACCGCGCGGATCCGCGACGAGTTTCACCCCGTCGGCGGCGTCTCGGCGGTCGCCTCGCCGCCCGAGTCGCGTCGACGGGGGTACGTCGCCGACCTGCTCGCGAACCTCCACCGCGAGTTCCGCGAGGAGGAGATCGGGTTCGCCGTCCTCTGGCCGTTCGAGTACGCCTTCTACCGGCGGTTCGGCTACGCCATGACGAACACGTCGGTCACGACGTCGGTGCCACCCGCGGAGCTCGGCGACGTCGTCCCCGACCCGGCCGGGACGTTCCGCCGTCTCGACGCCGGCGACTACGCCGAACTGGACACGGTCCACCGTGCGTGGGCGACCGAGGCGCTCGGCCTCCGCCGCACCGAGGGCTGGTGGCGCTACCGCACGTTCCAGGGGTGGCGAAAGGACCCGTACGTCTACGGCTGGGCGGACAGGACGGGGACGCTGCGCGGCTACCTCTGCTACACCGTCGACGAGGACGGCGACGACAAACGCATGGACGTCTCCGAACTCGCCGCCGTCGACGACGAGGCCCGCGGCCACCTGCTGCGGTTCTGTCGCGACCACGACTCGCAGGTCGACACGGTCCGACTCCGCGGGAAGGCGGGCGAGACGCGACTGCTGCAGACGCTCTCGGACCCCCGCGCTGTGGACGTCGAGGTCCGACCGGGACCGATGGCCCGCATCGTCGACCTCGAGACTGTCGTCGACGCGCTCTCGTTCCCGGACGACGCGACCGGATCGGTCGCGCTCGCCGTCCGCGACGACCACTGCGACTGGAACGACGGAACGTTCGAGCTGACCGTCGGGAGCGACGGTGCGACCTGCCTCCGGAGCGACGCGGACGCCGACGCGACTCTCGACATCGGCGCGCTCTCGCAGTTGGCTCTCGGGTCGCTGTCGGTCGACGAGTTGGAACGAAACGGCGACCTGACCGTCGAGTCCGCGGCGGCCCGTGAGACGCTCGCGGCGCTCTTCCCGACCGAGGCGGTCTACCTCCGCGAAGGGTTCTGACCCCTTTCACCGCTCTTCGACCCAGACCGGCCCGGCCCACGCCATCCCACCGTCGGTCTGCGTCACCCGGACGTAGTAGACGTCGGCGTCGGTCCCCCGCCTCTCGTCCCACACCATCCCCGTCACCGGGTCGTCGTCGGTCAGCGACGCCGTACAGACGTAGTCGGAGAGCGGTTCGTCGGTGTCGGCGTCGACGCTACCGAGATGGTCGACCGCGAACGCCTCGACCACTCCGTCGTCGACTCCGCCGTCGGCCTCCCCGTCGCTCGTCCTCGTCGCCGCCGCCTCCGCCTGCTCGCCTGCGAGCGCCCACACCTCGTTGTTCTTGACGACGGCGACGCGTGCCAGCGGTGCCGTCCCGGCGACGGCGACCTCGACGGCTCGCTCGGTGTCGTCGCCGTCGACGACGACGGTGCTGTCTGCCTCGCCGAACCGCGTCCCGTCGACGGCGAAGTCGACGACGATGCGGTGCGGTTGGGTCGTCCCGTAGACCCGCCGGTCGGCGAGCGCGTCGAAGGTGGCTTCGCGGGTGAGCTCGGGCGCGTAGAAGGCGGTGAGTCCGCCGGGGTAGCTCTGTTCGTCCCAGACGCGCCAGACGTTCGCCCAGCCGATCCCGTCTTCGCGCCACTCGGCGAGGCTCGGGAGATGGGGTCTGGTATGGATGAGCGAGTGACCCGGGTGCGGCCCGTGGTAGTCCGCCGAGGCGACCATCCCCACGCGGTAGCCGAGTTCGAGGGCGTCCTGTACGTAGTGTCCCGCCTCGTCGATCTCGCCCTGCCCCATCGCCAGCGGATACCGGTTGCCGTCGCGTCCGGGTCGCTCGCTGCTGCCCCACTGGGAGTAGACTTCGACCAGCGGCGCGAGGTCGTCGTCGTAGTCGGCCGCCGAGAAATCGAACGGATACATTTTCTCGGCTGGGTGGTGGGGGATCGTCAGCGCCCGCCCCTCGCTCTCGTCGTTCCACTCGCGGAGGCGTCGCCAGAGCTTCTCGTAGGTGTCGGTGTCGGTCGTCAGCGAGTCGAACAGTTCGGCCTCGGCGACGCCGTCGAAGTAGACGTTGACGTGGCCGCCGCGGTTCGGCTGTTTCGTCCACTCGTAGGCCATCAGCGTGACGAACTCTTCGGGGTCGTGGAACTCCTCGGCCACTGCCTTCAACCGGTCGAAGTACTCGCGGTGCATCCGCTCGCGCTGCCACGACGGCGGGATGAAGAACCCCATCGTGTCGTGGTCGGTGTAGGCGACGACGTCGAGCGCCATCACGTCGCGGCCGAACCGCATCCCCTTCGCTACGCTCCCAGTACCGTCCGAGAGCCGTGAGTGCAGGTGGATGTCGCCCCAGTAGAGCCGCCGGTCGGGTTCGGCGTCGGTCACCCGGACGGGGTTGCTGACGAACCGCGCGCCAGACTCGTCGTGAGTGAGAAGCAGATACTGGATCCCCGTCGACCCGAACGCGACGTCGCCGCGTTTCGCAACGCCGCCGTCCTGCGGGTCGAACCGGATGGAGTCGGAGTGGACCGCCTCGGGGTCCGTCGAGTCGAGGCTGAAACGCCCACGGAAGTCGTCGACGAGGCGTTCGCACTCGTCCCACGCCTGGACGGTCAACTCGACGGACTCGTCGGTCACCGCGTTCGACGGGAGAACGGCGTGGACACGGTCGAACGTCTGCGTTCGACTGTCGAGCAACGTCCGGAGAGACGGTGCGTTCCGGACGAAGACGCCGACACTCTCTTTGGCTTTGAACAGCGGCCCGTCGGCGGCGACGCCGGAGAACATTGTTGTCGAGACCGTCGTCCGCCCGCTATTTCAAACGACAGGCTGCCGAGAGTCTCCCGCCGTCTCAGCGCTCGGTGTCGTAGCCGCGCTCCCGAAGGAGGTCCGGGACGCGCTGGAGATGGTTGCCCTGGAGTTCGATCTCGCCGTCCTCGACGGTGCCGCCGCAGGCGAGTGTCCGCTTGAGGTCGCTCGCGAGCGCCTTCACGTCGGTGTCGCCGTCGAACCCGGCGACGACGGTGACCGGTTTCCCGTACCGTCGGGTGTCGACGCGTACCGTCAACACTTGGTGGGTTCGCTGGAGGTCCGCGTCGATGCCGAGGTCGTCCGGGAGGCCCGTGATGCGACTGAATTCGTCTTGTGCCACGAGTAGAGTACGCACCGAGACGCTAAGGGTGTATGCCTCGCGCCGAGGGCGGAGACACGCGGTCGCCAGCCGTGCGAAGAGTTTTGCCTCGGTCCGCCCGAACTGAAGCCGAAGCCGTGTCCGCTCACTCTCGCCCTCCCGCCGACCGAAACGACGGTTCGCTGTTCGCGGCCGTGGTCCGAAACCCCGTCGTCGAGACGCTCGTGGCGATGGTCGTCGTCTCGCTTCTCACGTGGGGCGCCTCGCTCGTCGGCCTCCTCGGGCTGTTCGTCCTCGCCCCGCCCGTACTCTCGCCGCCGTGGACGCTCGTCACGAGCGTGTACGCTCACTCCGGACCGACACATCTGCTGTCGAACGCCATCATCGTCGCCCTCGCCGGAACGCTCGTCGCGACGTCGACGACTCGGCTCCGGTTTCACGCCTTCTTCGTGACGACCGGCGTCCTCGCCGGGTTGGCACACGTCTGGCTCGGGAGTCTCGTCGGCCCACCGACCGGGGTACTCGGTGCCAGCGGTGCGGCGTTCGCCCTCGTCGGCTACGTCGTCACCGCCAACCCGGTCTCGTCGACGGTGCTCGACCGCCTCCGCCTCCCGCCGCGACTCTTCGTGGTGCTCGTCGCCGTCGTCGCCGCCGGACTGACGCTGCTGTTCAGCGCGCCGGGGAGCGCACTCGTCGCTCACCTGACGGGCGCGCTCCTCGGCCTCCTCGCCGGCCGAGTACGACTGCTTCGGGTCTGAGCCGTCTCCGGAATCGGACGTCTTTCGGACGTGGTCTACTCGTCTATCTAAATATCTATTTAGATAATAGTGTGCGGCGGTGTACGTCCAACGGACGGAGCGTTGCCACTGGGCTAGGACGGACGTGTCGAGGTCGAGATCGCAGTCGGCTCGCGCCTCCGCTGCCGACTGTCTTTTGCTAGCACTTCGAGAGTCGCTGTTTCAACAATAAAAATCTAGCCAACAAACACAGCAGAATAGTGATGTGTCTGGGAGAAGAACGACATAGATGCGACCTCTGCAAACCTGCTGCCCGGAAGGTTTGCCCTCGGTCGCACTCCTCGAACTGCGGTCGGTTGCTGCCGTGTGGGTTGGCGGACCACTCCCCGCGGCGGACGACGCGATCGTCTTTCTCGCAACGAGGTCGATCGAGCAGGCGTGAGGCGTGAGAGCTCGAGTGACGACGCCGACTCCCGTCGCTCGCGAGGGGAGTCGGCGGGAGAACACGCCGTCGGAGACCGGACGTCTCTCTCGGCGTCGTTGTAACGAAGTTAGGTGGCCGGGGAGTTGACTGGCCCCAGCCGTTCACAGCCAAAGGCCGTGAACATGTTGGATGGGCCAACGCGGATTTGAACCGCGGACCTCCCGGTTATCAGCCGAGCGCTCAACCTGACTGAGCTATTGGCCCAGGTTGGCGCATTTACTCATTGCGGCGATTGGTGTTTAAAGATTCCCCTTTGATTTGCCCTTTGGGTCTGTCGGTTTTTCGCCAGACTGCGGCGTGTTCGCAGGGAGCGAAACCGTCTCAGCTGTCGTCCTCGAACCGGTACGATTCGGGGTCCATATCGTACGTCTCGTCGCCGCCCGGGAAGCCGCCCGTCCAGACGGTACCGCTGACGAACCCGTCGGCCCGCTTGTCGAGGTACGGTTGCACGACGTAGCGCTTCAGTACCTCGCGGACCGGGTAGCGCGTCACCGGGATGGCCAGCAGGAAGCCGATGCCGTCGGTGACGAGCCCCGGGGTGAGCAGGAACGCGCCGGCCGCGACGAGCAGACCGCCGTCCATCACTTCGTTCGTCGGGATCTCGCCCATCGAGACGCGACGTTCGAACCGACGCAGCGTGTGACGCCCTTCGGCGCGCACGAGGAGCATCCCCACTAGTCCGGTGAGGACGACCAGTGCGACGACGAGCCGCCAGTCGAGGACGAACTGCGCGAACGCGACCAGCGCCAGCGAGTCGGCCAGCGGGATGAGTAGCAAGAGCGCTATCAGGTAGCGCGGTTTCATGTCCATCCGTTCCCGGCGTGTGTTCATAGCCCTTTTGTCGCACGGTTGGGGCGAACGACGGTCAGAAGATGTTCGCCTGCCGGTAGACGCTGATTCCCTCGTCCGTGATCTCGTAGGGCTTCGTCTCCCGAGAGTGGTTCGCGTCGCGGATCTTCTGGATCTCGACCTCCAGCCGCGTCTCCCGAAAGTCGGAGGGGCGGACGTACTGGAGGACGAACACCGCGTCGGTCAGATACTCCACGATGCCGTATCGAGACGCGTAGGGGCTGTCCTCGCTCGCCTCGGAGGTGAGCATCGTCGTCACGCCGACCTCCTTCAGCGACCGCGTGAAGTCGAACACCTCGTTTCGGCGCTTCGACGGCGCGTCGTACATCATCTCGAGCAACGAGACCGAGTCGAGGACGAGTCGCGAGGCGCCGAACTCCTCGACGAGTCGCGGGAGGTCGCTGCGGATGCTCGCGAGGCTGTTGGCCATCTCGATCGGGTCGAGCGCAACGACCGCGAGTCGATCCGCTTCGGCGTAGCGACGGAACGGCCACCCTTTCTCCTCGGCGGTCGAGAGGATCGCCTCCTCGCTCTCTTCGAGTGTGATGTAGACCGCGTTCTCGCCGTTCGCGAGCGCCTCCTCCAAGAACTGGAGTCCGAACGTCGTCTTCCCGGTTCCGGCGCTCCCGATGACGGTCATCAGCGACCGTTCGGGCACGCCGCCGAGAACCATCTCGTCCAGACCGTTGATCCCGATCTCGATCCGCTCGATCTCCGACTCGAACGCCTCCTCGTCGAATGCGGAGTCTCCGGGGCCGCCGAAGCCGAACTCGTCGTCTCCGAACGCTCCGAATTCGAATCCGTCGTCACCGGCCTCTCCAAACGCTCCGAAGCCGAGTTCGTCGTCGGACTCCGCTCCCGACGGCCGAGGTGCGTTCTCGAAGGCGGTGGCGAAATCCTCGACGAAAGGGTCGTCTGCGCCGGTATCGTCCCGACGACTGGACTCGTCGTCGCTATCGCCATCGACGTCGGGACCACCGGACTCCTCGTCGTCGCGATCGAGATCTCCGAACTCCTCGCCGGCGTCGTCGAACCCGTCCGGTTCGTCGGTAGTCGGTCGGTCTTCCCCGTCGTCGCTCTCGTTTCCGGCGTCCTCGTCGGCGGTCTCCCGCTCCTCTCCGTCCAGTTCGCGGAGCGCACGCTCGAACCAGTCGTCGTCAGCCATCGTCGTCGCCTCCGTCCGACTGCGATCGAGCGTCGTGTGAGACCGTCCGATCTGCCATCACCGACACGTCGGGAGCCGATGTGATGAATGTTGCCCGTACGGAGGCCTTTTGTCGGCCCGACGAGAACCGCCGGACATGAACGTCGGTATCGTCGCACAGCGAGGCAACCGCCGAGCAGCGAGACTCGCCGCAGACCTCCGGTCGCGACTCGACGAGGCGGGCGTCGCGGTACGGTTCGACGAGGAGACGGCCCGGACGCTCGACACAGCAGGCGTCGACGTCACAGCGTTCGCCACCTGTGACCTCGTCGTGAGCATCGGGGGCGACGGAACGTTCCTCTTTGCGGCCCGTGGCGCGCGCGACACACCCATCCTCGGTATCAACCTCGGCGAAGTGGGCTTTCTCAACGCGGTCCCCCCCGAGTCGGCCGTCGAGGCCGTGATGGCCGAAGTCGAGGCGCACCGTGACGGCAAGTTACGCACGCGGAACGTCCCTCGACTCGCCGCCCGCGTCGACGACTGGGAGGGCGAACCCGCGGTCAACGAGGTGGTCGTGCAGGGGCCGCGCCGCGGCCGCGGGGGCGGTGTCGACGTCGAGGTTCGTGTCGACGACGCGCTGTACACGAGCGGTCACGTCGACGGCATCCTCGTGGCGACGCCGACCGGGTCGACCGCGTACAACCTCAGCGAGGGTGGCCCGCTGGTCCACCCGCGCGTCGACGGACTCGTCGTCACCGAGATGTGTGCCGACGGGGGGATGCCGCCGCTCGTCGTCCCGCCGGACAGCGAGGTCACGGTGAGTCTCTCGGGGGCACCGTCCGGCGTCGTCGTCAGCGACGGCCGGAACGCCTACGAGGTCGTCCCGCCGGTCGACGTCCACGTCGCTCGGACGGACCCGCCGGTCCGCCTCGCCGGCCCGGAGGCCGACTTCTTCGAGGCGCTCAACAAACTGGACTGAGCGGACCGAGCGTCGCGTCTTCGCCGCATTCTCGCCGCTGTGTCGACGGCTCCATCCGTCGCAGTCGCTCGGCGTCGTCAAAACTGCAGGGTGGTCCGCCGAAGACTGTGTGATCGTGAGTGGCCAGGCCACTATCCGACGACGGCGAACCGACACCTGTCGGTGATGATACGACCCCGATGGAGATAACCACGTCGTCGAGCGAGAAGCGAGCGGAGAAACGGGCCGAGAGCGAGCGCGCCGCCTCGGTCAGCGATCGAGTCGTGTCCGTACCGAGTCAACCGGGTCGGAGTTCGTCTACTTCCCCCACTCGGCCTGCCGGGTCGGACGGTCGGAGACCGCCTGGACGTCGATCGGGTCGTCGCGTGCGCGCAGGCCCTCGAGTGCAGCCTTCGCACTCGCGTGCGTGGAGAAGTAGGTCACGTCCTCCTCGACGGCGACCTCCAGCGCGTCGCGGTTGCGCGAGACGACGAGGTCGACCTTCCCTCTGCGGATTGCGTCTTCGAGGTCGTCGAACTCTGCGAGGTCGAAGAACTCGCCGAAGCCGTCGACGAGTTCCTGGGCCTCCTCGCTGTCGGCGTCGGGGAACTCCTCGGCAGAGAGATCGATCACGGCTGTCCCGCCGGCCGGGATGGGCTTGCCCGTCGCCGACTGGGCCTTCTCGTAGGCCTTGCCGAACGAGGAAGCCGTTCCCATCACTTCGCCGGTGGACTTCATCTCCGGGCCGAGACGCGGGTCCGACCCCGGCAGGCGGTCGAACGGAAGGACGACCTCCTTCACGCTCACCTGTTCGGGGATCTGCTCTTGGGCCTGCAGTTCCTCCAGCGTCGTCCCGGCCATCACCTTCGCCGCGAGTTTCGCGATCGGGACGCCCGTCGCCTTCGAGACGTACGGCACCGTCCGCGAGGAACGCGGGTTCGCCTCCAGCACGTAGACGTCGCCGTCCTTGACCGCCAACTGGACGTTCATCAGCCCGACCGTATCGAGCGCGCGAGCGATGTCCTCCGTGACCTCGCGGACGCGACCGAGCGTCTCCTCGTCCAGCGAGCGCGGCGGGATCATACACGCCGAGTCGCCGGAGTGGACACCCGCGGTCTCGACGTGCTCCATCACGCCGCCGATGAGGATATCCTCGCCGTCGGAGACGGCGTCGACGTCGAGTTCGACCGCGCCGCCGAGGAACTGGTCGACGAGGATGGGCTTGTCGGGCGAGACGCGCACTGCCTCCTCGATGTACTCCTTCAGGTCGTCGTCGTCGTAGACGACCTCCATCGCACGGCCGCCGAGTACGTAGGACGGACGCACGAGTACCGGGTAGCCGAGTTCGCGGGCGAGCCCCAGCGCCTCCTCCTCGCTCGTCGCGCTGCCGCCCTTCGGCTGTTTGATGCCCAGCTCGTCCATCAGCACGTTGAACCGGTCTCTGTCCTCGGCGAGGTCCATCGCCTCGACGCTCGTGCCGAGGACGTCACACTCGAGATCGCGACGCGCGAGTTCGGCTTCGAGCGGTTCGCCGATGTTGACCGAGGTCTGCCCGCCGAACTGCACCATCACGCCGTCGGCGCCGGTCGCCTCGATGACGTCGGCGACCTCCTCGGCCGTGATCGGCTCGAAGAACAGGCCGTCGGAGGTGTCGTAGTCGGTCGAGACCGTCTCGGGGTTGTTGTTGACGACGTGGGCGTCGATCCCCATCTCGCGGAGCGCCCGAACAGCGTGAACCGAACAGTAGTCGAACTCGACGCCCTGCCCGATACGGATGGGGCCGCCGCCGACGACGACGACGCTCTCGACGTCGGGGTCGACGCGGAGTTCGCCGCCGGCAGACTGACCTTTGAACGGGCCGGTGACGAACTCCGGCTTCCGCGAGGAGTAGTAGTACGGCGTCTGAGCGGCGAACTCGCCGGCACAGGTGTCGACCTGTTTGTAGGTGCGACCCGGGACCTGCTCTTCGACCTCCGTGACCGACGCACCGGCCGTCGAAGCGATCTCGGCGTTCGTGAAGCCGGCGGTCGCCGCCTCGGTGAAGTCGCCCTCGGCAGCCGCGACCGTCGAGTCGGCGACGCGTTTGAACCGCTCGACGTACCACTCTTTGATCCCCGTCAGGTCGATGACCTCCTCGACGGTGTAGCCGCGGTCGAACGCCTCGAACATCGCGTAGGGACGGTCGGGCGTCGGCTTCACGAGATACTCCTCCGCTAACTCCTCGTCGTCGACTTCGGCCCAGTCGGCGGCAGGGTCGTACTCCGAGGATCTGAGCGCTTTGAGGAGCGACTCCTCGAAGGTGCGGCCGATGGCCATCGCCTCGCCGGTCGACTTCATCGCCGTCCCGAGCTCGAAGTCGACGTCGCCGAACTTGTCCTTCGGCCACCGCGGGACCTTCGTGACGACGTAGTCGATCGCCGGCTCGAAGGCGGCAGTGGTCTCGCCCGTGATCTCGTTCGTGATCTCGTGGAGACGCTTGCCGAGCGCGACCTTCGCCGTCACGCGGGCGATGGGGTAGCCGGTCGCCTTCGAGGCGAGCGCGGAGGAACGGGAGACGCGGGGGTTCACCTCGACGACGCGGTACTCGCCGCCGGGCGTGCCGTCGTCGTGCCAGGCGAACTGGATGTTACAGCCACCCTGGATGCCGAGTTCGCGAATGACGTCGAGTGCGGCGGTGCGCATCTCCTGGTGGCCGTCGTCAGGGATGACCTGCGAGGGCGTCACGACCGTCGACTCGCCGGTGTGGATGCCCATCGGGTCGATGTTCTCCATGTTGCAGATGATGATACAGGAGTCGTCGGCGTCGCGCATCACCTCGTACTCGAGTTCGACCCAGCCCGCGATGGACTCGGTGATGAGCACCTCGCTGTTGCGCGAGAGGCGTAGTCCCTTGCGCACGCGTTCGACGAGTTCGTCCATCTCGTGGACGACGCCGGAGCCGGAGCCGCCGAGCGTGTAGGTCGTCCGGGAGATGACGGGGAGCCCGCCGACGGCGTCGACGGCCGCTTCCACGCGGTCGACCAGGTTCTCTTCGGTGAGCGACTCGACGGACTCGCCTTCGTCGAGCGAGATGGTCGTCGAGGCGGGTACCGGCTCGCCGATGTTCTCCATGCGCTTCCGGAAGAGATCGCGGTCCTCCGTCGCGTAGATGGTGTCCAGCGGCGTCCCCATGATCTCGACGTCGAACTCCTCGAGGACGCCCTCCTCGGCCAGCTCGGCGGTGACGTTCAGTCCGGTCTGCCCGCCGAGACCGGCGATGACGCCGTCGGGACGTTCCTTCTCGATGATCTCCGAGATGGCCTCGGTCGTGATGGGTTCGATGTAGACGCGGTCGGCCATCTCCGGGTCCGTCATGATGGTCGCGGGGTTCGAGTTGACGAGAACGACTCGGGCCCCCTCCTCCTGCAGTGCGCGGCAGGCCTGTGCACCGGAGTAGTCGAACTCCGCTGCCTGGCCGATCTGGATGGGTCCACTACCGATGAGCAGGATGGTTCTCTGCTCGGACGACTGAGACGCGGATGCAGTTCCGTCGGCGGTGTTCTCGTCGGTCATTATCGAGATGGAATCCGTACATCGTAATAAGCCCGGCGAAAGATTACGAGGTGCGAAGCGGTTTTGCGAATTTCGAAACCGACGTCGCACGCCAATCAAGGCGGTCGTGCCGGGCGGAGCGGACGTGAGACGACCGGTCTGCGAGGAGTGTGAGACGACGACCCGATCGTCGCCCGAAGCGGCGGCGACGCGGAGAGAGTCCAGAGTTTCGACTCGAGGGTCGAACGGTCACCCTGGGAACGGAGGAAGACACGCGACGACGAAACGAGACGCAGGAGTTACCATCCTTCCATCGGTGGAGTCCAACGGAAGCCGCTCCCCTTTCAGGGATGAAAATGCGACGTGCTGGGACACGTCGCGCGTGGCTTCTGAAACCTCCGGGCAAGGGGTTTTGAAGCCACCCTGGGGTTGTGGCTGGGACACAATAACTTTTGATTACTCAGCGGCGAGCACAAGCTATCTTTCTGCAAGGAGAGAATCCCGCCGTTTACGGCGGGAGTGAATCCGACAAACCATATTACCGGACGTTTCGCCGGTATGGCGTTCGGTACTGAACGGTTCGCTCGGCGGACGCGACTCGCGCGTCGCTACAGGTACGATCCGTCGTAGTCGTCGTCCGGTCGGCGGACGTTCCCGCAGTTCTGACACTCGAGTCGCTCCATGCTGTCGACGGAGACAGCCGTCGACCCGCAGTTCGTACAGTAGTAGCCGTGCTCCGTCGTCCGCTCGTCGTCGGTGTACGTCGAGACGAACCCGCCTTCGGTCCCCGGAACCACGTCGTCGCCGAGGTACACCTCCTCGCCGTCGGCCGTGGCTGTGTCCGGGAGGTCGCTCGCGACGTTCTCGGGGTCCCACTCCTCTCTGTCTCCCTCGCGAGCGGCGTCGTTGCCCCGGTCGTCGGACTCGACGTCGGCCTGCGCCGTGAACGTGTACTCGACGACGTCGAGGCCGTCGATCTCCGTCCGCCACTCGTCGGTCTTCCCGTAGCCGAACCGCTCGAAGAACGCGCCGGCAGCGGTGTTCGACGAGAGGACGACCCCACGGACCGTCTCGACTCCCTGGGATTCGAGTTCGTCGACGGCCGCCTCGAACAGCGTCGTCCCCACGCCGAGACCGCGGCGCTCCGGGTCGACGTGGAGCCACCGGATGGTCCCGTCGTCGACGTCCAGTCGTGCGAACCCCGCGAGCACGCCGTCGTTCTCGGCGACGAGCGTCGTGTCGTCGCGCTCGAACCGCGACTGGAGGTCGTCCTCGACGAATTTGGCGTCGAGTATCGCCTCGATGTCCTGCGGGCTGAGTGCGTACGCCTGCGTGAACGTGCTCTCTGCGATCTCGCGCACGCGGGCGGCGTCGTCCGGTTCCGCTCGGCGGACGGTGGGCTGGTTGCTCATCGAATCAGTCCTCCCGCCACTTCTGGACCGCCTCTGCGCCACAGTTCGGACACTCTTCGGGGAGGCCGTCCTCCAGTTCGCCCATCTCGCCGCACTCCGCACAGCGCCACATGATGTAGCCCTCGCCGAACTCCTGTCCGGGCTCGTGTTCCTGAATGTTCTGAGTGTCGGCGTACCCGTCGTCGTCGACGGACAGGCCCTCCTCGCGGATCGACACCTCGAACCCCTCGCCCGTCATCCCGGTGACGACGCCGAGTTGATCGCCCTCGTGGTCGTAGACGACCATCCCCGGCTCTATCGGCTGTTGTGCTCCGTCGGAGTTCGTGTCGTCGCTCATGTGACGCGATTCGGCAACCAGACGGTTGACTGTGACGGCCGACTACACGACACCCACGACACAACTAGAAGAGAGACGCCGTCTCAGACGTAGACGTCGTCGGCGTCGAGATCGCGCTGAGAACGGTACTGGTCGACAAACTCCTCGACGTCGAAGTCGATCATCTGCGACTCGAACTCGGCGGTCGCGTTCGGGTCGTCGGTGTGGCTGACGGCGTGTTCCATCAGCTCGACGAGGAGTTCGACGATGATCTCGTGGAGTCGACGCGAGTCGAACTCCGTCACCCACACCATCGAGTAGCCGACGTCGTGATCCTCGGTGACGTCCTCGGAGACCACTTGTCGAGGGAACTCCTCGAGGACGATGCCGAGCATGTGCGGTGTGTCGAACTCCGGCATCTCCTCGCTCGTCGTCTCGATGGCCTCTCGCAACACCTCGACGAGGAACTCCGGGATGAAGCGGTCCGGGGGGTGGATGTCCATAACGACGGCGTGGCTCTCGCCACAGGCGCAGTCGAACTCTCGCATCCCCATGTCGAGGTCGCGGATCCGTTTCTCCTCGCCACAGGGGAGTTCGAAAACGTCGCCGCCCCCGCCCGGCACGCGCGGTTCTGCCATGGAGGGTCTTTGTCGATTGGCTCGCTTAAACGTCGCGCTCTCCGGTAACCGGGGAAGGCGCACGACTCGAAGCGTTCCGGAGCGATGTGCGCGGTGCCCAGTGTCTCGTGGTGCGTCGTCTAAACGCCGACAGTGACCGTGACCCCGAGCGGAACGAAGGCGTTGTTTCCGTAGCCTTTCTGGTTCCACGGATACTGCGTGTCGTCGGTTTCGCGAAGACCCGCCTCCGGGTCGGCGACCGTCGCCGGTTGCGTCCGTCCCGTCTCGTCGGTCGCTCGCGAGAGGAGGGTGTGCGTTCCTCGTGGGGCCTCCCAGACGTACCGGAACTTCCGAACGGCGTGTCGACCGAACTCCGGACCGACGAACTCCGCCTCGTCCCACGTCTCACCCCCATCGACCGATATCTCGACCCGTTCGACTTCGTCGTCTCCCGCCCACGCGACGCCGTTTATTTCGACCGCTCTTCTGTAGGAGATTGTTGATACAGTTCAGCTGTTGCTCTAGAATCGAAGAGGGCAAGGGCACCGCGTTAGCGGTGTCCGACACGAATGATTCCGCTCGATGTGTTTGGTTCGGAATCGCTCGCAGCGGACCTGCTCCAACAGGTTCGCTGGCGTGACGGCGTCGAATGCCCCCGCTGCCGTTCTGACCGGACGGTCAGAAACGGCAGCTATGGGGCGTTTCAACGCTATCTCTGTAAGAATTGCGACCGCACGTTCAACGACAAGACGGGCACAATTTTCGCTCACTCGAAGGTTGCGCTCCGCAAGTGGTTGTTCTCAATCTACGCGTTTCTGCGCTTCAACACGAGTCTTCGCCAACTTCAGCGAGAGATCGGTGTCACCTACAAGACGATGCATCAGCGCGTCGAGCGCTTTACCAGAGCGCTCGACGCGCCTCAACTCGACCTCGTTGGACCGGTCGAAATCGACGAAGTGTACGTCTCTGCGGGGTTGAAAGGCCGCGAGCGCGACCAAGAGTCGCGCTCGCGTGGCCTGTCCACGCGCGGACGAGGTTCGTACGAGGGAGACAAACCACCGGTCTTCTCCATCGTTGACCGTGGAACGGGACAGCGATACGTCGCCCCAGCGAAATCCGCTGACGAATCGACAGTGCGACTCCTGCTGGCGGACCACGAGGAGGAGTCGCTGACCGTCTACACTGACGGATTTCGGGCATACGACCCACTGGAGGACGACGACGAATTCACCCGCGAATACGTCGTCCACGGTGACGGCGAATACGCTGATGGAGACGTTCACGTCAACACCTGCGAGAGCCACGCGTCGCTGGCGCGACGGTGGCTCTCGCCGCATCGAGGCGTCTCGAAGGACAAGTTGACACAGTATCTCCGCGCCTTTCAGCTACGCAGCGAACTCTTCAGAAAACCCGGTCGAAAAGCACTCAAACACGCTGTCAAAGCGACTCTCTGAAATCAACAATCTGCTACACATGAGCGA